>NZ_HG003686.1:0-160856 GCF_000312365.2 Anaerococcus provencensis | reverse complement strand
TCTAACATAAACTGCTATTGAAGGATAAGATATATCAAAACCCTTATCAACAATCATCTTATGAATCTGAACAACGCTTAAAGCTTGTTTATGATTACCCAAGAAGAATACTTTCTTTTCTCACTTTCTAAAATCTGATCAAGATACTCATCTACTTCTTTTGTATATTTGATCTTCTTTCTATTAGAAGAATCGTAGGAAGGCGCCTTGGCAATTTCTTCTTGAACTAATGATCTATCTAAATCAGGATTATCTAAATTCTTAACATCCTCCTGGTACTTATTCCAATATTTAGCTACAGTATTCCTATTAATCTTAAGTATTTTAGATACTTCTCTATTTGAATATCCTTGATTTTTAAGCCTTATTATTGCATGCTTGTCCATTAATTTAATCACCTCACATACCTCCATATGTTTACTTTACATATGGAGGATAAACTAAAACAAGTGGACCATTTTTCGATCAGAATTAATCGATTTTTGGACCACTTTTAGTTTATCATTTACAATTTATTACCTCTTTGATATTTGTGAATGAGATTAGTTGATAAAATTCGTCTTTGGTTAATTCTTTGCTTTCGGTAAAAATACTTTCAAATACTCCTCCTTTTTTATAAAGCCGTCTATCTCTCTTTTTTCGTGCTTCCTCTTTCTGCTGACTGATGAGCTTCTTTCTTTTATTTTGTAACTGCTTGATTTCTTCTTTTGCCATTAAAATTTTTCTTCTATGTCTTTCATTTTCTTTGTCCTTTCTTCTTGATTTTGAGCAATAAAAAAACAGTAAACCGACTTGATTTACTGCTTCGTGAATTGCTATCTTGTATCTTTTATTTGGTTATTTGAGTTTGGTAAGGATACAGTAAATAGTACAATTTAAAATCGAATATCTGGTACAATAAATAATAAGAAATCATAGGGGGATTTTAAATTGGCTAAACACTACGAAGAAGACTTCAAGAAACAGATGGTAGAAATCGTTAACCAAGGTAACTACACATATAAAAAATTGGGAGAAGAATACGACATAGCACCATCAACAATAAGAGATTGGGTTAATAGATACAACAGCTCAAATTCCTTCAACATTGATGATAATAGAACAGAAGAAGAAAAGGAATTAATCAAACTAAGAAAAAAAGTAAAACAGCTTGAAATGGAAAATGATATTTTAAAGCAAGCTGCACTACTACTAGGCAAAAAGTAAAGCTCATAATCTCAAACAGGGATAAATACAGTATTAGTGCAATGTGTAAGTTTTTAGGTATACCAAGAAGTTTAATATACTATCATCTAAACAAAAAAGAATCAAAAGACAACCTAAAAACCGAAGAGCTTTTAGAAGAAAAAATCATAGAAATATTCAGAAAAAGTAAAAATTCATACGGATCAAGAAAAATCAAAGTAGAGTTAGAAAAACAAAATATCACAGTATCAAGAAGAAAAATATGTAGAATAATGAAAAAACATGCCTTAGTATCAAGCTATACAGTAAAACAATACAAGGTAGAAAAAACCACATGTAACAACAAAAAGATTAATAACAAGATAGATAGACAATTTTACAATAGGCCATCTTTACAAGCATGTGTAAGTGACTTAACTTACGTAAGAGTAGGAAATAGTTGGAACTACATCTGTGCAATAATCGATTTACACAATCGAGAAATAATAGGATATGCAGCAGGAAAAAATAAGAGCGCAGATTTAGTAAAAGAAGCAATATATTCAATCAAGTACCCATTAAATAAAATAAAAATATTTCACACAGATAGAGGACGAGAATTTGACAACAAAAGCATAGATGAAATTCTAGACATATTTGGCATAGAAAGATCCTTAAGTGGAAAGGGAAGTCCATATGATAATGCAGTAGCTGAAGCATTTAATAAGGTGATGAAAACAGAATTTGTTTATCAGAAAGAATTTAAAAACTTAAAACAACTAAAATTAGAACTATCAGAATATGTTTATCGGTACAACAACCTAAGAATCCATGGATCCTTAGGTTACTTGTCACCAGTTAAATATAGAAACCAAATCTTAGCTAGTAACTAGTTAAAATTATAATGGTGCGTTCGATTTTAGATTGTACAAATAGGTGTTGACAATCCAGTTTAATAAACTGGGATTCATAAATTACTATCTAACCATGTTTTTAATTCATCAAAACTGTAATCTCCTTTTAACGCTATTCCATCTTTAATAATTGAATTCTTACATTCCTTTTTGTAATCTTCAATCATTCTCCCAAAACCACCTCCGCCATGCGTGCAAAACGGAATAATTGTCTTTCCACTTAAATCAACCGTTCTTAAAAACGATAGCACGGGTGGGGCAAAAGTTTTAAGCCAATTAGGAGAACCAATAAAAACCACCTCTGCATTTTCAATAGTTTCCGCCCCTTGAATAAGAGGTGGGCAATATCCTTTTTCAATTTCTTCTCTCACTTCTTTTACAGCTGTATTATATGAGAATGAATAAGGCTTTTGTGGCTTCAGCTCTCTCAAATCTCCATCAGTAATCAACGCAATATCTTCTGCTAATCTTCTTGTTATTCCTGAATATGAATAATATACAACCAAAGGACTCATTATAATTACCTCCTTAATTCAACCTAATTACTATTATATCATTTTTATTATATGATAAGTAGCCTGATATTATCTATCCTGTTCACTCCCCCTAAAATATACATAGTGTCTACACACCCTGCAATAATCTACACTTGAAATGTTCCCACAAGGTATTTTTCAAATAGAAAAATGGCTTTTAAGATTTCTTCTAAAATCCTAAAAGCCACCTGTTTCAACAGTTTTATAGCCTATTATCTTAATTTCTTGACATCAATGCCACACTCTCCACATGGCTTGAGTGGTCTGTATGGATAAAATTTGAGATTTTTCAAAAGCCTCGTATGTGGGAATATATCTATGATATAAATTCCTTCTCTCATTGCATAATATACTATTAATAAGCAAAGAAAAATAGCCCTATATCACCTTTACTTTATAATGGAAAATCTGCCCTTATCTACAAGTCGATTATCTTAAAAAATCTTCTAATAACAACTTCAGTTTTTTCAATATATTATTCTTACGCCATTGTATAGCTTGATAACTCACTTTCTTTATTCTTGTAATACTCGAAAGAATTTCATCCTGAAAGTACAAACGCTCAATGATGCCCCTTTCTTCTGCATTGAGTCTTGAAATTGTATTTCTGACTGCTTCAATCATCATCTGTGTTTCAACAATCTTTTCTACATCAACACTTTCATCAACAATATTATCTACAAAATGTCCGTCATGATCCAATGATGAAAAAAGAGCAAGTGGTTTTTTCTTTCCACCTGCTCCAAATACTTTTCGTGTTCTCTTTCTCGCCAGTAGACTTTATAAATATCTTCACTGACTTTGACCTTTTGTCCGTTGATATAAAGGTAATATTTTTTTGGCATATATGCTTCCTCCATTTCTTTTTGTCTGCGTTTTAAAACAAAAAAAGGAGGACTCCTGCACCTTGACATAAGAAGTCCTATAAAACGAAAGAAACTTGTTCTTCCTTTAATTATATTTAATTGTTTAGACGAGCATATGGAAAGACAAACAGCTATAAAGCTTATAGGAAAAAGGACTATTTTTATTGTGGTTTATTCTTTCAAATAAATATATAGACTTTTCCATTTCTATCCCTCCATTTTATAGCTAACTATTTTCCATAAATTAAGTCCTTCTAATGTTTCAAATTCTAAACACCTAATAAGAAATTTTACGCTTGAACTTTTTCTTTCCCCATTTTATTCAGTTCCGCAATCATCATGAAAACGCCAACAACAATCATAATGAAATCAACAAGTGGCTGTGTAAACCAAACAGCTTTTACTCCAAATATCATTGGCAATAAAATCATGGCAGGAACAAACAAAAACAGTTGTCTAAGCATTACGATTATCCCAGCTTTCTTTCCGTTTCCGATTGATTGGAAGAAAGTAACAGTCATAACCATTACTCCATACAAAATAAATACGGAATAGAACAATCTAAAGTTTCCAACACCCTGTGCAATGATGTTTGCTTCTACACCGAATAAAGATAGTATTTGACTTGAAAGCAATAAAGACGGAATCCAAAAGATTGCTGCAAGAACTAAACCGCCAATAGAAAAGACCTTCATAGCCTGTCTTACTCTGTCATACTGCTTTGCTCCAAAGTTTGTTCCAACAACAGGTTGTAAGCCTTGACTCATTCCCCAAAGAGGAATAAATGAAAAGGCATATACACGAAGTGATGCCGCCATCAAAATTCCATTGGTATCTCCGCCATACTTAAATGCCATTTTATAGAGCATAGTCTGTTGAATCATAAACAAAAGCTGCATCATCATAGCGGATGAACCGACAGAAAACATTTCTTTTTTAATTTCCGCATCAGACTTTATCTTATGGATTTTAACAACTTTACTCTTTTTCAAGAAATAATGTAGTGTTGCCACTGCCTGAACAAATTGTGCTGTGATGGTTGCAAGGGCAGCACCTTCAATCGCATATTCACCCATAACTGTCATTAAAATCGGATCAAGAATGATATTCAGTAATGCTCCAAGTCCCATAATCGTCATAGCTTTTTTCATCAGTCCTTCGCCACGCATAACCATGTTTGCGGACTGTGTGAAGTTTACAAATAGAGAACCTATAAAAATTACTCTAAGGTATCTAATACCATAGGCTTTGATTTCACCCGTTGCACCGACCATATCTAAAAAATGCGGAGCAAGAAGTATTCCTCCAACTGTAATAATTACAGAGAAGAAAATCACCCAATAGATTAGGTTACCCATAATTTTATCTACAGTTTTTTGATCCCCTTTACCGATTGCTCTTGAAAGTACAGATGCAGAACCTACACCAAGTAAAGTTGAAACACCGCTGTTGAAAAAGGTAAGTGGCATTGCGACACCACAGGCAGTCATTGCTGTCTGTCCTATAATTTTCCCAGCAAATATTCCGTCCATTAACGGATACAGACCGATAACAATCATTCCGATAACTGCCGGAATAGATAACTGAAAGAGTAAATCTATCGGTCTTTTTGTTAATAATTGTTCTTTCATATCTTGTTTCATTGCCTTCTCCTCTCTTAGACCAATTTTTATATAATTTTTAGTCCTTTATTTTTTTCTTGGAGCTCTACCATATTTTTATAAATCCCATTTAAAGCAATTAGCTCATTATGGGTTCCTTGTTCTGCAATATTCCCTTCCTTGATTACAATAATACTATCGGCATCTCTAATAGTATTTAATCTATGGGCGATAACTAATAATGTTTTATTCTTTACCAATTCACTGATTGCTTCCTGTATATAGCTTTCATTGTCCACATCAACACTTGCTGTTGCCTCGTCAAGAATTACAATAGGAGCATCTTTTAATATGCAGCGAGCAATAGAAATTCTTTGTTTTTCACCACCGGATAGAGTTGCTCCGCCTTCTCCAATCATTGTGTCAAATCCATCAGGAAGTGCCATAATAAAATCATAGCATCTTGCTTTTTTTGCAGCTTCTATAACTTCTTCTTTCGTCGCATTTTCTTTCCCCATGGCAATATTGTTAAAAATCGTATCTTGAAACAAATACACTCTCTGGAAAACCATACTAATTTCCGACATCAATTCAGATAGCGAAACATCCTTTATATTCACCCCTCTAATCAAAATTTCACCGGAGTCTACATCCCAAAATCTTGCCAAAAGATTTGCTACTGTAGATTTTCCTCCTCCGGACTGTCCAACTAAAGCTGTCATTGTATTCTTTTTCATTTCAAAATTCATATCATGCAAAACCTCTTTTTCTCCATAAGAAAATTTCACATGATTAAAACTAATTTCCGGCTCACCAAACTTAGCCTTTAAGAGATGTTTTTTACCTGTATCCTGTAGTTCTGTTTCATTTAATACTTCTTCAATACGATCTAAAGCAGCATTCATAACTGTTAGCCTGCTTGCTTCTCCATAAAGAGTTTTTAATGGACTGAATAAGTCAAATACAAATAGTATCAGTCCTAACACATAAGGAAGTTTCAACATTCCTTGTAAATGAAGATACAAAGCAAGTGCCAAAATAAAAGTAATTCCGATACCATAAATAATGTTCAATCCGCTTGTCCAAGGTGTCATCTTCTTTTCAAACTTTATAGAAGTGTCTCTTGATGAAGCAAAGCTATCTGTAAGAGCCTTTGAATTGTCTCCTAAAAGGTTATAGCTTTTGATTACACTAATTCCTTCTGCAAATGACAAAACTGCATCTGTTAGCTTCTCTCCTTGCTCTTGCCTGATAACAGCTTCAGATAAAGACATTTTATTCATTCTGCTTGCAAGTAATGTTGCTATTAGAGTTACACACACAGACACAAGACCTATTCTATAATCTAAAACAAACATGAATATAGTAAGCACAACGGTTGAAAGCACATAACTCATCATATTAGCTATGGTACTCATGGATACTTCCTCAATGAATGACATATCTGAACTTAAAACAGAATTGATTTTTCCTAAATTTCCTGATGTGAAATATCCCATAGGAAGTTTTCTAAGGTGATTTCCAAGCTCCATCCTTTTATCTGCAAAAATCAGAAAGCCAGCAGCACTTTGCAATTTATCGCTTAAAAAATGAACCAATGCCTGTACCAACACTACCAAACCAAGTCCTATTCCTACATACAAGAATGTTTTAGGTGATATTGTCTTTTCATAAAATCCTATCAATACAGTAAATGCAATAAAAATAGGCATTTTACTTAAAACAGATTCAATAAAGGCAAAAACAAATGCCCCTTTAATTCTATTTTTATACTTTCCTGACAAGTTTAAAATTCTTGATATTAGTTTAAACATTCATTTCACCTTCCTTTCTGCTGATTTTCCAATCTTTACTAAATAGTGTCGCATCCCATAATTTACGGTAGTCTGCTGATGATTCTAACAAGTCATTATGTTTTCCATTTGCAACTAAACGACCATGATTCATTACCAATATTTGGTCTGCATCTACAATTGCCGGAAGTTTATGAGCAATTACAATCAATGTTTTTCCTTTTACAAGTTCACGAATAGCTGCTTCCATTTTTTCTTCATTTTCCGGATCTGCGTAGGCTGTTGCCTCATCAAGTACAACAATCGGAGCATTTTTCAAAATAGCTCTCGCTAATGATATTCTTTGCCTTTCTCCACCTGATAACATCTTTCCTGCCTCGCCAGCCAAAGAGTAAATACCATTTGGGAGCTTATCTAAAAATTCCATACACTGAGCTTTCTTTGCAGCTTCTATCACTTCTTCATCGGTAGCTGACAAATTTCCGATACGAATATTTTCTAAGAGTGAAGTATTAAATAAATATTGGTCTTGAGACACATAAGAAATCTCTTTATTCAGTGCCTTAAGACTCATATCCTGTAAATTTTGTCCTCCAATGCTAATACTTCCCTCTAAAACATCATAGTAATGAATTAAGAGTTTCGCTAAGGTGCTTTTACCTGAGCCTGATTCTCCAACAATGGCTGTCTTTTCTCCAACTTTTGCTGTAAAGCTCACATTATGAATCACATTTTTAATGTATGTTTCAGGTTGTCCATTCTCTCCCATCTTGCTTAGTTGATAACCAAATGTAACATTGTCATAGGAAATAGTATGATCTATACCTTTAAACTTGTTTTCACCTTGTTTTAATGGTTCTATATTTAAAGCATCTTCCAATGCAGATATTTTATAATTAAGCTGTGGCATCGTTGGTAAAAATCCCAAAGCCTTTAAGAGTGGTAAGCCAATACTCAAAGATAGGCATAATACCAATATCAAATCAGAAAGACTAACATAGCCCATGTAAGCAAAGTAACCTCCAAGCGGCAATGTTAATATAATCGTGCATGGAAGTAAGGCACTGTATAATGCCATCCATGGCCATGCAGTCTTATACCAAGCGAGTGCATAATCTCTATAATCTCCAACATCTTTAGAAAATCTTTTATATGATTCCGTTTGCTTGTTAAACACTTTTACTACTTCCATACCATTCACATATTCAATAATGGTATTATTCATTTTTCCACTCGCCATATAATATGGTCCCATTTTTTTCATTCCTGCGGAATACATAATCATCATAGCGACAATGCTTAGTGGAATGGATGCCAAAGACATAAGTGCCAGTCTCCAATCAACGAAAAACATTGCAATATATACCATTACAGGCACAATTAAATTGGCAATTCCTTCAGGCAATGAGTGTGCCAAAAGAACTTCCAAACTACCAATATCATCTACAAACATCTTTTTAATAGCACCTGTTCCCTTTTCTTCAATAGCTCCTAAGGGAAGATTCTCCATCTTTTTTTGTAGAGATGTTCTAAGTCCAAATAATGTGTTATATGCTGCCTTATGGGACATATTAAGACCCAAACCACCTAATAATGCTTGCAAAACCAAACATATCAAAATACCGGCAAGCAAAATAACTAACCTTGTGAATTCCAAATTTTGTCCTAAAATCAAGGGATTTATAATCTGATAAGCAAATAGAAATGGCACAACTCCCATAATGACACTTAATAGCATAATAAAACTCGCTAAATGTATTGTTTTTTTATGCGAACCAGCATACTCAAAAACCTTATTTAACATCATTCTCCTCCTTCAATAAATTTCCTTTTTTATCCATAAAATCCATGATTAACGCTTCATTTCCCTTTACAGATATTTTTTTATAACCATTATCACCGAGCATTAAGACGGAATGACAGGTTTTAAATAACAGTTCTAAATCATGAGTAATTATTATAATTGGAATCTCCTTTGCTTTTTCTGTAATTAAATCGGACATAATTTTCATACTTTTATAATCAAGTCCCGATGTTGGTTCATCCAAAATTATCAGCTTACGACCGGATAAAAATGAAGTAATAATTGCCAGTCGTTGTTTTTGTCCACCGGATAGTTTCTGCGGATGATTGGTTTTTTTATGCCACAGGTTTGTATCTTTCAGATATTCTCGTATCTTTTCTAAATCATTTTCCGAGTTTTTATCTTTACAAAATATCAACTCATTTTCTACTGTGTCTAAAAAAATCTGAGCATCTACATCTTGTAACACGCAATATGAATTTCTAAGTCTTTCTCTTTGTTTCTGTCCATAGCTGACATCCAAATATTTTTCAGATAAACCACATAATGCTTTTGCCAAAGTACTTTTCCCAATACCATTAGAACCAATCACTCCCATTATTTCGCTTTCTCCAAGCTCAAAAGTTAATTCTTCTATCAAAGTTCTTTTGCCTTGATGAATGCAGGCTTTATTTACTTTGATACAGCTTTTAGCCACAATAGGTTCTTTTTCTGATATCAATTCTCTTTCATTAAGTGTCCTTAACTCAAGTTCCTTACATTTATCATTACTAAGACTACCATTCGGAAAAACATCACATATTGTACCGTCTTTTATATAAATCAATCTGCTAAAAATCTCTTTTAAATAATAGAGCCTATGTTCCGCTATAATTATTGTCTTTCCCATCGTCTTCAATCTGATAAGTATTTCACTGAAATGTTTTATACTATCGTAATCAAGGCTACTTGAAGGTTCATCGAAAAAGATAATGTCTGTATCATAAATAAGTGTTCCTGCTATCGCCACCTTTTGCCTTTCTCCCCCTGATAATTCAAAAATGGATTTTTTGCTAATATGATTTATTCCTAACAAGTCCATTGCTTTTTCAACTTTTTCTTTTAGGGTGTCCCTGTCTAATCCCAAATTTTCACCTACTAAAGCAATTTCATCTTCAACTACATCACAAAAAAATTGATCCTTAGGATTTTGAAATACATTGCCAATATATTTAGCTAACTCTCCCTTTTTATAAGTAGTTATATCCTTCCCTAAAATCTTAATTTCGCCGTCCAAATCACCGTCATAAAATGACGGAATAAGCCCGTTTAGCAGTCTTAAAAGTGTCGTTTTTCCGCATCCTGAAAGACCTGTTAAGACTATAATTTCGCCTTTCTTTACAGACATTTTTAAATCTTTCAAAATCAAATCTTCTCCATAATGAAAGGATTTGATTTCTGCCTCTAAAATATTTTCCATAAACTCGCCCCCAACAAAATCATTCCTCCGATCATCATTGCTATATCAATAAATGTAAATCTCACCTCATGAAAACTTGTTTTTTGTCCATCATATTCAATACCTTTTGATATGATTGAACAAGTTAAGGTATCGCTTATATCTATGCACTTATACATAAGAGGAACAAAATATAATTCAAATGTTTTAATTGGTTTGAAAATACTTGCTTTAAATCCTCTAATTTTCATGCCATTGTTTATTTCCTTCATCCTAATAGAGATTTCCGGAATAAAACGAAAGAATACTGTAATTCCTATCCCTATTCCACCATCAATTCCAATTTTTCTAAATGCAGCCATTAGATGCGAAGAACTATATGAGGACAGAACTTTTCCCAAAATGAAAAGTGGAGCAAATTTCAACACTATAAGTAGCATTGTATATATAGAACCAACCAAAACATTTCCTAAGTGTGGTTTCAGCAAATAAATAAGCCCCCATACTATAAGCAATGAACATATCGTTCTAAATGCCTTTCTTATAGAAAATAAGAATAATAGTCCTAAGACAAAAATAAGGGAAAATAAATATTGTGATTGCTCTCCAACAGTTAGAATAACTGAAAATAGTAAAATCAACCCAACTATAGTAAGCGGGTTGATTTTATCTGATAGTTGGTATTCGTTTATATTATTTTTTTCACCTTTACAAAACACTTTTTTTCTTCCTGTTGCTAAAGAATTTGTTGTAAATATATGTTCCAAAATTAGCACCAATAATTGATGCAACGATTGCGATCACTACGCAAATTGCAATGTTTTTAGGGGTGTAAAAATTATAAAGAAATGTTGCATAGTCTGTTGTAAACATCTTAGGGAATTGTTTTGTAAGACCTTCTACACCAAATACGAATGTGAAATACATCGCATGAAGCGAATATATAAACATACCAGCACCAAAACCAAGACCTACTTTCATAGTTTTGTCTGAGTAATTTTCCTTTTTACCAATCACAAGCTCTGCTAATATTCCTGCAATTGCACAAACTACTATTACAGGCCACATTCCCATAAGAGCATAGAACACGCCGAGTAATAAGAAATATAAGAATGCTGTTCCTCTTTGTGCGACTTGTTTACACATTATTACAAAAACTGGCGCGGCAATTATTGTTGGAAGTGCCGATGATAAATACAAACTCGGAATCATTCCAAACGATCCTGTCAAAAGTCCCAATCCCATTGTTAATACAAAACCAATAACAGAAAATACTGCTATTTTTACAATACTTTTTAAATTCATTTTTCTCCTCCTTGAATACATATAATATTTTTTATCTGCTTATAAAACAGCATGTTGCCAATTTATATAAAATTAAATCTTTAATATAACTAAGTTATATTTGATGCAAAAATTTTTCCATTTTACAAACCTCGTATTTTGCCCCATCCTTCATTAAAGAATTTTGAAATTAGTTTGGCATTTAATTCTACTTCTTCTCTGCTTTTAGAATGAACAGCAACTTCAGATAAAGCATAATAATATGCATGGTTAATTAAGTGAATTCCCATATCGGTTATTACACTACCGACACCATCTTCACCATAAATCATGCTTAATATTTTGATGTGATTTTTATCTTCTATTTCCACGAGTTCATCTAAAAAATTACTGTATTTTGTTCCATAAGAACCAAACACTAATAACTCAAATGCATCTTTATTTTCAAAAAAATACAAGACCATCTTAACAGCACCATGTGCTTTAGAGTCTAAAATTTTATAAATGGTTTCTTTCCCAAGTGGAACTTCCTTTTTATATGTCTCAAAACTCTCATCCTCATACATAGCATAGTATTTTCGTATTTGGCTTACAATCGGCTCAACTAACTCAGAAAAAAGTGCTTCCTTATCCTCAAAATGACCATAAAACGCCCCAGTAGTAACACCTGCTTCTTTGCAAATAGCTCTTAAATTTGCCTTTTCAAATCCTTGTTCTTTGAAAATTTTCTTACCGCTATTAAGAATCCTATTATGAGTTACTTCATAATCTCCGTTTGCCACGATTTGCCCTCCTTTCTTCAAATATAACTTAGTTATATTGTAGCACATGTTATATTTGAAAGTCAAGATATTTATACACATACATTGACTTCAACTCCTGACTTGAGCACTATCTTTAGTTCCTCATCATATACAACTACCTTATCTACAAGTTTCCTTACCAAGTCTTCATCGTAGCTTTCTATTTCCAATTCCTGATTATCTAAAAACTCTTCTAATTCCTTTAGCCTGCTTTGTTCATTCTTCTCTTCCGCTAAATCTAGAAGTATCTTTTCTTTTTCATTCCTTAATTCTTCCACTCTGCCTGCAAGGTCTGTGTAGTCTTTCTTGGCATTGGCAACTTTTAAAAGTTCTTCTTGCACTTTCAACATTTCTTTGTCTATTTCTTCTATTCCACTACTTCCATCACCTGTGATGGCTTTTTCTATATTCTCTTTTATTATTTCTTTTAATTCATTGCTTTCAGATATAAGTTTATTGATGGCTTCTACGACTGCTTCTTGTAGGTCTTCTTCCTTAATAGTTCTAGCATGGCAGGCATCTGGCCCATGGGTTACTCTTGTACAACATCTCCAAACTGTATATTTTTTCCCTCTGTTGTTCCATGCTATTCTCCTGTAAATATCTCCGCATTTAGAGCAATAGACAATACTTGAAAGGGCGTATTTGCTGGAATAAATTCTTCTTTTCCCTTTGCCACTTACCATATTAGCTCGTCTGTACATTTCTTCTCCAACTCGCATGAAGATTTCTTTAGGTATAATGGCTTCGTGGTTATTTTCTACATAATATTGAGGTGCTATTCCATCATTTTTTACTCTTTTCTTATTTAGAAAATCCACTGTATAAGTCTTTTGTAAGAGAGCATCCCCCATATATTTCTCATTAGTTAATATTTGATTGAGGTTTGACACATGCCATTTCTTATTTCCTGCTCCATTTACTATCTTATCTTTTTCAAGCCCTTCTTTTATATCTCTTAGGCTTGCTCCTTCTAAATATTCTCTGTAGATCCTTTTTATAATTTTTGCCTCTTCAGGAACGATGACAAGTTTTCCGTCTTCGTCTTTTGTATAGCCTAAGAACCTATTATGGTTTACTTGGACTTGCCCTTGTTGAAATCTATATTGAAAGCCTAACTTTACATTTTGTGATAAAGACTGACTTTCCTGTTGAGCAAGAGATGCCATAATGGTAAGGAGAACTTCTCCCTTGGCATCCATGGTGTTGATGTTTTCTTTTTCAAAATAGACTGGGATGTTGTTTTCTTTTAGTTTACGAATATACTTTAAGCAGTCTAGTGTATTTCTGGCAAACCTCGATATGGACTTTGTAATGATATAGTCGATATTTCCTTCCATGGCTTCTTCAATCATTTTGTTAAAGCCAGCTCTTTTCTTTGTGTAAGTTCCACTGATTCCTTCATCAGAAAAAACTCCCGCAAATTCCCAATCTGGATTTCTCTTTATATAATTTGTGTAATGGTCTACTTGCGTGTCATAAGAAGTTGCTTGCTCATCACTATCTGTTGATACCCTCGCATAGGCTGCCACTCTCAGTTTCTTCTTTTCTGATTCCTTGATGGAATTTCCTTTTTTCTTTTTCGCTGGTATGACTATGACCTTGCTATTCATCATCTATCACCTCGATTAAATTGTACTGGTGGCTTGCTCGTTCAAAGGGTTCTAGTGGTAAAACTCCTTCTTCTTTATATCTAAACTTACAAGGAACTTTAATAATCTCTTCTTCCTTTTCCCAAACTCGTCCCATTGCCTCTGCCCTTTCTTTTAGCATTCGACCTGCCTTTTCAAAGCTTTCTCTATCCATTATCTTGGGATAGATGTCATTGCCGAAATATTTTTCATTGGTTAATATTCTTTTGACACTGGAGCTGTTTTTCTTCAAGCCTGCAAGGTCTGCCGACTTTATAAGTGCATTGCCAGCAAGATAGTTTTTAAAGATTTTTCTTATATTCTCTGCTTCTTTTTCTTCAACTTCTAAACTTCCGTCTCTTATAGTGTAGCCATAACATAGTCTAGACATCTTCTTTCACTTCCTCTCTTAGTACAAGTCCACACTTTAAATTAAAATCAAGGGTCTCTCTATTGACAACTTGAATGTGGTCAATGATTTCTTCAAACAAGTCACCTTCAAAGTGATCTAACATTTTGCTTTTATCTAAGATTCCTATTAGCTTTTCAAGTTCTCTTATTTCTTCATCATTTCCAAGGATGGCTTTTTTACTTCTTTCCTTTTCTTTGAGTAGATAACTTTCTTCACTTGAAATTGCACTGCTTTCTTTTGTATAAATACTTGCATCTAAAACGCCTGAAGTTATTAGTTTGTTTAGAACTTCTTTTCTTTCCTTTATTTTTTGTAAGCTTTCTTCTATTTTATTTATCTTCTCGACTTCTTCCTTGCTATCCACTCTATTTAAGGATTCTAAGAGTGGTGTAAGGATACTATCTTTTCCAAAGATAAGCTTGTTTATTAAAGTTACAAAGGCTAGTTTTATGTCCTTGTCTTTAATAAACTTCATGGAACACTTATGAATATCTCTTAGGTGCTCACTACAAGTCCAGGCTATATATTTATCTTTGCCATTATAGTGATGCCTTCTTTTAAAACTTGAACCACACTCGCCACACTTTATTTTTCCCGATAGGCTATATCTATTTTGGTATTTTTTTGTGTTTTCTCCATTTCCCTTTGCTATAGCTCTAAGCCTTATTAATTCTTGTACTTTCTCAAAGTCCTCTCTACTTATTATGGCTTCATGGTTATCTATTATCTTATACTGGTCTTCTTCTCCCTTATTCTTGTGTCTATTATAATTTTCATCTGTATAAGTCTTTTGGTAGATGACATCGCCTATATATTTTTCATTTTTTAAGATTCCGTTTATAGTCGAACCATGCCAGCTTGCTCCTTTTTGTCCTTTAATCTTTCTTTTATTTAAGTCATCTGCTATTTTGTGAGTTCCCTTACCTGAGAGATACTGTTCAAATATTTCTTTTATTATTTTTCCTTCTTCTTCATTCACTACCATCTTTCCGTCTATGTTCTCATAGCCATAGGGTGGGCTTGATATAATAAACGTTCCGCTTTGAAATCTTTTCTTTATGGACCATTTGTTATTTTCTGAAATAGACCTGGATTCACTTTCTGCAAGGGATGAAAGTATGGATAACATCAACTCGCTTTCCATTGTCCTGGTATCGATGTTTTCTTTTTCAAAATAGATTCCAATGTTTATGTCAAGGAGTCTTCTTACGATTTCCAAACAATCTGTCGTGTTTCTTGCAAGCCTTGAGATTGATTTGGTTAGGATAAAATCTATCTTCCCATTCTCACAATCTTTTAGCATTTTTAAAAGACCGTCTCTACATTCTTTCTTTGTTCCAGTAATTCCTTCATCAAAGTATAGACCTGCAAAAGTATATGACTTGTTCTCTGCTATCATCTTTTCATAGTGTGCTTTTTGCGTTTTAAGACTTACTAGCTGAGCATCCTCATCTGTCGATACTCTTGCATAGGCAGCGACTCTTAATATTGATTCCTCTTTTTGATTTGCTTCTATTTTGGTTATCTTTTTCATCGTCTCACCTCTCTTTCTCTTAGTGCTATATTCCCGTACAAGTGAGTATTTATCAAGTCTTATAGCAATAATTCTGAAAGAATAGGTCTAAATCTTTTAATGTTTTCTCTCCTAATTTTTCTATATTCTTCAAGGCTAATTTCATCTAAAAGAAAGAGGTCTTGGATGAATTTATCCGATAGATAAAAGTTAAGCTCTGCTTTTAAATCTCTTTCTGTGTATTCAGTTTTTAAAATTTCTTTTCTACCTTTAAACTTTTCTACTCTCATACTCCACCTCCTATATCACAGGCAAAGAAATTAAGGCTATTTTTAACCTTAGTTTTCTTTCCTCTATATTTCTTAGGACAAATTAATTGTTTATGAGTAATATTACAGCTCTTAATATATGCCATATGAAATACTAAAATCGGACGGCAAAATAAAAAAAGGCTTAATGGATTTCTAATTTAAAAATCCATTAAGCCATAATCATTTTATTAAATTAGCTGATTTACTCTTCTCTGAACTGCTTTATAATCATACCCAGCGTTAGTTAACCTTCTTTTTCTTTCTTCTCCATTTCCCCACTTTCCACTTATAACTTCTTTTGCTAACTCTTCGATTGTCTTTCCAACTGGATAAATTATCTTGCCATTTGCATCGAATACTTTTAACCCAAATCTATCGGCACATTTTTTAGCATTTTCTATATTTCTAAATGCACCTTTTTGGCTTTTAGCATCACTCCATGATTTTCTAACTCTATATAGTTCGCCTGCTTTTTTACTAACAGTCTTATCGCTTCTTAGTCTTTTATTGACCTCACTTGCTATATATGAAAACTTGCTGCCAAGGTATGGTCCTGGACAGTTAGTACTTTTATACCATTCGTGTTTTTGAAGGACACCATCTTTGCCTCCAGTATAGGTACAAGGATAGATTCCATTTCTCCTACAGATGTCTGTTACTAAATCAATTAGTCTATTTAAAACATAATCAGAAACTAACCACTGAGGACCTCTCGTAGAGTTCCCTACTTCAATTGTGACTGCTCTATTGTCACACCAGGAAGATGAGGTTGTCCAGGCTCTGTTAGATTCATCTACTCCTAAAACAATGACTCCATCGGATCCTAAGTTGTAGTTAGCCGAGGCTTTTCTTGACCTTGGCACAAATACTCCAGCAAGATTTCTACCATTTATAACTCCAGCAGCGTGGTGGATTGCTATTTTAGTTATCTTTTGATTTCTTCTTCCACTATGGTTTGGGGAGAGAATTGTTGCTTGTACTAATGGGCTATTACTCATTTATTTTTCCTCCTTGAATTGTTCTAATACTCTTTTTAATTTTTCTGGTACTGGCAAGCCTAGTGCTACAGAATTTTCTAGTATAGAAAGCCCCTCATTTGCTATATAAAAAAAGATGATGGCTGTTCTTATCATGGTTCCATCACCTTTAATTAAATTTACATCGCATAGGTTTGCGATACCTACAACTATAAAAATCATAATCTTTTTAGCTATCCCTTTAAATCCTATGGATGAGGATAGCTTTCTTTCGACCCCTGCTCTTAAAACTCCCGTCAAATAGTCGGCAATTACAAAAGCAAGAAGTGTGTAAATAAAAGCATCTACACTTCCAAGATAAAATCCCAACCATCCTCCGATAGCTGTAAAACATACTTTTAGTATTTCAAAGAATTTATTCATTTTACTCCTCCTCTGTTAAAGTATATGTTATTTTCATTGTCTTATCTGCCGTTTTTAATATTGGACTAGATAAGTTATTAATTGTTCCAAGATAGGGAGTGTGAAGAAATAATAGTTTATAGAATCTTTCCTCATAACCTCCAAAACCTATTGCAAATGGACCAATTGTCTGTGTCTCCATCATTAAGTTACCTATTCCACTACCATTATATGAATCAACATTATTTACAATTACTTGGTCTTTCTTATCAATTACAAATTCATAACCTAATATATAGTCTCCCCACTTGTAAAGATAATTATATTCTCCTCCATATTTCGAAGAGCTAACCTCTTTACCTAAAGAAATAACTGTTATATCTACTGGATTATTTATATTAACCTTATAAACTTTATTTGTTCTATAAGGACTTATCGAATACAGATATCCATCTTTAACACAACTATATTTATACCTATGGCAATAACTTCTATCTTTTTCATTATAACTTCCTAAACTTCCAAGCCTTATTCCATTAAGTGACCAAGTATCTGTACTAGTAGAATAGTCATTCTTATTTATTTTTACTCTTATTAAATTGTCTCTATTGGTCCCAAATCCATACCAATATCCATCCTCTCCATCATAAAAACAACATTCATACCAGGTGCCTATCTTGCTGAAAAATTCTGATACATCAATAGTAATCCTTTCTTCAGCTTTGTAGCCTTTAGTATAAATAGGATCATTTAAGCCTATGCTTGTTAATGGCTCTTTTAGTTTTACCAATTCAATTGATTTGTCATTTAATGGCCATATTGATACTATTGTGTTTGACTTGAAGTCTATCTCAATACAGCCATTATAACAATCTGAAACCTCACGCTTTTTATATAAGGATGTGCTATTTAATAATAAAAATGGGTCTTTTCCATGTGTATCTCCATAAAAGTATTTACCACCTCTGTAGTGAGTAAGTGCTATTGATGATATTCTTCCATTAGCTTGAGAAGTTGAAAAGTCCCATACAAATTTATATCCGTTTTCAAGTGGAATTGTTTCTGTTAAATTAGCAGAACCTCTTCTAGGAGCATCTGTCTGATTCACGTCATTTGATGCATAGCCAATTATCTGATTATCAGATGGTGCAAATATCTTTTCTGGATTTTCTTCGAGTTTGTCTTCAAAAAGAAGAACTCCCCCATAGCATTTATTAGCTATAGGAAATATCTCCTTCCAAAATTCAACTTTCTTACTATCATCTATCGGGTACATAAGTCCCATAGGATTCAGTCTTAATAAATCTGGAACTGCATTAGTTATTAAGTTTTCATCTTCATATATCTCCTTCCTATTTGTCCTCACATTAGTTAGTTCAATGACTGATTTACCCTTAAGCATTTCCTTCCTCCTTATCTTTAAATTCTGTAGTAATTTCTTCCTTGTATTTTCCAAGTATCAATCCTTGATATTTAAATCTTCCTACCTTTTCATTAATTACTAGTGGTCTTGGGACTTGTCTTTCTACTTTGTATTCAGCTTTAAGTTTCCTAAGCAAGAATGAATGACTAAGTTCTATCTTATTCCAAGATTCATCAATCTTAATCTTTCCATCCCATGATGCTGTAGAACCAAGCGACTGACCAGAGATGGCTGCTAGAGCATTGTCTTTACCTATAATAGCCTTACCTGATTCAAGCCTAATTAATACCGAGAAATTGTTCATAGTCTTTTCCTGTAGTTTAGTTAGTGGATAGAAAAGATTTAGAATGTGGTCACCACTTAGGTAGGTTTCTTTTGGAATGTGATGTTCTATTTTCGTATCATTAAAAACATACGTAATAACTAACCTTGTTGGTATTTCTATATTTTCAATGAAGTCTAATTCTTCTACTTCCTCTTTTTCTTCATACTTTGGAGGATCATAGGATTTTCCATCATTATTTAAAATCTCTACTTGTTTCTTGAACTTTCTTGATATCTTTCTAGTTTTTTGTTCGGTATCACAAATTATATTTAACAAGATAGATGCATTAAAAATTGCCTCCGTTTCTTTATTGGAGGCAAATTCTATACGAATTATTGGTGTATCTGTGGTAGAAAGATTAAAGGCAGAATAATTTGAGTAGGAATGAACAACTAATTTTTCAGATTCAATCTGATTTAACAGTCCTGCTATATTCTTATCATTCTTGCTTTTAGCCCTAGATAAGTATGGGTTCTTCCCTACACCAAGAATTCTATGTTTTCCATTTATCTTGTATTCAATGTCAGTGATAAGCCCTTCAATCTTTTCTTCTGCGTAGGAGATAGCTATCCTATCTCCAACATCAAGACTTGGGTCTCCTATGGTTACCATATCAAAAGGTGTGTGGTGAATCTTACAAATTTCAGTAAGAAGTACCTCACACATTCTTTTTCTTTTTTCTGGAAGTCCTAATTGCATAAGTGGATTTATTCCAAGATTCATAGTTAGGCCATCGTCATTTTCTAAAGAATAGTATTCAGCTATTTTAGTCTTTGCATTTGTTGAGTTGATAGCTGTATATCTTGTCTTGAAATCTGATATTGATGAAGAAAATCTTTCTCTTGTTTTAATTTCAGTGGATATACTTTCTGCATACTTTTTTAAAACCAATTTACCATCACGAGAGACCTGTGCAAAAGCACCAAGAGTTGATGATATATAGTGAATAAAATCTCTGTAGGTTTCTATATCATGGTCTTGATAAATTGCCAAAACTTCTTCACCATTAACAAAAGCTTTCACCTCATCTTCTGTCATACCTAGTTCTACCTTGCACTTCTCACATGATAATGTAAGTAATTCAAAAGCTGTACCAAAGGTATCTGTTACTGGGAAATTCTTATCAAATCTAAGCATATAGTCATAGCCTTTTAGTTCTAAAATTTTCTTAGACCTATTTGCTTCAGTGACATCAAAAATTCCCATTGGTATGGTTTCTATCTTTTTATTCTCTAATTCTTGATGATAAAAAAGTTCTAGCTTTGAATCTTCTAGAGAATACCTATCTATATCTGAAAAAAGACTGATTCCAAACTCTCCAGCATAAACTGTACCTATTTCAAGTTCAGAAGATCCAGAGCATGAACGATGAATGTATCCAGACCCTTTAAGAATATCTTTATTGGTAAATGAAATGATTGTTTCATCTTTTAAGATGATATTTCCCGTCCAGTAAAATTTACGAGAATTCTTTTTTATGACTGTTTTATATTCATTGCTTGTTGGATACATTAGTACTCCTCCAATGAAAAAGATACTTCCCACAATCCTTTATAAGAAGTATCTTTTATTAGTTTGACTTGAAACTTATCTATATACATTTGTGTCTCTTTTAGTTCCAATGTTTCTGTATCTAAGAATTTAACTTTAAGATTAGACTTGTTAGCAAAATTGCTTAAGGTCTTCACAAGTTTAGGACTACAAGAAAAACTTACAGAAATACTTGTTACTTTGTTTCTAACAATATCCCTTTGAATAGTACCCGCCTCTGTTTCTCCTCCAGTATCTGCTTCTATATCTCTAAACTCCAAATCATAAGAATTTGGTAGTGGTAGGTCTACTCCTTCAATAATTAAATATGTTTGATATTTCATCACCTACCTCCACTCCTTAAATTCTTACGCATAGATGCATTGACAATAACTTCATCTAGGAGTGTTCCTCCAAGATAGACTGGTATGACTATATCTCCTGCATTTTCTGATTTTAAATTAATATTTGCAAGTGCATCAGATATTTGCCTTCCTATATCAATTCCATTTACAGCGGATTCTTTATCATATCCACCCATACTAACAGTTGATATATTTGGATTCAAAACCATATCGCTTGCTACATTCTTCATAGAAGATTGAACTAATCTCCTACTCTTTTCAATTCCTTTTGATAAGCCTTCCATAAAGTCTGGCATCCATGATTCGTAGTCGGTAAGTGGACCAACATCTGGTACTGAAAAGTGTAAGTAAGACCTAATGGTTGATGCAACATTAGATACAGCAGATATTACATTACCTATTGAATTTGAAATTCCCCTTGCAATTCCATTAATCATATCGGCTCCCCATGTGTAGGCTTGTGATGCTAGATTTCTAATAAAGTTCACTGCGTTACTAAATCCATTTCTTATACTAGATAAAATATTGGACATACTAGAAGAAATAGCTGACCTCATAGAATTAAAGGCAGACGTTACTGCTGATTTTGCAGAATTCACTGTTGATGAAATAGTAGATTTGATACTATTCCAAATATTAGAAACTAATGACCTGATTCCATTTAGAACTCCAGATATGAACGACTTGATGGAGTTCCAAACATTCATCACTATAGATTTAATAGTATTTAAAACTGTTTGAATAACTGTTTTTATATTATTCCAAGATGTGGATATAAATGTTCCTATGGCAGTGATTACTGTAGTCAAGAACGTTTTTATCCCATTCCAAATAGTCTTAGCCTTTACTTTAATAGAATCAAGAACAGTTGAAATTAAAGTCTTTATACCTTCCCAAGTAGTCCTGATAAACTCTGCAACTTCTGTAAATACTTCTGTGGTCTTAGTTGATATATCTGTCCATATATTAGTAAAAGTAGTTTGAATCCCATTCCATAAGCTTGTAAAGAAATCTCCTAAACTTTGCCATAGACTCTTGGCTCCCTCAATAAAGGTATTCCAAGATTCAGTTAGAAAAGTTGTTATAGATGTCCAGATAGTATTCCATCCTTCAGCAAGTCCATTCCATAGATTGGCAAAAAAGTCCTTGATACCTTTCCATGTAGTTTTAACTCCTTCAATAAATCCAGTCCAGAATTCTGATAAGAATGTAGTAATCTCTGTCCAAGATTTTGTCCAGGATTCTGATATTCCTTGCCAAAGATTTACGAAGAATTCTTTTATACCATTCCAAATAGCAACTGTTGATTCCTTAATAGTTTCCCATATGGAGATGACCCCTTCTCTAAACCAATCACATTTCTTCCATAAAAGAACAAGACCAGCTACTACTGCTCCAATAGCTATAGGAACTATACCAATGGCTGATACTACTGCAGTGATTGCTGGTATAAGTGTACCTGTAAAGATTCCAACTATCTTAGTTATTCCTCCTACTATTAGAGGTCCTTTGGTCATAATAGTTCCTATTGACCAGACAAGCTTTCCTATAATCATAAGAACTGGACCAAGAGCAGCTATAAAAACACCTATTCCTGCAATGACACCTTTTACTGGACCTGGAAGTGCATTAAGTCCATTTACCAGTTTTGTTATTATATCAACTACTTTCCTAACAGTTGGCATTAGGAGTTCTCCAAAGGATATGGCTAATTCTTCTAAGGCAGATTGTAGGATCTTTAATTGACCACCTAAGTTATCCTGCATAGTAGTTGCCATTTTTTCTGCTGTTCCATCTGCGTTATAGATGGCATCACTTAGACTGTTATAATCTTTCTCACTGGCATTTATTATTGCCAACATTCCAGACATAGCATTTTTACCAAATATCATTGATGCTGCCTGTGCCTGTTGAGTTCCATCTAAATTAGCAAAGGATTCTCTAAATATTCTTAGAGTTTCATCAAGAGAAAGCCCCTGTACGTCCTCAATAGATAGGCCTAACATGGACATTCCATTAATAACTTCTTTAGTTGGTGATGCAAGTCTAGTTAGTCCAGCCCTTAAAGCTGTACCTGCTTGTGAACCCTTTATTCCTGAGTTTGCCATTAGACCTATAGCAACTGCAGTATCTTCAACTGAATATCCAAGGGCACCAGCAATAGGTGCAGCATATTTAAAGGTCTCACCCATTAACGAAACATTGGTGTTTGCATTAGATGATGCAGCAGCAAGAACATCAGCGAAGTGAGAAGAATCTTCTGCTTTTAGACCAAAGGCTGTAAGTGCATCTGTGACAATATCTGAAGTAGTAGCTAAGTCCTCACCACTGGCTGCAGCAAGGTTCATAATTCCTTCAATACCACCAATCATGTCCTTGCTTTTCCAACCAGCCATTGCCATGTAGTTCATAGCATCAGCTGCTTCAGATGCTGAGAACTTTGTCTTTGCTCCCATTTCACGTGCTTTCTCTCTTAGTGCATCAAAGTCAGATCCAGTTGCACCAGATACTGCTTTTACCTTTGCCATACCAGAATCAAAATCTGATGCAGTCTTTACAGCTGCTGCTCCAAGCCCTGCAACTGCAAGAGATACTGGCATAATATCTTTCCCTACATTCTCAATGTTCTGACCAGTATTTTGCCATTTTTCTCCAGTAGCAGCTATATTTTGTAGAGTCTGATTAGTTGTTGCTCCCTGCTTTTCTAGATTCTTTAGGGCTTGTTCTGTTTCAATAATTTCTCGTTTAAGTGCATCATATTGTTCTTGGGAGATTTTACCTTCTGCAAGAGCCTGTTCAGCTTGTTTCTGTGCTTCTTTCAAAGAAGTTAATTTATTTTTTGTTTCTTCTAAGGTCTGACCTAATAGCTTATGCTTTTGTGAGATAAGTTCAGTATTTCCTGGGTCAAGTTTAAGAAGTTTATTAACATCACGTAATTCTGACTGAGTGTGTTTTATTTCTGTATTTACTGATTTAAGTGCGTCTTGAAGTTTGGTAGTATCTCCACCAATCTCAACAGTTATTCCTTTTATTCTATTTGCCAATATCTCACCTCCTTAATTTAAAGCATAAGAAAAGCACCTATCATTTTGATAGATGCTTTAAATACCTTTTTAGAATTTCTATTGTTTCTTTAAATCTTCTATATTTTTATTTAATCTGCTAAGTTGTCTTATTATCATCCAGTTTTGTTCTACTAATGCGGAAAGATATGTTACTTTAGCTTGTTCTTCTGCTTTTGCAAAACTCAAAGCCATACCAGCTTTAAAGAATGAATTTCCTGCTAAATCACTTGCAATTCTTTGTAAAACTACTAAATCTTTCTCATCTAGATCTTCTAGTTGATATCTTCGCATAAATGCTTGTAATTTTTCATTTTGCTTTTCTTCTGCTGTTTTCTTTTCTCCGAATAATCCCATGATTCCTCCTAATAAATATAATTGTTGAAAACATTATACTTTTAGAATCTATCGAAGTCCTCTTGGGTAGCTACTTCTTTGTATTTATAGTCGTCATTATTCTTTTCTGTAAACATATCATTAACAAGCCCTATCGTTAGTAGGGATAAATCAGAAACAGAAAGACCAAGCTCTACTGCCCTTAATAGAAACAAGGGTGTAGTCATTGGTCTTTCTGTTGGTCTTACTTTTTTTTAGGAACTTCTTCCGACTTTATGTTAAGCCCCCATAATTCAATTAGCTGTGGCAGAATTTGATAAATTGAAAAAGTCGAGAAATTATCTAACCATTCTTCTGGACTATCTGGCACAGATTTATCTCCATGTTTAGCCATTACATATGCTATATTTTCAAATAACTCAAGTGAACCTATATCAAGATTGGATTTATCTTCATCGTTTTTCTTCATGGACTTTTCTAATTCCATCAAGTCTTTGAAGATATCTCTTCCAAATTTAAGTCTATAGATTCTTGGGATAGCTGCTGATGCACGGAAAACAACATCTTTCCCATCAATTTGAATTTTCTTTGTTAATGCCATATTTATTTACCTCCAACACTTGCTCTTGAAGGTGTTACTGTAGTTTCTGTTGGCATATAAACTGATTTGTACCAACCATCATAAGTTTCCTTAGTTGTCTCATCACTTGTTCTAGCCTTTACATTTCCATTTGGAAGTGGTCTTGCTTGAATAGATAAGGTTTCTGGTTGAACTTCTCTTGATTCTTCATTGGTTTCTCCTTCAAGAGTAGGTCTTGCTGCTGAGCAGTTATACATGACATGACGGATTTTCTTTTGGTCACCATCAAACTCGAAAAGAAGTGCAAAGTTTGCAGTTTCAGAATTTGAAGACTCAATAAGAACTTTGTTTGAATCTGATTTTTCCATCAAAACATCAGTCCTAAAGGATTCTGGAATAAGAGCAATTTCTAAATCTCCATCATATCCCATATTGTTTGAAATAGTGTAGTATTCAATTCCATCTGCATAAAAGCTTTCTGGCTCTCCATTAGGATCTAATGAAATTGAAACAGCACCAGGCATTGGCACTGGTGTCTTATATTTAATAACGCCCTCTTCGGTTTTATTAAAGAGAGCGTAGTGTACGTTACAAATATTAAATTTAACTTTATTGGCCATTATTATTTACCTCCGTAATTTTTAAATTAAGTGTGAATTCATACAAAACTTCATAGAGTCTTTCTGATTCAATCCAAACTTCAGATTTCTCATAATAGATTTTTTCTCTATCAAGTATCTCTTCTATTTTTTCTTCTAATTTTAGATCTTTCTTATCGGTATAAAGTTCTAAGTCTATCTGAGTATTTTTATAGAAAACTACTCCATCTGCACCAAAGTGTTTATTCTTTGGAAATAGATAGACCATAAATGGTGGAGCTGGACTTTCTCCCTCAGCAAAGTGCGAGTATGCAAAAGGAAGTCCAATCTCGTTAATTATTTTCATTAACTTCTTCATTCTCTTAATTTCCTCATTATATTTTCTTCCAATTCTCTGATTCCTTTCTCCTCAGCTGGTCCAATGTGTGGCTTAGCAGACACTCTTCCACCCTGTCTAAGAACATGACCTTTTTCAAGTAAATGAGCCAATTGATATCTATTTTTTGAGTGAACTACAAGTTCTATTGAGTTAGAAGTTTCTTTCATAGTTTTTACTGACCAAGATTTAGAATATTTCTTTGTTTCTCCTACAGGAGCATTTTCTTGTATATCTTTTCTTATATTCCTACCAGCTTTTTTGACTTCATTTTTGACTTCGTCTGTTGCCATATCAGAATATTCTTCTAAGCCCTTCATAATTTCACTGGCGAGGTTTTCAATTTTTACATTCATCTACTCACCTTCCTACATCTAAACTTTATAAATCTATTTTTATAGTTCATAAAGTCAATTGAGATGATATTGTAATTTTCAGCTTCAAATAGAATTCTGAAATCTGAAGTATTAATATTCTTTAACCTATTTTGAAATCTTACTGTAAAAGAAATATCTGACCTGTCTACTTCCATACCAAGAAAAACTTCTTCACCTTTGCCTTGAAAAGATATATATGAATTAGTTGTTAGATAATCAGACCATATTGATTTATGATTACCTATCTCATCAACTTCAACATCTTTATTTTGGAAGGTAATCCTTCTATTAAAATCAACTATTTTCATAGTTGTCTCCATTATCTTCAGGGAGTTCTGGTAGAATATAATAAACTAGATAACGACTTTTATTCCATCCACAAAAATTTCCATTAAGGATAAAAAATAACATATAATCGTCGTAACCCTCGTTGCTTTCATACCTTGTTTTTAATAACTTTTTATAGTTAGGTGATTTAGTAATCCTTTTTTCCTTTGTAAATAAGTTTATTTCATCGGTTGTTTTCATATCACCATTTACATAGGATATATATAAAGTATCTTCATCAGTTCTAACTTCTGTAGCTTCATCATATTCCCATTCGTAAGCTATGCTCACATTCTTATTAGATTCAACTAATAACGATATTCCCTCATATGTGTACCTTTCACCCGAATAATTTCTACTATAAGATAAAAATTTTCCTTTTGCCCATTTTGATAAGTCAACATTTAGCCTTGGACTTTGAGGAACACCATTCTTTAATTCAAAATAATATATTTTATTATCTAAAGTATGGATTCTTAAACCACTAAGATTAGCATGTATTATTCTGTCAAATTTATAGTTACTTAAATCAAGTGAAAAAATATTACCATTTGCACTCAATCCCGATACGGTGTTATTAATTTGGACATAGGTTGTATCAAAGTAGCTAAAAAAATCATCATATTTATTAACCCTAAGATATTTTTTATTCTTCAAATTATGAAACTCTGCTTCAGACTTATCATATGCTGATACAATTAAGGTATCATTAACAGTTTCTAGATTTATTTTTTTATTTGATGGGATTTTTGTATCGATAACCCACAGTTCCTCTAATATCATGGATATCCCATAAATCGAAATAAACCCATTATTATCTGCACTTACTATTCCAAAACAATCTTCATTACTATAACTACATAAATTTAAATATCTACGCTTATTAGAACTTAAAGCTTCGTTAAGGTGGATAAGTAAGGATAATTTTCCTTCTTTTATAATAAAATATGCATCACCAGCATCTTCGATACCTAAAGCGTCATCTATATTTTCCATGATTTGAAAAGGATCCGTATCGTATTGGTAGTTATATTCTATTTTTAATTCTCCTTCTATAAATTTATGCCCAGGCTCCCATCCAGTTTTTATTTCTCCAATTTTATTTGCTAAGTCTGTAAAGCTATCATCTTTATTAGCTTTTCCTTTCTTGTCGACAATAGCCTTAGCAATTAAATCTTTACCATTATCGACATCGTAAAAAAGCTCATCATATTTTTTATTTAGAATTTTACCTTGTCTAGCAGACAGGGCTTTTTCTCCGTTTTCACTTTCAAGGTTATCTATAACTTCACAGTCTTTTCCATCTTCTCCTTTTGGACCAGGTGGGCCTTCTTTGCCTTGAGTGCCGTCATCACCCTTGTCTCCCTTTGGTCCTTTTATATCCTCTAGATTCTTTTCAATAGCTTTTTTTATTGCCTCATCAGCTATATTTTTAGCATTTTCAATGGCAACTATCGCACTTTCTGAATCTGTATATGACTCATAACCTTTTGTTATTCTTATATAAGTTCCTTGGTCTGATGGGAAAATATGACCTTCTATTTTGATTTCTATTTTATATGTTCCAATTGCAAGTGGCTCATCAATCCTAAAAGAAATCTTATCTTCATTTACCTTTGTCTTACATTTCCATTCTAGTTTCTTTTCTTTGCTATAAAGATGAATACTAGCATCTTTATCATTTAAAAAACTAATAGGGTCACCTTTTGAGTCACATAGCTGAAAACTCAGTTCTGAAGATATATCTCCTTGCTTTATATTAATTCCACCCTTTGTTTGAATTAAATTTAAAGTATTTAAACTATTGGCCATAAGTCCTCCTTAAAAACCTGGTTTTCTATCACCAAATAATAAAGCCCTTAGAGTTAAGTTTAGTTCAGAATAATCTGCCTCTTCTCTGTGTTCATAAAGATAAGCAGTCACATATAAGACAGCTATCTTTCCATTTGGATTTTTAGAAAGGTCTTCTTCACTATTAACTCTAGCTACATCCATAGAATGTTTGATTGATGATTGGATGAGAGATTCAATCATCTCATCCTCATCATCAAAATCCACCCTTAAATAGGACTTTGCCTCCTCAAGAGTAATCATAATTTACTCCTTAGGCAGTAGCACCGATTTTTAATAGTTTAACTGCTTCTCTTAAAACTAAGATGCCATCTACTCTTTCTTTTCCTAAGAACCCAACCATGCCATTACCAGCAAATAGTTCCTTTAAGTCTTGGAAAGACCTATTTCCTCTATCTCCAATCTTGTAATATGAAAAATCGCCAAAGGCTACTGCAAGTTTTCCTTTTTCAGCTTTTGGAGCAAAGGCAGATGTATAAGCAGGATATCCTAAAAGTCTATCTGGTTCTCCATCTTTAAGTGATGGTTGCCAAATATATGCACCATTAACATCCTTAAGTTTTCTAATTTGAGCAACTGTTGCGTCATTTAAAATGAAGGCTGCTTTCTTTCTATATGGTCTATCTAGCGAGTAAACTAAATCAATTAATTCATCAGCAGTAATTGTTTGAGCCTTTGTTGTTCCTCCAAGTTCTCCACCCTTTTTAGAGTCAAAAATTCCTGTAGGCTTATTTACTCCATCACCATTTAAGAAGGCATCTTCTTCAGCATTTGCTAACGCTCTAGTAAATTCTTCAGTAATGTATTTTTCTAAATTAAAGGCTGCATCATAGAGAAGTTCTTCAGTAACTTTAATTCCAACATGAAGTTTGTGTGCATCAAGAGATACTTGATCGAATGTGCCATCTCCAAAGGTTAGTTGACCACCTTCTTCTACCCATAGAGCAGCAGGCTTTGTAGCTGCAATATTAATTTTATGAAGTCCAGAAGTTTGAACTTTTGTAGCTAATTTTCTTACAATGTTTTCTTCTTCAAGACCATTTACAATATCTGTTTCCATTTCTTCAGGAACTAAATATCCACCACTTTCATCTGTACCTACTTTTAATTCATTGGAAATATCTCTAAAGTTAGTTCTTAATGCCTTCATCATAGATTTCTTATAGACATTTCTAGCTCTCATTGGTTTTTCTTCTTCATTAAAAGTAGCAGGTTCATTTGTTAATGCTTGAGTAGTAGGTTTTTCTAAAGTTTTATCCATTTCTTCTTCCCTCTTCTTTCTTTCAATTTCACGAGTATAATTCTCGATAGTTCTTTCCATCTCTTCATATGTCTTAAAGTCTTCATCAGACATTAGACCCTTTTCATCTTTCTTAGATTCAGCAAATGCCTTTGCCTCATCCCAAGCTTTAGTTCTCTTTTCCATTAGTTCTTTTAAGTTCATATAATTACCTCCAAGTATTTTTAATTTTGTTTAATCTTTCTTCTACCTCATTCATTGAGTGAGTCTTTACTTCTTTATTTATCTTTGTTAAAAGTGAGTTTGTAACTGCTCGTCTTGAAAAGATCATGTTTGTAGCTTTTTCATCTTTTCTTTTGTCAGTGAGAGTTCCATCACAAAAACCCATCTCGATGGCCTTATTCTTATCAAACCAAGTCTCTCCATCCATTAGATTAGAAATCTCTTCTCGGGATAAACCAGTTTTAATCTCATAGGCATTGATGATTGATTCCTTGACTTCCTTAAGCATATCGATAGCTTTTTGCATTTCTTTTGAGTCGCCAATTGCTACAGTTAAAGGATTATGAATCATCATTAGTGATGTAGGACTCATCAAAACTTCAGTTCCTGCCATAGCAATAACTGATGCTGCTGATGCTGCAAGTCCATCAATCTTAATTGTCACATTTCCCTTGTGTTCTAAAAGCATGGTGTAAATTCTTGATGCTGCGATACAATCTCCACCAGGGGAGTTGATCCACACAGTTATATCTCCACTTTTGTTTTTTAATTCTTCAAAAAAGAGCCTTGGAGTTATTTCATCATCAAACCAAGACTCTTCTGCAATAACTCCATCTATATAGAGTTCATTTGAATCCTTTTTCCAATTCCAAAATATTCTATTGTTCTTCATTAGGACTTATCACTTCTCCTTTCTGCTGATAAAAACTACCTGCCTTATCAAGTGGTAGCATATTTCCATTTACAAGGTATAAGTCACCACCTTCTTCAGCCGATATCCTATCTAGATTTTCTAATTCTCTTATGTCATTTGCACTCATCCAGCCATTTTGTCTTCCTACAGCATATCCATTCATCCTTGATTCATAGTCTCCCCTCAGAAGTCCATCAAGATTGAATTTAATAAAGTATGATTCTTTTTCTTTATTTGTTAGTAGTGCTCTTTCCAAAGATTGTTCCCAACGAACGATCCAAGGATCAAGGGTGTATTTAACAAATTCAAGTGACTGCTGTTCTATATTTGAAAATGACGACTTCTCCAAGTCACCAATCATATGAGGTGGTATTCTGAATATTCTTGCTATCTCATTTAACTGAAACTTTCTAGTTTCCAAAAACTGGGCCTCACTTGGCGCTATGGCTATGGGTTGGTATTTCATCCCTTCTTCAAGTACAGCCACTTTGTTGGCGTTTTTAGGGCCTTGAAAGGCAGCATTCCATGACGCTCTAACTCTTTCTGGATCTTTAATAATACCTGGATGCTCTAAAACCCCACCTGGCTGTGCGCCATTTTGGAAAAAGCTAGCACCATAATCTTCACAAGCCATAGCCATACCAATTGCATTCTTTGCCATTGTAATTGGCGAGTATCCAATAAGGCCATCAAAACCAAGTCCAGGTATGTGAAGGACATCTTCTTTTAAAAGATAAACTTCTTCTGATTTATGATTGTATTTATAGAAGATTTCTCCTTCTTCACTTCGCATAACAGTCATCTTGTTTGGCATTAAGGGATAAAGTCCAATGATCTCATTTCTTCCATTTCGAATTATCTGAGCATAGGCATTTCCCCATAAAAGAAGATGAGTCATCAGTGTTTCTCTAAATACAAAGGAAGTCATTTCAGTATTTGGTTCATCGTGCAAAAGAAAATATATGGCGTGGTCTTTTGCTTTTTCCTTTGAGTTCGAATCTCCTCTTTTATATAGATGAAGAGGAAGTCCTGCTAAGGTTTCAGCAAGAACTCTCACACATGAATAAACTGCCGTCATTTGCATGGCAGTAAATTCGTTGACATTCCTTCCTGCTGTTGTTCTCCCAAATAAAAAAGACGATGAAGATATCCTCTCCCCGTCTTTAGGTTTGTCTCTCGACTTGAATATTAAGTTTAAAATGTTTATATTACCACCTCCTAAAATTTTAATCATTTGTGATATAATGTTAATATATTTACTGGAAGGACAAACTATGAACATATATATCGACGAATCAGGAACAATTAATAATCAACTTAAAAATGAATACTTCATTATCACGTTAATTATTCCAGATAATTCTAATGCTTTAAAAAGATCCTATAAACGTTTTGTAGCATCTAATCTTGAAGAGCTTAAAAGAATAGACAATAGGCAAAAAATGTTTTTAAATGGAACATTTCATGAGTTAAAAGGTTCTGCTTTTGATAGACCCATGAAACAAAAATTTATAAACTTCTTTGCCAGAAAAAGCAACTTCAGTCTTTTCTATTTAAAAGTTGACAATTCAAGACTCAAAGATACTTTTTGTTCAAATACATCTAGAGTTTTCAATTACCTATTAAAAATATCACTGGACTACTTCATAAGAAATAATTACATACCAAGTGAGAATCATCTTTTACAACTTGATGAAAGAAATGAAAGAACCGAATCGAGATTCTTTCTTGAGGACTATTTAAACACTGAACTTTGCATAACTGGGATTAATCAAGGAAATTTTGCGGTTTCATATTTTGACTCTGCCAATAACTCAAATATTCAAATCGCTGATGTTTTCTCAAATATCTTGTATTCTCATCTTAAAACAGGTAATTACGCAGATGAGTTTAAAACTTTAAGAGACAATGGTATCTTAAAATATATTTTTGAATTTCCCCTATAAAACTTGACTTTTTTCTATTTTTAAAGTATCATGATTATACCAACAGTAAGTCTTATTCAAGTGCCATTATCTAGGTAAGCGATATGTGTTATCGTCACTCATAAGCAATTGGTATACATATTCTAGCCACCTATATGGTGGCTTTTTTCGTGCATTTTTACTTAACTCTAAATCTCGCCACTTTTCTAAATTTGGCTATGATAAATCAAAAATAGAGAGATTAAAAAATAATCAATCCCCTATCATCATAAACCGACTCACTAGTATCATTGCCACACCTTATAGCCCTATCAAGAGCCATGATTGTAGCAATAACCCCATCTATCTTTTCTGTAGATTTTTCTTTATCTGCCTTAATGTTTCCAGCGGGATCTGTTCGAATAAAGATATTATCCATCATCCACCTTAGAACTGGATGACCTCCATGGGCTATTTTTCTTTCGAGAGTTAGTTTCATTAATTCTTTTGTTGGTGGAGACATGTCTTTAAATCCTTGACCAAAAGGAACAACTGTGAAACCCATTCCTTCTAAGTTTTGTACCATCTGAACTGCTCCCCATCTGTCAAAGGCAATTTCTCGGATGTTATATATATCACCTAAATCTTCTATAAATTTTTCAATAAAACCATAATGAACTACATTGCCTTCTGTTGTCTGAATATAGCCTTGTTTTTTCCATAGGTCATAGTTCACATGGTCTCTTTTTACTCTTAGGTCGAGGTTATCTTCTGGCAACCAAAAGTAGGGTAATATTTGATATTTATCATCCTCATCTAATGGAGGAAAGACTAAAACAAAGGCCGTAATATCTGTTGTTGATGATAGGTCAAGTCCACCATAACAAACTCTACCTTTTAGTTCTTCTTCATTAACAGCAAAGTTACATAAGTCCCATTTTTCCATAGGCATCCACCTAATTGCTTGTTTGACCCACTGATTTAATCTTAACTGTCTGAAGGCATTTTCTTCAGTTGGGTTTTGCTTAGCCGATTCACAGGCTTGTCTTACTTTTTCTATTGGAACTGTAATTCCTAAGGATGGGTTAGCCTTATGCCATACTTTTTCATCTGTCCAATCATCTTCTCTATCTGCTCCATAAATCACGGGATAAAAAGTTGGATCAGTTTTTCTTCCTTCAAGTATGTCGACTGCCTTTTGGTGAGTTTCGTAGCAGATTGATTTCGTATCTGTTCCTGCAGTTGTAATAAGAAAATATAGGGGTTGAGTTCTTGCATCTCCTGAACCTTTTGTCATAACATCAAAAAGTTTTCTGTTAGGTTGGGTATGAAGTTCGTCAAAGACCACACCATGAATATTAAATCCGTGTTTAGAATAAGCCTCTGCAGATAAAACTTGATAGAAAGAATTGGTCGGCTTATATATCATTCTCTTTTGAGATGCTAGTATCTTTACTCTTTTAGATAAGGCTGGGCTCATCCTTACCATATCAGCTGCAACATCGAAGACGATAGTTGCTTGTTGCCTATCTGCAGCACATCCATAAACTTCTGCTCTTTCCTCTCCATCACCGCAAGTAAGAAGGAGTGCTACAGCAGCTGCAAGTTCTGACTTTCCCATTTTCTTTGGTATTTCAATATAGGCTGTATTAAATTGTCGATACCCTGTATCTTTCACAATTCCAAACAAGTCTCTAATGATTTCTTCTTGCCAGTCAATAAGCTTGAAATCTTTACCTGCCCATCTACCTTTTGTGTGTTTTAGGCATTCTATAAAGGTGACAGCATAGTCTGCTTTGTTTTTATCATAGTGAGATGTAGGTAGCATAAATTTTGTTGGTTTATATTTCATTTGACCTCCTTCATCTAAAAATAGGCATAAAAAATAGCCACTTGCTAGTGACTTCTACTACGACAAATAGAGCCTAAACTCTATTTGGAATTTTATTTTATCTTTGTCTTGCTATGTTTAATTCTTTGTATGCTTTCTTAAGTTCTCTTTCTAGTGTTTCTGATTCTGCAAAAAGTTGAAATTCTTCATCTGTTAAATTTCCTTTTGATACCTCCCAAAGTTCTTCATGAACTTGGTCTGCACATTTCTTTGCTGTTCCCGCTATGTCTAAAAGATTAATGGCTGCTCCAGTCTTGCCTTCTTTTGATTTTTTTATTGAGCTTTCTGCGTATCTTTTGCAAGCTGTAACTTCTGTTTCTAATCTTTCTAAAAGGTCTTTTTTCATGGTAATGTTCTCCTTCTCTTTTGTTGTACACATATTCCCGTACAAGAAGAGATAAGTCAAGCAATTATCTTGCTTAACTCTCTATTTTTTCTCTTAGTTTCTCTTGAAAAGGAGGGCTGGTTCATACTCTTTTTCCTCTTTTCTTTCTTTGAAATTCCAATTAGTCCTTCCTGTATCTATTTCAATTAAGTCTATAGGAAAGTAACCTTTTCTTTTAAAGCTTTTTAGTCCTTTCATGAGTCCTGTTGACTGATCGGAAATGGTAAATTCTTGTATCCCGAATCTTTCAAGATTCTCTATCATATCTTCGTGATTATCTTCAAATCCAATGTCTTCAAAGTTTAGGATGTCTCGACCTATCCTTTGGGATTCTCTATATGCCCAATAAAATCTGTAACTTATTTTATTTTCTTCGAATTCTTCTTTTTCTTTTATATTTTCTAGCAGTTCAATTTTTTTCATTTTTCGTTCCTCCTCTTTTGTTGTACACATATTCCCGTACAATAGAGGAATAGTCAAGCAATGTATGGTTATTTAATTAGATTTTTCAATTATATCCTCCCTAAAAATTACATTTAACATCGAACCATTATCCCATTTTACTAGGATTGATCCAATGGCATCCACCCCATAAACTGTGCCTAAAGTTCCAACTGGTGGAGCCTGTCCATCTTCCATTTGGATTAGTTTTACTCTTGTACCTACTGGATACGTCTCTTTTAATTTTTGTATAATTTCCCTTGAAATCATCTAATCACCTCACATACATATATCACTCAAATACTGATTTATATCAAGTCAGATTAATAGCATCTTCATACTTATATTTTTTTTCATCTCTTAAAAGGCTTATATCTTTATCACTACCAACTAAATTTAAATATCTTTTTACTGCTACATCAACAAATTTAGGCTCTATTTCTATTCCATAGCAGATTCGATTAAGCTCCTCACAGGCAATTAATGCAGATGCACTTCCTAAAAATCCATCAAGGACTAAGCCATTTGTTTGAGTTGATTGCTTTATTAAATAAGCAATAAGTGGTACTGGTTTTGATGATGGATGACCACATCCTTCTTTTTCAGAATCTTTAATTCCATCAAATTCAAAGACTGCTGTTTGCTTTTGATCTCCATACCAGTTATGTTTTCCATCTTTTCTCCAACCAAATATAATAGGCTCCATATTAAATTTCCAATCTGTTCTCATGAAAGGAGCTCTTGGTTTTTTCCAAATAAGCCCTGCACCAACTTTAAAGCCTGCATCTTCAAAAGCATCATAGAAAACTCTAGCTTTCATCGTTGCATAGAATTCATAAATTGATGCATCCTTAGCCATTGCGTCTTTAAAGTTTGTAAAGACCTTCATTAAAAATTCATAGGCCTCTTTATCATTTAAGTTGTCATTTTTAATCGTTCCCGATTTATTTTTTAATTCAACAAAATATGGTGCATCGGTACATACTAAATTGACCTTTGTATCATTTAGCAGCTTTTCAAAAGTATCCCACTGAGTAGAATCACCACAAATAACTTTATGTCTACCTAGAGTCCAAATATCTCCTTCCTTGGAAAAAATAGGCTTTTTAAGTTCTTCTTCAACATCAAAGTCATCTTCTTCAGCCTCTACACCAAGGTCAAAGAGCGAAGATAATTCTTCAGTTGAAAATCCTGTAAGCTCTACATTAAATCCATAATCTTCTAGGGATTCAATTTCAACTCTCAATAGTTCTTCATCCCAGCCAGCATCTAAACTTAACTTATTATCAGCAAGAACATAAGCTTTTCTTTGTGCCTCTGTGAGATGATTTTCTAAAATACATGGAACTTTCTTTAGTCCTAGTTTCTTAGCCGCTAGAAGTCTGCAATGTCCTGCTGTAATAACATTCTCTTCTGAAATTAAGATAGGATTTAAAAATCCAAATTCTTTTATAGATGCAGCTACCTTATTAATTTGTTCGTCAGTATGCGTTCTAGCATTATTAATATATGGGATGAGTTCATCTATATTTTTTAATTCATATTGTAATAGTCCTTCTTTCATTAGATGAACCCCCATTTAGCAAATTCCTCAAAACCACCGATAGAGTTAATGTAGTTTCTAGCAATTTCTACAATTTCTGAATATGGTCTACCATCAACAGTTTCATCTCCGATTGCACAGGATAATTCAATCTCTCTATTTTCCTCTTGTTCCTTTAGGTGGGCATAAATATTAACTGATACATCAGCCTTGGATAGGTCTTTACCATGAAGACCTCCGCCAGTTACTGCTCGCCCCATATCAGAACCGAGTTTTCTATTAGCCGCTCCAGTATCAACATTAAACCCTCCAGTCCAATCCCCTAATGGGTTTACGATTGCTCTTGGATAAATTGATTTTAAAATTTCTCTAGATACATTTGACTGACAGATGATGAGTTTATCTCCATCAAGAATGTATTTCCCATCGTAGGGATAATTAGAATAGATTTCACGAGCAATTAAAGATAGTTTCTTTTCTTCGTCTGAAGTAGGTACTCCCTTAAAGATTCCATTATCCCCACATCTAATCTTTTCTTTTTGATTGTTCGATAAGTGAATGTCTTGCTCTACAATTTTTACATCGGCTTTTACTTCTCCTGCTATTCTATTAATAGCTGATTTGATTTCTTCAACATCTAACTTGCAGTCCGTTTCAATAATCACATGACAATCACCATGACCAAGCAAAACTTCGACTGCTATTTTAGGATTTTCCTTTTCTTTATATGCTAAATCTACAATTGCACCTGCAATACAATCTGCTTGTTTGTCAGGATGCTTTGGATTTACTTTTTCAAACAAATTTATTACCTCCTTTGCCTTAGTAGTTTTTCCATCATATCTTCCCCATAGTCTTCATAAACTTCAGTACAGTTTTCTTTCACTATGTCATAAATTTCATACCATAAAAGATTTGCTGTCTTTTGAAATTGTGAAGACATCTGTACAAAGGGAGATGCAATAACTCCTCCCGTAGTAGGATGCTTTCCTAAAAGTCCAAATTGACTTATTGCCTCTTCACATTGAATGTATCTTGCAAAAGCCTGGGAGTAGGATTCTAATAATCTTGGATTTACTAAGTTTTCACAGTTTCTCTGTTTTAACCAACTCCAAGTCTCTTTATATATTTCATCTGCACCTAGTGGTATTCCATTCTTTTGTTTTGCAGATAGATAGTCACTTGGTGTAGGCATATCGGTTCCATCAAGAACTGCCCCATCTGGTAAGTCAACAGCATCTATTTCTTCTGGCGTGAATGTTGGAATATCATTCATTAAAATTTCTACTTTTTTACCTTTTTCTATTTTTTCAGCAGCAGGCTGTGGTTTGCCTCCTGCTTTTACTCTTCTTCCACCTCTATATGTTCCGTCTTTAGCGATAGTATCACCTCCTAATTCATCATCTTCTTTAATAGGGTCTTTGAACCCGTTTTTTTGTGCGTGAGAGGGCGGCACCGTTGGTAGAAAATTCAGTAGTAGAGATTAAGACTCCCCCTCTCTCAAAACTATTCTCGTCCGAATCTATCTCCGCGCTCAGCATGAATCTTTGAGTGACAAGATTTACAAAGACTCATAAGATTGTCTTCGTCATTAGTTCCACCACGAGAAAGAGGAAGTATGTGATGTACTTCCTCTACCTTTGTCATTCTATTTTCTTTTAAACACATCTCACAAAGTGGATGCTCTGCTACATATCTTTTTCTTATAAGTCTCCATGCTTTTCCATAACGCTTATGAGTTCTAGGATCTCTTTTATATTTTTCATAGTTTCTGTTGTATTCTTTCTCATGTTTCTTGCAGAATCGTCCGTCAACTAATTCAGGACAACCTGGATGTGAACATGGTCTCTTTGGTTTACTTGGCACTTTATCACTCCATAAAGAAAGCCCTGAAGATTTAATCTCCAAGGCTCGTTTTATTATTCTTTTGCTATTCTAACTATACTACAACTACTTACTCTCATTCTATCAACTTTACTCTCCACTTGACTTTTTTCTCAGAAGAAAATATAATTTAGTTAGAAAGTATGAATTTCTAACTAAGGAGGTTTTGTTATGTTGGTTGAACTAAAAGCTAAATCACAAGTTACTATACCAAAAGACATAGTAAACTCTATGGAATTAAATCAAGGCGATCAATTTGAAGTCATAGAAGATAACGGAAAAATTGTACTCGTTCCAGTTGCAATCTATCCAGAACACGTCATAAAAAATTTAAAAGCTGAAGTAAAAGAAATTAAAGAATCTATAAAAAATGGGACTCAACCTGTTTTTGATTCTATCGACTCTCTATTCGAAGAGTTAGACAAGTAATGTCCTATAAAATTGCTTATTCGAAAGCCTTTAAAAAACATTACAAAAAACTATCTGATACTGAAAAGAAACAAACGAAAAAGAAACTTAAATTTTTCGTAGAAAATCCTACCCATCCATCTTTAAGAACTAAGAAAATACAAGGTACAGATGGAATATGGGAGTCTTCTGTTAACATGGATATTCGCATTATTTGGTTCTATGAAAATAATGAATTGATATTTCTTTTAGATATTGGACACCACGATATCCTGGACAAGTTTTAAATTTAATACTATAATAAAAACACGAATTGAAAACGAAGTTTTGCGGGTGATGCATTTATGCGTCACCCGATTTTTTATACTTCTATATTTTTTAAAGCCTTACTATGCAATCTAAAAATATGCTGAATTGAGTAATTCATTTCAACTGCTATCTTCTCCCAAGATTCAAAACAAAGATATCTTTTTTCTAAAACGACTTGAAGTTCTTTATCTTCAATCTTTTTTATTGTTCTTACGATTTCTTTCTTTAAATCCACCAACTTATCTATATCCTTATTGATTTCTTCTTGGAGATCTACAATCTTTACGATAGTATCTTCAAGTTTTGATGATCCTCGATTAGGACTCTTAGGCATATCTGATAAGGTGGATGTAGCTTTTGTTGCTAGAGCGTTGAGTGATTCAACTTGCTCCAGCTTTGAGTTTATTCTCTTGTCTAAATAAAAAGCTTGTTTTAAATATTCTTTTGCATTCATTTCTTACCTCCATACGTTTTTGAGGTAAGTTATCCATATAACTTCTTCTCTTGCATTAATCTTAGCAAATTTTGATAGTGACAATCTATGACATCAACTCTCTAGATTTGCTTTCACTGCATCAATAAGTGCAGCTTGTGTTTTATTCTTATTTTCTAATGCTTTCATTACATCTTCATCTATAGTTCCTTTAGCTAAGATATGATGAATTACAACTGTTTCTTTCTGACCCTGCCTATATAGTCTGGCATTGGTTTGTTCATAAAGTTCTAAGGACCATGTAAGGGAAAACCAAATAAGTGTCGAACCTCCAGCTTGTAGGTTAAGTCCATGACCAGCAGATGCTGGATGGATAATGGCAACTGGAATCTTACCTTGATTCCATTCTTTAAAGTCCTCACTTGTCTTAAGTTCTCTTACATCAAACCTATCTTTTATTCTTTTCAAATCTGACTTATACCAATAAGCTATTAATACTGGTTTACCATTTGCGCCTTCTATTAAATCTTCCAAGGCATCAAGCTTTCTATCATGAATATGAATCATATTTTTATCTTCATCATAAACAGAACCCGATGCCATTTGAAGTAACTTATTAGAAAGAGCTGCAGCATTGACTGCATCTATATCTTTATCCTTAATACTAACGACCAAGTCTTTTTTTAAGGTCTCGTAGATATCTCTTTCTTTATCTGATAGATTTACAAAGACTTCATTGTTTATCTTCTCTGGCATTTTTAGGTAATCTTCAGCTTTCATAGAAACTGTGATATCTGATATCTTTTCATAGATTGCATCTTCAGCAAAAGGAAGTGGCTTATAGGAATAAATGATTGGTCCGTTTCTCTTATCTGGTTTGAAGTATATTTCCCTATACTGACCAATAAATCTACCAAGTCTCTCTCCCATATCAAGGAGCCTAAACTCAGCCCACAAATCCATTAGTCCATTAGATGATGGAGTTCCAGTAAGACCAACTATTCTTTTTACCTTTGGTCTAACTTTCATCAAGGCTTTAAACCTCTTTGACCTATGAGACTTAAAAGATGATAATTCGTCAATTACGATCATGTCGTAGTTAAATGGTATTTCGCTCTTATTTATTAGCCAGTCTACATTTTCCCTATTGATTAAATAGATATCTGCTTGTTTATTTAATGCTTTTATTCTTTCTTTTTCACTTCCTACGACCACTGAATATTTTAAGAAATCAAGGTGAGACCACTTTTCTATCTCTTCTTTCCAAGTATCCCTAGCAACTCTTAATGGTGCTACAATTAAAACTTTAGAAATTTCAAAAGAATCAAAGAGTAAGTCTTTTATAGCTGTTAGACTTATAACCGTCTTACCGAGTCCCATGTCCAGTAGAAGTGCTGATTCTTCATTTTCTTTTATAAATTCAGTAGCATAGTTTTGGTATTTATGTGGAGTGTATTCCAATTAGTTACCTCCGATTCTATTTATTATTCCATCAATGTTTTCTTTTGAGTCAAGAACATAAACCTTAAAACCTAAGTTTTTAAATTGTCTTATTCTCTTTTTCTGAATTGGTCTTGGTTCTCCTCCAGGTCTTTTTGTTTCCACAAATCCAATCTTTCCTTTAGGTAGAAGTATTATCCTGTCTGGTATTCCCGTCATTGATGGAGATGTAAACTTAAGACATAGACCCTTATTCTCTTTTACTCTTTTAACAAGGGCAGATTCAATATCTTTCTCTCGCAATTTTCATACTCCTTCCATGCTTTTTCAAAAGCCATCATACAATCATAACAAGCACCCTGGCTTTTTAAATAATTTTTAATCAGTCTTTTCCAGCCCTTAAATTTCCCTGTTTTATTTTTAGGAAAGTCTCTATCTTCCTTCATATCTCTTGCTAAATCTCCTCTTGGAGACTTTTCATTTAAGTGATTTTTCATCATGTAGTTATAGAAATTCATAAATCCTCCATTTTTCTAAAGTGTTGTATAGTGTAGCTATATATAAACCTTTTACACGAGAGAATAAAAATAATATATAAAAGAAAGTAGGCTATGACTATTCACACCATACAAAATGCGTATATTAAGCCATTTCAGTGTTAAGTCAAGTGTAAATAGTCATGTCTTTTTGTAGTTTAGTGTATGCACTTTTCATTAATTAAGAAAAACTTTTTTCTATGCAATCATCTTTATTTAGCCTATAAATGCTACACTAAGATGCATTTATAAAAAGTCGTCTTCCGACTCCATTAAATCATTGATGGTTATACCACCCCATTCAATTCCCCTATTTGTCCTTTTCTTTTCATAACCTTCTGCTATAAGGGCTCGTGAAAAATCTCTATTGTTTCTAATATATTCTCCATTTGAACCAGCCCACTCACGATAAACTTGATATAACCTTGCACTCATTTCTTTATAATTTGTTCCTTTTATGCATTTATCTGAAATAAAATGGTTTATCCAGTCATTTTCTTCTTTATATGAACTTTTAGCATCATCTACGACATTACATTTTGGATATTTAAAGCCTGCATCTATATATTCTTTTGCTCCTTCAATCATCCACTGTAGAATTGCTCCTCCTGCTTTTTCTATAAGCTTATCTATATAGTCTGTCTTAGGATTTTTAATGGCAATAGAAAATGGAGCCACCACAATTCTTCTCCAGGTTCCTCGATCATTAGAGCCCACCTTTGGTAGATGGTTTGTATAGAGAATAGTAGAATGTGTTGGCGTAAATGAAAAGGGTGCATAGTATTTTCTTTCTGCTGAAATATCATCAACACTTGCTATCTGCTTTAACATAGAACTTGACAGTCTTTGACCCTCTTCTGTTTCAGAGGCTAGAATAAATCTCTTACCACATAACTCTGCAAGATCAACCTTCACATTCTTTGCTCTTGTTGTTAAAGACTCAGCTGGGATTTTACCTGCATAGTCTCCAAGAACGTGAGCCTCTGAATTAAAAACAGTAGACTTTCCATTTCCTCCATCTCCGTAAGCTATAAGGAGTGCTTCTTCATAAACATGACCTATTAATGTAGACCCTGCATGGAACTTTAAGAAATTAATAAACTCATCATCTCCACCAGTTACATCCCTTAAAGTATCTATCCACATATCCATATTATCCTTACTTGGAGCTAGGGCAGTAATCTTCGTGCAATAGTAAGACGGGTCATGCTCTTTTATTTCACTTGTTTTTAAATCAATAACTCCAACAGGTGTATTTAAAATAAAAGCATCTGCATCAAGTTTTTCATTTTTAACTTCTAACAAAGACTTGGCTAGTTTTAATATTCCAGATACTTTTCCGTGGTCGTTCATCTTTTTAGCAAAATTAAGATAGGCTTTTGCAGTATTTACTTTTAACTTTGCTTGTACTTTTTCTTCCTTATTTCCCATCATTTCTGCATCTGCTAATTCTTGATAGGTCTCTTTAAATTCAATGCTTGCGTTTTCTAAAACTTTTTTGGCAGTCTCCATATAAAGACTCATTACTTTTAGCTCAGAATCTTCCCACTTCTTGCCCGTCCAATAAAGCCAGCCTTGAGATATGGTGTAGATAGCTTTACCTTTGTTGTGCTTAGTAAAGATTTCAGCCATTGCTATATCTGTAAGTTTCTCAGGCTTATATTCCTCATACCTTTCATTGTATTCTTCAGGTGGTACATAATCTTCACTCGCCGCCACCTTTTTATAAAACTTACAAGCTGACTTCCATATTTGTTCTAACTCCTCATCTTCTAGTGGTGGAGAACAAAGGCTGGCTTTTTTATCGAATAGTTCTCTTGCCTCATCTGTATTTCCATATCGAATTAAAATCCTACCAGCAAAATGGTTCATAGTTGAATTTCTAGAGCCTTGCTGAATCAAGTCTTGAGAATTATCAAAATCCTCAAAGTCATCTTTTAGAATATCAGTTATATATTTCCTTCCCCTAACTATTTCAACGGCAGGATTCTTAACTCCAAAGAAAAATCTCGCTCCATCTAAGGCATTTCCATCAAAGAAAGTATAAGCCTCCGCCAAGCTTTCTTTTATTCCTACATATTCAGCTAAATTTGTGATCTTAGGAATTGGAAAATATATGTGCATTCTTGGTCTTGCAGCTTTTCCATTTTTTTCTTTTCTATGGTTTCTGCTGTAAACTATGGCAAATTTAACTCCATCAAATATTCTCTTTAAATCATTAGCTGAAATCCAATCATCTGGATTTTCTGAATGGTCGTTGTCTATATCCATGGGAACACATTCTGACTCTATAAAATTATCGTTGGACCTGTAGGAATTTTTATACTTAGCCATTACATGGTCAAAACTTGCTGCTTCCTCAAATGACCTAACATCTACTGCATCCATCTCATTTAGATAAACACAATTTGACTCCACTCCTATTAAATTCGAGGTGTATATTTTCAATTAGGATACCTCCTTTATATAGCGAATCTTCATTTTTCTCTTCTCAGCAATCTTTATTTCTTCAGCCATTCCAGGACTTATCTTGTCACCAAAGACCCATACTTCTTCACATTTTCCAAGAAGGACATAATTAAAATGCATGGCAAGTCTTCTCTCACTTTCATCACTCATAAACTGAGGAAATAAAAGATGTGGTGCGATGGGAATATTTCCTTCATCTAAAGCATAGCGAGAATACTTCTGTGCCTTGATTACATTATTTTCTACATCTCCAGAAAATGGACTGCAGATATATACCAGGGGATAGTATCTCTTCTCTGCATTTTTAATTGCTTGATAAGGAGTGGGGTCCTTGCACCCACTCCCGTTGTATAGTTCCTTATTCATAAATACCACTCATTGTTTCACTACAAGTATTACAGCAAACTTGGGTAGAAACTAAATCTCCCTCTTCCAATACTTCAACTAAATCGACTCGAACTTCTTTTCCACACTTTGGACAGGTGCAAAATACATTCTCATCATTTATTTCAATGCTTACTTCCATGGCATCATTTATTTTTTCTTTAACATAAAACATGAATAACCCTCCATTAGTCTTTTTTATAAAATTCACTTTCAAATCCATCTGCATCTAAGATAAGTCCAGGTGCCCAGCTAGGAACTATGGACATGATTTCATTTATTTCTTCTATGCTAGATGAATCACTTTCTATAACAACTTCGTCATGAATATGCATGACGATATTAAATCCTTTTTCCTCAAGTCTCATCAAAGCCTCAGCTAAAATATCTCTTGCGATGGCTTGAACTATATTCTCTACAAATTTTCCACCATAGGATTCAATCTTGTCCCATTTATTTCCTACTACGATTCCCTCATAGACTACTGATTCTCCACCAAATCGATTCGTTCCTATTTTTGCCTTTGGATAAACTAATCTTCTTTTTGAAGGAAGTTCTATGAAAAGGATGCCTTTCTCATAGCTAATAACTAAATTCTTATATTTTTCTTTAATTCTAGTCTTTACAACTCTTTTTACGACTGCATCTATGTCCCACCAAAGACTCACTATATTTGGATTAGCCTCTCGCCAGGAATCAACTATTGATTGAAGTTCATCTTCAGATAGCCCCATTTCTATAGCACCCATAGCCTTAAGCGCTCCCACAGAGCCACCATAACCACAAGCAAGCGTTGCTACCTTACCTTTTTGTCTTAAGTCTCCATTTACTCCATGTTTTACAACAGGCACACCAAACATCTGACTTGCTGTAGAGCAGTAGATATCTTCTCCATTTTTAAAGGCATTAAGCACCCAGTCTTCTCCCGCAAGCCAAGCTAGAACTCTTGCTTCAATTGCTGAAAAATCGGAAACTATAAATCGGCATCCCTCTTTTGGAATAAAGGCTGTTCTTATCAGTTGGGATAACACATCGGATGGTGAGTCATAAAGCATTTCTAAGCTTTCGTATTCTTTATTTCTTACAAGACTTCTTGCAAGGTCTAAATCTTGTAGGTTATTTCTCCTCAAATTTTGTACCTGGATAAGACGTCCTGAATTTCCTGTAACCCATACTCTTCCATTTCTCCTCACTAAAAAGAAACCTGTTGGAGTCATAGCACAGTAGACCATTCCCGTATAGTCTATTTTCTTTGCTTTTCTTTGTATTTGATGTGCGTTTTTAGGTCTTAACCAAATGTCTAATATATATGCATCTTGCCAATTGTTATGAACTTGCGATCTTTTCTTTATACTCATTTGACATGCTCTACCACTTAGATGAGCAAAGGCCTGTATTATATCTGCATTTTTCCTATTTACTGTAGAATACTGAATGCTGTTTTTAGCACTTTGATATCCGTCCCAATGAACAAGTTCATCAAAGAACACGTCTGCACTTTCATCAAATAGCCATGTGTCAAATGTTTTGTTTTCAAACATTCTAAGCCACAAAGGTAGGTGTCTAGAGTAGATAGTAAAAACATATCTTTTCTTTGACTTATCCATGTATTCTTTCAAATTAAAGCAAATTTCTGCTTTTCTCAAAAGACTTTTACATCTTTCAACTTTTCTAAGTTTTGAAAAAGAAAGTTTTATATTTCCTTCTGCAGTATAATGTCCATCCGCTTGAATCATAATAAGAACTCTAAGCTGAATATGATCTAAATTTGACTGAACTTGTCTATATCCAGTAAATGGAATAGCTGGATGTGCATAATTTAGCATCTCGGATATTTCTCCAACTCTCCACTCACTCTTATAATGATTTTTAAAATACATCTTGTGTTCAGTTGTGCTTATTTGAGATATTCTTTTATCTTCATAGAAAACCATTTGTCCACTGAATGGAAACTTAACCATTTCAGACTTTTGAAAAGATATTTTTTCTCCTATGGTATTCCAACAAGCAATGTTCCCTCCATTCCATTTATCAAGTCTAACCCAGCCTTTATCAGTTAAAACTTCGTGATCTCCAGTTAAACAATATCTTCCTGTACGATTTGCCCCATAAAATTGAAGGAGCCCTCTCACACGTTTGTCTTTTCCCTTTACATTTTTCATAGCATCATATTTCCTAACTGAAGACTTAGATAATTCTTGTCTAAGTTCCAATACTTCTTTTATATCTCCCTCAGTATTTTTAAGAGCAGACTCTACATCTTTTTTAGCTAAGGAATCTATCTCTAAGCCTTTTTTATTTAGCCATTCTTTAAGCTGTAAGGGAGAATTTGGATTCTCAAGACCAGTTAGTTCTATGGCTCTGTCCATATTTTCTTCTCGTAATATCTCATCAAATTTAATAGCTGAATCAACTAAAACTTCATCAATTAAGATTCCTCTATCGTTGATGTTTTGGTCTATCCAGTAGTTTTCCCATTCTGAATGAGGCATTGGAAAGGCTGATAGCTTTTTCTTAATTGCCATTTCGGTTTCCACATCTCTTTGGTTATATTCCTTAAAGGTAGACCACTTTTCTAAATCGTGATGGGGTAGATTTCTTGTCCTCATACCATTGGTTTTAGTTGGTTTACATGGAATAGAAAAATATCTTATAAGAGCCTTGCCTTCATTCATCTTTTGCTTATCTAGTTTTAAAACTTCTCCTACTTTTTCAAGGGATAGAGGTAACCCTATATAGGCTGACCAAATCATGGTGCAATACCAACCTTGAGGTTTTAGTCTCTTACCTAAAAACCTAGATAGACACACCCTTTCAAAGTTCGCATTAAAGGCCCACTTCTCTATACTCTTATCACTAAGTGCTGATAATATTTCTTCAGGAATAACCTCTCCACTTGCCAAATCTACTACCTTAACTTCTCCATCATCAATAGAATAGGCAAAGAGGAGGATTTCAAAATCCTCACTCTCGGCATATTTGTATACACCACTTTTGCCTAAGTCAACTGAAGAATAGGTCTCAAGATCTATGGACAATCTCTTCATAGCTATCACTAAGCTTTGTTAATTCTGCTAAATTATTTTTTCTATCTTCTTTTATTTGTTTTTCTATTTTTCTGATATCTCTATCTAGTTCTTTTAACTGAGCTTGTAAAAATCCAAGCTTATACCATAAAAAGGACCAAATAGCTAAAACTATTGCTGTAATTAAATAGTCCATTTCTACCTCCTATGCTAAGAAATCTTCATCATCATCGTCCATAGCATCGAAGTCATCTGCTGCATTAGACCTATTTCCTAGAGGTTGTCCATCTCTTAGTTTTTGAATATTCCCTAGCCCAACCGCTACGCCCTTATTGCCATTTACATTGTAGGCATAGAAGTTAAGAGATACCCTTGCATAAACTCCTGAGTAGACTTCACTTCTATCAAGAATAGGTTCTACGTTTCTATCCACAATTTGAGGTGCTGTCATAGAGTTGGCATTTAAGAAGTATGCATCGGCATAAGCCTCATCATCTTTTTCTGTGTCACCATCTCTTAATGGAAGTTTGATGGCTTTCTTATTTGGCTTCTTTCCATTAAATTTAGAAAGTCCTTCATCAATAGCAGCATCTACTGCCTTTTCAATCTTCTCAATTGTCTTTTGGTCGCTCTTTGGGATAATGACAGATACTGAATACCTTTCTTTACCACCATTGATTGACTTTGGTTCCCAACCATTAAAATATGATAATCTAACTTCTCCAGTAATTACTTTTGTTTTATTTTGCATAATTTTCCTCCTGAATTATATTTAATTTTGCAAATCTACCATGATACTTTTTTGCCGCTTCGTTGTACGCCATTGCAGCGTCTACTTCTTTATCAAAACTGCCTAAATAAATATGCTTTTCATTTATTCTGATGCACGCTTGCCAACATCTATCTCTAATATGAAAAGTAACTCCCTTATATCTAGAGTGAGATTTCATGTTAAACTTTTTTCTATTAAAAGAATTTTCTTGTCTAGTTGCTAGCCTCAAATTAGATCGTCTATTATCTAATCTATTCAGATTTATATGATCTACTTCCATATTCTCTGGAGCATTTAGAATTTGCCTATGCATTCTAATATGGCGAGATTTATTCTCTGGATTGTGTCTACAGGCATATAACTGACCTGGATGACCGCTGGCAAACCACTTATATTTTGATAGTTCTTTGTAATCTTCATCGTCAACTAATGCATAAAATCCTTTTGTAAGTGGTATTTTTTTCATTCCTTAACCACTCCAAATTCTTCTTTCACATTTTCAATTACTACTTCATCTCTTTTATCATTAATGTTCACTAAGATAAGTTTGCCTTTTGGTTTTTCTAATAAGTCGTTGATATTTTCATCAAAGACTTTCTTACCTAGTAACTTAGTCATAGCTGTGATGCCAAGTAACTTTTCTTCAAAGGGATTGAATCCCAGTTCTTTTACTTTTTTTACAACTTCATCTTCATCTCGGTATTTTCTATTAGACCTACCTTCAACAAGTTTTAGGTCCTTCCACCTATGACCCTTCATTGCTCTTTCTAAAGCGTAAGCCTTGATGTCTTTGACCCATTGTTCCATTTCATCTAGTTTTGGTAGAATCTCTTCAATTTCATCATCAGATAGTTCTGGTGGTAGAATAAATTCTTCTTGTGCTAGTTTTAGATTTTCTTCTGCTCTTTTCCTGCATTTATTCTTTGCTTTGCAGAAGATGCACCATTCTCCACAAGAAAATTCTCCCTCGCCTTTATAGGCTTTCTCAGCAATTTCTCGTATGGTTTCTCCCCACTCATAAAGTTCTATCTTCTTGATTTCACAAGTTGATATATTGCATCTTCTTGGTTGATAGATATGAAGAATTACTTCCTCAATATCATAAATTCCATCAAAGAGACTTAATGCGCCAAGTCCGTATAACATGAGTTGTGAATTATCTTTAGCATCTACTAAAACTCCCTGACCATACTTTAGATCTATTACATGAAGTTCTTTTCCGCCAACAACTACACAGTCAGCTGTACCAAAGGACTCTTTAACATAGTCTGATAGGTTAAGTCTTTCTTCCACAAAGACGGCTGGGCTTTCATAACTACTTATTACTTCTATTACATATGAGGCATATCCTTCAGTTAACTCATCCATTTCTTCATCATAAAAATCTAAATCCTCTGTTGGATCTTTTACATCTAAGCCTAATAACTTTTTTAGTTTATATTCTGCTAAGGCATGAGCTGAGGTACCTTCAAGTGCATAAGGACTAACTTCATCTTCATATTTTTGAGATAGCTTTACGCTTGGTGGACAGTGAATCCATCTATTAGAAGATGATGCTGATAAAATAGCATGAGCGCCCATTACAACTTCTCCACATCTGCTACCAAGTCCTTATAGTTACTTGGATCAATCTCAGATAACTTTTTAGCTCCATACTTTTCTAAGAGTTCTCTTATCTTAGCTGTATGGCCTAATCTTGATTTGTCGGCTAGTATCTTTCTAACATCTTCAATCTCATAGGTCTTTTCTTCTTGTTTTGCCTTCTCTTCTTTAGGCAGTTCCTCATCACTTTCTAGTGCTGTTAGAAGGACACCTATACTAGATGCAAGATTCTCTGCATCTTCTTTGATTTCCATTAGTAGCTTTATTCTTGACATCTTTTTCTCCTTTCTCTGGTTGCATTAATTCCTTAGCTATCTTCTTGGCAACAATTGAGATGGCTATTAAACTTTCTGCCATCTGTTCGTTTTTTACTAAGTCCACTTTGTTCCTCCTTTCATACTCCTTGGGACATTCTTTAAATTTTTGAGTAAGATTTCTCCTCTCATACTCCTTAGGACATTTGCCTTCATTTTGAGTAAGTTGTATCTCCTCATACTTCTTAGGACATCCTGTTTGTATTTGAGTAAGACTTCTTCCCTCATATTCCTTAGGACATCTAGTAAGTTTTTGAGTAATTATTTTTTCCAAGGTCTCAATTTCTCTTGAATCTTTGGTAAATGCTTATTTTTGATGTTATTAACTGTTTTTTGGGATATTCCTACTACTTCTGCGACTTCTCTTTCTTTCATTTCGTAGAGAAAAAGTAGTTTTAGAACTTTTTTATCTCTTTCAGAAAATTCACTAATGACTTCTAAGAATGCTTCTTCTAGAAGTTTGTACGTTACTATATCCTCAGTATTTTTAACGCTAGTTACTTCAAAGTCGTATTCCTCTTCAGCAACATCAAGGGATAAGGGAAGACCATATTCTTTTGTTTCGACAAAGCCTGTTTCTAAACTTCCTGCTTGGACATAGTTTCCATTTTTCTCAGCCACTGTTTTAATTCTGTCTTTATCTTGTAGTTCTTCTAAATTCTTGTAGGCTCTTTGGATTCTCTTTTTTTCTCTCCAGATTGGTTTCATATATTCTTTGTAGACTTCTTCACTAACTTCGATTTCTTTGCCATTTATTTCTAAATATCTTTTCTTTGCCATCTTTTGCCTCCTTGCAAAATATCTAGATCCGCAAGAAGGCCATCCGTAAAAACAAAAAAGACGGCAATAGAAAACCATGGTTTGGTTTTCCGACTGCCGTCTAGCGTTCTTGCGGATATCTCTTTTACTTATTTAAAATTTTAATTTCGCCTTTAACTACATAGGCTATGGTTGTACTTTTACCTCGCCTGATAGTTAGCTTTTTCTTGTCTTCGCTAATATCACAGACTCTTTTTCCTTCTTTGTTTCTTATTTCTATAGGATCACCTCCTTAATATAAAAATAGCCAGATGAGTTTCCTTTTGAATACTCATCCGGCTATTTGATAGTTACATTTACTTCTTTGCTCGGTATGGTTTTTTCTTATTTTTGTTTGATATTTCCAGTGTTGAGATTTTCCCACAGTGTGGACATTTTGCTGCTATCTCTATTTTCTCTAAGGGAATTCTTGATACATCAAAAAATCTCTTTTTACAGACTGGACATGCCATTTGTTCCATAATACCTCCTTGTCTTTCCTTGTTAGCTTCTTTGCTAATTTCTTTCTTAAAAAAATATAGCTAAGCTATATTTTAAAAACTAAATTCGTTATATAGTTCTTTTGTTAATTCAAAGTCATTAGGTGCATAGCCTAATACTTTTAATCGAACTAATGCTGCTGTTTTTGATACTTGGAATTGCTCTGATACTTTCATGATGAAATCAAATAGATAAGTCTCATCCTTAATATGCTTATCATAACCTAGATAGTATAAATACTTTATAATCGCTTTTTTATTCATCAAAAGACAAGAAGCAAATGTATTCGCCTGCCATTCTATTGTATCCATAAATCCCCAGCGTTTATTTTTCTTCTTATTAACATCGCCAGTTCTACAAGCTAGTGATGCAGGCTTTTCTTCTTCATTAAAAAAAGATAGTTGGTTTGGATCTCTATAGAATACACACGGATGAATTACACCATGTCCACATTCATGAGCTAGGGTAAATCTTCTAAATCCTTTATCTCTTGGATTATCTAATTGCTTATCTATTAGAATAGTATTAGCTCTATCTGTAAGATATTCTAGTTCCCATTGTCCAGTTTCAATATTTGGCATTAGGCTTTTCATTGTTCGTATTACTTGGTCATCATTAAAGACCATCATCCCTGCATAGCATCCGTTATGAGATAAGTAGGCATACTCAACATTAAACCCTAAATCAAATTCTGCAAGCCCCTCAATATCTACTGCTTCAAAATTTTCAATTGCAGAAGGACAATATTTATTGAGAATTTGCTCGGTCAGTGATTCAATTTGATCTAAAGTGATAAATGGAGCACCTGTACTTGATTTGTTGAAGTTATATTGATACATGCCTACCTCTCTTTTTCAATTTCTTCAATGAATTTTATCCACTCTTCTTCTTTGACATCTAAGTCTCTAGCCTTTCTCAAAGCTACGCTTAAGCCTTTAGTCTTTAAAATATACTCTGGCAAATCAGGTGCCACCGTATTTCTTTGCTTTCCAGCTAAATCCATCATAATGGATGATTCTTCTTCATCCAAGTTTAATATTTTAGCAATTTGGTTCAACCTATCTAAGTCAAAAGAATCTCTTTTTCCTTTCTCTACATCGCTTAGATACGGTGAGGAAATATTAAGCCTGTCCGCCATATCCTTTAAGGTGATTCTTAAATCCTTTCTCTTCTGAGAAATAAAATCCCCAAAAGTCAGTTCGTGATTGTTCATGATTACCTCCTATTACATTATTAGCTAATCTGCTAACTTGTTTATATTTTACAGCTTATTAATTGATGTGTCAAGTCCTAATATCTATTCTGTTCACTCTCCCTATAAATATCTATCCTGTCTACACACCCCTACGATTTTTACTATTAATATGTTCCCGCAAGGTATTTTTCAAATAAAAAAATGGCTTTTAAGATTTCTTTTAAAATCCTAAAAGCCATTGGTTTCAACAGTTTTATAGCTTGTTATTCTATTTTCTTGACATCAATACTACACTCTCCACGTGCATTGTCTGAGGAAACATATCCACTGCTTTTATTTTCTTTAGTTCATATCCCCTATCCATAAACCTCTTTATATCGCGAGCTAATGTTTGAGGGTTACAAGATATGCAGACTATTTTTTCTATTCCTGCATTTCCAATAGTTTTAATCACCTCTTTATCAAGGCCTGCCCTTGGTGGGTCTACTGTTACTGCATCTATCCTATTTTCTTTGATGAATTTGCTGTCGATAAACTTTGCGTTTTTTGCTATGAATTTATAGTCTTTTAATCCATTTCTTTTTGCATTTTCTTTGGCATCTTTGATAGCATTTTTGTTGATTTCAATGCCTACTATGTGATCATCGTTGATTGACATGGAACTTGTTGCGGATCCACAGTAGAGGTCTAGGAGTTTTTGATTTTCTCCTAAGAATTCTCTAGCAACACCATAGAGATTTTCTATTTGGTATTGGTTTACTTGGTAGAAGTCATCAGCGCTAATTTTAAATGTTTTGTCTTTTATTTTAAAGTCTAGTTTGCCATCACTATTTATCACATTTATATTTCTTCTATCTATAAGATTTATATAGAATTTTGAGTTAAACCAATTCTTTCTTACGTAGTTTTGGCAATCTTTTGTAAAATGCCCGTAAAGATTTAATAAGATGTCTTTATTGTTTGTACGAATGGAGATTTCTCTAATTGCTCCGTCGAATTTCTCATTAATTTCTCTGCTTATTTCTTCTATTTGAGGTAAATTTTGACATATATAGTCACTTGCTATGAGGCAATTATCAATTTTAACTTTTTCATCTGAGTATTTTTTAAGATAATTTAGACCACCATCTTTGTCTACTTGAAGGCGAATCTTATTTCTATATCTAAATTCCGGGCTTTCTATGATTTCTATATCTTGGATTTCTAGGCCTGTTGATTTTTTGATTGCATTTTTTATTAAGTTCTTTTTTAATTCTATTTGCGCATCATAATTGATATCCATTATAGAACAACCTCCACATTCATAAAAATATGGACATGGAGGTTTTCTTTCAAATTTGCTTTTTATATTTGTTTTGATTTTCTTTGCTTCTAAGAAGTTTCTCTTTTCAGCTATGATTTCGGCATCAAGAGTTTCGCCATAGACTGCGTTTTCTACAAATACTGTTTTGCCAATAGTTTTCGCTACTCCTCTGCCGTCTTGGATGATATCAATTATCTTTAAATCTTTTAAGATCATTAGATAACTTTCGTTTCTCCTTTGTAAATTACTCCGCCGATTGGATCGACTGTGATTATATCGCCATCATTTACTAAGTTTCTGATGTTAAATGCACCTACTACAGCAGGGATTCCAAAGTGTACTGCTGCTATAGCTGTGTGGCTTGTTAGTCCGCCTTCTTCTGTTACTATAGCTTTTGCTTTTTCGATGTATTCTGTGATATCAGAGTCTGTAAATTTGGCTACTAGGATATCTCCTTCTTCAAATTTCTCTTCTAGTTCTTTTTTGGTTGATGCAAGGCATACTTTTCCTGCAACAGATTTGGTTCCTATACCTGTACCGCTTGTGATAATATCGCCTATGATGTGAACTTTGATTAGGTTTGAGTTACCAGAAATACCTAGTGGGATACCAGCTGTTACTACTGTCAAGTCTCCCTCATTAACATAATTCTCGTTAATAGCTCCAAATATTGCTCTTTCGATAAGTTCATCTGTTTCTTTGGCTTCTTGGATTACTATTGGATATACTCCCCAAACAACTGATAGTTGTCTTGCAACTTTTTCTGTTGTTGTTGCTGCAACGATATTTGTTCTTGGTTTAAATTTGGAAATAACCCTTGATGTATTACCACTTGATGTACAAGAAATGATAGCTGATGCATCAAGTTCCTTGGCAATTTCACAAGTATTTCTTGCTATAGAGTTTGTAACGTTGTTGAAGCTTGATATGTCAGTTTCGTATACGTTCTTGTTAAAGTCATCTGATAGTTCTGTTGTTATACAGATGTTTCTCATGGTACGAACTGCTTCAACTGGATACTTACCACCAGCTGTCTCGCCAGAAAGCATTACACAGTCTGTTCCGTCTATGATAGCATTTGCTACGTCAGTTGTTTCCGCACGTGTTGGTCTTGGGTTTCTAATCATAGAGTCAAGCATTTGTGTTGCTGTTATAACTGGTTTGGATGCAAGGTTTGCCTTTCTGATCATCTCTTTTTGGACAATTGGTATAAGTTCTGTACGAATTTCTATACCCAAATCACCACGGGCAACCATGATACCATCAGATGCTTCGATGATTTCATCGAGGTTATCTACACCTTCTTGAGATTCTATTTTTGAAATGATTTTGATGTTTTCTCCGCCATGATCTTCTAGAACTCTTCTGATGTCATATACGTCTTCTTTTTTGCGGACAAAGGATGCAGCTATGAAGTCAATATCATTTTCTATACCAAATTTGATGTCATCTATATCCTTTGGTGTTATTGCTGGAAGATTTGTTTGACGTCCTGGTAAGTTTACACCCTTGTGGTTGGATAAAACACCGTTATTTAGTGCTTTACAAACTACGTCTGTGCCATCTTTGATCTCAACAACTTCTAGTTGTACTAGACCATCGTCTATAAATATTTCACTTCCTACTTCAACATCTTCTGGCAAACCAGCATAAGATACAGATACTATATCTTGGTTACCAATCACATCCCTAGTTGTTAGTGTGAATGTATCTCCCGGCTTTAGGAAAATTTCGTCAACGTCAAAGTTACCAGTTCTAATTTCTGGTCCCTTAGTATCTAGCATTATAGCTATAGGTGAATTGAGTTTACGTCTAATTTTTCTTATAGTTTTAATTTTTTCTAAGTGTTCTTCATGTGTACCATGGGAAAAGTTTAGCCTTGCAACATTCATCCCACTTTTTACAAGTTCTTCAAGGATTTCTGGTGCCTCAGATGATGGGCCTATGGTACAAACAATTTTTGTCTTTTTTAAGTGTTCTGGCATTTGATTCATATTATGATTCCTTCCTATCTTGAAAGATTATTTGCTAATGAGTAAAGTTTCTCGTTAAATTGTGACTTAGAATTTATTGCTTCATCAATGCTAACTTCAATAAGTTTTCCATTAGCATATCCAATAGCAAGGCCTGTCTTCTCTTCTTGTAAAAGTTCTACTGCACGAGCTCCCATTGTTGAGCCAAGAAGTCTATCAACTGTTGATGGTGAGCCGCCCCTTTGTACGTGACCTAAGACTGTAACCTTTGTTTCAATTCCTGTCTTTTCTTCTAGTTCATTTGCTACAGAGTATGGGTCACCAACTCCCTCTGCTAGAGTTATAAGATGGTGAAGTTTTCCTCTTTTTTTGCCGTGTTCCATCTTTTCAATGATATCATCTATTGAAAATTCGTGTTCAGGTACGATAATTGATTCTGCGCCACCTGCAAGACCAGAAAATAGTGCCAAGTCTCCACAGTTTCTACCCATTACTTCTATTACAACAGCCCTACCGTGAGAGCTTGATGTGTCACGGAGTTTTCCTACAGCATCGGATACAGTTTCCATAGCTGTGAAAAATCCAATTGTAAAATCAGTATAGCCCATATCGTTGTCTATAGTTCCTGGGATTCCCACTGTTTTGATACCAAGATCTGAAAGAGCCTTAGCTCCTTGGAAAGATCCGTCACCACCGATTACAATAAGACCTTCTATACCATAATCTGTTAGGATTTGGGCACCTCTTTCTTGGCCCTTCTTACCTTTGAATTCTAGGCTTCTTGCAGTACCAAGTATGGTACCACCCTTATGTATGATATCTGCAACAGATGAAACATTCATCTCATAGATATCACCTTTCATCAAGCCATCGTATCCATTTCTGATACCCTTTATTCTCATTCCACTGTTTAATGCTGTACGAACTGCAGCTCTAATAGCAGAGTTCATACCTGGCGCATCGCCACCACTTGTTAAAATTCCTATAGTTTTCATAATTCTCCTTAATTCAACTTAACATTTTCTTTTCCAAGAAAATTATACAGTTTTTCCATTAAATTATCATTAATATTAATCCAAAGTTTCTGGTCAAGTTTGACTGATTTATTCTTATCCGCAAAATATATCGCAACAGGAGTGTCTCCCGGAGCTTCTTGTAATATGCTCTTCAAATTATTATACCTGTTATATTCAGTTTTCAGGTATAAAACTTTAAGATTCAAACTTTCTATGTCGATAAATTCTGATGTCAGTAATTTCACGTCATTTTCATCTACTTGTAATTTACCCTTTACAAGGACTACATTATCTTCTTCAATCAAATTTCTATATTTTCTGTAAGGCTCTGGGAAGATTACCATCTCAATTGTCCCATACATATCTTCTAAGCTTGCAAAGGACATAAGAGTTCTCGATTTGGTCATTATCTCAGATTTGCCAGTGATAATTCCAGCCATAGTCACGTATTTGTTGTCCAATCTCTGGATTTCTAAATCTGTCAGTTCTTCTTTGAATGAAGTTCTAAAATTTACTATCTTTGATAGTCTATCGCTAGCATCGCTTAAGGGATGGTCAGATATATAAAAACCTAGCACATCTTTTTCCAAAGAAAGTTTAACCTTTTTTAGATACTCGTTGATTTCTGGCATATTGATATCGTCTGTTGACTTTGTAGCTGAATCATCAGCAAAGTCCAGTAGGTTCATTTGCCCCTTGACATTTATCTTTTGACCCTCGTGGACATTGGTCATAGCTGACTCATAGACAGCCATAAGCCTACTTCTCATATATCCCATAGAATCAAATGCACCAGCCTTGATAAGTGACTCAAGCCCTTTTTTGTTAAGAGCTCTTGAATCGTAGGCCTCAACTCTTTCTAGGAAATCTTTGAAATTCAAAAATTTCCCTCCCTCATTGCGGCTGCCTACAATTGCATTTATAAAGTTTATTCCTAGATTTTTGATGGCAGATAGGCCAAATATTATTTTGCCATCTTTTGCATGGAAATTTTCGTAGGAAATGTTGACATCTGGGGCTATCAGATCAATTCCCATTGATTTTGTTTCGCTTATATAGGTGTAAAGTTTAGATGTATTGTCCATGACAGATGATATGAGATTGGCCATATATTCTTCTGGGAAATAGTGTTTCAAATATGCTGTTTGTATAGCAACCAATGAATAAGCGGCTGAGTGAGATTTGTTAAAGGCGTACTTGGCAAAAGATATCATTTCATCATAAATTATATTTGCATTTTTCTCGCTTACGCCGTTTCTCATACAGCCTGGTACTAAGACATTGCCATCTTCATCGACCTTGCCGTGGACAAATACTTCTCTATTGGCTTCCATTACATCCATCTTTTTCTTACTCATGGCACGTCTTAAATTGTCAGCTTCTCCTAGAGAAAAACCCCCAAGCTGTTGAACTATTTGCATTACCTGCTCTTGGTAAACTATGATTCCATAAGTCACTCCAAGTATTGGCTTTAATTTCTCATCAATGTATGTTATGTCTTCAGGATTGTTTTTGTTGTGGATGTATGTCGGTATCTCATCCATTGGCCCTGGTCTAAAAAGAGAGTTTGCTGCTATAAGGTCATCAAAAACTGTCGGCTTTAAATTTTTCAAGAAATTTCTCATGCCTGCAGACTCAAATTGGAATAAACCTATGGTTTTAGCCTTATTGAACTGTTTTATGACATTTGGATCATTTTCATCAATCTTTTCTATGTCAATTTCTATGCCACGGTTTTTTTTGACATCCTTTATGGTATCTTTGATAACTGTGAGGTTTCTTAGTCCCAAAAAGTCCATCTTTAGTAGACCCAACTCTTCTATTTCAGTCATATTGTATTGGGTGACTACGAGATCATTTGATAAGGCCAAAGGTACTATGTCTGTCAAGATTTCCTTGCTCATTACAACACCCGCCGCATGTATTGAAGTGTGACGAGGAAGAGCTTCTAGTTTTCTTGCAGTATCTATTAGTCTCTTGCTTTCTGCATCGTTTTTATAAGCTTCTCTGAACTTATCCGATTCCTCAAGGGCCCTGTCTAGGGTCATATTAATTACCTGTGGAACTAATTTCGCTATCCTATCTACTTTGCCATAAGAAATATCAAGGACTCTTCCCACATCTCTTATAGCATTTCTAGCCTGCATCCTACCAAAAGTTACAATTTGAGATACGTGGTCTCTGCCATAAAGTTCGTTTACATATTCTACTACTTCGTCACGTCTGACATAGTCGAAGTCTATGTCTATATCTGGCATGGATACCCTTTCAGGATTTAGAAAACGCTCAAAGATTAAATGGTATTTAATTGGATCTATTTGGGTGATGTCTAAGGCATAGGAGACAATGGAGCCTGCTGCCGATCCACGGCCTGGTCCTACTGCTATGTCGTGGTCTTTGGCATATTTTACAAAGTCCCATACTATTAAAAAGTAATCTATATAGCCCATGTTGTTGATTACGGTAATCTCTTTTTGGGCACGTGATCTAATTTCTTCTGTCACATTTTCATACTTTTTTGCCAAGCCTTGGTCAACCAAATCTGTCAAATACTCAAGGTTTGTAGTGTTCTCTGGTAATTTACTAAAGTATGGAAGGTGAGGATTGTGAAATCCTATCTCTAGATTGCACATATCTGCAATCTTTTGGGTATTTGATATTGCCCTATCATAGTCTTTAAAAATCGCCTGCATCTGGTCATAGCTTTTTAGGTAAAATTCATCGGCAGGCATTTTCATCCTATCTTCATCTTTAATCAAAGAACCGGTTTGTACGCACAAGAGTACGTCCTGGTAGTAGGCATCTTCCTTGTTTATGTAATGTACATCGTTAGTGGCTACAAGTTCTATGTCCAAGTCCTTGTGGATTTTGTTTAAAACTTCATTAACCTGCCTTTGCTCTCTTAGGCCATGGTTTTGCAGCTCCAAGTAATAATTATCTTTGCCAAATAAGTCCTTGTATTTTTCGGCTGTTTCATAGGCTTTTTTGATATCATTTTCTAAAATTCTCTGATTTACTTCACCATTTAGGCAGGCACTTAGGGCGATGAGCCCATCCTTGTGATTTTTTATAAAGTCAAAGTCAATCCTTGGCTTGTAATAAAATCCATTTACATAGGCTTCGGATACTATTTTTAGTAAATTCTTATAGCCCTCTTTGTTTTTGGCAAGCAAAATCAGATGGTAGTAGCGCTTGTTGCTAGGATCTTTTTTGAGATAATCATCCTCTGATATATAGACTTCACAACCTATAATTGGCTTGATATTTCTTGCTTTGGCTGCTTTATAAAACTCTATAACCCCATACATCTGCCCGTGGTCTGTTATGGCAATAGAATCCATATTCAATTCTTGGCACCTATCAAGTAGTTGATTTATCCTAGAAAATCCATCTAATAGTGAATATTCTGTATGCACATGTAGGTGAGTAAATTTATTTTCCATACTTAATCCTTAATTAAAAAAGACTTGTTTTCACAAATCTTCAGCCATCTTAATAAATTTCTGTAACCTATAATTAACCTTGGACTTGCTCATAGGCGGATCTAACATTTGTCCCAATTCTTCTATAGAAGTATAGGGGTTTACTAGTCTAAGCTCTGCCAACTCTTTCATCTCAGCTGACAAATCATCAATCATACCAGCGTTAAATATTGCCTTTATGGCATCTACTTGCTTTAGTGATGCATTCACAGTTCTATCAATGTTGGCCTTATCAAAATTAGTTTGCCTATTGATATCATTTCTAATCGACTTCATGGCTCTCACATCTTCAAGCTCAAACAAGGACTTATTGGCACCAATTATAGCCAAAAAGTCTGAAATCTTATCTGAATCTTTAAGATAGACTACTTTGATTTCTCCCTTGTCATTTATTTTGGGATTTAGGTCAAAGATATCCATAGATTCTTTTGTTAGTATTGATTCTTCTATAGAATTTGTTGAAATCTCAAGATTATAGCCTCGTTGAGGGTCGTTTATGGATCCTTTTAGTACAAAGGCGATTTTAAGATATGATTTTATATCATCCAGAGAAATATCTTCCAAATAAGAATCCTTGTTTATAAAAAACATATTAGAAGCATCCATGAGTTCTTCTGAAATAGGTTCATCTTCAACAATTACTGAAAACAACCTATCCTTATCCATATCTTTTATCTCAAAGATTGGAGAATAATCATATACTTGTTTGATTAGATTGTAAATATATCTGGCTATGGTATTTGAATAAGTCTTAAAAATCACCTGATAGCTTGCCTTTGATATCCTTATACTTGAAATATACTGAAAAAATGTAAGTAATTCTGCGTGGGTATCTATAGGGTCTTTTTTTAAAACTTCTTTTTTACATCTTTTTGAAAAAGACATTTTTACCACCTAGTCTAATAATTTGTTCTTAACCTTATTAATGGTATTTTCGTCTACACCTGCATAAGCTAGGTATTCTTCAAAAGAATCGTATTTACGAGCTACGTATTCATATGCTTCTCTCATATAATATGGATTGGTAATCCTAAATACTGAATATGGTTCATTTTCATCATATCTTTCTATATATCCAAGGTAGGCTGATGAAACTTCATAATCAGCTATAATGTCAGATCTACCAACATTGGCAAGGCCCATCAAAATCATGGAAATAATGCCTGTTCTATCCTTGCCCTCTTGGCAGTGAAATAGACTTATGCCATCGGTTGTTGCAAATACTTCCATAATCTCTTTAATCTTAGGATAATTATCAATAAGATTTCTATAAGTAGAACCAATAGATACTTCTTTATTGATAATTTGCTGTATTTCTTCCTTGCGGAATTCTTCAGATGGAGCTAGAGAAATATGATTGTAGTTGAAGTTTTCTTTGATCAGCTCATGTGACTTGCTATCAAAGGGAATCTCTCCTGCTCTTCTTAAGTCGATTATTGATTCTACACCGTAGTCTTTTAATGTTTTAATATCATCAATTTTTATATCATCTAGGGTTGCTGTCCTCAAAAATTTGCCCCACTTGGTGACTTTTCCATCCATGGTTGGCACACCACCAAGTTCCCTAGCATTTTTTACATCTTCTAAGGGTAGTCTTTTGTAATATTGCATTTTACCACCTATCCTTTTCTCTGTGTTTCATAATTAATATATAGTCATCATCTTTCATTTTTTCATACAAAGCTTGGGCAATATAAACTGACCTGTGCTTGCCCCCTGTGCATCCAATTGCAATAGTTAGGGTATTTTTGCCTTGATTCTTAAACTCTGGAATTAGTTTTGTTAATAACTTATAAGTATCATCCAAAAACTCATCAATTATAGGAAATTGGTCCAAATAAGCTTTAAGCTTTTCATCAGTTCCATTAAGTGGCTTAAGCTCATAAATATAAAATGGGTTTGGCAAAAATCTTACATCAAAGATAAAGTCAAAGTCCTCGCTAACACCATACTTGTAGCCAAATGATAAGAGATTTATTATCATATTGTTCTCGTTAGATGCAGAGTCTTCTATAACTTTCTTAAGTTCTTTTGCATTATAATTACTGGTATCTATGAATCTATCAGATATTTGCCTTATTTCCTTTAAAAGTTCTTTTTCCTTTTCTATACCGTCTGCTACATTGCCATAGTCACCCAGTGGATGAGGTCGGCGATGTTCATTATATCTAGTCAAAAGCACACTGTCATTACAATAAATATATATAATTTCAGTATCCTCGTTCTTCTCTTTGAGATTTAGAAAAGATTGTTTCATATCGCTGTCTAGATTGTGGGATCGGAAATCTATTACAACTGCCATTTTTTCAATAGGATTTGCTTGAGTTTCATTTAGTTCGATGAATTTCTCAATCAAATATGCTGGAGAATTGTCCATAGCATAATAACCCATATCTTCATAAGCTCTTAGGGCAGTTGTCTTTCCAGATCCACTTAAACCAGTAATTATCTTAAGTTTCATTATAAGTCTCCGATTAATTTAACCTCACGTTCTAACTTAAAACCTGTTTTTTCATAAACAATGCTAGCAACTTCTTCTATGAAGGCTAGCATATCAGCACTAGTAGCTTCTCCTGCATTGATGATAAATCCACAGTGCTTTTCGCTAACTTGGCAATCTCCTACTCTGTAACCCCTAAGTCCACATTCATCAATAAGCTTAGATGCATATGAACCCTCAGGTCTCTTAAAAGTTGAGCCTGCTGATTTCTTATCTAGTGGTTGTTTGGTTTCACGCCTATTTGTATAATCTTCATACTTTTCCATAGCTTCGTTTTTATCATCATTTTGTAATTTAAAAGTAGCGCTAGAAACTATGAGATCTTGGTCAAATATTTTTGAATGCCTGTAGGAAAAGTTCATCTGATCATTTGTAAAATTATATTCATTGCCAGCTAGGTCAAATGCTTTCACACTTATGCAAACATCTTTGATTTCCTTGCCATAAGCGCCAGCATTCATAGAAACTGCCCCACCAACTGACCCTGGTATACCAGATATTTCTTCCATACCAGTTAGGCCATGAGCAATTGAATATTTTGCCGCTTTATTTAGTGAAGTACCCGCAAGCACAGTTATTTCAGTTCCATTAAGCTTAATATCATCGTAATTATCTGCTAAGATTAAGACACATCCCCTTATACCCTTATCAGTTATAAGAAGATTTGATCCAAGTCCTATTACGGTCGTCTTTATATTGTTTTCATTGTTAAATATCAAAAGTTGTTTTAATTGTTCTTCATTCTTTACTTTAACTAGCACATCAGCTGGTCCACCGATGCCCCAAGTTGTGTAATCTTTGAGAGCTGTACCAAAGGAAATATCACCAAAGTCCTCGCCCTCGTAGATAGATTTGTAATCCATACGTCCTCCTAGATTTAATAAATTAAATCTTATTATTTACTATACCTTAATTTAAATTCTTATCTGATATAAAAAAATTTGTAATTTCACTCCTGATTTGGTAAAATAATAAAGATTAATTGTAAAAAGCTAGGAGGTGTTTATATGGCAAAAGCATGTGATATTTGTGGAAAAGGTACAAAATCAGGTAATACTATTACTTTCTCACACAAAAATGTTAACAGAACTTTTAAACCAAATGTGCATAAAATAAGAGCTATAGTAGATGGATCTCCAAAATCAATCAACGTATGTACTAAATGTTTAAAATCTGGAAAAGTACAAAAAGCATAATATAATGCTTTTTTTATTTTGAATTCAAAATAAAAAGCCACTAGGTAGGATTTTTTCCCGCCTAGTGGTATTTTTTTAACTAATTTGATCCGTCTCTATCCCAGAATCTTTGTTTACTTAAGTTTTCTATAAATTTATCGATATCCTTACCATCCTTAGTAACCATTACACCATCGCCTTTTTGCTTATCTTCACTAAGAATATCAGTAGGATCTCCTATAATCCATAATGGTTTGTAGTGTTTGAAGGTTTCATCTGCAAACTCGCCTACATTTTTCATAAAATCATGGCTTGGTTTTTCTGGAACTACTATGATTAGCCCATCTTCTAGTACTGGATGGATTGATTCATATCTATGATTTACCATCAAACCATCTTTGGTCTTATTTAAATTGCCTTGTATGATTTCTGCCTTTGCCTTACTAGCTTTTATAGCTTTTACAAGTTTTTTGAAGTCAAAGTCATCGTCATTATCAGAGTATATGCCAACTTTAAGTGTATCTGGCTTAAAGATAGTATTTTCTTGAGAAAATTCAGGCATTTTAACTGATTTTGCTTCTTTTGTAGGTTTTGTTCCTACAGGGTCGAAACCACGTTTGGCATCTGGCTTATCAGCTCCAACATTTTTTGCAATTTCTTCTGCCATTGCCTTATCAACATTGGCAAACATATCTACAACATTTTGTCTGATTTCTTCTCTTTTTACCTTTGATAGTTCAAAAGAAAATGCATCAATAATATGTTTTTGTTCAACTTTTGATAGTGAATTATAAAATGCTGTTGCTTGGGAGAAGTGATCTCTGAAGCTATCGTCACGGTCTTTGATAACTTGTCCGTCAACCTTTTCTTGGTAATGTTCATAACCACCATTTTCAACACTTTCATAATATGGTGATTGGTCGTCGATAGCAGATTTTTGATAAGAAACTGGTCCTTGATTAATCATATGTTGGTGCCAACCATCTCTTTGGTTGTTATGAACTTCTGCGATTGGTCTGTTTATTGGAATTTGAGCAAAGTTTGGTCCACCAAGTCTTAGTAGTTGGGTATCAGTATATGAGAAAAGTCTGCCTTGAAGAAGTGGATCATTTGAAAAGTCGATTCCAGGAATAATATTGCCAGGGTTAAAGGCAACTTGTTCAGTTTCCGCAAAGAAGTTATCAACATTTCTATTTAAAATTATTTCACCAATTTTTATTTTTGGTATATCTTCTTCTGGCCATACTTTTGTTGGGTCCAAGATATCAAATGGGAAATCAAATTCTTTTTCTTCTGGCAATAATTGGACACAGAAGTCCCAAACTGGATAGTTGCCCTCATCTATTGCATCGTATAAATCTTTTCTTTGGCTATCTGGATCATTTCCTGATACTTTCAAAGTCTCATCCCATACTCTAGAATGAACTCCAAGTTGTGGATTCCATTGGAAACGAACAAATGTTCCCTTGCCTTCTGCATTAACAAATCTAAAGGTATGAACAGCAAAGCCATCTATCATTCTTAAGTTTAGTGGTATTGCCCTATCACTCATAGCCCACATAGTCATATGTGCTGATTCTTGGTTGCGGCTTATAAAATCCCAAAATGTATCGTGAGCTGACTGAGCTTGTGGTACTTCAGTATCTGGTTCTGGCTTTACTGCATGAACAAAATCAGGGAACTTGATAGCATCTTGGATGAAGAAAACCGGCATATTATTTCCTGCAATATCGTAGTTTCCTTCTTCTGTATAAAATTTGAGAGCGAAGCCACGGACATCACGAGGTGTATCTGTAGAGCCCCTAAAACCTGCTACTGTAGAAATTCTAGTAAATAGTGGAGTCTCTTTGCCTTCCTCAGTAAATAGACAAGCCTTAGTATATTTACTCATATCCTTTGTACATTTGAACACCCCATGTGCACCTACACCACGGGCATGGACAATTCTTTCGGGAATTCTTTCGTGGTCAAAGTGCATAATTTTTTCTCTTAGGTGAAAGTCTTCTAATAAAGTTGGTCCACGTCTACCAGCCTTTAATGAAAATTCTTCTTCAGCCATTTTTAGGCCCTTATTTGTAGTAAAAGCCTTGCCTTTGTTATCAACTTTATTATTTTTTAAATCTTTTTGCTTAGCATTATCGGCTACTTTTTTAGCCTTATCTAATCCTGGAGGAGTTAGAGGTGCTTTCTTAAAATCATGTTTGTTCTCTTTTTTTGTCATTTTATCTCCTTCCAATATATTAACAATTTGTTTGTATATATTTACCCCTAATTAAAAAAAAGCCACTAATTATAGTGACTTTTCTCTAAATATTTGGTAGTATTTATTTATTTTTTCTCTTATATCGCTAGCAAAAACGTCTGAACCAGCTACAACAATATCACAACCTGCATCTATTACCTTGTGGACATTTGTAGTTTTTATCCCACCATCCACTTGGATTTTTACATCTAGCTTATTATCATCTATGTATTTTCTAAAAAATCTGATTTTATCAAGCGAATCTTCCATGAAGCTTTGACCTCCAAAGCCTGGTTCTACGCTCATTACAAGCAAGAGGTCAATCTTATCAAGGTAAGGAAGCATTAACTTCATATCAGTTGCCGGCTTAAAAGTAAGGCCAACTTCCATACCATTATCTTTGATTTCTTTTATGGTTTCATCAAGGTTTTTGCAAGCTTCATAGTGAATTGTTAGCCTGTCTACGCCTGCTTTCTTAAAATCTCTGATATATCTAATTGGCTCTTCAATCATAAGATGAGTATCAAAATAGTAATCAGTAATTTTTCTAAGATCTCCTATAACCTTGAATCCAAAAGAAATGTTTGGAACAAATATTCCATCCATAACGTCTACATGGAGCATTTTTAAATCTGTTCCCTTAGTTTGTCTTATGTCTTCTTCTAAGTTTGCAAAGTTACAAGATAGTATTGATGGAGCTAGTTCTACCATTTATTTTCTCGCCTTTCTTTTAATTGATTAAACAGCATTTTGTAATTATCATACCTTGTTTGTGAAATTTGACCTTTTTCTAAAGCCTCTTTCACTTGGCAATTTGGTTCGTTTATATGATTGCAATTTTTGAACTTACAGTTTGCGTTTTTCATTTCCCTAAAAGTGTATTTGAGTAGGTTCTCATCATCTATAAAGTCAAAATCAAAACTATCAAAGCCTGGCGTATCAAAGATAAAGCTATCTTCATCTATGGCAAAAATCTCTGTATGGCGAGTTGTGTTCTTTCCTCTTTTCGATTTTTGGGAAATCTCACCAATTTCTATATTTTTTTCTACAAGATTATTTAAAAATGTGCTTTTACCTACGCCTGATGCTCCTGAAACTGCAGAAGTTTTTCCTTTTAATATTGGGATTATCTCATCTATTGGAAAGTTATTATAGTTATCTATACTTATTATCCTGTAGCCAAGTGGATGGTATATATCTACTATTTGATTGATTTTTTCATCAGTTGTAAGGTCTATTTTAGATATTATTATAACTACATCGATATTTTCGTGTTCGCACATTGCCAGATACTTGTCAAGATTAAATATATTCAAAGGTGGATCATTTATAGTTACAAAGACTAACATTTGGTCTATGTTTGCAATGTTTGGCCTTTTTATTTCATTTTCTCTGTCAAGTATATGAGTAATATAGGCTGTCTTATCTTCTGCAGGTTCTATCTTTACATTGTCACCTACAAGGGGTTTTATTCCCCTTATGCGAAAATTCCCCCTTGCTTTTGACATATAGGTCTCATCTTTTGTTTTGACATAGTAGAGGTCTTTTTGTGATTTTATAATTTTCCCAATCATTGATTTACCACTGTTACCCCATATGATTGGCCATCTACAACTATTTCTAGATAAGCTCCTACGCTTGCCCTTACGTTAACTATGAGCACTCCACCATTGTTTTCTACTTCTGCATATGTTTGTGTTCCACTATAGATACTTTGGCCTCTTTGACCGTTTACTATATCGTAAACTACTACATTGTATTGGTCTTTTGGCTCTGTTATTTCAACTCTTAGTTCGACATCTTTTATATCATTTTCTTCTGGAATTTCTTCTTTTGGACCTGTTGAAATGGATATCTCTATTTGAGAATCCTTGGCAACTCTTGTACCGGCAGCTATTGACTGATTCATTACAAGTCCTTGTTGGGTATTATCGCTATTGTAGTAGTTGACATTAGCAAGAGCTAGACCAGCTTGGCTTAAAATAGCTCTGGCATCTTGTTCAGTGTGACCAAGGACATTTGGAACTTCAATAGTTTCAACTCTGCCATCTGGACCTGTACTTACTGTAACGTCTATTTCACTTCCAGTTTGAAGTTTGCTATATGATCTAGGATCTTGACTAATTATTAAGTCCTTATCTACATTGTCGCTTTTTTGTGTCATAGTACGACCTAGTCTAAGACCAGCTTCTTTTAGAACTTCTTCAGCCTGGGCAATGGTCATATTTCTAAGGTCTGGAACTTCGACTTCTCTGCCCTTACTTATGACTAAGTTGACTTGACTCCCTCTGTCAACCTTGGTATTTGGGCTTGGGTCCTGGCTCATTACCTTGCCAATTTCGTACTCATCACTTTCTTCTGTTAGTGAAATATTTGCCTTTAGCCCTCTTCTTTCAAGTTCATTTATAGCTTGAGATTGGTTGAGGTTTAATACCGTTGGTACTTCGATTTGTTTACTGCTAGTCCTGTTTCTTAAGAAATACACGGCTGCTACTAGAACTAGAGCTAGAATTAACAGTGGCCAAAGTTTTTTAGCCTTTTTATCCTTGTCGGAAGATTTTTTCTTATCAGGATTTGAAACATAAACTGCTTCTTTTTCCTTTTCCTCTTCTTCTTCGTCGTAGTTTTGCTGGTAAACTTTGCTAGTAACCCTATCTTTTGGAACGACTATTGGGATTGGAGCAGTTTCTGAAAGATCTTCCTGGTCGTAAATATAGTCTTCATCTTCCAATGCATCTATCAATTCTCTAGCATTTAAAAATCTTTCTGATGCTTCCTTTTTTAGAAGCTTCATTATTATATAATTTAAATGATCTGATAGGTCTGGATTAAGTTCTTTGGCAATAACTGGTTCATCTTGTATATGCATAAGAGCAATGCCAACAGAGTTATCAGCATCAAATGGTACTTTGCCAGTTGCCATCTCATACATAACAGCACCTAGGGAATAAAGGTCGCTCTTCTCATCAACTATATTGCCCTTAGCTTGTTCTGGTGAAATATAATGGACTGTACCAAGTATTGAACTAGTATAAGTAATTGTAGCATTTGATGAAACCCTTGCTATACCAAAATCGGTTACTTTAAGTAGACCATAATTATCAATTAGGATGTTTTGAGGTTTGATGTCCCTATGGATTATCCCAGCATTGTGGGCCATCCTAAGGGCTTTGGCTATTTGGACAGAATAATCTATTATCTCTTGGTTAGAAAGCTTACCCTTTGATAAAATCAAATCCTTAAGGGTTTGACCTTCCACATATTCCATTACTATATAATATATTCTTTGTCCCTTGTATAAGTCCTCGCCTATATCAAAGACATTTACAATATTTACATGGGATAGTTTGGCAGCAGATTGGGCTTCATTATTAAATTTTTTGAGAAATTCGCTATCTTCTGCGTATTGGTCTTTAAGAACTTTGATAGCTACAAATCGGTCCAGAAGCCTATCCTTGGCCTTGTAAACTTTGGCCATACCTCCTACGCCTATTTGCTCTATAATTTCATACCTTTCGTCTAAAACTAATTTTTCCATAACTACCCTCTTAGATTTTAACAGTAGTAACCGTCACATTGTCTCGGCCACCCTTATCAATTGCCTTATCAACCAAATTCATTGAAATGTCAAAAACATCATCATAATTTTTGATCACTTCAACAATATCCTTAGGCTCAAGCTCATTGGTAAGCCCATCTGTTACAAGCAAGATTATGTCATCTTTCTCATATGCTAGAGATTTATTATCTGGCAAAATATCAGCGCTCACACCAACTGCCCTCGTAACTGCAGCCTTATTGGCAAAGTGATTTGCTTCTTCTTCGTTAAGAGCACCACTATCTATAAGTTCATTAATTAGTGAGTGGTCTTTGGTTAGTTGGATAAGCTCATCGGCTCTGTATAAGTAAATCCTAGAATCACCAACATGGGCAATGTGTAGGATATTTTCTTTATAGTCTATACAAAGGCAGACTACAGTTGTGCCCATTTTTTCGTTTTTTTCTGTAGCTAACTTATAAACTTCATTATTGGCATAGAGTATTGCTTTTTCTTGAAAATCTACAATGCTATCAAAGTCTTCGACTTTAGAGTTTTCTATAAAATCAGTAAATGAAGTGCATGCTAAGCTGCTTGCAACCTCTCCATCGCTGTGGCCACCCATACCATCAGCAACCACAAAAAAATCGTAGTTTTCTATAGAAACATTTCCGTAGGAATCTTCATTTGTTTGTCTAACCTTTCCAATATTGGAAATCGTGCTAAATTTCATCATTACCTCGCGTAGTTATTCCTTAGCTGTCCACAGCTAGCATCTATGTCTTGACCCATAGAGTATCTAACTGTGGCATTTAGGCCGTTTCTTGTAAGTTTTTCCTTAAAATCATTTATAATCTTATTTGTTGTCTTCCCATGCTTAAATTCTTCGATTGGGTTTAATGGGATAAGATTAATATGTATATTTTTACCCTTAAGAAGTTTTTTGAGATTATCGACATCACTATCAAGGTTGTTGACACCATCTATTACAACATATTCAAAAGATACTCTTCTTTTTGTCTTATCTAGATAGTAATCAGTTGCTTTGATAAGTCCCTTTATATCATACTTCTTGGCAACGGGCATATATTTTTTTCTTTTATCATCTGTTGCATAGTGAAGACTTACAGCAAGATTTACATCAAGGCCTGAATCAGCAAGGTCATATATTTTTGGAGTTAAGCCAGATGTAGATAAGGTGATTGATCTGTGAGATAGATTTCTACCATTTTCATCTGTGATAATTTCTAAAAATTTTGTAATATTCTTATAATTATCTAATGGCTCGCCAATACCCATTATTACAATATTGTTGATATCTCCATTTAATCTCTCAAGACTGTAAACTTCTTCTATTAATTCTGAGGCGGTCATATGTCTTTCTAGACCATTTTTTGTGGAAGCACAGAAAGTACACCCCATCCTACAACCAACTTGTGATGAGATGCATATCGTTTTTCTATCCTTATAGTCCATAAAAACGGCTTCTATGATATTACCATCTTTAAGTTCAAACAAATATTTTTTAGTAGAATCGACCTTTGATTCAAAAGTTTTAAGTAAGCTCACCTTATCGATTTCAAATTCACCCAACAAACTTTCTCTCATATCCTTAGAAAGATCAGTCATCTGACTAAAATCATTGACTTTATTTACGTGAATTTGCCTAAAAACCTGTTTGGCTCTAAACTTTTGATAGCCTTTTTCTAGGAAAATATCTTCTAATTCTTTAATTGTCTTATCATTTATACTTTGTTTCATATTATATCTTCTTAAATTCACTTATAAAAAATCCGTCAGTTTCATCCTCAAAGTTTACATACTCTATATAATCTTTGCCATCTATAGGTATCAATTCAAGGTCATTCATAGCCCTTAAGTATTCAAAATTTGCCTTATTTTCAATGCTTCCTATGGTGCAAGTAGAGTATAAAATCTTTCCACCATTCTTCAGATATTTGACTGCATTTGCTAAAATATCCCTTTGAAGTTTTGCTAGGATTTTTATATCTTCGATACTTCTATTATAACGTATTTCTGCTTTTCTTCCCATAACCCCAAGGCCAGAACAAGGTGCATCAACTAGGACATAATCAAAGCTATCAACGTATTTATCTTGCAAAATAGTCGCATCAAATGATGTAAGTTCTATGTTTTTTAGTCCTAATCTATCAATATTTTCTTTGATTAGGGGAAGCTTTTGTTCTAATAGGTCGTTAGCAATAATCTCTCCATCATTTTCTATATATTCACCAATATATGAAGTCTTGGTGCCTGGTGCTGCACACAAATCTAAAATCTTTGAACCCTTTTTAGGATCTAAGACCTCTATAGTCTTCATAGAAGATTCTTGTTGGATGGTAAAAAGTCCATCTTTAAATTCACTACTTTCAGCTAATCCTGCTGGATTTAAAATCCTAAGGGCATTTTTTGAAATTTTCCCATCTTCTATTTTGTAGCCAGACTCTTCGAGTTTTTCTATTAAGTCTTCCAGATTTATTTTTAGATTATTTACCCTAATAGATATAACTTGTTCACTATTTATATATCTTAAAAAATTTTTGGTGTAAGCCATGCCATAATTTTGGTAAATATAATTTGTTAGGTCTTCTGGCAAGGAATATCTGATGGATAGGGCCTTTATGTCATCTCTTTCATAAATAGTTGCAATTTCTTTTTCATCTCTTATAAAATTTCTCAAAATCGCATTAACAAAACCCTTTGATCTCTTATCCACACTCTTTGTTAGATTAACTAATTCGTTAACTACAGCATAGTCCTTTTTTTCTAGAAAATAAATGTTATAGACTCCCATCTCTAAGATTATTAGGATTTTAGGGTTGATTTTTTTAAGCCTTATATTAGAAAGCTTCCTAATCATATAATCTAGGTAAATCTTATTTTCTAATACTCCATAGACAATTTTTGTCGCTAAAGGAAGATTATCAGCCTTTTTAGCAAATAAATTTATCTCTTCGTTTGATTTTCGATCCTGGTACAGGACTTTATAGAGAATATTTAAAGGTATTTCAAATTCATTCATCAAAGAGTGATTCCTTTTTCAAAGTCATTGCCCATCAAGAATGCTTTTGTATCCATAGCTTTTTTGCCAGGGAATTGAAGTTTGTTTATCTTTATAGCAGAATCTCCTGTTCCAATAATAATGCCTTTTTTGCTATCTGCTTCATAGACATAGCCAGAATTTGGATCATAAGAATCTAATATTTCCGCTTGCAAAACTTTTACATTTTTATCTTGGTAGGCAAAGTAAGCTGTTGGATAATCTATCAAGGCTCTGATTTGATTGTAAATCTTTAGGCTATCATCATTCCAATTGATCTTGCCCATTTCTTTGGTGATTTTTTTGGTAAATGTTGCCTTATCATGGTCTTGTTTGATTCTATTTTTATAAAGCTCATCAAAGTTTATAAGTGTATTTCTTATAGCCTTGGATCCATATTCTGACATTTTCTCTTCTAGGCTATAGTAGTCATCCTTGATATCCACATCTACTATCTCTTGCATTAATATGTCTCCGCTATCCATGCCCTTTTCAATTAGCATAGTTGTTGGTGATGTTTGTTTTTCTCCATTTAGCAAGGTAAATTGCATAGGAGCTGCCCCCCTGTATTTTGGCAGGATTGATGGGTGTAGGTTTATTATTTTGTCTTTGTACTTTTCTAATAATAAGCCACCTATCAATTGGCCAAAGGCAACTACAACTATAAAATCAATTTCTAGTTTTTCTAGTTCATTAACAAACTCTTCTGTATTTACTGAATCTGGAGTTACTACATTTATGCCATGATCTATTGCATATTTTTTGACTTCTGTAGGGGTCACTTTATTTCTAGATCTCTTCTTATCTTTCCCGCTTACTACTAGCTTTACATCAAAATTTTCATCATTATAAAGAACATCCAAAGTCTGCACAGCAAACTTTGGAGTTCCCATAAAACATATATTAAGCATTTTCAACGTCGTATTTAACCTCATCTATATACTTATCCCTAAACAAAATACCATCTAAGTGATCTATTTCGTGGGAAAGTATTACTGCTGGAAAGCCGTGAGCATCCCAGATTTTTTCATTACCATCTTCATCTAAGTATTTTACTTTAACATGCTCAGGTCTTTTTACTGTGCCGTTAAATTCTGGTATTGAAAGACATCCTTCAACTCCAATTTGCTCTCCATCTGCTTCTATTATCTCTGGATTTACGAGTTTAACTAGACCAGTTTCTTCATCACGTGGATCTACAACTATCACGCGTTTTAATATTCCAACTTGAGGAGCTGCAAGGCCTACGCCATCAGCTGCATACATGGTCTCGCCCATGTCATCAAGTAATATTTTGATTCTATCTGTAATTTGAGGGACCTTTTTAGAAGTTTTTCTAAGTATTGGGTCGCCTTCAATTCTAATATTTCTAATTGCCATAGACTCTCCTTTGCCTATATTTTACTTTTTGCCCTTGATTTTTCAATTTTCATCAAAGTCAATGGAATATATCTGACTTATACCATCATCATCAATTGTGATGCCGTGAATCTTTTCGGCCAATTGCATGGTGGTTTGCCTGTGAGTTATCATTATAAACTGAGAATTTTCTGATAATAGTTTCAAATACTCTATATATCTTTTGATATTTGTCTCATCAAGAGCTGCATCTATCTCATCTAAGATTGCAAATGGTGCTGGATTGGTCTCAAATATTGCAAACAAAAGTGCAACTGCGGTAAGGGCCTTTTCTCCACCAGATAAGAGCGATATAGATTTGAAAGACTTGGAAGGTGGTCTTGCTATAATATCAACGCCTGCAAGTAGCTCATCCTCATTGTCAAGCTTTAGCCTAGCCTCGCCCCCAATGAACAGAGTTTGGAATATCCTTTGAAATTTCTCATTTATAATCTCAAAATTCTTTTTGAATTCTTCCTTCATTTCTACTTCTAGAGATTCTATCATTTGGATAATATTGTCCTTTGACTCCTTCAAATCTTTGAGTTGCTTGTTGGTAAATTCAAATTCCTCTTTAATCTCTTGGTATTCTTTTATAGAATCAGCAGTAAAGTATCCTATATTATTGATAGATTTTTGTAAATTTACCAAATCATTTTTATTAGCAGATATAATTTCTGTCTCCTTATAGGATTCTTCGAGTTCACTTATGGTTTTTGTTATAAAAGGTTCAATCTCATCACTTAGATTTTGATAATCTTTTTTGTATCCCTCAAGGCTATAGTCAAGTTTAACTTTTTCTAGATTAATATTTGAAATCTCTTCTTCGATATTTTTCAAATCTTTGATTAGACTTTGATTTTCACTTTCTATTTCTTTTAGCTTTGCTTGTCCTTTACTTAAATTGATATTAATATCATCAATCTCAACTTTGGCCTTTTTGATGCTTTCTATATAAGAATCATTTTCTTTTTTGATATTTTCAATCAAAGATATGCTTTCCGCCTTAGATTTTGACTCGTATTTCTGGCTATAGGTCAAGTTGCTAAGCTCATCTTTAAGTTTTCCTATGGTATTTGTTAGCATATTGATATCACGGCTGTGGCTTTCAAGGGAATTTTTATCTGTTGCAAGCACTAAAGATAAATCACTTTTCTTACTTTCAAGAGCTTTAAGCTCTTCTTCCAAATCCACAATATTTAGCTTGCTAAGTTTATTTTTTAAAGCTTCAATATCAATGTCTTCTACTTTATCAAGATCATCTCCTAGTTTAACTTCTAGGTCAGTTTTTTGACTTGATAGGTTTTCAATCTTGTAATTGAGATTTGTTATATTTGACTTTACATCGCTAATTTTTTCTTGGTTTTTAGCCAAAGTTTGGTTTGATGAAGATAGCTTTGCCTTTGTTTCCTCTAAGTTCTTATAGATGGACTTTAGGTCATTATCCAATGTCATAGCCTTAGAACGAAGATTTTGGATATTTATTTTACTTTCTTCAAGTTTTTGCCTACGATTTAAAATCCCTGTGTTGGACTTTTTGTTTTTATTGGAACCGGCTGCCATAGATCCCCAGCTATTTATCACGTCCAAGTCTAGGGTTATAATCCTATAACCATTGATTTTCTTGGAAAGGCTTATAGCCTGGTCTATATCTTTTACTACAACAGTTGATCCTAGGAAATGATATATTATATCTTCCAGATTCTTGTCATAAGAAACAAGTTCATAGGCCATGGCTATGACTTCATCCTCATTGGGTTTATTTTTCCTAAAGGACTTTATGGAATCAATTGGCAAGAAAGTTATCCTGCCTAGATGATTTTTGTTGACAAAATTTATTAGATCTCTTGTCTCATCCTTAGTTCTGGTAACTATATTTTGTAGGGCACTTCCTATCAAATTGTCGATTATTTCTTCATATCCTTTGTTAATTGTAATAAGGTTTGCAAGGGTATCCTCATAAAGATGGGATAAGTGCTTGGTCTTATTCAAAAAATCACTTACTGAATAAAAATAGCCCTCATTTCTTTCAATCAAATTTTTGTTAAACTTATATTCATTGATGGCTGTCTTTAGTTCAATATTATTCTTGCCTATATCATTTTCTATAGCCTTGATAGCTATAGAATCTTTTTCAAAATCATCATTTAACTTTTCTATATCAGATTTTAGACTTAAGTTTTCGGCTAATAAGTTTTCCTTATCTTTCTTATAAACATCCAAGTCTTTTGTTATAAGCTCTATTTCACTCTCAATTTGATCTAATTTTTCTCTTTTTTCCTTATCTTCCTGACTACGTTTTTGCTCCAAGATTTCCCTTGTTTTGCTTGTGATTTCATAGTCATAAATTATCTTATCCAGCTTTTCTTTTTCTTCTCTTCTTTTTGCTAAGGTAGTGGACTTTTCATATATTAATTGATTTATGCTTGCTATTTGCTTTTCATTATCAGTAATTTTTGTTTTCAAGTCACTTATTAGGGCATTTTTTTCATATAGATTCTTATTTTCCAAATCGAGGTCAGCTTTCAAAGCTTGAGCTTTCTTGTCATTTTGGCCTAGATTTAAGCTAACCCTGTCCAAATCTTTTTGGGTATAGTCTAGTTTCTGCTTGTTCAAATCCAAATTATTTTTTGAGGACTCCACCTTTCTTTCTAGACTCCTAAGCTTCATTTGATAAGCTTCAATGTCAGAAGTCAATTCTTGATATTCTATTTCAAAAGGTTGGCTTTTTTTGTTTAGCTCTTCTAGTTTTTGAGATTTTTCCTTATAAATGCCAGAAATTTCGTCAATCTTATTATTTGTCTGATCTATTTTTTCACTTAATTTTTGAGATTTATTCTTAAAGTAAGAATAGGATTTGAAATCCAAATCACTAGTTAATTCTTGCCATTTTTGGTAATTTGCCGCTTGATTTTTAAGCTTTTCTAAGTCCTTGGACTTATATTCCCACTCGTATTCAATAACTTCCAAGTCTTCAGAAACCCTATCAAGCTTTTTTACCGCCTCATCTCTCCTGTACTTGTGCTTTGATATACCACTAGCTTCTTCGAAAATTGCACGCCTTTCTAGGTTTGATGAACTGATAATCTCATCAATCCTACCTTGACCAATGAGGGTATATCCTTCTTTACCTATACCTGTATCAAGGAAAAGTTCTCTGATATCTCTTAGTCTAACTTTTTTGCCATTAATTTTGTATTCATTTTCTCCGTCTCGGAAAATCCTTCTCGTAATTACAACTTTGTCATAGTCAATGTCTAGACTATGATCTTTATTGGAAAAAGTAAGATTAACTTCGGCAAGATTTAAGGGACTTTTCTTCTCCCCTCCCTGGTAGATAACATCATTCATCTTGCCACCACGGAGAGATTTGGCTGATTGCTCGCCCAAAACCCACCTTATGGCATCGGATATGTTTGATTTGCCAGAGCCATTTGGACCTACTATAGCAGTTATTTGATTATCAAATTTTATTGTAGTTTTGTTTGCAAAGGACTTAAATCCTTTAAGTTCAATACTTTCTAATCTAATAGTAAATCACCACCGTAGTTTTTTTCTACATAATTTCTAATAAATAAGTCCACATCAAAATCAATCTTCTTATCCTTATAAAGAATGTATTGTTCTTTGGACGACTTGAATTTGATTTTGATTTTGTACTTATCATAAAAATATTTTTTGTTTGACTTATTATTTCCCGCTATCAAAGAAATATTCCTATCATTGGTAAAGATAGTCAATTCATCTTCTATTTCTTCATCACAAATTATTTCTTCTAGGTAAGTCCTATAAATATTTGCTTCAACTAACTGCCTAAAAGCTGGATGAAAGGGTCCGGCTATGACATCTTTGCCTTCGTTAATATTTTCTGTTGGCTGTAGGCCAATCCTAATTATATCTATGCCACTATACATATATAGCATGGCTATTTCTCTTGATATTTCTACGGCCTCATCTAGGTCTAAGGGCTTATAAATTCCAGCCTCATAAAGAAAGGCAAGTTTGGTTTCTTTGATAACCAAGGTAGGATAGATTCTCACCATATCTGGTCCTATTTTTATAGATTCTATTGCCGTACTTATCATCTTTTCTTTGCTGTCCATAAAAAGGCCCGGCATTATTTGATGGCCTAGTTTTATTCCATAGGATTTTATTAATTGAGATGCATCCTTGCTTGCACTTACACTATGGCCACGTTCATTGGCATCTAGGACATCTTGGCTTAATGATTGGATGCCAAGCTCAATAATGTCTACTCCGTAGTCTTTTAATGTGTCAAGAATGAAATTATTTATATAATCAGGTCTGGTCGAAAGTCTGATTCTATCAATAATTCCCTTCTCCTTGTATTCTTTGGCTATTTTTAAGTAGCCAGTCATCACATCATAATCAAGTCCCGTAAATGATCCACCAAAAAAAGCAATTTCTTTTATATTGTCATTTGCTGGAAAATAGGATAGATTTTTCTCTATCTCAGAAATGACCTTAGATGGTTCCATCTTATCCTTATAATTAGTGATTTTTACTTGGTTGCAAAAGGCACAATCGTGCGGACAACCCAAAAAAGGTATAAATATTGGAATAATATATTCTTTCTTAGCCATTTTTTATCATCTCATAAGCATTTTTTGCAGCATCTTGTTCAGCTTTTTTCTTGTTTTTGCCCATACCTGTTGCAAGGGTTCTATTTCCTTCTTTAACAGCCATGGTAAATAGCTTGTCATGCTCTGGACCTTCTTCTTTGATGAGAGTATATTTTAAGATCTTCTTGCCGTGAGAATTGTAATACTCTTGCAGCCTGGTCTTATAATCGTTAAAAAGTGAATCATCTTCTATGATCTCAAGGGCTTCTTCTTTGAAATGTTCTACCAAGAAGTCATACAAAAATTCATAACCCGCATCAAGATAAATGGCAGCGCAAACTGCTTCAAAAGTGTCAGCTTTTACATGTTTTTTTAATTTGCCACCCTGCTTTTTTTCTCCTTTGCCAAAGTTTAAAAAGCTGGTCAAATCATATTTTTCGCTCGCCTTAGAAAAAGAATCTGTGCATACAAGTCTTGATCTGGTCTTGGTTAACCAACCTTCTGGTTTGTTGTTGTAATTTTTGAACAAAATCTCGCTTACAACCATATCTAGGACGCTATCTCCCAAAAACTCAAGTCTTTCATTGCTTTTTGCACCCTTTTTAGCTTCATTTATAAAGGATGAATGAGTAAAGGCTACATCGATCAACTTTTTATCATTGAAAGTGTAGCCAATCCTATCTTCAAATTCTTTTATTTGGGCAAGTCTAATATTGCTTAGTCCCATTAATTTTTGCTTTCTATAAGTTCAGCGATATCGCCAAGGGTTTCTATCTCATCTAGCTCATCTTCTTCAAATTCTATTTCAAATTTTTCTTCAATAAGCATGATGAAATCTAGCATATCGATTGAATCAATGTCCAAATCAGATAATTTTGTAGTCATTTCCATTTCACTAAAGTCAATGTCAAGATTTTCATTGGCTAAAGCTATTAGTTCGTCTCTAATCATTTTATTTCTCCTTCGATTTTTTCAATTGTATTTCTTTCTATATAATTCATTAATCCTAAAATAGCATTGGAAAATGCAAGTTCATTGGTATTTCCATGTGCCTTATATACATAAGACTTTACCCCAAGAAGTGGGGCTCCTCCAACTTCATCGGATGAAAATTTGTTGGTCATAGTCTTGAGGTCATTTTTTAATAAGGCTCCAGCAATTTTATTTTTTGTGGACTTATAAATTGTAGATTTTATTTGGGAACCCATAAGCTTTAATACTCCTTCTGCTGTTTTTATGGCGATATTTCCATCAAAACCATCTGCAAGAAGAATATTTACCTTGCCAGTAAATAGGTCTCTTGATTCTACATTGCCTACAAAGTTTAGTTTGCTTTCCTTTAATAGAGCATATGTTTCTTTTGTAAGCTTGTTTCCCTTATGTTCCTCTACTCCAACATTTAAAAGTCCAATACTTGGATTTGCTATTCCCATTGTATTTTCTAAGTAGATTGAACCCATTAGGGCAAATTCGTATAAGAATTCTGCCTTGCAATCCATATTTGCCCCAGTATCCATAAGTAGGCAAATATTGTCATTTATAGAAGGTATATTTGCTGCAAGGCAGGCTCTTTTGATACCTTCTATTCTACCAGCTAGGAAAAGTCCACCAGCAAGCAAGGCTCCAGTAGATCCTGCAGATACTAGGCCATGATATCCTTCTTCTTTTGATTTCTCATAAGCTAGGACTATGGATGCATCTTTTTTTCTTCTAATGGCCCTCACAGGGTCCTCATCGTTAGATATAAAGCTATCAGTAGGAATTATTTCATAATCTGTTATCCTACCGTTAATATTTTCTTTTATTTCTTTTTCATTACCTACAAAGACAGGTGTGAAGTCTTTTTGTTTTTTTGCTAGTATTGCTCCATCGACAATAACTTTGCAACCATCATCTGCTCCATAGGTGTCAATTAGTATTTTCATATATTCTCTTTTGGGTATAAAAAAAGATAGTGCAAAAACACTACCTTAATTAGCATCAATTATTGCTTCGCCTTTGTATTCTCCACAGTTTGGGCAAACTCTGTGTTGAAGTTTTGGCTCGTGGCAACTTGGACACTCAACGTAATTTGATCTATTCAAAGTATAAGCTGAGGCTCTTCTTTTGTTTTTTCTTGTTTTTGATGTTCTTCTCTTTGGTACTGCCATCCTTACACCTCCTCTTATCAGTTTTAGCAATCTTTAATATTATATATTGAGTGCCCTTTCTTGTCAAGAGAATTATTTAACTAAATTTTTAGTATCCCTTGCTATCATAAGCTCTTCATTTGTAGCTATAACCATGATTTTAACTTTTGAATCATCAGTTGAAATCACATGTTCTCCACCACGTACATTGTTCTTCTCAGGATCGATTTTGATGCCAAATTGTTCAAAACCTTTTAGGATGTCTGCTCTCATTTCTATTGAGTTTTCACCGATACCACCTGTAAATACTATAGCATCAACTTTTTCAATTTCTGCCATGTATCCTGCGATGTATCTCTTTGCTCTTGTAGCAAACATATCAAGGGCAACTTGAGCTCTTTCATTGCCTTCTTTAGCTGCATCTTCTAGGTCTCTAAAGTCTGAGCTTACTCCTGATACTCCAAGAACACCTGATTCTTTGTTTAGGATATTGTTCATGTCACTAGCAGAAACACCATCTTTTTCTTCGATGTATGTTACTACAGCTGGGTCTAGGTCACCTGATCTTGTTCCCATTACTAGACCTTCAAGTGGTGTAAGTCCCATTGTTGTATCAAAAGATTTACCATCTTTTACTGCTGTAATTGATGAACCATTTCCTAGGTGAGCTGAGATGATATTTGTTTCTTCAACTGGTTTTTCAAGTAATTCTGCTGCTCTATTTGTAATATAATTGTGGCTTGTTCCGTGGAATCCGTATTTTCTAATGCCATCTTCTTCATAGTATTTGTAGTCAATACCGTAAAGGAATGTTTTTGCTGGCATAGTTTGGTGGAAAGCTGTATCAAATACTGCTACATTTGGTACATTTGGTAGAAGTTCTTCACAAGCTTTTAGACCCATAAGGTTAGCTGGGTTATGAAGAGGCGCAAATTTTGCAGAATCTTCGATGATAGCTTTTACTTCATCATTGATTAGTGCTGATTTTGTAGCTTTTTCTCCACCGTGAACGAATCTATGTCCAACAGCATCGATTTCATCAAGGCTTGATATTACACCATTTTCGCTATCAACTAGGGCATCAAAAACGTGTCCTACAGCTTCTGTATGGTTTGCCATTGGTTCTTCGATGATGTATTTGTCACCATCTTTTTTTTGAACTAGACGGCTTCCTTCGATTCCAATTCTTTCAACAAGTCCTTGTACTAGTACATCTTCATTTTCCATGTCAAATAGTTGATATTTTAGTGAAGATGATCCACAGTTAATTACTAAAATTTTCATTTTGGCTCCTTTTATTTTTAAGTTTCTATAAGTATTATACCAAATAAGTACTTTTTACAAAGCTAATATGTATGTCTTATTTCAATTCTTAGACGATTTTTGTCAAATTCTTCATCATTTTCGTCTTTTTTATCAAAAACTTTTATATATATTTCACTATCTGCCTTAGATTCACCAACACTTACATTATTTAAAAAGATTAGATAAAGTCCATTTATTTCTTTTCTAGTTTTGTTTCCGATTCTGGAGATATAGATATAGTATTTTTTATCCTTGTAGGTATATGGTAGGCTTTTTAAGCTTTCTGTTTTGATCTCATCATCTGTTGTTTCTTCAATAATATTATTTTTCTCTTCATCATAATGTTTTAAAATAATCTCAGCTACTTGATCGCTATTTTCTTCCATAAAAGTATTCATTATAGATTCGGCCAAATATTGGGCTTGTTTTTTCTCATATAGGCCCTTGCCATAAGAAGCAGAATTTTTCTGCTGGTTGTAGATATAGGTGATGGTCAAGGAGATAATAAACAAAACTATTAGAGTATAAACTGAGATAAATGCCTTTTTCATAATCTATTTCCCAAGTAAATTTTGCTTTCATATCTAAACTTTTGGCTATTTTCATTGATGATTATATGTATAATATTACCTTCTTCATAGGTGATTTTTGCTGATTGACATTTAGATATTTTAGATGAAATTCTATTACCCCCATTTTGGCGTATAGCATCTGTGGGACTACTATAAGTCGAAATGTTAGTCATGTATGCCACAAGCTCACCACTGCCATCCGAATTTTCTTTGAGATCAAATACATAGGTGTCAAAATGTCCTGCGTTATTTGGATTTTTGACATAAGCTACAAAGTTTGTTACATCATTTGGTTCATCCAATAAATCAATTTTATAGGCACTTCTCACTATATTGTCCACATAAAGGCAGGCATAGGAATATTCCTTGTAATCAAGCTCATTTTCATAAGATTTTCCCGTTAGATTTATAGCAATAGAAAATAGTGAAGATACTACTAAGATTAGGACAGAAATTATAGCAAGACTTGCAAGAAGTTCAATTAGTGTAAAACCACGTTTTTTCATCTACCACCTCTATGACTTCAAGTTCAAAACCCTCAGACTTCGCCTTTATATAATCTAAATTCTCCCTATAACTTTGCCTATCAATATAAATATCGTAGCCATTAATATTTACCAACTTCGATCCGTATGGGCTATCCGAAAAAGATTTCTCCTCTTCAATAGCTGCTTGGAGGGCGTAGACAATCTTTGCCTGGTCCTTAAATTTCTTAGAATTCTCATTTAGTTTACTTAATGCTGGAAGTAAAAACATAGCAATAAGGGCTAAAAATCCTAGGGCAATAATAGTTTCAATTAAAGTAAATCCTAATTTTTTATTTTTTGTACCTAACATAACCCAGACCAACCCTTACTCTTAGTTCAACAAGCTTATTGTCATCAGCACCTTTAGGTACATTGATTTTTATCGTACCTGGATACGTAACTGTTCCACTTTTATTAAATCGAATTTTTTTCTCACTATCATAAGAAGAAAAGTAAATATTATCTAAATTTCTTTCTATTTCTGCGTCATTTAAATACTTGGAAGCTCCTAAAACACTATAAGAATTCTTATCAAATATTAATAAGTAATCTTCCCCTGTACTTACGGCCTTCATCTTGGCAAAATCACAGTCATTTATCAACGTTTGCAATTCTATATTTGCCTTGAAATTGTCGATTATATTAAATTTCATAATTGCAATAGCACTTATAAGAGAAATTATCGAAAGGACTGCTACTAACTCTATTAGGGTAAATCCACGTTTTTTCATATCGGATAGCCTCTAAATAAAACTATAATTAAAAGAGCCATAAAAATAAAAATACAAAAAGGTATTTCAATTTTTAAGGACCTGTACTTTAAAAATATAGATATTCCATAGATTGCCCCAATCCAGATTGATATAAGGACAAACCGTATTATCAAGTCATTTTCTAGAAATAGGAATAAGGCTAGGTAAAAATAAATATCTCCATCCCCAATCCCAGCTTTGGATATTAAATAAATCAACAAATAGCTAATAGCAAAGCCTAGAATAATATAGACAAATTTTATATCAAAGCCAATATATAGGCACCTATAAATAATCCCAATTATTGAGAGTATAGCAACTTGGAACATATAAATGTCATATGTCTTTAAATCGATTAAGGCTATAATAAGGGCAAGCATTAGACCAAAAAACAATAAAATAAATCCTAATATATTTGAAAAATCAAAAATTATCGCAAATAATAGCCCTAGGATAAGTTCAACCATAAAAGATTCTAGAGGAATTTCGCTTTTACAATACCTGCACCTGCCCCTTAAAAATATGTAAGATAATATCGGGACTAAATCTCTTGCCCTTAGCCTATGGCCACAAGAATCGCAGTGGCTTGGAGGGTAAACTATGCTTTCATTCCTGATAGTTCTTAAAACTACAAGATTTGCAAAAGAAGCAAAAATACTTCCTATTGCAAATAATAAAATATTTAAAAGCATCTTCTATTTAGTTTTATCTTCCTTAATATATCCCGGAGTGACTGTTATTGTGCCGTCCTTAGTAATTTTTACAGAATACTCTTTTTCAGTAAAATTGAGCCCATCTGGTACTTTTGGCCAATTTTGAACGTACTCTTCTTCGTCTTCATTTGGCCATTTTACACCTTTTTCACCAACCCCATCAGTCACCCTCATAGTAGCAGCTGATTCAAGCATACGTACATTAGCATTATGAGCGGTAACTGCGGCTTGATATTTTGAATGTTGGTATTTTGGTATAGCTATTGCAGCAAGTATGCCGATAATCGCAATGACTATGACAAGTTCAATTAAGGTAAAACCTTTTTTCTTTTTATTTTTCATATAAGCTCCTTTTTATATTGCATTTACTGAATCAAATATCGGTATGGCAATTGAAAAAACTACAAATCCAACTATGATGCTCATAAAAATAATCATAAGTGGTTCGGCAAGATTGGCTATTCTCTTTAGTTTATATATGTAATCGTTGGCATAATATTGGCTTGCTTTCTTTAAAGCCTCAAGCAAGTTCCCGCTATCCTCTCCTATCTTGATCATCGATTTAAAAAGTGGACTAAAATCCTTTTTATCCTCAATACTATTTGATAGGGTCAATCCATGATCCAAATCCTTTATAATTTTATCTATTTCAGCTTTTATATATGTATTTTTAAAGGACTCTTTTATAAGTCTTAGCGAGTCATTTATTTCAATATCACCAGATCTTAGTATAAATAACAAAGATGATATTTGATATTCTAGCTTTTCTCGCCTAAGGTTTTTGAAGAGGAAACCTTTATAATTAAACTTGTCTATTTTATAAGCCACATCCTCATCTTTTTTTAGTATTAGGATAGAAAATACTATAACCAAAATACCAAGCAATACTATAAAGCCATAATTATCAATAAATCCACTTGTTCCTAATAATATCATAGTGGATCTTGGCAAACTTTGGCCACTTTCTGCAAAGAGATTTTGAAATGTTGGCAAGACAAAATTTAGAATAAGCACAACTATCAAAATCGTCATAGCGAAAAGAACAATTGGATAGGTCAAGGCTTCTTTTATAGTGGACTTATTCTTATCTTCTTCTCCTATGTAAGTTGATAAATCATCCAATATATCTGAAAACTTGCCGCTTTTATCACCACTTTTTATAAAGGCTATGATCATAGGATTAAAATACTTTTCATTGTTGGTAAAGGCTTCATATATGGATAGGCCTCTATCTAAATCCCCATTCACACTTGCCAGTGCCTTGGTCAGATTCTTGTCAATTTTCTGTCTTTCGATGATTTTTAAACTAGTATCAATTGCTATTCCTGAATTTAGCAACAATGATAATTGTTTTAAAAACAAGGACATAACCCTGCTGTTAATTTTTTGAGGGATAATGTCCTTGTTTAATATATCTTTTATTAAAACATTCACTTTTTATACAGATAGTAACTCTTTGTTTTTCTTATCAGCAGCTTCTTCTAGTAATTTGATATTCTTATCTGTGATATTTTGAAGTTCTTCTTCTAGTGAAAATCTATCGTCTTCTGTTATGTCTCCAGATTTTTCTGCTTTTTTTACTTCATCCATTGCATCGCGTCTTTTGTTTCTTACAGATATTTTGGCTTCTTCAACAAACTTGTTAACTTCTTTGGTATATTCCTTACGTCTTTCTTCTGTAAGCACTGGGAAAGGAAGTCTTATAACTTCACCATCGTTTTGTGGGGTGATGCCAATATTAGCTTTCAAAATAGCATTTTCTATTGGACCAATATTTTTCCTATCCCATGGCTTTATGACTAGAAGTCTTGCTTCTGGGATTGAAACAGTTGCAGCTTGGTTGATTGGTGTTTCAGTTCCATAATATGAGAATGTAATACCATCCAAGATAGATTCGCTTGCACGTCCTGCCTTAATATTTGCTATTCTTGTCTCAAAAGATTCAACAGCTTGCTTCATTTCTTTATTAGCTGTATTTTTAATCTGATCGTAATTCATTAAAATTTCTCCTTTACAATTGTACCAATATCTTCTTCCTCAGTAAAAATCCTCACCATATTCTTAGGATCATCTATACCAAATGCTATTAGTGGCATATTGTTGTCCATAGCAAGGCTTGATGCAGTTGTATCCATAATCTTTATTTCCTGTTGGAGGATTTCTTTATAGGTTAGCCTATCATATTTGATGGCATCGTCATAAATATTTGGATCCTTGTCATAAATTGCATCAGTACCAGTTTTACCTAGAAGGATCACATCGGCATCTATCTCAAGAGCGCGTAAACTTGCAGTAGTATCAGTTGAAAAATATGGTAGACCTGTTCCAGCAGAAAAGATAACAATTCTTCCCTTTTCCAAATGTCTTATGGCACGTCTTCTTATATATGGTTCTGCAACTTCTTTCATATCAATTGCAGTCATAAGACGAGTATCAAGGCCCATCTCTTCAAGAGAACCTTGGATCCTAAGACCATTCATAACTGTTCCAAGCATTCCAATATTATCAGAACTTGCCCTATCGATAGTAGTACCAGATCTTCCTCTCCAGAAGTTGCCACCACCAACAACAATTGCAATTTCAACACCTAGCGAATGTAGTTTTTTGATAGATTGGCAAATATTTTCAATAACATTATCATCAAAGCCAAAGCCCCTATCACCTGCTAGGGCTTCACCGCTTAGTTTTAATACAACTCTTTTAAATTTTTGCAAAACACCCTCCTATTAATATAAATTATAACCTATTTTGAAAATTTTTAACAGTACTTTTTAAATTTAGAGATTTATATTTGTGTTATAATTAAAATGTCTCCTTAGGGAGGTGATTTTATGGAGATAGTATACTTTCTAATGGAAAATTTATTTTTTCCCTTGTTAGTTGCTATTATCGCTAGTATTATAATCGATAAATGCAAAAACAAGTAAAAGAAAAAGACAGTAGTAGGTAGCTACTGTCTTTTTTGATTCTATGAAGAATCGTATACTTTCTGTTACCTTGTGCTGTGGGCTTCAAGGGCTTTTTTAGATGAAAAGAGGTTGCATCTCTTATCATTATTATATTACAATCAACTTATTTTTCAATTAGTATAAACAAAATCAATAAAAAAAGTAACCATTGAAAACCAACGATTACTTTCATATTATGGTGCGGGATAAAGGACTTGAACCTTCACGAGAAATTCTCACTAGATCCTAAGTCTAGCGCGTCTGCCAATTCCGCCAATCCCGCATGGGGTGAGTAGTGAGATTCGAACTCACGGCCTCCTGGGCCACAACCAGGTGTCTTAACCAACTGGACCATACCCACCAGGTCATTACCCTATCTAGTATACACTATATAAAATATATGTCAAGTTTTTATTAAATAAATTTTACATTAGTTTTACTAGCACAAGGCCTCAATATTTAACTGCAAGATATATTATATAATCTTATTTCTTATGTGTCAAGTTTTTTATTAGATTTTTTATTTAAATGTAAATTAAACTTTTAGTAGTAAAATAAATCTAGAGGTGAGATGATGAAAAATAAGAAGACATTACTTAAAATTTTTGCAATAGTTATAGCTATAGCTATGGTTGCACCAATGATATATAATGCTTATATTTCAATAGCTAGCATATGATTATTGAAAAAATAGATTATTCTGATAAATACAATCTAATTATCCTAACAATTGCTGGTGAAGAATTTTCTGTAACTTATGATTTTTTTAATGATTTGAATTTATCTTTAGAAGATGAGGTTGATTTTGATACATATAAAGAAATTTTAAAAGAAAATCAATACAATATGGCCAAAAATTTTGCTCTAGGAAAAATTTCCTATAGTCAAAAAACTTCTTTTGAGCTTGAAAAATTACTTAAGGATAATGATTTTGATACTGATGTTATTAATAAGACTATAGAGTTTTTAAAATCATATAAGCTAATAGATGACAAAGCTTATGTCAAATCATTTATTAACGACAAGAGCCATATATCGAAGTGGTCAAGAAATAAAATTCGCTATGCCTTAAGGTCAAAAAAAATTGATGACCAGCTTACAGAAACTTATCTATCATATATATCAGACGAGGAAGAGTTCCAAAAGGCCTATGATTTTGCAATAAAAAAATCTCGTGGAAAAACGGACTATGATACTAAACAAAAAGTTTACAGGTATCTTTCTTCTAAAGGATTTGAATACGATATAATATCTAAGGCTATAGGAGAGATTTTCCCATGACTTATGGCTATGTTTATATCTTAAGATGTAAGGATGATTCTTTATATACTGGTTGGTGTATAGACCTTGAAAAGAGGCTAGCTCTTCATAATTCTGGCAAGGGTGCAAAGTACACTAGATCAAAAAGACCATGTAAACTTGTTTATTATGAGGAGATTGATAATAAGTCTGAAGCTCTAAAAAGGGAAATAGCTATCAAAAAATTAACAAAAGCAAAAAAAGAGGACTTGGTTCGAAGTTTTAACAAATCATAAACTTCAAACAAGTCCTTTTTCTTATTTTCTAAAGCTCATTTTTAACTTTTCAAAAAAGCCCAATTTTGCAATAGCTACAGAATTTCCATTAACTAAATTTTCTATAACTTCATTGAAATACTGTCCATTTTTTACAGTACCTAGAAATCTTGCACTTTTCCCATCAATAGCTTGCTTATCATTTCTTATATCATAATCCTCATCTGCTTTATTTATGAAAAATGTATCGGCAGTGATTGTACTATTAACTTGATTTTGATTGATTATCTCTACTGTTGTTTTTTCAGTTAAGAAATCTGGATATACTTCATCTAAGATTATATAATCGTATGAGACTTCAGATAGAAGTTTATTTAAATCCTCACTTGTTAAATCATATTTATCTTCCAAAAGAGGGCTAATTATAAAGTCTAGATTGTCAGTTTCATGGACTATAATCTTATCTAGACCTGCCAAAGATGAAAAATAATCAGCTAGGTCATATGTTATCATCCCATCTTTTTGAAAGAAATCTTCAATATTAGAATTGGCGTTTCTTTTGGCCTGAATTAAAAGCACCTTGCCGTTTTTTTGTAAGTATTCGGCAAGATTTACAGCAAAATCTGTTTTGCCTATTCCATTATCACCTTTTATAACGTAAACTTTCATATTCCCCCCTGATTATCATCGAGATTTTCCATATTTTGGTTGTTACCATTAATCTCGTTCGTAATATCGGTAATATTATTATCTAAATTTTCTATCAAATCGCCGCCTTGATCTGGTACATTGTCTCCAAACTGAGCAGTATCTACATTTTCTTGGCTTTCATTTTGGTTTGTTGAGTATACATTCAAATCAAAATATTTTGCTACTATATCTCTCATTATTGGTGATACATTGTAAGAGGTATCACCTTGGGTTAGGATAATGCTTATGGCTATTTCTGGGTCATCATATGGTGCAAATCCAACCATCCATGCATAGGAATCATATCCTACTCCATCAGCGTTCTTACCTTCTACTTCTGCTGTACCAGTTTTGATACCAATTTCTACTGGAAGTTCGCTTAATATTTTGTTGTTTTGTGCTACAAGCAAAGCTCCATATTTGATATCTTCTAAGTATTTTCTATCTTTTAATTCTATCCTTGTTCCCTCAGTGACATTATTAAATAAAATATCTCCTGAATCGTGGTTGGTTACCTTATCTACTAGGGTGAATTTATTTAGATATCCTCCGTTTGTGAGTGTAGCTATGGCCCTATTCATTTGAAGTGGAGTATAGGCATTCTGACCTTGGCCTATAACGATATTTAACATATCTGTTATGTCCCACTCAGCTTGGTTTAGGTAGGTATACTTGATTGTATCTGCAAGTCCTGCCCTCTCCCCTTCGAGGATAAGTTCAGGGTCGTAGCCTCTTTCATCTAGGAACTCTATAATCTTATTTCGATTCCATTCTTTTGGAGCATCTGTGAAGTTTACTATGTCTAGTACATCATTTTCAAATTCACTTCTTGATTTTTTGACTTCATCCTTTAGGTGGAGCGGAAGATTTTCATCAAGATATGTTTTTAGCATGGCCCTAGTTATTTGAATTTTCTTGTCAATTGATGGAATATTACCTGATGATTCTTTAGGTATATTTATTTCTACACCAGTCACTTGGTCTAGGCCAAGTTTTTCTGCTGCAATTCTAATATCATTTAGTTCAAGCTTGGTTCCTATGGACTTGCCGTCTCTAGGGTTCTCACCAAGAGCTAGGACATAGAAATAAAAGTTGTTAGAATCTCTTATGGCTCCGTATAAGTTTTCCTCACCTTGGGTGATTCCATATTCTGTCCAAGCAAGGTTATTAAATCGTCTATTTCCTATTTCAATATAGCCGTAGTCAGTTATTACAGCTTGAGGGTCTAGGCCATTTTCCAAGGCAGCAAGAGCTGTTACGAGTTTAAAGGTAGATCCTGGCATGACAGCACTTTGACTGGCAATATTTAGCATAGGCCTTGGTACAAGTGGACCACTATCTTCTGTTACTTGTAAGCTTTCCCAGTCTGATTGAGAAATACCTGTTGAAAATAGGTTTGGATCGTAGTCTGGCAAACTTGCCATAGCCAAAACTTCACCAGTTTTGACATTGGATACTACTACTGCGCCACTTTGAGCGTAGGCTGCTCGCCTTAGCGGTCTAAATATTCCATATTCTGATTGGTAGTCTGTTCCTTCTCTTATAGCCTTTAAAACTCCTGCTAGGGACTTTTCGGCCTGTTCTTGAAGATCAGCATCAATGGATAAGTATAGGTCATCTCCTGGTTCTGATGGTGACTGTGATATAGTTTGTTTTCTATTGCCCGCTGAATCAACAGTTACTAGACTCTTGCCATTTTTACCTTTTAGGTTGTCTTGGTAGGACTCCTCTATACCAGTTTTACCTATGATTTCATCTCTCAAATAGTCTCTTTTTTTGACATATTTGTCCATTTCTTCTTCTGTAGCAATTGGTCCCATGTAGCCCAAAATATGACTTGCTAGGTATCTATTTGGATAAGACCTTATCGGAATAGTGTTTACATCTATGCCAGAGGTTGCTTTGATATTTTCCTCAATTTTTAACACTGTTGATTCGTCGATATTATATACTAAGCTTATTGGCCTATAACCAAAGTTTCCTTGCCTGTTGACTTGGTTATCAATAGTAAGAATACCAACAGCTTCAAGGTCTGTGAAATTTTCCAAGCCATTGATTTTTTTAAGATAGTTTAATATTTCCTTAGGATCTTTCTCTTTGTTTAAAACTTCGACAACTTTTTTTCTTGGATTGACCTTATCTTTTGCTGCATAGTAAGTGTAGAAATTGTCTTTTTCTATGTTAAAAGTGTAGTCCCAATCTTTTGGGTCATCTTCACTTACATCTATGTTTGGATAAATATTATTCTTTGTATTGGCATTTTGGGCCATATATTTTATATCTTCTGAAAGTATAAGTGGTTTTAGTAGGCCGTGTTCATCTGCTAGCCTTGCTAGTTCATCTACTGGAGAGCCAGCTTGGGCATTTCTAAATTTAACATTTACCTTATAAAGATTTCTGTCATCTTCTGTCTCAGTGATTACTTCAGTATCAAAGTTTGCATAAACTCCCTTATTTTCCAACTCTTGGATAAGGATATCTGCAGGTATCACATAAGCCCCATCGTCTTTGACAATAGCTTGGGTCAAAACGTCTTTTATTGTAGAAGATTTTACTATCTCATAAAAATCATCACAAGGAGAACTTTCAAGAGTTATTTCAGGATAGGCTTTGGATAGTTTTGCCTTTTTCTCTATTAACTCCTCATCAGATTTTATAGCATAATCTTTAAGAGTAAGGCTTCCAAGTAGGCCTCTATCATTTAATATATTATAGGCAAGAATCCTAGCATTTGAATTTTCAAGTATAGATAGCAAAACAGACTTATCGTCGTCAACAGCTCGTACTATTACATCTATAGGGTTTTCATCTATAGAATAACCAGAAGAATTTAATTTTTCTTCTGAATTTTCTTTAAAAGTAACTTCTAAGTTTCCATCCTTTTGGCTGACATGGGCTGGTATATCTATACCGCGTTTTTTAAGAGCCAAGAGGGCTGTTTTTATTGTTTCATATTCTATATTTTCATCTTTAATAGTTGATGTTAGAAAATCATAGATTAGATCATTATCAATAAGAGTTGATACAACAAGTTCATTTGGCATTTGTCCTAAGATAAAGTAGTCTTCATCTCTCTTGTAAGCAAAAGAATTTAGCTTTATTGCAAAGCCATCAGTGTAGTTTACCCCATCCTCTTCTAGGATATCTACAAGCTTTGATAGGCTATCAATCCTATCTTCATCATCAAGTTTTAATAGCTGGTCCTTATAAATTTGCACAGCAAAAGCAGGTATACTTGTTGCTAAAACTTTGCCGTTTCTATCATAGATGTTTCCACGGCTAGCAATCTCGTCTACCTCTTTTACTTTTCTATTATCTGATAAGTCCCTGTAATAATCTCCTTGGCTGATCATAACTGTGTATAGTCTTGCTACAATAGCTACGAGAGCGAGTACTACTAGGACTTGGATAAGTATTAATCGTCTTTCTTTTTGTTTTCTCACTTAAAGACCACCCCTACATCCTATATGTTGGTACATACATAACTTTTTTGACTAGATTTATATAAATCAAATAAATTAATGAATTTAGTAAGGCTTCAACAAGTAATGGGATTGGTAAATATGTAGCCAAGGTAGTTTTGCTAGTAAAGATATAGTAGATCAAATTTATCAAAAAGAAATTAAATATACTAGCAAAAAATGTTGATATAGTTCCACTTGGCTTATCTTTACTAATCACATCACTTGCAACAAAAGATCCTATCAAAAAATATGATAAGGCCCTGACCCCTATGAAGCTTGTAAATAAAAAGTCTTCAACAAGGCCAATAATCAAAGCCCCAAAACCACCGACCTTATAACCTAATATTTGAGAAATTGCGACAATGGCTGGGATAATGATGTTGATATTTGCTCCAAATATATTTATCTTAGAAAAAATAGTGGTTTGTAGGATAAATGATATAAGTAAAATTAAAAATGTTTTAAATTTATTCATTCATTCCTCCATCTTCTTTATCTTCTTTATTCGCTTGGTCAGATTGATATTCACTGTTGCCACTTAATACCAATACCCTATAGAGGTGGTTGAAGTCGACTGGTGAATCTATAGTTATATTTTTTCTAAGGGAATCTTGGCTCATTGAAACATTTGAAATAGTACCAATGTATATACCATATGGGTAGACTCCACCTAGGCCAGAGGTCAAAAGTACATCTGAGTTTTTGGCTCCACTATCTACATCTAGCATATAGCCTTGGATAGTTTTTGATGTGAACTTATCTATAACCCCATAGTCATTACTTCTAGCGTTGATAAATGAAACATCATTTGCCTCATTATTTATAGTTACTACTCTTGCTGTATTGTCAAAGACTTCTGTAACCTTGCCAACTAGTCCTGTATAATAGTCACTTTCCCCTATAGCTTGAAGGATAATATCATTTTTTTTGACTCCATCTTTTTTGCCTTTATCGATGGTAAAATTGGATGTCATAGAGTTTAAATCAGTGTTTACAACACTTGCCTTCAAGTATTGGTTGGAAGATGAGCTTATGGCATCTCTTTCCTCTTTTAGGAATTCTTCCTTATTTATAATGGTATTTAGCCTAGCATTTTCTATTTCTAGAGCCTTATTTTCTGCTTCTAATTTTTCAACTTGACTTCTAGTTTCTCTTGATCCAACAGTTCTTTCAACTTGGCCCATAATCTCTGATGATATGGAATAAGTCACTTTCTCTATTGGCTTAAAAATCGTATTTGCCAAGTTTGATCCTGCACCAGAAATTGTATCTGTTTGGGAAGAAATTATTATTAGCAAAACTAAAATACCTATAGTTATTAAAAAAGATTTGTTAGTTTTCTTTACTCTTTTGTAAACCATTTTTACCTACTTACGATATTTTAAAAATCTATCAGGTTCTTCTAGAATTTTTCCTGCCCCAAGTATTGCATCAAGACCAGGATCTTCTGATATGTATGAAGAAATCTTAAGCTTAGATTCTATATATTCTCTGATTCCCTTAAGATTTGCAAATCCACCTGACAAATAGAATCCATCTCTTCTAATGTCTCCTGTTAGCTCTGGAGGAGTCTTTTCTAAAACTTCATAGATCATATTCATAACTTCATCAGCATAAGTAATCACAGCTTCAACTAGGTCGCGACTTTTTACTTCTACTGTCTTTGGGCTTGCTGAAATCATATCCCTACCATCAACATCCATTGACAAGTCTCCATCTTTGACTCTAAGACTTAGGATATTATTTTTGATATTTTCAGCAGTATTTTTCCCAATATCTAGTTTCTTATTTTTCTTAAACAAATCAATAATGGCCTCATCTATATAGTCTCCTCCCTTTTTAAGAGAAGCATTAGTAACTATGCCATTTAAGGAAAGTACGGATACTTCTGTAGTACCAGCTCCCATGCTAACCATAAGTATAGCCCTAGGGTCATCAGGTGATAGGCCCATGCCGAAGGCTTGAGCTAGGGTTTGTGGGGCTAAGATTATTTCCCTACTACCAGCATGCAAGGCTGCATCTTCTATTGCCCTAGTCTCTATATCTGTAATCCCATCTGGTATTGAAATAACAACCTTTGGTTGGATAAGGCTCATACCAGGATTTATTTTAGTAAAAAAATAATTTAACATTGCTTCAGTCAAGTTAAAATCAGTTATAACACCATTAACTATTGGTTTTACAACGTGGATGTTAGATGGAGTTTTGCCAAGCATTTCCTTGGCTTCGTTTCCTACAGCCAAAACTTTGGTAGAGTTCTCATCTAATACCATCAAGGAAGGTTCAGTTAGAACTAATCCTTCATTTTTTTTGTATACTGAAACAGTGCTTGTTCCTAAATCAATTGCAAAGTCATTTGCAATCATCCTAAATTTCATTTATTATTTGCTCCTATATGTCATTCTCTTTTTTAAAACTATAATAATCATTTTCTCCTATTATTATATGGTCAAGAACATTAATATCTAATAAATTGCCAGCATCTACAAGTCTTCTGGTAATATTATAATCCTCTGCTGAAGGTTTTGGATTTCCACTTGGATGGTTGTGGACAAAAATTATAGATTTTGCAGATTTTTTGATAGCTGGTCTAAAGGCTTCTCTTGGGTGTACAAGGGATGCATCCAAAGTTCCCTTTGTTACTAGTTCTTTAGATATTATAACATTTTTTGTATCAAGAAGGATAGCATAAAAGAACTCATTTTTCTTGTCAGCTAGCTCTTCTTTTAGAAAATTGTAGATATCTTCGCTTTTTTCTATCTTTGTTATAGATCTCTGGTTGACTCTCTTGGCTATTCTCTTGCCAAATTTTAAGGATGCGACAATTTTGCTGGCCTTGGCAGCTTTGATTCCATTTATCTTAGTAAGTTCATTAACTTCAATGTCATATAACTCCTGGTAGGAAAAATTCGCTAGTATTTCTCTTGATAGTTCAATGGCATTTTTTTCTTTGGTGCCAGTAGATAATATTATGGCCAAAAGTTCTTCATCGCTTAGTGAATCTGAACCCTCTTTGATTAACTTTTCTCTTGGCCTATCTGATAAATCAAAATCTTTAATCGTCTTTCTCATTATTAATATCTCCAAGATTTAATTTCTTCATATGACTAGTCACGTAATTTACGCTAAGTCCAACAAAAAAGCTTGTGAAAACTCCCATTATTACAAGGGCTGGGAAATATATTATCATCTTTACATTGCCCATAAAGACCATAGCAACAAGTATTTGACCGAGATTGTGGAAAAACGCACCAATCTCGCTTATACCTATAAAACTTGTGATTTTTGATAGGTATTTTAGGGCGATTGCCATGGCTACGGCTGACAATATTGCTCCTGCTATAGAATAGAAAAATGCAGAAACCGATCCTGTTATTAGCATCAATAGAAAAGACTTTAAAACCCCTACCAGTAAAGCTGATTTGAAACCATACATATAAAGGGTGATTAGAATAATCATATTTGAAAAGCCTAACTTTGCCCCTGGTATTGGAACTGGCAATGGAATCATATGCTCAAGTAAAGATATGGCAAGAGCCATAGCTGTAAGCAAGGCTATATTTGTTACATTTCTTATATCTTTCATCGGTTCACCCTATCTATACTATCATCTTCTTTTGACTTATCTATTACTTCTACATAGACTCTATTTGGCAAGCATATGATTGTTTCACCATCAACATTAATCTGTCTCATATGAACGCAAATTTGATCCCTACAATTTGCTTCTTTCATATAAGCCTTGCCATCTTTGATGACAACCTTGTTATACTTACCATCGCCATCTAGCACTATCTCTTTATCAACATCAAGTGGGTACTCTCCCACAAGTTTTGAATTGTGTTCTATCCTTATATATTGACCTTCTTCTTTGCTATTAAAGCTTTGAAAATAAATGGCCAACAAAAAACTTAATATCAATAATCCTAGGGATATAAATATATCTCCTTTTTTAAATTTCATATAAATACCTCATTATATGAGTTTACATTTTATATAATTTAATGTCAATTTTAAGGCCAAATCTAGGGAAAAAAATAAACCGGATAACCGGCTTATTTTTGCTAATTAATTAAAAACTTCAATACATTTGTTTGGACATTTTTCTGCTGCTGCTTTTAATAATTCTACGTCCAATTCTGGATTGATATTTTCTACTGATAAGTTTTTCTTCATTTCAAAACCTTCAGGATAAGTTTTGGCGCAAAGTGTACAAGCAATACATGCTTTGTCACATTTTTTCCTAGCATCCTTACCTTTTTCTTGGTTTGAACATAAAACTACAGCTTTTTGATCGTATGGTACAAGTGTTATGATGTCTTTTGGACAAGCTTTGACACACTTACCACATGCTACACATTTGTCACGATCTACTTTGGCAACTCCATTATGTACGTGGATTGCATCAAATGGACATACATTTTCGCAAGTTCCACAGCCAAGGCAGCCAAAGTTACATTCTTTTTTACCACCAAATAAAGCTATTTGAGCTCTACAATCGGTAAGTCCAGAATATTCAAACATATCTTTAGCACTGTCGCAGTCACCATTACATTTTACAACGGCAACTTGTCTGTTGTCGCTTCCTGTAGCTTCTACTCCCATTGCACTTGCTACCAAGCTTGTTGTGGAAGGTCCACCTATTACGCATGCATTTACTGGTGCTTCACCTTTTGCTATTGCTGCTGCACATCCATCGCATCCTGGATAACCACAGGCACCACAGTTTGCACCTGGCAAGGCATTTCTTACGGCTTCTTCTGTAACTGATGTTTCTACTTTAAATTTTGTACTTATTATACCAAGAGCAATAGCAAATAAAAATCCTAAGGCCCCTAGAACTACAACTGGTAATAATATCTCATTCATAAATGACTCCTATAATCCTGCAAAGCCCATAAATGCTATTGACATAAGTCCTAGAGTAATAAGACTCATTGGCGCACCCTTAAAGGCTTCTGGAGTATCATTTTCTGCAATTCTTTCTCTTATGTATGATAGGATCATCATAGCTAGCATAAATCCTAATGATGCTGCTAGGGCATAAACAATAGTTTGAAGCAAATCATATTGGTTTGTAATTGTTTTGATTGCTACACCTAGTACTACACAGTTAGTTGTAATTAGTGGTAAGAATACCCCCAAAGCTCCATATAAGCTAGGCATATTTTTCTTCATTACAGCCTCTACTGATTGTACTAAAGATGCTATAACTAAGATAAATACTACGGTTTGTAGATACTCAATATTTAGTGGTTCTAGTAAGTAATATTGGATAAACCAAGTTACTATAGAAGCTAGAGTTATTACAAATATTACAGCAAAACTCATACCACGAGCTGTTTCAACTTTACTGGTTACCCCTAAAGTTGGGCAAATTCCTAAGAATTGTCCTAATACATAGTTTGATACAAATATTGCACCAATTATTATTGATATTAATTCTGACATATACACTCCTATTTAGCTAATTTACGTTCTTTTTTGTTAGTATAAGCTGAATAAGCTGCAAATAACAAACCAAGTACTATAAATGATGATGCTGGTTGTTGTAAGAATCCAATTGTGTACTCTGCTGGAATAATAGTTTTTCCTAATACTGTTCCTGCTCCTAATAATTCTCTAAAAAACGCTAGCACAGATATTGCTAATGTATATCCCAATCCTTGACCTAATCCATCAACAATAGATGCTACAGGACCATTTTTTGAAGCAAATCCTTCTGCACGAGCAAGGATTACACAGTTTACTACAATTAGCGGAATAAATATACCTAAAGATTTATATAAAGAAGGTACATACGCTCTAAGTACTAACTCAACTATAGTTACAAAGCCTGCAATAATTACGATAAATGATGGGATTCTTATTTCATCTTTTATAAAGTTTCTAAGTAAAGATACTACTAGGTTACTCATCACTAATACAAATATAACTGATAATCCCATACCAAAAGCATTTTGCAAAGTTGATGAAACCCCTAGTACAGAACACATCCCAACTAATTGGACAAATACTGGATTGTTTTTAAATATACCATCGGAAAATACCTTACCTAGGTTTACTTTCTGTTTTCTTTTACTATCTACCTTTGTATTTTCGTCTACAAGAGGTCTGTCTATTTGTTGTTCCATAATAACTCCTACTCTAGACTAGCTAGTACTTCTCTAGCATCGTTAATTCCTTTTACAATAGTTGTAGTAGAAATAGTAGCTCCAGAAATACCTACGATTTCATTTTCACCACCAGCTTCTGAATAGCCAACTTCATTATCCATATTTACTCCAACCATTCCCTCTTTAAAGAAATCTTGTTCCATTTCAGCACCAAATCCTGGTGACTCTGAGTGAACTAATGGAGCAAATCCTGTTATATTATGATCTGGATCGACACCGATTAGGTATTCAATGTCCCCTCCATAACCACCAGGAGAATTGATTTGGAATACATATCCTTCCCCATCAGCTGTAATGGCTTTATAAACATTTTCTACTGTTTCTGCTTTATCTACTTCTAATTCTTCATATGAATCTGCAGGATACACTACAGATAGAGATTTTTTTAATTCTTGTGCTTGATTTTCTGCAACTACTGGAGCTGTCAGACTATTTGTAAATGCAAGAGCTAGTGCTACTACTGCTGTTATAACAAATAATCTTAAACCTAATTTAAAATTATTCATTTGCTACTCCTTTTTGTTTGCTATAATCCACACCAAATACCTTTGGCATAGTGTATTTTTCAATTATTGGTACTACAAGGTTTGCAAGTAAGATTGAATAGCTTACCCCTTCTGGATATCCGCCAAAGGCTCTAATAACAGCTGTGATAAGTCCTGCTAGTACTGCATATACTACTTGTCCTTTCGGAGTTACAGGACTTGTTGTGTAGTCAGTTAACATGAAAAATCCACCAAGTAATAGACCACCTGATAAAATATCTTTTAAGATATTGTCAAAGCCTGTGAATAGTCCAGATAATATGGTAGCAGTTGCTATGTAAATAAGTGGCATTTTGAAGCTTACTACTCTTCTGATTAATAGGTAAATAAAACCTATAATTAGTGCAAGTGCTGATACCTCACCAAGTGACCCTGGTATATTTCCTAAAAATAAGTCCATAAGAGAATATGCATTAGGATCAGAAAGTGGTGTTGCAGCAGATACTGATGCAATGTCACTAACGTGCTTTAGAGTTGCTACCCTTGCTGGTGGTACGAAGTTACTCATATTGCTTGACCATGAAGCTAGCAAAAATGCTCTAGCTGCTAGAGCTGGGTTTACAATATTTTGTCCAAGCCCACCAAAGGCCATTTTAACAACAACAATTGCAAAGATTGCGCCGATTACTATTTGCCAAACTGGTAGGGTAAATGGCACGTTGTAGGCAAGTAAGATGCCGGTTACAACTGCTGATAAGTCATGTATTGTATTTTCTTTCTTTCTTGCTTTGTTAAATAATGTTTCTGTTGCCACACAAGTTAAAACTGATGCTAGAACTAAAACTAAGGACCTATATCCAAAGTAATAAAATGCTGCAATTCCCGCTGGAATAAGGGCAATTATTACATCTAGCATTTCTTTTCTAACATTTCGATTACTTCTCACGTGTGGAGAAGATGTTACTAATAGTTTTTTTGTATCTTCCATATATCTCCTCCTATCTACCTGCTTGTCTTATTTGTCTCTTACCAAATCTAATTGCTTCCACAAGAGGTCTTTTTGATGGGCAAATATAAGAACATGATCCACATTCTATACAGTCCATAATTCTTAACTCTTCTGCCTTGTCAAATTTCTCTTTTAGTGAATATTTGTGGATATATAGAGGTAATAGGTTAACTGGACATACTTCTACACATCTAGCGCATCTGATACATGGTTCAGTAACTGGTGGGATCGCTTCCTCTGTTGTTTGAACTAGTATACAGTTAGTTGCTTTTTCTATTGGAAGGTCAGTTTTTGGTTGGGCAATACCCATCATTGGTCCACCGTTTATAAGTTTACCAATTTCTCCCTTAGTTCCACCTGCCGCTTCTAGGGCAAATTCAAAAGGTGTACCAATTTTAACAAGCATATTTGTAGGATTAGCTACATTGTGTCCTGTAACTGTCATAATTCTTTCGATTAGAGGCTTATCATAATAAATAGCTTCATAAACTGCATTTACAGTTGATACGTTTGAAACTATTACTCCAGCATCCATTGGAAGACCACCTGATGGCACTACTCTATTTAGTGTTGCATCAATTAATCTTTTTTCATCACCTTGAGGGTATTTTGTAGCAAGTTTTACTACTTTTAGTCCTGGCATATTAGTTGCATTGTTTGCATAATCCTTAAGATAAGCTACTATAACTTCATAAGCCTTTGCCTTATTATCTTCAATTGCTATGATTCCCTCTTTTGCTCCAGCTGCAGTAACTAAGAGCTCTAGACCTTTTACAATTGCTTCTGGTCTATTTTTTAATATGTAATCATCACAGGTAACATATGGTTCACATTCTGCACCATTTACTATAACTGTGTCTACAGCTTTTGCTGGTGTATATTTGATATGTGTTGGGAAGGCTGCTCCACCCATACCAACTATTCCAGCTTCTTTGATTTTTGCTACAATCTCTTCTTTTTGTAAGCTAACGTTATCATTTAGTATGTACTCTTTTGCTTGATCATATCCCTCAGTATCAATCACTACTGCTTGTGAGTTTTTACCTGAGGCAGTTTGGATATCGATAATATCGCTTACAACACCTGCTACTGATGAGTGGATATTTGCTGAGAAATTACCAACAGCCTGGCCGATTAAATCGCCTATTGCCACTTCATCTTTTTTGTTAACCAAACATTTGCTTGGGGCACCTATGTGTTGAGTCAATGGAATAACCACAGTTTTTGGCACTTCCAATTTTAATAAATCACTATTTTCAGATAGCTCTTTATACTCGTCTATATGTACACCCTTTTTAAATGTTAAAACATCTTGGGCCATAAAAATCTCCTTTTTATTTTCTTTCATTAACTATTATAAATTAGTTTTAACTATTGAGCAACCAATTAGGCAATATCATCTATAATATTGCCCAAAAAAACCATAAAATTATTATATGCTAGTTGCCCCAAATCTGATAAGTCAAAGTTTGTTGGCAGTCCATCTTTGTAAAAAGTCTTGTAAACTTCATAATTTGCCATAACTTTTATCACATATTGTCTAGTTTCATCGAAAGGTATCTTTGAGATATCTGGATTTTCTTTATCAAGAATTCCTTGATCTATCCATTTGTCGACATTTCCTACCCCACCATTGTAGGCTGCAAGGGCTAATTCCTTATTGTTGTAATAATTATATAGGTAGTTGTAATAGCCAACTCCAAGTTTGAGGTTGTAATCAATGTCATTTAGCTTATCTGGATAGTAGTCCTCTCCAATTACTTCTGCTGAGTGTTTGGCAGTTTCATCTAATAACTGCATCAAACCCTTGGCTCCTTGGTGAGATTGTGCATCATTATCAAAATCTGATTCGACCTTTACAATAGAAGCTGTAAGCAAGGGATCGACATTGTATTTATCTGAATACTCATTTATCTGATCTTGGTAATTTATCTGAGTTCTAGATGTTTGGTAGGCAATCACCCCATAGCTTACTGCCACTAGGGTAAGGATTGTCAGAAGAATAAAGCCTAAGACTTTTCCTATAAATTTTAAAACTTTCATAATAAATCCTTTTTTTCCAAAACTATTTTTAATTCTTTAATCAAATCTGCTACAGAACCGCTATTGTCAAAAACTACATCGCTTTGCTCTTGCATTTGGATTTGCTCTTTTTGCTTTTCTATCTTTTCTTTGGCATAGGATGCATCTATATTATCTCGATCCATCAGCCTTTCTACTTGGGTATCATGTTTTGCAGTAACAAGCCAAACTTCATCACAAGCAAATTTATCTTTCATTTGAAAATATAAAGGAATTTCTACAAAAACCACTTTTTCATCCAGGCTATCAATAGTTTTTTCTAGCTCGTTAATTATATTTTTGTGGGTTAATTGATTTAATTCCAATAATTTATCTTTATCAGAAAAAATAATTTTAGCTAATTTTTTCTTATCCAAGTTGTCAACATCAAAGGCATCGGTAAAGGAAGGTGAATTCTTGATAGCCTGGTAATTTAAACCATCAACTTCTAATAATCGCCTGTTTGTTTCATCAGCAGATAGGACTGTAAAACCCAAATCGGCTAATAGCCTTGATAAGGTAGACTTGCCAGAGGCTATAGTTCCTGTTATTACTATTTTATTTGGATTCATACATACTTTCTCCGGTATCTATATCAACTAATAGTGGTACAGGAAGTTTTGCGGCTTCTTCCATTGACTCTCTTAATATTTCTATAGCACGCTCCTTATCATAAATGCTTGATTCAAGGATAATCTCATCGTGAATTTGCAGGATAATTCTAGCATCAAGGCCAGCTTCTTTGAGCTTTTCATAAGTTTTTATCATAGCTATTTTTATGATATCAGCAGCTGTCCCTTGGATTGGGGTGTTTAAGGCTACTCTTTCTCCAAAACTTCTGACGTTGAAATTTCTTGATGAAATCTCTGGTACATATCTTCTTCTGTGAAATAGTGTTTCAGTATACCCTTGATCTCTTGCTTCTTTGATAATATTATCCATATATTTTTTGATATTTGGATAACTTGCCTTGTAATTTTCTATATAATCTTTAGCAACTTTTCTAGGAATATTTAGATTTTGAGAAAGACCGTAGTCGCTTATACCATATATTATCCCAAAATTTACAGCCTTGGCATTGTATCTTTGAACTTTTGTAACTTCCTCAAGCGGCGTATCAAAAACTTCTGATGCTGTCTTTGTGTGTATGTCTACACCATTTATAAAGGCATCTATCATATTTTGATCTTCTGATAGGGAAGCTAATATCCTAAGTTCTATCTGAGAATAGTCAGCATCTATCAAAATCATACCAGGACTTGCTTTAAAGGCTTTTCTGATTTTTCTACCCTCTTCAGTCCTGATAGGTAGGTTTTGAAGATTTGGTTCTGTTGATGAAAGTCTACCAGTCGATGCAATATTTTGTCTAAAAGTAGATCTTATCCTACCATCCTCATCTATAGAATTTTCAAGTCCTTCGATATAGGTTGAACGCAGCTTGTACATTTCCCTGTATTGTTCGATTTTTGGTATTATTTGGTGCTTATCCCTAAGTTTTTCCAAAACTGATGCATCAGTAGAATATCCTGTTTTGGTTTTTTTGATAACAGGCAAGTCCAAGTCTTTAAATAAGACTTCTCCAAGTTGCTTGGTAGAATTAATATTAAATTCTGATCCTGCCATTTCATATATTTCTCTTGTAAGAGTCTCTATAATCTCATCTATCTCAGCTTTTAAGCCTTCCAAAACTTGTCTATCTGTCACAAATCCAGCAATTTCCATCTCTGATAAAACCTTGGATAATTTTATTTCTATGTCCTTATAAAGGTCATACATTTGATAATCTTTAAGTTCGTAAGCTAGCTTATCCTTTGTATTTTCCAGTGTATAGAGGATAGATCCTAGGTAGTTACCCAAATCATCCTGGTCGATATCCATATATGATTTAGTTTTTGCTCCCTTACCAATAAGATCAACCGAACTTATAACTTCGTAATCAGAGTAATCTTGGCTTAAGGTTTTTACATCATATGATGATCTGGAAGGATCTATCAGATAGTGCATGAGCATTAGGTCATGGTAAGGTAATTCTACATCTATGCCGATTTTATCGAGTAAGACTATGTCTTCTTTGATATCAAATGAGTTCTTTATTATCTTCCCATCTGCAAAAATTTCTTTAAAATCTCCAACAAAATCTTCATCTGGGTCTACGATAAATGTTTTTGAATCTTTTGTTTTTATAGCAATCTTATAAATATTTGAGTGGATGTAGTTATCCCCATCATATATGGCCTTAAAAGTAAATTCTTTGCCACTTTTTATCTTATCAACTAAAGCTTTTAAGTCATTTGTTGTATCTAGGTCAAAAGATTTTTCTTCTACTGCTACATCGCTATTTTTATCAAGTTTTTCTATAAATTTATTAAAATTATACTTAGAAAATTTCTCTCTAAGGTTTTTCTCATCAACTTGACCTAATTTCAAATCATCTAAGTCAATTTCTACTGGTGCATTAGTGACAATGGTTCCGATTTTCTTGCTCATATAGGCAATGTGCTCGCTGTCAATCAGATTTTGCTTAGTCTTTTTCCCAGAAACCTCATCTATATGCTCGTAAAGCCCCTCTATTGACCCATAGTCTTTGATAAATCCTATAGCTTTTTTAGGACCGATACCATCTACACCTGGTATATTATCTGACTTATCACCCTCAAGTCCCTTAACATCTATAAGTTGTTTTGGACTTAGGCCAAATTCTTCTTTAATGGTAGATACATTGTATTCCACCATATCGGAAATACCCTTTTTGGTAAGATAGACAGTTATATTTTCATCAACCAACTGCAGATAGTCCCTATCCCCAGTGATTACTACGACCTTATAACCAGCTTCTTGGCCCATATTTGCATAGGTTCCTACAATATCATCAGCTTCGTATCCATCAAGGTCAGTATATTGTACCCCCATTGAATCAAGGATGTCTTTTAGAATTCCAAATTGATAAGAAAGTTCTGATGGCATCTTATCTCTAGTAGCCTTGTAATCTTTAAATTCGTCATGACGGAAAGTTTTGCCAGACCTGTCAAAAGCAACAAGTACTGAATCTGGCTTATATGTATCAAAGGCATTTTGGTACATGGTCAAAAATCCATATACACCATTTGTCATAACCCCATCATTGTTTGTAAGATTAGGCAGAGCAAAAAAAGCCCTAAATATTAAACTTGATCCATCAATTAACATTAGTGTTTTTGTCATAAGAACTCCTTAGTAATAGTATAACGCATATGGTTGATATTTTAAAGATTGCATTAAAAAAAGCCCATAATCTGTTGATTATGAGCATTTTTAATATGTATTGAAGCTTTTTTGGTCCTCGACCCTAAAGGGTCTGCGGTTGTTTCGTGCCTATAGGGCACGACCCCTCTCTGCGCCGGGGAGGCGAGTTTAGTCCTCTCTTAGCCGGGCGGGCTTGTTTATATTGTGCCTTCGGCAGTTTTTAGGTCCTCACTTCGTTGCGGTTGTTTCGCGACTTTTGGTCGCGAGGCCTCTCAGGAAGCCGGCCAGGCTTGTTGTGGTGCCGGTGGTGGGACTCGAACCCACACGCCCTGGTGGACAACAGAGTTTGAGTCTGTCTCGTCTGCCAATTCCAACACACCGGCAAAATGGTTACTAAGATAGTATACCATATTTTATTTGCCTTGTAAACGCAGTTTTTTATAATATCCCGAAAAATAAAATTTCATTGATAATATTCCTATTACAATGCCAAGTATTATACCTGCTAGAATGTCTGAAGGAAAGTGGACGTGGAGGTATAGCCTGCTAAATGAGATTAATATAGCCAAAACTAAGGTGAATATTCTTAGAAATTTTGATTTACCCATAAATAGTATAATTGTCGCAAATGTGGTGGCGTATGAGCTGTGGCCTGATGGGAATGAGGCATTGCCTACTTTTGGTATTAATAATTCTAATCCTTTTACATATTCATATGGTCTTGTCCTATCAACTATGTTTTTTAGGCCCAGGTTTATAATTATTAAGTTTCCTATAAAGGCAATAATCATTATTTGGGCCATTTTTTTGTATTCCTTTGTTGATAGGAATACTATGATTAAACATATCCAAAGTATTGCTCCATTTCCTAGAGAAGATATGGCAACCATAAATTCATCTAGAAATGGTCTTCTTATTTTTTGTATAGCATTTAGTATAGAAAGTTCAAAGCTTATAAAAGAATTCATTCTAATTTCCCTTATCTATGGTTTCAACAGTCATATCATAAGCTTGTTGGATTCTCGATCTTTGGTAGTCATCAACTTCGTCATAGTATTTTCCACCATCTAGGAAATCTTCTGCCACATGACTTTGAACACTTGTTCCAAAGTCATTATATTTTACGCCTACCCAAATAGGGTGTGCTTCTATATTTTCAATTGATGTTGATCCATTTTTAGGATTTTTAGCCAATTCTATTTCATAGCTTACTGCTTGTTCTGTTCTAATATCGTTGTTGTTTTCAAGGTTTTGGAAAGAGATAAAGTTTCCTAGAGCATAGGCTATAAAGCCAGTCCTACCATCACTAGCTTCGTAGTATTCGTACGGTTCAACAACGTGTGGGTGGTTGCCTATGACAAGGTCTGCTCCCCATTCAATCATCTCTCTACCTAGATCTACTTGATCAGCACTTGGATCAGAATGATATTCTATGCCCCAATGTGGATAGACGATTACAAAATCCGCTCCATTTGCCTTAGCTTCTTTGATGTCAGATTGTATTTCTTCTGGGTGCAAGTAGTTTAATTCTGGTATTTCTTCTCTAACTTGAACTAGGTCAACTAGGCCATTTGCTCCATAAGTATAGGCTAAAAAGGCTAATTTTATTCCATTGACATTTTTATACAAAATTCTGCTTTGGCCAGATTTTTTTGAACCCACATGGTCAATGCCAAATTCATCCATAGCTTCAATTGTTGTAAATAAGCCTTCGACCTCTGTGTCAAGTGAGTGGTTATTGGCTGTTGAAAGAACATCAAAGCCTGCATCTTTGATAGCTTCTAGGTATTCCTTTGGTGCATTAAATCTAGGAAAGCCAGCATATGCTAGGTTTGGATTGGTTGTTGTTTCATAATTTCCTATAGAAATATCTGCATCACTAATATAGTCACTGACATAAGCAAATGAATCTGAGAAATCATAGGCACCGCCACCCTTATTGTAGGCATATTGGATTTGTGCAAGGTGGGCCATGATATCTCCAAAAGTCTTTATCTTAACTGTATTCAGTTTTCGATCTTCTTGGTCTTCTTGATTATCTTCAGCTTCTTTTTTATCAGTTTCCTGACCATTTTCTTCTATAACTTCCTCGCTTTGATTACTTTCATCAATGCTTTCATCTCTTTGGTTTTGATTGATATTTTCAATTAAATCAGCTGTTCTAACTACTTCTTTTTCACTAGTAGGTTCAGCTTCTTTGCTAGAACAAGCTACCAAAAAAACACTAAGGAATAATACACTAAAAATTTTTCTACTTATTTTCACTAATTGCTCCTAATATTCTAAATATTATACTATATATATTCTACAACATTTTACGCTTTAAGGGTATAAGTATCTAATGTATGGAGGAGATTATGACTTTTAACGATACTTTAGCTGTAGAAATACACGAAATGAATGACCAATATTTGGAGATGAGAATCCCCTTAAAAGATGAATATAAAAATGAACTTGGAGCTGTACACGGAGCTATAATTATGGCTCTTGCTGATGTTGCAACTGGTCTTTTGGCCAACCAAGTAAAATATACCGCTCCAACACAAAGCTCATATACAAATTTTCTAAGACCAATACTTAATACTGAATATATTTATGCTAAATCTGAAATAATTAAAAGAGGAAAAAGAACTGTTACTGTAGATTGCAAAATATGGTCCGATGATACAAAACTCGCTGCTGTTAATAGATCAGAATATGCTATAGTTGATAATATAGATAAGAAGCCATCTAAACTTACAGAAAGTTTAAAATCAGGAAATTATAAAAGATACTAAAAAACATCTAGAATTAATCTAGATGTTTTCTTTTATATACTTCAAAGCATCGCGTTTTCCCTTGCTGTTAGCTATGAGAAAAACTCCTATAGCAAATAACAATACGAGAAAAGAATTAAGGTATTTGAGATAATCTTCTTGGATAATAGTATTGGTTTTGAATAAAAAATAAAAACTCAAGCTTAATACAATTATCAAAATTCCTATGATCAAATCACGTCTGAAAATCTTTTTAACTTCTATGGACCTATCATCCACATAGTCATAAGCTGCAACAGTGTATTTTGTCTTATTTTCATGCTTAAGTGAACTTATCTTATAATTACTTACTACTATCATCAATAAGCCAAGAGCTGCAATAATTATAGTCGGTATGTATTTGTTCTCTTCTTGTTGACTTTCAATAATAAGCAAGGGGATAAATGATATAATAACTAATAAAATTCCTATGGATAAAAATAATGTTGCAAGATTATAATTTTTGATAAATTTTTTCGCTACACTTGTATCCTTGTAATTTGAAATATCTGCCATAATAACTCCTTTAAGGAAATTATACCCCAGCTTATTTGATTTATAGATTTTTTCTTAAAAATATTTATACATTTAGATAAAAAGGATTATTAGAATAGGATATTAAAAAACTTCCCAATCTTTTTAAGACTAGGAAGTTTGTTTTAATTATTCTATTTTTGCTCCTGCTGGTATTCTATTGCTTACCATTAGAACATTTAGACCTTCTTCGCCATTTTGCTCGTGGATGGCTGAAAGAATCATACCATTTGATTCTTCTCCCATCATAGCTCTTGGTGGAAGATTCACTATAGCTACTAGGTTTTTACCTATTAATTCTTCTGGCTTGTAGTATTGTTTGATACCAGATAGGATAATTCTATCTTCTCCACTACCATCATCTAGGGTGAATTTTAATAGTTTCTTAGATTTTGGTACTTCTTCACAATTTTTAACTTTAACTACTCTAAAGTCACAAGCTGCAAAATTATCAAAGTCTATGTCATCATAGAATTCTTCTGTTGTGACACCTGTAAAGTCTATAACTTCTTCTTCGTGATCAAGAGTTTGAACGCTTGCCTCTTTGTTTTCAACAGCATTTTTGCCTGTTGGTTTCATTGTTGGGAACAGCAATACGTCACGGATTGAATGTTGGCCTGTTAGAAGCATTATAACCCTATCTATGCCTATACCTAGACCACCTGTTGGAGGAAGTCCTACTTCTAGGGCATTTACAAAGTCATAGTCCATCATTTGAGCTTCATCGTCACCTTTTTCACGTTTTGCTACTTGAGCTTCAAATCTTTCTCTTTGGTCAGCTGCATCGTTAAGTTCTGAGAAGGCATTTGCTACTTCTTTTCCGTTGATGAAGGCTTCAAACCTGTATGTTAATGATTTGTCGTCATTCTTTCTTTTTGCAAGTGGTGATATTTCCACTGGATAATCTATGATAAATGTTGGTTGGATAAGTTTTTCTTCTACAAATTCTTCAAAGAATTCTGCGATAATTTCGCCACGGCTTTCCTTAACTTCAACATTTTTCTCTTTAGCTATTGCGACTGCATCTTCATAGCTTGTGATTTCGTTAAAGTCAACGCCTGTTTCTTCTTTGATTGCATCAATCATTGGAAGTCTTCTCCATGGTGCCTTTAGTTCGATTTCTTTGCCATCGTATTCTATACTTGTTTTACCAAGTACATTTGTAGCAACAGTTTCAATCAAATGCTCAGTAATTTCCATCATGTCGTCATAATCACCATAGGCTTGGTATAATTCCATAGCTGTATACTCTGGGTTATGAGTTGCATCCATTCCTTCGTTTCTGAACATTCTGCCCATTTCATATACTTTATCAAAACCACCAACTATTAGTCTCTTTAGGTAAAGCTCGTTTGCAATTCTTAGATACATATCTATATCTAGGGTATTGTGGTGGGTGATAAATGGACGAGCTGTTGCTCCACCTGCTATTGTATTTAGTATTGGTGTTTCAACTTCCAAAAATCCTCTATTATCCAAGAATTTTCTAATTTCAGAAATAATTTTACTTCTTAGTACAAAAACTTCTTTTACTTCAGGATTTACTATAAGATCAAGATATCTTTGTCTGTAACGAAGATCTGGGTCTTTTAGGCCGTGCCATTTTTCTGGAAGCATTTGCAAAGACTTTGTCAATAATTGAGGTGTGTGTGTTTCTATTGATATTTCACCTTGGTTAGTTTTGAAAACTTCACCTTCCACTCCAACTATATCACCAATATCGTATTTTTTAACTTCTTTGAATTCATCGCCAATTACATTTTTACGGTTTACAATTTGGATTATTCCACTTTCATCTTGGATATCCATAAAGCTCATATTACCGTGGCCACGTTTAGCCATAATACGGCCAGCTATTCTTGCTGATTTGCCCTCATATTCGTCAAAATTATCTTTGATTTCTTTTGATGGTGTACGGTCTTTGAAATTGACAATTTCATGAGGGTCCTTGCCATTTGCTTTTAATTCTTCTAGCTTTTCCCTCTTAATTCGTAGCATTTCATTTAAATCTTGATCTGTCATTTTCGCTCCTTTTTTAATTGATGCCTTTTACAGTGAAGTACATTTTCCCATTTGGAGTAACTACTTCAACTCTGTCATCTACTTTCTTACCCAATAGTGCTGCGCCAACAGGTGATTCGTTTGAAATAAATCCTTTTACTGGATCACTTTCTGCAGTACCTACTATTTTGTAGTCCAATGTTTCATCAAATTCTTCGTCAAAAACTGTTACAGTATTGCCTACTCCTACTACATCAGAGTTTAGGTCAACCTCTATAGTTTTTGCATTTCTAATCATATCTTCAACTTTTGCTATACGACTTTCAACTTCACCTTGTTCATTTTTAGCTTCGTCGTAGTCAGCATTTTCTGATAAGTCTCCAAAAGATCTTGCAATTTTGATTTTTTCTGCTATTTCTGGTCTTCTTTTTGTTTTAAGATATTCCAGTTCATCTTCTAGCTTTTCTAGGTACTCTTTTGATAAAATTACTTCTTTATTCTCTGTCATTTTCTTCCTCTAAAACATCCTTATATTCATCTAACAAACTAAATATTTCTTCTTTAGTCTTTAGTGTATTTACTTTTTCTCTAATTTTTGTAGCGTTTGGAAGGCCCTTTATGTACCAGCCAACGTGCTTTCTCATTTGATTTACAACTAATCTCTCATCCTTATACAGCAAGGAGAGCTCGTATTGTTCGCGTATTTGATCAACTATTTCAGTTGGGCTAACCTTTTGGTAAGAACCATTTTTCAAATAATCTTTGATATACTTAAACAAGAATGGATTGCCCATGGCCCCTCTTGCAAGCATAACTCCATCGGCTTTTGTTTCATCCATTATATTGATAAAATCTTCTACTGTAAAGACATCGCCATTTGCTATTACTGGTATGGATAAATTTTCTTTTAGTATTCTTATATCTTCCCAGCTAGCCTTGCCTTGGTAGTGTTGGTCTCGTGTCCTTGCGTGAAGAATGACATAATCTATGCCATTTGCCTCACAAATTTTGCCAACTTCTAGGTAATTTTTGTGATTATCATCTACTCCAGTTCTAAACTTTACATTTATTATCTTATCAGTTGATTTTCTCAAAGCTTTTGTTATTCGGTCTACTTGGTCTAGGTCTTTCATGAGAGCAGAGCCTTCACCATTTTTAAAAATTTTTGGTGCAGGACAGCCCATATTAAAACTTATTTCACTTACATTATCCAGTGGGTTTATCTTTTCTTTTACTGCCTTTTCAATTCTTTCTAGATCCCTACCAAAAATTTGTATATTGGCATGTTTTTCCTTATCTGAAATAAACATTATCTCGTCAGTTTGTTTATTGTCAAAGGCCATGGCATTTACACTAACCATTTCAGTAAAAGTTTTGTCCGCTCCGTATTTTTCGCAAATAATGCGAAAGGCAACATCGGTTACTCCTGCAAGGGGAGCTAGCATTATTTCTTTATTTCTTGTTTCGCTCATAAATAATTCTTAGACCATCTAGCATCAAATCAGGCTCGATGATGTTAATATATTTTGATTCTACAGAAATAAGCTCAGAATATCCACCGGTTGCAATAACATTTATATCATCTTCTACATGATAGTCATTGCGAAGCTCTTTCATAATTTGTTCAACTAGACCATCAATCATTGATATATAACCAAAAACTATACCGGCATTCATACTTTCTGATGTGGTTGTGGCAATTGCACTCTTTGGCTCCCTAAGCTCAATTTTTGGTAATTGGGCAGTTGATCCAAACAAACCATCTTGGGCAATCTTTATGCCCGGTGCTATCGAACCACCAAGGTATGCTCCATCTTCGGTAATAACATCAAAGGTTATAGCTGTGCCCATATCCACTATAATAGATGGACCGCCATACTTACTATAAACAGCAACAGAATCTACAATTCTATCTGCCCCAACTTCTCTTGGAGAGTCATAGTCTATTGTTATTCCTGTATCAGTCTTATAATCAACTATCAAAGCCTCTCTGCCAAAAAGTTTCCTGTTGCAAGACTGCCAATTATACATTATATCTGGTACAACTGAAGAAATAATTGTATCTTCAATCTTGTCCTTATCTACATTATGAACGCCGAACATATTAAAAAGGGTAGCTACTAATTCATCGCTAGTTCGCTTTAAATTTGTAGCCACTCTATACCTAAATAATAATTCATCTTTGTCAAATACACCGAGAACTGTATTTGTATTTCCTATATCTACTACAAGTAACATCTTTTCTCCTTAGAGTAAATCACTAAAATTTAACTCTAATATAATACGGCAAAATCTGATAAAATCAAGCTATTTATTTAGTTTATATTTTCTAATTAGATTATTAATAGCTTCTATATCTTCTTTTTTTACTTTTACAATTTCATTTGTACTTTGATTGTCTTTTTTAACTTGCAAAACAAGGTCTGAGCTTTCCTTATCAAATCCCCATTTTTTAAGCTCTTTGTAGGTATAAAAATTAGAATTTGCTAGTATGCCATTTTCCCCAATATACATCTTGTTTTTGGAATATAGGCCAAATATAAGAGCTAGAACAATCATAACTCCCGCAGTTGCCATACTAGTTTTGTCGTTTAATTTGAATCCTTGGTAAAAATTAATAATGCCTGTAACTAACAAAACTACCAAAAGACCGATTTCTAATTTTGAAATTTCTCTACCAAATTCACCTACCTCACCACTTAATAGTGACTTGTTCTTTTTGCTTTTAAAAATCCTATATGCAAAAAACAAAATAATTGCTACATATAAAATCAAAATAAACATATCCATATTACCATTCATAGTAAAACCTCCTTAAATAAAAAAGGGCCGATAGCCCTAATCTTGCTCATTTTCATATACAGATCTTTTTAGAACACCTATATATGGGATATTTCTCATTAATTGATTATAGTCCAAACCATAGCCAACTACAAATTCATTTGGTATTTTAAATCCATACCAGTCAGCCTTGATATCTACCACTCGTCTTTCTGGCTTGTCTAGGAGAGTCACAATCTTGATATCCTTAGGATCTCTTTTTGATAGGTTATTTTTTAAGTTTAGTAGGGTATGGCCAGTATCTATAATATCCTCAACCAAAAGAACACTCTTATCCTTGATATCTGTATCCAAATCTTTTAGTATTTTGACATTGCCAGTTGAAGTTGTCCCCTCATAGGAAGAAACCGCCATAAATTCCATAGCCGTGTCTACTTTAACATACTTTGCAAGTTCAGACATAAACATAACAGATCCCTTTAGGATACCCACCATTATCAAAGGCCCTTGGCTGTCTGCATAATATTCGTTTATCGTCTTTGCAAGTTGTTTAATGCGAATATTAATACTATCTTCGTCTATTAAAACTTTTTCTATCATTAAATTTGTATCGCTAATCATTAGTAACCTCTATTCTCACTATTTTTTTTGTCCTCTGATCTATTTTGGCATCTTCTGCTAATCTATGAGAAACTAGCCAAATTATCTTGCCATCTGATAAGATAAGGGGAATCTTATCTCTTTCTATTTTATCAACTTTTTCATCAATAAAAAAATCTTTTAACTTCTTACTATGACCCAAACCAAGAGGATTGAACTTATCCCCATTCTTGCGAGTTCTTATCTCTAGGGGAAAGCTCAGCTTATCATAGTCAAAATATCCTATAGTTTTAGCTTTGTCTTTAGCCTTATCTACAAGGTCTGCTGATATAATATAGCCATTGAAATATTTTTTCTCTCCCAAAGATAAGTATATTTTTTCATCAGATAGTTGCTCACATATTATCTTTTTTAGATCATATGACTTGTAAGACTTTGAAAATTCCAAATCATCCTTGATGATTTTTTTGCCATTGGAAAGATTTGTTAGATTTATAAAGTCATCAATATTTTGTTTGCTAAAATCCTTAGTTGACCCATTCAAATCCTCAATTGCAGATCTTAATATCCTTGCTTGATAAGGGTAGGTTAAGCTTTCAAATCTGTCTTTATCCAAGCTAAGCTGATTATTTGAAGTGCTTTTTATTACATTCTCACTAAGATTTTTCATATTGTCATTTATAATTTCCAAATCATTTTTTACTAAATCAGAAAGTGAGAATATACTATCCTTAAGCCTTGGATTAATTTCTTCCATTCTTGGAATTATTTCATTTCTTATATAATTTCTAGTGTAGTCATTGGAAAAATTACTTTGATCAAGGGCGTAGGGAATATTATTCTCATTAAGATATGCTAAAATTTCCTTTTTTTCAAAAGTTAAAATAGGCCTTATAATATCTTCTGATCTAAAATCCATACCTCTTAAGCCATCTAGTCCCGTGCCTCTTATCATTCTCATAAGGATGGTTTCTGCTTGATCGTCCTTGTTGTGGGCAACAGCAATTTTCCCGTGGTCAAATTCTCTAGCAATATCCCTAAAAAATTCATACCTAAGTCTTCTGCCTGCATCTTCAGCTGAGATTTTCTTCTCCTTTGCAAAATCATCCATGCTGGCTCTCTTAACTCTCACATCAAGCTTAAGCTTTTTGCCTGTTTCTATTACTAGATTTTCATCATTAATAGCTTCTTTTCTATGTAGGTGATTGAGATGAGCAAGGACTATATTAATCTTATATTCTTCTTTTATTTGATTTAATAAGTAAATTAAAAACTGACTATCCGGCCCTCCGCTTGCTCCAACTATTATGGTATCGCCATAATCTATAAGATTGTGGGAAATTATATTATCTTTAAATCTAGTTAGAATCGTCATTATTCTCTTCGTTATTTTCTACATTCTGAGGATTCTCATCACTAGCATTTTCATCAGATTCTTTTTTGACCATGCCTAGCCTTTCTTTGGCTATCTTTTCCTTAAATTTATCTGTGTTTCTTATGTCATAGTCTTCTTCCAGGCTAGTGATTTCTTCGTCTAATTCTTGCATCTTCTTTTTGTTTGAAGTCATCTCTTGATCAAGTTCTCTAAGCTCAGCATCCATCTTGGAATTTGTGTAGTAGATAAAGCCAGCAAAAAGCAGTGTCAAGATAAGTATCATAGCAAAAAATCTAGTATTTTTAGCCTTTCTTTTTTTTGCATAAGACTTTTTTTTAGCCATCTATTACCTCATACATTTCATTAGCATCAGCTTTTTTGGCTCCGTCTATGATGTCCTTGACGCGAACTTTTAGATTGCTCTTGCCAAATACGATTTCTATCTCATCACCCTCATTTACAACAGAACCAGCTTTTGCAATATTGCCATTTATACTTACTCTGCCATTTTCACAAGCTTCTTTTGCTACTTGGCGTCTTTTTATTATTCTTGAATTCTTTAAAAATTTATCTATTCTCATAAGTAAATTTTACTTGATTTACTAATTTTATCCACTTAAAAAGCCCAGGATAACCTGGGCTAACACTTTACAATTTTTTATAATAGACCGTCTTTATCTGAATCAACTTCTTTAACATCACCTGATTCAACTACGTCAAGTTTTTCTTTTCTAACTTCTTCAGAAACTGTTTGATTTTCTGTTACATTTTCTCTGTTGATTTCTACTTCTTCGCTTATATAAGCTTCTTTATCAACTGTTACTCTTTCTTCATGGATTGGAATTCTGATTTCTTCATCTGTTGAATCGAAGTTATATCCATCAGCAACTTTTTCGCCATCTACTGCGTGACGTTCAATTGTTACTCTTTCTTTTTCAACTGGAACTTCAATCTCTTGAGTTTCAGTTACAACGTGTTTTTTAAGTCCGATTTCACCAGATTGAACTCTTTCTTTATTTACTCTTAGTCTTTCTTCGTGAAGTTGGATTTTTTCATCTTTAGAAAGGTCTTCTCTTTCAAGAATATCTTTGTCTATATAGTCTTTTCTATTTTCAAAAGCAGCATCGATATATTCAGGATTTTCTAGGTATCCTTCTCTTTCTATAGCTAGTACGTAGTTACCATTTTCAACTGCTCCAATTGCTTCATCAGAGACTGTACTGTCAAAGCCGAAATCACCAAAGTATGCTGGATCTAAATCTTCTCCTGTATAATAAGCATAAACTCCATTATATTCTGGATCTAATTCTTCTTTTCTTGCTCTATCTGAGATACCGTAGTATCTGAGAGTGTCATTGTTTTTGATTTCGTTTGCAGAAATAACTTCTAGTTCGCTGTCTTTAAAGCCTTGTGCTCTAAGTTGGTCGATTCTTGCTAATAGTTCTTCTTCGCTTCTGAATGTTTCAAAATTTGCCATTATAATCTCCTTTTAATGTAAGCATTCATGGTTGCCATCTTCTATTTCTTATATACCCGAGCTAAAAGCTCCTAAACATATAAATAATCATTTTTTAGCAAAATATTTTATTAATCTTCGTAATTTATTTTGCTTTCGTCTATGGAAATGACTTCCTTTCTAACAGGTACGCGAATAGTTTCCATCTCTATATATTTTTCACGTCTTATTATTATTTCTTCTACAACCCTTTTTTCTTTTCTGACAATAACCCTTTCTTCATGGAGGGGTATCACAATTTTTTCTCCTCTATTTAGTTTTTCTAAGTATTCATCTTTAATCTTATCCATATCAAAAAAGTCCTTTCCCTTATTCCTTGTATTTATACCCAAGATATATGTCGTATAATAGCAGTGGTGATAGTATGAACAATATTTTACATATAGATTGTGATGCCTTTTATGCTTCTTGTGAGGAACTTAGGAATCCAAGACTAAAAAACTTCCCTCTTGCAGTAGGAGGTCTCTCCAACAAGTCAATAATAACTACGGCCAATTACAAGGCTAGAAAATATGGCATCCACTCTGCAATGCCTGTTTTTATGGCAAAAGAGCTTTGTCCAGATCTCATATTGCTTAAGGTTGACCATCCTTATTATAGGAAGAAATCAAAAGAAGTCTTTGATATTATTAGAGATTACGCAATAAGCTTTGAGCAAGTTTCTATTGATGAGGCATATTTACAAATTTCTTCCAATAATCCTTATAAGCTAGCTGAAACTATACAAAACGACGTCTTTGACAAAACTCAAATCAACGTTTCTATAGGTATTTCTTATAATAAATTTTTGGCAAAACTTGCCAGCGATTGGAACAAACCTCATGGGATTAAGGAAATATCAAAAGATGACCTGCCAGATATCCTATTAGATCTTGATATAAAAAAAGTCCACGGTCTAGGTAGTCATGGAGTAGAAAAACTTAGAAAAATTGGCATTTACACTATCAGAGATTTGATGAAATTGGACCAAGAGTTTCTAATAGGGCTCTTTGGAAAGCATGGGACATATGTTTACAATGTGATTCGTGGAATAGATGATAGGGAAATTAATCCTACTAGGCAAAGAAAGTCTTTGGGTCGTGAGCGAACTTTTGCAAATAACACTAATGATATAAATACATTAAATGACTATTTATTAGAAATTTCAGAAAAAATAGAAAGTGATTTGGCTAGTAAAGACTTGCAGGGCAAAACTGTCAATTTAAAGCTAAAAAATGCTAACTTCAAAACTATAACAAGGGCCATAACCCTTCAAGAACCAGTCTACAAAAAAGATGACATATATCTTGCAGCATCTGACTTACTCAAAGACTCTTACAAAAATGAATACATTAGACTAATTGGAATCTCAATATCAAAACTTTTAGATAGAAATTCCAACCAACTTAGTTTTTTATAAGAAAGGGGCTGTTGCAAATTGATAGATATCTATCGTTCCATCATTGGAGTGCACTCTCAGAAAGTTTGAGGTTTAGCCCGCCGACTTAGGGAGGCTAAACTTTCTGGGAGGGTGCTCGAATGATATAGGAACGATTTATCTATTTTGCAACAGCCCCATTTATTCTTATAAAACTATTCCAAATCCAGACTTTCTTGTGTGTCTTCCCCATTTTCATTCATATTTTCTTTTAGTTCTGGTGCAAGGGTTGCTCTGATTTTTCCTTCGATTTCGTTCATTATATCTTGGTTTTCTTCTAGGTAAGTTTTTACATTTTCCCTACCTTGGCCTAGTTTCTCACCATCATAAGAAAACCATGAACCAGCCTTGTCAACTATGTCCATTTCTACAGCTGTATCTAGGATTACACCAGATTTTGATATACCTGTTCCATACATTATATCAAACTCGACTACTTTAAATGGTGGAGCTACCTTGTTTTTTACTACCTTTACTCTTGTACGAGATCCAATTGAATTGTCTCCTTCGGTTATTGTCTTTATTCTTCTGATATCAAGTCTTACTGATGAGTAGAATTTGAGGGCGCGGCCACCTGTTGTCGTCTCAGGTGATCCAAACATTACTCCAACTTTTTCACGTAGTTGGTTTATAAATACTACTGTTGTGTTTGATTTTGCAATAACACCAGTTAGCCTTCTTAGGGCTTGACTCATAAGTCTTGCCTGTAGGCCTACGTGGCTATCACCCATTTCACCTTCGATTTCTGCTCTAGGAACTAGGGCTGCTACAGAATCTATTACTATAAGATCTACTGCACCAGAACGAACTAGGGATTCTGCTATATCTAAGCCTTGCTCTCCAGTATCTGGTTGAGAAAGGATAAGATTATCTATGTCTACTCCTAAGTTTCTAGCGTAGTCTGCATCCATAGCATGCTCTGCGTCTATAAAAGCACACATATTGCCTTGTTTTTGGTCTTCGGCAATCATATGGAGGGCTAGGGTTGTCTTACCAGAAGATTCTGGTCCATAAATTTCTATAACCCTACCTCTTGGTATACCACCTATACCTAGAGCTATATCAAGGTTTATTGCTCCTGTTGGAATGGCAGAAACAGACACTCTTGGTGCTTCTCCCATCTTCATTATAGAGCCTTTGCCATATTTTTTTTCTATATTTTTAAAGGCTTGGTCTAAGGCCTTTTGTTTGTTTGCATCCATTTTTATCTCCTAAATATTTTCTAAATCAAGAACTTGTTTATTTTTAACTATATAATCTACACCAGAAATCACTGTTAGTGCAACGGCTATATAAAATATATAGATTCCAATATTGTTTAAGACTTCAACATCTAGCAATAGACACACTAAAGCTACCATTTGGCTGGTTGTCTTTGCCTTGCCCCACATACTAGCAGCTATTGTTATACCTTGGTCTGCAGCAAGAGTCCTAAAGCCTGTGATTATTAGTTCACGAGCAATAATTATGATAACTGCCCAAGAAGGTATTATTTGACCTTCTACTAGAACTATGAAAGCTGCCATAGTGAGTACCTTATCTACAAGTGGATCTACAAATTTACCAAAGTTTGTGATAAGATTGCGACTTCTTGCCAAGTGACCATCTAGGGCATCTGTAAGAGAAGCTATTATAAATATAATTGCTGCAATATTGTTATCTCTGCCCATGAAATAATAAAAGGCTACGAATACTGGTATTAATATCAATCTTAATGTTGTGACCTTATTTGCTATATTCATCCTACTCTCCTTCAAAATAAGATTTATCTACCAAGACTTTACGTGGTTTGCTACCCTCATAGGGGCCTACTATACCCTTTGTTTCTAGCTGGTCTATAATCCTGCCAGCCCTTGCATAACCTATCCTAAGTTTTCTTTGCAAGAGTGAAACTGATGCTGTGTTTTCTTCTATTATGATTCTTGTAGCCTCATCTAAAAGTTCATCTTCATCGCCAATTTCTGCTACCTTTGATTTTTCTTCCACAGTTTCTATGGCTTTTTCATCATAGCTTGCTTGGCTTTCTTTTTTGATGTGTTCAACTACATTTAGTACTTCTTTGTCTGATACAAAGGCTCCTTGAATCCTAAGTGGTCTCATAGAATCACTTGATGCAAATAGCATATCTCCCTTACCAAGGAGTTTCTCCGCACCAGCTGAATCAAGAATAGTCCTTGAATCGGTTTGACTAGTTACAGCAAAGGAAATTCTTGATGGAATATTTGCCTTTATAGTTCCTGTGATGACATCTACTGTTGGTCTTTGAGTTGCAATGACCAAGTGGATACCGCAAGCACGAGATTTTTGTGCAAGGCGCATAATATAATCTTCTACTTCACTAGCCGCAGTCATCATAAGGTCGGCCAACTCGTCTATGATTACAACAATATATGGAAGATTTTCCATGGATTCATCTGTTTTAGCTGCCTCTTTGTAGCCCTCTATATCTCTGACATGGTACTTTTGGAAGGCCTTGTATCTTTTTTCCATCTCAGATATTGCCCAAAAAAGCGACGAACTTGCCTTTTTAGGATCTGTGATAACTGGCATTATAAGATGTGGAATTCCATTATACACAGAAAGTTCCACAACCTTTGGGTCAATCATCAAGAGTTTGACTTCATCTGGCGAATGCTTGTAAAGAATGCTCATAATAATGGTATTAATACAAACAGACTTACCAGATCCTGTAGCTCCTGAAACTAAAAGATGGGGCATTTTTTCTATGCCTGATACTATTGGATCTCCTGAAATTGACTTGCCCATGGCAAAGGGAATCTTTGATTTGGCATTTTGGAAATTAGATGTCGATATAATCTCCTTAAACCCTACTATTTCTTTGCTCTTGTTTGGCACTTCAATACCTACATGGCTTTTGCCTGGAATTGGCGCCAAAATCCTAATTCCACTTGTTGCAAGGGATAGGGCCAAGTCATCAGATAGGTTTAGTATCTTGCTTACCTTTACTCCCCTTTGTGGTTTTAGCTCATAACAAGTTACAGTAGGCCCAACATCAATTTGGACTACCTTTGAACCTATGCCAAAGCTTTCAAGGGTTTCCTCTATAGCAAGAGCCTTATTTTTGATCTCTTTTTCATCTATAGATCCTGCATTTGTCCTATCTTCTAATAAGTCTATGGTCGGATAATTGTAATTATCAAATTCTTTTTTGATGCCTTCATCCAAGTCTTTCATCTCAATTTGTTTTGATTTGTAGCTTCTTACTTCGACTTCTTCATCCTTGTCGAAATCATAAGCTTTGATAGGAGCCCTCTTTACTACTGTCTCTTGGTCAAAAGCTTGGTCAAAGTCTTCTTTATCTTTTCTTTGAACTATATCTTCTATAGGATTCTCATAGACTTTGCTATCATTTGGTAAAACATCGACACTAATTTCTTCATCTTCTCTTCTAGATTCTTTGATTTTTTCATTTTGAGCTTTTACAAATGAACTTATTTTATTTGCAACAAAGACTATTAAATTCCTAAATCTTACAAAAAACTCTCTGTAAGTTAGGGGACTAATCCCTACCAAAAATAAAAATACCGAGATAATATATAAGATGTTTAAGCCCAAAGTTCCAATAAAACTTACCAAGTAATATGCTATGTATCCGCCAAGTATTCCTCCACCAAGACTTGCATGGGCCTTGTTATAATCAATAGTCCATGAAAGATCATATCTTACTAAGTCCTTTGACAAAAATCCAAGTGTTAGCAGAAATACCAGGTACAAGAGCAGGAATTTCCCTATATTTTCTTTGTACTTGTCCCTATAGGCAAAAAGAAAGCTTATAAAAATTATCACAGGCATTAGTATTGAAATCTTGCCAAAACTTATTGTAAACCAATTAGTTATGGCATTGCCGAGCTTTCCTGTGTTACTTGATAGGATAAATATAAACAAGAATGCACTAAGGGCCATCATTATCAATGAAAAAATATTAAAATCAAATGACCGAGTGCGTTTTTTATTCTTAGAATTTTTAGGAGGCTTTCTAGTAGATGTCTTTCTTATTCTATTTTGATTTTTACTATTAGCCATAATCTACCTCCCTATAAATTATATCTGAAATGAGCAAAAAAAGAAACCTCGAGGACTTAAATAGAAAGGGGCTGTTGCAAATTGATAGATATCTATCGTTCCATCATTGGAGTGCACTCCCATAAAGTTTGAGGTTTAGCCCGCCGGCTTAGGGAGGCCAAACTTTCTGGGAGGGTGCTCGAATGATATAGGAACGATTTATCTATTTTGCAACAGCCCCTTCTTATTTTTCTAACTTTGGCTTAGCTAAAATCGTAAGTATTATAAATCCTAGGCAAAAACCAATTAATATAAGGCTATTCTTATTTATAAAGGAATAATCAGCTTTGCTCATGATGTCTTTTATATTTGAAACGTAATAAAAGGCAGGGAATATTTTGCCTATTTTGATAGCAAAGTCTCCCAAAAGTTCTTGGGGAACAAATATTCCTGTAAGAAATGATGATCCCAAGGAAAATACGTTCATTACCCCAGTTATGGTGTTTTCTTTTTTTGCAAGTTTTGATACAAGGACCGCAAAGCAAACTATAGTTGCTGTAAATAAAAGTGCATTTGCCATCATTTGGATAACTTGCCTTGAAAACGAAAAATCTTTAAAATATAGGCAGTATACAATAACATAGACTAGCCAAATTCCAAGGCCTGATACAATATGGCCCAAGATTAGCTGTAGGTCTTGGCTAGATTTTTTCATTGGCGAGATGAGATTTCTCTTTTTTGTCATCTCCTTATTGTAAGTTAGATTGATAGTTCCTACTACGAGAATTATCTGGCTCATAATAACATACGCCATCATTTGAAAATAATATGGGCTATCTTTTTTGTAGTTTTTGCTGATGGAATTGACCTTAACATCAATTTCTTTAGCAAAATTTTCCTTTGTATTTTCTATAGCCTCACTTGTGGTAAATCCAGCATTTTCAAAAGCTTCTATTTGATTTAAGTAAGAATTTAAATCATTTTTTGCAAATAGAGTGAATGAGTCATTGTAAACTTCTTTGAATTTTAACATTCGATTTTTTTCAAAATCCTTTGGTATATCTATGGCACAGACTATCTCTTCGTAAAATAATTTGTCATCGAGCATGTTTTCATCCACATCAACAAGAATGTGATTTTTGTCTATAAAATCAACTACAGCCTTAGATATTTCAGTATTTGACTCATCTTTTACATAAATAGGTAATTTAGTTGTTGTAAATTTATCAACTGGATCACCGGTTCCAGCAAATATAAACATCAAAACTAAAAATATAATTGTGTAAAGCATCAATGATTTCTTGTGACTTTTTAATATTTTAAAGTAATTTTTAAAGACTATCATATTGCTTACCTCTAGTAAATATAAAAGTTAATAAGATTAGTCCTAGGGTAACTCCCACTAGGCAAATAAGGTTATTGTAGTACCTATCTAAGCTTTGGTAATAGTACAAGGAATATATGCCATCACTGATTAAAGCCACTGGATTGATTTTATTTATCAAAGGTGCTTTCTCAGCTATGATGATTTTTATGTTAGAAACCATCATTCCAGCCAGAAAAGATAATAACAGAGATATACCTATGCCTAGGCCAAGCTTTGTCTCAATGTCAGCCTTGTTGCTTGCTCCGATTACCATACCAAGGCTTACTCCTGTGACCGATCCTATGGCTACTATCAGCAACAATTGGGGAATTCTATTAGAAAAATCCACGCCCAACACTTTATTAAAAATTAGCATTGTAAATAGGGCAATTAAAAAGTTTAACAAAAAACCTACACTCATAGATGCCAAAAGACTTATTCTTTTATTAAGTGGTGATATGGCATTTCTCTTTGCTATAGTGGTCAAATTTGCTTCATATTGGTAGATTATAGAAAGCCCCCAGGAATAACCATATATGATTTGAAAACCAATTAGTGCATAGAAGAACACCATAGTAGGATCCATATCCTTATTTGGTATATCACTTTCTATATGAGTCTTATCGACAAAAATATTTGAAATATCAGTGTCGGGATTTTTCTCCATAATAGTTCTTACCATATTTTCATTCATGGAATAATACTTTAGTATGTTTACAAGAATGCTTTCTCTAACCCCATTTTTCTTTAAAAGGACCTGATCTTTTTTTTCTATATATGCACTTATGTCATCTTGATTTAAAATTTTGTCATCTTTAGATGCTATTGGATCAAGTAAGTCTTCCTCTTTCATCTGATCAGTAAAGTTTTTAAAATACTCATCATCAAGCAGGTTTTCATTTACCCCAACTTTAATTGCTTCAAAATTATTGGAATCCTTAACATTGCCTAGAGCAAGTTTAAAAAACACTCCCAAAACCAGAGGAAAGATTAAGGCCCAAAAAATCATTACTTTTTGTCGCATAAAGACCTTAAGAGTCTTTTTAAATTCATGAGCAAACATCCTAGTCCCTCAATTCTTTGCCTGTAAGAGACAAAAATACATCGTTAAGGCTTGGAGATTGGCTAGTCAAATCATCGTATTCTAAAGAGTTTTGATTAAAGAAATCAATCAAATTTATGAGGTTATTTTTACCGTGAGCAAAGTTTAAATGATAGTAACCATCCCTGTATTCTATATCTATAAGATGATCCATTGCCTTTATTTTCTCCAAATTATCATCACTTAGCTTATCACTTGCAAATGATACTTTCTCATTGATATCTATCAAATCTTTGAGACTTTCTTTTGTACCCTTGGCTATGACCTTTCCCCTATCAATAATTACTATGTAATCACAGAGCTCTTCTACTTCATCCATATAGTGAGAAGTGTATATTATTGTAGCTCCATCTTGATTTAGTTTTTTGATCCCCTCCAAGATGTTATTTCTAGATTGAGGATCGACAGCAACTGTCGGTTCATCAAAAATAATGATTTCTGGCTTGTGGGCTATACCACAGGCAATGTTTAGTCTTCGTAAAAGTCCACCAGAAAGCTCTTTTGGTTTAAATTTCAAGAAGTCATTGAGACCAACCAGGTCACACGCTTCTTTGACTAGGGCCTTTCTCTTGCTCTTATCTTTTATGTATAGGCCACAAAAATAATCAATATTTTCATAGACGCTAAGTTCATCATAAACTCCTACATCTTGAAAAACTACCCCAATTTTTGCCTTTATCTCATATGATTCCGGGGTCATTTCTTTGCCATAAATCTTAATAGACCCACTGTCCTTAGAAAGTAAGGCAAGCATACAATTTATCGTTGTAGACTTACCCGAGCCATTTGGACCCAGCAAGCCTAAGATTTCTCCCTTTTTGACATCTAAGTCTAGATTGTCGACTGCTTTTAGTTTTTTATAGGACTTGACCAAGCCTCTAACTTCAATAATATTGTCCATAGGATCCTCCTAGAAAGATTATACCAAAAATTTTATAATTTTTATAAATTTACATAAATTTTACTTTATATTAACCAATATTTTACAATTAAAAAATCGGCCTAAGCTCATAGCTTAAAACTGATTATTTTTTTAATTATTGTGATCTCTTGGATCTTCATCTGCTGGCCAAGCTTCTTGTTTCCTTGGTCTCTCTTTTCTTTCTTGTCTTTCTTCCCTTTCATCTCTTTCTGGTTTTGGAAGAAGAGCTTTTCTTGAAAGATTAATTCTACCCTGTTTGTCGATTTCTGTAACTTCTACCTTTACTTCATCTCCAACACTTAGAACATCTTCGACCTTGCCAACACGTTTGTGGTCTATTTGAGATATGTGAAGTAGGCCTTCTTTGCCAATAGCAATTTCTACAAAGGCACCAAAGTTCATTATCCTTGTAACTTTGCCAGTGTAAACATCTCCAGCTTTTGGATCTGTTACAATAGATTTGATCATTTCTATGGCACGTTTACCACTTTCACCATCAACAGATGCAACTGTAATGTGTCCATCATCCTCTGTTTCTATAGTTACTCCAGTTTCATCGATGATTTTGTTGATTGTCTTTCCACCAGAACCAATTACATCACGAACTTTTTCTGGGTCTATGTCTATGGTAAATAGTCTTGGTGCATAGTCAGATATGTCTTCACGTGGATTTTCGATTGTTGATTCTATTAGGTCAAGGATTTGCATCCTTGCTTCTTTGGCATTTGCTAGAGATTCTTCTAGGACTTCTCTTGTGATTCCTGATATTTTCATATCCATTTGTAAAGCTGTGATACCATCACGAGTTCCAGCAACCTTAAAGTCCATATCTCCTAAGTGGTCTTCTAGGCCTTGGATATCTGTAAGGATTGAAATAGAATCTTCTTCTTTGATAAGACCCATAGCTATACCTGCTACTGGTTTTTTGATTGGAACACCTGCATCCATTAGTGATAGGGTTGAACCACAGATTGATGCTTGAGAACTTGAACCATTTGAAGATAATACTTCAGAAACAACTCTAATTGTATATGGGAACTCACTTAATTCTGGTAAAACTGGAATAAGTGCACGCTCTGCCAAACGACCGTGTCCAATTTCACGACGGCCAGGAGCCCTAAGTGGTTTGATATCCCCTACTGAAAATGGTGGGAAGTTGTATTGGTGCATGTAGCGCTTTTGGATTTCTTTGCGGTTTAGGCCATCTATGATTTGTACATCTGCTGGTGAACCAAGGGTTACTACAGATAATACTTGTGTTTGACCTCTCTTAAATAAACCTGATCCGTGAACTCTAGGTAGTGTACCAACTTCTGCTGAAAGTGGTCTGATTTCTTTCATTTGACGTCCATCTGGTCTGATCTTATCAATAGAAATCATACGACGAACTTCTTTTTTCATGATGTCATCGATGACTCTGTGGATTTCATCTTCGCTTTCTGGATAGTCTTCTAGGAATTTTTCTTTGGCAGCTTCTTCTATATTAAAGATAGCTTCACCACGTTCCATTTTATCAGTTGTTCTGATAGAGCCTTTGATAGCTTCAGAATACTCTGCTATTATTTTTTCTTCTAGCTCAGATGGAACTATTACTTCCACCATATTTTTCTCTTTGCCTATTTCATCAATTATTGTTTGGATAAAGTCACAAATATGGCCAATCTCTTCATGAGCTATAAGCATAGCTTCAAGCATTTTATCTTCAGTAAGCTCGTTTGCTCCAGCTTCCACCATATTTATAGCATCTTTGCTACCTGCAACTGTAAGCTCAAGCAGTGATTTTTCTCTTTGTTCTTCGTTTGGATTGATGATATATTCTCCATCCACATAGCCTACAGATACTGCTGCTACAGGCCCATTAAATGGTATGTCAGATATGCCAAGGGCAATGCTTGCACCTATAGTAGATAGGCAATCTGGCTTGTTATCTTCATCCATAGAAAATACTGTTGCAATGACTTGAACGTCGTTATAGTAGTTTTCAGGGAAAAGTGGTCTTAATGGTCTATCCATTTGGCGGCTAATAAGGGTTGCTTCATCACTTGCCTTACCTTCTCTTTTTAAGAACCCACCTGGTATTTTCCCTACAGCATATAGCTTTTCTTGGAAGTCACAAATTAGAGGAAAAAAGTCTATGCCCTCTCTTGGTTTTTCGCTTGCTACTGCTGTTACTAAAAGGGATGTATCCCCACTTTTTATGTAACATTCTCCGTTGGCTTGTTCCGCAAATTTTCCTATTGTCACATCTAGATCAAAGCCGTGATTTGAACTATACTTGTAATTTTTCTCCATAATTTCTCCCTAAAAAATAAGGCGGGTATAACCCCGCCAATAATTAACCTCTGATTCCTACTCTTTCGATAATTGATCTGTATCTATCAATATCTCTATCTCTTAAGTAGTTTAGTAAACCTCTTCTACGTCTAATCATTTTGAAAAGTCCTCTTCTTGATGAGTGGTCTTTTGGATTAGCCTTAAGGTGCTCTGTTAAATCTTTAATTCTGTAGCTTAAAATAGCTATTTGTACTTCTGGAGAACCTGTGTCTCCTTCTTCTAATTGGTATTCTTTGATTAGTTCTTGTTTCTTTTCTAATGTTAACATAATTTCCTCCGTTATTATATTTGCCTTAAGCCCGGTAAAAGTCGAGGTTTCAATCACTGAGCCTAGGTACTTTAGCTATTATACCAATAAAAAAAGCATTTGTAAAGATTACAAATACTTATTTTTTATAGTATCGTAGGCCATTTTTTTGTCAGTTTCCATCTGCTCTATAAGCTCTTCAGCACTATTAAATTTGTAGTCTCCTCTGAAAAACTCCAAAAATTCTAAAGAAATCAATTCATCATATATTTCATCTGAGAAATCGAGTATATAAGTTTCGATTTTCCTATCCATGTTTTCAAAAGTTGGGTTTTTGCCAATGTTGGTTAGGGCAAAATGAGCTTTACCTTTGACATTAACGCGTGTTAAATATACACCGTCTGCTGGTATTACATAGTCGTAATTTAGCTTTAGGTTTGCAGTTGGGAAGTTTAATGTTCTGCCTCTTTTGTAGCCGTGAGTAACAGTTCCTCTTATTTGATAAGGTCTACCCAAATACTCATTGGCCTTTGCAATGTCAGATTCTTTTATAAGTTCTCTTATTGTTCCAGAAGATACTTTTTCATCACCATCATAGATAAAATCAACTACTTTGGTCTTGTAAGAAAACTCTTCTTCATATTTTTTGAGCACATCCACATTGCCAGAAGCATTTTTGCCAAATTTGTAGTCTCCACCAACAACCACTGCTTTTGTGTTTAGCTTTTTATATAAGATATCTCTAATAAATTCTAATGGGGAAAGTGATTTAAATTTGTCGTTAAATTCTAATATACAAAAATCTTCTATACCCATATCTGCAAGCATCTCAATCTTATCATCTATACTTGTAAGATATAGGGATTCCTTAGTTAGAGTTTTCTTGCTATTTTCCTTAAAAAGCAAAACCGAAGGAACTAGATTCATAGATTTTGCCAGGTCAATATTTGTTTGCATTAGTTTTTGATGGCCAATATGGACTCCATCGAAGTTGCCAAGGGAGACTACCTTAGCTTCTACATCAGTAAGTCCTTGGTCAAGGTCTACTACTTTTATATTATTTCTCATAAAATACTTTCTCCATTTTTAGGAAATATAGGTCTTCATTTTTAAAATTTTTTCCTAGTCCTATGAATTGATCTTCTATATAAACTCTTAGCAAATCATCAGAGTATAAAGCATCAAGTCTCATAGTCATGCCATTTGTCGCTTGTTTAAAGTAAGATTTATCAAGCCTTATCTCTTTGTAATCTTTAAGGGCATAGTCAACTGGCTTGATATGCTTTAATATTTGATCTTTATCCATTTCCAGCAAATCCGCTGAACTTATGGCTTCTTCTATGACAAAATCTCCAACCTTTGACCTAGTGAGCTTATTTACATAGGCAAAAGATCCCAAAGCTTCTCCCAAGTCGTCTATAAGGGTCCTAATATAGGTTCCTTTTGAACAAGTGATTTCAAAAGTAGCTTTTGGAAAGTCAAAGTCCAGGAGCTTAAAATCATAAATTGTGACATTTCGAGTCTTTCTTTCAACTTCTATACCCTTTCTAGCCAAGTCATACATCTTACTTCCATTAATCTTAATGGCTGAATACATAGGTGGGATTTGGGTGATTTGACCCTTGAAGTTTTCCATCTCACTTATAAGCTCATCTTTTGTAAAAGTCTTATCAGATTCTTCCACTACTTGGCCTGACCAATCTAGGGTATCGGTGCGAGAGCCAAATATAGCCTCTGTGATGTATTCCTTTTTCTCATCCATAAGAAAATCAGAAACCCTAGTTGCCTTGCCTATTACAATTGGTAAAACTCCTCCTGCTTCTAGATCTAGGGTGCCAGTATGTCCAACTTTTTTTATGTTTAAGGCTTTTTTAACAAGGCCTACACATTTGTTAGAAGATATGCCGACTTCTTTGTTTACATTTAATATTCCGCTAATCATTTATACTTTCTAAAATCTTTAAGGCTTTAGCTCTTGCTTGATCTAGGTCATCTGCAAAGATTGTAAATCCACTAGCTCTTATATGGCCTCCACCACCGTTTTCACGAGCTATTTTTGATACATCAACATCCTTTGATCTAAGTGATGCCTTGAATTCATTTGGGCCGTATTCTTTGATAATCATAGAAACATCAACACCATCAAGATCTCTTAGTTGGTTTACAACATTTTCTGCATCGCCAATTTGTACTCCGTGTTTTTCAACAAGAGCCTTAGATGCTACAGCAAAAACTTTATTGCCAATAAATTCAGCATTTGCAATCATTTCATTTTCAAATTGCATTACTTTGATTGGCTTGGATTGGTATAAATTTCTGTAAATATATTCCATGTTAGCACCAGCTGTGGAAAGTTTTCCAGCAGTCACAAAGGTGTTTTCTGTTACATTTGTGTACAAAAATCTACCAGTATCTGTGACAATACCTGTAAATAATAAACTTGCTGTAATCTTATCTAGAGGAAGGTTAAGTCTATCTATGATTTCATAAATTAGCTCACAGGTAGCAGGTGAATCATCAACTATGATATTTAGGTCAGTTTGGATTCCACCACCTACATGGTGATCAACTACTGCTGTTTTTTTAGAATTTCGAGCTATTGGTAGTGCTGTTCCAATTCTTTCCATCTCAGACGCATCAAGGACGAAAAATAGATCATAAGAATCTCTGTGATTTTTTGAATAATATTCTAAGTCAGGCAAAAATTTCAAATAATCATCTATCTCATCATGGCCTATGACATCGACATCTTTGCCATAATTTCTAAGGGCCCTTGCAAAGCCAAGGGTAGATCCCAGATTATCTCCATCTGGGTCTACGTGAGAAGCTATAGCAATAGTTTCTGCCTCATCTATAAAGCTTTTTAATTGGTCTAATTTTTCTTTGCTAATTTTCATCTTCTATATGAGACCTTTCATCTTTTTCTATTGTTTCTTTGATGAGCTTATCCATGTATGCACCATATTCTATAGATTCATCAAGTTTGAACCTAAATTCTGGCATAGATCTAAGGCGCATTCTATCACCTATTAGGACTTTGATATATCCTTTGGCTTGGTTAAGAGCATCTATAACATCATCTTTTTTGCTAGTATCTCCTAGAACAGAGATGTAGCAATCAGCAAAGGATAGGTCGTTGGTTACCCTAACTTCTATCACAGAAACAGCAGCGGTGTCAGCTAGTCTAGGATCGTTTAAGTCATCTCTGATGATTTTTGACAATTCCTTTTGGACTTCTGCACCTATTCTTTCTGTTCTTATTTTTTTCATTCTATTCTCTCTCTTTTTCGACTATTTGGTAAGCTTCCATTTCATCGCCAACTTTGATGTCGTTAAATCTGTTTAGTCCGATACCGCCCTCATAGCCTGAAGCAAGTTCTTTGGCATCGTCTTTAAATCTCTTCATAGAAGTGATATCACCATCAAAGATTACTATGTTATCGCGTAGTAGTCTGATTTTTGCAGATCTTGGTATAGAGCCATTTGTGACCATTACACCAGCGATTGTACCAACTGATGGCACTCTAAAGGTATCACGTACTTCTGCACGGCCTAGAACTTCTTCTACAAATTCTGGGTCAAGCATACCTTTTATAGCTTTCTCTACATCTTCTATAGCTTCATAGATTACGCTATATGTTCTGATTTCTATGTTATTATCTTTTGCTCTTTCCATTGCTCCTTGAGTTGGACGAACGTTAAATCCTATGATAATAGCATTTGATGCTTGAGCTAGTAGTACGTCAGATTCAGTAATACCACCAACTGCACCAGCTACAACTGAAACTTTTACTTCTTCATTTGATAGCTTGATTAATGATTGGCTAACTGCATCTACAGTTCCTCTAACATCTGTTTTTACAATGATATTTAAGTCTTTTAGCTCGCCTTCTGATGCTTCGCCTGATAGGTCTTCAAGACTAGCACCCTTGGCCATAAGTCTTTCTTCTCTTTTTTGTTCTTCTGCTTTTTCGGCATAGGCTCTGGCTGTCTTTTCATCTTCTACAGCAAATAGCTTATCACCAGCTTCTGCTACGTCTGATAAACCAAGGATTTGTACTGGAATAGATGGACCAGCTTCTTTAATAGCTTCTCCCTTGGAGTTAAACATTGCACGGATTCTACCAGATGCAGAACCAGTTAGGACATTATCCCCTTCGTGAAGGGTTCCCTTTTGCACTAGAACAGTTGCTACTGGACCTCTTGCCTTGTCAAGTTGGGCTTCGATGATTAGACCAACTGCAGCTCTATTTGGATTTGCCTTTAGTTCTTTCATTTCTGCAACAAGTAGTACCATTTCAAGTAATTCGTCAATGTTTTGTCCTGTTTTTGCAGAAACATCTACTGTGATGGTATCTCCACCCCAATCTTCGGCAACTAGACCGTATTGCATTAGCTCTTGTTTTACTCTGTTTGGATCAGCTGTTTCTTTATCAACCTTATTTACAGCTACTACTATTGGAATATCAGCAGCCTTAGCGTGGTTGATAGCTTCAACGGTTTGTGGCATTACACCGTCATCTGCTGCAACTACAAGGATTGCAATATCAGTTGATTGTGCCCCTCTCATTCTCATTTCTGTGAAGGCTTCGTGTCCTGGGGTATCTAGGAAGGTAATCATTCTACCATCAAGGTCAACAGAGTATGCACCTATGTGTTGGGTTATACCACCTGCTTCTCCACGGGTTACATGTGTATCTCTGATTGAATCTAGGATAGAAGTCTTACCATGGTCAACGTGTCCCATTACTGAAACTACTGGAGCACGTGTGATTAGATCTTCGTCATTGTCTTCATAGTCTAAGTCTAGAGATTGCTCTTCTATAGCAGAATATTCTTGTTCAAGAGTGATTTCCTTGCCAAAATCTATAGCAATAAGTTCAGCTTGATCAAATTCTATTGGATCATTTAGGCCTGCCATAACTCCAAGTTGGATAAGTTTGCCTATAACCACATTAGGGTTTTCTCCGATTTTTTCTGCAAATGCTCCAACATTAATAACTTCTGGGATTTCTATCTTTGAATTTGCTTCTTCTTTGTTATTTGCAGCTTGGTTATTTGCCTTAGGTCCTTTTGACTTTTTATTCTTTTTCTTTCTGTTCTTCTTAGTTTTATTTGCTACAAAATCTTCGTTGTTGTAGCTTTTAGCTTGGTCAGATTTCTTTTGACTTTTATTTTTATTTGATTTAGAAAATTTCTCTTTTTTCGCTACATTTTCGTCATCGTATAAATCATCTATATCATTATTTCTTATTTGGCTATGTTTACTCATATTTGGTTTTTTATCTAAAGAATTCTCTTCTACTTTCTTTTGATTATTCTTTTTTGTATTATTTTTTTTGTCTGTTTTTTCTTTTTTATCTTCTTCAAAATACTCATTTATAAGAATTAGGTCATCTCCACTTACATTTGACATGTGGGATTTGATTGCTAGACCAAATTCATCATTTAGAAATTCAACCATTTCTTTTGCTGGCATATTGTGTTTCTTTGCTAGTTCATATACTCTCATTTTATCAGCCATTTATAACACCTCATTTTAATTCATAAGCTTCTAACTCCTCATAAAGTTTGTCATCAATTTTTTGTTTGAATACTCGATTAAGCTTATTGTTCTTCCTAACGTCCTTAAGGCAGGCTTCGTTTTTACAAATGTATGCCCCACGACCGTTAAGTTTTCCAGTTTCATCTATCACAACGCCTAGGTCTTTGTTATTTACAATCCTAAGCAAGTCGTTTTTATCATAAAGATTACCACAAACTATACATTTCCTTTGGGGAATCTTCTTTGCTTTTGCCATTTTATTTTTCATCCTCTGACAAATCTTCTTGATCAATTAATTCATGATCTTCATCTGATGGTTCTTCAATTTGATCATCATCAAGATTAGCAAGGCTTTCTTCGCTAGCTTCTTCTAAATTTTCATCAGCTAATGCTTCTTCCTTACTTTCGCTAGACTCTTCTTCGTCATCTACTAGACCAAGTATCTGGTCTATATCTTCTTGGCTCATTGTATCGAAATCTTCTTTTGACTTGATATCTATCTTCCAGCTTGTAAGTCTTGCTGCAAGTCTTGCGTTTTGACCTTCTTTACCAATGGCAAGGGATAGTTGGTAGTCATTTACTACAACTAGTGATTGCTTCTTCTTCTCATTTATTAAAACATCAACTATATCAGCTGGTGATAAAGCATTTGATATGAATACTTTTATATCCTTATCATAGTTAATAATGTCAATTTTTTCGTTTTGAAGTTCATCAACTATAGAATTTACCCTAACTCCCTTGTAACCTATACAAGCTCCAACCGCATCAATTGCATCATCATTAGAGAAAACTGCAATTTTGGTTCTAGAACCAGCTTCACGGGCTATAGAATATATCTCTATAGTTCCATCATTTATCTCTGGAACTTCTAGTTCAAAAAGTCTTTTTACTAAATTCTCACTTGCTCTAGATAAGATGATTTGTGGTTCTTTTGATGAACTTTTTACATCCTTAATAAGGAATTTCATTCTTTCGTTAGGAATGTATTTCTCACTTGCCACTTGTTCTTTTAGTGGAACTACTCCTTCGATTTTATCTAGATTAATATATACATTGTACTTATCTTCTCTTTGGATAGTTCCAGTTATCATTTCATTTTCGCGGTCCAAATATTCTCCGTAAACAGAATCCCTTTGGGCATCTCTGATTTTTTGGATTACAATATTTCTAGCAGTTTGAGCTGCAACGCGGCCAAAATTTTTTGGTGCGATTTTTATCCTTGCAATATCGCCAATGCCAAGTTCTTTGTCAATTTCATTTGCTTCTTTTAATGATATTTCGTTGACATTGTCATTTACTTCATCGACTACAGTTCTAAGTGCAAAAACTTCGATATTTCCAGTTTCTTTATCAACTACAACGTCAACATTTTCAGCATTGTCGTAGTTTTTTTGGTAGCTTTTAATCAAAGCTTTTTCAAGTGCTTCAAGGATAACATCCTTATCAATATTTTTATCCTTTTCTAGCTCATCTAAGGCTAGCATAAATTCTTCATTCATAATTTCCCCTTAAAATACAATCTCTATATTGATTTTTTTTATATCCTCTCTATTTACTGAAACTTTCTCTTCTTTTTTGTCTCTTTCCACTCTAAAAACAAGGTCATCTTCATTTAATTCTTCAATATATCCAAGGAAGAAGTCTCCTGTTTTTAGCTTGACTTTCAAAAGTTCCTGGTAATTTCTAATCAGATCTCTGTCAGTTTTCAAAGGTCTAGATAAGTCTTGGCTTGAAACCTCAAGATAATACTGACCCTTTATTAGGTCAAGCTCATCAAGCTTTTCGTCCAAGAAATTACTAACTTTCTCACAATCGTCTACTGTTATTCCATCTTCATTGTAGATATAAAAGGTAAGCATTCTGCCTTCTTTAGTAGATCTAAAGTCAATTTCTACCAGTTCATATCCCAGATTTTCAATATCTTCTTCAAAGGTTTGTTTAAGTGTTGTTATTAAATCCATCTTATTATCCATCCTTTGCTCCATACAATACAAAAGAGCGGAAATCCTCCCACCCTTTTACTAAAAATAACTATACTCTTTTCATTCATTTATTCAATTTTTATTATCATTAAAAAGAAATATTTCAAGCAAACTATAAAAACATTTTCCTATTGCTTTTTTTATAAAAGGATTTATAATTAAGGTGAAAATAATAGAGACTAAGGAGGTTTATATGCTATTATTTTTTGTAGGACTTATTATACTATTTGGAGGCGGTTACCTATATTCAGGTTATGTTGAAAAACAACTTGAAATTGGTGATAATCCAACACCAGCAGTAAAAAAAGCTGATGGTATCGATTTTGTTGTAATGCCAAGATGGAAAAACTGGCTTGTTAACTTATTAAATATCGCTGGAACCGGCCCAATCTTAGGACCTATCCAAGGTATTTTATTTGGACCAATTGCATTTTTAGCTATTCCAATCGGTTGCGTGCTTGCAGGAGCTACTCACGACTTCGTAATGGGCACTATTTCAATGAGAAATGGTGGAGCACAAATGCCAAGAGTAATTGGAAAGTACATAGGAAATAATATCCGTAAAATTTATAACGTTGTAATGGGAGTTCTTTTACTTCTAGTAGGAGCTGTATTTGTATACACACCTGGCGACTTAATTGCAAACGATATCTTACATATCGACCCAGCTTCTAATAAAGTGTTTATTATCTATGCTATAATATTCCTTTATTACCTACTATCTACAGTGCTACCTATTGACCAATTAATAGGAAGAATCTACCCTATCTTTGGCGCATTCCTTATTATATCAGCAGTTGGTATATTTATAGGTTTGTTTATGAATGGCAATCTTCAACACTTAAGTATGCCAAATCAAAGCGGATTGTTATATGAACACCCAACAGGACAAAAATTTATCCCTGCATTCTTTGTAACGGTAGCCTGTGGTATACTCTCCGGCTTCCACGCTACACAATCAACTCTTATCTCAAGAACAATTGGCAGCGAAAGAGAAAACAGACAAGTATTCTACTCAGGAATGATTTGTGAAGGTTTCATAGCTATGATTTGGGCAGCAGGTGCAATGGTATTATTCTCACAAAATACAGCACTTGATACACCAGCTACATTAATGGTAGGTGAAGTTTCTAGATACTTCATGGGCAAAGTTGGTGGTGTAATCGCAGTTATCGGTGTTATAGCACTTCCTATAACAACTGGCGATACAGCATTTAGATCCCTAAGATTAATCGTTGCTGAAGAACTTAACTTAGATCAAAAAGCAGCAGGAAAGAGATTAGGACTTTCTGTTCTTCTATTCATACCAGCAATTTTACTACTAGTATGGGCAAAATCAGACGCTAACGGCTTTAACATGATTTGGAGATATTTCGGTTTCATGAACCAACTAGTTGCTATATTCGCTCTAGCAGCTGCAACAAGCTACTTGATGAACAAGGGCAAAAATTACTTAATAGTATTTATACCAGGCCTATTCTATACATTTATAGTATCATCATTTATCCTATACGATCCAAAGGTAGGATTTGGAGTAAACTATCCTGTTGCACTAATCATTGGTTTAGTACTAACAGCAGCTTATGGCTACGGTACACTTCATGCAAGTAAGAAAAATAAAGATAGAATAGCTCATATAATCCTTGAGTAATTTTATAATTTAGAGGCCCTAGCGGCCTCTTTTTCTTTAAAATATAAAGGAGGGTAATATGAAAGTTGTATATACAGACATTGCAAAAGAATATATCAAAGATAAAAATATTAAAAATGTATATATAAAACCAGTCCTAACTGGCAGCAGATGTTGTGGAATCCGAGGTGTAAGAATTGATATAAAAAGTCATGTAAAAGATGACAAGGAGTATATCAAGGATTATTTTGATGGTATAAATACAAATTATCACCCAGCTATAAACCAGTTTTTAAAAAGTTCACCAGAAATAATAATAACAGCTGTTGGCATTGGCAATATGAAAACATTAGTTTCTCAAACAGAATTTTCGTCAGTTAAACTTGACTAATATTAAAGTTGGGGATGTTGCAAAATAGATAAATCGTTCCTATATCATTCGAGCACCCTCCCAGAAAGGTCTCTGTCAGCCGACGGGCTAATTACCTCCCTGAGCCGGCGGGCTAAACCTCAAACTTTCTGGGAGTGCACTCCAATGATGGAACGATAGATATCTATCAATTTGCAACAGCCCCACTTTTTTTACCAACATTTATGGTTGATAAAAAGTACTTATTTCCTTATATTCACCTATATAATTCCATAATTTTTTATCAAATCTCATAAAATAATAGTATAACATTTATCTAAATTGCATACATTATAAAGAAATAAACTTGCTTATTATTCTATTCTGCTATAAAACTTGCAATTATTATATTTAATGTTTATAATTTAATAGTCATTATAATTAATACATAATAAGGAGGTATTATATGGCATTATTTTTAATAGGTTTAGTCATCCTTCTAGTTGGTGGATTTTTCTACTCAAAATACGTAGAAAATCAACTAGGTATAGATGATAGAGAAACCCCAGCTGTTAGCAAGGCTGACGGTATCGATTTTGTTGCTATGCCAAAATGGAAAAACTGGCTTATAAACTTACTAAACATAGCTGGTACTGGCCCAATATTAGGACCAATACAAGGTATTTTATTTGGACCAATTGCATTTATAGCTATCCCTCTTGGATGCGTATTTGCTGGAGCAGTACACGATTTTCTTGTAGGTAGTATTTCTATGAGAAATGGAGGAGCTCAAGTTCCAAAATTAGTTGGTAAATATTTAGGAAATGGTACTCGTAAATTCTATAATGTAGTTATCGCAGTACTTTTGCTTCTTACAGGAACTGTATTTGTTTACACACCTGGAGATTTGATTGCAAATGACCTTATGAGCCTTCCAGAAGGTTCAAATACAATATGGGTAATATATGGTATTATTTTCTTATATTACATACTTTCAACAGTACTACCAATTGACCAACTAATCGGCAGAATTTATCCATTATTTGGTGCATTTTTAATTGTATCTGCTGTAGGAGTTTTAATAGGTGTTCTTACTAGAGGTGCTGGACACTTATCTTTCCAAGGAGCTGGCCTACTTGCTGAGCACCCAACAGGACAAAAATTCATCCCATCATTTTTCATAACTGTAGCTTGTGGTATCCTTTCTGGCTTCCACGGTTCCCAAGTAACCCTTGTTTCTAGAACAGTAGCTTCTGAAAGAGAAAACAGAGCAACATTCTACTCAACAATGATTGCAGAAGGATTTATAGCTATGATTTGGGCTGCCGGTGCTATAGTTTTATTATCACAAGGTGTTGTTCCAATGGATACTCGTGCAACCCTTATGGTTGGTGAAGTTTCAAGATTTTTCATGGGAAAAGTTGGTGGTTTATTAGCTATCATAGGTGTAATCGCACTACCAATCACATCTGGAGACACAGCATTTAGATCACTTAGACTTATTGTAGCTGAAGAATTAAATATAGATCAAAAAGTACCAGCAAAAAGAATTGGAGTAGCTGCAGTATTATTTGTTCCTGCAATATTCTTACTTTACTGGGCAAAATCAAATCCAAATGGATTTAATATGCTTTGGAGATACTTCGGATTTACAAACCAATTAGTAGCACTATTTGCACTAGCAATGGCAACAAGCCACTTACTATATGGCGGCAAAAACTATCGTATAGCTCTAATTCCTGGAATATTCTATACATTTATAGTATTTTCATTTATCCTATACGATCCAGCAGTTGGTTTTGGTATGAACTACAATCTATCACTAATAATTGGTGCGGTAATTGCAATAGCTTACACATATTTTGTAGTAAGTAAATCAAAGAAAAACAAAGACAGAATTTCAGCAATTATATTGCAATAATAATTTTAGGGGGCTTTGCCCCCTATTTTTAAAAGGATATATTTTATGAAATTTATTTATAACAAAAAAGCACAGGACTATATAAAAAGAAAAAATATAGATAAGATATTTATCAGAGAAGATATAGAATCATCCATTGGTTGCTGTTCTATCTCTACCATAAAGCTTAACATTTCTACTAAAGGTGGCAATGAAGAAATTTACAAAAAAGAAGAGTCTGATTTAGTCACAACCTACTATGACCCTAGATTAGAAGCACTTTTGGTTAATTGCCCACAAGTGGTTATTTCAGTATTTGGTTTTAGAAATAAAAAATCATTTTTTACAGAAACAGAATTTAGTCCGCTTAACTCATAAAAAATGCCCTAACTATTGGAAAATCCAATGTAGGGCATTTTATTATATTATTTTTACAATCCTTATAGCTTTTTTCGGCAAATTTCATATTATATCTTACAATTATTATTTTTTTAGACATTAGAAAATTCCATCAAATAGACTTATTTGATTTTCTTCGCCCATATTATCTATGATTCCAAAATTCTTTAGTGAATCCATAGCGTTTTTGTTTATGGAAGTCCTAGAATTTAGATCCTCAATAGATATAAATTCGCCTTTTTCTCGTTCATTTACTATATCTATGGCCATAGCCTCTGAAACATTGTCTACTGAGCTAAGTGGTGGCAATATGTAGCCTTCTTTTTCACTTAGGATAAACTTTGTTGCTTCAGATTTATACAGATCGGCCTTATCAATCATAATATCCCTGGCATACATCTCTTCAGCTACTTCCAACACTTTTCTTATGTTTTCATCGCGAGCCGTGAGATCATACCTTTCTTGGTAGGATTTGAGAGCCATTTGTATAGATTCTAGACCATTTATGATTATTGAGTAGACAAAATCATTGACCTTGGTATTAAAATATGTGGCATAAAAGGCCCTTGGATAATAAACCTTATAATATGCTATACGATAACTCATCAAACAATATGCTACAGCGTGAGCCTTAGGGAATAGGTATTTTATCTTAAGACATGATTCTATATACCATTCTGGCACACCATTTTCTCTCATATAGGCCAATTGCTCTTCAGATAGGGATCTTCCCTTCCTTACAATTTCCATGATTTGGAATGACTTTTTCTTATCAAGGCCCTTTTGAATCAGTGAGTTCATGATATCATCACGAGTTGATATAATCTCATCAAATCCAGCAGTTTTTGCTGCAATTATGTCACGAGCATTGTTGTTCCATACGTCTGTTCCGTGAGATAGGCCTGATATCCTAGTCATTTCAGAAAACTTGGTTGGAAATGTTTCTTTTAACATGCCTCGCACAAAGTTAGTTCCAAATTCTGGTATTCCAAGAGTTCCAATCTCATTATTGGAAAAGTCGTGCTTGATATTAAGTGGCTCAGTGTTTGAGAATATCTTCATAACTTCTGGATCGCCCATCTTTATCTTAAGGGGATCAGTTCCCGTCAGGTCTTGGAGGGCACGGATGATAGATGGTACATCGTGGCCAAGCAAGTCAAGTTTTAGCAGGGTCTCGTGCATCATATTGTAAGTAAAGTGGGTTGTCTTGATGTCATCTTTTGGGTCATCTGCTGGATATTGGATGGGTGTTATGTCAAATATTTCTATGTCATTTGGCACAACAATGAGTCCACCCGGGTGCTGGCCAGTTGTTCTTTTGACATCTTTAAGTCCCCTCTGAAGTTTCCTAATCTGGGCATTGGTGAATGTTTCATTGTATTCTTCGCTGTATTTTTTGATGTAGCCAAAGGCCGTGTTATCTTGGATAGCACCTATGGTTCCAGCACGAAATACTTTGCCCTCACCAAAAAGCTCTTCAGTATATTTGTGTATTGTAGGTTGGTATTCTCCAGCAAAGTTTAGGTCTATATCTGGTTCCTTGTCTCCCTCAAATCCTAGGAAAACTTCAAATGGTATGTTGTGACCATCTTTATTCATAGGACTTCCACAGACTGGACAATTCTTATCTGGATAGTCAATTCCTGCCCCTAGCCTATCTTCTTCAAAAAATTCACTATGCTTACACTCTGGACACACATAGTGAGGGCAAAGTGGGTTAACTTCTGTAATATCAGCCATAGTAGCTGCAAATGATGACCCAACAGAACCCCTGGAGCCAACAAGGTAGCCATCTCTGTTTGACTTACCTACTAGCTCCTTGGCTATGATATATAAAACTGCATATCCATTTGAAATTATGGAATTTAGCTCACGATTTAGCCTATTTTCTACAATTTGTGGCAAAGGATCACCATAGATTGACTTGGCTTTTGTAAAGCAAGCATCTCTGAGCTTTTCATCAGATCCTTCAATTTTTGGTGGGAAAGTTCCAGGAGGAATCGGCCTTATATCTTCGATTTGCTCTGCAATCAGTTTTGGATTTTTAATTACAATCTCTTCGGACAAATCCCTATCTAGATAAGAAAATCCATCTAGCATTTCCTTTGTAGTTCTCAGATAATAAAGTGGCCTATTCTCGTGGTATCTAAAATATTGGCCCTTGTGGAGGATATTTCTCAAGATATAATCACTTGGCTTAAGATATCTCACCCCGCCTGTTGCAACAGATAGCTTGCCGTTTTCTTTGGCAAGGTTTATTATCCTGGTATTTATCTCTTTTACTTGGTCAAAACTTCTTATCTTTCCATTGTTAACTTCATCCGCAAAGATTTCAAGAGGCTCTACCTGGAGAAAATCGAAAAGTTCCAGGGCGCTATCTACCTTACTTTGTGGATATCCATTTAAAAGATAGTTAAAAAGTAAGCCTTCATGGCCCCCGCTTCCAACTAACAAGCCTTCTTTGTGTTCCTTGAGTAGGGAAATAGGAGTTTTGCCCTCGTTGGCAAAATTTTCCATCCTTGATTTGGAAATAAGCTTGTATAGATTTTTTAAGCCAACTTGGTCTTTGGCAAAGACTATGGCAGAAAATGTTTCGAATTTAGCCTTTGGATAATGTGTGGTAAGCTTATTAATATTAGCTAAATCAACATCTTGTTCCATTATCATATCAAACATCTTTATGAAAATTTGAGCAGTTGCTCTAGCATCGTCACTGGCCCTATGGTGGTTAAAGGCTGGTATGTTTAACTTTCTAGCTATTTTATCAAGAGAAAATCTACCCATATCGTCAAACAAGGCTCGAGCCATAGGTAGAGTATCCATGTAAATCGGAGAAAATTCGTAGCCAAGATTCCTTGCATTTTCCCTTACAAATCCAATATCAAAGTCAGAGTTTTGGCCAACTAGTATGGCATCTCCTGCAAAATCAAGAAATCTTGGTAAAACCTCATCAATATTATCCTTATCCATGACCATTTCATTGGTAATTCCTGTTAACTCTATGACTTTATCAGGAATGAGCTTTTCTGGATTTACTAGCTCATTAAAGATTTCTGTAATCTCTCCATTAACTACTCTTACAGCGCCAATTTCTGTGATTTTATCAGCAAATCTAGAAAGTCCTGTAGTTTCCAAGTCAAAAACTACAAATTCCTGGTCTCTTATATATTTGATTCTAGGAACAGGGTTTTCAGATAGGTTAGTTAGTATCCTTAGTTCATCTTCTACTAGCAAAAGTTCAGCACCCGGCAGCATCTTTTTGCCAGTTTTTATTATAGCTTCGTAAAGATCTGGCAAGCCTTGGAGAGTAGCCGTATCTGTGATGCCAATTGCATCCCAATTCCAATCATTTAAAACTCTTACAATGTCAGCATTGTCCACAAAGCCATCTAGGTTTGTCATCTTGCTGTGAACTTCTAGTTCAATGCGCTTGTCTATAGCAGTGTCGATTTTTTTGGAAATTGTTGCAGGAATTACTGAATTGGCTGTAAAGACCTCATCGTGGGCGTAGTCATCGTAATTTAGTACTCCCTCTACTTGGATCCCTATACCATTTTTAAGATCAGCAAGCTTAGGATTAGTCTTTTCAGATGCAAATATTTTGCAAGCTATGGCATCACTTTCATCTTCTAAGTCAAAGGTATAAATAAAGTAATTGTTTTTGGTTTGGAAGACATCTAGGCCGTAGACAGTTCCGATAAGTGAAACTCTTAGACCTTTTTTGGAATAAATTTCTGAAATAGGAATCACATCTTCCCTAATCTTTCTACCAAAATTTAAACCGTCAACTGGCTCTTCTTGCTTTTTCTCCTCTTTCTTGCTGTTATCAATGGCATGGCTTATGCGCGCATTTAGCTCTTCTTCCTTTTTCTTTAGGAGATCATCACAAGAATCACTCTCACTATCTTCTTCATCTTCCTTGTAAGGTTCACGAATTTCTATTTCCAAGTCCTGATCTTCTATGATTTCTACTTCATTTATATTTTCTGTAGTATCATTGCCAGCAGAATCTTCTTCCACAGCTGGAGATAATTTTATAAATTCAATTGTGAGTGTCACATAAGAAAAATACTCGTCTAAAGATGACCTTATCTTTTCATCAAGATGGTCGAGGTTCGATTCTATGGTTAATTTTAGCTCATTATTTTCTTTAAAATATATGGCATTTGTTATAGTATATTCATTTTCTTTGATTTCTACGAACTTACTTAAATCAATTTTCATTTAGATGGCTTTCTTTTAAAACTTCCAAAAGTGTGTCCACTATTTCTTCTTCTTTTACCTTTTTGATTGTCTTTCCATCTTTAAATAGGAATCCCATGCCATTTGCTGCAGAAATTCCATAGTCAGCTTCCTTTGATTCACCAGGTCCATTTACAGGACAGCCCATGATTGCAACCTTGGCATTTACACCCATGCCTTTTGACTTTTCTTCTACTTCTGCTACGATTTTTTCCAAATCTACTGTTGTTCTTGAACAAGTTGGACATGATACTATGTCAAGGCCATCGCGACGTAGGTTTAGTGCCTTTAGAATTGTCTTTGCGGCCTTTACCTCTTCTACAGGATCTCCTGTTATGGAAACTCTGATAGTGTCTCCTATCCCATCTTTAAGCAAAGATCCTATGCCGATTGATGATTTCACAAGGGCTTGGTACAAAGGACCAGCCTCAGTTACACCAAGGTGAAGTGGATAGTCTACAAGATCTGATAGCTTCCTGTAAGCATCTATCATAGTGTTTACATCAGAGGATTTGACAGATATTTTCATATTATAAAAATCCATATCTTCTAGGATTTTTATCTCTGCCATGGCACTTGCCACAAGAGAATCAGCATTCACTCCTCCAAATTTGTCCACAATTTCTCTAGAAATAGAGCCAGAGTTTACACCAATTCTTATAGGAATATCCTTGTTCTTGCAAGCTTCGACAATTTCGCGAACCTTATCCTCACTACCAATATTTCCTGGATTGTATCTTAGGCAGTCACACCCATTTTCTACAGCAGCAAGGGCTAGCTCATAGTCAAATTGTATGTCTGCTACAAAAGGTAGATTGGTTCTCTTCTTAATCTCGGGGATTGCTTTTGCATCATCCATATCATTTACAGCTGATCTAGATATGTCACAGCCTGCTTTTTCTAGGGCGTTGATTTGCCTTACTACAGCATCTATGTCGCTAGTTTTAGCTGTTGTCATTGATTGGATAGAAATAGGAGAGTCACCTCCAATTGCAACTTCTCCCACATAAATTTTTCTAGTATTTTTTCTCATTACATCTCCTTAAAAAAGTGTAAATATGTCTTTTATTGTGACTATTAGTATCAAAGATAAGAGGATTATAAATCCTGCAATAGTCACCTTTTCTTCTATTTTCTTGTTGACCCTTTTTTTTGTAATCATCTCATAGAGATTTGTAAATATCTTTGATCCATCAAGGGCTGGAAATGGTATCAAATTGAAAACTGCAAGGTTAACGCTGATGTATGACAAAAAGTATAGGACATTCATCACTCCATTTTGAGCTTGATTGCCAATTTCCTTTACTACGCCAACTGGTCCACTTAGGGCTCCAAAGGAAAGTTTGCCCGTAAATAGATTGCCCAAAACAGTAAAAATAAGTTTAATATTTCGACCTGTTTCTTTAAAACCCAGTCCAATAGCTTCCAAAAATCCCACATCGCGCATCTTGGCCGTTACACCAATATAGGCCATATCATCTTGAAATGATGGGATGATATCAAAGGACTTCTCTTCATTATCTCTTCTAACCTTAACAGTCACTGGCTTATCTTTTGGATTAGCCTCATAGAAACTTGTTAGATTCTTTGAAATATCAGTAAAATCTTTAATTTCCCTATCTCCAACACTCAAGATCTCATCATCCAAGATAATTCCAGCTTCTTTTGCCTTTGAATCGTCAGTAAATCCACCAACAGAATTTGTAGCAGTTCCACTGTTAAAGGCAACTATAGTAAACACAATAACTGCAAGTATCAGATTCATAAGAGGCCCTGCAAGGATTGTCAAAAATCTCTTGTAAGCAGGTGCGTTGTCGTAGCTTCTTGGATCATTTGACTCGTCGTCTTCCCCTTCCATAGCGCAATATCCACCAATTGGTAGAAGCCTTAGAGAATACTTTGTTTCTCCCTTCTGATTTGAGACTATCTCTGGTCCCATACCTACGGCAAATTCATTTACTTTTATGCCGGATAATTTTGCCACTATAAAATGTCCAAACTCGTGGATTGTTACCAAAAGTAAGAACATCACAATAGCTATAATAATTGTTCCCATTTATTCTCCTTACATGATGGAAAAAAGATAAAGGATTGGCGCAATAAAAATCATAGAATCAAACCTATCTAGAATGCCCCCATGGCCTGGGATTATATTGCCAAAATCTTTTATTCCCGTTTTTCTCTTTATAAAACTTGCCACCAAATCCCCAATTTGAGATAAGATAGCTCCAAATACTGAAAAAATTATAACATAAGATGTATTAATACCAACTAAATTATATTTATGATAAATCAAATTTAAAACCAAAGCTCCAATTATACCACCTATACAGCCTTCGATAGTCTTTTTTGGACTAATGTGAGCTATTGATTTGATTTTACTCCTGCCAATAATAGAACCCACTAGATAAGCAAAAGTATCAGATCCCCAAGCTGTGATATATAAAGGCCAAATATATTTTATGTCTCTGATTCTAATAATAGTCCCCATCAAAGTAGGGATATACATAAGGATAAAAATCCCAATACTAATTGTATAAAAAGATACATCTTCCTTAAATATCATATAAATTAGTAGCGCTATGACAGAAAAAATAATTGCCAAAATAAAAGCATCTTTATCTTGCCAGTATGCAGCCCCCATTATGGCTAAATCACAAATATATAACAAAGTTTTTGGAAGTTTTATATCAATATTGGCAAAAGCTTCCGTAATCTCCCTTATTGCTATAAGGGAAAATATTGTAAATCCAATACTTAATGATATGTGACCAAAATATGTTATGGCAAATATCACAAGTAGGATTATAGCTCCACCATAAGTTCTCTTTAGCAAATTCATTTGACATCTCCAAAGCGGCGGTTACGTCTAGAATATTCTTCTATGGCCTTATCAAAGTCCTCATAAGAAAAATCTGGCCATAGCTTATCAGTAAAATATAGCTCGCTATAGGCAATTTGATAAATCAAAAAATTTGATATTCTAAGCTCACCACCAGGTCTTATTAATAAATCTGGGTCTGGTATATCTTTAGTATATAAATATTCAGAAATGAGTTTTTCATCTATATCTTCTGCCTTGTACCCATCGTTAACAATATTTTTAAAAGCGTGGACTAGCTCGTCCCTACCACCATAGTTTAAAGCAATATTTATAAACAGAGATTTATTATCCTTTGTTCTATCAAGTGCTAATTCGACTGCCTTTCTAGTTTGGTCAGGAATAGCAGACAAATCTCCCAAAAAGTTCAGCTTACAATCTTCTTCCATAAGTTGATCAATTTTATCATTTACAAACTTAATAAGAAGTTTCATCAAATAGTCAACTTCTTTTTTTGGTCTTTTCCAATTTTCGGTAGAAAATGCATATAGGGTCAAATATTTTACTCCACGTTTTTTGGCGTGGATAGCTATATCGACTACATTTTCCGCTCCATTTTTGTGGCCAAAAGTCCTTGGCATATTTCTTTTTTGAGCCCAACGCCCGTTCCCATCAAGTATTATAGCAACGTGACTTGGTGTTTTTATATCTTCCATAATTCCCTCTTCATAAAGTCTAGAAGTATTATACCGTTTTTAAAGATAAGACACTTAAATATTACTCGTTATATTTATAACTAATAACTTTACTATCTGATTTTTTATGCTATAATTTATATAGCTTATTTAAAGGCAGGATACTTAACTGATCCTAGCAAAATAAAAGCAAAGTTAGTGAACAAAGAAAGAACGATATCAATATGAACCGTATCAGGAGGTAAAAATGAAAAAAGAAAAACTAACGAGCAAAAAACTTGTTACAGCTGCCATTCTCGGTGCTATAACAGTGGTACTTTCCCTTACACCACTAGGTCTAATACCACTTGGCCTAATCAATGCTACAACCATGCATATTCCAGTAATCATTGCAGCCATTGTAGAAGGACCACTAGTAGGCGCACTAGTAGGTTTGATATTTGGTATATCATCCCTAGCTAATGCTATCATTAGACCTAATCCGGTATCTTTTGTATTCTACAACCCACTTATATCAATAGTCCCAAGGATACTTATAGGTATTACTTCATATTATGCTTACAGCGCCCTTAAAGGCAAAGATGAAAAAACATTAAAAGTACTAACAAAAGTATTGTGGACACTAATCTTACTTGGACTAGCCTACTTACTATATAGAAATATAAAAACTGGTGCATCAACACTAAACATAGTCTTAGTTGTAATTCTACTTATAATTACAATTGGCTTACTTATTTATTCACAAAAAACACCTACCCTAGACTTCCCAGTAGCTATAGGTGCCTTTGTAGGATCTATGACAAATACCATACTTGTCCTAGGTGGCATATATGTAATCTATGCTGAAAAATACGTAAAAGCAGTAAATATTCCACTAGAAAGTGCCAAATCAGCAATACTAGGAGTATCAATCACATCAGGTATTCCAGAAGCAATACTTTCTGTCATTCTTGCAACATCAGTAGTAAAAGCTGTAAAGAATACGAGAAGGTAAAATGTTACTTGCAATTGATATTGAAAACAAAATTACAAATGTAGGAATATTTGAAAATAAAAAGCTAATAGGAAATTTTGAAATAACAACTGACAAAAATAAATCGGTAGATGAGATTTACCTCATCATAAAGCTAATGCTAATGGATAAGGAAATTAATTTTTCTGATATTAATCATGTAATAATTTCTACAGTTGTCCCAGAATTATTAGAAAGCTACAGTAAAATTTCACAAAAAATTACTAATAAAAATCCAATAATAATTTCTCCTGGTGTAAAGACAGGAATAAATATAAAATGTGAAAATCCAAAAGAAGTCGGCACAGATAGAATAATCAGAGCTGTTGGAGCAAGTGATTTCTATGATAAAAACATCATAATTATATCAGCTTCAACTATTACTACCATTGATTATATTAATGAGAAAAAAGAATTCTTAGGTGGAGTAATCCTTCCTGGAATTGACCTTTTTGAAAAATCTCTACACCAAGAAAGTGCCAAACTTCCCCAAGTAGAAATTCTAAGACCTGAGAAAATCCTAGGAAATAACACAACAAAATCAATCCAAAGTGGAATTTTCCACGCCTATCAAAACGCTTGCTGGGGAATCGTAAAAGATATAATTGATGAACGAAAATTAAATAATGAAAAACCTGAAATAATTATTACAGGCAAATATGCAAACTTTTTGGCAAAATCTACATCTACACAAATACCATCACTAAGCCTTATAGGTCTAAGTAAAGTATTTGAAATCAATAAGGAAAAATTTGATAAATAAAAAAATAGGTGGTGTTGCAGAATAGGAAAATCTATTCTGCTCATCACTTTTTTTATTGTATATTTATATCAAGCCATAATATTCTGTACAGTTTTTAAACATGAGGATAAATTTTTCCACATTTTCTTTAAAATTAGGTTCAAGTAATAGAGCTCCTCATTTTAATATTTTTTTCTTAGGCAGCTTTATATTTTATGATTTCTAAGTTTCTTTTTTCTATTTTTGATGATAATTTGTTTAAGTTTAGTGCCATTGACAATAGGCATATTTCACTTATTATATTTGCTTTTCCTCTGTGGTGGAATCTATTGTAGTTTAGTCCTGATTTTATTTTGGAAAATGCTCCTTCTGCTTGGATTGATCTGTTTAATCTTTCTTCTATTCCTTGGGCTGATCTTATGTTTTCTAAGGATTCTTTTCTATATTTTTGGAATGTTTCTGATATGTAGATTCCTTTGGTTTTTTTACCATCTTTGTTCCAGTCGAAACACCTGTAGACTTTAGTTGTTGTTACATATCCGCTTTTTCTTTTTCTATATCTATCTTTACATCTTACGAATTCTTTACCTTCTTCTGATATGTATTTGTCTTGATGTTCATCATAGTTTAAGCTTTCCTTAAATGCTTGTTCTTTTTTATATTTCCGTGTTTTGGATTTTTCATAGTTTGATGGTTTTATGTAGGATGTTAGATTGTTCTCTGCTAGATATACATAGTTTTCTTCACTTTCATATCCTGCATCTGCTACTATTTTGTCTAGTTTGTTTGGATAGTTTTCTTGTAGTTTTTTTAAGAATGGTTTTAGGGTGTACATATCGGATGGATGGTGTGATACATTTTCTCCTATGATGAAGCCTGATGCACTTGCTAGTCCTCCACGAGCCGGACGGGCTAATTTTTTGTAGGCTGGTTTTAGTTGACCATTTCTCATGTGGTCTTCTTTCATTCTCATGAAGGTTGCATCATAGTCTGTTTTTGAGTAGGAGTTTCTGTAATCGCCCATTATTTCTAAATGTTTATTGTAAGTTTCTAGTTTGTTTTTCCAATCTTTTAATTGTTCATAGTCTCGTTGAAGTTGGTGTTTTCTTTTGCCTTGCCCATGTACAAAGTTTATCTTTTTTTCTTTACATTCTTTACTTACTTGATTAAATACTATTTTTACTATTTCTAATACTTGGGATGGGGTTAATTCATTACTTAAATCGAAGTGCTTTATTATTCTTACTCTTAGTTTTTCTTGCCATTTTTCTATGCTTCCTCGCCATACAAAACTGTATCTGTTGGCGTAGGCTTCTATTTTTGTTCCGTCTATGTATATGCTTGATAGGTCTATTTGTTTTTCTTCTATTAGTATTTGGACCATTTGATTTAATAGATTGGGTGTTAGTTCTACTATTTTTTGTCTGAATCTGTTTATGGTAGAATGATCTGGTGGGTTTTGTCCATCTAGTAAATATTTTATTCTTAGATCATATTTGCATGATTTTTCTATTTCCCTTGATGAGAATATTCCTTCTGAATAGCAGAATATTATTATTTCCAGCATAGTTACTGGATTTACAGTAGGTTTTCTTCCAAATGATGAGTACTTTTTTTAATTCTGCTAGATCTATCCTTTCAATTTATATTTTTTTACAAGCCTTAGTTTAACATCATTTTGAATGTATATTTCTGTATTAAAGTTTAATTTTAATTGAATTGTATCATTAACTAGTGTAAAATTAGTTAGTGATGATGTATTTGTAACGGTTTTCATAAATACATTGTATCAGAAAAAGACGAGGATGTTTAGTTTCCTCGTCTTTTTTCTATGTTAGGACTTTTGCAACAGCCCCCTTATTTTTTAAAATTCTGGAATTGCTTGGAAGTCAAATATTTGATAATCATAACCAGCATTTTTAACAAATTTGAATACATCTTCATTCTTTAAAAAGACTGTCTTCGTATTGTCATCTGGATGGAAGGTCATAATTTCATTTTCGTCGATCATATCCTTGTCAAAGATAACTTTGATATCTTCATCAGTATTAATAAGACCAAACACTGAGATTATACCAACTTCTTGGTCCAATATTTCCAGTATCTTTTCCGGTTGAACAAAGTGCATGCCTTTTTCATCCAAAAGCTTGTTATAATCTTTTATACTAATCATCTTTTGATCGTCCATAACGATAAGATAGTATTGCCTATCCTTTCTATTGGCCATGAAAAGATTCTTAGTCCTAGCACCTTCCTTGCCTTCTATATACCTATCAGCTTCTTCTGTGGTTTCAGCAGCTGGATGCTCTACCATATCATATTTGATATCAAGCTCATCAAATATTTCAAATAGCTTATCCCTATCGCTCACTAAAATTCCTCCTCTGCAAGGATATGTTTTAGTACTTCTGCTTCTTCTTTAGTAAGAGTTACACCCTTGCTCATTCTAGTGTGATCTTCATTCCAATCTCTAATGTCATATTTTGGATCCCTTTCATTCCAAGAAACAAGGTTAAGTTCCTTTGTCCATCCCTTAGCATTTGTAGAAAGTACTCCAAGATTTTCAACTATATCAAATTTTAATTCTGCCATAATTTCCTCCTTAAGCTCTAGTAATTTTTAATCTTTCATTAACGGCTTTTTGTACGATATTATAATCATAACCTGCATAGGTGAGGCGTTTTTTCCTCTCGGCACCTGTACCCCATCTGCCAGCTATTATTTCACTTACAAGCTTATCCATGCTCTTTTTAGATCTACCCTTAATAATCAAAGGATAATCTTTATAGACTACACTTGTATCTACATTATATTTATATCCATTATAGTACCCCTTGTCAGTAAACTGCCAAGAGTCAAAATCAGAACCATTATATTTGGTAAAGTTCTTTGATGCGTAATCAGCTATCCAAAATTCGTATTTATTTCTCACATCTTTGGTCAAATAGTTATTGGCAAACCAAGGATATGAATATATACCAGATACATAGCCATTTCTTCTCATGGCTAGTATAAAGGCTTCAGCAGCTTCAGAAATGTCGGCCTTAGACGCCTTTGCTTGCCTTTTGTCATCCTCTATGTCTATATAAACAGGATAAGATACATTTTTATTTTTTAAAACTCTACTTACATATTCAGCTTCTCTTATAGCCTCTCTAGGGTTGATAGCGCGAGAATAGTGATAGAATCCCAAAGGAACTCCCCTACTATTAAGCTGCCTATAGTGTTCTTCTAGATGATAATCAGTCCTGATATTTAAGGTGTCTGCATCCATAATAGAAGTACGTAGGATTGCACCATCGATACTTTTGGCAAACTTATCATAATTAATCAAACTAGGATTTTGGTGCTCCGAAATATCTACAACTTTTTTATAAACTGGTGTCTTAGAATAAATAGGTTCCTTTTTTTGATCTTCATATGTGGTCTCAGTAGTTTCTGTAATATCAACTTCACCATTGTCTTTCACTGTAGTTTCCTCAGTAACTGTTTCTTCAATAGGCTTAAAATCTGGAACAACATCCTCACTTGGATTATTTATATATTCCTTAATCCTATTTTCTACTTCTTTTTTATCATAATAAATACCATTGTCATCCAAAACCTCGTCAAGATTTATATCATTATACCTAACAAGATCTGATGCATAAGAAGTAGAAGAAGAAACAAAGGCAAAACAAAAAGTAAGAGCCAATAATTTATTTTTAAAACTAGCCATAGATAATCCTTTCAAAAATAAGTAAATAAATTATTACAAAATAATTACATAATCATTATAGATTAATCTATGTAAAAATTCAATCAATAAATTGAGTATTGTTTATCACATATAAATTAGATACTAAAAAACTCATTCAAATGACTAAGTCTAGTTTCACTCGACATCCATGAAGTCTACATATATAAGGGATACTTTCTTCCACAATATATACTGGCTTATTTTCTATATTAGATATAGTAAAACATATATTTATGGATTATCAAAACCTCTTTTTACAATCCACTTATCAGGAAATATCCCTCCTTATCCATTTATACTTTCACTTTGAATTCAAATGTATCCTTCTCCTTGTCTGTTTTTCGTAATATTTTGCTAGTTGAAATAGTGAGCACTGGTACTTTTCCCCTAATTTATTAACTTTCGAAATTCGGACAAAGCTAAAATAATCAGTCTAATGGTCTTTATTCATTATAAATAAGGTCTTTATAAACAATAAAAAAAGGAAGAGATGATTTTTAAAGTACTTACATCTCTTCCTCTTCTGTAAAATTATGGTATTTTATTCTTTAAAGAGTTTCAATTATTCTATGCGTTAACTGTCATTTTTTTGGGTCTAATCTTAATAAAATTGCATTAATTGCGACTATGACTGTTGACAAAGACATTAGAATTGCTCCTAATGCAGGACTTAATGTTATATCGATAGGGGCCAAAATTCCCGCAGCTAGAGGGATAGCTATAAAGTTATAGCCGGCTCCCCAAAAGAGGTTTTGTTTCATTTTACGAGTTGTTTTGTGCGCTAATTCAATGAATGATTCAATATCTCCTGGATCGGATTGAGTCAATATGACATCTGCTGAATCCAATGCAACTTGAGTCCCAGCACAAACAGCTATACCAACATCTGCCAAGGCAAGAGAAGGGGCATCATTGACACCGTCACCTACCATGATAACTTTTTTTCCTTCATCTTTAAGTGCTTTTACTAACTCATATTTATCTTGTGGAGATTGATTTGCTTTATATTCAATCTCTAAATCTTCTGATACACCTAAAGCCGCTTTTTCATTATCACCTGTTGCCATAATTGGTTGTATATTGTTCTTTTTAAGAGCTTTTATTAACTCTTTGCTGGTTGGCTTTAATTCGTCTCCTAAAGCTACAGCACCAATGGCATCATCGTTTTCTACTAATATACTGAGAGTAGCTCCTTTTGGAATATCAATATCCAAATTACGTCCATATGCTTTTTGACTGATTAATTGGTAACTATGGCCCTTGGCTTTGCCTTCTACTCCAGCACCGGAAATCACATCAATTGAATCAAAAGATACTGGACTTATATCTTGCTGGTTAGCGAAACTAATAATTGATTGAGCAATTGGGTGGCTAGATCCTCCTTCAATACCTGCCAGTAAGGCAATGATTTCCTCTTTTGTATATTTGTCATTAAGAAGTTTTACATCTAATACTTTAAACTCACCAGTTGTTAAAGTACCTGTTTTATCTAAAATCATCACATCTGCATCTTGAGCTATTTCTAAGGCTTGGCGGTCTTTTACTAGTAAGCCACGACTAGCTCCTAAGCTTGTGCTACGGGCGGTTACCAATGGAATAGCCAGACCCAAGGCGTGAGGACAAGCTATAACTAATGTTGTGATAGCAAATTTTACTGCCGTTGGGATGTCCGCTATAAGCATCCATACTACAAAAGCTATTAGTGCGGCAGTTACCGCAATATAGAAGAGCCACCCTGCAACTTTTTGAGCAATATTTTCTGCCCTGGAAGGCTGACTTTGAGCTTGGCTGATTAGATTCTGTACTTGAGAGATGAAGGATTGATCACCTGTCTCTCGCACTTTAATATAAAGAACCCCTTCTCCATTTGTTGAGCCCCCGATTACTTCATCGCCAGGACCTTTTTTAACTGCTTTTGACTCCCCAGTTAGAAGAGCTTCATTTAAACGTGATTCGCCACGCTCGATAGTTCCATCTGCTGGCACATTTTCCCCAGCTTGAACACGAATTAAATCACCTACCTTTAAGTCAGCAACTGGACGTGTTTCAATTGAATCATCTTCTAATACAACATGAGCATCTTTTGGTACCAGCTTAGCCAGTTCTTCTTGTGCATCTCCTGCTTGTCCAATAGCTTTCATCTCAATCCAGTGACCTAATAACATGATTAATAGTAATGAAGCAAATTCAAAGAAGAAATCCATAATTTGTTCACCTGTTACGTAGCTTGCTATTACAGTATAAATACTATATAAATATGAAACACTTAAACCTAAAGAAACGAGAGCCATCATTCCAGGTTCTTTTTGTTTAAATTCGTCAACTGCACCTTGATAGAATGGACGTCCACCATAAATAATTAATATAGTAGATAAAATAGCTACTACAATATCAGAATATGGAAAAGTAAACTGGAATGGTAGGTCAAACCCAGCCATAGGGGATAAGAGCATAATAATGATTCCTAGTGGTAATGACTTTAAGAAAAGTTCCTTAAAGTTACCGTGATGATGATGCTCATGCCCACCGTGCCCACTGTGGTCATGGTGGGCATGATGGTCGTAATGTTGATCCTTATGGTCTCCATGTTCTTCCGTGCTTACGTGCTCATGTTTTGAATGATCCATGTCGCCATGATTATGGTGACTGTGGGATGAATGTTTGTTGTTATTGTTCATTTTAAATACCTCCTTATTCTTAATGATGATGTAAATGACACTCGCATTGTCCTTCTGGACAATTGCAATCCACTTCTTCTACTGCGAAAGCTTTTTTCTTCTCTAATATTTCTTCTAATCGATCTATATCATCGAAGCTTAAGACATGATCTTCAATGATGTTTCCTATTACATTTCCGACTTTCTTTCGGCAGATACGGTTAAAAATATCCTCTGTATAATCCCTTACGGCTTCTTTCTCTTCAATATTGGCAGTGTAAATAAACTTTCTACCTTCCTGCTCTGTATTTAGTACGCCTTTCTCAACTAATCGACCTAAGATCGTTTTGATAGTAGATTGTGTCCAGTCCATTTTTTCTTTCAATACGGAGATGACTTTTTTACTAGTTACTCGATCATTTGCCCAAACTACACGCATGACTTCCCATTCAGCATCTGTGATATGAGTATTATATACTATTGCATCCATTTTCTTTCCCTCCTTGTCGTTTACAATTGTAGACTCAATGCTTAAAATAAGTTTACTCTTGTAAACCAATCTTGTCAAGTATTTTTTATAATACGTAAACAGCTATTATTGCCTTTATTTTATATTTTTACTCAAACTAATATAAGTTTACATTGATTTACTTATAGTAATTTAGAATTATAAATAATTAAGAAAAGAGATAGAAAAATATATTAAATGGTACAATGATTAAGACAAAATTAAACGGAATGTCTCCTGTTATGTACAGATTACATTCCGTTTAAAATATTATTAAATTATTCCGTGTTTACGGGTTCAGCTCAATTTCCCCTAGCGTTTTTAATGTTAATTTTTTGCTTATAGCCTATTATCTATCCAAGTAATGATATCGCCAATTACTTCGTCTTTGGCATATTCATTCATGATTTCATGGTAAAGACCCTTATAGATTTTAATTTGGCAGTCTTTAGAAGAGTTGTTTTCAAAAAAGTCAAAGGAATCTTTGAAATTAACTATGCCATCGTCCCTGCCGTGGAGAATTAAAACTGGGTAAGAAAAGTCTTTTTCATTTTCCTTAAACCAAGCTATTCCGTCTTTTAATGCATATAAAAGACCCAGTTGGTATTTTTTAAGGTTTAATGGGTCAGCAACATAGGCTTCTACAACTTCTTTTACAGAGCAAACCCCGTCGCCAAGCTCGTTTGGAAGTTCTGTGTGTGGGTCAAGGCCAGGACCTACCATTTCAGTTATCTTATTATTATCGTGGGTAAGACCACCAGAAGTTATGACTCCAACAAGGTTTTTATCCCTATACTTTGCCCCGTAAAGGCTTACTGCAAAACCACCCATAGAATGACCTAGCAAGAATACTGGCTTATCAGGATTTTCTTCTATAGCATTATCTACAACTACATTTACATCTTCTAGCATGTCTTCGTAGTCCTTGTAATATCCCCTCTCGCCTTCAGACTTGCCGTGGCCCCTGTGGTCAAACCTATAGGTCGAAAAACCTGCATTGTGAAATTTCTCAGCCACATAATCGTACCTACCAGAATGTTCTGCCAATCCATGGACAATAACAACTGCAGCCTTGGCATTTTTTACTTCTTCCTTGTTGTAAAATAAAGCTGTGCCATCGAAAGATTCAATAAAATTTGTCATGATCATTCCTCCAATTTTTTCTATATCAAATATTTGCTTTCCTAAACAAAAGCTTATTATATATTAATACCCCTAAGAGTTGTTTCCTTTTCAATTAATTTTGCCTCGAGGGCAATATTTATCTGAGCTTCTTCATCATTTAAAATCTTAAGAAGATTATCAATTGCAAAATTTATCTGATCGGAAATTCTCTGATCTATGGAAGTTATGGCTTAGTCGGTAAAGTCTCTTGCATGGATATTGTCAAAACCTATAATGCCAAGGTCTTCAGGGATTTTTATTTCTTCATTTGCCATAAGTTTATAGGTATTTACAGCAAGCCTATCTAACTCAAATTGGATTGAGTCAAATTCTACGTTTTTCCTTAGAAAATCGATTAATTTCAAGAGGTCTTCCTCTGGGTCTTTTACTTTAAATTCAACAAAATTCGCATCGTCATAATACTTATAAAGAGCCTCAACAAAACCTGATTTCTTGGCAATATAGGACCTAGACATATAACTAGTATCCAAAGACACATAGAGGGGTTTCTTGTAAGAATTATCCTTAAAAAGCTTGACAGTCTGGTCTATAGCTTCAATTTAATCTATATAGACGTTTACAATTTTTTCGTTTTCGTCAGTTGTTTTAACATTTAAAATCGGCATGGGAATAAGAACCGACATATTTTTTAGATTTTCCTAAAATCTTTTTTCTTCATAGGTAGAACCCACACAAATAATTGCTTCAACCTTGCTTTCAACCAAGACATCAGGGTAGGAGACCTTTTTTCATAGGTGTCAGTTGTAACGCAAAGAAGTGTAGTATAACCAAACTCATAAAGCTTTTTTTCAAGCTCATAGGCTGATTGGCTTTCAAAATACCCTCTAATGTCAGGGACCATTATACCAATCATCTGGAAAGAAAAATTGATACATAACAATAACAAAAGTCTACAGATCTTTCGACTGGAACAAAGATGGTCAAAAAACTAAAGGAATCTACATAGCGAAAACCTTCCAAAAGTATAGGAAAGAATCATTAGAAAACATAATATCTGACCAAGGAATAGAAGAAAGATTAAATAGATCAATCCAAGCTGAAGGAGCATTTTCAAAAATAAAGTCAGGACTAAACTACAATAGATCCCATCATAGAGGAAAAGAAAATATAATAAGCAAAATATGCCTCTTATCAATAGTACTAAACATAAATAAACTAGCATCAAAAATAGAAAATAAAGATTTAAACATCATAAAATACAAAGCCGCCTAAGAAACAAAGTGATGAGCAGAATAGATTTACTTATTCTGCAACATCACCTCTCACTATGCTCGACCATTCCATGGAGGGTCCTCCTTGATCCGGACGGGCTTATTTTATTCAGCAGCTTCCTACTCTACCGGGAGGTCGCCCTCCGAGTACCATCGGCGTTGCTAGGCTTAACTTCTATGTTCGGTATGGAGATAGGTGTATCCCTAGCGCTATCGCTACTGTATTATTTTATTTATGAACCTCAAACTGTTCGTAAATGTCATCCAAGCTGCTTTGCACCTTGGGACATTCTGAACAAGGTCCTTCCATCATTTTAGCTTTGCTAAAATGGGATAGGACTCTCAAATAGCAATCAATATTTCCAGTCAAGATATAAAGTTTAGTATCCTTTAG
>NZ_HG003685.1:414843-485127 GCF_000312365.2 Anaerococcus provencensis | reverse complement strand
TTTTATCTATAATTTAAGGCTGTACCGTTGTACCTCGGGGGGATACGGAATTAGGGGTAGCGGTAGACCCCTTTTTCCTTTCCCCCGATCCCCCTATACCTTCTACACCCCCACCGCCACTGCGTGGGGCAATGATTAGTAGAAGTTTGCTCCGCAAATTCTTTTGTTTAGATTGTTAATACAATATTCACTGCACCACTAAGCCTACAAATACTAAATCCATAGGCTTAGAGGTGGGAAAATTGCTTTGTTTTCAAATCGTAGAATTTCGTTAAGAAATCGCACTGTTTGAGCGTAGCGAGTTTGCGATTTTAGAAATTCAAGATTTAGAAAACACCAATTTTTGTAGTCTATAATATGATTTCACCCTATCAAATCGCCAGAATTTGCATAGCAAATTCTTACAAATTCGCACCACGCAGTGGCAGAGGGGTGAAATGGGTCGGGGGTCCGGGGAAGGGCAAAAGGGGCCTCTGCCGCCCCTACCGCCCTGCGCCCCGGTGTCGAAGTAATAACCTTAAATTACAAACATAATAAAAGACATCTATAAAGTCAAATAAAAAAAAGTATTTTCTCATATTTTTCAAAAAAATCTTACCAGTAATTTCTTGAGTTTTCCCATTTGTGCAACGGTATTATTCCTAATAAAAGTTAAATAATAAATCAATAAAACATTTAAATAAAAAACTTTTTTGCCTCTTTTTTCCATGAAAAAAGACCAGGGATTTCCTAGTCTTCTACTAATTCTTTTAGCTCTCCTATTAGTTTATAGTCAACTTTTTTAAGTTCTTCTATATTTCTTACTCCTAGTAGGACCATTATTATTTTTATTTTGTGGTTGACTTCTTTTAGGAAGTCTTCACAGGCTTGGTAGCCGCCTCTTAATAGGTAGTTTAGGACTTCTCCTGTCATGGCTGCCATGTCTGCTCCTATGATTATTGATTTTACTACGTCCATGGCTGTTTTTATGCCACCTGATGCTATGATGAATACATCATCTGATGCGCTTCTGACATCTATTATTGATTTGGCTGTTGGTATGCCCCAATTGTATAGGTCGGAGTAGTCCATTTCGAAGTCTCTTAGGTCTTCTATTTCTATGAAGTTTGTTCCTCCCTTGCCCGCTACGTCAATGTATTTGACATTTTTTTCTATTAATTTTTGGGCTACTTCTTTTGATATGCCAGATCCAGTTTCTTTTACTATGATTGGATATGGGAATTTTTCTACTAATTCTCCTATTATATCTATTGAGGAGTGGTAGTCATTGTCTCCTTCTTTCATAACTAGCTCTTGGGCAATGTTTAGGTGAACTTGCATAGCCTTGGCGTCTATGAGGTCTCTGGCAAATATAAAATCTTCGTAGTTTCTTTCAAAGCCTAAGTTTCCTATCCTAAATAGGTCTTCTTTTTGTTTGACTAGCTCAAATGATTCTCTGCTTGATTCATCTGTGAGAGCTATGGATTCGCTTCCTACTGCCATTGGTATGTTAATTGCTTGGCATATGGATGATAAGTCCTCATTAATGCTTGCTGATGAATCTCCCCCACCTGTGATTGCATCTACCATGAGGGGCATAGCAATCTTTTGACCCATAAATTCCACTGATGTATCGATTTGTTTTAATGATACGTCTGATAGGGCGTTATGCTCTATGTATACACAGTCTAGGAGAGTTGTTCCCCTTGCTCTTGTTTTTAGATAATTTTCTATGTGTTGGTCTTTTCTTTGACGTCTTTGCCTATCCATTTTATCCCCCTTGAGGATCTACTCTCCATCTTCAGCTGGCACTTCTTCTGTCGTGGTTGTAGTTGTTTCTATTATTTCGTACTCTTCGTAGCCACCATCATCAACATAATCACTATTATAATTTTCTGCTGGCGCTTGGTATGACTCGTTGTTATTTTGGGCAGGTGCTTGCCAATTTTGGTTGTTGTTCTGCATTGGAATTGTTTGTGTTTGTGGAACAGGGGCATCTTCTGCTTGGCCATCATCTTCTTTTTCTATGATGCCAGTTGTTTGTGATTGGTCTTCGATTTCTCCAAAGTCCTTGTATTCTTCGTAACCAGAGTCTTCCTTTTTCCAATTTTTGAGTTTGAAATTACCGTAACTATCATCTACAATTTGCCAGGTCTTATCATAATCAGGTATCCAATAGCTTGTTCCATTTATGGTCTGCTCCATGCCAGGAACTGTATGGGTGGACATTTTGTCTGATGAGAAACTATTGATATGGCCTGCCAAGTCAAGCATAGCACTCATTGGTAGATTTGTTTTTACATATTTGATATAGTTTGAGATAAAGGTCATCAAGTTCATATCTTTTGACTTTTTGACCATCTCATCTACCATGGCTTTTACAAAGGCTTGTTGGGTATTGACCCTGCCTATGTCTCCGTTGTTGTAGATATTTCTGGTTCTTAGATACCACATAACTTCGTTACCATCTAGGTGATTTGGTCCTGGATTGATTTTTACTTTGCCCTTGTGGATGTTGATACCTTCTGGAACATCATAGTCTACACCGCCTAGGGCATCGACTATGTTTATCAAGGCTTGGTAGTTGACTTGGACATAATAGTCTATGTCAAGACCCAAAAATTGCCTTAGGGTTTGCATAGTAAGCTCAATTCCTCCAAAGGCGTGGGCGTGGTTAACCTTGTCAAACTTATCCCTAATCTTCACCCTTGAGTCACGAGGTATGGACAGAAGCTCCATTTCACCGGTCTTTGTGTCAGCACTTATTAGCATGATTGTATCTGTTCTAGTAAAGTCAGTATTGTCGTCATTGCCATTCTTATCGACTCCAACTAAGAGTATCAAATATTGGCCTTCTTCTTTGTTTATTGCGTCATCGTTTATTATGTTTTCGTTGCCATTGATATTGAATCTTTGGCTAGCTTCAAGTCTGTCTAGTATAAATTTTGATCCGAAAAATCCTACAAGTATTACAAGAAGTGTAATAAAAAATTTTTTAGCTTTCATATATCTCTCTTTCTTTTACTTAAGAAAGATTATACCATCAATGGCATTTTATTGAAATCAAAAAGAGAGGCCTAAGCCCCTCAATAGTTAATTATTATTCGCCATTTCTTTTTGCTTCAAATTGTCACGTGCCTGGCTCATCATTAGCTTGACACGGTTGATTTGGTTGACCTCACTTGCACCTGGGTCATAGTCTATGGCCACGATATTGGCCTCTGGGTATTCTTCTCTGATTTTTTTCATAACACCCTTACCTGTTATGTGGTTTGGCAAGCATCCGAATGGTTGGATGCAGACAATATTTGGTGCACCAGCGTGGATTAACTCTACCATTTCGCCGGCAAGTAGCCAGCCTTCACCGGCTTGGTTGCCAAGACTTGTAACATCTGACGCGTATTCTACGATTTGGTCGATGTATTCTGGCTCGTTAAATCTCTTTGATTCTCTTAAGGCTTGTCTTACTGGTTTTCTGTAGGATTCGACAATGCTTATGCCAATTTTACCAATTCCTGCAGAAATCTTGGACTTTTTATAAATATCTGCCTTAAGTTCTGAGTTTTTCATACAATACATAAAGAAGTCTGTAAGGTCTGGTAGGATTACCTCGGCTCCCTCAGCTTCTAGAACCTTTTGTAGGTTGTTATTTGCTTCTGGCAAGAATTTTACAAGGATTTCTCCTACTATTCCTGCCTTTGGAATTTTGATATTCTTTACTGGGATATTATCAAAATCTTCCACTATTTCCTTAACTATCGACTTATACTCCCTATCTGTCATTGTTGGAGCAAGGACTTCAAGACGGCTAATCCAGTCTTCTTTGAGCTTATCTGTTGCTCCTTTTTCCACTTCATATGGTCTAGTAGCGTTTGATACTCTATTTATCAAGTCACCAAATATTATCGCCCTAAAGCCTCTTTTGAAAAATGGTATAGCAGATGGTTTTCTAAGGTCAAAACCAGAATTGGTCTCAATTCCTTGGGCAGATATTGCAATTACTGGAATATCTGGATATCCTGCATCTCGAAGACCCTTTCTGATGTAGCCAACGTAGTTACTTGCCCTGCAAGCTCCTCCTGTTTGGGTCATCACAATGGCAAGTTTGTCGGTATCATACCTACCAGAGTTGACAGCTTCCATAAATTGACCAACTACTGTAATTGATGGATAGCAGGAGTCGTTATTTACGTATTTTAGCCCTTGGTCTAGGACCTTGTCATTTACATGGTCTAAAAATTCTATATTCATACCATAATGGTGGAAGACTGGTCCTAGGATTCTAAAGTGTTCCCTAGCCATTTGTGGGGCAAGGATTGTGTAGCCCTCTTCAACCATCTTCTTGGTAAATTCTGGTGTGGAATAATCTAGCCTATCTAGGTCTGTCTTAAACTCAATTCCTTCCATTTTCTTTTGATTTAGAGCTTGGAGGAGAGACCTTATTCTAATCTTGATTGCACCAAGGTTTGAAACCTCGTCTATTTTTAATAGGGTATAAATCTTGCCGTGAGCTTCTAGCAAGTCTTGGACTTGGTCGGTTGTAACAGCATCTAGACCACAACCAAAGGAATTTAGTTGGATTAGTTGAAGATTTGGATTATCTGCTACATATTCTGCAGCCCTATAAAGTCTTGCGTGATAGGACCATTGGTCTAGCACACGAACATTGGCATCTATATCTTTGATGTTGTAGGCAACTGCATCTTCAGAAATTACCGGGATTTTCATTCCTTCTATTAGTTCTGGTATGCCGTGGTTGACTTCTGGGTCAATATGGTAAGGACGGCCAGCGAGGACTATGGCATTTAGCTTATTAGCATTTACATAGTCAATTATTTCCTTGCCACGAATCCTTATTTGATCGTGGTAGTCTTGAAGTTCTTGCCAAGCAGCTGCAACCGCATTTTTGATCTCTTTCTTGCCAATAACATTGCCATTGTGACTATATCCCTCAAATTCTTCTATCAGCCTATCTCTAATGATTTTTTCGCTTTCTAAAGATAGGTAAGGATTCATATAGTTTTTGCCCTCTAGGCTTTCTACATTGTTTTTAATAAGGTCAGGATATCCAGAAACTACCGGACAATTCATGTGGTTTTGAGCCTTGTCAAATTGCTTGTATTCGTAGAATACTGCTGGATAAAATATCAAATCCAAGTCATCTCTAGCTGCCAAATCTTCTATATGGCCGTGAGCAAGTTTGGCTGGGTAGCAGGCTGTTTCTGATGAGATTGAGGAGATTCCTTTCTCATACATTTGCCTGTCACTCTTGCCAGATAAGACTACATCAAAGCCAAGAGAGGTGAAAAACTTGTGCCAGAATGGGTAATCTTCGTAGATATTGAGAACCCTAGGCATGCCAACCCTACCCATTCGAGCAGCATCTCCCAAGCTCTTTCTATCGAAAAGAAGCTTGTTTTTAAATTTGTACATATTTAAATCGGCCATGGTCTCTTCTTTTTTGACACCAGCACCTCTTTCACATCTATTTCCTGTCACATATCTAGAGCCGTCAGGAAATACGTTGATGATTAGAGAGCAATTGTTGGTGCATAGACCACAGCGGGCATTTTTCTGCTTGTAAGTAAAGTTTTCAAGCTCATCTATATCTGCAAGTGAAGATTGGCCAGTAGATTTATCTTTGCTGATAAGGGCCATGCCCATAGCGCCCATAAGGCCAGCAATCTCTGGTCTTGTGGTTTTTCTGCCTGTGATTTTTTCAAAGGCTCTTAGTATGGCATCCCCGTAGAAAGTTCCCCCTTGAACTACTATATTCTCTCCAAGGGACTTTGGATCACGAACCTTGATTACCTTTTGAATAGCATTTTTGATTACAGAATAGCAAAGACCTGACGCTATATCTCCAACTTCTGAGCCCTCTTTTTGGGCTTGTTTGACCTTGGAGTTCATAAAAACTGTACAACGACTTCCTAGGTCTGCTGGTTCTTTGGCAAATAGTGCCTTTTGTTGGAATTCTTCTACACTCATTCCCACTGATGCAGAAAAGGTTGATAAGAATGAACCGCAACCAGATGAGCAAGCTTCGTTAAGCTGGATAGAGTCGATTATCCCTTCTCTGATATGCATGGCCTTCATATCTTGGCCACCAATATCTAAGATAAAGTCTACATGAGGATTGAAAAATTTGGCCGCAGAATAGTGAGCTATAGTTTCTACCTCACCATTATCGACATGGAGGGCATTTTTTATAAAATCCTCCCCATAGCCACAGATACCAGATGATGCTATATATGCCTTTGGATTTTTCTTGGCATAGGCGTCTTTTAACATAGAAATTACAACTTCAAGTGGGCGACCTAAATTCATCCTATAATCTTCATGGATGATGTGGGCATCTTCTGTAATCCAAACCATCTTGCTAGTTGTGGAACCCGCATCAATACCTACATATATCGGTCCCTCATAAGTCTTAATATCATCATAGATAACTTGGTCTGTCTTATGATTTGCCACAAAGTCTTCGTATTCTTCTTTAGAAGTGAAAAGAGGATCAAGTTTCTTGGTCATTTCCATGTCTTCTGGCAATTCTTTTTTAAGTTCCTTGATCAAATCTTTGTAGGCTACATATTCTTCATTCTCAGCAGATAGGATAGCTGCACCCTTTGCAACATAAAGTTGAGCATCTTCTGGAGTTGTAAATGTATTGCCATCTTCTCCCAAAGTTTCCACAAATCTATCTCTTAGGGCAGGCAAAAAGTGAAGTGGTCCACCCAAAAATGTGACATTGCCCTTTATAGGCCTACCACAGGCGAGGTTTGATATAGTTTGGTTAACAACTGATTGGAAGACTGAAATTGCAATATCTTCACGACTTGCCCCTTGGTTCATAAGGGCTTGGATATCAGTTTTGGCAAAAACCCCACAGCGGGAAGCTATAGGATAAATCTTCTTGTAATTTTGTGATAGATCATTTAGACCAGAGGCATCTGTATCAAGAAGCGCCGCCATTTGATCGATAAAAGCACCAGTACCTCCAGCACAGATTGAGTTCATCCTTTGTTCAACAGAACCTGATAGGTAGGTAATCTTAGAATCCTCCCCGCCAAGTTCAATAACAACATCGGTTTCTGGAATAAATTTTCTAATTGCAGCAGTTTCTGCAATAACTTCTTGGACGAAATTGATCCCCATATATTTTTCAAGGAACATTCCCCCAGAACCAGTTACATTTATAGTAATATAGTCGTCCTTAAACTCTTCATAAGCTTCACTAAGGACGGCCCTTACAGTTTCTTTAACATCAGATTTATGTCTTCTATATACTTGATATAGGGTATTAAAATTCTCATCTGTAATCACAATTTTTACAGTAGTAGACCCTACATCAAGACCCATATGTAAATTCATAAAAAGCCTTTCTAATTAATCTATATATAAAAAGTTATCATTAAAATAACTTGTTTGCCTTTAAAACTAACACTAACATTTTACCTCAATCCAAGAGTTAATTCCAAGTAAATAACTAGGGATTATCCAGTAAAAGCCGGTACATATTCCATTAAATACTATAAAAATTTTTTTGCAATACAGCAAAAGAAAAAAGAGCCACAGAGACTCTTATTTTCTATTTATTTAGATGTATAACTTTTGCTACATCAATCTACTTAGCTTCATTTAGTTTTTTACTATCTCAATATTAATAATAGCTCTACACACTATTTTAAGTTAGGCCAGTATTCCTCATTTACTTCAATGAATTCATCCAATACTTTTTTTGCAACATCTGCATTTGGTACTGTCTGATTTAGTGTAAAAGCTTGCAGTGCCTTGTAGTATGAATTTTCAAAAAATGCATCTACCAAAAGTTTTTCTGAAGCTACTTGCGCTTCCATTAAACCCTTATGAAAATCAGGTATAGGGTTTCTCAGCGATATAGGTTCAGCGCCATTTGCATTGACATAACAAGGTACTTCAACAGATGCATCGTCTCTTAAATTTGGAATTGATCCTTTATTCGCTTTTATTAGCATGAATCTGTCATTTTTATCATGCAATATAGAGGCTGCTATATCAACTATATATTGACCATGTTGGGAACCCTCATAATCTATAGATTCTAGGTTTTTGTTCTATTTGATTTCTTTAACTGTTTCCTTAATTTTTTTAAGTCTGCCATCCATTATTTGATTGGCTCTTGTGTAGTTAGGATCCTCTTTTTCTACCATTTGCTCTGAGAATAGATAATATAGCAAATAGTTGTTTGGCAATCTGTCAGGGAAAGTTTTTACAAGCATTTGATATGATTGCCATGTGCTTGCCCAAGATGGATCTTGACCTTCTGTGTTTAACCCTTCTTCTATGATCTTATCTATTAGTTCAGGCATAACATCTTTTTTTAAAGACTTATCGTATATAGATTCATACCAACCAAAGTGATTTAAACCGTAATAAATTGGTATCCAGTTTTCTCTATCATATCCAAAACTATCAGCAATAATTTCTTCAATTGAGATAGTCATATCACAAGCATTGATTATTTTCGCATCAGGATATTTCCTTCTCACTACTTCTGAGATTATTGTTTCGGGATTTGTATAATTTAATACCCATGCATCTTTGTTATATTTTTGGATTAGATCTATCATCTCTGAGAAGCCTTTCATAGAACGCATTGCGTATGAAAAGCCTCCTAATCCACAAGTTTCCTGCCCCACCAGACCATATTTCAAAGGTATTTTTTCATCTTTTTCCCTCATCTGCATTCCGCCAACTCTGATTTGGGAAAAGATAAAATCAACTTCTGAAAAAGCTTCCTTTGGGTCTTCCGTTCTAAGCAAATCAACCTTGTAATGACCTTTATTTAATATAAAAGAAATTATTGTTTCCATGTCTTCGTTTCTTACTTTATCGATGTCATAAAGCCTAATCTCTGAAACTGAAAGGTCTTTATGATTTAAAATAGAAAGAATAATACCTGGTGTATAGCCACTACCAGCGCCTGCTATTGTAACCTTTAAATCTTTCATTTATTATCTCCTATAAAAACTTTTCAAACTCTTTATATACATTTTCAACTTGCGGACCAATTATTATTTGTATATTTTCTTTAGATGGTCTAAATATTCCTGCAACATTAGTACTTCTAATCAAATCTTCATTAATTAAGTCTGGATTATTTACTTCTACTCTAAGCCTTGTAACACAGTGGAAGCTGTCTTTGATATTTTCTTTACCACCAAGTGCCTCTAACAAAACTTTTGATAGGTGGTAATAATCATTAGTCTTTAGACTTAGTTTAGATTCTTCATCAAAGTTTTGTTCAGAATAATCCTTATCAATATCATTTCTTCCGATTAGTTTCACATTTCTGCGAGTTATAAATTGATAAAAAACCACATAGTAAACTGCAAATGTAATTATGCCCAGTAAAATAACTTTTAATCCGTTTGTAGATATACCTAAATTAAGAATGTAATCTATTAGGCCCGATCCTGATGCAAATCCAATTCTAATATCCATCAAATAAGAAGCTACTCCTACCAATCCAGCTAGTATAGCATGGATTAAATATAAAGCTGGAGAAGCAAACATAAACATAAACTCAACAGGTTCTGTAATTCCTGTCAAAAATGAAGTAAAGGCACTACTTGTAATAAGCCCCTTAGAGTTTTCCCTTTGATCTTCATAGCTTGCTCTATATATAGCAAAACCAATCGCTGGAATCGCAAACATCATGATTACAAAGAATGGAGCTAAAAAATAACCTGCACTTGGGTCTGTCGCGATAAATCTTCCTATTTCACCCTTAACTTCTTCTCCTGCGTTATTAACAAAGGAGCCCATTTCGAAATATATAGGTATTTAATACATGGTGTAGACCTGTTGGTATTAATAATCTATTGAAAAATACAAAAAGTCCAACCCCAAGAGCTCCCATACTGCCTAGTAGTTGAGCAAAATTATCGATTATGTTTTGAAAAACAGGCCATATGAACCCAAAAACTAGAGATAAAAGTGTTTGGACGATTAACACAACTAAAAACGGAAAGTTTTCTCCAGAAAAGAAAAATAGAGCTGTAGGAAGCTTAACGTCTTTAAACCTATCAAAACAATAAGCTGAAACCAAACCAGAGATAATACCACCAAAAATGCCCATATTAATATCTGGATTCATAACTTTAAGTCCTTCTTTTAAAGTTAACATAGCTACTACAGCTAGCATTGCTGGTTTTCCACGATCTTTAACACTTACAAATCCCATTGCTACACCAATAGCAAATAAAATATCTAAATTACCAAAAACAGCACTACCTGCAGCCCCTAAAATAGGTAAATTTAACAAATCTGGTGACGAAATCCTAAGTAAGATCCCTGCAATAGGCATTACTATTACAGCCAAAAGCATGGCTTTGCCTAATTTTTGAAAAAATTTATTCATTTTAACTCCTTAATAAAATCTGAATATGTGGCCAATTCTATATTATTTTCTTTCACTAATATTTTTATATAATCACTTGTTAGATTCTTATGCTCATAAAGCCTTCCTGTATTAAAAGATGAGTTTTCCATCAGATAATGGTCTATAAAGCCTGGATGAACCATTAGTTCAACAAATTCATAATTACAAATGTGATCAAAGATTTTTTTCATCTCTTCCTGATCGGTATTTTCATCCGCTAAAACACCATCAAAGTTTTCTTTTATAAAATCAGGCGAATTGAAATATTTATCATTTAAATAACTACTCCTTACAGGTAGGCCATATTCTTCACTCAATTTTTTTGTAATTTCTCTAGTTTGTTCATGAGTATGCATATGGTGATGGCTATCGATATGGTCAATTTTAAATCCTGCTTTTAGAATTTTTTCTATCTGACTTTTCCACTCATTATAAATCAAATCATAATCTAACCAATCTCTTATAATAGTATTATAATCATCATCTAGATAAACAGGTCTTCTTAAAAATTCACCTTTCTCATCCAAAAATTCTTTTGGTAAATCGGTCAATGGTTTGCCAGCTGTAAGAACCAGATGAACTCCAATTCCTAAACCAGGGTATTTTTTATGAAGCTCTAGCGCATCATCAAAACCATACATATTTGCCATCAAAGTTGTAGAGCTAACAATTCCATTTTTATATGCATCGATAATTCCAGCATTTACTCCTGGGCTGTAGCCAAAATCATCGGCATTAACAATCAATTTCATCAAGCAAGTCCTTTCTATTCTCATCAAAATAGATATCATTTAATAAATTACAAATATATGGTAGCGTATATCTAATGGACATATCTGTTTCATAGTCTATCCTAAATCTAAAAATATCGCTGCCAATAAAGCCCTTAATTTTTGGTATTCTGTATATTTTATAAAACTTATCACTAGTAACTTTGGTATCGTCAAAGGTAACCAAACAAACTTTAGACTTTAGAGAATCCAATCTATCATCCAATAGTGATAAAAATTTACCAGTCCAAGATATTATGAAAATCAAATCATTTGGTCCATAGCCTGATACATAATCTTCATTTCTGTCGCTAAAATCTATTAAATGAATTATTTTTCCAACTGTAGCCATAGTTACCTGGAAGCCCTTTAGAAATGCTAATTGCATACCAGTTGAGAAAACTGTACATCTATGAGATTTTTTGATTAGAAGTGCTAGCGATTTTAACTGTATCATTAAATTTTCATAATCAAAAGCATCTGGAAGAAGTTTTAAATCATTTACAAATTTATCATAATCATCTTCATCGAAATCTTTATAATTTAACGAATTTAATATGTTAAAATTAAAATCTTCGGTTAATGTTTTCTTTAAATCAGAAAAATTATCATATCCCATTCTTATACAAAATCGTCTAATAGTTGATCGTGATACAGAAATCTCTTCGGCAATCTCGTAAATACTATATTTTTCAAGATTATATAAATTGTTTATAATGAACTTCGAAATTTGATAGTCTGCCTCATCATAATCTTGCGTATTTATAATGTTGCATAATAGATTTATAATTTGTAAACTCTCAATATGCTGAATACCTTTTTGCACTTTTACCTCCTTTTACAAATGTTTTCTCTTATATAATATCATATCAAACCATTGAATTTGGAGCGAATTATGGAACTAAATGTTAAAATTAATTTTTCAATAGCAAACGTTTCTTTTGCCTTTATTGTATATGTAGCATTTTTACAATTGCAAATGCTTTTAATATAAAAAAAAGAGCCATATAGACTCTTTTACATTAGTACATTTCCTACTATTGTTCCTAGATAATTCCCTATTATATAGCCAAAGAGGCCTGCGAATATTCCTGGGCCTATCAGATGGTACCAGCCTTTTGATATGGCCATGGCTGCTGCTGTGGATGGACCTCCTATATTTGCATTTGATGCTATGATTGCTTCTTGTAGGGAAACTTTTAATAATTTTGCTCCTAATAAAACCATAATCATGTTTATAAGAACCATTATAAAACAGAATACTAGTAGCAGTGGTGCTGTTTTTATAATAAGTGGTATGCTTGCTGGCACTCCTATTACTACAAAGAAGATATATATTAAAAATGATCCAACTTCTTCTGCTCCGCTTATATTTTCAAAATATTTTGGAAATGCTGTGGTAAGTATCATAGTTAATGTTGTTATTATAAGGTATGGGTTGCCAAAAAGTTGATTCAACAATAGGCTAAAGGCGTTTGTTGTTGGGATTTTTGTTGCAAAGAATCCTGCAACAACATTACTCACTGCAACTATAGCAGCAGATGTTGCAAATATTACTGCCAAATCAAAGGTTGATATATAGGTTTTCTTGTTAAATTCATCCTTGTGTTCGTCACTTGCTTCTGATTGAATGAAATTTTTCCTAAAAAATCCAATATTTGGCAAAGATGATAGGATTACAAAATAAATAGCCATATTAAAATTGTCAGCTACAGTAGTTGCTGAAACCATGGTCTTATCAAGGTCAAAGACTTGGCTTAGGGCGACAAAGTTGACTCCTCCACCAATATAGGAACCTGTCATCATTCCAGTGACGCTTCCTAAGTTTGGAATGGCATTTTTGAGTAATCCAAAGGCAAGAAAGGCGCCAAGCACAGTTCCTAGTGAACCGATGGTAAAAAGTAAGAGCATTTTTCCCGATTCCTTAAAAATCTTTCTCATATTTGACCTAAATAAAAGCATAGGAATAGAAAGTGGGATAGCATAGTCCCAAACAGTGTCATAAACTGTTGACTCCATAGGCAAAACCTTCAAGTTGGTGAGAATCACAGCAAAAATCAGAGCAATAACTGCCCCAGTTAAAACTTTCCCCCACTTATATTTTTTCTCGATTGTCATAGCAAGGACAACAATAATTAATAAAACTGCCCAAATCATCCAAATATTGTCTGGACTTATCAAAGTATTAGTCATAAACTCTCCTTAAACTTTATTTTATTATTATAAACTAATTTTTATAATAATAAAACAATTAAAGACAAGTTTCTTTGATAAAATAGCAGAATAAAAAAACACCTAGCAATACTAGGTGAAAATTTATTAGTCTCTCGCTCTCATTTCTTTGACAAGATTTGATATGACTTTGAAGTGGCTATCTTTGGAATCATAGGCTATGTCAAATAATATCATCTCTGTATTTACTACTGCTGCGCCCATTTGACCTAGTAGATTGGCAGAAGTTTCTTTTAGTTCTTCTGTATATGAGCTAATAGCATCTTTTACAAAAAATACATTTAGTCCAAGATCTAGGAGAGTTCTCACTGTTTGGTAAACACAAACATGGCCTTCAGCTCCTACCACTACAACATTTGTGATATTATTTTCTTTTATGAAGTCTAGGACTTCTGGTGTTGCCGCATCAAATATTGTCTTTTCAAATATCTTATCTTCTGGGATTTGATCTAGTAATCTTTGGTCAGATTTACCCAATCCCTTTGGATATTGTTCTGTTGCAAGAATTGGCATTTGGTATTCTTTGAATGCCTTTATCAAAACCAAGGTGTTTAATACAGTAAGCTCACCATTTTCCATGGTCTTCATTAGTTTTGGTTGCTCGTCAACTACCAAAAGCATGGTCTGATCTTTCTTTGAGTATTTGTCGCCTTCTAGTGAATTTATATAATATTTGCTTGCTAATTTTCTTTCCATAAGTCCCCCTGTCTAAAATCTCCATCTTTCATTATTTTATCGATTGTCGATAGTACTGCTCCCTTATTTTTTGACCATCTTGGATAGGCAATATTTTCACCAATCCCATCTCCTGTAAGCCTATTAACTACAACTTTAGGATTTAGATGACGGAGCATAGTTACCACTATATTTGCATAGTCATCCTTGGTCATATCATAAGTTATATTATTTTTTTCATAGTAGGATTTTAGATAAGTATTATTTTCTATATAAAGATTGTGGATTTTTATTCCTTCTATCCCGCGATAATTTATATATTCGATGTCTTTTAGATAGTCACCGATACCTTCTCCAACTAATCCCACAATAATATGAGCTACCATTTCTATACCCAAATAAGCAAGTTTTTGAACTCCATTATCAAATTCTTGATGAGAATATCCACGGTTGATAAATTCCAAAGTATAATCATTGACACTTTGCATGCCGAGTTCAATTGTAAGGTCAGTAACTTGATTTAATTCAGCAAGCAAAGCCAAAACTTCATCAGGTAGGCAATCGGCACGAGTTGCTATAGATAGACCAAGAATATCTGGCTCATCAATAGCTGCATAAAACATATCTCGCATTTTTCCTAGGTCTCCATAGGTATTGGTGAAGTTTTGAAAGTAAGCGATATAACCATCCTCACGACCAGGCTTTGATAAGATTTTCTTCTGATAGGCAATTTGCTCTTTGATATCCCCAGCAGACTTATAAGTCCACTCTCCAGCTCCAGCATCAGAACAATATATGCAGCCTCTGTAAGATAAAGTCCCATCACGATTGGGGCAAGTAAAACCACCATCCAAAGGCAATTTTATAATCTTCTTCCCGTATTTCTTTTTATAATAAGTGTCTAAATCATTGTAGCGTTTTCTGTTAAGTTCCATAATATGATTGTACCAGAGTTTTTATTAATAAGCTGGCAAACTCAATAGAAAAAAGTAGCCCAAATTGAGCTACTTTAATATATAATCTAGGACCTCTATAAGGTCATTTATTTGATAATCGGCTTGATCTTGATTGAGATAATAATTTGATGGTCTAAATGCTATAACTTTTAAACTTGCATCTTTTGCAGCTTGAATCCCTAGTGTAGAGTCTTCAACTACAATTATTTCTTCACTTGGTAAGTCCAACTTTTTTATTGATTTTAGGTAAATCTCAGGATCAGGCTTGTTATTTTTACACTCTTCTCCTGATTCAAAAAACTCAACATAATCGTTTAGCTTCATATCATCTATAAATCTTTGTATGATATATCTGCTTCCTGCTGATGCAAGGATTATTCTTATCCTTTTTTCATCTAATTTTTGAAAAAGTTCTTCCAAACTTGGTCTAGAATACTTCTTAAAGTCAATTTGATGAGTTTTTTCATAATCATCTAAATATGTTTTTTTAAGCTTTTCTCTAAGTCCCTCATCATTAGGAACAAGAGTTTCCCATATTTTTATAACATTACTTCCTACAAAATCATTGATATCAGTAGAACCAGGCTCAATATTATTTTCTTTAAAGAAATTCATTCTTCTTTGAAAATAAAATTCCTCCGAGTTTACCAATACACCATCAATATCAAAGATAACAGCCTTAATCATATTAATAGTTTAATTTCCACATATATCTACGTTTAGATAAAGAGTGTCCACGTACTTCCGCTAATTCTTCAGCGTATACTCTCATTACTGATGAAAGAATTAGTGGGTTGAAGTAGTCCACTACTTCTGGATCAAACTCGCTTGATAAAGCATAGTCTTTTCCATCAATTACTGATACATTTGCATCAAATCTTAGTAGGAATTCTAATAATCTTTCATCAAGTTTTCTTGTTTTACCATCGGCCATGAATACTAAGAATGGTACATCTTTATCTGTAATTTCAAGTGCCCCGTGGAAGAACTCTCCTGAGTGAATGCTAGCTGAATCTATCCATTGCATTTCTAGAAGTAAGCACAAGCTTGTAGCATAGGCAGCTTCAAAGTTAGGACCACTACCTAATACATAAATAGGAGAAGCTTCTTTAAATGATTGTGCAAATTTTATAGCTTCATTTTTTGCGGCTTTTGCTGATTTTTCAGAAACTTCTGCAACTTTTGCAAATCCTTCTTGGAATTTGTCGTAATGTTCAACGCCTTCAATTTGATTTACTATCTCAACTGCTAATTGCAAACAATATTGCATTTTTTCAAGTTTTTCCCCGTAATTAGCATGGAATCCATGAACGATTGGGTATTCAGCAGCTTCTGCTATTGGGGATTTACCATCATTGGTCAGACAAATTGTTGTAGCTCCTAAACTTCTTGCTTTTTTGGTTGCCTCAACAGTTTCTGGTGTAGTGCCACCTAATGATGCAGAAATAACTATTGAAGATTCTCCAATATCTTTTGGTGTGTCATAATTGAATTCATTTGCTGTTAGATGACCAGTTTTTATATTTGAGTTTCTTGAAACAAAATAAAATGCTGGATAAAGATCAGCTTTTGAAGCTCCACAACCTACAAAATAAATATTATTTTTTGTGCCTTTTTTTAATACTTCCTCGATTAATGATTTAAATTCCATTTTTATCTCCTTTTAACTTTCTTTTCTATCCTAAAATTCCAAAGTAACTTAAAACAATTCCACCGACAATAATTAATGTGAGTATTAATCCTGTATTAACGTGCTTCTTGTTTAATTTATACATAAGCATCGTAAGAGCAAGTGGTAAAATACCTGGCATTATTGAGTCAAGTGTTTCTTGTAATACAAAACCCTCTCCAAATGTAATTGGTGTAGTAATGTTAACAAGATTTGAGATCATTCCTCCCACTACTATAAGCCCCATTAGACTTGTAACGTAGAATACTTGGTCCATCATTCCGCCTTTAAGAAGTCTATCTAAAGATTTTGTACCTTGTTCATAGCCTAATTTACCACCGTACCATGTGACTAATATTGAAGGTATAGCAGAAATAATCATTGCTAAAATAGGCCCCAAGATACTTCCTTGTTGTGCTAAAGATATTCCTAGCCCAAAAGCTATTATCCTAACTGTTCCCTGAAAGAACGAATCTCCAATACCTGATAATGGCCCCATAAGTGATGTCTTAATATTACTGATAGCTTCTGGAGGCACGTCTTCAGGATTGTTATGTCTCTTTTCCTCCATAGCTGCGGTTATTCCCATTACAAATGAGGTAGTTTGAGGGGTGCAATTAAATAATTGCATGTGTCGTCTATAAGCTTCTTTTTTTGCTTCAATTTCAGAAGAGTCTTTATAAATTTCATCTAGTATAGGTGCCATTCCGTGCATATAACCCATGTTCATCTGACGTTCATAATTCCATGTGTTTTGAATAGCCCAGGAAGACCAAAAGAATTTTTTATATTTCCAATTATTATTTTTCTTATTCATAAAATCTCCTAAAAACCATCTGGTGTATCAAGAATATCCATATCGTCTGATTCTATTGTAACTTCCGGACCTTCTGTACTGGTATATGCTTTGCCTTTAGATCCGAACTTTAGTTCTCTTAATATTAAGGCTATTACAATAGCAAATAGGGATATAGCTGTTAAATCTAATTTAAAGTATGCGGCCATTAAAAATCCAGCAAACATATAAACAGCATTTTTGTTGTTCATCATCATGCTCAATAATAAAGCAAGTCCATATGCAGGCATTATAGCTGCAGCTACTTGTAGACCGTTTGTCAACCACTCTGGTATTATCTCAATGAAATTTTTAACAGCATCTGTTCCTAAATATATTGAGAAGAATATAGGTATAAAATATGATAGTGAGTATAAAACAACTCCCCATGTAATGTGAGCTCTGCTAGCTTTAGCAAATTGCCCATTATCTATTAAGTCATCGACTCTATGATTTAGTCCTGATAGAACAGTTCTTAATAGGGTTCCTAAAAATTGTCCTAAAACAGCAATTGGAATAGCAATAGTTAAAGCTTCCTCAGGACTAGCACCCGTTAATATAGCAAATGAAGATGCTATAATAGAACCAAGCACCATATCAGGTGGAGATGCTGCACCTATATTTACCAAGCCTAATGATACCAACTCAAGTTGAGCACCAATCAATAAACCAGCTTGAACATCACCTAGCACTAGACCAACTAACGTTGATCCTATAAGTGGTCTTTCAAAATTTAATCTTCCTAAAAGCCTAGAATCCAGCATACAGAAGATGCCGACTAGACCAACCAACAAGGCCTTTATGAACATAAGTCCTCCTATAAAATATTTGTAAGTTCTTTCCTTGGTGAACTTGGAGTTTGTTGAGAATAAATTTTGTATCCAAGGCTTACAAGTTCTTTTGAGTTCTCAACATCTTCATCTGTTAAGAAAACTGCTTTATCAAACTCATTTGATCCATCTTTTTTAGGAATTGCACCGTAATTAATTTCTTTTAAGTTAGAATTAAAAACTTTCATAAACTCTAAGCAAGTATATGTATTAGCAAAAATAATAGCAGTTTTTTCTTTCAACTGAGACAATTTGACTTTTCTATCCAATGCTTCTTTTAAAGTAAAGATATGCATTTTCTTTCCTTCAGGTTTTGCAAGAGATAGAATAGATTTTTCTGCATCACTTGATCCAACTCTGTCATCTATAACCACTATTCTTTCAATCCCTAGTGAGTTCAGCCAACCTACGACTACTTGACCATGTACTAGTCTGTAGTCAATTCTAATAAGACTAATCATATAACCTCCAATCTTTATGGTATGGTACCATCTTCATATTGGTATGATACCATCACTAAAATCATCTGTCAAATGTTGTAACCTTTTTTAAAAATGGTATGGTATATTTAACAAAGGAGATTATATGAATACAGGATTAATAATATGTACACACAAAAGAACTGGAGTCGAAATCAAAAATTCAGTTGAAATGATTACAGGAATGGGTGACAACATTGAAGTTATTGAATTTCTAGAAGATAATAGTCCAGAGGAAGTTAGAGAAAAATACCAAAGTGCAATAGAAAAATTAAATTCTAATAAGGTTATTTTTCTAGTTGATATTAAGGGTGGGACCCCATTTAACTGTGCCGCAAGAATGAAAATAGAGAATCCTTCTTATGAAGTTATTACAGGTGTCAATATACCAATGGTTATATCATTTCTAATGGCAGGTGAAAACGAAGATATAGAGCAAATAATTGAAAATTCAATCAAAGAAGCTAAAGATTCTATTGAAAGATTAGCTTTTTAATAGGAGTGAAATGGAAAAATTAGATACCAAATCAACAATACCATTATATAAACAAGTTGCTGATATAATGATCAAAGAACTAGATAAAGTTAAATCAGAAAATAAAAGTGAAATTATAGGTACTGACGACAAACTATTAGCCGAAAGAAATCTTTCTGAGCATTTCAACGTAAGTAGAATAACTATTAGACAAGCAATGGATATGCTTGAAGAAAAGAACTATATAAATCGAATACAAGGTAAGGGCACTTTTGTTAATAGAGATAAAATTGTAAAGCCACTACAAGAATCCAAAAGTTTTACTAGCTTAATCTTAGATAGCGGACATATGCCTGGTGCTAAGCTAAAAAGCGCTAGTATCCAACTAGCTAATGAATTAGACCAAGAAGTATTTAATATAACTAAAGAAGACTACGTATTTGTAATGAAAAGATTAAGATTTGTAGATGATGTACCATGTGCATACGAAGTCACTCATTTTAAGAAGACTTTTTCAAACCTGGGAGACTTAGATTTTGATAATAAGTCTCTATATGATTTTATGCAAAAAGAAATGGGATATGACTTTCACACTGTAGAAAAGACAATTGAAATTGTATATGCAGATGAAGAAATATCAAAAATTTTTAATATAGATCTCAATACACCAGTAGTTTTATTAAAGGCAATAGTAGCAAATCAAGATGGTGAAATTACTAACAATGTATTCGAGTACCTTTTATCTGATAAATTTATTTTCAAAGTATAAGACTCATTAATTGAGCCTTATTTTTTTGAAAATTTTATAATTATTTTATTTATTTACTATAAAGCAGCTTCCTTGTATTCCATATCCAAGTCTTCAGCTACTGGTTCGTAGGCTATGTAGCCATTGAATGTATTTATTCCTGATTTGATTTCTGGGAATTTTTCGCTTGCTTCTTTTAGACCCATTTCTGCTACAGCTTTGGCATATCTTGTTGTCGCGTTTGATAGGGCGTAGGTTGATGTCATTGCTACAGCTCCTGGGATATTTGCTACTGCATAGTGGGTTACTCCGTATTTTGTAAATATTGGGTCAGTGTGGCTGGTTGGGTGGTTTTTGGTCAAATCTGTTGATCCACCTTGGTCTATTGCCACGTCCACTATTACTGAACCTTCTTTCATTTCTTTAACATATTCTTCTTTGATTAGTTGAGGTGCTTTTCTTCCTGGGATTAGGACTGTAGATATTACAAGATCTGCTGTTTTTACACTTTCTTCTATATTTAGTGGGTTTGAGTATAGGGTTTCAATCTTATCTTGGAAGATATTTGTTAACCTTGTTAGAGCGTCAATATTTACATCTAATACTGTTACCCTTGCTCCCATTCCAACAGCTATTCTGGTTGCTCCAGTTCCTACAACACCTGCTCCTACTATTACAACGTGTGCTGGTCTAACTCCTGGTACTCCTTGAAGTAGGATTCCCCTGCCTCCTGCTGGACTTGTAAGGTATCTTGCTCCTTCTTGGACAGCCATACGTCCAGCTATCTCTGACATTGGCCTTAGTAGTGGGAGTTTGCCATCTAAGTTTAATGTTTCATATCCTATTGCTGTAACTTTTTTGTCTACTAATTCTTTGGCTAATTTCTCGTTGCTTGCCAAGTGCAAGTATGTATATAGAATTTGTCCTTCTCTTAGGTATTGGTATTCTTCTTCTAGTGGTTCTTTTACCTTGTATATGAAATCAGCCTTTTCCCATACTTCTTTGGCAGAGTCTAATATTTTGGCACCTGCTTCTATGTAGTCGCTATCTTCTATGCCAGAACCAAGGCCAGCACCTTTTTCAATATAAACTTCGTTATGTTTAGCTAGCTCTGCAACTGCTCCAGGTATTACAGCAACCCTGTTTTCTTGGTCTTTGATTTCTTTTGGTACTCCTATTATCATTTATAACTCCTTGTCGTTAATTCATAAGCATCTGTATTTTCATTTATATACTATATCTTACCCAATATATTAAGCTTATTTCAGTCAAATTTTAATTCTCGCAAATATATATCTTTGCTAGCTTTTGGAGATATTCTCTTTTTTTGGCCCTTGCTTTCTATTATTACCGTATTATCAAAACTATCGTAGGCTAGAAGTTTTATTTTGCTACCAATTTTTATGTCCATGGACTCACAGTAGTCAAGTAGTTCTCTTTGGTCTCTGATTCTTTCAACTGTGTAGGAAGTTTCTGGACTTGCTTGGTTCATCTTTACTAAGTGCCTAGGGGTCTTTTCGTTGTTTATAAATATTACAGATCCATGCGGACAATAGTCTGGATATCCCAGGTATGCATTCAATTTATCTAATAATTCATCATTGGTTACAGATTGCAAGGCGTTTGCTACAGAGTGGACATCTTTCCAAGAAAATTCTAATTCCTTTTCCAAAAAATACTCCCATAGTCGGTGCTTAGACAAAATATTTTTTGTTATTTGCACCCCCTCATTTGTAAGTAAGTTTTCTTTGCTATCTTTTACAAGGCCTTGTTCCTTTAATTTTTTTAGCATTTCTGTAACCGATGATGGAGCTAAATCTAGATGGGTGCTTATAGATTTGTTGGTTACTTTTTCTCCCTCACTCATAAGCTTATAAATGGTTATTAAATATTCTTCTTTTTGTGAATTTAGCTCTGACATTTTTATATCCTTATCTATACCTAATTACTAGCCTTAACTTGTATATTTAGTATACTTCTTAGCAATAATTATAGCTAGATAAGTGAACATATTGATAAATGCAATGAAGCCTGCTATGGATACATTCAAATATATGGCAAGATAAAATCCTATTATGGAATTGATGCTTGCTATTAAGCTAGCTGCGATTAAGCTTGCTTTTAAATTTTTACAAATTTCTAAACTACTTGCTCCAGGCCCAATAAAAAATGATATGACTAAGATAGCACCTACACTATTGAAAGATACAACAGCACTTATACTTGTTAGGCTCATCAAACCATAAAATAGAAAGCTTGTTGGTATACCTAGTAAGTATGCAAAGTCCTTATCAAAGGTTGAAATTTTAAGTTTTTGATAATTACTTATTATAAAAATAAGGGTTAATAGCATAATTGCTAGTCCATATAAGATGGATGTAGGAAGCTGATGGCCAAATATATTCGTGGTTACTAAAGAAGAGAATAAAACTTCTCCCATCAAGACCACATCTGTATCTAGATGAACATTTCTAAAAAATTTACTAATAAGTATAACTGCAAGTGCAAATAGTATTGGGAATACCATGCCAATTGCATCGTCATATTTGCTTATCCCTTTTTTGCCAATGGATTCTACAAGATATACAGTAAGCAAACCCATTAGAGATGCCCCTATTATTAGTAAGGGAGAGTCTAGGTCTTTTACTAAGAAATAAGCTAAAACTATGCCCAATAATACCGTATGACTTATGGCATCTGTAAGCATAGATAGATTTCTTAATATCAAAAATACGCCTAGTAAGGAACAAGTTATTGATGTTATTATCAAAACTATCAGTGAATCAATCATAACCTAACTCCTTAGCTTTAAAATTCTTGTAAATGTTATTATAATAATCGCTATTATTCCTTGGCACAAAATAATAGTAGGTCCTGTCGAAAATCCTGCATACGCTGTGGAAATTATGGATCCAAATGTCGAAGCAATTACGGATAAAAGGCTAGATAAGGCTAAAACCCCAATAAACTTATCTGTAAGCTTAGAAGCAGTAATAGTAGGTATTATTAATAGTGAGCTAATGAGTATGACACCACAAGTTTTTATACCTAAGCCTATTACTAAGATTGTCATAAATAAAATTAGATAATCTAATTTATTTGTATTAATCCCCATTAAATGTGCAAATTCCTTATCAAACAAATAACATTTTATATCCCTGTAGTTAAAAGCAACTATTAATAAACATAGCAAAAAGGCTATAGCAAGTAAGATTATATCTTCTTTCATAAGATAGGCCGCTTGGCCAAAAATATATTTATCAAGCCCCGCCTTGCTAGCTTTTGAGTAAGACGGATTACCTTGAATATAGGACTTGAGTACCAAACCCAAGCCGAATAATCCAGTCAAGCAAATAGCCATATTTGCATCAGGTCCAATTTTGCTGTTTTTATTGAAATATTGGATCAAAAAATATGAAAGACTTGCTGTAATCATTGCCCCTAGCAGCAAAATAGCGGGATTTCTTTGATTGCTTAGCATAAAGCTTAAAATTATGCCTGGATACGTTGAATGACCCAAAGCATCTCCAATAAGTGATTGAGACTTATATACATTAAGAGAACCTACTATAGCAGATATCATAGCTAGAAGAGAAGTGCCTATTAGTATTATTCTAAAAGAATATAAACTTAAAATTTGCATAACTAGCTCCTAAAACCACGGTTTATAACTTCATCTATATCATTAATAAATAATGGCCCACTGTATTTGATATCCTTGTTTAATACAACTAGCTGATCAAAGTATTTATTTAAAGTATATATATTGTGGTGAACAGCTAGGACTGTCTTGCCTTTATTTTGTAATTTCAAAAACTCATCTGCAATTATATCCTCAGTTTTCATATCGACTCCAGTTAAAGGCTCATCTAGTATATAAATATCAGCGTCAGAAGCCAGGGCCCTAGCTAAAAAGACCCTCTGCTTTTGTCCACCTGATAAGTTATTTATCTGCCTATTAGCTAAATCTGATATGCCCATCTCTTCTAGGGAAGCTCTTGCCTTATCTTTATCTTCATCAGATAAGCGGCCAAATGTCCTCATATTCTTATAAAGACCCATGGTTACCACATCCATTACAGTTGTGGGAAATTGCCAATTTACAGCATCCTTTTGAGGTACATAAGCTATAGATTTTCTCACTTGGTCCAAATCTTTGCCCAAGATTTTAACTTCACCCTTATCTTTTTTTATAAGGCCAAGAATAGCTTTAATAAAAGTGGACTTGCCAGCTCCATTTGATCCAACTATTGCACACCTTGTATTAATGGGAATTTTTAAATTTATATCATTTAAAACCAAATTATTCCCGTAGGAAACTTTAAGATTTTTTACTTCTATAGCATAATCCATTGTTAGCCTACTTCAAATTATCTACAATCAAATCTATGTTGTGCTTATACATTTTTATATATGTGTCGGCCTCTCCACCTTTACTAGATAATGAATCTGAATAAAGTTCTTGTCCATCTCCGCCAACTACCTTTGTTTCAAATCCCTTGCTTTTGACTATATCAGCCAATTTTTGCATTCTTTCAGGATTTGTTGTTGACTCTGCAAAGATAGCCTTTATCTTCTTGTCGGCAATAAATGTTGCCGTATCTTCTAAGTCCTTGTTTGATAGCTCAGAATCAGTAGATACTCCTTGTGGTGCCATAACCTCTATGTCATATTTTCTTGAGAAATAATTAAAAGCATCGTGAGGCGTTATAAGATATCTTTTATCTTCTGGCAATTCATTTAATCTATCAACTACATAAGTATTTAGATCATCAAGTTCAGCTAAGTATTTACTACAATTATCATCAATCATATCCACTGTTTTTTGGTCATCTTTATATAGTTCTTTTAACTTATTAGCTGTATTAGTAAAAGCCTCTTTATAAAGATCAATATTGAACCAAAAATGTGGATCCACTATTGTTTCTCCATCTTCATCCATTTGACCTATATCTTTTTGATCAAATGTCTCTGTTATAGGATATCCCACACTTTCCAAAGCATCTACCATCTTGCCTTCAAAATGAAGACCGTGATATAAAACAAGGTCAGCTTCTTTAAGCTTCTTTAAATCCTCTGGTTTTGCAACATATAAGTGTGGATCTTCTCCAGCAGGGATTATCAAATTGACATTGGCCTTATCTCCAATAAGTTCATTTACCATATCTTCTATAAAAGTTGTAGTAACAGTAACTGTTTTCTTATCAGCTTGCTCATTTGTACTAGAATCTACTCTTTCACTATTCGATTTTGATTGATTATTACCACAAGCAACTAAACATGATAACATTAAAAATATAGTTAAAATTCTTTTTTTCATATATGACTCCTTTAAATTAAAAATTTATTTAATAATATTATAATATCTTTTTAGATGATTGCAAATATATTTTTAGGTTCGCCTAAACATTTTTATCTTATACTATGTTTCTGATAATTATGAAGGTATAGTCATAGTATGATTAAACTAATAACCATTGATGTGGATGGCACCCTAGTTACTCCACTAAAAAGACTTACGAAAGAAAATATAATAGCCATTGACAAGGCTCGTGACATGGGTGTGCACATAGCCTTAGCTTCTGGTAGACCTTATTCTGGGGTAAGGGGGCTAGTCAAAAAGTTGGGTCTAGATAGGAAAGATCATTTTTCTGTTTGCCAAAACGGATCTTATATATTTGATAATCTTACAGAAAAGCCAATTTCTGGGACCTACCAATCCCCATCTGATTTTGAAATAGTAGATGATTTGGTTAAGAATTTTAATGTAGAAGTTTCTGCTATGGATCATGAGGGATTTTATTCTCGCCACAAAAACCCTAGCATTTACACAAGGATAGACGCAAAAATCTCCAAATTACCCATAACTCGTATCAATTACAGCGACTTTCCAAAAGATAAAAAATTGGGTAGAATTTTAATTTTGGGTAGAAAGTCTGCTATTGATAAACTTTACAATAATATGCCCAAAGAACTTCAAGAAAATTACTATGCAGTTAGAACCGCACCATTTTTGATAGAAGTAATGAACAAGAAAACCAACAAGGGTTATGCTATAGGAGTTATGGCTAGCAAGCTAGGGATTAGCCAAGATGAGATAATGAGTATAGGAAACGAAAGAAATGATATACCTATGCTAGAACAAGCAGGTTTTGCCGTGGCCATGGAAAATTCCGTCGAAGAATTAAAACCCCACGCAGATTTTATTACCAAAAGTAATCTAAAATCCGGTGTCGGTTATGCTATAGAAAAACTTTTAACTAACAATTTAGAAAAATTTATTTAAACGCTGATTAAAACAATCAGCGTTATTTTTATGTCCATTTATTATTTGGCTTTTATTAAATTATTTCATTTTAATTTTACATTATATAAAATTATGTTATACTATATTTATAAAATAATATAATAACATTAAAAAAAGTAAGGTGGTATATTAATGAATGATATAGTCTTAGAAACTTATGAACTAGAGAAAAGATATGGTAAATTTATTGCAGTGGACAATATAAGTCTAAAAATAAAGGAAAAATCTATCTATGGTTTAGTAGGCGAAAATGGAGCTGGTAAATCCTCTCTTATGAAGATGCTATCAGGCTTATCTAATAAAACAAAGGGAGAAATCAAATTATTAGGAAAGGATGTCACTCGTCATTCATTGGAGTTTATGCAAGTAGGCAATTTAATTGAAGCTCCTTGTTTATATGATAATTTAAATGCTTATGAAAATTTAAAGTTAAAGTCCTTAGCTTATGGAATTAAAGATGAAAATAAAATTTCATCCATTTTACAAACTGTAGGTTTATATAATCAGAATAATAAAAATGTTAAAAGTTTTTCTTTAGGTATGAAGCAAAGACTTGCAATAGCTATGGCTATGGTCAATTCACCAAAATTATTAATCTTAGATGAACCAATCAACGGGCTCGATCCTCAGGGTATTATTGATATAAGAAAAACACTCCAATATATAAATAAAAAATATGGAACTACTATTATCATTTCTAGCCATATTTTAGATGAACTTGCTAGACTTGCAACTGATTTTGGGATAATCTCTCACGGAAAATTAATTGCAGAATTTAGTTCAAAAGATTTGCACGATAGATGTAAATCAAGAATAGAGATAACTTGCAATGATGTAAAAAAAGCTTCTTATATATTAAGAGAAAATACCTATCAAAATGAAATTATTAGTAATAAAAAGTTAATTATGACAAATCACTTTAATAAAACTCATCTAATAAATTCTTTACTAGTGAATAATAATATTGATGTCTATTCAATCTATCTAACAGAAATGAGTTTTGAAGAATATTACATGGAGGTGATCCAAAATGAAAAGAGCAATTAACTTAGAGATATATAGGATAAAGAAAAACAAATACCCTTATATAATAATTATTTTAAGCATATTAATGATGGTAGGATCAGTATTTATGACAAGTTCAGATTATCACTACTACCTTTATAATCAAGATGCTTTTAATAATTTAAAGACCACCTACGAACAAGTCAACTGGGGTATATACGCAGGTAGCGTTATACCTAACTGGGTTGAGCTTAAAAGTATACCTATCACTGAATTATTTATGAGAAATATTCAAAGTAAAATTTTATTAATGTTTCAAACAATATTTGTAGTCCTATTTATAGGCGAAGAAATAAGATCTAAATTTCTTAAAAATATAATAGCGGCTTTCCCTAAAAAGATAGATCTTATACTTGGAAAAATTGTAGTTATAGCTTTATTTACTCTACTTTTATTTATCAGCAACTTTTTATTTATGATGTTAACATTTTATTTGCTAGAAGGATATATAGTATTTACTAATCTAAACTATTTTTTAAAATATGTACTAGTAGAATACTTACTATATTTATCTTATAGCAGTCTAATAATGCTTTTAGTGTATCTGATTAAAAATTCTGCAGCTAGTCTTTTAATAGGAATTCTTGATGCTTCAGGTATCCTTGAAATTGTTGATACCATAATTCACTCATCAATTAGTAATTCAGATAGTTTTTCAATAATGAATTATATAGTAACTGGTCGTATTGTCTTACTTTCTATAAATAGCAGTAGGATAATGTACTTAAATAGTATAATAATCGCTATAATATTTCTTATAATATCTATTGCAGGAACTTATTTACTTTTTAGAAACAAAGATGTGTGTTAAAATCTTTAGATAAAATTTAGACCTCCATAAAACAGAAAAAATGAAATGGAGGTCTAATTTTTATTTATTTTTTTTATTCTTTTTCTTATCTTTCTTAGGATCTATCAAAGCGCCCTTATAATCATTTTTGGTATATTCATCAAGCTCTTTTTCTTTTGCAATATCGTAGTAAACTTTTTTCTCTTCGCTTTCTAGTCTTCTTATAACAGTTTGCAAGGATCTTTTTGCCTTTGTGATGTCAAATTGTTTAAGTCTCATATTTGTTCTGATGGCAATGTCGCTTGCCTTGCCATTTGCTGATGAAAATTCGCTCATCTTGCTTGGCAAATAAATTTTCTTTGCTAAGTCTTCATCAAATAGCAACAAGTTGGCATGAAGGTCTAATAGAGCTTGTTGGGCACGATCGATATTGCTATTTACTGCAGATACTTTGTTGCCTCTTAGGAAGTTTCCAAAAAAGTTGCCTCTTAGCAAGCTATGTGAATTAAAATCATATTTGCCTTCTATTTTTCTTTCTGATCTTTCAAGTTGACTTAGTACATCCTTTGCTTGTCTTAATATACTTTCTATTTTTCTTAAATAATCTGGTCTTTGGTAACCAGCGCTTGTCTTAATAGCCATAGTCCCTCCGTTTGTGTGGTATTTATAGATATTTATACCCAGTTTGAAAATTTGTTTATCATTTGCTTATAAAGTATAGTTATTTTAGCAAAGAGAGGTAATATGGCAAAAGTTTTATTATACAATATCAAAGAAGATTACGATATAGAAAAATTCGAAAAATTAGCGGCTGACCAAAATGTCGGCATTATTAGAGTGGAAAAAGATAGCATAGACCAACGTATTGGTTATCTATTGGACTTTGATGGTTTTGAAAAAAGTGACGAAAAACTAGAAGATGACCCAAATCTCGATTTCCCTTTTATACTTTTTGTTGGCTTTGACAGAGATCATTTGTTTGATTTCTTGGATTTGATGCGTGAAAACGACTTAGCCATCCAACATAAGGCAGGAGAAACTGAAAATAATGTCAAATGGACCCTAAGAGAACTCCTTACAGAAAATGACAAAGAAGCAAGGACTATGGGCCTTATTCATAGGATAAATGGCCTAGTAGCCAGAGCCAAAGATTTAAAGGAAGCTCACGGCGAGGACCCTAGATTAAAAGAATTAATAGATGAAATGCAAGCATACTTTGACGATTCTAGCCTATTTGAACTAGAAGTCGCCCAAAAGTACTATCTAAAACTTGCAGATGAAATCATAAGAGTAGAAGAATCTTACAAATAAAAATTTACCCGAACCCCAAAATCCTGATTGAGGATGGAGGGGTTCAGTTTATTTGTAGTTAACTCTTTTTTAGTAGCTTATCATAGGTCCTATCAGTTAGGATAGCTCCTAGTGGGGCTGTTACTAATATTGCTATGACAGATACTGATAAGATAAGATTGCCTGAAGCAAGTCCCATGGATAGAGCCACAGGACCTATGGCGGCTTGTACAGTTGCCTTTGGCAGATAGGCAAAGGACGTAAATAATCTCTCGTCCTTGTTTAAATTTGTACCAATAAGTGATATATTAACTCCGACCATCCTAAAGATTAGGCCGATTAGTATTAGTAAAACTGCCAGAAATCCTGCTTCTTTTACATAGGCCATGTCTACAGATATGCCAACCAAGACAAATAAAAACACTTCAAAAACCTTCCACAATCTTCCAAAGGATCCTAAAAGGTCACTAGTCAATCTCTCATCTTCCATATTTATAGCCATGCCGGCCGTCATAATAGAAATCAAAGCTGATATTGCTATATAATCTCCAACAAGCTCTTGAAATCTCAAGGTCAAGAAGCCAAGGCTTATAAAAATCATGGCCTTATAAATCGGATCTATTTCAAATCTAACAAGTATTTTTCCTAGTATTTTCCCAATAAAAAGCCCTAAAATTATGCCAGTAATTATGGAAATTGGAATATTTAAGAAATTCATAAAAGATAAATCTCCACCTGTTTTTAATGCCAAAAACGAAGAGAAAAATACAATTACAAAGACATCATCAACACTTGCCCCAGCTAAGATCATCTCTGGTATATGCTTATCCTTACCGTATCCCTCGTTCATAAGTCTAATCATACGTGGCACCACTATGGCAGGACTTACAGCAGCAAGGACAGCAGCAAGGATGCCAGCATCAATAGTGTCAATTTTAAATATCATCTTTCCAAAGATAATAATTCCTAGCATCTCTATAGAAGCAGGCACAAAACTTAATAAAATTGCAGGTCTGCCTACTTTTTTAAGCTTGTCAAAATTTAGAGAAAGTCCTGCACGGCTAAGTATAGTCACTAGGGCAATCTGCCTCAAATCGCTACTAATGTTTACAATATTATCACTGACCAAGCCCAATTGATTTGGACTTATTAAAATACCTGCAATGAGCATGCCAATTATTGGTGCCAAGCCAATTTTTTCTGCAAATTTTGCCAATAAAATTCCTAAAATAAAAATAATTCCTATATCTACTAACATAAATCTCCTCAAAAAAAAAAGCTGGTGAGCCCTACAAGTGTAGAAGTCATCAGCTTTTAGCGGTTTTAAAATAAATTATGGAAGAACTTCATTTCCATTACTTATTATATTTTACTTATTACAATATCTATTACAAGCAAATAGACATAAATTTTATAATCAATTATAATTTAGTAAGAGGTATTATATGGAAAATCAAGGAAAATACACTAAAAATATTAGCAAAGAAAACTTTATATTTGTAATCCTATTTTTTGGATTTTTTATCCCCCTTGGAAAAACCATGGGTCTATACAATATGCTGTCAACTATTATGAACCAAGCCTTTGACTTGTTGATAAATACTTGTTTTTACCTGACAGCCATATGTGTACTAACAGGAGCCTTATCAGCACTTTTTGCTGAATTTGGTTTTATATCGCTTATAAATATTATGCTTGCAAAAATAATGAAACCAATCTACAATCTGCCAGGAGCAGCTTCTCTTGGCATATTAAATTGCTATCTTTCAGACAACCCATCAATCTTAACCCTGGCTGGTGAAGATAATTTTAAGATGCTTTTCAAAAAATATCAGCTACCATCGCTCACAAACCTTGGTACAGCCTTTGGTATGGGACTAATCGTTACAGGTAGCATAGGATCTCTAAAAATCCCTGGAGCTGGCAAGGCAGCAATGATAGGAAACCTAGGTGCTCTTATCGGATCTATAGTAAGTGTAAGGATAATGCAAAGTTTTTGCAAAAAATACTATGGCACAAGCGAAATGGTAACAGTCGAATCTCTTAATGACATACCTGCTAATTCTAGAATAATTAGAGACGGATCTGTTGGACTCAGATTTATACAAGCCCTCCTTGAAGGTGGCAAATCAGGCCTAGATATGGGTCTTTCAATAATCCCAGGAGTAATAAGCATCTGCACCATGATAATGCTTTTGACAAACACAGCACCAGCAGATGGCATCTACACAGGAGCAATCAACGAAGGCGTCCCAGTCCTACCTTGGATAGGCAACAAATTGTCCTTCATCCTAAACCCACTATTCGGCTTCACCTTCAGCGAATCAATAGCAGTCCCAATAACAGCCCTAGGATCAGCTGGAGCAGCACTTGGAGTAGTAAAGGGTCTAGTAGCAAATAACCTAGCCACAGCAAATGACCTAGCAGTATTCACATCCATATGCATGTGCTACTCAGGCTACCTATCAACCCATGTAGCAATGATGGACGCCATAGGAGCAAAAGAGCTTACTGGTAAAGCTATTTTATCGCATACTATTGGAGGCTTGGTTGCCGGGGTTGCAGCGCATTTGTTGTTTGGTATTTTTTAGAAAAATACTGGTAAAGATTTGATAATTATATATTTTTTAATGTCTTTAGATTAATCCGTTATTTTAGGGTATAGCTTCGTCCTAAGGGGGAAAACCCAGGGGAGTTCCGATTCTCCCCAACCGGTTTTCCCCCTTAAACCCTCTTTTCCGCTACCCCTCGAAACGGCCACTGCGTGGTGCTAAAACTTGTAAGAATTTGCTATGCAAATTCTGGCGATTTTATAGGGTGAAATCATATTATAAACTAAAAAAATTGGTGTTTTCTAAATCTTGAATTTCTAAAATCGCAAACTCGCTACGCTCAAACAGTGCGATTTCTTAACGAAATTCTGCAATTTGAAAACAACACAATTTCCCCACCTCTAAGCACTGTGGATGCAGTATTTGTAGGATTAGTGGTGCAGTATATATTGTATTAACAGTCCAAACAAAAGAATTCGCGAAGCGAACTTCTACTAATCATTGCCCCACGCAGTGGCGGAGGGGGTAAAAAGGGTTTGGGGGTGTAAGGGGGAAGGGACGTAGGGGTCTCCGTTACCCCTCGACCCTACCCCCTTAGTGCAACGGTATTACCTAAAATTACCAAAAGAATAAAAGACACTCATTAAGTAAAATAATAAAAGCATTTTCATATTTTTAAAAATATATTTCAAGTAACTCCCCTGGGTTTTCCCCCTTAATGCAACGGTATAGCCTTAAACAATAAAAAACTATAAGACATATAATCAAAATATACAATATTCTACATGCCGCATAAAACTAATAATTATAAAAATAAATTTTTTTGCAAAAAATCAGGATTTTAAAAGGCGGGATTTCTCCTGCCTTTTATCCTATACCTGCTGCTTCTTTGGCTAGCTGGTCTGCTTTGTCGTTGTATTTGTCATTGGAATGACCCTTTACTTTTACAAAGTCTATTTTTATTTTCTTTCTTGCTTGATCTATAAAGCTTTTATATGCTTTGGTTAAGTCATTGTTTGTTTTCCAATCTCCATTTGCCCAGGATGCTATGCCTTGGTAATCGTGGTAGATTATGATTTGATCTTTTTTATCTTCTATGGCTTTTTCTATGGCTAGCTCGCTTGCTTTTACTTCACCTGCCACATTTCTATGGATATGGTATGAATCGTCGTAGGATTTCATTAGTTCAAGCTCTTTATCATCTGTTATATAGACTACACCTGATCCGTATACTTTTAGCTTTTGGTTGTAGGAGCCGTCTACATAGGCTATGACTGAATTCGCTCCTATTTCTAACTCTTTTTTTTCACCTGCCATATAGATTTCGGCTTCTTCCTTAGTTTTGAAGGACTTATAGATTGCTCCACTGTATCCTTTTACTTCTTTTAAGCAAGAATCCCAGGATGTATAAATCCCAGGATTTCTGCCTTTTTTTACTGCGTAATATTTCATAAGCTTTCTTTGTTTGCCCAATATGTCACCTGGCCTGGTCCTACTGTGAAGACTCCGTTGCCAGCTTCATCTATTGTCACATCTTCGTTTTTGCCAGATAGGTCAACATAGGTTGCTCCTGCTTCGCCTTCTCCCACGTGCATTTGTTTTTCTGCCATATCTTTGATAGATATTAGAACTGCAAGTGGCTTGTGGTCATTATCACCACGTCTTACCCATCCTATTACTGCTGGGTCGTCAAAGTAGTCGTCTTGATCGCCGTAATTGTATTTCTTTCTGACACTTATCATATTATTGATCATTTGATCTAGTGGGTCGGTTTTTACTGGTCCACATAGGCCGTAGTAATCTCCTGCAAATATGCAAGGGTATCCATCTTTCCTAAATAAGATAAGGGCATAGGCTATTTCCTTAAACCATGGCTCGATCCAAGATTCCAAGCCTTGACCTGGTTGGCTGTCGTGGTTGTCTACAAAGGTTACAGCTTCTGCTGGGAAGTCTCTAACAATGGTATTGTCAAAGATCTTTCTCATATCGTAATTGCCCATTGACTTGCTGGCTTCTTCCATATGGAAGTGAAGTGGCACGTCAAATAAGTCTATTTGATGATTGGTTGCACCTAGATAATGTTCTATGGCTTCTTTGGAATATTGCCAGAATTCACCAAACAAGTAGAACTTATCCATGCCTTTTTCATCTATGATGTGACTTGATAGGCTGTGGATAAATTCTTCTGATATGTGTTTTAATGCATCGTATCTGAAGCCATCTACTTTTGTTTCTTCTATAAACCAATCTGCCCACTTAAATAATTCTTCACGAACTTCTGGGTGGTTGTGGTCGATGTCGTTGTTCATAAGGTAGTCGAAGTTGCCCTTTTCGTTGGAAACATCAGTATCCCAATATTTGCCATCGCCAACTATACGATAAATTGCAGATGTGCCAGACAAGTTATCGTAGTCAACTCCTGTAAAATGGTACCAGTGCCACTGCATGTCAGAGTATTTGCCATTTCTACCAGGGAAGGTGAAATGGGTCCAAGCTTCTATGTCAGTCGCATCGGCTACATCCAAAGTCCTGTTGTTTTGGTCTACCATTATTGCTTGGAATTTTTCTTTCTCATCGCCGTTGCCCTTGTGGTTTAATACTACGTCTGCATAGCATTTGATTCCTGCATCATGGAGGGCATCTATAGCTTGGTGGAGTTCTTCTTTGGTACCATATTTGGTTCTAACAGTTCCTTTTTGGTCAAATTCTCCCAAGTCCCATAGGTCATAGGCTCCATAGCCCACGTCCATGTCTGACCCACCCTTAGTCATAGGTGGAAGCCATAGGGCGTCGATTCCATTTTCCTTTAATTTTTTTGCATTCTTTGTTAGATTTTTATAAAAACTGCCGTCAGCCCAAGTGTCCCACTCGAAAGACTGCATCATTACTTCATTTGCCATGAATTATCCTATTTACAAATTTCTATGGACTTGCTTGCACCAATTCTACTTGCGCCAGCTTCTACCATTTCTAGTGCTTCTTCTTTAGTGTGGATGCCACCAGATGCCTTTACACCAATATCTGGACCAACTGTCTTTCTCATAAGGGCGATATCGGAAGCTTTTGCTCCTCCTGTTGAAAATCCTGTTGATGTTTTTACAAAGTCTGCCCCAGCTTCTACAGCAAGTTCGCAGGCTTTTACAATTTCTTCTTCAGTTAATAGGCAAGTTTCGATTATAACTTTTAGGATTTTGTCTCCGCAAGCTTCTTTAACTGCTTTAATATCATTTAAAACATAGTCATAGTCTTTTTCTTTTAGGCGGCCAACTTCTATAACCATATCTATTTCACTTGCCCCATCTTCGATGGCACACTTTGTTTCATAGGCTTTCGCGCGTGTTGACATAGCTCCTAGAGGAAAGCCTACAACAGTTGCAATTTTTACATCTTTGTTATAATCATTGATAAATTTAACAAAAGATGAATTTACACATACACTAAAAAACTCATGTTCAACAGCCTCATCAACTAGCTTTTTGATATCTTCGCTTGTTGCTTCAGCCTTCAAATTTGTATGATCTATTAATTTATTTAATTCCATTATTTCTCCCTATAAGTAATCATAGCCAAGGTTATATCGTCCTTTTGTTCTCCCCGGCTAAAGTCTTCTATTTCATCGTATATCTTATCAATTTGCCTATGCTGGCAAAAAGCTTCTTTTAGTCTTGCCAGACCAAACTCTTTATTATCCTCATTAGTAGCTTCGATAACGCCATCAGTGAAAAAGAGAATCAGGTCTCCTTCTTTAAGCTCAGTAGTAACCTCATTATAGACATCTGGTTCTATAATATTTGAAATCATCCTGCCGCTGGCGTGCAAATATTCGCAAGCCTTTGTATCGGATTTAAAAATCATAGGCGGACAATTGTGACCAGCATTTGAAAAACAAAGGGTATTGTTGGTCAAATCAAATATTCCTAACCATGCTGTAAAATATTGAGATGAATCTATATCAAGGTCGTAAAAACGGCTTCTTAGTTTTAGCAAGGCTTGGCTAGGAGTGTAGTCAGGATACTTATCAAATATCGAACTTATAGACACCTTAACAAACATTGTAAGAATAGACGCCTTAACTCCATGGCCCATAACATCGGCAATGTAAAAAGCGTACTTGTTATCATCAAGCTTTATCACATCAAACATATCACCCGAAACATTGGAGCTTGGATTGTAATAAGCCTTGAGATCAAGTTTGCCATAAACTTTATTTTTTGGCAAAATCGAAGATTGGACTTTCCTTACAAATCTGACATCATCGAGCATATTTCTATTGGTATCAAAAAGGTCGATTTTCATATTAGTTTCGCGGGTAATATCCCTAAAAACTTCCACAATACCAGAATAATCCCCATCAATGACAATAGGAGAAGCCTTGATACTATAGTATCTGTCATTTATCAGCTTTTCTTCAATCACAGTAGTATTTCTTATGGAATCATTCTCGCTAGCTAGGTTTAAGGGTATATTTTCATCAAGATAAATTCTTAAGCTTTCAGATTTTTGCCTAGCAAGGTCTAGCGAATTATTGACGAAAACTGTCTTTGCATTTGAATCGACAACTCTCACCCAATCATCCATGGAATTTAACACTGCGAAATTCTCATTATTAACTTTATCAATCAGTGTCTTTTTCATACCCTTACCCTCATTTTTATAAAAGTATAATTTCTTATATTTAACTATATCATTTTATATGTCCTTTGGCAAATAATTTCACAAGGGATAAAGCTTGTAATTTCAAGCATTTGAGCCAATAGCTAAAAACTATAGGAAAATAAAAAGAAGCCCTAAGAAACAAAGCTTATCACTAAGCCTATTTCCTAGGACTTGCCATTATATTATCTATTTAAATTCAAATTTACTAGTATTATCAAGGCTTGCTCCATCTACATATTTCTGATCAACTCCAAAGAAATATGTCAATACGAATCCACCTATATAGCCTGCGATAAGACCAGCTAGATAACCCAGCCATCTATTTTGGTAAATAAGTGGGATTAGTGCAAGGCCTGATGGTCCAATAGCTGTTGAACCAATTGATCCTATAGCTCCTATGACAGCTCCACCTATACCACCACCAAGACATGCTGTGATGAAAGCCTTGCCCATTGGTAGTGTTAGGGCATATATAAGTGGTTCACCGATTCCTAGGAAACCTACAGGAAGTCCACCTTTGGCTATGGTTGTAATTTGTTTATTGTTTCTACATTTCACAAGTATTGCAAGTGCAGCTCCTACTTGTCCAGCACCAGCCATTGCAAGAATTGGCAATAGGTATGTTGCACCTTGTTGTTCAATCATCGCTACATGTATTGGTGTTAGGATTTGGTGAAGGCCAAGCATTACCATAGGTAGGAACAAAGCACCTAAGATAAATCCTGATACTGCACCACCGATATTTATCACTCCGTTAATAAAACCTATTAGTCCATTTGATATAAGTCCAGCAAATGGCATTATTATAAACATCGTTAGAAGTCCTACTGCAAGTAATGATAGCATAGGAACTAAAATAATGTCTAGAGAATCCGGTATTATTTTGTGGAGGGCATTTTCAATCTTTGATAATAGGAAAACTGAAATTAGTACACCTATTACTCCACCCTGTCCTGCTGCAAGAGGAGTTCCCAAGAAAATATTGCTTATAGGCATATCTGGATTCATGCCTGTAAGGTAAACCATACCTCCAACAACTCCACCAAGTCCCTCATTTGCTCCAAAGACTTTTGCTGTATTTATTCCTATAAAAATATTTAGGTAAGCGTAAAGACCATTTTTCATGACATTTAAAATCTGAATAAGGTTATTTACACCATCACCTGTTAGAGTTCCAGCTGTTGCCATATTTGACAAAACTGATGCTATACCACCGATAAGGCCAGCGCCAACAAAGGCTGGGATTAGTGGAACAAATATTGAAGCAATGGTAGCTGTGAACTTCTTAAAGCCACTTTGTTTTTGTTTTGCCTTATAGGCTTCTTTGTTTTCTCTAGTTCTTTTTTCAAGGTCAGTGCCTGCTGCTAATTCTTCTGATAACTTTGCATTTGAAATTTCTGCCATAGCCTTGGCAACTTTTTCGCTTTTGCCTGGTCCTAATACTACTTGTATTTGGTCTCCTTCAACTAGGCCCATTACGCCCTCACGAGATTTGATGGCTCCGTAGTTTACCTTGCTAGAATCTTTGACTTTTACTCTAACTCTTGTCATACAATTAATAACTTCTATGAGGTTAGCGCTACCTCCAAAGTCATCGACTAATAATTTTGCTAATGTATTATTATCCATTACAAATCCTCTCTTATAAATCCTTTATTATTTTCAAGAATTTTTATAGACTCTTCATAGTCTACATTCTTTGTAGCCATTATTATTGCAGCTTTTACATTATTGTTGGCTTGGCTTAGTATCTTTTTTGATGATTCATAATCATATCCACTAATTTCGCTTATAATTTTTGTTGCCCTATCTACCAGCTTCTCGTTAGTTGGTTTTAGATCGACCATAAGATTGTCATAAACTTTTCCAATTTTAATCATGGCAGTAGTCGTAATCATATTTAGAACCATCTTTGTTGCTGTACCAGCTTTCATACGAGTTGATCCGCTCAATACTTCTGCACCGGTTTCTACTTCTATTGGATAGTCAGAATATTCAGAAATCTTAGCATCCTTGTTGCAAGCAATAGAACCGGTCTTTGCTCCGATTTCTTTGGCATATTCTATAGCTCCAATAGAATACGGCGTTCTCCCACTAGCAGCAATACCAATTACAAAATCCTTATTAGTTAAATCTGCTTTTTGTAAATCTACTTTTGCAGCTTCTTTGGAATCTTCTGCATTTTCTATAGGGTTTCTCAGAGCGTCATCGCCCCCTGCTATAAGACCTGTTACCATATTGGGATCTACTGAAAATGTTGGAACTGTTTCAGATGCATCCAAAACTCCTAACCTACCACTTGTGCCAGCACCTAAGTAAAATAATCTACCACCTTCGGAAAATATATTGATAAGTTCATCTACCAAAGCTTCAATTTGATCCATGGCATCTTTTACTCTATCGGCTATTTTCTGATCTTCTGTATTGATAATTTCCAAAATTTCTCTAGTTGATTTTAAATCCAAATCATAACTTATAGGATTCCTATCTTCTGTCGAATTCAATAATATCACCTCCTTTTATCAAATCTAAAATACCTATATAAGACTCATCAACCCTGCCAATAAGATTTCTATCTTCACATATGCCTAGGTCTTTTCTTACAATTTCAATCTCTCCTGCATATCGTCCTGACAAATTGTTCAAAATAACAAGGTCTCCCCTCTTGATTTGCCTTGGCTGGTCTGGACTGACATCCTTTTTCTCTCTTTCATTTCTAATTATATAGTCACTTATATCATTCCTAACTTTTATTTTTGATAAATACTCATAATCATTTTCCCAAATAATAGGTAGGCATATAATTCCATCATTTATAAATTTAACTATGCAATTTTTGCTATAATGATCTACATCTTCAGCCAATATAATTTCATCTATTTTATATTTTCTTTTATGTTTTACTAAAGCTAGATAGGGGTTTATATACCTATCGTCTTCTAGTGTAGGTAAGCCTTCAAAAACTGGCCCACGAAGTTTTGTGTTTCCTTGGATAAAGCTTGCAACTCTTATTCCAAAAGAATTTATAAGTTCATTTTGACTTAGGAAATATTCTTGGGGTAGACCAGAAAAAACTAGCGGATAGTAATTATGAATTGCTATCATATTTGCCATATTTGCACCTGATCTTGCCAAGTCTTCCAAAAACTTGTAATTAACAGTAGAGGCGTTTATGGCTATTTGACTCTTCTTTGAAAGACTGGCAATCTCTCTTGGATTAAATCCAAAATCCAGTCTAATAATCAAATCCATATCTAGTAAATCTGGATGATCCTTTAGGGTTTGATTGTTGATATCTACACAAATGTCAAGATTTTTAGCTCTAGATTTTAAATTCAAAAACCTCTCATAAGTTTGATCACTTGCTGGATAGTGCAAGGATGTAAATAACAAATCAAAGCCCTTAAATTTCTCTATTTGTTTTTCAAAATCACTTTCTTTTTCAAAGTATAAAGAAAATCCTAACATTTAATTATCCTTTAGTTTGTTCGTCAGTAGTTTTGATGTTCTCATATTTTCATTAACTTTTTCTGTGTTTGCAGCAACATAGCCATAATAAAGAATATCTGTTATTATCTGTGATGATAGTCGCGAAGAAATAGCACCATATCTCATTTCTCTTTCTATTTCTGGAATAAGCAAAAGTTCATTGGAATTGTTAGCCAAAGCACTATTTTGAGTCTTGCTAATGCTTATAACTTTTGCCCCTACCTTTTTGGCATATTCTGATGCAATCAAAATTTCCTTAGTTAGTCCAGAATAACTAATGGCTATCAACAAATCGTCCTTATCTATATTGCTAACTAGGGCAAGATTGGTATGGGCATCTACTTGGTAGAAGACCTTTTTACCAGATCTTTGTAATTTGTAGGAAAAATCCTCACATATTAGTCCAGAACTTCCTACTCCAGCAAGATAGATATTACTAGCCTTGTTAATATCTGCTATAGCCCTATTTATAGCTTCAGTATTAATGAGAGCATATGTTTTTTCCACAGTAGCTAAAACATTATTCTTACTTTTTGAGATAATATTTTCTATGCTTTCATTTTTTGATATGACCTCATCCAATAGGAATTCATTTTTTTCTTCAAGCGATTTTGCAACATCGATTTTAAAATCTATATATCCCTTGTAGCCTATCTTTTTGATAAATCTTATTATAGCTGATTGACTAGTTTTGATAATCTCTGCAAGTTGTAAGGTATTATAATTTACTATTTGCTCGGGATTATCTATTATATATTCACCTATTTTTTTATCAGATGGAGTAAAATCATCCCATCTTTCTTTGATTTTTATTAAATAATCCATATTACTCCTGTAAAGAAAAGCTTTTCTTAAGTAAATTATAGCGTATTAAATAAATATTTCAAGATGTTTATTATAATATTAAATAATTATTTTATATATTCAATCACATCTAATAAAGAATCTAATTCTCTGTCGGCTGTAAAAGTTTTATGAAATGATGTATCGTGGATTATGAGATAGTCTATTCCACTTCTCTTTGCTGCCAAGTATCCATTGTGGGAATCCTCAAGTATTAGGGCACGACTTTTATCAACATTAGCTATTTCTGCGGCTTTTTCAAATATTTCTGGATTAGGTTTGCTATTTTCAAAATCTCCCCCAGATACTACAAAGTCAAAGTAGTCTTCTATATTTTCTTTTTCTATTAAGTATAGGATTTTTTCTTTGTCAGAAGATGAAGCTATACATGCTCTTATGCCATTTTCCTTTAGAAAATCCAATAGCTCAACAAGTCCCTCTTTTTTTAGAGAATCATTGTAGTTTTTTAATCCTTCTTTCCTATAAGCATTAATTTCATCACGCAAATTCTTAGCTTTATCATAGTCCCCTAAAATTTTGGCAAACTCATCTCTAACATTGTCTTCATTCATTCCGGCAATTCTATTGCGCGTTTCTATGTCAAAGTTAAAATTATATTTATCTTCAAATGCTTTCCAAGATTTGTAATAAAAAATCTCAGTATCAAACATCAACCCATCCATATCAAATATTATCAAATCATATTTCATATCAACCCTCCTTTATGTCTATTATTTACCCAATGTAAATTTTCACAATATCTCTACATATTTTTTAAAAGAGAAAAACTCACAATACTGTATAATACTGTGAGTTTTCCCCTAAATATATTATTTACTATTTTGTTGGATCCTATAGAATTAGTATCCTAGTATACTTTCATATTCCTTTAGAACAAGTTTTGCTTGTTCCTGTAAATCTACAGATTCTTTGAGCAAACTTTCAAGTTGGCCTCTTACATCTTTTACTGTGTTCGGTGTATATTTTAGTAAAATTCTTATAGCCTGAGCATAGATTTCATTCTCATTTAGGGCAAGTTTTAGTTTGTAGTAAGAATCTTCTAAATCTAATCTGTGATAGAAACCTTCACTAACGTACTTATAACCTTTTGCTACGTATATTAAATCACTTGATGAATCTTCTGACTCGTACTTGCTGTGAGGAGGTTTTGCTGGATTGATTGGATTTTCACTTTCATTTTCTTTTGTTGGTTTTTGCTTGCGAGAAGTATTTAAAGCTACCGCCTCATTGTATATATCGTAAATCTCAGCATTAGTCTTTGCCTTATCCATTCTTTCTTTGAATGATTCTTTTTCTGCATTGCTTAGTTTAGACAAGGTCAAAAGATTATTTAGGAACATTTCTTTGTAATCTTTATTTACAGACGAGTCTTCAGGCTTCTTGTCTCGTGAGTTATTTAAATCAATAGCTTGGTTATAGATATCATAGATTTCACCATTGGTTTTTGCTTTTTCTATTCTCTCTTTGAATGCTTCCTTTTCCTCATCTGTTAATTTTGATAGGCTTAGAAGGTTTTCTAAGAACATATCCTTGTAATCCTCATCTATTGTTGGTGTCTCTGGATCTTGAGGATTTTCTGGTTCTTGAGGGTTTTCTGAGGCTTTTTTAGCTTCTTCTAATATACCAGTTATAGCGCCTTTTGTTGGTGCCTTGTCTATTTGCTCTTTGAATGATTCTTTTTCTTTTTCTGTTAGTTTGTCTCCGTAATCATCTATTTCTTTTTTTGCATTTTCTTTATCTTTTGCAAAGTTTTCTTCTCTTTCTTTCTTTTCTCTGTCGTATTCTGCATCTTGGTTTGCTGAGTATGCTTTGTTATATGCTTTGTTTACTTCAGCTTCACTTGTTGCATTTGCTATTTCTTCTTTTGCTGCTGCTTTTTCTGCTTCTGTTAGGTCGGATAGACCATCTATTTTGTCGCTATATTTCTTTTTATAGTCTTCAAATTCCTTAGCTTTGTCTGCTTCTGTTGAACCATTGCCTGGATTTTCTTCACCTGGTGTTGGTGAATTTTCTAAAGCTTTTATTTGTTCTTGAATGGCTGCAATTTTTTTATCCAATTCAAGCATTTGTGCATCACATTCTTCTATTACCTTTCTGTCTTTCTGATCCCATATTTCATATTGTTTTAATTTTTCCTCAGGTAATTCGGATACCTTTCTATTATCTTCTCTCCAATTAATAGCATTTTTAGATTGAGCTTTTTTTCTATCTATCTCATTTTTTTCATTTTTTAGTTGTGTAATTTGAGCTTTAAGCTCTTCTATTGTTGGTTGACTTTCTGAAGCATAGGCAACATTTATATTGCTATTAGCTAGGTATGCTCCACTAAAAACTAAACCTGCTGATAATGCTACAGCTAATACTTTATTATTTTTCATATTGTTCTCCTATTATAAAATTTAATATATTAATTCATTATTACTGTATGCCGATAATATAAGTTTACAACGGAAATATGTAAGGTTTGTGTTAAGTTTTTGTAATGATTTTGAAATTTTTATATTTTGAATAAGTTTCATTAAAAGTTTGTTAGTATTAATTTTTATTATTAAACAATGATTATAATAATTATTTACTTGCATTGCTGTAAATCATAATACATCTTCTCAGTGTCAAATATAAGTCCATCCATATCAAAAATTATAAATTCATAGTTCATATTATCTCCTCATAATAACTTTACGCTAAAATCGGCAAAATCAAAACTACCAGATTAGCTGGTAGTTTGCACAGCGCCTATAAGGCGCGAATACCGGCACGCCCCTTTTGGGGCTGTCGAATATTCCATCACATGCGCCACTATCTCAACTACTACTTAAGCAGTTTTTTATTTGTTTTTATTCGACTTTCTCTCCCGTAAACGGGTCATAGTATTCCTTTATACTTATTTGGTCTGCGTAATAGTCTTCTTTTAATTGATTTTGTATTTATTCTTTTATTTTCTTTTCATTTCTACCCACTGTATCCACATAGTATCCTCTACACCAAAAGTGTCTGTTTCCATATTTATATTTTAAGTTGGCGTGTCTACCGAATATTATCAATGAACTTGTTCCTTTTAAATATCCCATGATTTATGATATTGAATATTTTGGTTGTATTTCTACAAGCATATGGACATGATCAGGACATAGCTCTGCTTCTATTATTTTTATTCCTTTTCTTGAACATAGTTCTCAAAGTATGCTTCCTATATCTTTACTTAGTTGCCTATATATAACTTGTCTTCTATATTTTAGCACAAATACTATATGATATCTGCATCTTAAGCTTGTATGTGATAAAGTATTTTTATCCATGAGTGCCCCCTTATTTTATTGTGCATGTGATTATCACAATTATACTTTAAGGAGGCTTTCTTGGTGCTTGAAGCTAAAGCTAAATGCCTCCACCTGCATAGCAGGTGGTTTATTGTTTCGCTCTCTTTCGTTCGCTCAACTCACTTAAGTGGACAATAAAAAAGCACCTTTGTTTTACAAAGATGCTAGCTCTCTACTTTAAAATTGGCATTTTAGATTTGACATATTTTGACGCACAATTTCTTGGCATATAAGGCCGAGTTTGCGGTCTTATATGTAACAGAGATTTAATATTTTATTTTCAATAGATTATTAAACTAACTCTAAAATAGCCATTTCAGAGCCGTCACCTCTTCTTGGTCCTAGTTTAAGTACTCTTGTGTATCCACCATTTCTTTCGGCATATTCTGGTGCGATTTCATCAAATAGTTTTTGTACTGTTGATGGTTTATATATATAGCTTGCAGCTTGACGTCTGGTGTGAAGAGTGTTTGTTTTACCAAGTGTGATCATTTTTTCAGCTACTTTTTGTGTTTCTTTTGCACGTGTAACTGTTGTTTCAATTCTACCATTATCAAATAATGATGTAACTTGGTTTCTTAGCATTGCGTTTCTGTGGTCACTTCTTCTGCCAAGTTTTCTTTTGTTTGCCATTCTTACCTCCTATTCATCTTTTAGTGTAAGGCCCAGATCATGAACCTTATTTTTTACTTCTTCTAAAGACTTTTTACCAAAGTTTTTGATAGTTTTTAGTTCTGCTTCAGTTTTATCAACTATGTCACCTACTGTATCAAAGCCTGCTCTTTTGAGGCAGTTAAATGAACGTAAGGATAGGTCTAATTCTTCTATAGTTTTATCTAGGTTGCTATCACTTACTTCTTCTTCGGTGATTTCTTCTTCTACTTCTTCACTTTGGTCTTCTTCTACGAAAGAAGCGTTTGGTAATTCTTTAAAGTAGTTAAAGTCATCTATTAGGATACCTGCTCCTTCTGCAAGGGCTTCTTGTGGAGTTATTGTTCCATTGGTCCAAACTTCGATTATAAGTTTGTCATAGTCTGTGATTTCTCCAACTCTGGTATTTTCTACATAATAGTTTACTTTTTCTACTGGTGTAAATGAAGAGTCGATTGCTATTGTTCCAATTGGATCTGATTCAGATTTGTTAAATTCTGATACTCTATATCCCTTACCGTTTGTAACTTCTAGTGAAATGAATAGTCTGGCTTTGTCATTTACTGTAGCTATATAATGGTCTGGGTTTGCGATTTCAATTGAAGCATCTTTGCTGATATCTTTAGCTGTTACAATCTTTGGTCCTTCGATTTCTAAAAATAATGTTACATCTTCATCAGAATGTTTTTTTACATCAAGACCCTTGATATTTAATATTATTTCAGGAACGTCTTCTACTACTCCATCGATAACTGAAAATTCATGAAGTACGCCTTCTATGAGTATTTTAGAGACGCTAGAACCAGGTAAGGATGATAATAACACCCTTCTCATACTGTTTCCAATGGTTGTACCATAGCCTCGTTCAAGTGGATATAAAGCAAATTTGCCGTAGTTATCTTCTTCGTTTATATCCAGAATTTCTATTTTTGTATCTAATTTTTCGATCATGGTATCTCCTTGAGTCTCAACTATTTTTATTTATTATTTAGAGTAGAACTCTACGATCATACGTTCTTCAACTGGAATATCAATATCTTCTCTTTCTGGGAATCTATTGATTGTAACTTTTAAGTTTTCTAAGTCTGAAGTCATCCAATCAACTACACCAAATGTAGCGTTTACTTCTTTGATTGTTTTAAATAAAGTATTGCTTCTAGATTTTTCACGAACTTCTATTACATCGCCTACTTCTACTAAGTATGATGGGATGTCTACTTGTTTGCCATTTACTAGTAAGTGGCCGTGTGTTACGATTTGTCTTGCTTCACGTCTTGTTCTTGCAAGTCCTGATCTAAATGCTATATTATCTAATCTTCTTTCGCAAAGGATTATAAGTTGTTCACCTGTTTGTCCTTTGATTTTTGTAGCTTTATCGTAATATCCTCTAAATTGTTTTTCAGATACACCATAGATAAATTTAGCTTTTTGTTTTTCTCTTTGTTGCATACCGTAATCAGAAAGTTTACCACGTCTTTGTGGTAATTGTCTTTTTGACTCGCCTGTATAACCTAAGTATGCTGGAGAAATTCCTAAAGCTCTTGCTCTTTTATATACTGGATCTTTTGATACTGCCATTATTTCTCCTTATTAAACTCTTCTTCTTTTTGGTGGTCTACATCCATTGTGTGGGATTGGAGTTACGTCTTTGATCATTGTAACTTCAAGGCCAGCTGCTTGTAAGCTTCTGATTGCTGATTCACGTCCAGAACCTGGTCCTTTAACGTACACTTCAACAGTTTTTAATCCTTGATCCATTGCTTTTTTTGCAGCTACTTCTGCAGCTTCTTGTGCAGCAAATGGTGTAGATTTTCTACTTCCTCTAAATCCTAATTGTCCAGCTGAAGCCCAAGATAATGCATTACCTTGCATATCTGTTAGTGTTACCATTGTGTTGTTAAATGTTGAGTTAATGTGAGCTTGGCCACGTTCAACGTGTTTTTTAACTCTTCTTTTACGAGATGTTTTTGCTTTAGTTGCCATTTATTCTCCTTAACCCTTTCTGTTTTTTCTTGTTCTAGCGTTGTTTTTTGTATTTTGTCCTCTTACTGGAAGACCTGCTTTGTGTCTTAATCCTCTGTATGAACCAACTTCACGAAGTGCTCTTATGTTCATTGATGTTTCACGACGAAGGTCACCTTCGATTGTGTAGTGGTTTAGTTGTTCACGGATTTTACCTAATTCTTCTTCAGTAAGATCTTTCATTTTAGTATCAGGGTTGATTCCTGTGTTTTTTAGTATTTCGTTTGCAGTTGCACGTCCTATACCATAGATATAGGTAAGGCCAATTTCTGCTCTTTTTTCTCTTGGTAAGTCTATACCAGCTAATCTAGGCATTAAACCCTCCTAACCTTGTCTTTGTTTGTGTTTTGGATTTTCGCAAATTACCATAACTTTTCCGTTTCTTTTGATAATTTTGCATTTATCACACATTTTTTTAACTGATGCTCTAACTTTCATGTTATGCTCCTATCTGTTAACTATTTACGGCGCCAAGTAATGCGTCCTTGGCTTAAGTCGTATGGAGATAGTTCTACTGTTACTGTATCTCCTTCTAGTATTCTTATGCTGTTCATGCGGAGTTTGCCTGATATGTGGGCTTGTATTTCGTGTCCATTGTCTAGTTCTACTTTAAATATTGCATTTGGTAGAGCTTCTGTGACAACTCCTGTAACTTCTATAGCATCTTTTTTTGACATATATAGAACCTCCTTTAATTCTTCAACATGTCTTAAAAAATTTTACTTTTGCCTTAACTTAATAAGACATATCTTAGAAACTAATTAAAGATTCTAATGTAACTTTTGTTTTTACCATAAGTTAGTTAATTTCCTCTAACTTATCTTCGAATTCTTTGTATACAAGATCTGGTTTTTTGGTGCCATCAATACTCTTTAATATACCTTTATTTGTGTAATATTCAATGAGTACAGAGGTTTGTTTGTTGTATACTTTGATTCTATTTTCAACAGTTTCAATTGTATCATCTGCTCTTTGGATTAACTTAGTTCCACATTTGTCGCAAACATCTTCTATCTTTGGTGGATTGTTTGTGATATGGTATGTTGCTCCACATTGTGGGCATGTTCTTCTGCCTGTTAATCTTTGGATCAAGATTTCATCGTCTACATCAAAGTAGATTACCATATCTATCTTTTGATTTCTTTCTTCCATTCCTTCATCTAGCGCTTTTGCTTGACTGATGGTTCTTGGAAATCCATCAAATAGTATTATTGAGTCTTTGTGATCTTCGCCAAGGGTATCGAACTTGTCCCACAATAAATCTATTGTTAGTTCATCTGGGACCAATTCTCCCTTGTCCATGTAAGCTTTTGCTTTTAAACCAAGTTCAGTTTCATTTGAAATATTATATCTAAATATGTCTCCAGTTGATATTTGAACTGCTTGTTTGTTTTCAATGATTTTGCTTGAAAGTGTACCTTTACCAGCTCCTGGAGGCCCTAACAAAATTATATTCATCTTTTACCTATTTAAAAACCCTTTATATTGCTTCATAGTCATCATTGCTTCAAGTTGTTTGATAGTTTCGATTATTACACCTACTACGATTATTACTGATGATCCACCAAATGATATTGATAGTCCTAGTAATTTTGAAGCTATAGCTGGAATTATTGTTAGTAGGGCTAGTGCAATTGAACCAATGAATGTGATTCTTGTTGCAACTTTTCCTAAGTAGTCACTGGTTGGTTTACCAGGTCTAATTCCAGGTACGAAACCACCGTTTTGTTGAAGTTGTTTTGCATATTCTACAGTGTTAAATTGAATTTGATTGTAGAAGTAAGCAAATATTAATATTAGTGCAGATTGGATTACTAAGTATAGTATGAATCCAACTGTTGTATTTTGGAAGAAATTTGTTATTCCAGATTGACCACCATTTCCAAAGAATAAGGAAACAGTTGATGGTATTGCTAGTACTGCTGATGCAAATACTATTGGCATTACTCCGCCCATGTTTACTTTTACTGGGATGTGAGTAGATTGGCCACCATACATCTTACGTCCAACAACTCTTTTGGCGTATTGGACTGGAATCTTTCTTTCACCTTCTGATATTAATACTACGCTCATTACTATTAAGATTACTAGAATAACCATGATTACTATTGGTAAGTATCCTACTAGTCCATAGTGAACTTGGTCTTTCCAACGAGCGATAGTTTTTGGAAATGAAGCTATAATACCCATAAAGATTATTAAACTTGTACCATTTCCAAGTCCTTTTTCGGTAATTGTTTCACCCATCCATGTTACAAACATTGTGCCACCGATTAGGACAACATTCATAACAATCTTTTGAAATGTTGTTGCATTTGATAAGGCAGATCCATATAGACCATTTGTTACTGCTATCGCTTGGAATATGGCCAAAACAATAGTCATATATCTGGTGTATTTTTGGATTTGCTTACGGCCTTGTTCTCCCTCACGTGTCAATTCTTCTAGTCTTGGTATTACAACTGTTAATAGCTGCATTACTATAGATGAAGTGATGTAAGGTTGTACACCTAGGGCAAAGATTGATAGGGTTGATAGGCCCCCACCTGTTAGCATGTTAAGATAATCAACTAATGTTCCTTCTACATTTGAATATGCATCACGAAGGGCTTGTGGATCTATAAATGGTATTGGAATATTGTTTCCAAGTCTATAGATTACAAGCATTAGGATTGTAAACCAAAACTTTTTCTTAATTTCTGGCTCTTTAGATGCTTTTTTTATTGTTTCTAGCATTGCTCACCTCGCAGATTATTCACTAACTTTATCGTTCTTAGATGGTTTTACCCATTTTTTAACTTCTATTTCTTCGAATGATCCGCCTGCTTGCTCAATTTTTTCTTTTGCACTTGCTGTAAACTTGTGAGCCTTAACGTTTAGTTTAACATTTAGCTCACCATCGCCAAGGATTTTAACTCCGTCTTTAGCTTTGTTCTTGTTTAATATTTTGTTTTCGAATAATAATTCTGGTGTTACGTCAGTACCATCTTCAAAGATGTTTAAGCTTTCAACATTGATGACTTCATATTGTTTTTTGTTGATGTTCCTAAATCCTCTTTTTGGAAGACGTCTGTATAGTGGCATTTGTCCACCTTCAAAACCTGGTCTTGTTCCTCCACCAGATCTTGAGTTTTGTCCATCTTGTCCACGTCCTGCGCGTGTACCATTACCTGAACCTGGACCTCTACCTTTTCTCTTTTTCTTTTTTAGTGGTTGGTTAGGTTGTAATTCATGTAATTTCATCTTACACTCCTAGTTTAATTCTTTTACTTCAAGCATAAATGGAATTTTGTTAATCATTCCTCTTACTGCTGGATTATCTTCTCTTACAACGCTTTGGCCGATCTTTCTTAGACCTAGAGCTTTAGCTGTTGCAATTTGATCATCTTTTCTGCCGATAAAAGATTTTTTAAGTTTGATTTCTAATTGTGCCATAGTCTTCTCCTTAATAATCGAATTCTTCTACCGGAATACCACGAAGTTTAGCTACATCTTCAACAGTCTTCATCTTAGCAAAAGCGTCTAGACAAGCATTGATGATGTTTCTTGGGTTGTTTGATCCTAAGTTTTTAGCACGGATATCTTTGTAACCAGCAAGTTCGCATATAGCACGTACTGGACCACCTGCGATAACTCCAGTACCTTCTTTAGCTGGCATTAGTAATACATGTCCTGCGCCTTTTACTCCTTCGATTCTGTGAGGAGTTGTTGTTCCTACTAGTGGAACTCTGATCATGTGTTTTTTAGCATCTTCGCTTGCTTTTCTGATTGCTTCTGGTACTTCAGTAGCCTTACCTGTTCCTACTCCAACTACTCCGTTAGAGTCTCCAACAACTACTAATGCAGCAAATCTCATGTTACGTCCACCTTTTACAGTTTTAGCAACTCTGTTGATTGATACTACTCTATCTTCGAGGTTTAGTTTTTCTACTTCACTTCTTAATAAATAATTCATCTAATAGCTCCTTAAAACTTAAGACCAGCACTACGAGCGCCTTCAGCTAAAGCTTTAACTTTACCGTGGTATAGGTTACCATTTCTGTCAAAGGCTACTTCGCTAATTCCTGCTTCAATAGCTTTTTTACCAATAGCTTCGCCTACTTTTGTTGCAGCTTCGATGTTAGATTTACTTTCTAATCCGCCTGCTACATCTTCTTGTAAAGTATTAGCACTTACTAGTGTAACGCCGTTTACATCGTCAATTATTTGTGCATAGATGTTGGCATTTGATTTGTATACTGATAGTCTTGGTCTTTCAGGAGTTCCGCTGATTTTTGCTCTAACTCTTTTTTTACGAGTTAAAAGTCTTTGTCTTTTATTATCTTTAGCCATTTATTATCTCCTACTTACCTGTCTTACCAACTTTACGTCTTACATGCTCGTTTTCATATCTGATACCCTTGCCTTTGTATGGTTCAGGTTTTCTCCATTTTCTGATGTTTGCAGCATGTGAGCCTACTAATTGTTTATCTACACCTTTTACAACAATTGTTCTATCGTTTGGTACTTCTACTTCGATTCCTTCTGGATCAGCCATTGTTACTTGGTGAGAGAAACCTAGGTTCATTACAAGGTTGTTGCCTTGTTTTGCTGCCCTGTATCCTGTACCTTCGATTTGTAAAGTCTTGCTATAACCTTCAGTAACACCTGTTACCATGTTAGCAATTAGTGATCTAAATAAACCGTGGTCTATGTTTTGTTGTTTTGTATATTCTTCTGGAATATTTACAAGTATTTGATTGTCACTTTCAACAACTTCGATTGTTGTTGGGAATTTTTGAGCTAGTTTTCCTTTTGGTCCTTCAACTCTAATTTCTTGACCATCAATATCAACTGTTACTCCAGATGGTATATCGATTGGTTGTTTACCTATTCTTGACATATATTTCTCCTTACCATACGTAACAAATAACTTCGCCGCCTACATTTTCATGTCTAGCTGCTTTGTCAGTTAAAAGTCCTTTTGATGTTGAAATAATTGCTGTTCCAAGACCGTTTAATACCTTTGGTACTTCGTTTGCTTTTACATAAACACGAAGACCTGGTTTACTGATTCTTCTAAGTCCTGAGATTACTTTTTCACCGTTTTCTGTATATTTTAAATCTATTGTAAGAATTCCTTGTTTATTGTCTTCTTCTACGTTAAATCCGTTTATGAAGCCTTCATCAAGAAGAATTTGTGCAATAGCTTTCTTTTCATTAGAAGATGGTAAGCTAACTTCTTTATGATTAGCTTTGACTGCATTTCTAATTCTTGTTAGCATATCCGCAATTGGATCTGTCATCATAATATTTATCCTCCCTAATTACCAGCTTGATTTTCTTACTCCAGGAATCTTGCCTTCGTTTGCTAGTTCTCTAAAACAAATACGGCAAATTCCATATTTTCTTAAATAACCATGTGGTCTACCACAAATTTTACATCTATTATATTCTTGAGTTGAAAATTTATGTGGTTTTTTTTGTTTAGCTATCATTGACTTTTTAGCCATTTAGCGCTCCTTTATTTTGTAAATGGCATTCCCATTAGTTCTAAGAATGCTTTAGCTTCTTCATCTGTTTTAGCTGTAGTAACAATTGTAATATCCATACCGTGGATGAAATCAACATCATCGTATTTGATTTCTGGGAATATCAATTGTTCTTTGATTCCTAGTGAATAGTTTCCACGACCATCAAATGAGTTTGGATTGATACCTCTAAAGTCACGTACACGTGGTAGTGAGATTGAGATTAGTTTGTCTAGGAAATCATACATTTTTTCACGTCTTAGTGTTACTTTTGCTCCTATAGCTTGACCTTCTCTAAGTTTGAAGTTAGCTACTGATTTTTTAGCGTGAGCTTCAATTGGTTGTTGACCAGTAATTAAAGCAAGTTCGTTTTTAACAGAATTTAGTAGGTTTTGGTTGTCTTTTGCTTCACCAACACCAACGTTAACTACTATTTTTTCTATTTTTGGAACTTCCATTACATTTTTGTAGTCAAATTTTTCAATTAATGCTTTTACTACTTCATTTTCGTATTTTTCTTTTAATCTGTTTGCCATAATATCTCCTAACTAGTCAAATTTCTCGTTTGTTTTATGGTTTACTCTGATTTTTTTACCATCTTCAAACACTTTGCTAGTTCTAACACCTTTTTTAAGTTCTTCTGAATAAAGTAGAACTTTTGAAGCATCAATTGGGCATTCTTTTTCGATTCTTCCACTTTCGCCACCAAGTTGAGTTGCTCTTTGGTGTTTGATTCTAATGTTAGCACCTTCGACTATTACTTTATTTTCTTTTGGGAAAGCTTTAAGTATTTCTCCAACATGACCCTTATCTTGGCCTGATATTATTTGAACTTTATCGCCTTTTTTAACGTGCATTTGTGCCTCCTATAAAACTTCTGGAGCAAGGGAGATGATTCTCATAAATCCCTCTCTTCTTAGTTCTCTGGTAACTGGTCCAAATATACGTGTTCCTACTGGTGATTTGTCGTCTTTGATGATTACTGCTGCATTTTCGTCAAAGTTAATTTTTGATCCGTCAATTCTTTTTAGACCTCTTTTGCTTCTAACTATTACAGCTTTAACAATGTCACCTTTTTTTACCGCTCCGCCGGGTGTTGCACTTTTAACTGAACAAACTACAACATCTCCAATGTTTGCGTATCTTATACCTGTTCCACCTAGAACTTTAATTACTGATAATTCACGAGCTCCGGAGTTATCTGCAACTCTCATACGAGTTTCTTGTTGTATCATTATAATCTCCTTAATTAATTAAATAATTTCAGCAGCTTGTGCAATTCTAACAAGTCTCCATCTTTTTGTCTTTGATAGAGGACGAGTCTCCATAATTACGACTGTATCGCCTACTTTAGCTTCATTATTTTCATCATGAGCTTTGTATTTTTTACTTCTGTTGATTCTTTTTTTGTAAACTGGGTGTGAGATTTTTTCCTCTACTAAAACTGTAATTGTTTTATCCATCGCATCGGAAACTACAACACCACGCTCTACTCTTCTGCTATTTCTTTCCATGAAATTTAAGCCTCCCTATTTATATTAAGCTTTCTTTCAGTTTGAATTGTTTTAACTCTTGCGATGTCTTTTTTGACATTTCCAATTTCTGATGGATTTTCTAATTGGCCAGTTGCAAGTCTGAAACGAAGATTAAAAAGCTCACCTTGTAAATCATATAATTTTTTATCTAAATCTTGGTCTGATAAACTTCTGATTTCTTTTGCTTTCATTATTATTCCTCCGTACCTGTCACTTCAAGTCTCTTGATGAATTTTGTCTTAACAGGAAGTTTTTGTGCAGCAAGCCTCATAGCTTCTCTAGCAACCTCTTCGCTTACACCACTCATCTCAAATAGTACACGGCCTGGTTTTATAACTGCTACCCAATATTCTGGAGCACCTTTACCAGAACCCATTCTTACTTCTGCAGGTTTCTTAGAAACTGGTTTATCTGGGAATACATTGATCCAGATTTGACCGCCTCTTTTTATATATCTTGTCATCGCACGACGAGCAGCCTCGATTTGGTTAGCTGTCATCCAAGTAGCTTCTAGTGATTGTAAGCCGTATTCACCGTAAGCTAGTTGGTTTCCTTTTTGAGCTTTACCTTTCATTCTGCCTCTATGTTGTCTACGATATTTAACTCTTTTAGGCATTAACATAAGTTATCTCTCCTTATATAAATACTATCTGTTAGTATTTTCCTTGTTGTTTCTATTAGGACGTCTGTTATTATTTCTTCTTTTTTTGTTTCTGTTATTTGGTTGATTTTTCATCTTTGGTTCACGAACAGCTTTTTCTCCTGGTAGGATTTCGCCTTTGTAAATCCAAACTTTACAACCAATTTTACCATATTCTGTATCTGCTTCTGCAAATCCATAATCAATGTCAGCTCTTAGTGTTTGAAGTGGAATTGTTCCTTCTGAATATCCTTCACTTCTTGCCATATCAGCTCCACCAAGACGTCCTGATACCATAGTTTTGATACCCTTAGCTCCCGCTCTCATTGTTCTTTGGATTGGTTGTTTCATAGCACGTCTAAATGCAACCCTGTTTTCAAGAGCAGATGCTATATTTTCTGCAACTAATTGAGCATTTAGGTCTTGATATCTGATTTCTTCTACGTTGATGATTGTTCTTTTAGCTGGAGCAACTTTTTCGATTTTTTTCTTTAGTTCTTCGATTCCTGCTCCACCTTTACCTATAACCATTCCTGGTTTTCCAGCAAAGATTGTGATTTTAAGGTTATTTACAGCTCTTTCGATTTCAATATCTGCAATACCTGCATCATACATTTCTTTTTTGATTAATTTTCTGATGTTATAGTCTTCCACTAGTAGGTCTGAGAAGTCTTCTTTGTCCGCAAACCATTTTGAATCCCAGTCTTTAATAACACCAACTCTAAATCCCTTAGGGTTTACTTTTTGGCCCATTTTTTCCTCCTAGTCTTCTATATTAGTAAGAACCACACCAATGTGGCTGTTTCTCTTAAGTATTGGATAAGCTGCACCTTTAGCTTTTGGATGCCATCTTCTAAATGTTGGAGCATCGTTAGCAAATGCTTTTGATACTATTAGGTTTTCTCTATCTAAACCATTGTTGTTTTCTGCATTTGCAATAGCACTTTTTAGTACATCTTCAAGTAGTCTAGCACCTTTTTTGTTTGTAAATCTTAGAATGTTTAGTGCTTCATCTACTTGCTTACCTCTGATTTCTTTACAAATATAGTTAACTTTTAGAGGAGATATTCTTTGATATTTAGCTGTTGCTTTAACTTCCATTTCTATCTCCTAACGCATTTTCGCTTTTGCTTCAGTAGCTTTTTTAGCATGGCCTCTAAATGTTCTTGTTGGTACGAATTCACCTAATTTGTGTCCTACCATATCTTCTGTGATATAGATTGGCACGTGTTTTCTACCATCGTGAACTGCTATTGTGTGTTCTACAAATTCAGGGAATATTGTAGAACGTCTTGACCATGTTCTAATAACTTTTTTCTCATTTTTTTCATTTAATTCGTCAATTTTCTTCATTAAATGATCATCGACAAATGGTCCTTTTTTTAGTGATCTAGCCATTATATCCCCCTATTTTTCGTCTCTTCTTCTTACGATATATTGATTAGAAGCTTTTTTCTTATTACGTGTTTTAACACCGATAGCTTTTTGGCCCCATGGTGTCATTGGTGCTGGACGACCAACTGGTGTTCTACCTTCACCACCACCGTGTGGGTGATCTACTGGGTTCATAGCAGAACCACGAACGTGAGGTCTTCTTCCTAGGTATCTAGATTTACCAGCTTTACCAAGTCTTACTAATTCGTGTTCTTGGTTACCTACTGTACCAATTGTTGCCTTGCAGTTTAGATGTATTAGTCTTGTTTCACCTGAAGGTAATCTTAGTGTTGCAAATTTACCTTCTTTAGCCATAAGTTGTGCTCCAACTCCGGCAGACCTTACAAGGATTCCGCCTTGACCTTGGCGTAATTCGATGTTGTGTACTGTTGTACCAACTGGGATATCTTTAAGTTCAAGTGCATTACCTGGTTTGATATCAGCTTCTGGTCCTGAAAGTATTTCATCTCCAACTTTAAGTCCTCTTGGAGCTAGGATATATCTTTTTTCACCATCAGCATAAGCAAGTAGTGCAATGTTAGCTGATCTGTTTGGATCGTATTCAATTGTCTTTACTCTTGCTGGGATGCCGTCTTTATTTCTCTTAAAGTCAATAATTCTATATTTTCTTTTTACTCCACCACCTCTAAATCTTACTGTGGTTCTACCTGTATTGTTTCTACCACCTTTTGATTTAAGGTCAGTTAGAAGTGATTTTTCTGGTTTGTTTGTTGTAATTTCTTCGAATGTAGAAACAGACATATTTCTATGACCGTTTGAGGTTGGTTTTAATTTTCTTATAGGCATTTAAATCCTCCTTATAAACCTTCGAAGTATTCGATTTCTTGGCTATCATCTGTTAGTGTTACGATAGCTTTCTTCCAGTCTGCTCTTTTACCATAACCATATTTTGTTCTAACTTTTTTGCCTTCATAGTTCATGGTTCTAACTTTTTTGACTTTTACACCGTCAAATATAGCTTCGATAGCAGCTTTAATTTCTGGTTTGTTAGCATTTTTATCTACTTCAAAAGTGTATTTGTTTTCATCAAGCATTCCCATGCTTTTTTCTGTTATAATTGGTCTTTTGATTACTTCATAAGGTGATTTCATTAGATAAATACCTCCTCAAGTTTAGCAATAGCATCTTTTGTTATTACTAACTTGTTATGTCTTACAAGGTCATATACATTTACTAAGTTTGCAGGAGCTACATCTACGCCTTCGATATTTCTAAATGATCTATAAACTACATTGTCATTTTCAGCTGTAACAACATATGCTTTCTTACCAGCATCTATTGCACTTAAGATGTTTGCTGCTTCTTTAGTTTTAAATGTATCCATCTTTAATTCATCAAGTACTACTAGTTCATTTTCGTTAGCTTTGCTTGTTAGTACTGAATAAAGTGCTTTACGTCTAAGTTTCTTTGGAACGCTGTAGCTATAATCTCTTGGCTTTGGAGCGAATACAACACCACCACCTGTGTAGTGTGGAGCTCTTATAGAACCTTGACGAGCTCTACCTGTTCCTTTTTGTCTAAATGGTTTACGTCCACCACCACGTACTTCAGCACGTGTCTTAGCAGATTGTGTACCTTGTCTTTTATTTGCTAGTTGGTTTTTTACAACTTCGTAAACAGCTTGCTTGCTGATATTAGTTGCAAATAGAGTTTCATTTAACTCGATTTCGCCAACATTTTCTCCTTTAATGTTTAAAACGTTAACTTTAGGCATTACTGTCCTCCTTAGTTTTGGCCTTTGACAGCTTGTTTAACTTCTACTACGCCGCCTTTAGGTCCTGGAACCGCACCTTTAACTAGGATGTATGAGTCGTCAGCACTAACCTTAACCACTTTTAGGTTTTGGATTGTTACGCGTTCATTTCCCATTTTTCCTGAACCTTTTCTACCCTTGAATACTCTAGCTGGATCTGAACCTGCTGCACGAGCACCGGCAACTCTGTGTGATTTAGAGCCGTGAGATACTGGACCTCTACCATAGTTCCATCTTTTGATAGCACCTTGAGTTCCTTTACCCTTGCTTGTTGCAACAACGTCTACGATTTCGCCTTCTTCAAAGATATCAACACTTAGTGTGTCACCTGCTTTAAGTTCAACTGCTTCATTTCCGAAGTTGATTTCTTTAAGGTGTCTTTTGTAAGGTGCACCTGCTTTGTCAAAATGAGCTTTTTGTGGCTTTTTAACATTCTTTTCTTTTTTGTCTATGTAGCCGATTTGAGCTGCGTTGTAACCGTCGATTTCTTCTGTTTTAACTTGTACAACTACATTTTCTTCAGCTTTTAGAACAGTAACTGGAGTAATAACTCCATCTTCGTCGATGACTTGAGTCATGCCTACTTTTGTTGTAAATATACTCTTCATTCGAGTACCTCCTTAATTACAGCGGATTGAATATCCAATCATTCTAATTACAGTTATTATAACTTAATCTCGATATCAACACCTGCAGGTAAGTTTAATTTCTTAAGTGCATCAAGTGTTTTAGCATTTGGATTTATGATATCGATTAATCTTTTGTGTGTTCTTTGTTCAAACTGTTCTCTAGAGTCTTTGTATTTGTGAACCGCTCTTAAGATTGTAATCTTTTCTACTTCTGTTGGAAGTGGGATTGGTCCAGATACTTCTGCTCCGCTTCTTTTAACCGCTTCTACGATTTTCTCTGCTGAGCTATCGATAACTTCGTGATCGTAAGCTCTTAGTCTAATTCTGATCTTTTGTTGATTAGCCATTTTTCCTCTCTCTTTCTTTGCCACGCTTCCGGGCGTTTGATATTTTTTGGAAAGCGCTTGAAATATATTTTCAAACTTGCTGGTCAAGAGTTCCCTTAGCTTGCGGCCTACAAACCAAGCAACATCTTGCTTCAAAGCACCATATAATAATACAACAAAAAACTTATAAAATCAAGCCTTAATTAGTAAATTTTACATAATTTTAGAAATATTTATGATAATATCTAAAAACGAACTTAAAAGCTTAATAATTAGCCTTTTGCCGGTTGCTTTTAAATATACTATGGAATTTTTACTTGTCAAGGGAAAAAATAATGTTAAAATCTTATTAGCTTATATAATATATAAAGGAAAGAAAATAAGGAGTTTATATGAATTTTTTAGAACAATTTGCAATTTTAATCGCAGCCCTATTTGCCGGCAGCGTCTTAAAAGCAATATTACCCCTACCAATACCAGAAACAATTTATGGGATGGCCATACTCTTTGTCTTATTTTTGACCAAGGCCCTAAAAACATCCGATGTCAAAAGAGCCTCAGAAACCATACTTGAAAATATGAGTTTTCTCTTTGTCCCAGCTGGTGTAGGCATCATAGAAAATTTTGACTTATTTAGGCAAAATTTCTTTGCTATGTTTGTTATCACTCTTATAACTGCTAGCATTGCCATGATTGTTAGTATGAAACTTGTCTCAATAGTACAAAAAGGAAAATAAGATGTTTGCTAATTCGTATTTTGGAATAATATTATCATTTGTAGTCTTTGAAGCTAGCAAAAAAATAAACAAGAAGATTAATAATGTGATTTTGAAAGCTATCTTTAACCCACTACTCTTATCTATAGTTACAATCTCTGCTATTCTATCATTGGCTGGCATATCCTATGCAGATTACAATATGGGAGGATCAATCATATCCTTTTTCATAGGACCTGCAACTGTAGCCCTAGTAGTTAGTCTTTATGAAAATATCGATATATTAAAAGAAAATTTTAAAGCAATAATGATTGGAATCATAGGAGGAAGTTTCATCTCCATGTTTCTTACGGTAATACTTGCTAAAATTTTTGGAGTAGAATTTGTAATGACTGTAACCCTCTTGCCAAAGTCTGTAACAACAGCCATAGCCATAGGTTTGTCTGAAGAATACGGTGGCATAGTATCCCTAAGCGCTATAGCAGTTATAATTCGTGGAATTGTAGGCATCATAATAGCACCGATTATAATTAAAGTATTCAAAATCACAGATCCAGTCGCCCAAGGAGTTGGCATAGGAACAGTAGCCCACGCCCTAGGAACAACCAAAGCCCGAGATATGGGAGAAGTCCAAGGCGCTATGAGTGGCCTATCAATAGCTGTAGCAGGAATTGTAACAGTAATCCTAATGCCTCTAATGGTCTTTATCACAAACATAATAAGTTAAAAGCCTGCAAGAAAAGAGTCCTTGCAGGCTTTTTATTAGTCTAAAACTATGTTGTTGAAGGTTTTTCTGTTAGTTTGAATTCAAGTATGAAAATTTAAATTTCACATAGCTTGCCACAATCTTTTTATTCTATGAGCCGATATTATTGCCAATACGACACTTAATAATATTTGTATTAATAAAGTGACAATATTTATCCAAGATAAGGTAAATCTTATTGAAAATATATTAGATAAAGGATTCATATTTAGAAATTTTAAATCTGGGAAAAATATGAATATTAGATTTGGTAAAATCATCAATATGAATGTTGTAAGATATACCCCTATTCTCCTTTTAATCTTTAGATTTACCAATATTATCGTGTTGACTAGTACAATTATGCTTACAAGACCATAAATCACCAGAAAAACACTTAGAGCCAAAAAGTTTATATTAATTCCATAGTTAAATAGGGCAGGCAGAGATTGAACTACAGCTTCATAATTTAGTCCATAGCCTTGGGATAAGGAAGATTTGTACAAGTAGCTTTGACATATTATGTAATATATTATAGCAATTATGTAAGAGTTGGCCATTCTATTAATTATTACATCTACATGACCTCTTTTTGTTGATTTTATTAGCCTACTTATCTTTAAGGATTCATCTTTTATATAGATCTCACTAATCACAATTATTAATAATAGATAGAATAATACAGAAGCTATTAAGGTGTAATTATTATGGACAAAATGATAATTTCCAATTTCTTCATCCATTATATAAAGATTTTCTGTTTCGCCGGAACAGGCGACAGATTTTTTAACTTGATCATATAACTTAGAAAAACCAATTTCTTTTGATTGTTCCCTTTCTAAGTCCTCTATCATCCTATCTCTTTTCCTATAGTTAATCTTACCCTCATCAAAATCTTCATTTATCTTTTGTATTTCAGAGTCAATGCTAGCAAAATATTCTTTTTTATCATCTAAAGCTTCTATTTTTCCTTTATCGACTTTGCCTTCAAACTCGTAAACAAAAGACCTGTAAGTCATTCTTACAAAATCGTAAGTTTCTGTTCTCTCTTGTGGTATTGATTTTAGACCAATTACAACAAGCAAAATAGCTCCTACTAATCCCATGGATTCTACAAAAATCCTATAACTTTCAAACGTAAATAATGATTTTGGATTAATAGCAAATTTTAGTGTATGGTTAGAACTTTTTCTAAGTGGAATTTCATCTCTTAAAATATTATAAGAGACCAAATTAGTTAAAACAAAAACAAACACGCACACTGTAATACTATAGACATATCTTTTAACAAATCCTACATATACAAAAACATCTGAGTACTTACCGTACAAGTCAAAAACATTGTAGTGAGAAAATAATGACAAGTATTTTACACTAGAAAAAACTGTGTATTGGTCAATAAATCTGTAAGATAAATAATTTATTAATACGAAAATCATTGAAGAAAGTACTTGAAATCTCATATCCTTAAAAACAGAAAATATGAGGGCAAGTATTGAGCTATAAAATAAAGTTCCTAGAATTTTTTGACCAATGAATACCAGAATATAATCTCTAATACTTAAACTAAGACTAGCATCCCTAAAAATCATCAAAGATTGTATACTTCTATTAAGACTTCCAAAGCCAAAAAGTGTTTTTACATTTATAATTAATAAAGTATATAAAAAAGTGGCAGAAATTATTGTTATAATTCCAAAGAGAAGCAATTTTGATTTAGCTCTATTTTTTGAACCATCTTCAATAGACGCTATAAGCCCTATGCAATAATTTTCCCTATCAAAGTTAAATACCATATATCCTATTATGAATATAAAAACCATCAAAAGAATATCCAAGTATTTACTATCTACCAAAAGCTCCAAGGCTCTCTTGTCCTCAAATTTCAAATCTAGCTTTTTAGTTTTAAGTATTTCGTACTGGTCTGCTTGATTTTCTATAGATCTTCTCAATATTTCATTTTGTCTCACAAGAGGCGATCTTGTACTTCTCCTTAGATTATCTATTGACTTAGCAAGCTCTTGGTCATAGTTTTTTACATATCCTCTCTCAACTCCTATATTATCCTCAACTTCAAATATATCTACATAGGTCTGCTCGTAATATCGCTCATAAACACTTGACATAGAAAGTATGATTATTTCTGCAAGCAAAAAAAAGCCTAGAACTGACACGAAAAATAATTTCTGCTTTCTTAACTTGAAAAATTCTTCTTTCAGATTTCTAAGCATTCTTATCTCCTTCAAATAGATACAGGTAAACATCCTCAAGATCTACTTTGCCCTTTTCAAACTTTACTCCTTCAATTAGAGGTGGTTTATCAAAGTCTCCTGTTATCTTGATATAGTTTAAGCCATTTGCTCGTATTTGCATTTGGCTGACATTTGTATTGTCAAGAAAATATTTTACTTTGCCAGGTTCTATCTCTGCCTCAAAAGCTATATTTTCATATTCTTTGAGTATGTTTTCAGGAGTATCTTTTAATATTAGCTTGCCTTCTTTTATAATAATTATTTCTTTGGAAATATGTTCTATATCGGATACAACATGGGTAGAAATCAAAACTATTTTATCTGCAGAAATCTTTGACAAAAAGTTTCTAATAGCAATCCTTTGTTTAGGATCAAGACCTGCTGTAGGCTCATCTAGGATCAATATATCAGGTTCTTTGATCAAAGCTTGGCTTATAAGCAATCTTTGCTTCATGCCTCCACTTAATGAAGATATTTTTCTTTTCCTCAAATCTAATAGCTCTGTTACTTCTAGCACCCTAGTAACTTCATCTTTTATATCTTTCCTACCAAGTCCCTTTAAAGTTCCTACATAGGTCAAGAACCTCTCCAGAGTATATGATGGATATAGGGCTTGATTTTGTGGCATATAGCCTATATGACCCTTGAATTTCTCTATATCCTCACTAACGTCTTCACCCTTATAATATATAGACCCTTCTGACTGCGGAATCAAGCCTGTAAGAATATTGAAAAATGTAGACTTGCCAGCCCCATTTGCTCCAAGAATTCCATATATACCTGGTGAAAGAGAAAGGGAAAGATTATCTAAAGATTTAAAATCATTTCCCTTGTAAGTTTTGCTTAAATTTTCTATAAGTAAATATTTATTAGAATCATCCATATCACGCCTCTACATAGATTTATAAACTTACTATTCAGATACTATAGGCTCTTTAAAAACTTCTATAAATGAGCCATCTTTAATCAAAATTAAGTCTCCATTGGTATATGAAAGTAATACATCACCCTGGTTATTGAGCTTTATAGTAAATTCACTTCCCAGTTTAAAGAAACTTTCTGGAAGAGTAAGCTCTTTTTCATCTTGATTTATAGTAAAAGGAGTTTCTATCAAACCATCCTCCTTGATGTCATAAGTTTTATAGGCAGACAAGGCCGGAAAAGATGACTCAATTACATCATTGTCAGAATACACCAAGGTTTTTAATATTGGTATTTCTTTTTTATCACCATCACTTAAGGCGAAGCCAGGAATCTTGCTCCATGCACTCTCATCTGTTTCAGATCTAGCAGCGTATAAGCATATAAGTTTGCTATCAGATATATAAAAATTTGATAATTCATAGGCATCAATCTTTTCATCTATGAAATCGATTTCATTACTTGTCAAGTCAATCTTAGCTAGCTTATATTCTATATCATCGTCATTTTCCAAGAGCATAAGCATATATAAATTATCATCGTATATATAAGTCTTTTGCGGGGCTAAGCTTGTATAGCCTAATTTTTCTATCTTATCTCTAAGGCTAAGCAATTCTTGGTCATCCTTCTTTGCAATATGGTATTTTTTCAAAGTAAACTTATTTTCTTTTGAAGGATCCAAGTCTGCCTCTATATAATATAATGATCCCTTATAGATATTGACAGGGTACAATAATGGCATATCGTGCATACTTCTAGCATAGTTTTCTTCACTAACTACAGCTAGGCCTTCATCACCAGCAATGTAGATATTGCCCGCTTCGTAGAAGACTTCACTGGCATTGGAAAAGTAAGCATCCGAATTTTCCCTCTTGCTAGGATCTGCTAGCAAGTCCTCAAGACTATTTTTTTCTCTAGATACCAAAAACATTTCATTAGTTTCCTTATCTACAAATACTAGCAAATTATTTATTAGAGTGTAATATCCCATATCACTTTCAGCCAAATTATGATAATGTGAATCATAATAAGAACTGTTATCATATTTGTTTATACTTATGTCTTCGTTGGCCTTCTTGGAACTACTATTAGAGTTAGAGCATGCAACAATTGTTATAAAAGATAAGAGAGTAAGTAGAAGTTTTTTCATAGCATCGCCTCTTTATAAAAATATTAGTTTTAGTTTCCTATTGCTATCAAGATAATAAATCACAACATAGAAAATTATTCTTATTCTAAAAACGTTTTCTTGTTATCCCTATACCCTCACATTTATTTTTTAAACAAATCTATCATAAAAAATCTAATTTATTATCTATTAATGCTAAAAACCTGCAAGAAATGGGTCCTTGCAGGCTTTTTATTAGTCTAATACTATATCAGATGCTAAAATAAGAATCCCATAGAGCAATTAATTTTATAATGCTTTATGGGATTTTATATTAAAATTTTAACGTAGAATAAGCCAAAAGCTTAAATTCTAATTAATAAATTTTAAATTACTCTGTTTCAATTTCTATATTTCCTGTAAAATTATCACATTTTATTATTATATAGTTTCTACCTGCAGATAAATTTAAATTTTCTTCTATACTTCCATTACCTTCTAATATAGTTTCCTCGTCATTATCATCTTTGGATAAAATCACTTTTGCATCTCCGCTTTCAGAAATTATGTTACATTTTATGCTTAGATCTTCAGATGTTTGTATAGAGGTTGTCCCAAAGATACACTCTTCACCTGTAAAATTTTCGTAATCAGATGTATATACACCTCTAAGATCATCAGCTCCCCCTGATTTTTCTCCCTTTAATTTGAATTTAGGTGTTAATTCGATTTTCCCCGCTGATTCAACAATATTATTATAGCTACCTAATATATCGTCTTTATTTAAGTCACAAGATGATACAAAAGCAAAAGACAAAATTACTAGTAGGCTTAAAATTGTTTTTTTAATATTCATATTTCTCCTTTAATCAAATACAACGAATTTAAATCATTATATATTAGTCTAATACTATGTTATTATAGGTTTTTTCTGTTAATTTGAAGGTCATAAAATAAAATATTATATAGAAGGCAAAGACTGATACTAGGCATATCATGTATAGGCTTGTGTTTGACAGGCTTAATAATTCCAAGAACTTGGTAATTATTGGTATGGCAAATAGGGAGTGGACAAAGGCAAATATTAGTGGTAGGAAAAATACTAGGCCCATTTGTTTGGATATGGATTTTTTGGCTTCCCCATCTGTCATGCCAAGTTGGCGCATGGTCTTAAATCTATTTTTATCTTCTATACCTTCGGAAAGCTGTTTGTAGTAAATTGCAAGTACTGTTGATACAATAAAACCTAGGCCAAGTATAATCCCTACAAAAAATATTCCTGCATAAATGGCCATAAATTCCTTCCTACTACTTATGTCATCATTTAAACCAAACCAATGGTCGCTAAATTCATCCATTAGTTTATCACGTAGGACTTCTATTAATTTTGGATCGTATGGGCCATCTACATCAAAGTTAATATGCCAAGTAGGCTCATAGCCCCCATTATCATCTAAGGCAAGAGTCTCTTTAACCTTGTCAAATTTGTCTGAATCCTTAAATACTAGCATATCCTTATTGGTCATTGTAATATCTGCTACGGCAAAAGTAATTGGATAATTTTCTCTTTTTTCCTTCTTAACTTTTAGGTCCATATCTCCGATTTTTGTGATGTCAGTATGATCATCTTTGGCAAATAATATTGCATCGTAGTCCCCAAAGTCGTAAGTAGATTTTTCATCCAAAAATGTATGGATCCCATCAACTTCTTCATCCAAAGCAAAGTTAGGATCATTGTCCATATGATTAATCTTGCTACCATCTCTACTTACAGGTAAGAAATTGCTCTTATAAGCATAAATCTTTCCAGCTTTATTGTTTTCTTTTAGAGTATCACCTATCAATTTTTCAAAGTAGGAAACATCATAATCATTTGCTGGAAAAGACATGCTGTAGTCTGTTGGAAATAGACTATCTTGGACTTCGCTTATTCCAAAATATAGGGAAAAACCAGAAGTAAGGACAATAATTACCATGGTTGATAGGATTGCTATACTTGCTAGGGTCTTGGCACTATTTCTTACCCTGTAGATAAGGCCAGAAACAGCTGTAAAGTTTTCTTTTTTATAATAGAAACTCTTTTTCTTTTGTAAGACTTTCAAAATTCCAGAAACAATTACAGTAAAGGCAGCGTAAGTTCCAATTATTACAAGAATAACTGCTAAGAAAAATGTCTTTAAGGCTTGCATAGGGTTTTGGGTTGTAAGGCTTATATAATAGCCAGCACCTATGCATAAAATTCCAAATATACCGATGGCTATAGGGTTTCTTGGAGCTTTTTGTCCAGCCTTTGATTCATATCTAAAGGACATAGGGGTAAAGTTTCTCATCTTAATAGTTTGAGCTACTAGTAATAGAATGAAAATTCCCAGAAAGATTAATGCAGTGAGAAGTAGTGGTTCTAGTATTGGTAGGACTCCACTATCCAAAACATTCAATTTCAAATTCATTAATCTTATAAATCCAGCAAAAACCAATTTGTATATGACAGCTGAAATAAGTGTTCCTATAAGAATTGATCTTAAGTATAAATTTACTAGTTCGTAGATGTAAATCTTAATTAAATGCTTTTTTTCCATACCCAAAGTCAAATAAAGAGCAGATTCCTCAGCCTTATTTTTTTGGATAAATTTGTAATTAGTAAGCAAGGTGATTAGGGCAAAGATCAGTAGAATGATGGACCCCAAATTCATAAGGGTTATAATTGTATTTGATCCAAAAAAGTTTTTCATCAATGGATCACCACTAATGGATATGCATATATTGATTAAAACTATGAAAAACACTGCAGTTCCAACAAAGGGATAGTAAAGTCTCTTGTGTCTTCTTATCCCATCTATTGCTAGTCTGTGATATAGGGAATTCATCTTATATCACCTCTTTGGAGCATTTGCATTGTGTTGGCGATTTTTTGGCCCATCTCATAGTCAGTAAAACCAGAATTATAAAGTTCGTGGAAAATCTTTCCGTCTTTGATAAACAAAACTCTCCTTGCTCCTGACGCCGCTTGGATGGAGTGGGTTACCATTATGACAGTTTGGCCGTTTTCATTTAGTTCTTTGAAAACTTCCATCAATTCCCTGGAAGAGTTGGAGTCCAAAGCACCTGTTGGCTCATCAGCTAGGAGCAATTTTGGATTAGTAATAAGAGCCCTTGCCACAGCACAGCGTTGCTTTTGACCACCAGAAACTTCATAAGGATATTTGTTTAATAGTTGGTCTATCCTTAGGGGCTTGGCTACGCTCATGAGTTTCTCATCAAAAGTTTTGGGGTCATCTTCTGCAAGTATTAGAGGCAAGAGAATATTTTCCTTTAGGGTTAGGGTGTCCAAAAGATTGAAATCTTGGAAAACAAAACCTAGGTGGTCACGTCTAAACTTTGATATTTCTGCATCCGCTATGGAAGAAAGATCCTTGCCCTCTAATATTATTTTTCCTTTGCTAGGCTTATCCAAAAGAGCTAATAGGTTAAGCAAGGTAGTTTTTCCAGAACCAGATTCCCCCATGATTGCTATGTATTCCCCCTCTTCTACGGAAAAGTTGACATTATTTAGGGCGTGAACTTGGTTGGTTGATAATCTTGACTTATATATTTTTTCTAAATTTGATACTTTTAATAACATATTTTCACTTTCCTTTCTTATCTTTTCTCTATATTACAACAGAAAAAAGAAAAAATCCTTGCATTAAAATAACACTTACAAGCTTAATGTGACAATATGTTAGTTTAGGGCATTCTTTAGGTCAAATATAACCTTTGTTCCCTGGCCAAGCTTTGATTCTATAGATACATCTATAGACAAATTTTCACAAGCACTTTTTACCAGACTTAGGCCGATACCTGTAGATTTCTTGTAAATCCTGCCATTGTATCCAGTATATGACTTGTCAAAAACCCTAGGCAGGTCTTCCTCTCTGATTCCTATTCCCGTATCTTTTATGATAAGTTTCTGACCCTCCATATAAAATGAAATTGTCCCAGCTTGGGTGTACTTGTTTGAATTTGACAAAATCTGATCTAAAATAAAGGCGAACCATTTTTTATCTGTTGTAAGCATAAGACCTGTAGGCTTAAAGTCAACCTTGTTTTTCTTTCTTATGAAGACTTTAGAATATTTTTTGATAGATGAACTTATAAGCTCATCAAGTGAAACTTCCTCAAAGACAAAGTCAGTAGAAAGGGACTCAAGTCGGGTGTAGGATAGGAGAGTTTCTATATATTCTTCTATGGCAAAAAGCTCGGCCTTGGCCGCATGATCATCTATGGGGTGGTCATTTAGTATCAAGTCCAGAGAAAAAAGTGGGGTTTTGATTTGATGGGCCCACATACTTACATAGTCCTTGAAAAGTCTCATCTTATCTTCAAAAGAATTTTCCATGTCCTTATTTTTCTCATAGATAGTCATTATGTTGCCATAAATTTTGCTTTTTTCTATTAAAAAATTTGGCCTAGATGAAAAGTCATTGGTCCACATTGTTATTTCCTTATAGGCTTTCTTAAATTTTATATAAGAAATTATAAGACTTAATACAAAGAAAAACGTGGCTAGTAGCAAGATATAATAAATATAGTTCCTGTCTATCCCAAAGGAAATACTAAAGATCATTAGGACAAAAAATATTATGAAAATCACCAGGCTATGGGCCTTAATTCTAATAAATTTAGACATCTCTTTCAATGTAATAACCCACCTTTTTCTTTGTCTTTATCAAATCGCCAAGACCTAAGTCTTCCAGTTTTTTCCTAAGTCTCATTATATTGACAGTCAAAGTATTATCGTCAATAAATTCGTCTGTTTGCCAGATCTTATCCATTATTTCTTCCCTCTTGTAGACTTTTTCTGGATATTCGAACATCATCTCAAGGATCAAATATTCATTTTTTGATAGGGACAAATCCTTGCCAGCAAAAGTTAATACCATCCTATTTCTGTCTATTTCTATATCTTTATAGGAAAGCTTGCTAACAGTTTCGCTGTATTGGTAGGAGCGTCTCAAAACTGCTTTTATCTTTGCAAGGAGCAAGTCCAAGTCAAAGGGCTTGGTAATGTAATCATCAGCCCCCATATTCATAGCCATAATCTTGTTTAGATTTTCATCTGCAGATGAAATGAAAATTATTGGCACATTTGATGAAGATCTGATTTTCTCACACCAATAATAGCCATTAAAAAATGGTAGGGACACATCAAGTAAGACCAAGTCCGGATTGATATCTAGGAAATTTTCGTACACAGAAGAAAAGTCATCTGGCGAAAATACTTCATAAGACCATGATTTCAAAAATTTCCCCAAAGATTTTAATATAACTTCGTCATCTTCAACTATATAAATTTTAACCATAAAAACCTACTTTCTACTATAATTATAAGGCAAAATCAGCAAAATCAGAACTACCAGCTTAGCTGGTAGTTTCCACAGCGCCTAGAAGGCGCGAATACCGGCACGCCCCTATTGGGGCTCCGAGTATTATCTCCACATGCACCACTTTCTCAGCTTCTGCTTAAGCAGTTTATTTATTGCTTCTTTTTACTGACTCTCCCGTAAACGGGTCATAGTATTCCTTGATACTTATTTGATCCGCATAATAGTCTTCTTTTAGTTGATTTTGTATATATTCT
>NZ_HG003685.1:408244-414705 GCF_000312365.2 Anaerococcus provencensis | reverse complement strand
ATATGATATTTACATCTCCATTTTGTATGTGATAAACTATTGTTGTCCAATTTATTCTCCTTGTTTTTATTGTGCATGTGGTTATCACAATTATATTACAAGTGAGAATTTTTTGGTCTTGAAGCTAAAGCTTAATTCCTCCACCTGCAGAGCAGGTGGTTTTTTGTTTCGCTCACATTCGTTCGCTCAACTCACTTAAGTGAACAATAAAACCGCCAGGAAGGCGGCCCATTCTATCTTTCTTTTATTTTTTCTTTTATCTCAGAGATATCATAGCCCTTATCTTCCAAGTCACGGATTAGATTTGGAAAGGCCTTTAGTATTCTTCTCTCACTCTTCTTTTCAAAAATCGCTTTAAATTCGGCACTTCTTTGGTCGAACTCTTTGCGTTTTTCGCTTGTTAACTCTGCTGTTTCTATGCCCCTATCAGCAATTTTCTCGCCAATTTCGCTTGTAAGCTCTCCAAGTTTTTCTGATGATCTTTCGATCTGTTTGAATTTCTTGTTGATTCCTATAATTGTATTGAAGCTTGCTGTAGTATCTATAGCAAAAAGAATAGCAACTATAATATTTATAGTAAGTGTTAGCTTGTAAGGCATAGCAAAGACCATAGATCTAATCATTGGGTGGATGGCTTCGTAGAGGATAAAGCAAAGGGCACCCCATAGTAAGGAATACTCCGCACAAATATGTCCACCAATGTTAAATTTCTTGTCCGAATAGTCCCACCATTTCTTATGAAATATCTTCTCTAAGATAAATCCCGTTATTAATTCTATAATTGATGCAATTACTATAGATGCGAGGAGCAGAAAAATCTTGCTATCGGTTTCGACCTTATTTAAGAGCAAAATTATAGAAACTGCAGCAAAGCCATAGATTGGGCACCAAGGACCATTCAAAACTCCGCAGTTGATGTATTTGCCAGCCCTAATTCCATTGTAGGAAACTTCCAAGATCCATCCTACTATGGCATAGATGAAAAAATATATAATATAAACTTTAGTCATATGACCACCTCAAAATCATTTGTGCTTCTTCTTTTTGATGATATCAATCCTATTCCATTTCTCTTCCAAATCCTCTGATAGGTTAGGGAAAGCACGCAGGATTCTCTTTTCTCCAAATTTGTCAAAAAACTCTTTAAATTCAGCACTTCTTTGGTCAAATTCTTTGCCTATCTTAGAATTTTCAAGTTCCTTTTTCCTGTCTAAGGCTTCAAAGGTCCTATCAGCAACTTTTTGACCAATTTCATCTGACATTTTTCTGATATCTTTGGATTGGTCTTCTATCATCTTGAACTTCTCACTTAAGCCCATCAAGGTTATAACTGTAGCTATCAAGTCAACTACAAAGATCAATCCCATTATTACATTTATAGGTATTATTATCTTTATTAGCATAAGATGTAGGGCTTTTCTAAGCATTGGATGGATGGCTTCATAGAGGATATAGCAAACTGCTCCCCAGATTAGGGAAAACTCAGCACATATATAACCACCAAGGTTAAACTTATTAGACCTGTAGTCCCACCATCTCTTATGGAAGATTTTTTCCAAGATATAGCCTGTGATTAATTCTAAGGCACTAGCTACAAGCGCCGACATAAAAAATATGTACAACTTGTTAGAATTGCCCAAATCCCCCAATATTAAAACAACAGCCAAAGCTCCAAATCCATATATAGGGCAATATGGACCGTTTAGAAATCCCCTATTAATAAATTTGCCCTGACTAATTACATGAAAAGAAACTTCCAAGATCCATCCAATGATTGCATAAATAAAAAAATAACTTATGTAATATTGCATAATTTTTCCTTATAAAAATAAGCTCCCAAGAAAAATATCTCAGAAGCTCATTTACAAAACTTATTTTATACCTTCAACAACTTTCACTGCTTCCTCTTTTTCGAGAGTAGATCTGGTGTAAATTTCGTTTTGGCCATCTTTAATAAAGATGTAGTTAAATGATCCATCATCCCAGTATTTGCCAGTGTTTTCACCAATGGTGATATCTTCTGCATCTTCTGGAACACTTACAAGTCCTGCCATTCTCTCTTCGTTATTTGAGATTTGAACAGTAATCTTTTGGGCTGGATTTTTTGGAGCACCGTATTCTACAGTACGCAAATCATTTTTTTCATCTTTGAAGTTTTCGCCAAAACCTTCTGGTAGGTATGAAAATTCTAGGTCATAGATACCTTTTTCGCCTGAATCCTTATTGTCAATCTCATTTGCTGGATCCGGCTCTACAGCTAGGTCTCCATCTTCCTTAGCTTCTTTTACTTCTTCACTTGCCTCTTGAGCTGGTTTTTCTTCATTTGCCTTGTTGCCACAAGCAGCTAGTGGTGTTGCTAAAGCCAAAATCAATGCTAGCTTTAAATATCTCTTATTCTTCATTTTATCTCCTTAAAATATTACAGTGTTAATTATACTACAATACTTAAGAAAATTAAAAATTATTTGTTATTATTCTTCTCAATCTTTTTTAGATGTGCCTTTGCTTTATCCAGGAACTCTTCCATAACCTTTATCCTTGCATAAGGCTTGTCGTTGCCCTCGATAACTATCCAAGGTGCAAAGTCAAAATCAGTGCGGTAGAGCATCTCATCCATAGCTTCAATGTATTGGCCCCACTTATTGCGATTGCGCCAATCTTCATCTGTTATCTTATAATTTTTGTCTGGATTATTAACCCTATCCATGAATCTTTGGTATTGTTCATCCTTATCTATAACCACAAAAAATTTCATTACCAAAGTTCCGTGATTAGAAATCTCTTTTTCGAATTCCTTGATTTCATCGTAGGACCTTGACCATTGTCTGGTAGTAGCAAATCCTTCCACTCTTTCTACCATAACTCTGCCATACCAAGACCTAGAGAAAATTCCCACATAGCCATCTTCAGGAAGTTTATCATAAAATCTCCACAAATAATGGTGGTCAAGCTCTTCCTTGCTTGGAGCTGAGATTGCATGGACTGTGTATAGTCTTGGGTCAACCTTTTTTACAAGTCTTTCTATAGCCCCATCTTTACCTGCTGCATCCACCCCTTCAAAGACAAGAACTGTGGATATTCCCGCTTCATAAAGCTCAAATATCACATCTCTAACTTCTTTTTGGAGCTTATCCTTTTTCTCTTTGTATTCTTCTTTGGATATGCTCTTATCTAGGTCCAATTTTTCAATAATCGAGTTTTGATCTTCGATAAATCTTTCAGTATTTTTATTGTCCATTTTTTGTGTGGATACTCGCTCTATACCAATAGTTAGCATCTCAAGCATTTGGTAGAGCATAATTTTTGAAGCTTTTTTCAAGTCATCGCTATCAATTATAGTCCAAGGACTAAAGTCAAAGTTTGTCTTCTCCAATACATTTTCAAAGTGTTTTTTATATTTTTTATAATTTTTATTCTGCTCAATATCAGACTTAGTTAGATAGAAACTCTTTTGCTTGCTATCCTTCATTTGATCTATTCGATTTTTTTGCTCTTTTTCGCTCACATTTAAGAAAAACTTGATAATGATAGTCTCATCATCGTAGAGCATTCTTTCTATTTTTTCTAAGGATTGGATTTGCTTTTCCAAGTCCTTTTCGCTAATTTTTATATCGTCAAATAGCTTATAGTAAAATGACCTATCAAATATTTTAACATGACCTTTTTTCGGAGTATTAGTGAAAAATCTCTTTGCAAAAGGAAACTTTTTGTCGTATTCTTCGTCTTTTTCAAAAACTTCTACATCAAAATACTTAGGGTTCAATTCCTCACTTAGGTCATTGATTACATGACCCTTACCTGCAGATTCAAAACCATCTACCATGACTAAGACAGGAATCTCCAAGTTTTCACAAATTCTCATCAGCCTTGCAAGGCGCTTTTGCAAATCTGACTTACTAATATCATCGTATTCATATGTTTTACTTAAATCCATAGCACTCTCCTTATAGTCACTAATACCCTTTTTTATATGATATCAGCCATTTGTGATAGATTTGTAATTTTGATTGTCTTGTCTTTGATCTCTATCAAGCCATCATCGACCATATTTGAAAGTTCACGAGACAAAGATGGTCTTGTAGTGGCTAGTATATCTGCCCACTCTTCCCTCGATAAATCTATTTTTACCATAGAATTTTCTTGATTTAACAATAAGTACTTGCTTATTTTTTGGCGGAGACTGGCCTGGGAAGTGATTTGGTTTGTCCTTGATAGTTCTAGGCATTTTCTTGAAAGCATATCTATATATGACTTCAAAAATTCTTTTGACCCAAAGGAGAAAATAGATTCAAAATCGTGGATTATAAGTATTTTGCTAGCTACTTCTGCTTGGGCAGAAAAGTCAAAGCCTTCTTTTAGATATGAGTAGACTTCCCCAAAAACTCCTGGCTTTTGAATCTTTTTTATGATAAATCTCTTGCCATTAGGATCAATTTTATAAACCAAAATACTACCTTCTATAAGATAATAGGCATCTCCTGTAACATCCCCAACTCTAAAGATGTGGTCTTCTTTTTGGTATGTCTTTTCTTCTATGATATTTTTTTCTTCTATTAACTTTATATCCTGGTCATTTAAATTTTTAAACATCGAAATTTGTCTTAAATCCATAATTCACCTCATCTTTATTATAAAAAATAGATGATATTTTTACAAATTATACTTACAACAAATGCCAAGGGAAATAGTTATTTGTTTTTGGTAATTTTATGCAAATATATGCAATATATACTTGAAATTCTATTATCAATCTTATATACTATCTTTATAGATGTTTTTGTCTTAAAATTTTTTATTACATTAGTTATATTTTATATAATATATTGAATATAGCTTTAGTATAGGAAAGGGTTAAGTGATAATTATGGAAGCAACATTAAAAGATAAAACTACTAAGCTAGCTTTTTCTAAATCTATTGATATAGCACTAAAAAAGATAAAAAAAGATCCAGTAAGTGGTATGGAAGATATCACTGCTATAATGGATAAGTATATAATGCCAAAAGACGCTGAAGAAAATAGTGCCAAGCACGCTCTTGACAGAATCAGAGGAGAGTTTGCTGACCCATCATCAAAATGGGCTTCATTTGCAGAAGATATAGTAAATGACATTGACGACAATGTCCTAAAACAATTTATAATGACAGTAGCCTACAATGCTGTTTATAAGGGTAATTCCAAGAGAAACCAATTACAAAAAGAATACAATTGCAATATTCCTTGGACAATACTATTTGACCCAACCTCAGCTTGTAACCTAGCTTGTACAGGTTGTTGGGCTGCAGAATACGGCCACAAAAACAATCTTTCTTATGAAGAAATGCAAAGCATCGTAAGGCAAGGCAATGAAATGGGCTGTTATTTCTTCTTACTAACAGGTGGAGAACCTCTAGTAAGAAAAAAAGATATTATAAAATTGGCCAATGAATTTAACGATTCTGCCTTTCACATCTTTACAAACGGCACACTAATTGACGACGAATTCTGCGAAGAAGTTGCAAAGGTTGGCAATATTTCCTTTGCCCTATCCGTAGAAGGAACAGAAGAATCTACTGACTTTAGAAGAGGAGATGGAGTTTATAGCAAGGTTATTAATGCTATGGAAACTCTAAAAAAACACAAACTTCTCTACGGAGTTTCTGTTTGCTATACATCTAAGAACTACTTACAAGTTACTTCAGATGAATTTATATCAAATATGATAGATCATGGCTGTAAATTAGCTTGGTTTTTCCACTATATGCCTGTTGGCAATGATGCAGATGTGTCACTTTTACCAACACCAGATCAAAGAAAATATATTTTAAAGAGAATAAGAGAGATAAGATCTGGATCTAGTCCTCACAAGATATACGCCATAGATTTCCAAAACGATGGTGAATTTATAAACGGTTGTATAGCCGGTGGCAAAAACTACCTACACATCAATTCCCAAGGTGATATGGAACCTTGCGTATTTATCCACTATTCAGACTCAAATATTAGAGATAATACCATCCTAGAAGCTTTGCAAGCTCCACTATTCATGGCCTACCATGACAATCAACCATTTAATGACAATATGTTTAAGCCATGTCCAATGCTTGAAAATGCAGGAAAACTTACAAAAATGGTCAATGAGACACATGCACACTCTACTGATTTGATATCTCCAGAAGACCCAAAAGATCTAGAAGGTAAATGTGCACCATATGCAAAAGAATGGAACAAGACAGCAGATGATATGTGGGAAATAAGAAAAGAAGAAAGAAAAATAAAAAATTAAGATAAAAAATGAGACTGTGTAAAATTTTGTGTATAGAAACCTCCTGATTAGGGTAAAATCAACTAATCAGGAGGATTTTTTATGCCAAGAAAAAGGCCCGAATCAAGAGGAAGTAAGATAGCAAAAATGTTAATCGAAGAATACAAGCCTCAAAGCGCTCAAGACATTCAAGAAGTGTTAAAAGAACTTAGGAGAC
>NZ_HG003685.1:406525-407375 GCF_000312365.2 Anaerococcus provencensis | reverse complement strand
ACTAATCTAGGCATCTTTGAAGAAAAATGGGCTAAGAAATATCCTATGTGCGTAAGCTCTTGGAAAAACAACTGGACAGAACTATCCACGTATTTCAAATATCCAGAAGGAATAAGAAAACTAATATACACAACAAATGCCATGGAAAACTTCAATAGACAACTAAGAAAAGTTACTAAAAACAAGACCATATTTCCAAATGACTATGCTCTACAAAAAAGTTTGTATTTAGCAATGGTAGATGCCTCAAGTAAGTGGACAAGCAGAATACGTGGCTGGGATCAAATCTTATCACAATTATCAATATTTTTTGAAGGGAGGTTTTAAATAAGTAAAAAAATCGAGTATAAAATCTGCTGTAAATTTTCATGAAAATTTGACAGTTTATTAAAGTTGTGTAAAATTAAGACAAGCTCCATTCCTATAGGAATGGACATATATTGATACATAAAAAATGTATCAACCCTTACCCTTACTCAGGATTTAGGTTGATACACAAAATTATTTACATATCCTAAAATTCATAAAAGGCTGGCGATAAAGCCAGCTCAGACTGAAGACAAACCCAAGTTTAATTTGGAGTTTGTCTTTATTTTTCTTTATTACTGCTTTTATTGCATTAAAAAAGACCCTCTTGGAGTCCATTTTCCACAGTATGCTTGCTAATTTTTTCATATTCATGCACGTAAAAGTTAGGGCGCTTTTCATTCTCATTTTTGCTAGCCCTTTCATATTTGTATATCTAAATCCATGATTTTCTTTTGCACTACCAAAGCATCGTTCTACGGTTTCTTTTCTTTGTTTGTATTCTGCTTTACCTGTTGGTGTTTTTCTGTATTCTTCTGTTATG
>NZ_HG003685.1:40501-405667 GCF_000312365.2 Anaerococcus provencensis | reverse complement strand
GCTACTACTTATTCGCTAGTGAGACCTCACGGGATAAGCCATCAATCTTTCCTTGTCTACCTGCCTAATCTACTTGCATGGTTTACGGTTGCCTTTTGGACTTCACGACTTTTGGTTCGCTTGTCCACCGTGCAAGCCTTAGTATTAGGTTTCTGTTCGTCAGGCTACAATTTTGCTATCCCTTCTTCTCGCCTGTACCTCACGGTACAAGCCTTGGGAATTGCTATGAGGTTCGCTGGCAACTACGCCCTTCGTGGACTTTCACCACAGATTGATGACATGCCCGTCATACCAAAAAGCTCGGACCTAACTTCCTAGGTCTGAGCTTTATTCATTTACTTGTTAAATCTCTTCTTCCTCATAAACATAGGCTGGGTTGTTGCCTCTGCCTGGAACTCTTTTTAACAAACCTGTAACCATAAGTGCTATTGCCCCATCTCCGGTAACATTGCAAGCTGTTCCAAATGAATCTTGTAGGGCAAATATTGAAAGCATAAGTGCTGTACCTGTATCATCAAAACCTAATACAGAAATAATTAGTCCAAGAGAAGCCATTACTGTACCACCTGGCACACCTGGTGCTCCTATAGCAAATATGCCCAAAAGGATAATAAATAAGATCATTGAGCTTAATTCTGGAAGTTTACCATAAAGAATTTGTGATACAACCATTACAAAGAATGTTTCTGTAAGTACTGATCCACATAAGTGGGTATTTGAACAAAGTGGTATAACAAAGTCTCTTATCTTAGGATCTAGGGTCTTAGCCTTTGCTGCTGATTTTAGGGCAACTGATAGGGTTGCAGCTGATGACATTGTTCCGAGTGCTGTCAAATATGCCGGTCCGTAGTTTCTGAGTACTTCCATTGGATTTGTCTTTGAAATAGCTCCACCTATTAGGTATAGCAAGGCAAGCCATATGTAATGCATGATTATAACTATAAATATAATCTTTATAAATACTGGTAATTGCTTATTGATCACTCCTGTGTATGAAAGTTCAGCAAAGGTTGTAAATATGTATAGAGGTAAGATTTTGATTATTATTCTATTTACTACTTCTAAAGTAATGTTGTTGGTTTCTTTTAATAATTTATTCCAAGTTTCTGACTTTGACCATACAACGCCAAGGCCTAGAATAACTGATGTTACTAGGGCTGTCATTACTGGCATTAGTGGATCAATGCTAAGTTCAAAAATTGACTCTGGGATTTGTTTTTGCTCTGCCAACTCTGATGCTATATGTAAGTTTGGTATCACAGATCTTCCAACAACTAGTGAGAATAAGGCTGCACCAACAGAAGATATGTAGCAAATAATTAGGGTTATAGTTAACACCTTGCCTGCCTCTTCACTCAGTGAGACTATGGCCGGTGTTATGAAGCCCAAAATTATGATTGGTACTGCATAAAAGATCAATTGACCCAAAACAGCTTTTATAGTATTTATTACGATTATAACTGACTCGTTACTTATATTTCCAACAATTATTCCTAGTATAATACCAAGAACTAGTTTAAAAATTAAACTATCAAATATTTTTTTCTTTTCCATAAATTTACCTCTTTTATTTATCTATTATATCTAGCATCACTTTATCAGTTTGGGCAAAACCTAGGTGAGATAGCTTACCTATATTGATTATGGTTTCTTCTATACTATCTCCTACTATGCCTACATTGGCATCAGTCACCACTCCATTTAGGGCAAGATAGGCTGCTATTACCGATTCTTCTGCACTGGTTGATAGTTTCATAGAACAAGACTCCTTTGCTCCATCACATACTATGCCAGTAAGGTTGGCAAAAACATTGGTACAAGCACCTTCTATCTCCTCTTCGCTACCATCAAGCATAAAGGCAATTCCTGCACTAGCACCGATTGCTGCTCCTATAGCACATCCACACAAGCCAGAAAGTTTACCAGAATATTCCTTAACATAGCGGTTAATAATATGTGCAAAAAATAATCCTCTTGCAAGACTTTCATCATCCAGATTTTCTCTTTTTGCTACGAGATATATAGGTAAAACTACACCGACTCCTTGGTTGCCACTGCCCCCAGATGTCATTATAGGAAGTGATCCTCCGCCCATTCTCATGTCAGCAGCAGCTGCAGTTAGAATCCTAGTATCTGTAACAAAATTATCTGGCAAGATTTTGGCATCTTTTAGCTCTTTTAGTTTCTTACCAAGTTCAAGACCATAGCCTTCTAATCCCTCATTGGCCGCATTGAGGTTAACCTCAACTCCTTCTAAAACAAAGGCAATATCATCATAGTCCATGTCCCTTACAATTTGTCCAAGCTCCTCAAAGGACATATCTTTGATAGAAGCCTTATCTCCTTTGCCATCATCAGCTGGATTATCGTATATAACTTCCTCATTTTTGATGATTTTTACAATATTTGAGTGGGAATGCGATAAAACCACCTTGACCTCATCTTCTGCCGAATATATTGTAAGTTCAACATATACATCAGGTACATTGTCAATGTAGTTTACTGTAACATTTCCATCTTTGACAAAGTCCTTGGCTTTCTTAATAGTAACATCTGTCAGCTTTGAAAAAACTAAAAGTGGACTAGTTGTTTTCTCAGTAAAAACACCTAGGCTTGCCGCTAAGTCCAAACCATGATCTCCAGTGTTTGGGATTTTGACAGCCTTGCCATTTTTAAATATGTTTTTACTGCAAAGCACTTCTATTTTTTCGATATTAGACTTATCAAGATATTCTGCTCCTACATTGGCAGCATAGGCAACTGCAACGGGTTCCGTACATCCCACTGCCTTAGTCGAGTCCTCTTTTACAATATCGATAAGTTCTTTGTTTATCAGATTTTTATCCATACTCATTGTCCTCCAAAGAAATTATAATATACTTTTTTTAATTTTACAAACGATTTCATAGTTATTATAAATATAGTTGGGAGGTCAATTTTTTATAAAAAAAATCAGCCTCCTTATTAAGGAGACCGATAGTTTTATGCTGTCATTGTTTTTAAATCTTCTTCTACTGTTGTGTTTGGAGCAATGTTGAAGTTTTCTACCAAGAAATCTACTACTGTTGGTGAAAGGAAAGCTGGTAATGTTGGTCCTAGGTGGATGTTTTTCACTCCAAGACTTAATAGAGCAAGTAGTACTATTACAGCCTTTTGTTCATACCAAGCAATGTTATATTCTATTGGCAAATCGTTGATGTCATCAAGGCCAAAGGCATCTTTTAGTGCTAGAGCGATTTGAACTAGTGAATATGAGTCGTTACATTGGCCAGCATCTAGAACTCTTGGGATTCCATTTATTTCTCCTAGACCAAGTTTGTTGTAACGATATTTTGCACAGCCTGCTGTAAGAATTACATAGTCTTCTGGAAGTCCTTGAGCAAATTCTGAATAGTAGTTTCTTTCTTTAAATCTACCATCACACCCACCCATTACTACGAATTTTTTGATGTTTCCAGCTTTAACTTCTTCCACAACCTTATCTGCTAATTGGATAACTTGATTGTGAGCAAATCCACCTACTACCTTTAAATCCTCAAGATTAGTTGGAGCTTCACATGTTTTTGCTAATTCAATGATTTCTGAGAAGTCTTTGTTGCCATTTTCATCTGCTTCAATATGTTTACATCCTGGATATCCTGCTTGTCCTGTTGTAAACATTTTATCTTGGTAAGTATTGTTCTTCTTCATTGGCACTATACAGTTAGTTGTCATAAGTATTGGACCATTAAAGGATTCGAATTCTTCATTTTGGTGCCACCAAGATGAACCATAGTTACCGTGGAAGTGGTCATATTGTTTAAATTCTGGATAGTAATTTGCAGGTAGCATTTCTGAGTGAGTATAAATTTCTACTCCGCTATCCTTTGTTTGTTCAAGTAGCATTTTCATATCGTGAAGGTCGTGGCCAGAGATTAAAATTCCTGGTTTATCTCCTGCAGAATAATCTACTTCTGTAATTTCTGGATGGCCATAGCTTTCTGTATTTGCCTTATCCAAAAGGGCCATTGCCTTTACTCCGTGTTCACCTGTAGCCATTACAAGGTCAATTAGGCTAGGAATTTCCTTGTCGTCTTTTGTGGTCTCTTCAAGAGCGTGAGCTATAAATCTGTCTACTTCCACATCTCTATATCCAAGTACATTTGCATGGTGGTTGTATGCAGCCATTCCTTTTAGGCCATATGTAGTAAGTTCTACTAGAGATCTTTCATCTTCATTAAGAATATTTAAAACACCAACTTCAATTGCTTTTTTAGATAATTCTTCATCATCCATTGATGTATAAAGAGCAAAATCAGATAATTCTTCTTTATTTTCAATTTTTTCTAAAAGTTCATCTTTCATTTTGATAGTTTCTTTAACAACTTTCATAATTGCATCTGTATCAAAGTTTGCATTTGTAATTGTTATAAATAAGTTGTTTGAAATCCTATCATAAACTTTATCATTGTCCTCGCCAATTTTATTAGCAACTTCAGCAAGTCCTTTTGTAACATATATTAGTAAATCTTGGCTATTTGCAGTATCTTCTTTCTTACCACATACGCCTTGAACTGTACATCCTTCATTTTTAGCTGTTTCTTGACATTGGTAACAAAACATATTAACCTTCCTTTGTGTTTTCTTATCTTTCTTACTATGTCTATATTATAAAAGCTAATTTTAAAAAATTCAGTAACATATGTTACTAATTCTTAAAAAAATCGACTTAAGGGTATAATTATAGCAAATTAAAAAAATTAGGAGGCAATATGTCATTATTTGGAAATCTATTTAAAAAAGATAAAGAAAATGAAAATACAAACACAAATGCTAGTAACAAAGTTTTAGTACCTATAACAGGTATAGTTTCAAGCGTCAAAGAATGCCAAGACCCTGTTTTCGCAGGAGAAATGGTTGGCAAGGGAAGCTTGATCTTACCAAGCGAAGGTAAGGTTTATAGCCCTGCTGATGGTGAAATCTCAATGGTAGCCGACTCAAAACACGCCCTAGGAATCACCTCAAATACAGGTCTTGAAATCCTAATCCACATTGGCCTAGACACAGTTGAACTAAATGGCGAACCATACACTTCTCACGTAAGCCAAGGACAAAAGGTAAAAGCTGGAGACTTGTTGATGGAATTTGATATTGAAAAAATCAAAGCAGGTGGCAAAGCAGTAGAATCACCAGTTATTATAACCAATGCCGACGATAAAGAGATCAATCTTCTAGCAAATGGTCAAACAAACCACGGCCAAGAATTAATGGAAGTAATCGGCTAATATATGAAACTCATTGGAGTTGACGTCGATGGAACGCTATTAAATAGCGAAAATAAAATCACTCCCAAGACACGTCAAGCCCTCATAAGGGCTGGCGAAATGGGACATAAGATTGTTATAGTTTCTGGCAGGCCAACAAGCGCAGTTAAAGATCTAGCAAAAGAGCTTAAATTTGACAAATTTGATGGCCTGCTATCAAACTATAATGGTGGAACAATCACAAATTACTCTAGTGGCAAAGTTTTAGTAAATCATAACTTAGATAGAAACTTGGCTCTAGAAATCCTAGACAAAACCAGGTTTCTAAATATCATAATCCCTTATAAAAATATGATATTATCTGACAAAGACCATAAATTTCTAGAGGCAGAAAAAAAGCTACTAGGACTTGAAGCAAAAATTGTAAGTGATATCAGAGATAAGCTAGATTTTGATCCAAACAAAATCCTCTTTGCAGCAGAGCCAGAAAATCTCGAAGAAAACATACCATTTCTAAAAGAAAACTTTGGTCATAAAACAAGCCAAGTAAGAAGCCATAGGAATTATTATGAGATTATGCCCAAGGGCCTTTCAAAGGGCAATAGTCTCCTAGAAATTGCAAAGATATACGGCATAGACCAAGCTGACATCATAGCCTTTGGCGATGAAATGAACGATGCCAGCATGATAGAAATAGCGGGGACGGGAGTTGCCATGGCCAACGCCGTAGAGCCAATCAAAAATATGGCAGATTACCTGACACTTTCTAACGATGAAGATGGCATAGGGGTTTATTTGGAGAAATTTGTCCTATGAAGACCCATTAAGTGAGGCGATATAATTGTATATTTTAAGAATAGCATCTCTTATAATCATACTTCTAGCAATTCTCGTCATGGCAAGCCACTTTGCCCATCTAATTACTTGGATAAATAAGATTTTGGGCAATATGGACTACAATCCTGATATCAAAGAAAATATCAGTGAACACGCTGGGGAAAATCTCTTTGCTGATAGAGATGAAGTTTTTGCAACAGTAAACCACTATGCAGAGATCATGAATGAAGTTACTATAAAATCTTTCGATGGGACTAGGCTATCCGGGTCCTATCTTTTTGGTACAAATAAGGATTTGTGGGTGATTCTAATCCATGGCTACACTGCAAGAAATCTCACAATGTTTACCATAGCCGATAGGTATTACAAAAAGGGCTATTCCGTACTTGCACCAGACTTGCGAGGCCACGGCAAAAGTTCCGGCATCTTTACTACATATGGTATAAAGGAAAGCAGGGATATAATCTGCTGGATAGATTGGATAAGAAAGAAAAATCCCAATGCAAAAATAGTCATCCAAGGAGAATCCATGGGAGCAGCTACAGCCATGTATGTGGCAGGCGAAAATCCTATAAATGTCATAGCTTTAATTGAAGACTGTGGCTACACAACATACTACGGTATGTACGAACACCAGGTCCACAAGAGATTAAGATTCCTATATAAGCCTGCTGCTCTAGTAGCAAACTTATTCATAAAACCTCTCATAGGAGCAGACCTCTTCAAATCAACAGAAGATGCTATGATAAAAACAAAAATTCCAACCCTCTTCATCAACGGAGGAAAAGATGACATAGTCCCAGTATCTATGTGTCAAAAACTCTACCAGGCTCATAGAGGGCCAAAGGAAATTTACATAGCAGAAGGCGCAGACCATGCTGAGTGCAAACTCTATGACGAGGAGATTTACTATAAAAAAATCTTTGACTTCATAGACTTCAATAAAGAACATAGAGATATAATATGATAGGGAAAATAATACTTATAATCTTATTTATAATTCTAATAACATTAATAATAGGGGCAAATCACCTAGTAAACAAAGCTTGCCTTAGAAAATTCTATATGACTGATGACCCCATCAAAATAAGCAAGGAAGAAAATAAACAGGCTAAGCAAGAAATAAACGCAAATAAGGCAAAACTTATAGAAATAGAAGATCACTACATGACAATAATGTCAGATTACACCATTAAAAGTTTTGACGGCCTAAAACTATATGGCAAGTACATAAAAAATGATACTTCCAACAATTGGGTCATATTGGTTCACGGCTACACAGCAAACGCCAAATCCATGCTAAGCCTAGCAGATAAATACTACAAAAAGGGATTTTCAATACTAGCTCCTGACCAAAGAGCCCACGGCCAAAGTGAAGGTACTTATACCACATTTGGCATCAAAGAAAAAGAAGATATGAAAGCACGGATTTCTTGGATTAAAGATATGGACAAAGATGCAAAAATCATAGTCCACGGCGAATCAATGGGAGCAGCGACAACTATGTTTCTAGCAGCTGACAACCCAGATAATCTATTAGCTTTCATAGAAGATTGTGGCTACACAAGTTTTTATGCCATGCAAATCGACCAACTAAAAGGCGATTTAGGATTCTTGGTATATCCTATTACTTTTATAGCAAATATAATAGGTAAAATCAGATTTTCAAGCGATTTTTATAAATCCAACATAGACTCCATGAAAAACACGAAAATTCCAGGCCTCTTCATCCACAGCAAATCCGACAGACTCGTCCCAGTAAAAATGTGCTATAACCTCTACAAGGCCCATAAAGGCAAAAAATCTCTATACACCCCAACTCCAGCCGACCACGCCGAATGCAAATTCTATGACCAAGACGAATACTTTAGGCAAATATTTGAGTTTTTGGGAGGTTTGGGAATAATAAAATAAAAACCCAAGACCATGATAATTAATGATCTTGGTTTTTTTAATTACGTATATTTTATCTTAAGGCAAACATAGCTTTCAATAATTTATTGTATGCCATGTCCACTTCTTCTTGACTAGCTTTCTTATCAACTATAACTTTTTCTGCATTAGCTAGACTTTCTTTAAAGCTTTCTACAGATTTCTTACTGTATTTTTCGAGTTCATATTTTTTTGCTTTAGCCACTAGAGATTTTATTTTGTTTTTGTTGGCTATAGTTTTGGCTTCTAGCTTGTTATAGGCATTTGTCAAATTTATTAAACTATTGTCAACTTCTTCTTGACTAACACTTTGATTATCATAAATTTCTTTGGCTTTTTCTAATGCTTGTGTTAAAACTTTTGATGATTGTTCAGAATATAGACCTAAGTTTAAGGAATTACTTTTATCTATCATGGATTTCAGACTAGTCTTATTGATTCTTTCTAAGTTAAATATTACCTTGACTAGTTCCTTTTCTGCCTGGTCTATATCTTCTTGACTTATATTTGGAGAATCCATCGCTTCTTGTGCTTTTATGATGGCTTCGTTAAGATCTTTTAATGATTTCTCTGTCAAATTATCAGTTTTAAGAGTTTTCGCAAATAATATCTTGCTATTTAACTTATTCTTATTTACATTATTAAATAAGTTTTTATAAGCTTTATTTAATTCATCAGCTAAGGTAAAATCTGATTCAGTTATTTCATTAGCATCTAAGATAGCTTTTGCCCTATCTTGTAGATTTTTGTATTCATCATATTTACCTTTATCTATTTTTGATACTTCCTTATCTGTAAGTTTTGTATCATAGTAGGTCTGTCTTAGTTTTGAAAGTTCATTGGCGCTTTTGACGACTTCTTCAAATTCACCATCAAAACCAAAAACTCTAAACTCGTATATACGAGCTACATTGCCATTTTGTTCAGCCTTATCCAAAACTAGTCTTACAAAACGAGCTTTTGCTATAGTTTGGTGTTTGGTTAAATCTTCTATATTATCCTTAACCTCAACTACTCTGTCGTAGTTTTCCCCATCAACACTTGTTTCAATATAAAAGTCTCTAGAATTCATAGATTTAGATTCACCACCTCTTTGAGCATGAGCTAGCTCAAAGGCTGTAATTGTATAGGCTTAGATTGTACTTGCTCAAAATGACCTTAATTTGCGCAATATCTTTTTGGGCTTGAGATAGACTAATGTAAAATGTATCTGCTATTTCTTGTTGTTTAATATATGAGTTGGAATACAAGAATAAGCGTGTGATACTTTCAATCCTTGCTTCCTTGTCTACACTATCTTGAACAAAGTAGGCGTGCTTGTACCGGTCGTCTTTCAAGAATTTTTTAAATTTTTCTTCATCATTGATTTCAAATCTATAACCACAACCTGTACATGATTCTATAAATGCTCCACTATCTTTTATGTGGGTGTTTAATATAGAAATCTCTTTTTGTATGGTCTTGCTGCTTAGTTGAAGCTTATCAGCAATTTCTTCAGATGTGTGGTAGTCATAATCTTTTGTCAAAAAATCAAATATTTGCTTTAGTCTAGTCTCAATCATTTCATCACCTATCTATATTATATAAGGAAAACGATAACACTTCTACATACTAAATTTCCTTAGCTAGTTTTATCTATGTGTGAGGAGTTTATAATACTAATTATAACGGCAAATTTAATCGAAATAAAAAACGAGGACATATAGCTTTATTTATAAAGCTAATCCTCGCTTAGTATATTTATTTTTTACCAAATTTGTAGTTCTTCTGCCTTTTTAGTCAATTCTTCCCTAAAGTCTGGATGGGCTATGGCAATTAGAGCTTTTGCTCTTTCTCCTATGGTTAGCCCTGTCAAATCAGCCACTCCATATTCTGTTACTACATAGTTGGTGTCGTTTCTAGATGTTGTAACTGCTTGGTTTATTGCTAGATGTGGTACTATCTTTGAGTAAGTCTTTTCATTTCCATTTTCATCCTTTTTTCTATATGTTGAATGCATAGCCAAGAAGGACTTGCCACCATTTGATCTTTGGGCTCCATTTACAGTCTCTGATTGACCACCTGTACCAGAAAATGGTAATCCGTTCACAGTCTCTGAGGCTGCTTGACCATATAGGTCTATTTCAAGAGCTGCGTTTATAGATACAAACTTGTTGTTTAGCCCAATTGTGTATGGGTCGTTGGTAAATGTAGATGATTTAAATAACACAGCTGGGTTGTTGTCTATATAATCGTAGAGTCTTTGGCTACCTAGGGTGAATGATGCTACAGAATATCCATTCAACAATCCCTTTTGTGAGTTGTCCACAGCCCCACATTCTATCAAATCTATCATAGTTTCTGTAAACATCTCCGTGTGTATACCCAAGTGTTTCTTGCTTTTTAGCTCATGGGCTACAGCATTTGGGATATTGCCCACACCTAGTTGGATTGTTGATCCATCTTCTATATATTCTGCAATGTATTTACCAATTTTTGCATCTATTTCTCCATAAGGAGCTATTTTCGCAATTGGAATCGGATGATTTGCTTCAACTATAGCATCAACTCTAGAAACGTGAACATGGTTATCTCCAAATGTCCTTGGGAAATTTGGATTTACTTCAACAAGGGTCAATGCACCTTCGTTAATCAGATCCATCTCGTAGACATTTGAGACAGATGTTGAGAAATATCCGTGTTCATCCATTGGAGATACAGTTAGAATAACTACTGGTCTTCTATTTTCTTTTTCTATTCTCTTTAGAGTCTTACCAAGTATAGTTGTAGATCTTTGTGGAACTGGACTTACTAGTTTCTCTTGGTAAGATTTTCTAAGACCAGCTGACATAAACCAAGCGTGGTGGTCAAGGATACCTTTCATCTCTTGGTCATGAAAACAATCATAATCTCTAAGTGGTAAGCAAGTTATCAAAACACAATCCTTAACCCCTGTCTCCTTTAAGTGTTGGAGATTGGACATAATTTCAACTGGTTCTGCTGTAGCTTGCGCTGAGAATATATAGTCGCCATCTTTAATTAAATCAAGAGCCTCTGCCGCTGTCTTTATCTTTTGATCATAAATCGTTTTGTTATCTGTCATTTCCATCTCCTTTATTATTTATCTTTGCCTGTTTCTGGTAGTAAAAATCCACCTATTACAAAAGTTAGTGAAAGTATTACCGCTATATATACTGAAAGTTCGTTGGAACCAGTTCTATCTTGTAAGATTCCAAAAATATAAAACACTATGGTTTCGATTATATATGATAGCGCCCAAAATATACCCATTATAGTAGTAAGTCTTGCCGGCGTCATATTTGGTAGTTCTTGTGGAATCATCATTAGTGATGTCATAGGCAAGAACATGAATATTCCTACAAGTAGGGCAGCTATAACTGCAAGTGTTGGACTTGTTGTCTTTACCATAAGAAATGCACTTAAAGTCATTATTAATCCACACACGATTATTACTGGTTTTCTTTTTCCATAAACTTTGGATAGCCATATTGCAAGCAAGGTTCCAATTATGCCACCTATACCTGAAAGAGCACTTAGTTTCGCTGAAGATATAGCTGCAGTTTCAGTTTGTGGAAATAGTTGCAAGAGTGATAGATATAAAATCAACACCCCTGAGTAAGAAAGTGGTAAAAGTAGAGTTATCTTATCCTTAAAAGCTTCAGAAAAAGAAACTTTCTTTTTTTCTCCTCCACTATTTTCGTTGATATCAAAATCATCTCCAAATATCAACCAAAGTACAAACAAAATTGCACTAATTGATAGAAAAAATGTCATTGATTTTTGCCATGTCCCAAATTTTTCTATTACTGGAGCAACTATTAATAAAGCAAGAACTGCCCCAAAGTTATAGGCAACGCTGTTTAAAGCATTGACAGTTGGTCTTTTTTCTGCTGAAAAATAATGTATAACCACAGGTGAAAAGTATATTACAAATACTGCTCCACCAAATCCCATTATGAATCTACCAAGTAAAAACATTTGATAGTTCTTTGCCAAAACAGCTAGTAAAGATCCTCCAAATATGAAGAAAGAACCTAAAGCTATTGATTTTTTAGGATAAAGTTTATTTAATATAGCTGCTGCTGAAAAATTACCTATGATTTTTGCGATTGTTACCGCGTTAGAAACAAAGGATGCACTTGCTCCACTATCGACACCAAAGTATTTTGCAATATCAGGAGTCAAAGTAGAACCTGCTATCCAATTGACTGCAAAGAATGCATATGTAAAAAATAAAATAGTTTCGATTACATAAGATCTCTTGGAATCTTTATTTACCTTAGAGATTTCACTCATAAAACCCTCCATAGTCCTGATAACGTTTTTCTAGATGATGGTTAGCTAACTTCTATCTACTTACATTATAAGCATGGAGGGCAAAATATACAATACACTTGGTATATCAATATTTCATAAGCTATGAATTGTATTCATAGTCTAATATTTTAATCTGTTATATTTTTTATAACTTATATTTAAAATCGTTTTTAATGCGAACAAATCCTTATGAATTTTTCCATCTCTTTAGTAATATAAGATCCTTTTGGATATATTAGAGTAAGAGCCCAAGGAAATGCTGGATTTTTAAGGCTTACAAGTTTTACTCTTGATGAGAAATATTTAATCACTAGGGGTTTTGGCATGATAGTAATGCCAATATTGGCCGCTACCATTTCCAATACCATATCCCAATCGTAATTATTAAAGATGACATTTGGTTCAAAATTAGCTTTCTTACAATAATCCTTGAAAACCCAATAGTATTGATAGTCTTCTGATATCTGAAGAAAGTTCTCATCTTTTAATAATGAAAAATCAATCTCTTCCATTTGACTAAATCTGTGGCTTTCGCTCACTACAAGGACAGCTTCTGACTCATAAACTATATTTTTGATGAATCTATCATCATCAAAAGGCTCTATAACAACTCCCAAGTCTAGACTATGGTCTAATAACATTTCTGGTAAATACTTGGACGTTTCATTTTTGATTTCTAAATCTATATCCGGATATTTGTTTTTGAATTCAGAAATTTTCTCAAAAAAATATATAGAACCAGCAGTAGGAGGAAGTCCTAATGACAGATTTCCTCCTAAGTTTTGGATTTTTACTAATAATTCTTCTTCTCTTATGTCGTAGTATTTAGTCACATCAAGGGCAAATTGGTAAAGTAATTCCCCTTCTTTTGTAAGGGTAAATTCTCCCTTATCCATTCTAATAAGTTTTACACTAAGTTCCTTTTCAAGATTTGACACAGCTTTGCTTACAGTGGATTGGCTTACATATAAATTCTCACTAGCTCTAGTATAGTTCTTGTGTTTAACCAGCTCTATAAAATATCTTAGGTGCTTATCTAGCATACTTTTCTACAATCTCGTCAATATGACCGTAAAATTCTTCTGGACAGTCATTAAAGACCATGTGGCCAGCCTGGTCTAGGGCTATGAAGTCTAGTTTGTTAAGGAAATATATTGCAGAGTTTTGGCCAATCACAAATGGGACAACTTGGTCTTTTTTGCCGTGGATCCATGTTGTTGGACAGGTGATTTTTTCTATAGATCCGTCTCCTTCTTCATTTGTTATATTAAATTGGCAAAGGGCTACGCTTATGTCTGTAAAGCATCTTTCCTTGAAAAATTCGTCCATGTATATTTGATACAAATCCTCGTTTGGTGCTTTTAGGTTATAAAGGCTTGCATCCCACATTTGTTTAGTTGCAACTTTGTCCTTGTTTTTGATGAGATTTTCTACAAATATCATTGACGGGTGTCCTGCTACTTCTTCATAGGTTCGTGCATATTTTCCTTCTATTGGGAGGAAATTCTCATCTACCATTGGCAAATAGAATCCTTTGACTCCAACAGATGCTATGAGGACAAGTTCTCCTACTTTATCTGGATAGTCTGTAGCAAGTTTCAGTCCAACCCCACCTCCTGCAGAATGGCCTACTACTATGGCATTTTCTAATTCTAATTCATCCATAAATTCCTTGACATCCTTGGCCCAATCCACCATTTTTTTGTGAGGATTATTGTATGTAGACTCTCCAAAACCAGCAAGGTCTACGGCATATACACTAGCCTTATCCTCATACCTTCCCATAAATTCATTATAAATTGTAGATGAACATTGGTTGCCGTGGATTAGCAAAATTACCTTATCTCCACTTCCACAATTCCTATATGCTATAGTTTCTCCTGATGGTATTGTTACTTTCTTTAAATCGTACAAATTTTCCTCCTTTTTTTACTATATTATCTTGATAAAATATTTAATCATCTTCTTATCTTGATACCCTTATAAGAGATTAATTAATGATAATTTTTATAGCAAAAAGGGTCTGCCACAAAATTTGTAACAAACCCATTTCCTTAAAATTTATATTTTTCGTAATCTTCTCTATTACTCTTACCTGCTATAATAGTGTCTAATATATCAAAATCTTTGTTTATGATATTAAAATCGGCATCAAAACCCACTTTAATCTTGCCTTTCTTTTGGTCAAGACCCAATCTTTTGGCTGGATTTACAGCGCTCATGGTCACTATATCTTCCATGCTTGCACCAGTAAATGCCATAATGTTTTTAATTGATCCTGGGAAAGTCATTGGTTTTCCAGGTAGTCTATTTTCTCCATGGTAATTGGTATAGGCAAAGCCATCTTCAAATCTAATCTTTTTGCCCATCCATTCGTACTCACCATTTGGAAGCCCCTTTAGGATTAGAGCATCTGTGGCCATGACCATTTTTTCCGGACCCTTCATAGAAAAGGCTAGTTTCCAAGCCTTTGGATTGATGGATAGGCCATCACAGCCAACCATTTCCGCATATATATAATCATTTGTAAGAGTTTCTCCTACAATTCCTATATCCCTATGGTGAAAACCCCTCATGGCATTGAATAGATGAGTCACTTGGCGTAGGCCATGATCATAGGCCTCGACCATGTCTGCTTCCTTGGCATCGGTATGGCCAGCAGCTGGAATGATATTTTTATCAAGCAGATATTCTATCAACTCCATGGCCCCATCAAGCTCTGGTGCTAGGGTCACAATAGAAATATTATCTGCAGATTTTTCTATAAATTCACCCATCAAATCAAGATCAGGGTCTATGGCGAGACTCTCATCCATAGCCCCTCCTTTTTCTTTGCTTACAAATGGCCCTTCTAGGTGGATGCCAAGAATTTTGGCACCCTTATCGTTTTGATTTTCTATATAGGATCTAAGCTTATCAATTCCAGCAAAGGTCTTTTCCTTGTTACTTAAGCCAAGGGTTGCAACGAGCGATGTTATGCCCTCGCTAGCCTGCAAGACTTGTAGTCTCTGGTATTTTTCCTTGTCATCTTCAAGGTAATCAATACCGTAGCCACCGTGGTTATGGATATCTATAAATCCCGGAATCATAATATCGTCGTTATCAACATCTTCTAGTGTTTTTATAGATTTGATTATTCCATTTTCTATAGATATTTCTTGGTTTTCGAGGATTTCTTCGCCAGTATAGAGTTTCTTAACCTTGTAGGTCTGACATTTGGCTAGCATCTGTTGTTCCTTTCGGTACTATTTTTTCTTCTTTTAGTAGTGGTGCAATTTCATTGGCCAATTGTTCAACCTCAAGACCAACTACAAGGTGAACGTTGTTGTTTGACATCTTCATAACTTCAATGATGCCGATTTCTTTTAGTTTTTCTACATTTACCTTTGATGGATCTTTTAATTTTAATCTAAGTCTTGTTATACAATTCTCAAATTCTACAATATTTTCTGCTCCGCCTATATATTCTAGGACGAGTCTTGCTTTTTCAGATAGTTTTATTTCAGTATTTACATTTTGTATGGTCTTATCTTCCCTACCAGGTGTCTTTATATTTCTTTTTTCTATGACATATTTGAAGGTGAAATAGTATAGGGCAAAGATAAGCAATCCAACTGGTATCACTAAAAGTGGTTTGGTCCCCTTGTTAAATTGCAAGATGTAGTCGATGATACCAGATCCTCCAACACCTACCATTTTTGAACCAATAATATTCATAATAACTGTTCCAAGTCCTGTGTATAGGGCGTGCATTACAAATAGTAGTGGGGATACAAACATAAATGAGAACTCAACTGGTTCTGTAATTCCTGTTAAAAATGCTGTAAAGCCTGCTCCTAAAAGTAGACCCTTAACTCTGTTTTTATTCTCTGGATAAGCTGTCTTATACATAGCCAAAGCTGCCCCTGGAAGACCAAACATCATCATAGGGAACATTCCGCTTACAAAAGTACCAGCACTTGGGTCTCCAGCGAAAAATCTTGGGATTTCGCCTGTAACACTTGCAAATTCTGCAAGGCTTGATGGCAATTGCATTTGGATGTAGATATTTATGATGTGGTGCAAACCTGTTGGTATCAAAAGTCTATTCAAAAATGCAAATAAGAATGGACCGGCTTTCATATTGCCCAAGGCTTGGCCTAAAGATAGGATAGCCTTATCTAAAGCTGGGAATATAAATGAGAAAATCAATGCTGTTATAATTGCAAAAAACGAACTCATTATAATAACAAGTCTACGACCTGAGAAGAATTCTAGTCCCTTTGGTAGGGTCTTGTCCTTAAATTTCTCATAAGAAATTCCAGCTATAAGACCTGCCACAATACCTACAAAAATATTGGATTCTATGGTAGGAATAGCCGCTCTGCCAAAGGAGTTAAGGTCTGTATCTCCCATTGGTCTTAATGTCCTAACCAAGATATTAAAAGCAATAACAGCACCAATACCGCTTGCTATGTGCTTATCTTTGGTGATTCCTCCTGCTACTGATACTGCAAATATTAGTGGCAATATAGCAAATATTGTCCATGCAGCTTCTTTCAAAAATGGAATATTTAACAAGTCACCATCAGCTAACCTATTGAGGATAGCAGCTGCTGGTAGAGCAGAAATACCCAGTAGCATCGATCTACCAAAAATCTGTAGCTTATCGCTAAATTTGTTCAATGATTTGTTCATAGTACTCTCCTTATTTAATTTGTGCTTTGATATTTTATCAAAGCCTACTTTTTGCAAAATTCCTTTACTAGGATTTATACCCTTTTTGCAAAGTATTTTAATAAAGTCCCTTAGTATAAATCATAAGGATTTTATAGTAAGGCTTCTTATATTTTTATTATCTTCAGAAACTAGTATCAAAGTCCCACTTTCCTTAATAAAATTATAGGAAATGTTGTCCTTTGCTACTAAATCTAATGATTTTATTTCGCCATCAAATTTTATATCATCCTCATATAAACAGGCCTTGCCGTTTATAATAATCTTATCTATCTCTAGGGAAGGGCTGATTACAGAGATATATTTTAGGGATAAAATTTTTATTTTCTCATCTTCTAAATTATCTCCAAGAATCTTAACATAGGTTGCCAGCAAGTGATCAAATTTGTAGACTATGGAATTATCTCTTTTTTCTATCTCATAGTCTCTTACTTCTTCCCACTTATCTTCGGTTCCATATTCGGATACATAAATGGCTCCCTCAAATCCTCCTATAAATTCAATCTCCCCAATAGTTTGCTGAGAATCGAAGGCATAGTATATGAAACCATCGCCTACTTCCTTTTCCATGGTGAAGTTTTCTATATAGGTATCTGGAAAATAATCTTCTTTCCTTATCCTAATATTGGACTTTCCTACAAGTGTTTTATCTTTCCATTTTAGATAATAATTCTTTGACAGATATCCTTCCCTTTCAATCTCATCTCCCCTAATATCTTCCCAAGTAACTTCTAAGCCGCAAGCGATGACTTTACCATCTTTGCTAATTAGTGGAACTTGCTTTGGTAGCTTTGGCAATTCATTTGGGAAAATTGCTGTATTGATATTTAAGATGTCAATTATGTCATCTATATAGTTTACATAAACTGTGATAGGATCATTATTTTCTAAAGTTCCATTTACTATAAGTCCATCAGAAGTGCTAATCTCATTATCCCAAGCTACCTTTATATTCTTAGCATCTTTATAGCTATAGATAGTATCTTTTAACTCTAGCTCATCCTTGCAACTTATATTGTAATATTTTTGATAGTTGTAAGTAGTCTTATATGATTTTTTTTGCAAATCAATTTCAGTCTCATCGCCGACAAGTCCTTCTGCTGATACTTTAACGGAAAGTTTATCTGGACTTGCTTTGCTTGCTTTTGTTATGGCAAGAAGCTTACCCCCATAGGCCTTTTTCTTATTTGTAAAAAAGCTTGTCATATCATAAGGACAGCCATTATCAAGTCGCAAGGTCGCTTCCGGATCTGAAAGCTCTACTGTAATCTCATTATCTGCATTAGTAATTAGATTGCCATCTTGGTCAAGAACGGAGATCATAAAGTAATTTAGGTATTGCTTTTCAATGGTTTTATTATCTAGATTTATTTTTAATTTATAAGGTTTTTTTGTGGTAGATAGGCAAGATCTGCCTATAGTATTTTCAATAATATTTCCATCTTCATCATAGGCTTTGGCAAAGACTGTGCCCTCTTCATATGGGATTAGCCATGTCATATAAAGTGACCTATGTCCACTTTCTCCAGCAACTTTCTGATATGTGTGACCTGCCTTGGTCGTGTGCTTTTCAAAAGTTTTACCACCCAATGATTTTATCTCTCCATTTTCGTTTTTGAAGAAAAGTTCTACAGTCTTAGTGTTGGAGTAAAGGTCAACCCTAACTTTTCCATCTATGATTTTTACTTGGTCTCTATTCCATGATGAGACTAGGTGGAGGACATTTTCTTTTGACCACTGGGACATATAGAAATAATATCTGTCTTTGGGAATACCAGCTGTATCAACGATGCCAAAGTATGAAGATTTTGGAGCTGGCCAGCCAAAGATATCTCCCCTTATCATCCCATTCCAAGGAGTTGGCTCGCCCAAGTAGTCAAAGCCTGTCCAAATAGCCTCACCTATGACAAAGTCACGAATAATAGTCCTGTACCAGGATTCACTTGACAAGGACCCCCAACCTACTTTTGACTCATCATAAGAAGTGAGCTCAAAACCCTTGGTCTCATTATTTTCAGTAATGTCATAGACTGACCTTGAGTTGATTGCTGATGATGACTCAGATACCCACAAGCACCAATCCTTGTGGTCCTCATGCATTTGTTCAAGCCTTTCATCTTCCCCATAATTGATGCCGACTAAGCCATTGTTTGCTGTGATATTATCTTCGATAGCAACAAAAATAGGATTGTCCCAATCTCTAAGGACATTATCGCCTATAGTAATTAGTCTTTTTTGATCTATTTCCCTTAGGGTTTTGATAAGCATATTTCCAATTTCCGGATAATTCTTTGCTCCAATCCATGATGTCCCTCCCAAGACTTCATTGGCCAGAGAATACATAATGACAGAAGGGTCATTGTAATCCCTGTGGATAGTCATCCTTAGGTCGTATTGAGCCCAAGTCATATTTTTATGGGACAAATACAAGGAATCACTTGATATTTCCTTGTCAAAATATAGGGAATAGTCATTGTAGTTATTGTTTTTTGGCAAAAGCCAACCATCAAATATTTCCTCAATGACCATAAGGCCCATTTTGTTGCAAAAATCTATTATTTTTCTAGAGCCTGGATTGTGGGTAATCCTTATTGCATTGGCCCCCATCTTCTTAAGTAGGCTTAGTTGCCTAAATATAGCCTCCTCATAATCACAAGCACCCAAGGCACCATGGTCGTGGTGAAGGCAAATTGCCTTTAGTTTAGTAGGATTGCCATTTAGAAAAAATCCTAGGTCAGGATCCTTATCAATATATGAAAATCCATAGTCGATAGTTTTTTCATATAGGCACTTATCAGAAGCAAGTATTTGTAGGTTAATCTCATACAAGTTTGGATCATCGACATCCCAAAGTTTGGGATAATCTATAGGAAAGCTCTCTTTGATATCCAGGCTTTTATCAATGACTATGTTTTTTTCATCAAGGGCAAGGATGTCCTTGCTTATCTTATCTTTGACGCTAACTATGGTCTTAAGCTTCATTTGCCTATTGGTCGTATTTCTAAGCTTAAAGCTATAAGATAGATTTACCTTATCTTGGCGCAGATTAGAGTTGTCCACTTTAAAAGTAAAAGGCTCTACAAAAACGTCATCATAATTTAATATATATACCGACCTATATATACCAGAACCAGAATACCAACGACTATTAGGTATGTGGTTTTCTACCCTGATAGCCAATAAGTTCTCCCTATCTTCGTAAAGGTATGTGCTAATGTCAATGATAAAAGGAGCATAGCCATAGTGATGTTCTCCGATAAACTCACCGTTTATATAGATATAGGCATCAGAATATATGCCGTCAAAATAAATGAAAGTATTTTTGATATCTTCTATCCTAAAAAACTTCCTATACCAGCCTATGCCGCCAAGCTTATAGGCTGACTGGGCTTCTCCTGCCTTGGAATAGGCCTGGTCAATAGAAAAATCATGGGGTAAGTCTATTTCTTGCCAAGAAGAATGATTAAAGTTTGGCTTTTCTGCTCCAATAATAGGGCCGATAGCAAACTTCCAATCATCATCAAATTTTATAAGTCCTTTATTATCAATATATTGTGTTCTTTCTTTGCGCATATTTATATCCTATACAAATAAAATCTCGGCAAAACCGAGATCTTATTTATTTTCCTATTATATTTAGCCTATAGACAATTTCTTTGGCATTTATAAAGTCATCGTGGGAGATTCTCCTCTCTTCTATGACTTTGCCATCTATTTTTATAGTGTCGACAAATTTCTTGTGGTGGTAGTTCTCATCTACAAGTATTTGTAATGTATTGCCATTGGCAAGCTTAATGCTGACCTTATCAAATAGCCCAATTCCTAGCATATATTCATTTGTACCAGGACAAACTGGATAGATGCCTAAGGCTGAAAGAATGTACCAAGCACTCATTGATCCATTGTCCTCATCACCTGGATAGCCCTTAAAGTCATATCTGAAATAATTTAGTAGGAGATTTTTCACCAGATATTGACTTAAATCAGGTCTATCTACAAAGTGGTAGAGGTATGGCAAGTGAAAACTTGGTTGGTTGGATATGCCGACTTGGCCAAAGTGTGCTGTCTCCACTTCTAACATTTCGTGAATAACGCAATCGTAATGGCCTATGTTAAAATTAGAATCAGCATTTACCAGTTCATCTAGTCTTTCCTTGAAAGCTTCTTTTGATCCAAACAATTCTATTAGTTTGTCAAAATCGTGGTACATATTATAAGAATTTTGATAAGCTCCACCCTCGGTGTAAGGTGAGCCCCAATCGTAGGGATCGAAATTTTCTTTGAAATGGCCATCATTATCTTTTTCTACTAAGAACTTAGTCTCTGGATCAAAAAGATTGGTCCAATTGTGGGAATAATTTAGATACTTTTCTGCCAAATCATCGTAGCCAAGTTTTTTTGCAGCTACTCCTATGGAAAAATCAGATAAGCAGTTGTCTAGGGTTTGGTTTACTGATTCGTGTTTGTCAGATGAAATATATCCCTTTTCTCTAAATTCATAAGCACCATATCTGCCATAATGAGGGTCATCAGATTCTTTTTCTGACGAATCTATCATAGCTTTTAGTAAATCATCGGCCAAGTCACTTCCAATGTCCTTTGTTATAGCATCAGCTATGACACTATCAACTAGGGTTCCTGGCATTAGCCCTCTCTCATCTGGAGATAGCCACTTAGGAAGAAATCCTGTTTCCTTATAGGAGTTATAAACTCCCTCCAAGATATCTTCGTAGTCTTTTGTGGCAACTAGACTTAAAAGTGGGAATAGGGTCTTTTGACCATCCCAGAAACCAATATTGGTGTATAGTTTCCCATTTCTTACTTCTTTTGCTAGAGTGTTGTAGTGGACTTCATTGCCATCTCTATCAACTTCATAAAATTTTGTAGGAAATAGGAAAGACCTGTAGACACAATGATAGAACATAGATACTTGATCTTTTCTATCATAGACCTCGTATTGGTCATATTGGCTTGGCTTTCTAGTAAGTTCTACATCAAATATATCAAGGTATTCTTGCCACTTACCAGCAGCAGAAGCTAGCATATCTGAGATTTCATCACAAGCTTTCTCATAGTTATAGGTCGCTTGGTCTTTTGATATGAAAGATGTTGCAAGTTTCAAATTTGCTTCTTTGGCTTTGGTTTTGATATAAAAATAACCCTCAATATTTTCTAGTTCAAAGTCACAGTCTAGACGAATTTCCACATACATGGTAAAGTCTTCATCTTCGCAACCGGAATAGTTGATAACTTGGCCTAGAATCTTTCCATCTTCTTTTCTAAAATCTATGCCAGGCCCTGTTATTTTAAAAGAAACTTCGCTATCTGCATTAAAGTTTATGATAGCTGCTTCTTCATCAGCTGTTATTATAGCTTCGTCCCCTGAATCATAGATTATCTTGTTAACTATTGGTCTAAAGATAGATTTATCAGTATCGTAATAGACCTTTTGATACTCAGTATCGAGTTCCTTTGAAAATGGCAAGATTGTCATATAAGAGAAGTCTTCCATCCAAGGGCTTGGTTGGTGAGTTAATCTGAATCCTTGGAATTCTTTTTCATTTGGATTGAAAAACCAAGAACTCCTGCCATCTGTTTGGACTGAAAAATAGTTTAGGCCATGAGGGGTGCCTAACAATGGAAGAGTGTTACCGTTAGAAAATTCTCTAAGACTATCAGTTCCAATTCTAGTATCTGTAAATTTCTTATTTGCTAAAATTTCATTAATTATTGAATTCATTAGTTCCCCTATATATCACTATAAGTAACATTTGTCTTTGTAATCTCATAAGGATCGAGATTTATCTCAATGATGCTTCCGCCCTTTGGCAGATCGCCATATGTTTGGTAGCCACTTGAGTTGGCATAGGATAGGTGGATGCCATATTTTACTGCATCAAAGTTGTTGTCATGGTCGTGGCCAACGACAATGCCCCATGTTTCTCCATTTAAGAGCATATTGGCAAATAGGCCTGTATTTATAAATGGTGCTGATATAGTTTTGTCTTCTTCAGCACAATACCCATCCAATAGATCATCAACAACATCCCTATATTCTGGAAGTGGTATGTGTTGGAAGATGATATTTCTTTTTATACCGTCATTTTTCTTATACTTATCTGAAACTTTCTTAAACCAGTCTACTTGTTCAGGCAATACCCAGTCGTATTTGCCATAGCCAAATCTGTCAAATTCGCCAGAGTCTATCATATATAGGACAGTGACAAGCTCTCCATCCTTCTCTAAGTTTATGGTGTAAGATTCTCTATCTCCAGTGAGAAAAACATCCGATTTTTTCGGTTTGTTTCGGATGTTTTTTTCATAAATATTTCTCAAATCCTCGCGACTTACTATCTCCTCTGTGTCATGGTTGCCAAAGGTTAGAGCAAAGGGGATATCAAATTGGTCTATAAATTTCATGACATTAGTGAAAACTATGTCGGCGTTTTTGACACCATCAGACCACATCACATCTCCTGTGTGGATGATAAGGTCAGGCTTGGTATCTACGATTATTTTTTCTAATAATTTATAGGTTCTGATATCATCATCTGCTTCTGGCAAGTTGCCAAAGTGAGTATCAGTAAGTTGAAGTATTCTAAATTTATTTTCTTTTATTTCCATATTATTCCTTTACAGATCCGATAGTTATACCCTTTACAAAATATTTTTGTATGAATGGATAGAAGATAACTATAGGGAGAATTACTACGATTATTGTAGCCATTTGTAAAGATTCTCCAGTGATTTTGACATTTTCTAGGGCACGGTAACCTGCAGCTCCAGAGTTTTTTTGGAGGATATTTGACAGACCTTGTTGACGGGTCAACATATCCTGTAAGATTGTTGCAAGTGGTTTTAACTTTGCATTTCTCACATAAAATGATCCTGAGAACCAGTCATTCCAATGGCCTACTGCGGTAAACAAGGTTACTGTAGCAAGGGTTGGTTTGCTCATTGGAAGCACCATGTCAGTAAATATCCTAAATTCACTCATCCCATCAATACGTGCTGCTTCAACCAAGCTCATAGGAACCTGCATAAAGGCTGACCTTAAGAGCAAAATGTTGGTAACACTGTATAAGGACGGGAAGATGTAGACCCAAATAGTATTAGTAAGGCCAAGCTCACTTAATACTAGGTAGTATGGTATAGTTCCTCCACCAAATAACATAGTGAAAAATATAAAAAATGTTATCTTAGACCTACCTGGTAGTCCTGGAATTGTAAGTGCCCAAGCAGCCATAGACATCAAAAACACGCCAAGAGCTGTTCCTAGAACTGTCCTAAATACAGATATAAAAAATGCATTTATTAGGTTGTCTTGCTTGAATACTTGAGCAATATTTTCAGTGGTGAATTCCCTAGGGAAGAATGTTATTCCTCCCTGAGCAGAATCCGTTCCGGCATTGAATGATAGTGCCAATATATGGAGAAATGGTAATATGATAGCTAGCGATAGGGCTATACAGACTATATAAAATATTACTTGGGCCCAAGTGCTAGATTGCATATATTTTTTTGCCTTATCCATCATTTACTCCTTAATAGAATATTGTGTCTCCCTCATCTTCTTTTTCTTTTAAGAATTTGCAGAAGTCCTCAATACCCGCATCTTTTAGTTTTCTTCTTGATTCTTCTATGATTGCATTAGCTTCTTCTTCGCTTGTTGCATAGTAAGCTTTTACTATATCTTCATCCCATTCTTGCATAGCTTGAGCAAGTCCGCCATCGTCGCCTTCAAATTCATATAGGTATGCAGCTGGGTTCAAGCCGTCTATTACTGTTTTTTCTTCGTATTTTTTGTCGAAGTCATACATTTCGATGTATTTTACAGCAGCGTTGTTTTCGTTATCGCTAGATTCGTCTCCCCAAGATGTTTCGCCAAAGTCTTCAAGGTTAGCCATATCTGTGTAAGCAAAGTGTTCGCCCCAGTAAGCGCCAACGCCTCTAAATCCTTCTTTTTTAGCTGCATCTGGATCTTTAGCCATCAACTCAATTAATTCTTTCTTAGGAACTGGTTTGCCATCTACTAGGTCGTAGTGTTTGCCTTCAAGACCGTAGAAGTATAGAAGTTTACCTTCTGGGCCTGCTAGCCAATCAGCAAATTTAACAATTTCTTCTGGATTTTCTGTTGTTGATGGTATAGCCCATCCTGAATAACCAGATTTATATGGAACCACCATGTTGCTTGTTCCATCAGCTCTGTCTAGGTCGCCAAGTGGGATATATGCCATATTTTGCATTTCTACCATTCTAGAGTGAGTATCTGCTATGATACCGTAAGCTTGATTTAGGATTCCTTCACGAGCTCTGTTTTCTTCTATTGTGTAATATTCTGGGTGCATTAGTCCATCTTTTAACCAACGACGTACAAGTTCAACACGTTTTTCTGCATAATCTGTCATACATTCGTGTTTGATATTGCCATCTTTGTCTTTTAGGATTTTTTGTGCGCCTTGACCTTCCCAGATTAGGTTTCTGTATGGCCATGGTCTATCTGAACCACCCCAGATTGTTGGACCAAGTGGAACTACAGGGTTGCCGTTTACATCTTTGAAGTCGCCTTCTTGGATTTTTCTTAGTACTTCTTCAAGTTGGTCTGCTGTGTGGATAGAATCCATCTCTACGCCAAGTTTATCAGCTATATCTTTTCTGATGTATAGACCACCTATATATTTAGGGTCTGGGTCAGCAGGATTTCTTGGAATAGACATGTGAACTAGGTATGTTGCTCCATCCCAATCATCTCTCATCATGATATTTCTTTTTGTATCGCTTGGTAGATATCCATCTTCAAAGTATTTGCCATAGATTTTACCCTCTTTTAGATATGGAGCTATATCATGGAACATACCTTCATTGGCAGCTTTCAATAGGATTGGGAATTCTGGTCTACCTGAGTTGTTTAGGTAATAAGCTATAGCATCTGGCAAGTCACCTGAAGCAAGACCTGCTGCTAGAGCTTCGTAAGAGTCTTCTGATGTAACTGATTGAATATTTAGTGTAATACCTGTTCTCTCTTTGATGTAGTCGGCGATTTCTGGACTCATTGTTCCCTCACCAACGTCTGAACCTGATTCGAAAACTAAAAGATTGATTTCTCTATCAGCTATCCATGTATCTGGCTTATCTGTTTGTTCACTAGTTTCTGTGCTTGTTTCAGCGCTTTCTTTTTTTGCTGAATTATCTTTGTTTCCACAAGATGAAAGCAGCATTGTAAGTGACAATGCTAGTATTGATAATTTTTTAAATGTGAAATTCATTTTTTCTCCTTGATTTCAATTTTTACCATAGGGCGTTATCGCCAATTTTATCTGCAACTTTGTTTACTACTGCTGTCAGTATTAGTCCTGCCAGACCTTGCACCAAGCCTACTGCTGTTGCAGGGCCATATCTTGCTTTCTCTAGACCAGTTTTTACTATGTAGGTATCAATTATTTCTGATACTTGATAGTTACCTGGATTTTGCATCAAATAAATTTGGTCAAATCCTGCTGCGAGTATGCCACCTAGGGATATTATAAATAATAAAACTATGGTTCTGGTTATACCCGGCAAGGTTACATACCTTGTTTGTTTCAGACGGTTAGCCCCATCTATGGCGGCCGCTTCATATAGTGACGGTGATATGCCCATGATGGCTGCATAATAAATTATTGAGTCCCAGCCAATATTCTTCCATGTGTGGCTCCACAAGACTGCCGGATAGAAGAATGACTGTTCCATCATGAAAAATCTCGATCCATCTGATATGCCCGTTTGCTTTAAGAATATGTTTATCAGCCCTGTGTTTGGAGCAAAGAGCTTGTTTAACATACCAACTACAACAACCCATGATATGAAATATGGCAAGTAAGATATACTTTGGAAAGCAGATCTTGTTCTCTTATTGCCGATTTCATTGAAAATCATGGCCATTATTATTGGGAATGGTAGGTATACAAACATCTTTAGAGCTGATATTATCAAAGTGTTTTTGATATACATTGGGGTTTCACGAGCAGTGAAGAATTCTCTAAAGTACTTTAGTCCTACCCAGCCCTTGCCATACATGCCTGAGTTAAAGGAAAATTCTCTAAAAGCTAGTAAGTTTCCTGTCATTGGCCAATAGGAGAATATCAAAAAGAAGAGTATAGCAGGTACTAGCATAAAGTAAAATGTTTTGTACCTATTAAATTCTTGTTTAAAACTTCTCTTATTAGGATGAAAGTTAGGATCATGATCTGGATTACTATTAGCATTAGCTTTGTTTTTGATCTCATCTCCAGCTTCACTCATGGCCAAAGCTCCCTCAGGATTGACAGTGCCTCCTAAATTATTAGTATTGCTACTATCCATCTTTACCTCCTTTCTTTACAAAATTTATCTATATTATCTTTCTGTAAGCTCCGTGGTTTGGTATATCAATTCTTTCTTCGCTGTCAATGTCAAAGAAATGTGCAAAATCAAAATCTATTGCAAGTTTGATATGTTGCCCTCTTTTAAAGTTTTCAAGGCTTATGATTTTTGCAATGATTGGCTTATCTTCTAGGTCAAAGTGTAGTAATGTTTCAGAACCAAGTAGCTCTGCAACTTTTACTTCTATATCTATTGGTGAGTATCTATCAGAAGTGTGGTCAATTTCCTTATCCAAGAATATGTTTTCTGGTCTGATACCTAGGGTGATGTTTTTACCAGCGTAGTCTGTACTCATGAGATAGTCTATGACTTCTCTTGGCGCCTTTATCAAGGTCTTACCGTGAACTAGGCCTTCATTTGTAACTTTTACATCAAAAAAGTTCATGGCAGGAGATCCCATAAAACCAGCTACGAATTTGTTTACTGGATATAAGTAAATCTCACGTGGAGAACTTACTTGTTGGATTACTCCATCTCTTAATAAGACAATCCTATCTGCCATAGTCATGGCCTCTACTTGGTCGTGGGTTACATAAATTGTTGTATTGTCCAATTGTTTGGATATATTTGATATCTCAGACCTTGTTTGAACCCTTAGTTTAGCATCAAGGTTACTTAGTGGCTCATCCATGAGGAAGACCTTTGGATTTCTAGAAATAGCACGGCCTAGGGCAACCCTTTGTCTTTGTCCACCAGATAGTTCTTTTGGAAGTCTATCAAGGTAATCTTCTAGTCCAATGACCTTGGAAGTTTTTTCTACCCTTTCGTCAATTTCCTTTTGTGGAACTTTTTGCATCTTTAGACCAAAACCCATATTTTCTGCTACTGTCATCTGTGGATATAGGGCATAGTTTTGAAATACCATGGCTATATCCCTATCCTTAGGATGGACATCATTCATAAGTTCGCCATCAAAATAAAGTTTACCAGCTGTGATATCCTCAAGTCCTGCTATCATACGAAGAAGAGTGGACTTGCCACAACCTGATGGTCCAACTAATACTATGAATTCTCCCTCATTGATAGTAAGGTTGAAGTCTTTAACAACATGAGTTCCTGGAATATAATCTTTGTAAATATGTTCTAATCGTATCTCTTTCATAGCATCCTTCCTATCCGATTGCCTCTTCTATCAAATCAGCTAGTTTTTCAATTCCTGTTTTAATAGGAGTATAGCAATCAGCTGGAATTTGTAAAATATCTCTATTGTTCTTTTCGGCTAAATCTTTTAGTTTATCGAAATGAAGTTTCATCTGTGGGCTGACTAGGTAGAGGTCATATGATCCATCCTCTATAGAATTATCAGCCTTCATCACTGTTGTGGCATCGACTTCTATATCCTTGTTATTGTCCTTAAAATAAGCACTAGTCTTATCAGCCATGAGTGATGAGCTCATTCCTGCATTGCAAATTATCAAAGCTTTTTTCAAATATTTTCACCTCCTTGGATTTTTTTATAGACTCTAATAAGTTTTTCAGCAAATTCAATGGCCATGCTTGCCATAGAAAAATGGTCTTGGGCATGGACTAAAAATATATTTATATCTGTGCCTTCTCCGCTAGCCTCCTTATTCATAAATGATGTTTGAATATTGTGGGCTTCTACGAGTTTTTCGCGAGCTTGTTTTAGTTTTTCTTCAGCAGACTTAAAATCATAGTCATCAGCTAGATTTGATGCTTCGCTTGCATAAGCTCTGGCATCTCCAGCCAAAATAATCATGCTAAAGATATCTTCATATTGTTTTTCATCTAAAGCCATAATGGCTACTCCTTTAATTATTATTTTCTTTGATTAGCTTAAGGGCAAAAGGACTGTATATCAAAGTAGCAAGACCTATAATTATTACTTGGGTAAGTATGGATTTTAGGGATAAATTCATCAAAAATCCTTGGACGAAAAATGGCAAACCTCCAACTGGCTGTATTATCGCCTTCCCTATGTATCCATATTTGAAGGCTAGACTTACGAGTATTGCCACAAGGGATGGACCTATTACAAAGGGTAGGAAAAAATCTTTGTTTTTTGTAAGTGGTATGCCAAAGACTATATTTTCGTTAATCCCTAGAAGAGCTGGTTTTATGCTCATTTGCCCAAGTTCATAGAAAGGATTCCCTTTTTTTAGTAAAAGTATAATTATAAGTCCAATAGTTAAGCCTGACCCTGATAGTAACAAGAAGTTACTTAGAAAGGTCTCTGTAAATATATGGTCAAGTTCAAGACCTCTGGACCAATTTATTATGTTTTCGTTGATATTTCTTATGGCTAGGGGAAGTATAAAAGGATCTACTATAGAATCTCCATGAACTCCCAAGTACCAATATAATTGTATAATAAAAACCAAAATCCCAAGTACTAGCGGTTGGTCAAAGATATTTAATACTGGATTTACTATGAAAAATATGGCAGATGCCAGGGACATAGCAAATATTTTTACCGATAAATATGCGAGCATTGTATGAATAAGGCCAATAATTATCAGGGCCAATACTTCTACGAGCTTTTCTTTTGCCCCAAAAGGGATTTTCTCTCCAAGAATTTGATCGAGAATATTTTCGAGTTTTCTTGCAAACTTTATATTGATAGGCACAAATATTAGGCTTAAAATTATTCCCATTGTCCCCAGCTTACTTAAGTCAAATTCACTTTTGCCAAATAGGAGGGCTATTATGGCAAGTAAATTTATTAGTAGGTATTTGTTTGCTTCAATTCCCAAAATTTTATTTATCTCGGCATTCAAATTTATGATAAAGACAATCCCTATTAGACCAACACTTATACCGGTTAAATCAACCAAGTAATTCTTAGCTACTAAGGCTAGGATGGATCCAACTACAGTAAGGGCAAGAAGGTTTTTTGCCACTCCTTTGATAGCCTGCAAGTAAGGATTCATCTCCACTTTGCCAGCAAGCTCTAGGAGTTTGCCTTCTGTCTTTGGGCTAATAATCTCCCTTTTCATTATTTTAGCTCTGGCCAGTAGCCTTCGTTTGCTATGATTAGCTCATCCAAAACTTTCTTGGCAGCATCAGCATTTGGAACTGATTGGTTTAGAGCAAAGGCTTGGAGGGCTTTGTAGTATGAATGTTCAAAGAATGCATCTACCAAGAGTTTTTCTGCTGCTACTTGGGCCTCCATAAGTCCCTTATGGAAATCTGGTATATCTTCTCTTAGGCTGATTGGCTCTGCTCCCCTAGCATTGACATAGCAAGGAACTTCTACAACTGCATCGTCTCTAAGATTTGGAATAGCCCCCTTGTTTGGAACTATTAGCATAAATCTATCATTTTTGTCATGGAGGATACTTGCAGCAATGTCTACTATATATTGGCCGTGGGAGGTCGCATCATAGTCAATCTCTTCTAGGTCTGGATTATTTCTTATAGCATTTGATACTTCTTTGATTTTTTTGTATCTACCATCCATTATTTGATTGGCACGAGTGTAGTTAATATCTGCAGCTTCCACAATCATATTTGGGAACAAGTAATATTCTAGGTAGTTATTTGGCAATCTATCAGGGAACATTTCTACAAGATGGCTGTAGGATATCCATGTCTTTGCCCAATCTGGGTCTTCTTCAGATACGTCGAATCCTTCACTAATAATCTTTTCGATTATCTCTGGCATCACATCTCTTTTAAGCTTTGTATCATAGATTTCCTTATACCAGCCAAAGTGATTGAGCCCATAATATGTTTGAATAAAGTTTTTCCTATCATAGCCAAAGGACTTGCAAATCATCTCTTCTATTCCTATTGTCATATCGCAAGCATTGATGATCTTTGCATGAGGGAATTTTCTTCTTACAGATTCTGATATGACAGATTCTGGATTAGTGTAATTTAGTATCCATGCGTCAGGAGCGTACTCTTGGATATATCCAACAAGCTCTAAGAATCCACCCATAGACCTTAAGGCATAGGCAAAACCACCTAGGCCACAAGTTTCTTGACCAACTAGACCGTATTTAAGTGGGATTTTTTCATCCTTTTCACGCATATCGATTTTACCAACTCTGATTTGGCTAAATACGAAGTCGATGCCAGTAAAGGCTTCTTTTGGATCTTCAGTTTTTATAATCTTTACATCATAGCCTCGTTTTTTGATTACAAAATCTATGATAAGGGCCATATCGTCGTTGCGAACTTGGTCGTTGTCATAAAGTCTGATTTCAGAAACGTCCAAATCATCGTGGTTTAGTATCGATAAGATTATGCCAGGTGTGTAACCACTACCTGCACCAGCTATAGCAATTTTAAGTTTGTCCATAATTATCCTTTCATAAATATTTCGCAAAATTCCAGCATATTTTTACTTTTTATAGCTTCTTCAACTAACTTTTCTTCTCCCAAAAACCTCCCCAATTTTTTATAGTATAATTTCAAGTCTTCTTCACTATTGCCAACTATCAAGGAATACATTATTTGAATTTTCTCCCCATTTTTCCACTTAATTGGCTTATCGCTTATAATAAGTACAGAAAAAGTATGGCTATCAGCTTGTTCCATCATATGGGGTATGGCAATTTTCCCTATGCCAGTCGAGTTGAGTTCTTCTCTTTTTATCAATTGATCTTTGATATAAGATGGACTGGCTCCTATCTTTTGGCTTATAGTTTTGGCCAAGAAATCCATGGCACTTTCAAAATCATCTATCTGATCTGTGCGGATGTGTATAGAGTTTTCAAAAATACTGTAAATTTCTGCTAATTCCTCCTGGTCAAAGGCCTTGTTGATGTTCATATAATCTCTTTGTTTTAAAAGTATATCAACATAGACAATTGGTATTTCTGTTTCGATATTAAGGTCAACTGAAGAAATTATGATGTCATAGCCTTCTATAGAATCATTCTTTAATCTTGTAATATCCAAGGTATCTAACTTGTTGTAGGCTCCCTTAAACTTATCTTCAATCTGAGCTCTAAGAAGTCTTGCACTGGCGTTGCCAGATCCACAAACTATCAAAATGTTCTTCTTTGGAGATGATTTATCTTCCATTGATGCTAAAAGATGGAGGGCAATATAGCCAATCTCATCTTCTTTGATTATGGTATTGTATTTGTTATTTATGACACTTATGCCAATAGTTGCCAGATGGTAGGCAAGGCCACGAGATTTGATATCATCAAGTATAGGGTTTTTCATCTCGAAACCATATTTCATACGCTCAAGCAAGGCCGCCAAGTGCTGGCTTAGGGATAGATATAGGTCAATATCTCCTCTAAAGTCATATTTGCTGACCCTATATATTTCTTCTAGCATCTCTTCGGTAAGCTCTGTTATCTCAAGGGAAATCTTTTCTATATCACCAATCCTATTTTTGCTTATAAGGTGCATGGCGATGTAGTGGATTTCATCTTGAGGAATCATTATATCTAGTCTTTGATTTAGCTCTTCTACAATCTTTTTGGCAAATTCAAATTCATCGTAGAGGATCACTTTGTTTTCTAGGGTAATGGGAAGATTTATAGTAATGCCCTGATTAATCCTAAGAATAGCAATGTATATGTGGATGATGAGGTTTTTGACCTCGACATAGGGCATATTAAATACTGGGTTGAAGTTTAGCTCTTCTACCACTTCTTCTATAGTATTTAAAATCTTCCTATCCTTGTCTATATCAAAGATATATGATTCTTCACCCATTTCATTTTTTATGGCAATTCTTATATCTTTCTCATCTCCGATGATCTTCATACCATAGTGGGGTTTGCTTGCTAGAGACAAGTTGTATTTTTCTAGTATCTTTTTTGTTTTCTTTATATCTTTGTTTACTTGAGATAGGCTTAGGTGAAATTTCTCTGCTATATCCTGTTGCCTGATGTAAGTATCCGAGAAGAGAAATAGCTTGATGATATTTTCTATCCTAAAATCTACCGAGCTATTGATTGAATGATAGTAGGCGTATCTTCGCCAATCATTTTTCAAAAACTCTGTGAATGATTTCTCATCTACAACTTTAAATTTGTAGCCCTTGCCCTTGGTCGACTTGATTTTTGCACCATTTTCTTTAATCAAACTGTTGAGATAGGCTATTTCTTTTTTGACTGTACTAGGAGAAATCTCTAGGGCCGATCCTATTTCTTCAGATGTATGATAGGAGTCATCAGCACTCAAGTAATCAAATATTTCTTTTTGTCTAGTTTCAATCATTGTTCTAATTTCTTGCTATATTCATAAATAGTATTGTAAATATTTATGACTTCATCATATAGGTCATCTCTGACCTTTTCGTCAGCTTCTTTTGTCCCCATAGAAGTAGTGATATAGGCCTTTGGGTTCATAGCTTTGACTTTTGAAATAAATTCATTTTTATAATCTTCATTCAAGTTTTCTACTAGGTAATTGATCTTGCCTACCATGGACCTTGCATATCTTAGATGTTCAAATCTTGGCGATGTGCGTGGCTGTTTCTTAGTCGAATTCTTATCTGCTGGATAGATCAAAGATGTATCTCCTGCTTCCCACCACCAATGGCTGGTATCTTCTAGAGGTTCTTTGACCCAAGCATCGAGGGCCCATCTCAAATATCCATTTGCATTTATAGAATTTGCATAAAGAATGATCCAATCACTTTCTATTGGCATAGATCTGGCAAATGAATTTGGATACATGCCTGTGCAAGTATAGATTGTCGTAAGTTTGTCCCCACGTTTGTCTATATAAGCCTTATTTTCATCGTTGATATCTACAAAACCAAAGGATATGTCATCCAGCCTATCGTATATATCTACGTATCCTTTCTTATATCCCAATTGACTGGCGATTTTTAGAGTCTTGCCGTCCTTATTTTTATGTTTGGATAAAACTTTTAGCACAGCTTCTAATATGTCTGGGCTTCTCTCGTCTACTGCTATATAGGCGATGTCAAAGTATCCCTTGGAATCCAAATGATTTATAAAAATATCCAAGAAAGAATCCCAATATTCTTCCCATTCTTTACTTCCTGGCTTAAGCCCTAAAACCAAGCCCTCGTCCTTTCTGTCATTTTCATACCAATCAGCCAAGGAAAAGGCCATAATCTGTTCATCTATTCCTTCACGAAGGGCCAAGTCTACGTAAGTATCAAAGTAGGAAAAGTCATAAGTAACTTCCCCGTCTTTGGTGATTTCTCTTACCATGGATGGATATTTGTCATAGGTCTGCTGGTACCAAGGGTCATCTACAATGGTCGTAGTAATGGAGTTGCCACCAATGGACTTATAAACTCTTAGGTGTTCTCTTAGTATATCTAGATGTTTATCTTTAAAAAGTTCCTCATCGGAAATGCCATAGTATCTAGCTACTGTAAAAGGATACTGCCAGAGATTGATGCTAAAGTCATTTTTATCCGCTTCTAGGTCTATTACTTCAACTTCTATTGGAAGACTTAGGTCCCTTCCTTTAATACTTATTTCGCCCTTATATATTCCTGGACTTGCATCTGATTTTATAAATATATAAAATCCACGCAAATTATTTTCTTCAAGGTCTGTTTTATTAGTGTAGTCCAAAATATCCGGGATATTTTCCTTTGGGAAATCTGGCAAAACTCCCCATTCATAGCCAACACCTACAGAACATAGGGTGTCCTTGGTAAATCTAATCTCTATATTTTCTTTTTTTATAATATTTGATCCACAAATCAAATCACTTACTTCAATTTCAATAGCAATAGACTTATCTGACTTGTTTAATACTACATATTGGCCCATGTAGTAGTCGTTTTTATAAAGGAATTTTTTCCTATCTTCAAAGTCAAATTCTTTATGTCTGTACTTGTAGAAGTCTCTTTTCAAATAATGCTTGCCAAAGTTTCCTTCAAAAAATAGTAAATTGTCATTTTCTATATAGTTAGTCATATTATTCTGACCTTCTTTCTACGTTAAAAATCATATTTGTAATAGATCTCTTAGCTAAAATGTTTTTGTAATAATAGTAGGTAAATTCCAAGACTATGCCCGGAAATAATATCAAAATAAGGATAAATGCAAATTTGTATAGGGCATATCCAATAATGCCTATGACTATAGTCATTAATAGGAAGTCTACAATATTTACAATAATTATTGAAACGGAATTTTTAATAAGTTCTTTTTTGGACAAATCATACTTGGTATCCAAAAATGAAGACAGTATTAGTGTGTGAATATAAATAAAATATAAAATAATACCGATGTAAAAAGCACCAGTATGAATAGGAGTGTCAATCATATAAAAATATATAAGATCGACAAAGCCAATAAAAATAAGGGCAGTCGTGCCTATAGAGCGGAGATAGGTCCTTTTAAAATTAACTTTGAAATTAGAAAGGTAAGTTTTGAAAATTCTTACTTTTTCCCTGTATGTAGCTTGGTACATCTTATCAATCACTTGGTAGGAAGTTTCCAAAGACCCTATATGGCTTAAGAAAAACAAACCAATAACAAGGCTTATAAGGTGCATGATTGATATTGCCATAAAATAATATAATCTTTCAATAAATACACTGACTTTAACTCGTCTTTTAAATCTTTGAGCAAGCACTATAAGACCACCTTTCAAAATACAGTATCTTTAGTTCTTAGTTTGCAAATTTTAGGTATTTTTCTAAATTTGATTATAATATATAAGAATAAAAAGTTCCACCTACTATTTTCTACTTGCTAAGTTTATAAGGCGGGTATAACGTTTCCACTTTATAATTTTTACCAAAATTTTACCAAAATTTTACAATTTTATAGATATTTGAAAATCTACTAATATTTTGTATATTATCTATTGAAAGATAAAAGGAGGGATTATGGCAAAAATTATTGCACTTGACATTGACGGAACGCTTCTAAATAGCCAAGGAGAGATTACAGATAGAACTAAAAAAGCTCTGGAAGATGCTCTAAAAGAAGGAAATATAGTAGTTATTGCTTCCGGCAGAGACCCAAAGGGTGTTTTTCAATATGCAAAAATGCTTAAATTAGATGAATACGACGGTTTGCTTTCAAACTACAATGGCGCTAGAATCACAAATTATGAAAGTATGGAAATTATCATAAATCATACTTTGGACCTAGATGATATGAAAGAGCTTTTAGAATTTTCTGAAGACCTTGATGATATGAATTACACCATATACTATGATGGGAAATGTTACACCAATTCTATGGATACCTACCGCTTGGAAGACACTCAAAGCAAGAACGATATGGAATTAATCTATGATCCAGACCTTAGCTATAATGTAGACTTTACGCCAAATAATGTTTTATTTGCCTGCCATCCTGACAAAATATCTGAGCCACTAAATAAAATCCATGATAAATTTTCTGACAAATTCACCCTGGTAAAGTCAACTCCATACTATTATGAAGTTATGCCAAAGGGTGTCAGTAAGGGCGAGAGTCTAAAGGAAATAGCCAAATACTACGACATTGCTATGGAAGATGTCATAGCCTTCGGTGATGAGGACAATGATTTGTCCATGATTGAAGCTGCAGGAACTGGAGTTGTCATGGCAAATGGTTCAAAATCTATGCTTGAAGCAGCTGATTATGTGACCTTATCCAATGATGAAGATGGAATAGCTGATTACTTAGAAAAATTTGTCTTAAAGAAAGAGGAAAATTAATGAATGCCATAATAGCCCAATCCGGTGGACCAACAAGCGTTATAAATTCGTCCCTTGCTGGAGCCATTTCTGCCTATATTGAAAACGGCTTTGACCACATCTACCTTTCCTTAAATGGTATAGAAGGTATTATATCTGGAAATTACAGGGAAGTTGATAAGGATAGTTTTATAAGAAATAAAATAAGCGAGAAACTCATGGCCCGCCCTTCATCAATCCTTGGGTCTTGTAGGTTCAAGCTTTCAGATGATATGGAAGATGAGAATTACAAACAAATATTTCAAACCCTAGAAGAACTTGAAATCACAAGCCTTGTTTACATAGGCGGCAACGACTCTATGGATACAGTTATGAAGCTAAATTCATACATGGACTGTAACAATATTTCTGGCATAAATGTGATTGGTTGCCCAAAGACTATAGACAACGACCTATGTCAGATGGACCATTCTCCTGGATTTGGATCTGCTGCAAAGTTCATTAACCAAAGTATCTTAACCTTAAGGACTGATGTGGATATTTACAATCTTAAGTCCGTAACCTTTGTGGAGATTATGGGAAGAAATGCTGGTTGGCTTGCAGCTTCATCTCTGCTTTCCAACCACCAAGCAGGAAAAGATGTTGTCAACCTATTGTATCTTCCTGAAGATAATAAGTCTTTAGATGAAATAATAGAAGAAATCAAAAAAGCTCTAAAAAGTGAAAATAACCTCATAGTTGCTCTTGCAGAAGGCTTCAGGGATAGGGAAAGACTTCTCGATAAGCCTATGTTTTCAAATACCGATGATGGTTTTAACCACAAAATAGTAGCAGGTGTTGGCCAAAGACTCGCCGATATCATAAGAAGTGACCTTCAAATCAAATCTCGTGCAGTAGAATTATCCATTCTTCAAAGGACAAATACCACAATAAGTAAAACCGATGCCAAAGAAGCCTACGAGCTTGGATACAAGGCAGCAAAGCTATCAAAAGACAAAACAAATCTCATTCCAATACTAATAAGGGAAGACGCTGACCAATACAAGGTCACATATACAGAAGTTAGGCCAGAAAAAATAGCAAATCTAGAAAAGAAGATTCCAGAAGAATGGATTAAGGATAAAAATACCCTTCAGGAAAAAATAGTGAACTACGCCTTGCCATTAATTGAAGGCGAAGTAAATCAAAAATACAAAAACGGATTGCCAGTTTTTGTAAGGCTCGATGATTTTATACTATAATAAAAAATGTTGCAGAACTTTCTAAGAAATGACCTCCTTTGGTTATTTTTTTGGTCTAACTTTTGGAGGTCACTTTAAATAATATTCTTCTTATTTTAAAATAATAAATGTCTTATATTTTATCTATAATTTAGGTCTGTACCGTTGTACTAAGGGGGAAAACCCAGGGGAGTTAATAAGCCCGTCCGGCTGGTTGAGGACTCTCCCCCAACCGGTTACGAAAACTCGCTTCTTCGAAGCTCTCTCGTGCTCCCGCACTATGTTTTCGGGGTAAAAGCCCAAAATTAATGGACTTTTACCTCCCCCTTAAATCCCCATTTCCGCTACCCCCTCGAAACGGCAACTGCGTGGTGCTGAAACTTGCAAGAATTTGCTATGCAAATTCTAGTGATTTGATTGAGTGAAACCATCTTATAAACTACAAAAATTGGTGTTTCCTAAATCTTGAATTTCTAAAATCGCAAACTCGCTACGCTCAAACAGTGCGATTTCTTAACGAAATTCTACGATTTGAAAACAAAGCAATTTCCCCACCGCTAAGCCTATGGATTTTATACTTGTAGGCTTAGTGGTGCAGTAAATATTATATTAACAGTCAAAACAAAAGAATTTGCGAAGCAAACTTCTACTAACCATTGCCCCACGCAGTGGCGGTGGGGTGTAAAAGATTTTGGGGGATCGGGGGAGTTAAACAACCGTTGATTTCGGTTGTTTAACCCGGAAACTAAGTGCGGATGCACGAATTAGCTTTTTAAAAGCGAGTTTCCGTAGGAAAAAGGGGTCTGTCCGAGATCGGCCGGACTGGCAATCGCTACCCCTAATTCCTATCCCTCGAGGTGCAACGGTACATCCTAATACTATAAAAGAATAAAAGATATTTATTCACTTCTAATACTAAAGAAACATCTTTTTTTAATTATTCCTATATTTTCTAATATCTACATTCAAAACCAAAAATCCTAAAATTACTAATACCAAGCCAAAAAATAAATTCTTTGTAAAAGATTCGCCAAGAATTATTACTGAAAGTACCGATCCAAATATTGGGATAAATAGCTTGTACATACCCATTTCATTAGCAGAGTGATATTTAAGGACTGTATTCCAAATCACATATGCCGTTGCCGAAATAAAGGCTCCGTATACTAATAAGAAAGCTGCTCTGGGGGGTAAAGTCCAAGCCTTGAGGATAGAGAATTTTACCTATGATAATTAGGGGTATTGATCCAATTATAAATTGAGATGCTGTAACCAAGAACTCATTTTGATTCTTACCATTTTTCCTGACATAAACCGAAGAAAGGGCATTGAAAAATGTCGATAAGAGGATTAGTCCCTCACCCATAGGATTAAATTTGTACTCATCCCTCTTATTCCACCATTTACAACTATTATCCCTAAAGTACCAAGAACTATGGCAAAAATAGTTTTGGGGTGAACTTTTTCACTGGGCAAAATCACCAAAGAAATCAAAACCACCATAAAGGCGTTAGTTGATTGGATTATTGCCGCCTTGACCCCAGCTGTGTTGGATAGGGCAATATAATATATGAGGTATTGTACAAAGGTCTGGGTTAAGGAAAGAGTTAAAATATACTTATAGCTTATCTATTTTTTCTTTATTAAAAGCCTTCAAATAAACAAAGCCCAATACTCCAGCCAGGAAAAATCTAATTCCTGCAATGAAGATTTGAGCTCCAGTATCTGCTCTACCAACTCCAAGTTCAAAGTAGGTTGTCTTTATTGTAGGAATAGCCGACCCCCACAAAAGCATGGCTATGAGAGTTGCTGTTATCGCGATTTTCTTATTTTTTAACATTTTCTTCCATTTCTAAAAAATTAATACCGATACCAAAAGATATAATCCACCACTAGCTAGCATTAGCTTGATGGGATCTATCTTTGTCTTTAGCATAAGGGCAAAAGCAAGGATGAAAATTCCCAGCATCAAGTAATCCATATTTGCAAATGCTACAAGCTCTTCACCAAAAAATGCCGTCTTAAGTATTTGCACACCTGCTATTAGAATCATAGAAACGATGGCAGGTCTCAAAAAGTATAGAATATTTGACATCACATCGATGTTTTTATATTTCTTGTAAAAATAGGATATAGTCCCTCCAATTATAGCAGAGGGCAATACACAACCAAAAGTCGCAGCCAAGGCTCCTGGAAATCCTGCAATTCTCGTTCCTACAAAGGTTGCAGAATTTATAGCAATAGGTCCTGGCGTCATCTGACTAATTGTGATCAAATCGTTGAATTCACCAAGGCTTAACCATTGGTTTAACTCAACCACTTCTTCTTGGATTACAGGCAAGGCTGCATATCCACCACCAAAAGAGAAGAGACCAATCTTTAAAAAGCTTATAAATAATTTAAGAAGCATGATTCCTCCTAGCTAGAGTATAAATTACCCCAATTACTATAAGGCTTCCTATGATATAAATGACATTTACATCAAAGAAATATCCCAAGATAAAACTAGTTAGCATAATTCCTATAACAAGGGGAGACTTCTCCTTTAGAAGGTCACGACCCATATCGATTACAACCTTGATAATCAAGGCTCCAACCCCTGCCTGCATGCCCTTAAGGAAAAGCGCTATATATTTATTAGTAATAAAAGCCTGGTAGGCCAGTGAAAACAAACTTATTATTATAAGGGGAGGAATAATAGTACCAAGGATTGCCACAATCATACCAGCAAGTCCCAAGGTCTCATATCCCACGACTACTGCCGCATTTACAGCAACAGCCCCAGGCGCAGATTGGGCAATAGCAGTCATATCTAACATCTCATCTTTGGAAATCCAACCCAGTTTTTCTACAAACGTCTCTTTCATAAGAGATAAAATAACATAACCTCCACCAAAAGTGAAAGCTGAAAGATAGAGGGTGGATTTAAATAATTCCCATAATTTATTTTTTTCTTTCATAACTCCTCATTTCTACTAAATCCTACACAAATATGATACCATAAAACTTAGTAGATATAATATTATAGTATGATCTAGATATGATTATCAAACATTTTTCTATTATTAATATCATCTTTTTTCTAACTTAAACGGAAAAAATAAGACCTCTGGTTCCTACCCCAGAGATCTTATTTCTTTCTATTTAATTATTTCTGCTCCAAGCTTATTTAAAGTTTCATCAACCCATGGTCTGATGTATGTTCCCTCTTTATTCATGGTCTCTATGATACTTGATTCTTTTTTATGAATTTCTTCAACTTTATTAGCTAATTCTTCTGCTTCTTCTGGCTTTATAACAACAATGCCGTCCTTATCACCAACAATTATATCTCCAGGTCTAACCACTTGACCACCAAATGATATTACAGTTCCTATTTCACCAGGACCATTTTTATATGGACCGTTAGGTACTACTCCATTGGCATAAACTGCCATATCATCGTATGTAGATATATCATCATAGTCTCTGATAGGTCCGTCAGTTATAATTCCTTTTATTCCTCTTAGTCTACAATATCCAGCCATTAATTCTCCAAATATAGCACGATCCTTGCTTCCCATAGAATCTATAACAATAACATCTCCTGGCTGAGCTAAATCCAATGCTTTATGAAAATATAAGTTATCGCCTTGTGCCACTTTTACAGTAAATGCTGTTCCTAAAAGCTTTACATCATTCATTGGTCTTATTTCTTGATTTACAGCTGACATTCTACCGAGTGCATCATCTATATTTGCTACTGGAAGATCTTTAAATAAATCAACTAATCGTTGTTCTGGTCTATCAAATTTTAAATTAATAACGTTACCTGTTTTCATTTATTACTCCTTTTAAATTACTATGTGGAGATTTTCTTCTCCATTTTTTGTTCTTATTATTTCGTCAATTGCTCCAGTACCCATTCTAATCAAAGAATCTACTGTATTCGCACCATTATGTGGGGTAGCTATAAAGTTGCTACATTCTAATAAAGGATTATTTTTATTAATTGGCTCTACTTCAAAAGCATCCATAGACGCTCCAAATATTGACTTTTCCTTTAGGGCATTATATAAGTCACTTTCATTGACAATCTTGCCTCTGGCAGTATTTATTAATATTGCGGTTTTCTTCATTAAATCAAACTCATTTTTGGAAATCATATTCTCTGTAGAATCAGTTAATGGTACTGATATATTTATAATATCAGATTCTTTTAGTAAATCTTCGAGTTTTTCTACCTTGGTTAATCCTAATTCATCGCATCGGCTCTCGCTTATATAAGGATCATAAACCAATACTTTCATTGCAAACCCATTTATAAATATTTTTGATGCTATACTCCCAATATTTCCAAGACCAATTGTCCCAAAAGTTTTGCCTGTCAACTCAAAACCAGTAAGTTCTGGTGGAGCAATCCTATCAACACCATTAATAACCGTTTTATGACTACCAACTATTTTTCTAGAAACAGCCATAGTTAATCCAACAATTAATTCTGCAACTGAGTTAGAATTAGCAGCTGGAGTATTAGTTACTCTTATGCCTTTGATTTTTGCATAATCTAAGTCAATACTATCTGTACCTACTCCATGTTTAGCAATTATTTTTAGATTAGGCATTTTGTCAATCATACCTTTATCAAGTTTAAAAACTCTAATTATACAAGAATCGCAATCTAATAAATCTTCGTCTTTTACATCATCCCATTTAATAACTTCATCCAAGTGTTTATAAGCATAATCTAATGCTTCATCTGATATTGGATCAAATATTATCGTCTTCAAATTTGCCTCCTAAGAAAGTACATGAATAGCCATGGTAATAAAAACTGGATTTACTACACTTAGAGCAATGGACACTACTGGTGGTAAAATCGCCATTGGAATTGGTGCAGGACCATTATCAACAATTACAGAATCCATGTTAGCTACAGCATTTGGTGTAGATCCTATTGCAACACCGCACATACCAGCAGACATTACTGATGCATCATAGTTCTTACCAAGAATTTTAAATACTACAGAATAAGCAATTAAAATTACAAATATAGTTTGAACTAGCAGTAGAGCTAATAGAGGCAATGCCAAATCTAATAATAACCATATTTCTGTAGACATCACTGTTAAAGTTAAGAATATGTTAAGTGCAGTATTACCGACATCTTCTATTATCTTGTTTTCTATTCTAGTTCCTTTAGCTTCTAAAACATTTGTAATAATAGCGGCTACAAATAACCCACCAACATAGTCTGGCCATTTAAAACCTGTAATATTATTTAAGAATTGAACCACAAAGCCACCTAATCCTATTGATATGAGTATGAATATTACTGAATCCAGTAAATTTTTAGCTAATAGTTTATTGTCTTTATGTATTGTTTTATCAGCATGAATATCAGTTTCTATATTAACCGTATTTTCAGCAGTTCCTTCATAATGCAAGTTATATTTTGTAATAAGCTTTCTTGCGACTGGCCCACCTATAATTGAGCCTATAACAAGTCCTGCTGTGGCTGCTGCAATAGCCGCTACTTCAGCACCCTTAATTCCCAATTCTTCAATTGTAGGTCCAAAAGCCGCTGCATTACCAGGACCTCCTGACATAGACATTGATCCTACTGTCAATCCAAGTAAAGAATCAACCCCTACAAGTGGTGCAACTGCCGCAGCAATTATATTTTGTATAAAAGCAATTCCTAAAATAATAGCTGCTAATTTTAAACCTATAACTCCAGATTTTTTCAAACTTTTAATTGAGAATGTAAATCCAGTTGCAGTAAAAAACATTTGTAATAATAATGGATTTAATGTTTTGTCAAAAACAATTTTGTATGATCCGCTTGTATGACCTATAGTTACAATAATTGCTGCAATCAATCCACCTATAACCGGAGCTGGAATAAAATATTTTTGGAACAACGTCACATGTCTCTTAATAAAACTACCCAGTAGCGAAATTGCCGCTGCTAAAGCTAGAGACTGAATCAAACTTAGTTCAATCGCCATATAAAATATCTCCCTTCTATTTTTAAATCATTTGTAAAACGATTTCTTAAATATATGTTAGCAGAGTATTAAGGTAAAGTAAAACTAAATAAATTGATATATATTATTTATTTTTTTGATAATATCTAAAAATTATATTAAACTATAGAGTAAGGAGATTAACATGCACGAATCACGGATAGAAACTTTTTTAGCTATAGCTGAAACTAGAAATCTAACAGACGCTTCCTCAAAACTCTATTTATCACAATCAACAGTTAGTACCAGGCTAAAACAACTAGAAGATTATTTAGGTTACAAACTTTTTTTCAGGAATAAAGGTTTAACAAAAATAGAACTTACCGAGCGAGGCGAAGCATTCTTACCTTTAGCAAACGAATTCATTAAATTAACAAATAAAATGAAAGAAAACGAATTTATTTCTAGTAAAATTAAGGTAAGCATTGCTGCTACCAATAGTATTATGCAATCTATTATATTTAAATATATAAATTATGTACAAAATCAATCTCACAATATTTTATTTGAAAGCAAGACAATGCACTCAGCTGAAATTTATGATAATGTGTATGAAAATAAAATAGACGTCGGATTATCATTAAAGCAATTTAAATATGCCGGTATTGAAACTTTAGAGATTGTAAATATACCATTTTATATTTATAGATTAAGTGGAGAGACAAATTCAAATTTAGATATAAAGAACTATATTTATATTCCACGGGGATTTGAAGTAGACAATTTTATACTAAAAAATTTTAATAGAAATGATGTATATAATAAATATGCTGACTCTGTTATAACCGCTTTCCTAACATTAAAAGAAAATGAGTGGTTGATAGCACCCAAATCGTTTGTTGATTGTATACCAACAGGTTTATCATTAGATTATATTAGAGATGATAAATTCCCAAATTATAAAATATATCTAGTTTACAAACTTTCTAACTATAACAATAATGACTTTTTCAAATTAGTTATTGATAGCATTGTAAAGTTTTTTGAAAATAATGATTAATAAAACACCTTCAGAGAATATGGTATCTCTGAAGGTGTTTTGCTTATCAGATTTCAATAATCATTACAAATCTTAGCGATTAAATCTATTTTTTAAAATTAATAAAATTTTTGATTGATTTTTTCGGCAACTTTTTCAGGGGTAAATCCAAATTCAGCTGTTACTTCTTCGCCTTTGCCTGATATACCAAAGCTATCTATGCCTATGTTTAGGCCGTCAGTGCCTGTCCATTCTGCCCAGCCGAAGGTTGATCCCATTTCTATGGATACTTTCTTAGCTTCTTTTGGTAGGACTTCTTCTTTGTAAGCATCATCTTGTTCTCTGAATAGTTCCATTGATGGCATTGATACTACTCTGATGTTTTTGCCATCGCTTTCAAGTTTTTCTTTTACTTTTAGGGCAAGGTCTACTTCTGATCCAGTTGCTATTAGTACTAGCTCTGGGGCTTCAGAAGAGTCGTTAATGATATAAGCTCCCTTTTCAATGCTTTCTATGTTTTCTGTTTCTTTTAGATTTGTAAGGTTTTGGCGGGTTAGAGCCATTACTACTGGTCTTTCTTTGGATTCAAGGGCTATCTTCCAAGCAAGTCTTGTTTCGTTTCCATCTGCTGGTCTTAGTGTGATGGTGTTTGGTATTGATCTAATCATCGCCAATTGTTCGATTGGTTGGTGGGTTGGACCATCTTCACCAACTGCTACAGAGTCGTGAGTCATGACATAGGTTAGTGGCAATTTTGATAATGCTGATAGTCTGATTGCTGGTTTCAAGTAGTCTGTAAATACGAAAAATGTTGAAACATGGTGCCATGTTCCACCGTGAGCAATGATACCATTTCCTATGGCTGCCATAGCAAATTCACGTACTCCGTACCAAATGTTGCGTCCTTCTGGACTTTGGTCTGTGAATGCTACTGTGTCTTTGATATTTGTCTTGTTTGATGAGAATAGGTCAGCTGAACCACCCCAGAAGTTTGGTGTGATTTTCGCCAAATCTTGGATGATTTCACCATTTGATGCACGGCTTGCAAGGGCTTTGTCGTCTGCTGTGTATTTTTTGACATCATCAATGAAGTTTTCTGGCAATTCTCTGTTGATACCAGCCATTAGATTCTTATAATCTTCTGGATATTTTTCTTGGTATTTCTTTAATAGCTCACCCCATTTTTGGTTTGCTTCTTGGCCAGTTTTTTCTATGCCATCTGCAAAAGTTTGGTAGATTTCCTCTGGTACTGTAAAGTCATCTTCTGCCCACTCGTAAATTTCTTTGGCCTTAATGAAATCTTCTTCGCCAATTGGAGCACCATGAACTTTGTTTGTGCCTTGATTTGCTGAGCCGTAGCCAATAACTGTTTTTATTTCAATAATTGTTGGTCCGTTAGTATTTGCTTTGGCACTAGCAATAGCCTTATAGATTTCTTCTAAATCTCTACCATTTTCTACACGTAGATAGTTCCAATTTAAGGCTTCGGCACGTTTTTTCATATCATCAGAGAAAGATGTGCTTGTTGCCCCGTCTAGGCAAACATCATTTGAATCATATAGAAGTATTAATTTTGATAGATTCAAGTGTCCTGCCAAACTCATTGCTTCGTAGGAGATACCTTCCATTAGATCCCCATCTCCACATAGTGCATAGGTGTAGTGATCTATGATTTGGGCATCTTCCTTATTATATAGGGCTGCCATGTGTTTTTCTGCAATAGCAAGGCCAACAGCTTGGGCTATACCTTGGCCAAGAGGACCTGTTGTAACTTCAACCCCCTCTATGTTACCACGTTCTGGGTGGCCAGCTGTTTTTGCATTAAGTTGCCTAAAATCCTTGAGATCATCTAGGCTTACATCGTATCCTGCAAGGTGAAGCATGGAATAAAGCATAGCTGATCCATGTCCAGCTGATAAGACAAATCTATCGCGATCAAACCATGTAGAATTCTTTGGGTTGGCTTTCAAAAATTTGTTCCATAAAACATAGGCCATTGGCGCTGCTCCCATAGGAAGACCAGGGTGACCACTGCTTGCTTTTTCAATTTGTGCAATGGAAAGTGCACGAATAGCACTTACCGCTCTATCATCATTTTTATTAAACATGTAAACTCCTTAAAAAACTAAAAGTGTAACTAATATAATCATACCATAAATATTTTGTTTTTGATAAGAGCAAATCTATAGCTTTTGTGATATACTAATAACATCTGACAAAAAAGGAGATTGTTATGCCACCTAAAACAAAAGATTTGCTCAAAAGAATCATAATATCTATTATTGGCACATTTATGATTGCCGTAACTATTGGGATTATGCGAATCCTTGCCCTTGGGGTTGACCCATTTACATCATTTATCCTTGGTATATGCAATATGACCAATACACCATTTAGAATAATCTATCCGATTATAAATGGCCTAATACTCATTTTTATATTTTTCTTAAATAGGTCTATGATTGGTTGGGGAACTCTCATCAATTTGATCCTAATAGGACCTGTAGCAGATTACTCTGCCAATGTTTTTGAAAATATGTACACCAATCCTACGTTCGCATCAAAAATTGTCATACTAATCCTTGCTACCATGGTAATGGCAATGAATGTTTCCCTCTATGCCAGCACAGATATAGGTGTATCAGCATATGATTCCCTATTTATTACCATCAATAAAAGAAAACCAAATATGAGCCTAGGCAAAGCAAGAATACTCACAGATACAATCAGTGTTATAGTTGGATTCATAGGCAAGGCTGCTCTTGGCATCGGAACCATACTAAATGTACTAATCATGGGACCTTTGGTAGAATTTTTCACAAAAACTACAACCAAATCAATCCTAAAAGCCTTTGGTGTAAAGGCTGCCAATATAGAATAAGGATGAGAGCAAGTCTCATCCTCTTTTGTTTCTATTTATTTCTAGCTTCAAATTTTTCCCAGTCTTTGACAAAGGCATCAATTCCTGCTGTGGTCAATGGATGAGTCCACAATTTCTCAAATAAAGAACCTGGAATAGTTGCTATGTGTGCACCTGCTAGGGCAGCTTCTTCTAGATGGTTGATGCGTCTGATGCTTGCTGCGATTATCTCTGATTCGTAACCATATATATCGATTACATCACGAAGTGACGCTACAAGCTCTGCTCCGTTTTCTCCCATATCATCGATTCTTCCCATAAATGGAGAAATATAAGTTGCTCCAGCCTTCATAGCCATAATTCCTTGGGAAAGGGAAAATATCAATGTACAATTTGTCTTAATACCTTCCTTTGATAGGGTGTGTATAGCCTTAAGACCGTCCTCTGTCATAGGAATCTTTACAACTATATTCTCAGACCATTTTGCCAAATCACGAGCTTGGTCAACCATCCCTTCATAGTCATAGCAAGTAACCTCAGCAGAAACAGGTCCATCGACAATTTGAGAAATCTCGCTAACAACTTCCTTAAAATCTCTACCCTCTTTGTTAATCAAAGAAGGATTAGTAGTAACCCCATCACAAAGCCCCAGATCGTTAACTCTTTTGATTTCATCTACATTTGCAGTATCCAAAAAAAACTTCATTTTGCCTCCTACAATTATGGTTATCTGTACTATTTAACAATAAAATCATATATAAGTAAAATATTTTATTATAAAATGCTAATATTTATAATTTTTAAACCTCTTCTACATAGTCTTTCTTAAGTATTTTTAAAAGTAATGCTGTTGTTAGTGACCCTACTATTATTGCTATTACAAATGCTAACTTATTACCAACAACAGGTAATACTATAAACCCACCGTGAGGAACTGGACAAGTAACACCTGTAAATGCAGCTATTAGTGCACCAACAATACACCCACCTATAGTTGAAGGGAATACCGCTTTTGGATCTTTTATAGCATATGGTATTGCTCCTTCTGTGATGCCAAGCATACCCATGATTCCAACAGCTTTAGCTCCATCTCTTTCTGATTCACTGAATTTTTCCTTTGCTATAATAGTAGCTAAAAATATTCCAATTGGTGGGACCGCTACAAGCACACGGAATATACCATTTGGCTCAAGTATACCTTCGTTTAATAGTGTAAGTGTAAACATAGAAACCGCTTTTGTTATTGGCCCTCCAAAGTCGATTTCAGAAAATACTCCCATTGCTACAGCAAAAATAGCCTTACTTCCACCTTGAAGATTTGTCATAAATTTTGTAAAAGAATTTACAACAAATGAAATAGGATATCCTATTATAAAGTAATAAATCAAACCTAGAGATAATACTGATATTATAGGTATTATTAATATTGGCGTAACTGATCGGAAAAGTTTGTGTTTTGCAACCCTCCAAGATTTCATCCACTGTACAAAATATCCTGCAGCAAGCCCCATAATTAAAGCGCCAATGAAACCACTCTTGATCTCTGTTCCATTGAATGTTATAGTGCTATTTGCTATAAAACCTAATATGAACCCTGGAGTAAGTGCTGGTTTTCCAGCTACAGAATATGCTATATACGCCGCAAATACTGGAATCATCATCGTCATACCAGCTTTACCTAGCTGATTTATAAACGTCATTAACTCCCCTTGAGGAACCATTCCTGTTGAGGTTTGTTCAGCTCCTAGTAATGATATGGCAAGTATAACACCACCAGCAACTACTATTGGCATCATAAAAGAAACACCACTAAGTAAATGTTTCTGAATATCTTTTAGTATTTTTTTCATAATCTATACCTCTGCGATTTCTACTGCTTCATCAACAAGATTTTTCACATCTTTAATTGCTCTATCAACATCTGCCCTTAATACCTTTTTGCCTTCAAATCTTTCCTCCCCTTCGATAACGATACTTACCGCAAGTATAATAACATCAGCATCATGTATATCCTCTTTTGTAAGTTCATTTTCAATACCAAGTCCACCTTGTGTTTCGACCTTGTAATCAAAGCCTCTTTTTTTTAACTCATTTTCTAGAGATTCTTGAGCCATGTAGGTATGTGCAATACCTGTTGGACAAGCTGTAATTCCTAATACTTTCATTTTATTTCCCTCAATTTTTGATAATAAGCTTCTAGTTTCTCTTCAAATCCTTGTAAATCTTCCGCTAATTTTTCAATATTTTGATCCAATATATTCTTTTTAGCAAAAATACCCCCTGCGCTTCCAACGTAATCATATCCACCTCTAAAAGCTTCTCCAACGTTATCTTTATTTATTCCACCAACTGCCATAAGATTTATTTCGTCCCCCAATGGCTCTTTTACTTTCTTAGCATAACTTAAAGATAATTCATTTGAAGGAAATACCTTTATGATATTCGCTCCCAAATCATGCATCTCTTTTATTTCGCTTGGGCTGTATGCCCCTGGTATGGATATAATGTTATTATCTTTACAATAATTTAGCATATCTGTAGACATTTTTATTGGAGATAGGGCAAATTTTGCTCCTGATTTGTGCGCCTTTCTCAACTGATCAAATGTTATTACGGTACCAGCCCCAATATTCAATTCATCTGAATATTTTTTGCTGATTTTGTCAATTACCGTATAAGGATCGTCTGAATTTAATGTGATTTCCAGATTTTTTATATACTTACCACTTAATAAAACTTCACAAATGTTTTTAATTTGTTTATAGTTATAGCCTCTTAAAATTAGTGTTACTTTACCAAATTCCATAAAACCTCCCTTATAGGTTATATTTGATTGAATAAATCATACGCAGCTTGTACACTATCTAAATTTTCAAGTTTTCTCCTAAAATCATCATTTATAATTTTCTTACTTAAATTAGCTATATATCTTAGATGTCTATCACTCCCCTCAGATGTTACCGCTATTAAAAATATTTTATCCGTAGAATCATTATCGTTTTCATTCCGTATTATTGGACGTTTGAGTTTTAAAAATGCTATGAAATCATTATTTATAGCATTACTTTTAGCATGAGGTATAGCTATATTAAAGTCAAAAGATGTTGGCATGACTTCTTCTCTATCATATAAACTTTTTAAAAAAAACTCTTTTGAATTAATATAATTTTTTTCCAAGACTTTATCTGCTACAAAATTAAAAATATCATCTTTTGTATCAAACGTTGAATCAATAAATATTAAGTCTTCCTCAATCATTATTTTTTCCTTTCAATTGTAAAATCAGATTAATAAAATCATCATAAGTTTTCACCTTCAGTAAGTGTTGAACAAGTCCCCTTGTATTAGAAATCCTTAGTATAATATTAAATAAATTTTTTAAATCATTCATATCATTTCTAGAAACGTTGACTAAAAATACAATTTGAACTTTGTTTTCAGTCCAAATAAAAGGAGTTTTATTTACAATAGTCAATACACAATTATCTTTAACATAGTTGGGATTACCATGTGGAATTGATATAAAATTATTAATCTCAGTACTACCTTTAGTTTCTCTTACCAAAACAGATTCTAAATAATCTTTAGTCACAATATTATTTTCTATTAGCATCTCATTAGAGAATTCTAATAGTTGTTCTTTATTTTTAAAATTTTTTTCTAAAAAGGTAGTTTCTTTTTTAAAATATTTTGTTACTACACTCTTCAAAACATCATCAGTTGTAATATCCATATAGCTTTTATTTTTAAAAATTGTATTAGTAAAAAGGTTTGCTATATTTTTTAAATCCGTATCTGAAACAACAGGCGAAATATTTACAGTTGGTATATTTTCAAATTGTTTGTCACCAGTATTTATTATAAAATCAAAATGTCCTTGATTGATGATTGAATAACCTACGTTTTCAAAAACTTCTATTTCGTCAGTAGTGAGAACATTACTTATCCTGTTCAATATAAAATCTGAACTCATCATTTTGTTAGAGTTTATCAACGCTATCCTTCTAGCAACTTTATTTCTGTCAAGCGCTGATTGTACATATATAGTTATTAGACCAATCTCGTTGTCGTTTATTGAATATTCAAATTTTTCTTGGTTGTACATAACAACCATCCAAACAGCATTAAACAGAGTCAGATACTCTTTTTTTATATCTACTATAAATGGGTTGTTGATTTGAATGTCATTTGACATTCGATACATTAGTGGCGGAAAATGATTTCGAAGTTGTTCAAGTAATATTGTGTCGTTGTTAAGATTAACATCTAAAATTTCAGATAATTGACTTATTAAAGTTAATATAATTGAGTCGTAATTTCCATCAATTGTTTGTACAAATTTATTCCCTTTTAACAAATCAGCTATAAATAATTTTTCTTTATCATCAAATTTAACATCATACTTTTTCTCCATTTTTTCTATTAGAGATAAAGCTTTAAACGAAATATTTTCTGAATAAATATAACTTATTTGATTTAGATTATTTCCCTTTAGTTTTATATATACTAGAACAATTAAGTTACTAACAATATTATCTAAGTAGTATCCAGCAATTGTTTGATAATTCCCCTTTATAAAGTTATAAATAATTTTTTTCATACTATATACAAGCTCTGCACCATACGTTTCATTTAGCACTTCGTAATAGATATTGTAAATAAGTTCTTGCTGAATAATAGATTGAGAGATAGTATTATAAATTATTTCGTTAAATTTAACATAGATCCTCTGCATATTTTTATAATCTGATAATATCAATAGGTTATTCTTAATTATTAACTTGCATTGCTCTCCGTTTAAATACACTTCATTGATAACTCCAATGTCATTAATTAATGTTGATGTGCTAATATAAAGCATATCGGCAAATGAGTCTATATTGTATGCTTCTTCACAAAATATTACATTTTTCAATATCTGTAATCTTCTGTCATTATTAAATATGACATTTGTATCAAAACTATTTGTAGGAGATTTATTAGACTTAATTATAGATAGACCCTTTCCATCGTTCCTAATTAACTCATATACAGTGCTTTTCAAAAATAGCTCAATAGTATTTAAATCAGAGAAAACCGTCCTTCTTGAAACATCAAACTTTTCTGATATATCTTTTGTGGAAATGTTTTCTGTGTTGTTCTTCAAATATTCAATTATCTTCTTTTGTCTATCATTCATTCTCTTTCACCTATCCTTATAGTAGCAAATACGAATAATTTAGTAAAATAAAGTATTTTCATATCATATATGAAAAAGTTTTCTTTTGTTCCTGGGTTTAATACATTTTTAATTCTAATAGAGATGGCAATACAAGATATTTAACATTAATCATTAATCAGAATGCCAATATAAAGTTTATATTTTTTCATGCATAGTTTTTAATGGTTTAAAACACTAGAAGTTGATTCAATTATTTTATTCAATCATATGTTTTTAATATTAATAACATATATACATATTGTTTATAAACATTTTATATTTGTTGATTTTTCCAATTAGATATTGTATCTGTGAAATAATATTGAATCACTAGAAGTAATAATGATTTTATGAAATAAATATTGTTATCTTTATCAAAATGCATTTTATATTTATATAGGTCAGATAAATATTATTTACGTCTATAAAATAAGTTAAATAGTATGGTAAATAAAATTCATAAATATAAGAAATCTTATAAAAACATAAATTAATACATTGAAATTTAATATATAATAGAAAAAAATCTGTAAAAGGAAAATTTTAAAGTTTTATAGAGTATGCCAAAAAACTAATTTTATATAGAATAATAAATACTTATGAGGTTTAATAAAACACCTATAAATGTATTATCAAACCCCATTTTTATTTAAAATATATAGTTTCTAATTTTTTTGATTCAACATTATTATTTGTGATATTTAACGTAAAAATTTGATAATTAGGAGACCGTTATTTAAATTACTCGTAATTTTTCAAAAACTGATTGCCTTTTTTTAGCCTCAATTGTAATTCTTCTATATTTACTTTTTTAACATCAATATCGTTTAGTGCCGCTATAGCTGCGGCTGTACCTCCACCTTGCGCTATTGCACTTACAATGGCTGTAACTCTAATAGCTGCTAAAGCTTTATGAGTTGCACTTACGCATCTACCCACAACAATTAAATTATCACTTTCATTAGTAATAAGTATCCTATATGGGATTGAATACCAGCTTCCTGGTTTTAAGAATTTATGCAAGGTTTCTTCCTTACCTTCTGGTGAGTGGATATCTATTGGGTACCCACCCATAGCTATCGCATCATCAAACATGACATTATTGACCAAATCTTCATCAGTTAAAGTATATAACCCAAAAATTTTATTGGATTCTCTTATTCCTATATTAGGGCCAGTGTAGGCTAAAATACATTTTTCAAATCCAGGGATATTTTCCCTTAAATAACTCAATACTTCTTGAACCTGTTTTCTACCTATAATTTCGGCTTCTGTTAAGTCAAACGGATCCGTCGCTTTTAATTTTGATACCCTAGACATATTTACAATGAACTCGCCTGGGTTATTTGTCTCAAAGGCTAATACAACTTCTCTATTAAAACTTAGTTTTTTATTCTTAATAGCAAATTTCAATGAATCTAATTCAGCATTAATACCAATTCTTGAGGATCCATCTATAACTTGGTGACTTTTAGCATAGGTTTTTTCTACATTTTCGTGTAGAAATTTCTTTAATCTTTCACGATCAACATTATATACCTTCGCATTCATTGTCATAGGTTGAGCAAGCTGATCCTCTTTTCTTCCATAAAGAACCGATACCCCTGTTCTTATTGCTAAATCAGCATCTGCAGTAGCATCAATAAATACCTTGGATTTAACGAAAAATTCACCACACTTAGAAAATAACTTTAATTTTTCAATATGCCCATTTTCATGAAATAAATCTATACATTGAGTATGGTACAGAATATCTGCACCCGAATCTATTACGATCTCCTCCATAGCTATTTTCATACCTTCAGCATCAAACGGCGTAGCACTTGATGTGTACCCAACAAAATCATCCATGTGCCCTGGAGAAAGATTTCTAGACTTTAACTTTTCTATTATTTCATCCGCTATTCCTGTAACTACTTGTGTATCACCTGCGTGGAATGTCATCATAGGTCCTGTACCAGCATTCGTTAGCATTCCTCCGAGGTACCCAAACCTCTCAACTAAAAGTGTTTTTGCACCATTTCGTGCTGATGCTGTTGCTGCACATACACCTGCTGGTCCACCCCCAATGACAACAACATCATAATTTAGCTCTTTCATACTACACCTCTTTCTATTAATGTATTCACAAATGAATATGCTCCGACCTCAGATAAGATATTAAACTTTAATTTTCCGAATTTATAGTTTCCAATTTTTAAGTATGGTATATTAGTCATTTCACTTAAAAATCCTATAGATGAGTATTCTATATAGTGAAAGTATTCATGAGCAAGTACTAAATTCTTCGATCTTTCATAATTCAAATCAAATTGGTCAGACCATTTTTTGATTGATAAAGAGTATAGCTTTATAATTTTGTTTTCAGGAAAAATATCAGCATAATAACGAATATTGCCAATTTTATTATCTATGTGATATTCATAAATCCTATAGTTTCGAGATATAAACTCTTCTTCAAAATTCGCAACTGTGTCATTCGATATTAATTGCTCAGCTTGATATTTACCACATTTCCAAGATTGATCAAAATATTTTAAAGCGCACTTTTGGGTAGTTTTTTTTGATAAATTACTATTTAAAACCTCATCTTTAGATAAATTATAATCAGGAAAAGGCAATCTTATTTCTGCCATGTTAGTCAGCTCTACTTGTAGAAATTATAATAAGAGTCTCATCTTCTGGAGTAGATGCCAATTCAATGTCTGCTAAAGCAATTACCTGAGATGATGTTTGTAATCCTGAAACATCTATTATTTTAAGATCATTAACTATATATATATTAGGTAATTGAGCACCACCATCATTATATTCTGTATATTCATCAAGAACATAATTTAACGTCTGCAAATAATTATCTTTAGTTGTTTGAAATACATTAGCATTATTCTTTTGGAGTCTTATCACGCCTTCATTATCGATTAGCCTTAAGTTATTACTTATTTTTTTAAAAATCCCAAACTTTCTGGATACATTTTTATATACAACAGCTATCATTTTTTTGTTTTGGGCCACGATACTTAGTTCAGAAATGCTAACACCTAGATTATCAGCTACTATAGCCAATAAATCCTTAGTTTCTAAGTTTGATTGTGATAAATCTTTAGTTCTTAATTCTGTAGTTCCTATTGCAGTACCCCTAATTAAGTTCCTTTGGTTATCTACTTCTACTGATATTTCTACAGTTGATGAGTTAGCTCCTGAATTAATTATTGCTCTTTCAACTTCTCTCCTAATCTCTAGAATTTCCTCCTCAGTTGGATTGGCAACAGTTCTTTCAACCACTTCTCTTACCATTGCTAAAGCAACACCAATAGTTGATATTACCGGAGCATTTTTAGCTACTTTATACTTATAATTCATATACTCACCTAAATGAGGAACTACTACACTTGCTCCGCCTCCTCCGCCTACAAAAATTGTGCTTCTTGGATTTAAATCATAGTCTCCAATTATCTTATTTACAACTTCTGAGTTCTTTTTAGCAGCAAAATCCATCACTGCTTTTGCAGCTTCTTCAATTGTTAAGCCACATTTGGTAGCTAATGGCTCCCAAGCTTTTCTTGCTGATTCTACATTCCCTCTTGCATAATCTCCTTCATTGATATATCCAAGAATATTTGCAGCTCCTGATAATGTTAGACAATATTTTTTATTATTTAAGCACTCAATATAACAATAATCTGGATCGCCATTTATTGGGCTAATAACTTTTAATACCGGATTAACTATTTCAGACGGATCCGCATAAACCTCATAATCGAGTCCTGCGATGTGAGCAGACCTAGGTCCAGTTCCAACTATTTTGTTGTTTTCGAATTGGACCATGGATCCTCCACCTATACCTACTGTTCTGACATCTAGGGAATTTATATATGTCTTGTGATCTCCTACCTCTGCGTATTTTATCATTACTTTTCCATCTTTAACACACGAAATATCTGTGGATGTGCCTCCAACCTCTAAAAATATACCATCAGTAAGTTTTTCATACATCAGTGCTCCAGCAACTCCAGCAGAAGGACCTGATAAAATAGTTAAAATAGGTCTTTTTCTCACCTCTTCAATGCTCATTACTCCACCATCACATCTCATAACCATTAACTGAGATTTAATATTTGATTCTTTAATACTTGATTCTGTCATATTAGCTGTTTCAAGCATTTTAGGCATTATACTGGCATTTATTATAGCTGTCTTAGTTCTAACCTTAAGACCATATAATTTTGATATTTCGTTTGTTGCTGTAGCAGCAAGTCCATTTTTTTCACTTACCTCTACTATGTAATTCTCATTGTTAGGATTATTAACACTAAAGGCTTCTGCAGCAACTAAGGATTCACACCCTTCATTTTTAAGATTTAAAATTGCATTTTCTGCAATTTCTTGATTAACTCCATCGTATTCCTTTAAATCTATATATTGATTTTCTGTACTTAAATATTTATTATTTGTAAGCTTTATATCTCCAAAAGATGTGTCTCTTTTAGATTTTAACCCTTCAACACCTTGTCCTACAGTAATAACTCCTACTTTAGAAACATCACCCTCCAGAAGAGCATTTGTGGCTTGTGTTGTACCATGTGCTATAAACACTACATCTGAAGGATCAATTCTGTATTTTTTTAATACATCGTTTAAAACTTGTATAATACCTTCAGCTACCCCTAGAGTAGAATTATGTGTAGTGGGAACTTTAGAAGATCCCACCAATTCATAAGTCTCATTATTTATTACTGCAGCATCAGTAAATGTACCACCTACATCTATACCAATTCTTACTTTCATAATCTCTCCCTATCTAAAAATATTTAAAGGCAGCTATTAGAACTCCAATAGTAGTTAGTGCCCATAAATATGGTAGCAATTTTTTCGTAATTGTATTTACTTCTACTCCAACAAAATTTGCACACCAAACGTTTTGTGTGTTTGTAGGGTCTCCAACAGCTTGGATTCGTTCAACAGATAGGAAAGCTCCCATAACAGCTAATGTAGGAAGAACGCCTAAACTAATCATTAAAGCTGCTATACCAGATCCCAAGCCAAACAAATTTAAAGGTCCCCTATATAATGCTAACGGAGCAAACACTACAAAAAATAGAATAAACATAATTCTAGTTTTTGGAGTAACTACTGACATTAAAGGATTTAATACATCCATTACTATAGGATTCGTTACAGATAGATATAACATCCCAATTCCGACCATTAGTATTACAGCTGGCGCTGCATCGGATATCCCATCATAGCATGATTTTGTTATAAGTCCCATCGTTTTATTCCAATTTTTAAATGTAGCTATTGCAATCCATATTATTCCCACCATAAAGGATGGAACTATCGGAAATTTTAAAAATACAACTAATATAATTGGAATTATAGGTGTAATCATAGCTAGGAAACCTCTTACTCCTTTAAGTTCGTTCTTGTTATTAAGTTCGTTATTCAATTGGTTTGAAAAAGATAACTTAATTCCATTGATTTTGAACTCTCTAATAATTAAAACTAAAGTAGCTATAGTAGTTGCTATCATTAGGTAAATCGAAAATGATTTTATTTGTTGCACTTCTACGCCAAAAATACTACTGTATGTTTGCCAATTGGCAATATTAAAACTAAGACCAGTTGCAAAAGCCATTAAAAAAATAGATACAGCAGAAAGTGCTGGTATACCAATAGATACCATTATTGGTAATACAATAGTACCTACCATAATAATTGAACCTAGTCCCGCTAAAGTCGTAAACAAAAGTGCAACAACTATAGAAAGAACTATAGTTATAACCAACGGCCTATCTCCTCCTAACTCCGCAGCTTTTTTTATCAAATTTTCAGTTACCCCAGATTTATTCATCATCTGGCCAAGCCAAGCTCCAAAAATAACTGCTATATAGGCACTTGCCATACGTGTACTACCAGCTTCAATTACCGAATGAAGCCATCCAATATTGTTACCATCTACATCCGTTGCAATAAAAGGAACACCTGAAATCACAGATATCCCTATTGCTAATAAAGGAAGAGCTATTAAAGTTGGCATTTTTTTTGAAATCATCAAACCTGCAATAATTAGAAATAAAACTAAAATTAATACACCTTTAATCATATATATTCTCCTATAAACTATCTATATTTTTTCTAAACTCGCTTATCACTCTTTTGTATGTATCTATATTTCTATCTTCAAAAACAACTGCTCCTAGCATGATAGCTTTGCAACCTATATCATGCAAAAGAACTATTTCTTCTGGTTTTATCTTTTTTTGGGTAGGGATCAAAACCGGTTTATTTGTATTTTTTACAACATTAGAATACTTAGCCAAATCATAAATAGTTAATTGTGTTCTGTACTTCTCTTGTGGAACAATTGAGCATTCCAATATATCTGTGTTTACTTCATTTAAATAGTCAGGCTTTATGTCTGTAGTAGAAGATAACGCTCCTAAAATATCAAACTTTTTATTTAATAACAATTCAGCTGGTGCGTACTCAACATAAGAGGATAAGAAATCTGCCCCTAATTGATTTAGCTTTTCAAGTTCATCAGTTGATGCATATTTATTTCCTTCACCAGGAACCAAGCCAAATATTTTATCATATTTTTTGACTTCCCTTGATAAGTCTTCTAAAAAGGTCCTTTCTTCTTCGAATGATCCATAAGTATTATTTGAAGCATAATGATGAACATTTAGATGTACCTTTACTCCATCAGCTCCAGATTCTAGTGCAGCAGTTGCGTATTCAATTTTATTAGCTGGTAAGCTAACTAATAAAGTAAACTTATTATTGTCAATAATATTTCTTAACATTTTTATTCTCCCAAGTATAACTCTCTGATTAGAGCTTCGTTTAAATTGCTTGATTTGTCTGATTTTGTTGTTTCAAACGAATCAATTAGTGCAAGATTTTTAGTATTCACCATTAATTTGGATACTTTTCTATCAATATTCGGTATTTTACTAGCATTCCCTATTAAAAAAATAGCATCTAAATTATAGAAAATCAATAAATTATCTAATGCAAAAGATAAACGATTGATAAAATTCTTTAAAGATACATCATATCTAGAAATATTTATATTATTTTCAATTAAACAATTAATTCTATTATAAGTATCAAGCCACATATCTAAGGTATTATTTAAACTAAATATTTCAGACAATTCTATAGTGGTTTTTAACTTATTAGTTTTATCAAAACTATTAAAGTTATACATTACTTGCGTACTTAATTTCTCATCAACAGATACAAAGGCATAAAGCTCTATAAATTCAGATTCCACCTTTGCTATTTCTTCAGTTAAAATATATTTAAGGCTACTCTCAATTGGAATTGGAATATCATTATACATATTTAGCGCAGCACTAAAAGAAATTCTGTCACTATTAACAGGAGTCTCGAATAAGTAGCTAATCTCGTTTTGATTAATATTTTCTTCAAGTAAAACCACTGCATTTGTAATATTCTTAGAATTATCTTTTACAATCTGAGTTATTATATGAACCATATAATTACCATCCAAATAGTCCATATTGAATACCTTTTCATCCACAATATTATGTTCCTTATATTTTTTAAAAGTAATGGATCGATGTCTTACTTCAAAAACTAAATTTACTGATGATAATTCTGTAACTCGTAATCCTACTTTAGGTCTGCCACCTGTAGATTTTTTAACTTCGGATTCATAAATAATATTTTCTTCAATCAATTCTTTCGTAAGTGATGTAATTGTTGCTGTTGAAAGCTTAGTCAATTTACTTAAATCTAATCTTGATAATCCCGGGTTTGATAAGATTGTATTAATTACTAGTTTTCGATTTGATGTCTTTACATCATTTATAGATAATTTTTTCATGGAGCCTCCTACTTATTTTATATACTAAAATAAGTTAGCTTATTTATATCATGAAAACTTTTTCTTGTCAAGGCTTCTATTTATTTAAAGGTATATTTATATATATTTGTGGTGAAAAATATAATGGATTATGCATAATTGTATATATAAGATTTATTTAAAACTTTAATTAGTACAATGTTTATACCAGAAAAACAAACTAAGATTAACAACTACCCAACTATATTTACAATAAAAACATAAATTATTCTAAACATTAAAAACGATGAAGACTTTAAAACTGATATCAAAGCTCTATTTAAAATCCAAGATATCAACTTGACAAGAAAAATTAAAGATGAAATCTTTTTAAAATACGAAAGCGAAAAGAAATTCCAAAACTCTTTAAACACCTTAGATAAATGATTTGACGATGCCTTTGCATACTTATCTAATGATGTGGCTTAGGTCAACAATTACTTAGAAAGACTAAATCAAGAAGTTAGAAGACGAGAAAAAGTAATTAGAATATTCCCTAATGAAGATTCAGCTATTAGACTAATAGGCACAATCCTCATTGATATCAATGAGGATTGGATAACCTCTTCTAAATTGTATATTAAGATGAAATAGCAAATATTGTATTAGCATATTTTACACAATATTATGGATTTGACTGAAGAACATTTTATATCATTTATTAAAAATTATTAATAATAAAAATATTTAGCTCATAAACTTTACGGATTCTACTAAATTATGAATAAATTCGTCATAATTTTTATACAGTCTCTTTATTGTTTAAAAAAACTTCACTTACATAAGGGAATTCGTATGAATACCATCTCAGTTAAAAGAGCCGAATCAGCTTGCTAACAATATGATTACTATTAACTAAAGCTTTAAACTACATAGACATTATTTATGTCAAGTCATGTGTATCATTTGTATTTTATATAATATACTTATTCCTTAATATATTATATAAATCATTGTAAATATATATTTGAGCATTAAAAAGTAGATGAGTGTGTTATTCTCACCTACTTTATCAACGCTCTATAAATGATAGCAGGTCTCACCCGCTTTTTAATTATTTATTTCTAGATTCAAATTTTTCCCAGTCTTTGACAAAGGCATCAATGCCTGCTGTAGTCAATGGATGAGTCCACAATTTCTCAAACAATGACCCTGGAATAGTTGCTATGTGTGCACCTGCTAGGGCAGCTTCTTCTAGATGGTTGATGTGTCTGATGCTTGCTGCGATTATTTCTGATTCGTATCCATATATATCAATCACATCACGAAGGGAAGCAACAAGTTCTGCTCCGTTTTCTCCCATATCATCGATTCTTCCCATAAATGGAGAAATATATGTTGCTCCAGCCTTCATAGCCATAATTCCTTGGGAAAGGGAAAATATAAGTGTACAATTAGTTTTTATCCCTTCCCTTGATAGGGTGTGTATGGCCTTAAGGCCATCCTCTGTCATAGGGATCTTTACAACTATATTATCAGACCACTTAGCCAAATCACGGGCTTGGTCAACCATCCCTTCATAGTCATAGCAAGTAACTTCAGCAGAAACAGGTCCATCAACTATCTTTGAGATCTCGCTAACAACTTCCTTAAAATCTCTACCCTCTTTGTTAATCAAAGAAGGATTAGTAGTAACCCCATCACAAAGCCCCAGATCGTTAACTCTTTTGATTTCATCTACATTTGCAGTGTCCAAGAAAAACTTCATTTTGCCTCCTTTGTATTTTCATTCCTTTTTGCCTTCACCTTATACACAGTTTTTGAATAGAACTCATTTCCCTTCTTAAGTATTATATTCCCAAAATCTTCGTGATTTATAGCATCTGGAAACAATTGTGTTTCTAGCGCAATTCCTTGGTGTTTACAAAGATCCATTGAGGAATCCTCATTTATTTTATTTAGAGTATAAACTATTAAACAAGTCCTATCTGTATTAATTTCTAGATTAATGTTTTTTGAAGGATTTTCTAAAATAACAGGATTGGTATTATCTAGTACATATATAGTATCCAAACCCTTATTTTTCAATACTTCAGGGTGATTGCTTTCAAATATTTTTTCCATCCTGACAGTTTTGTTAAAATATATATCTGTCCCTAGTGCTGATTGTCTTTTTCCATTTGGACTACTATCATCATTTGTTTCTAATATTTCTGTGGAGGGTATTGTTAGATAGTGATTCGCAACAGATGATTTTTCTCCATTTAGATTAAAATAAACATGGTTAGTTGGATTTACTATGGTATCTTTGTTAGAATGTGCCCTATACTCAACAGTCCATTCGTTATCATTATTAAAGCTATGAATTACTTTGATTTCTAAATCACCTGGATAATAATTGTCTTTCTCTTTGTCGAGCAAAGAGAATATCACCTTTATTGCCGAATCGCATTCTTTTATTTCATAAGACCAATTTCTTAAATCATAACCTGATTTGCCACCGTGCAAGTGATTGTTAGCTTCGTTTGCATCTAGGATATAATCAGTATCATTTAAAGTAAATTTAGAATTTGTAATCCTACCTGCCACTCGACCAATAGTTGCTCCAAAGTAATAGGACCTATTATTTATAAGTTGGTCAATGTTTTTATATGATAAAACAATATTACCAATAGATCTTATATTAAATTCATTTATACGAGCCCCAAGGCTCCAAAATACAATTGAATTTCCAAGGTCATTTATAAGTTCAATTTCAGTTACAGGCTCTCCATTAAAAGTTCCTATATTTTTTTCTGTATATTTCATATTAAATCTCTAGAAGTTCTTTGGATATAGCTTTTGTATTTTGGTAAATAGTCTTATATACCTGATAATATTTCTCGTAAACTTGGACATTCTGAGGATTTGGCTGATATTCTTCTTTGTAATTTACAAACTTATTGGCACATTCCCCAAAGTTTTCGTAATATCCCAAGCCTACTGCAGCAATCATAGCAGCGCCAGTTGATGGTCCATTTTCAATCTCTAGAGTGATAATTTTCTTATTTAAAATATCAGCTTGCAATTGCAACCAAATTTTATTTTTGGCGCCTCCACCTACTGATACCAATTGGCTTACATCTTCACCAGGTTCTTTATCAATTATTTCCAAGCTATCTTTAAGAGAAAATGTAATTCCTTCAAGGACTGCTCTTGTAAAGCATGGTAAATCATGAGAGATATCTATTCCCACAAAAGAAGCTCTTATACTGCTATCATTATACGGAGTTCTTTCACCTTGGATGTATGGGGTAAACATCAAACCTTCTGAACCAGGACTAACATTTTCAATCCCCTCTAGAAATTCATCAAATGTCATATTCGATCCAAAAGTCGATTTTAACCAATCAAGACTTTTACCGGCAGCAAGGGTAACTCCCATAGAATAATATGAGCCAGGGATGGCATGGTTGAAGGTATGTAATTTCCCATCTTCATTGCCTGTTAAATTTACCTTGTTGGCCAATACAACTCCTGATGTTCCTATACTTATCATTCCTTTATCATTTGTTGTGATACCTGACCCTACTGCACTAGCTGCATTATCAGCTGCACCAGCATAAACCTTTACTTTGTTTTTAAGACCTAGCTTATCCTGTATATCTGGCAAAATATCTCCTACATATTCTATGGACTCCACCAAAGGCGGGAGTATATTTTTGTCTATTTCAAATTGATCTGCTATTTCTTCTGACCACTCTTTTTTACCTATATCTAATAATAAAGTACCTGCCGCATCAGAATAGTCCATATTATATTTGCCAGTTAGCCAATATCTTAGATAATCCTTTGGCAAAAGCATATGTTTTACTTTATCCCAAATATCTGCTTCATTTTCTTTAACCCACAAGATTTTAGGGAGGGTGAAACCTTCTAAGGCTATGTTTTTGCTAATATTAACTAGGTCATTTCCATAATTTTCCATTATTTTCTTACATTGCCTAGTTGTCCTAACATCATTCCATAAAATAGCATTTCTTAGAACTTGATTATTTTGATCCAACAATACCAAACTATGCATTTGCCCAGAAAAACTTAAAGCTTCTAAGTCTTTATCAAAATCTTCTATCTTTTTTTCAAGGTCATATATTACATTTATAAAAGCATCTATCCAATCGTGAGGATTTTGTTCACTGAAGCCCTTCTGTGGAATTATTAAGTCATAGGCAGATGAACTTGTTTCTACCAGACTACCATCTACAGTATAGACAGATCCTTTAAGAGAACTAGTCCCCAAATCTACTCCTAATATATATTTCATAAGAATCCTTTCTAGAAAAAAGGGCTGTTGCAAAATATGAATCCTTTATAGTTAATATAAGCTTAATCTTTAAAAACCTATTAATCTATCAATACATAGATATAAGGTTAGAAAGCTCTTATACTAAAAACAATATTCACTATGCAACATCCCTTTAATTTAACTTATACTAAATAATCATTAATTCTTTGTTTTAGATATTCTACATGATATGACTTATTGACAATCTTATCATTCTTCAATGCATATTCTGTAAGTTTTTCAAAGTCTGTTGTTCCGTCTATAATAGATTTACCTAAATCAGACTCAAAACTTTCATATTTTTCATTTAAAATATTCTCAATAAATCCATCCTCTTTCATCTTTGCTGCAGCTAGTAGACCCCTAGCAAATGTATCCATACCAGCAATATGAGCAATCAAAAGGTCTTCTTGGTCAACTGAAGTTCTTCTTACTTTAGCATCAAAGTTAATTCCACCCTTATGAAGTCCTCCGTTTTCTAAGATCTCATACATAGCTAGTGTTGTGTGATACAAATCATATGGGAATTCATCAGTATCCCAACCCAATTGTTCTTCACCATGGTTAGCATCAATAGAACCTAGAGCTCCTTCTGTTCTTGCCACACGCAATTCATGTTCAAAAGTATGACCTGCCAAAGTAGCATGGTTGCCCTCAAGGTTTAACTTAAATCTATCTTTTAAGCCATATTTGTTGATAAAGAATAGTGCAGTTGCAGCATCATAGTCATATTGGTGTCTCATTGGTTCTCTTGGCTTAGGCTCTATTAAGAATTGAACCTTGTGGTCAATCTTATCTGCATAGTCGCAAGCCATATGGAAAAATTTCGCAAGATTTTCTTGTTCCAATTCATAATCTGTGTTAAAGAGCTCTTCATAGCCTTCTCTTCCACCCCAGAAAACATAGTTTTCACCACCAAGTTTTTTAGAAATATCTAGACCTTTTTTAACTTGAGCAGCTGCATATGCATAAACATCTACATTGTTAGTAGTAGCTGCACCATTTAAGTATCTAGGGTGACTAAACATATTAGCAGTATTCCAAAGTAACTTGATGCCAGTTTCATCCATTTTTTCCTTGATTAGATCAGTAATCTCATCAAGATTTGCATAAAACTCTTCTAAAGAATCTCCTTCTGGAGCAATATCAACATCATGGAAGCAGAAGTATTCAACTCCAAGAAGTTCTAGCAATTCAAAAAATGCTTCAACTCTATTTTTTGCAGTCTCCATTGGAGAAGCACCATGCCAATTTCTCTTAGCAGTACCAACTCCAAAAGGATCAGCTCCTTCTTGACCCATAGTATGCCAATAAGCAAGTGCAAATTTAAAATGCTCTTTCATAGGTTTTCCAAGCACTACTTTGTCAGCATCAAAGTAGTGATAAGCAAGAGGATTCTTAGAATCAACCCCTTCAAATTTAACTTTTTCTATTCCTTCAAAATATTTCATTTTTTCTCCTTAAATTATTTATCTATTAGCTTTTCTTCTACTGAGCATATCAAATGCTACTGCAAATAATAGTACAAAACCTTTGATTGCTTGCTGCCAATCTGTACCAACTCCCATTATAGACATACCATTATTTAGTATTCCCATAATTAATGCGCCTATGATAGCTCCTGATATTGTTCCAATACCACCACTAGCGGAAGCTCCACCTATATAGCAAGCTGCTATAGCATCAAGTTCTATACCTTGACCAGCTGTAGGAGTAGATGCTCCAAGCCTACCTGAAAAAGTTATACCTGAAACTGCAGCTAATAATCCCATATTTACATATGTTAGGAAAAGTATTTTCTTTGTATTAATACCAGAAAGCTTAGTTGCTTCTTCATTACTCCCTGTTGCATATATGCTCCTACCTAGGGTAGTATTTCTTAATATAAAGGAATAAATGAATACTAATAATCCTATAATTATTAATATAATTGGAATGCCTTGATATTTTTCTAATACAAAGACTACTACAAAGGCTACTATCATAGATAAAATAGGATACAATATATTTGCCTTTTTATCTGATTTTTTTGCGCTTTTAAATTTAGTGAAAATAGTAATTGCCGCAATAAACAAAATTACCCATCCAGAAATTGATATTCCTACAAATTTACTAGTTTGTGGTAAAAACCCTGAAGCTATATTAGTATAGGCAGTTGGAAAAGGTGCTAAGGTATTTCCATCTAGGATAGAAATTGTTAAACCTCTTAGAATTAAAAGTCCAGATAGTGTAGCAATAAAAGCTGGAACTTTAATTCTAGAAACCCAAAATCCGTGCCAAGCTCCAAGAACTAACCCTATAAGTAAACAAGCAATAATAGTAACTGGTATGTTTAAATTTTTCTCAATAATCATCTTTCCAGCTATAGCACTAACTAATGCTAAAGACGAACCTACAGATAAGTCGACATTTCCTGTTAAAATAACCGGCAGCATACCAATAGCTAGAATTATAATATAACTATTTTGTAATATTAGTTTAGTTATATTGGAAGGAGTCAATAGAACTCCTTTGGTTAAAATCTGGAATAATATTGTTATCACCACCAGCATTATAAACATCATGAATTTTCTTAATTTCTTAATCTCAAATTTCTCAGTCATCATAAACCATTCTCTGTTTAAACCTTTCTTACTTTCGTTAAGATTTATGGCTTTTTATTGTATTAGTAGAACCTTCTAGCATTGTTTTCATAATAATTTCTTGATTTGCTTCTTCCTTTGGAAGTTCTCCTACTATTCGTCCATCATTTATAACATAAATCCTATCACTAATACCTATTATTTCTGGCATATCTGATGAAATCACAAGCACAGATTTTCCTAAGGATGTAGCTTGATTTATTAATTCATATATCTCATACTTAGCACCAACGTCAACACCCTTTGTAGGTTCATCTAAAATTAACAAATCAGAATCCCTGTATAGTAATCGCGCCAATAGGACTTTCTGTTGGTTTCCTCCAGATAGGCATCTAGTATGTTGGTTGATACCACTGGATTTTACCTTAACCATGTCACTGTATTTTTTTGTGTCTAGATTTTCTTTATCCTTATTTATAACAGTGTTTTTGCTGACTTTATCTAAAGCTGCTATTGTTATATTATCTTTAATACTCCTATCTAAGTACAATCCTTTTGTTTTTCTATCTTCAGTTAAATATATGATTCCATTGTCTATAGCTTCTTTAACGCTATTGATTTTTATTTCTTTACCATTTTTATAAATACTTCCGCTTACCTTATCCCCTGGAGGGTAACCGTAGATACTTAGTGCCAGCTCAGTTCTTCCAGAACCCATAAGTCCAGAAATACCAACTACTTCACCTTTACGAATATTGATATTTATATCATCTAATAATAATTTATTTTCAATGATTGGATTCTTATATGTCCAATTTTTGATTTCATAGCTTATCTGACCAATATTATTTTCTTTTTCTGGAAACCTATTGGTCATCTTTCTACCAATCATCCCTTGAATAATTCTATTATCATCCACATCTCTTTGAGTATTATCAAGTGTTTCAATGGTATGCCCATCTCTAATTATTGTTATATAATCGGCCACTTCTGTAATCTCTTCAAGCTTATGGGAAATAATAATAGATGTGATACCTTCCTGGTTTAGGGATTCTATCAGTTGTAAAAGTTTTTCACTATCATTTACATTTAGGGAAGCAGTAGGTTCATCAAGAATAAGTAATTTTACATCTTTTGATATTGCCTTTGCTAGTTCAACTAATTGCATCTTGGCTACACTTAGACTTGATATTTCAGCTCTTGGATCATCGTCAAGACCAACAAGTGTCAAAAACTTTTCTGCTATTTTATATTGTTCTTTCCAGTTGATAATTCCGTTTTTATTTATTTCGTTTCCAAGAAATATATTGTCCATTATATTTAAATCCGGAATCAAAGATAATTCTTGATGAATAATTGATATGCCATCATTTTCACTATCTTTTATTCCTTTATAATTTACTTGCCTGCCATCATATATTAGCGTCCCAGAATAATCTCCGGCTGGATAAAGACCACTTAGAATATTCATCAAAGTAGACTTTCCAGCACCATTCTCACCACATATAGCGTGAATAGTGTTTCTTCTTACTTGTAAATTTACATTATCCAAGGCTTTTGTAGATCCAAAAACCTTGGTAATGTCTTTCATTTCTAATATAAAGTCAGTCATTTTTATTACTTATTGAATTCATCTTTATTATAGTAACCACTATCAAATAATGTTTCTTCTATATTATTTTTATCAACAGCAACAGGGTCTATCAAAAATGTTGGAACAACCTTTGATCCATTATCATATGTTTCATTATCATTGGTATTTACTTCTTCACCCTTGTTCATTGCTTCAATCATATTTACAACTTCTTTGGCTAGCGTTCTAGTATCTTTAAATACTGTCATCGTTTGTTTGCCATCTAAAATCGCTTGAACATTTGGTATATTTGCATCTTGACCTGTCAAAACAGGCATTGGTTTTTCATCTGTACCATATCCTGCTGCTGATAATGCAGATTGAGTTCCTAGAGAAACGGAGTCATTAGAGCATAGGACAGCATCTATTTTTTCATCTTGATAGAATGTTGTAATAATATTTTCCATCCTTGATTGAGCTTCTGCTTCATCCCAATTTGGAGTAGAAACTTGGCTCATTTCTGTTTGATTTGATTTGATAACTAAAGTTCCTTTATCTATATAAGGTTGTAACTTACTCATAGCACCTTCAAAGAAATATTTAGTATTGTTATCATCCATAGGCCCAGTAACTAGCTCTAAGTTAAATGGTCCTTCTTCATTTTCTAAATCAAGTGTATCAACTATATATTGACCTTGAATTTCACCAACAGTTGTCAAATCAAATGTTGCATAGTAATCAAGCGCTTCAGTATTCATAATCAATCTATCGTATGCAATAGTTTTTATATTGTTTTCGTGAGCTTGATCCATTACTCCTGATAAAGTATTTCCATCGATAGGGCCAACTACAAGGTAATTCACCTTTTTTGCTATCATATTTTCAATCATAGACACTTGAGTATCTGGTTGATTTTGAGCAAATTGTAAATCTACTTTATAACCCTTTTCTTCTAGTAAATTTTTAAGATTATTTCCATCTTGGTTCCATCTTTGTAATGATTGAGTTGGCATAACAATTCCAACATATTTTCCATCTTCTGAAATTTCAGATGAATTTGCACTTTCTGTATTAGACTCTGTATTGGAAGCTCTATCATTTGAGCATCCAATAAATACTAACATCAACGCCATTAAAAAACTCACAAAACTTATTTTTTAAAATTTTCTCATAAACTCCCCCTTACAAATTATTGTTTAAAGTGACAGATTATTTCTTTTAAATATCACTATTTGTTTTTATATGAGTTACACCTATTCCTGTGGCAGCCCATATTAAAGCAAATATTAATCCAGAATAGTTAAGAATTGCAAAAGGTAAGTATGTTAATGTAGGTACGCCTAATGTCGTAGCCATGTAAGCTCCTGCAGCTGTCCAAGGAATCAAACACTCAGTACATGTAACAGAATCCTCAAGTGTTCTTGATAGAACCTTTGGATGTAACCCTTTTTCAACATATACATCTTTTAAAGCTTCTCCTGGCATCAATATAGATACCTGGCCATTACTAGTTACTCCAGTTGTTATTAGACAAATTATCTCAGTAGAAAGAACAAGCTTAAATGTGCTATTTATCCTTGTAATCAATTTATCGATTAGTACTGATAAACTACCAGTAACAGTCATGGTTCCAGCAAAGGAAATTGCACAAATAGCAATAAGAAGCGTATTCATCATAGCCATCATGCCACCTCTAGTAAGCAACCTTACCAAATCTGCAGATACAGAAGATTCCTCAAAACCTAACATTCCTACATTAAATCCATTTATAGTGGCATTTATACAATCATTTAGGCTGGCTCCTTGAAATATTCCTCCATTAATTAGTGCTACGATAGATGCAACTAGCATGACTGGTATAGTCGGTAATTTTTTTATTGATCCTATTAAAACTATTGCTAAAGGCACTATCAATAAAATATTCCAATTAAATATTCTATCTAATGAACTTAACATTTCATTAACTGCTTGAGGGATTTCAGCTCCATTTGCTCCTGATACTCCTCCCAAAATAAAGTAGAAAACCACTGCCACTATTGCTGAAAAACCTGTAGTCCACATTTGATTTCTTATATGCTCATATAAATCCACACCACAAACTGCTGAAGATAGGTTTGTAGTATCTGAAAGTGGAGATAGCTTATCACCGAAATAGGCCCCAGAAACAACCGCACCAGCTATCAATGCTAAGTTAGCATTCATACCAATGGCAACTCCCATGAAAGCTACACCAATAGTTCCAGCAGATCCCCACGATGTTCCTGTCAAAACAGATATTATTGCTGTTAGCAAGAACGCTGTTACTGCTAAGTAATTAGGGTTAATTAATTTTAGTCCATAATAAATCATCATTGGAATAGTCCCACTTATCATTAGAGAGCCTATCATAAAACCAACAATTACTAGAATTAGAAGAGCACCCCATACACTTTTTATTTTTAATGATATTTCATCCATGATTTCGTCGTAACTATATCCAAGAAATGCCGCTTGTATACCAGAAATAAAAGTAGTTAGTACTATTAATGGTTCAGCTGGTAAATCAAATTTTCCAATACCTATTCCTAGTAAGATAAGCATAGTCAGTATAGGGAATAGCGCTTCTAATGTGCTTGGCTTTCTTTTTTCTTTACTTTTCATAAATACTCTCCCAATCAATATTATTTTTTATTCTATCTAGAGCAGTTACTATCAGCTCTTTAGGAGCAGCAGCATTTATTCTGAAAAATCCATAGCCTTCATCTCCAAATTCACTTCCTAAAGATACAGCTACCTCTGCATGATTAACAAATAAGTCCGATAACTCTTCTTCAGTTATATTTAAGTCTTTATAGCTAATCCATAGCAAAAATGTCCCTTCGATTTTACTACACGTAAAACCTTGTAAGCCTTCTTCAAAAAAATTTTTTATTAAAATCATATTTTCTTTAATATCTTGCTTTATTGCCAACATCCAGTTATAGCTATCACCATATGCTGCTTCAATTGCAGGTATAGAAAAATAATTTGGATTATGTATTCCATTTTGAATAAGAATTACCTTAAATCGATCTCTTATTTTAGAATTTTCAATAATTATATTGCTAATCTCCAACCCAGGTATGTTAAAGGTCTTAGATGGTGAATTAGCAACAATCATCTTATCATACTGACTAAAGAAACTGGCAAAACTAACAAAATTATCACTCCAAACAAAATCCGCATGAACTTCGTCAGAAAAAATTAATACATCATATTTCTTGCATAAGAATATTATTCTTTCAATTTCTTCTTTACTTAAAACTTTTCCTGTAGGATTATGAGGAGATACAATGACAAAGATTTTAACTCCAGACTTCAAAGCATTTTCCATTTGTCCAAAATCAATTCTATAAGAACCGTTTTCATAAATCAGTTTATTTTCTATTGTATTTCTCTTATTGACTTTGATAGCATTTTGAATTGGGCTATATAAGGGAGTCATAATCATAATATCATCATTTTCTTTTGTAAAATTTTGAATTACTAATGATAAAGCTTGAATTATCCTAGGACAAAAAACTATACAATCTTTGTCTACTTCATATTTATATTGGCTTTCCATCCATTTTTGTGATAAATCCAAATATCTTGGACTAGGATTTGTATAACCATAGATTCCCATTTCCGCAAATTTTACCAAAGACTTAATAATCTCTGGTGATGATTTAAAATCCATGTCCGCAACCGTTAAGGGAATAATATTAGGATTGTCATATTTATCAATAGTTTCATCCCACTTCGCACAATTCGTTCCTATTCTATTAACTATATTCAAGGAATCACCTCCAAAATTTAATAGATTTATACATATATAAGTTAGTAAATTTATTTACTAACTAAACTATATCATATATAATTGTATCTGTAAAGTGTTTTTTGATTTATTTTGAAAAATTTGTTTAATATAATTATAGGAATGGAGAAATTATGAGAAATGAATATCAAGTTCTTATATTAGAAGAACTTTTAAATAATCACAAAAAATCAAGAGTTGATTTGTCTAAAGATTTGAAAATAAATAAAACTTCTATTTCCTCAAGCGTTAGTAGTCTTATTAGTGAGGATTTAATTACTGAGGTTAGTGTTGGTGAAGCTTCTTCTAAAGGTGGTAGGAGGCCTATAGAGTTAACTTTAAATCATGAGTACGCCTATTTTATGGCTATCGATTTATCTAGAGATTATATATCATATTGTATTTGCAATATGAATTTCGAGATCAAAAGTTATGATATCAAGAAGATTAATATTAGTAGTAAAAATGTTACTGATGAAATTGGAAAAATTATTAATCAAACGCAAGAAAATTACACAATTAATGGAGAAAATAAGCTAAAAGGAATTTCTATAGCTATTCACGGGATAGTAAGAGATAATAAAGTAATATTTACTCCTAACTATGATATCGATCAAATAGATTTGGTTGCTGAATTAAAAGAGGACTTCCCTGATATTGATTTTAATTTAATTAATGAGTCTAATGCTGCAGCCCTTTGCGAATATTATATTACGCAAATTGATAATTTGACTACTATAAATGTTGGTAGTGGTGTTGGCTCTGGCATTATAATAGATGGAAAGCTTCACAAGGGCAATAGAGGTTATGGTGGTGAGATTGGTCATATGATTATCGTACCAGATGGCGAAAGTTGCCATTGTGGTAATAATGGGTGTTTTGAAAGATATTGTTCGACTTCTGCAGATATTGATTATTATAATACTTTGTCAGATGATACAATTTCAACATCTAGTGAACTTATAGATAGATATTTTGCTAATGATGAATTTGCCATAAAAACTGTTGAAAGAAATATAAAGTATATGAGTATAGGCATAAATAACATTGTTAAAACTATCGATCCTGCCTGTGTATATATTAATAGTGATTTAGCTTATAATATTCCTTTTTATTTAGAGAAGGTATCAGAGAATGTAATATCAACTTTTGGCCAACCTATATCTATCGAGGTATCAAAGTTTAATGATAAATCTACTCTAATAGGTTGTATTTATCATTCTATAATTAAATTTTTTGAAAAATAGTGTTAAAAAAAGCTGCAGATGTATTTACATCTACAGCTTTTTCTACCTTCCTATTCTTCCTCAATCTTATCAAATACTGATGTTGCGGTTTCTTTGATTACTTCATTTAGGGTTACTATGTTGCCTTTGCCTTCTGTGTTTAGCCATTCTTTTGCGTCTTCTGCTGATTTGCCGAATACGTCTACTGCGCCTCTCCATGTTGCTCTGCCGCATAGGACACCGTTAAATGTTGAGCCGGCTTCTTTTGCAAATTTTAGGGTTTCTTTGAATAAGTCTGCGCTTACTCCGCCGCTTAGGAATATGAATGGTATGCTTGTTGCGTCTGATTGGTCTTTGAAATATTTAAGGGCTTCGTCTCTTGAGTGGAGGATTTCGCCTTCTCCGTATCCTTCTACAAAGTTCATGTTTACTGGTGCTTCTACTTTTAGTACGTCTACCTTGTATCTTGGGTCATCAAAGACTTTCATTGATTCGATTACCTTTTTTGGACGTAATTTTGAGTATTCGATTCCTTTGGCATCGTCGATATTGGCATCGTAGTTTACGATTTCTAGGAAGTATGGAAGGCCAAGGGCTTCGCATTCATAGCCTACTCTTTCTACCCATGCTTTTTTGATGTCGTTGATTTCTTCACTTTCGTCTATGTCGTAGTATAGTAGGACTTTTACTGCGTTTGCGCCCATTTCTTTGATTCTTAGTCCTGATACGAAGTCGATTAGTCTTGGTAGTCTGCCTTCTTCGTATTCATCATAGCCTGTTTGCTCATAGGACATTATTAGGCCAGCGTTTTTGTCTCTTGCTTCTACTCCTTTCATGCCATAAATTGGGTCTAGAAGTATTGATGATGAGTATTTTGTTAGCTCACTTGATACTAATTCTTTGAATTTGCCTATGCCTTCGACATTGTTTAGGTCTGGGTTGGCTTTTCCCATCATCTTTTCCATTGATCCACGTTGGTCAATGGCAAGTGCCGCTATTGCTCCTTCTTCGTTTGCTAATTGTTTGAGATTTTCGTATTTCTCATGAGATACTTTCATATAATTTCCTCCACTTTTATTTGATTGTAATATTTGTCAAAGTCGTCTATATTGATGTGAGCTATTTCTTTGTTTAGTACATTTAAAAGGCCACAAGTCATGCTTGTTTTTATAATCTCTATGTCATCCTTGCCATTATTTATAGCAGATAAGGCTCCTGCAAGTGATGAATCTCCGCTTCCCACAGGGTTTACTGCACTAACTTCTGGCACGCTTGCCCCATAGATTTTGTTATTCGCCTTTACAATCGCTCCATCTTTGCCCATGGATGCTATAACATATTTTATGTCTTTAAAGGGTTCTTTTAATAGGATATCTCCAAGATTTTCCTTGTTTACTTCTATGCCTAGAACATCTCCTATTTCTGTTTCGTTTGGTTTGATCAGATCCGGCTTTATTTCAGCGTTTATTATTGATTCAAGAGTTTTGCCAGATGTGTCTACGGATACAAATTTGTTATGGTCGTTGGCATATTTTATGATTGTTTGATAGAAGTCAACTTCAAGTCCCTTTGGCAACGATCCAGAAATGTTGATGATTTCACAGCCCTCGCTTATCTTATCAAGATTTTCTATGAATTTATCTTTTTCTTCCTGGGAGATTGTTGGACCTTTTTCTAGGATTTCTGTTTGGTTTCCATCATGTAGGACTGCTATACAGTTTCTTGTGACTTCTTTGATGTCTACAAATCTTGATTCTTGTCCCTTTTCCTTGAGAGTTTCTTTTATATATTGGCCAAGAGCACCGCCAACAAAACCAGAGTGAACAACGTCTCCACCTAGTTCTTTTACGACATAGCCAACGTGGATTCCCTTACCACCAGCATCTTTTATAACTTGACTAGTTCTATTTACATCGTCAATTTTAAAGTCATCTAGTTCGTAGGAAATATCCACAGATGGGTTTGCAGTTATTGTTAAAATCATGCCCATGCCTTATTTCCGTTAATGTATGTTGCTTTAAGTTCTAAGTCTTCATCTAGGACTATGAAGTCAGCATCATAACCTATTTTTAGCTTGCCACAAACATCATCAATGCCTACAGATTTGGCAGGGATGAGGCTTGCCATTTGGATGGCTTCAAATACATCTGCTATATCCCAGTCCACAACATTTTTCACTGCATCTTTAAGTTTTAGGATAGATCCAGCTAGATTTCCATCTTCTTTTAGTCTTGCTGTACCATCTTTTACAATTACATCGTATTCTCCAAGTTTGTAGTCACCTTCAGCCATGCCACCAGCAGCCATACAATCCGTGATAAGAGCTATGTGGTCACGTCCTTTGACATTCATCAATATATTGGCACTAACTGGATTTACATGGTGGCCATCGCAGATAAGTTCGCTTATAGCCTCAGAATTCATAGCAGCTCCAACCATTCCAGGATTTCTGTGGTGTAGGCCGCTCATGCCATTATAGGTGTGGACAAAAATATTTGCTCCAGCATCAACAGCATCCATAGCCACATCATAAGAAGCATCAGAATGGCCAAGAGCAACGTATACGCCCATAGCATTTGCCTTTTTTATAAAGTCAGTCACTCCTTCTCTTTCTGGAGCAATGGCGATTTTATTAACTAGGCCATCTGACAAGTCTTTCCATTTTTTAAGTTTTTCTATATCTGGATCTGACATATATTTGTCATTTTGGGCTCCCTTGTATTTTTCTGTGAAAAATGGTCCTTCAAGAAAGACTCCCCTTATTTTTGCACCTTCAGCGTCCTTGTATTCTTCTCCAACTACCCTACAAGCTTCGTTAAGTCTTTCAGTAGAATCTGTAAGAGTTGTTGGCAAAAAGCTTGTAACTCCAGTTTCTAATAGACCCTTAGAAATAATATTTAAAGCCCCTGGCTTAGCATTCATAATATCTTCGCCATAGTAGCCGTGAATATGAGTATCTACAAGACCAGGAGCAATGATTTCTCCCAAGTCCTCAAATTCTTCTGGTTCACTTTTAGAAAATGACTTAATAACGCCATCCTCAACTTCCATAAAATAGTCTTTCAAGACTTCGTCTTCTAAAATAATATATTTAGCTTTATAAAACATAATTCCTCCAAAGCTTTTTCTTAAGCATTGTAAGGGTGGATTGTTACGCCCTTTACAACCCTATTAACTGTTCCTGATCTTGATGGGTTGTCTGGTGTGTTTCCTACTCTTAGACTTGTGATAAGGCTTATAAGTTGTGCAACTATTACGTATGGTAGAGCTAGGTAAACATCATTATCAACATTATTCTCATAAACTAACTTGTCAAAATCGCACTCAATATCTGTATTTGCTACAGCAATAACCTTTGGAGCAATCTTATCTGCTGCGATTTCATTTAAGATATCAAGGTCATAATCTCTTGTGTACTCATTTGATGAAATAAATGAAATTATTAGTGTTTTTTCATCTACAAATGATTTTGGACCATGTCTAAAACCCATTGAAGATTCGTATAAACTTGCTACTTCTCCTGCTGTAAGTTCAAGAACCTTTAGTCTCGCTTCATTTGAAAGTTTGTAAAGAGGACCAGAACCTAAATAGATTATTCTATCAAAATCAAAATCTACCAATTCTTCAATTTTGCCTGCATCAGCTAAGATTTTTTCTGAAGTACTTGAAAGTTCTTCTACAAGTTCTTTCTTGTCATTTCTTTCATCAAAGATTAAAAGAGCTGATAAAAGCATACATGTAAATGAACTTGTCATAGCAAATCCCTTGTCATTTGTACCTTCTGGTTCGATAAATACAAATGATTTTTCATCATCTGCTAATTTTAGGGCAAGTTTGCCATCAGGAGCACAAGTTAGGGCAAGATTATAGAAATCATCTACAATTTCTTCACCTAGTTCTACTGCAGCAAGGGATTCTGGAGAATTTCCACTTCTTGCAAAAGAAACTAAAAGAGTCTTTTGGTTTTTATTAAAATGTAGGTATGGAGCAGAAACTAGATCAGTTGTAGCAATACTTTCAAAGTGGTATTTGTCGTTATTTTTCAAGTATTCACTGGCAATATTGCCCACATACTCGCTGGTACCAGCACCTGTGAATATGACTCTTACATCATCACCAAGCTTTGCTAGAAATTCATCAATTTTCGCTTTTCTTTCTTCATATAATTCATAAACTTTGAGCCATTTTTCCCCTTGAGAAAAAATTTCGCTGTAAGTATTAATTGCATCATTATTCTTTATATATTCTGAATCTAAATACATTTTCCCTCCTCATAAATTATATTTATACCTCTATTTTAATCTTACCAATTTTAATAAATCCTTAAAGAAGTTTTTAATGTGAAAAGTTAATTTTTACCATTCAAGTCACTTATAAATTCTTCTATATTTATAAGTTTTTTCTTCTTTCTGCTTTCTTCGGCAGCAAAGCACATCAAATGGCTCATTACTGATTCGCTGGCACCTGTTTTTATCTTATCCTTATCTCCTCCTATTCCTTCCATGAAAGCTTTGATTATTGCGTAATCTCCGCCACCATGGCCACCGTTCATCTCTTGGACTTTGATAACTCTTTCTTCACTTGATCCGAATGTATTGATAATAATTTCTTTTTCGTGGTCATCGGCAATTATTTCGCCTTTGGTTCCCTGGATTTTTATATTTCTATGAACATTTTTAGCAAAGGCAGAAAGGTTAAATACAGCAGTCACATCATCTTCAAATTCTATCGTGGTTGCTTGGTGGTCACAAACTGTATTATCACAAGCCCATACACATCTACCATAAGAACCGTTTTCCAAGGCTTCTATTAGACCTTCTTCTGTAAGACTTGGATCTACAAGGTTTCTCCAGCCATAGCCTCTATAGCCTTGTCTATAAAAGTTTTTAGTTGAATAAATACATTCATCTTGGTATTTACAGGAAAGACATCTATCACTTGCTCCCTCTGGTTGGTTTTCATGAACAAAGTATGTCAAGCTTCCAACAGATGATATACTTTTTGGTTTAAGTCCCAAGAAGTAAAGCAATATATCCATGTCATGGCATGATTTTTGGAGAATAAGCGGTGAAGATTCTTCTTCATTTCTCCAATTGCCCCTTACAAAGGAGTGAGCAAAGTGGAAATATCCAATATTTTCATTGTGGTTGATGTTTATAACCTTGCCGATTGCTCCACTATCAAGGACTTCTTTTATCTTAGTGTAAAATGGTGCATATCTAAGAACATGGCAGATCATAAATACATTGTCTCTTGCTTCGGCTTTTTTGGCTATATTAAATACCTCATCAGCATTTGGGCTGATTGGTTTTTCTAGCAATATATCAACATCATAGTCCAAGGCCTTCATGGTAATGTCATAGTGTTCCCTATCATAGGTAGCTATAACCAAAGCATCTACAAATTTGCCTTCATCCATTTTCTTAAAGAAGTCATCTGCATTATCAAAAAGATACTCTGGATCAATAGCAAATTCTCCGCCTGTAAGTTTCAATTTCTCTTGATTCCACTCTACTGCAGCTAATATATCGACTTCTTCATATTTATTTAATTCTCTAGCGTAAGCGATTCTTCCTCGCTCTCCTGCTCCAATAATTCCTACTTTCATTATTATTTCCCCTTGCTAGCTTTTGCATTTATTATTTTATGACCCTTGTGTACTTGGAAAGCTCCTTGAGTTCTTGGCTACTTATCTTATCATCAGTTACAACGCTTACATCTTCTAGCTTATAAAATGAGTAGAAATCTTCGATACCGATTTTACTTGAGTCTGCTACTATGAATTTTTCTGATGAGTTATCCAAAATTATTTTTTGCAAGAAGCCCTCGTCTTCGTTGTAAGCAAAGGCGTTGTTTTGGCTTATGCCGTTGACTCCTATGAAGGTTTTTTGGAAGCGCAAATCTTTTATCATATCTATGGCAAGTGGTCCAACGAAAGCGCCTGTTATTTTTCGATACTTTCCGCCAATAAGCCTTACAGCCAAGGAGTCTATTTTTATAAGCTCATTGAATAAATATAGGGAGTTGGTGAAGATGGTAAGGTGCTTGCCATCAATATATTCTGATACATATTCCATAGTCGTTCCTGGACCCATGAAAATTATTTCATCATCTCTTAAAATCTCAGAAATTTTCTTAGAGATATATTTTTTTTGATTAATATTTTTTTGCTTTTTCTCCGTATTGGAATATTCAACATTAGATAAGTTTCTGACTTTTTTTGCCCCTCCGTGGATACGCTTTAGTAATCCCTTTTCCTCAAGCTCCTTAAGGTCTCTGCGTATGGTCATTTCTGTGACATTTAGGGCTGATGTTAGGTCAGAAACTTCTATTATATTTTCGCTATTTACTATTCCAACAATAAAATCTTGTCTTTCGTCTTTTAACATTTTTTATCCTAAAATTAAAGTAGCATTAGATTTAACTAATGCCACTTTAAAACTATCTTAATTCTTTAGTTTCTGATAATTCTTTAAACCAGTAGGCACTTTTCTTTGGATATCTTTCTTGTGTTTCAAAGTCTACAAAGAAGAAACCATATCTCTTGTTATAACCATTTGACCAGCTAAACATATCCATCAGACTCCATAAGTAATAACCTTTTACATTGGCACCATTTTCATTGGCTCTTAAGACTACATCCAGGTGGTCTCTCACATAATCAATCCTATCATCATCTTCTACTGTCTTGTTTTCGTTTAGCTCTTCTTTGATGCCCATTCCGTTTTCAGTAATGTATATTTTATTGCAATTTTCGTATTCTGATACTCTCATAATCATGTCATAGAGGCCTTGTGGGTAGATTATCCAATCCCAGTCTGTTCTTGGAAGACCTTCTGGTTTTACTTCTTGGCCCATACCTTTTAGCATTGATTTTGATGTTCCCTTGTCACCTGTACCATTGTGGTGGTGGTAGTTTTCTCCTTCGTAGGCCTTGTACCAGTTGGCATTGTAAGAGTTGATGCCCAAGAAATCCATTCTTCCTGCTGATTTTTTGATTTCTGCCATTTCATCTTTTGATGGATCGAAGTCTGCCATGTCATTGGCTCTGAGGATGTAGTTGACTCTTTCAACAGTTTCATCTGTGTATTCTCCAAGGAAAGTAGCTTCAATTGCTAGACCGTTTGAAATTGCATCGACTCTTTTGGCTGCTTCGACATTTGCTGAATCCTCATCTACTGGATATACTGTTTGTAGGGAGTGGATTACACCCATTTCTCCTTTAATATTGTTATCTTTGAAGTAGTTAACTACTACAGCGTGGCAGTAAAGCATGCCGTGGATACATTCTACAGTCTTGTCGAACCTATACTTTTCTCCTGGTGGGAAAGTTCCCATAACGAATTGGTTGACTGACCATGGCCAAATTTCGTTGAATGTCGCCCATTTTGTAACCTCAGTAAATTCATTGAGGCAGAATTTAGCGTAGTCTATAAAATATTCTTGTACTTTTTTGTTGGTAAAATCTCCCATCTTGTGGAGTTCATAAGGTGTGTCGAAATGATGAAGGGTTACTAGTGGCTCAACACCATTATCAATACAATATTTGAAAAGATCATGATAGTGGTCGACACCTTTTTGGTTAGGCTCTCCAAAGCCTTCTGGGAAAATTCTTGTCCAAGCTATGGATATACGGATACCGTTGATGCCAAATTTTACACAGTTATCAATATCTTCTTTGTATTTGTGGTAAAAATCACTAGCTGGATCTGGATTATATCCATCAGTTTCTTTGTAGTAAACATCCCAGCAAACTAGACCTTTTCCGTCTTCTTTGGTTGCTCCTTCACATTGGTATGCTGCTGTCGCTCCGCCAAAAATAAAATCTTCAGGAAATTTTCTCATTATTTAACACTCTCTTTCACAAAGTTCAATGACCCAATTCCATCTCTAACTAAGCTTATATATTGGGATCCCTCGGTTTTCACAAGTTTTATACCCAATGGATCTGTTTCTTTCTTGATATCTTCATAGTTACTTGCTACTTGTGGAGCTAAGACTACTAAGTCAAAGTCTTGCAAAATATCCCTATGTTCACCATAAGATCCTGCAACAGCAGTTATTGGTTCATTGTATTCTTCAGCAGCTTTGTTTAATGCATTTGATAAAAGTCCACTTGTACCACCACCTGCACAAAGGACTAATACATTTACAGGTTTTTCTAATGAATCTGATACGACACCTGTTTTTACTGAATCTTTATCTTTTGATTCATAAGTTATGGCATCATTTTTAGTTTTAATAACGTCGTTAGCTTTTCTTGTATCAAAGTTTTCTTTTACCTTTGCATCTAGTTCTTTGCTTGCTTCAATATTTCCTTTTTGCTCTTCTTCTAAGATTTGTTTATCATAAACTTTAAAGAAAGGATAGTAAACTAATGTATCTACAGCAATTAGTACTAACATCAATATTATTGCTTTAAATTGGAAATTAAGTCCTAAAAGTATACCTAAAGGTGCTGGAGTTGTCCAAGGTAGGTTAGCTGTAAAGCTGTTCATTCCTAGTGTATCTACAAAGAATTTGAATATCCATACATTAAATATTGGAGCTAATATAAATGGCCAGAAAAATACTGGGTTTAATACTAGTGGACCACCAAATAAAATCGGTTCATTTACACCAAAAAATGTTGGTACTACAGAAGCTCTTCCTACAGCTTTGTTCCTTTTTGATTTTGATAACCACATAAATATAAATGGAACTACTAGTGTCGCTCCTGTTCCACCCATTGTTACTATGAACATTTGTGTACCAGATGTGATTACTTTATCTGCGTGTTGGCCTGCTTGCATCAAAGATAGGTTTATTTCTGGGTTTGAATATAAAACAGCTGCTATGGCTGGTTCTACAATTGATGGCCCATGGATACCGATAAACCAGAAAAATGCATATGCTCCAAAGATTAGTGTTAAGCCTAGATATCCATCTGCAGCTTGGAATAATGGTGCAAGTCCTAAGGATATAGATTCTGCAACATTTGTTCCGCTTAAATTTCTAACTAAAATATCAATTACATATAAAACAACTACTGAAATTGAAAAAGGAATCAAGTCCTTAAATACCTTTGAAATATTTGGTGGTACTTCACTTGGTAGTTTTATTGTAATATCTCTTTTAAAACAGAACCTATAAATATTAACAGTTATAAATGCCGCAATAAATGATGTAATAAGACCTTTTGTTCCCATGAAACCGCTTAAAAATCCGCCTTCTTCAACTGAATCAGCAGATAATATCAAAAATCCAACCATTGCTGCTAGCATAGTTGACATGAAGTTCATCTGATTTGTTTTTGGCATTTCTCTATTACGCAAGTCTGTAAACGATTTTGCAGTAGTTCCTGCAACTAAGAAACCTAAAATGCCCATAGAATAGTTGTAAGGTTTCATTAGCATCGCTACAGTTTCTTCACTCCATTCATGACCAAAAGCATTTGGTACAAATGCAATAAGAATGAATAAACTTGAGAATAATACAACAGGCATACCTGCTATGAATCCATCTCTTATTGATCTTAAATATATATTTCTTGATAATTTTTCAAAAAATGGTTTATGTTTTTCTATTCTTGCAACTAGCTTTTCCATTTTATTTCTCCCTATATATATCTATTAAATTTTCAATGATATCTTTTAAAAGCATTGTAGTCATAAGGTGGTCTTGGCCGTGAAGCATTATAAAACCTAGTTCTATATCTTCGCCACCTGCTTCTTTGGCAAGCATTTCTGTTTGAGCCTTGTGCGCTTTTAAAATTGACTCGTTTGCTTTTTCTATTAAACTATCTGTATTTTCAAAATTTCCACTTTTTGCTTCTTTTAGCGCTTGTAATAGAGTTGATCTTGCTTCACCTGCATAGGCTACAATTTCAAAACCAATCATTGCTACTTCTTGTTTATCCATAAACTAATCCCTCTCTTTTTTTATTTTTTAGTCGTGGTATTCGCCTCGGTCCCATTTTTCTATGAATTCGTCAAAGAATTCGTTGTTACAAAATTGAGTTTCTTTATCTTCGCCTTGTTCTTCTTCTATAGCCATTATCTTGTCGATTAGCTTCTTGTTTGTTTCTGTTTGTTTGTATTGGGCTGCTATAAATCTATCTACTATTTCAAAGGCCAAATCTCTTCCTACTATCATGCCGCCTACGCCTATAACGTTAGCGTTTAACTCTTCTTTGGCATATACAGCTGTCGCACAGTCTCTTACTAGGGCACATCTTGTTCCAAATGCCTTGTTTACTGCTGTTGTGATTCCAACCCCTGTACCGCAAAGTACTACTCCAAGCTCACATTCGCCGCTTGCTACTAGCTCTCCAACTTTTTTGCCGAACATTGGATAGTGGGTTCTAGTATTGTCATATGTTCCTACATCTACTACTTCGTGACCATTTGCTTTTAGGTGGTCTGATATTTCCATTTTTAAGTGTGTTACTATGTGGTCACATCCTAAGGCTATTTTCATATTTTCCCTCCTATAGCATTTTGTTAAGCATGTCTATTCTAATTTGGTGGCGTCCACCATCATAGCCATGGCTTAAGAAATCTCTGACACATGATTTTGCAAGTTCCTCGCCTACAATGCCTGATCCTAGACAAAGAATTCTTGCTCCGTTGTGGCGTTTGGTCATAAGTGAGCTTCTCTCTTCGCTCACTTCTGCTGCAATCATTCCCTTGTGTTTGCTGGCAGCCATATATGAGCCTGCACCGTACTTGTCGATTAAGATTCCTACTGATGCATCGTCTGATCCACTTGTTAGCATGCCGTCTACTTCTAGTAGTTTTTGACATACAGCCTTAGCACTGTCAACAAAGTCAAAACCTTCTTCTGTCAAATCTTCGATTTCGTATCCAAGATTTTTTACTTCTTCGATTAAGCTTTCTTTTAGCATTAATCCATCTTTGTCTGAAGAAATATATACTTTCAAATCTTCCTCCTCTTTGTTTATAAATGTTTGTTTTCTTTCTTATTTGTTTACATTATATTAGGCTAAACACCTAAAGTCAATAAAAAACATTAAAAATCTTTACAAAAAATAGCTTAAAGAATTATATCCCTAAGCTATATTTATAACTAAAATTTCAAGTTCCCAGAGTAAATTTCCCTAGCTAAAATCACAGATCCATCTACTGGGCTTGTGTATGGTTTTACTATGTTCACATTGGATTTGATTTTTGTTTTTATCTCTTCGTAAAGCGCTTCCCCTATATTTGTCACTCCACCAGAAAATGATACATCAACTACTCCATCAAAGTTTAAGTTCTTTGTGATAGCATCTATGACCAAGGCAATCTCGTCTGTCACTTGGTCTAGGATATCAAGGGCGTATGGGTCATTCTCGTTTAGGGCTTGGTGGAGGATGCGGGATAGGGCTGCTATCTCATCGCGTCTCATATTGTCTGTAATGTCAAATATTTCAAAGTCATCTTCCATGGCAAGTTTTTCTTTTACCATGTCATAGATTTTGGTCTTCTCTATTCTACCATCGCTCATTTTTGTAAATAAGTTTAGTAATTTTAGGCCGATCCAATAGCCACTTGCTTCATCTCCCAAGAATGGTCCCCAGCCAGAACATCTCATAGAATTGCCCGCTTGGTCGCGACCATAGCCTATGGCACCTGTTCCAATTACTATATTTATGCCAGGCTTAGCATTGAGCGATCCTGCCCAACCATTGACGCAGTCATTTTCTACTGTAAACTTGTCATTGCCAAGGACTCTTCTGATTCCCTCGTGGATATACTCTTCTGTGTCTGGGTATTGGCCATATCCTGGAGCTGCCACAAAAGTATAGTCAATCTCTGATGGATTGATACCCGCTTGCTTACAAACATCACCTATACCAAGTTCTATTATGTCAAAATACTCTTGCTTGCTTACTTGTTTTGGATGGATTGTGATCTGCTTATCTTCGTATCTTTGTCCATTTACATCTAGTAAAAAGGCAGTTTTTGTTCCGCCACCATCTATACCTAAAAATTTTCCTTCTGTCATAATTTTCCTTTCTATATCATTTTTTATTTTTTAATACTATCTTAATTACCGTATCTGTGTCATCAGGCAATTGGCATGTGCTGGAGCCTGGATATATTTGGGCAAAGGTCAGCTTGTCATATGCTTTTATTACCCAAGAGTTTGAAACAGTCACTTCAGATCCATCGTGGAGGTAGGTCATATAATCTATTTCATCCTTATCTAGGCCAATTAGTGGCAAAGGTCCTATTGGAGCTTCAAATATGTGGGCGTAGATTATATTGTCTTTTTGGGTGTAATATCCCCAGTCTGGTTTTGGCAAATCTTTTGCCCTGCCACAGCCGTAGATAGACTCAGAGTTCTTGTCAAACCACCTGCCAAAGTCTTCTAAAATTTCCAAGCTTTGTCTAGGCATATATCCTCTTGCAGTTGGTCCAACATTTACAAGCATATTGCCATTTTTGCTGACGCATTCTACAAGTTTTCTGATTAATAATTTGGAGGATTTAAATTCTTTGTCATTGGCATTGTAGCCCCAATTATTGTTCATAGTTAGGCAAAGTTCCCAAGGAACATCTTCGCCATTGTCGTTTTTGATTCCCTCATATGGAAGTATTTGCTCAGGGCTTACAAAGTCACCAGAATATGGACTAGGATTTTCTGTTACTATTGAACCAAAGCCTTCACCAGAAGTTTCTAGCCTGTTGTCCATTATCACGTCTGGCTGATATTTTCTAACCATTTCCACAATTTCCTTGGCTCCCCATTTGTCTCCGTACATATCTTCGTAGGAGAAGTCAAACCAGAATATATCTAACTCGCCATAGTTTGTGACTATCTCTTCGATTTGATTGTGGAGAAATTTCTTATAATTGTCCCAATCAATTTTCTCATCCTTAAATCTTTCGTCCCTATAGTGGGGGCTGTGGATGTCATTATATTTGGGAAAGTCCTTGTGGCTCCAGTCAATCAAGGAAAAGTATAAGCCAACTCCAAGACCTTCAGCCCTTACTGCCTCTACATATTCTTTGACCAGATCTCTTCCAGCTTTTGTGTTCGTAGCCTTGTATTCTGTATACTTGCTGTCAAAGAGACAAAATCCATCGTGATGTTTGGCTGTAAGAACCATGTATTTCATACCAGCCTTTTTGGCTGCCTTGGCCCAAGCCTTCGGATCATAGTCTATCGGATCAAATTGGTCCATATATTTTAAGTAGTCATCTAATTCTATTTTGTCAAAACTTCTAACCCATTCTCCCCTGGCCGGGATGGCATAGATTCCCCAATGGATAAACATACCAAAACGGGCATCTCTAAACCACTGAGTTCTCTTGTTTATTTGTTCAAGTGAGTTTGTCATATCTCCTCCTTGTTAAGAATTTACCCTTATTGCCAAGAAAAAAGGCAGCCTAGATACTGCCATTTTCTACTTTTATTTTTTCTTGATTCTCTTTCTTGTATCAAGTGCTACTGTTAGTATAATCAAAAGTCCTTTTATGATGATTTGTACATAGGAGTTTAGGCCGATGTATAGCAAACCGTAGTTTATAACCTGAAGGATTATAGAACCTAGGACTATACCAGGTATTGTTCCTATACCTCCGGAGAATGATACTCCACCTATTAGGCAGGCTTCTATGGCGTCTAGGTCATAGCCCTCTCCTGTAGTTGTTGTAACAGATCCTAGTCTAGGACCTTCCAAAAATCCTGACAAACCATACATAATACCAGATATTATGAAGACTATCATTATTGTTTTTGTAACGTTGATACCAGAAACTTCTGCAGCTTCTGGGTTGCCACCTACGGCAAACATATTTTTGCCCAAAACAGTTTTATTCCAAATAAACCACATGATGACAGACGCTATTGCTGCATATATTATCAAATATGGGAAAATAAGGTCAGTTCCAGGAATTTTAAATCCACCTCTTACAAGGTTGGCGTATTTTTCGTCAAAACCACCAATTGGTTGTGGTCCATAAGGGTTAGCTGCTATAAATAATTGCAAAATACCAAAGATTGCAAGTTGGACACCAAGGGATGCTATAAAGGCGTGTAGTTTTAGATAAGCTACACCAAAGCCGTTTAGGGCCCCGCAAATAGCGCCAATAACTATAGCTGCAAGCAATCCAAAGATTATATTAGCTCCTTGGATATTTGGGAAAAACTTTTGTGGGAAGTCAGATGATTGTAGCAAGGCTCCTGCAATAGCTGCTGTGAAACCTACTATCCTACCAGCTGAAAGGTCAGTTCCCGCAAGGATTAATAGACCACCAGTACCAAGAGCTATAAACAATCTTGTAGCTGTTTGTGATAATATATTGATAATATTTCTTGGATTTGTTATAAAGGTTGGGTCTACTATGATTATCCCAACAATCAAAGCCAGGATTATGATAATCAAGGCATTGTTTAAAATAAATTCTTTAAAATCAAATTTTTTCTTTTCTGTAGTTTCCATTTTACCACCTATACATACATGGCTTGTAGGGCCATGATCTTTTCTTGATTCAAGTCTTTGTTGTTTTCTTCAATTCCTGCAACACGTCCATTGCTCATTACCATGATTCTATTACAAATCATTTGCAATTCTGCCATTTCAGATGATATGAATATTACAGATTTACCAGTTGTTGCAAGATCTTGGATTAGCTTATAAATCTCATACTTTGCGCCGACATCTATACCACGGGTTGGCTCATCTAGTAAAAGTATGTCAGGATCTGTCAAAAGCCAGCGGCCAATGATTACTTTTTGTTGGTTACCACCAGATAAGTTCATGATTTTGGTATGTTGACTTGGAGTTTTTACACTCATTGAGTCTATAACTTTTGTAGTACTGTCCTTTAAAGCTTTTTCATTTACAAAGCCTTTTTTGGCATATTCGCGCAAGTTTGCAATAGTTGAATTAAATCTTATGCTGGCATATGGGAAGATTCCTGTAGCCCTACGCTCTTCTGTAACTAGGGCAAAACCATTTTTGATGGCTTCTTCAGGATTTCTATTTTCTACCTTCTTGCCAGAAACATAGATTTCTCCAGATTCTTTTTGTCTAAGACCGAAAATAGTCTCAACAAGTTCTGTACGCCTAGATCCAACAAGGCCAGCTATACCCAAGACTTCTCCTTTTTTTAGGTCAAAAGACACATCAGTTACAGTTGGTTTGTATTTACCAGTAAGGTTTTTAACTTCTAGTAGGACTTCATCTCTCTCGTATGATTCTGGGTTTAGGTCCTTGGCATCAAGCTTTCTTCCTACCATTAACCTTATTATCTCATCTTTGGTCAAATCACTGGCCTTATTTTCAGCTATGAATTGGCCATCACGCATGACTGTAACATAGTCTGAAATCGCAAGGATTTCTTCCATCTTGTGGGATATGTAAATAATACCTACTCCCTCTGATCTCAATCTGTTAATAATTTCAAATAATTTTTCAACTTCAGATTCTGTCAGAGAACTTGTAGGCTCATCCAATACTAAAATCTTGGCATCGTAGGAAACAGCTTTGGCTATTTCTATTAATTGTCTTTCTGCAACTGAGTATTTGCCTATGATTTTCTTAGGATCAAAATCTAGGCCAAGTTTATCAAATAGTGCCTTGGTCTCATCGTTCATCTTTTTGCTATCAATAATACCACGCTTGTTTGGGAATCTTCCTAGCATAATATTTTCTGCTACAGAACGCATAGGTACTTGGTTTAGCTCCTGGTGAACCATAGCAACACCAGAGTCTAGAGCATCTTTTGGGTCCTTGTAGGAAACTTTTTTGCCATCAATATATATCTCCCCACTATCTGGAGTATAGATTCCAAACAAACACTTCATAAGGGTAGATTTGCCAGCACCATTTTCGCCCATAAGGGCATGAACTGTGCCTTTTTGTAAGGTTAGTTGTGCATTATCTAAGGCCTTTACCCCGGGAAATGATTTGTTTATTGATTTCATTTCTAATAAATTGGTCATAAACACCTCTATACAATATAAGGGGCTGGCGCTAATAAGCCACCGCCCCTTAATACCAGTTAACTATTTAGTATATTTTTGATATTTAATTCTGAAAGATTTGCCATCTTCACCTAGATCGTATCCTTCAGTATCTTTGAAGTTTCCACCATTTAATTTGTTTTTAATAGTATCTACTAGAGCTTTTGCCATACCTTCAGCGTCTTGTTTAACAGTACCAGACATTGTTCCCTTGTCGATTTCAGCTATTGCAGGGTCTGTAGCATCAACACCTACTACTACGATGTTATCGTCAGCAGAACCTGTGTTCATACCAACAGCTTGTAGAGCTGATATAGCACCTATAGCCATTTCGTCGTTATTAGCTATAACTGCATCTATGTCGTCTTTATCTGTTTGTAGCCATGTATCCATAGCTGTTTTTGCTTGGTTTGTATTCCATTGAGCATCTTGGAAAGCAACTTCGTTTACTTCGATGCCATTTTCTTCAAGAGTTTTTACAGAATATTCTGTACGAGCTTGAGCTTCTGGGTTATCAAGACCACCATTTAGCATAACGTAATCAAGTTTGCCATTGCCATTTCTATCCATGTCGCCAGCATTCCACAATTCTGTAAGGATTTCACCTTGCATAACGCCTGCTTCTGGAGCATTTGTTCCTACAAAGAAGAAATTGTCTAGGTCTTCTTCTGTTAGAGATTCAGTCATATCTCTGTTAAAGAATATGGTTGGAATTCCAGCAGCCTTAATAGTTTCCATAGCTGTTGATGCGGCAGAAATATCTACTATGTTTAGCATAATACCATCAACACCTTGAGCTACTACGTTGTTGATTTGGTCAGTTTGTGTACCTTGGTTTTTTTGACCATCTTGGAAAACAAATTCGATAGAATCGTCAGCTTCATCAAGCTTTTCTAATTGTTGGCGAACTGATGCGATATATGTATCAGAACCATTGTAAAGTAAAACTGCGATTTTTTTAGTTTCGCCATTTGTAGCTTCTTCTTTATTTTCTTCTTCTGCTGGTGCTTCAGCTTCTGTTGAATCTTCTTTAGATTCTTCTGTGTTTTCTTCAGCTGGAGCTTCTGTAGCTGCCTTGTTATCATCTGCTGGTGCTTCGTTTGAATTACCACCACAAGCAGTTAGACCTAATGATAAAGCCATAACTAAGGCAAAGTTTGCAAATTTTTTAATATTCATAAAACCCTCCTGTTGAATATTAATATAAGCACTAAAGTATAGGAAAGTGCTTTATTTGAAGCATAAATAATGAAAACATTTGCTTCTTTAGTACATATGATATAACTTAATTAATTTATTGTCAATATAAAGATGGTAACCTTTACCTAAAATGGTTTAATGTATGTATGTAATCTATGGGAGGTGAGCATGAAAATAATACTAGCTGTTGACCAAAATTGGGGCATCGGCAAAGATAATGAAATGCTTTTTCATATAAAAAAAGACCTAAAACATTTTAAGGACTTCACAATTGGAAATATTGTAATCATGGGTAGGAGTACCTATGAGTCTATAGGAAAAGCTTTGGCAAATAGAGATAATGTAGTCTTAACTAGAAATAAAGATTATAAGCTAGATGATGCCTTGGTTTTCCATAGTGTTGATGATATATTAGCTTATGTAGGGGACAATGAAGCTTATGTAATAGGTGGCAGCCAGATAGTAGATTTGTTTTTGCCCTATTGCAATGAGGCAATCATAACAAAAATTTTTGACCAAAAAGATGCCGACACTTACCTTCACAATTTTGATCTTGACGATGATTTTGAAATTACAAACGAATCCGAAATTCTTGAAGAAAATAAAATCAAATTTAAATATGTAAATTATAGGAGGAAATGATGGACTTATATCAAAAAGTAGCAGACAAACTAAACGAACTTGGAATCAAGTACGAACTTGTAGAACATCCACCTGCACTTACAACTGAACAAGCAGATGAATTTATCGAGGGAATCGAGGGTGTTCGTACCAAGACCATGTTTTTGACCGACAGGAAGAAAAGAGAATTTTACTTGGTTATAATGGATGATACAAAACGCATGGATATGGACTTATTCAAAGAAATAGTAGGCAAGAAGGTAAAAATGGCATCAGAAAACTCTTTGATGGAAAAGATGGGGCTTCCAGCAGGAGTTGTATCTCCATTTGGACTTCTAAACAACGAAGACCACGACATAACAGTTTACTTTGATAAGGAAATTATGGATGAAGAAAAAATGAGCTTTCACCCAAATACAAACGAAAAGACAATATTTATAAGCACTCAAGACTTATTAAGATACCTAGATGATATAGGGTATGAATACCATATAGAAGAATTATAAAGGAGAATCCATGGAAAAAGTAAAAACAACAGAAATATTTGTAAGCGATAAATGCCCATTTTGCACACCACTAATCGAAGACTATGAAAAGAATCCACAAAAATACGAGGGCCAAGAGCTAATAAACATCAATGAATCTATGGCAAATCTAAAAAGATTTTTAAAATACCGCGACGATTTGAAAGGCTACGATGAGGCAAAAGCAGAAGGCAGAGCAGGAGTTCCATCCAAAGTTCTTGATGGAGTAGAGGTTGTATTTATCAAACAAGAAGATATATAAGTAGGAAGAGGGCCGAGGCCCTCTTTTTTGTTGCAATTTCCCCTTGAGATCCTTCGTCCTACGGCCTCAAGGATGACAAGGGACTTAGTTCTTTGCAAGTACAACAAAGTCCTTCTTCCATTGTGGAGAAGCGATAATGCCGCCCTAGGCCACGCTGTCATTCTGAGCTTTAGCGAAGAATCTCTTGAGGAGTATACCTATGGGAGATCCTTCTTTCGTTTGCGCTCAATCAGGATGACAGTAGGAAATTGCGGATTATTCGAGCATTTCGTCAATTATATTTTTACACAAAAAAACTGAAACCACTTCTGGGCTCATTTTTTTTCTTTTATATTCTTGTATTTTACATAAGCATTTGCCGTCATTAGTATTGATACTATGAGTATGAACCACCAGTATGATCTACCTTTGCTGTATTGGAGGTAGGTTAGCAAATACAACAAAAAAGCTGTAAATGCACTTGTTAGAAACTCCAAATTTTCTAGGTTTTTCTTGTTCATCTTATATTACTTGGTCCAAGGTCTTCCAGCTTAGAAGGGCACATTTTACTCTTTGTGGCATATTTTGGATGTTGATAAAGGCAGCTGCATCGCCTAGTTTGTCTAGCTCTTCGTCAGTGATTTCTTCTCTTTTTATCATGCGAATGTAGATATCAGCTAGTTCTTTGGCTTCCTCTTTGCTTTTTCCAACGATTGTATCACACATAACGCTTGTGGCAGCTTGGCTGATGGCACATCCATCGCCTGTAAAGGCCGCATCTACGATTTTATCTCCATCGTATTTTAGCTCCAAGACAATCTCGTCTCCACAGGATGGATTGTGGCCTGGTTCTTTGACATCGGCATCTTCTAGTTCGTGTTTGTTTGCTTGGTTTCTCGAATGATCTAGGATTATTTGAGAATAAATTTCTTCCATATTCATTTTATAAGCCCATCACCTTTCTTACATTTAAGAGTTCTTTGGCAAATATTTCTGCTTCCTCTTTTGTATTATAAAACGCAAAGCTTGCCCTTGCTGTTGAACTTACATTTAGGTACTTGTGTAGTTGCATAGCACAGTGGTGGCCACTTCTTACAGCAACGCCTTTGCTATCGAGGATTGACGCAATATCGTGTGGGTGGATGTCATCATAAGTAAAGGATAGGACAGCCCCTGTTTTTGCATTTTCCGGATAGAAAGTCTTGATATGTGGGTAGTCTTTGATTAGATCGTAGGCATAACGAGTAAGTTCTGATTCGTATTTATAAATCTCATCTATGCCTATTTTTTCCATATATTTGATGGCTGCTGCAAGTCCTACTACTCCACCTACATCTTGGGTGCCAGCTTCAAACTTGTATGGCAATTCTGCAAAGGTCACTTCTTGCTCATAGACATATTCTATCATATCTCCACCAGTTAAGAATGGATCCATTTCTTCTAGCAAGTCTTTTTTGCCATAAAGGACGCCTATTCCCATTGGCGCAAGGAGTTTGTGGCCGGAAAATACTAGGAAGTCACAGTCTAAGTCAGCCACATCGACCTTTAGATGAGGTATGAGTTGAGCACCGTCAACTATGGCAATAGCACCAGCATCGTGGGCCCAATCTACGATTTTTTTGACATCTATTATTTCCCCTGTGACATTTGATGCCCCAGTGAAAGATACAATTTTTGTCTTTTCATTAATCTTATTTTTTAGATCATCGTAGTCTAGACTATAATCATCATTGAGGTAAGCGTAAACGAGTTTTGCTCCAGTTTTCCTTGCTACTATTTGCCATGGTACAAGGTTGGCATGGTGTTCTAGGATAGTGATTAGTATCTCATCATCCTTTTTTAGATTTGCCATAGCGTAAGAATAAGCTACTAAGTTTAGAGCTTCAGTAGCATTTCTAGTAAATATTACTTCTTCCCTGCTTTTTGCCCCTATGTATTTTTGTATATAGTCCCTAGATTCTTCATAGGCAGTCGTAGCCACATATGATAGGTAGTGGGCTCCCCTGTGTGGGTTTGCATTTTGATATTTATAATAATTGTCGACAGCATCTATTACCTCTTTTGGTTTTTGGCTAGTTGCTGCCGTGTCAAGGTAGATGACCTCCTTACCTACATTTTTGCTATCTAGGTAAGGAAAGTCAGCTCTAATTTTTTCTATATCCATCTTAATTCCTTGTGTTCATTTGACGAACTTCTTTTTTGAGTTCTTCTCTTAAGCTTTCGTCTTCTATTTTATCAAGGGTTTTTGCAAAAGTCGCTTCTAGCATCATTGATTCTGCTTGTTTCTTATCAAAACCACGACTCATAATGTAAAATAACATATCTTTGTTAAGTCTACCTACGCTTGCAGCGTGGTTTCCTTCTACTTCTTTTTCAGCACAAAGTAGGATTGGTGCAGTTTTGTTTTTTACATTATCTGAAAACATCATTGAGTAATCGCCAATCTTACCATTGGCACTCACACAACCTGGTCTTAGGTCAACTACACCTTTCCAGTTCTTGTGGGCTTCATCTTTCAAAGCACCGTTGAACATGGCATCAGAATCTGTTTCATTGCCCAAGTGTTCGTTTGTTGCAAGGATGTCTAGGAATTCATCTCCTTCTTTGAAGTAAACTCCATCCTCTATGACCATTGCCCTGTCACCTTCTAGGATGTTTTTGATGTTTACTAGTGAATGGCTTGCCCCTATTTCAATGTATGAAATGTCAAGCATAGCTTCTTCATCTAAGAGTGTTGCGACTGATTGTATGTTGGTAGATTCCTTTGGCAAGTTGGTTACTATAACTAATTTTACCTTGGCTCTTTTTTCTAGATTTACTCTAATTAGTGAGTTTAGGTAAAGCTTGTCGCCATCGCCATTTACATTTACCAAAAATGATGAAACAGAATCTTCTGCCGCATTGATATCTATATTTGAAACTAGGATATTATTTTCCGCATCCAATTTCAAATCTATAGCTTCAAAGTCAGCTTTTTCCTTGATATCTCTGTATATGCTAAAGTTTCTAAAATTCTTATTTTCATTTAAAATTTCTTCTGAAACTCCATAATTTTTGCCAGCAAAGGCTTGGTTCAAAGATGTGATTTCATCCTTGTCACTTTCTTTGAAATATGGCCTCTTATCTGGTGTTTCTAGGCCATTTTCTATGAAGTTTAGGCCTGTTGAGTTCCAGGTATACATTCTCATTTCATTTAATTTGCTCATCAGCCATTTGCTCCTTCTAGTTCCATATCAATTAAACGGTTCATTTCAACTGCATACTCTAGTGGAAGCTCTCTACTTACTGGCTCTGCAAATCCACGAACTATCATTGATTTAGCCTCATCCTCTGGGATTCCTCGGCTCATTAGATAAAAGATTTGTGATTGGTCAAGGGAACCAATTTTGGCCTCGTGACCACAGTCCACATCGTCATTTCTAATATCAAGAACTGGGATAGTATCTGATTGAGCATTTTCACTTAGCATCAAGTTTTCACAGTCTACTGTAGAACGGCTTCCAGCTGTATTTCTCTTCATTTGAACTAGAGATCTAGTCATTGATTTGCCGCTTCCTGCTGTGATTGATTTTGTAAGGGCTGTTGAATATGTGTTTGGAGCAAGGTGAATCATAGAGCAACCATTGTCTATATATTGGCCATCAGCTGCAAATGTGATTCCTGTATACTCTGCACTTGCGTATTCTCCTGCAAGAACAGATGTTGGATAAAGCATAGAAACTTTTGATCCAAATGATCCAGATACCCAAATTACCTTGCCACCTTCGTCAACTATGGCACGTTTGGTGTTTAGGTTGTACATATTTCTTGACCAGTTTTCTATAGTTGAAAATCTTACTTCGGCATTTTTGCCAACAAAGATTTCTACAGAACCTGCGTGAAGGTTAACAACGTTATATCTTGGTGCAGAGCAGCCTTCAATAAAGTGTACCTTTGCATTATCTTCTGCAATTATCATTGTATGTTCAAATTGGCCAGCTCCTGGAGCATTTAGCCTATAGTATGATTGGAGAGGGATATCTACCTTTACTCCTTCTGGAACATAAATTAGACTTCCACCACTCCATACAGCACCGTGTAGGGCCGCATATTTGTGAAGTGTCGGTGGGATGGCTCTTTGGAAATACTCTTTTACTAAATCTTCGTGTTCTTTAAGGGCTGTTGCAAAGTCCATAAAGATAACCCCTTGGTCTTCAAGGTGTTTTTGAATAGAAAAATACACTTCCTCAGAGTCGTATTGGGCTCCAACACCTGCTAGAGACTCTTGTTCAGCCTTTGGAATACCAAGTCTATCAAAGGTTGCCTTGATTTCTTCTGGCAAAGCATCCCAACTTGATTTTTTGTCAGTTTTTGGCTTAACATAGGCAGTAATATCAGCCACATTAAGTTCTGATAAATCCGGTCCCCAAGTTGGATTTTCCATTTGTTCAAATAATTCTAGGGATTTTAGTCGTCTAATCCTCATCCAATCAGGTTCACCTTTTTCACGAGATATCTCGTTTACTATATCCGCATTGATGCCCTTTTCGGTTATTTTCTCATAAGTAAACTCGTCGATAAAATCGTAAAAACCACGATCGAGAGTTTTTAATTTTTCTTCTATATTGTTACTTGGCATAGTCTACACCCATTCGTATCCACGTTTTTCAATCTCATCCATTAGTGATGCATCACCTTCGTGGGCAATCTTACCATCTTTGATGACATGAACGTAGTCAGCATCTATACTTTCTAAAAGTTCTCTGTGGTGGGTGATGATGATAACTGCATTGTCTTCGCTTAGGAAGTCTTTTATACCTGCTGATACAATTCTTACAGCATCCACATCAAGACCAGAGTCTGTTTCATCAAGCATAGCTAGTTTTGGATTTAACATTTTTAGTTGGAGGATCTCGCTTTTCTTGCGTTCACCACCAGAAAAACCAACATTTACATATCTACTTGCATAATCTTCAGAAAGATTTAAGTTTTCCATTTCTTTGGCAAGTTTTTTGCTAAATGATAGCATTTGTGGTTTTGTACCTGTGATTTGTTCTTCAGATATTCTCAAGAAATCATTTAGTTTTACCCCAGGAATCTCATCTGGGTGTTGGAAGGACATAAAGATACCGCGGCGAGCACGTTTGTCGACAGATTCTTCTGTGATATCTTCGCCCTCAAAATAAATTTTTCCTTCTGTTACTTGGTAAACAGGATTTGCCATAATTGTATTCATAAGTGTTGACTTACCAGAGCCATTTTGGCCCATTACAACATGAACTTCTCCTGCATTTACTCTTAAATCTATACCTTTTAAAATCTCTGTATCTTCAACTGATACATGTAGATTTTCTACTTTTAATAATTCAGACATATTTACCTCTTTTATTTCTAAAATAAATTCGTATAAAGTATACTACTTTACTAGGAATTATCAATCATTGTTCTTTACTCATTTTACCTCTTTTTTTCCAATAAAAAAACGAGCTTATGCCCGTTAATTAATTTTAATTATCTTGATTTATTTTATTTTCTATAACATCAACTAAAGTTTTTACGGCATCTTCTTCATCATCACCACAAGCTTTAATGGTGAGCTCATCTCCGTTAGAAGCACTCATGCTAAGAACTGACATGATAGACTTTGCATTATAACTTCTACCATTCTTTTCTACAGTAATATCGCATGGAAATTTTACAGCAGCCCTGATGAAGATAGATGCAGGTCTAGCATGCAAGCCAATCTCATTAGTTAGTGTGACTTTTTGCTCGTACATAGCAGCTCCTTTCCTGATCTTCTTATAGAACTATAGTACAATATTTTTTTATAAAATGCAAACATTTTCCACGTTATCACTATAAAGAAAAAACTCACCATATTTCAGGTGAGTCTATAAGTTATATTCTCTTTAGTAATTCTACTAAGAATTTGTAGTTGTTTTCAACTGATTTGATGTGGACTTTTTCTGCTGGAGAGTGAGCTCCGTGAATTTCTGGCCCAAATGAAATCATTTCTACATCTGGGAGTGTTCCCTTTAGCAGACCACATTCTAATCCACCGTGGGTTGTGGCAATTATCATCTCATCACCGTGTAGGTCCTTCCAAATGTCATTTGAAAGTTCTATTAGCGGAGTATCTTCTCTTTGCCAGCCTGGATATTCGCTCTTAATTTCAGCAGATCCACCATAGTTTTCTACTATCTTCATAACTTTCTCTGCAATAGAATGTTTGGCAGAATCAAATTGAGATCTTACCATGCAAGAAAGTCTGATTTCTTTGTCATCTTCTTCTAGGATTCCAATGTTTGATGAAGTTATAGTTTCACCCTCATGTCTTTTTACTAAACCATTTGGTAGGGTAAATAGGCAGTCGATAAACCTTTTTGATAAGTCTTTGCTGAGAACATCCCCATCAAAACTTGCCTCTTCTACTGTGATTGTTCCCTTTGGATCTGTGTCTTTGGATTCGTTTAGGATTTCATCTTTTCTTTGGTTTATAATATCAATCGCTTCTGCCCTATCAGCAACAGAAACAATTGCATAGGCATTTGAAGCTATAGCATTTCTCTTTACTCCACCGGAAAGCTCGGCAATTTGAAGTCCATCTATGTCAAGAAGTAGACGAGATAGGGCTTTGATTGCATTGAGGCGAGCCTTGTGGATTTCCATACCTGAGTGGCCACCCTCAAATCCTCCTAGACTTACTTTTATGAAGTCACCACTAGCTTTTTCGTATTCTTTGGCAAAAGATATTGGTAGATCAAGACCACCAGCACAACCAATTGTGATATATCCCTCTTCTTCGGAGTCGATATTTAGAAGATATTTGGCCTTTATATCTGATGTATCAAGAGCTTGGGCACCAAGCATAGAAGTTTCTTCTTCTGTTGTGATTATCGCTTCAAGAGCTGGGTGATCAAGGCTTTCATCATCTAGGATAGCTAGGATATAAGCAACTCCCATACCATCGTCAGCTCCTAGGGTTGTTCTATCAGCTGTCACCCAATCACCATCAATTAATAATTTGATAGGGTCTGTGTCAAAATTGTGGTCAGAATCATCTTCTTTTACACAAACCATATCCATATGAGCTTGAAGGGCAACAATTGGCTTATCTTCAAAGCCTTTTGATGCAGCTTTTCTTATCACTACATTCTTTGCCTCATCTTGGCGCACTTGTAAGTTTCTTTCTTTGGCAAAATTTACTAAATAATTTGAAACAGCCTCTTCATCACCTGAACATCTTGGGATTTGGCTAATTTCGCTGAAAAATTTCCACACTTCTTTAGGGTTTAATTCTTTAATTTCCATTTACTTCTCCTTTTTATACTAAGTCCTAGATTACTAATACCCAATTTTATTTCTAAGTTTTTTAATTGTTAAGATAAGTTTGATTGACCTTAGGCCAAAGGCATTTGTTTTCTTTGTAATAATTGACTTATTAGCTTCATAAATCTCCCTGATCTCTTTCTTATCATAGCCAAGGTCAAGGCCTGTCATAAGCTTATTTACAATATTTGCCACAAGTTTGTGATTTACGGCAGCTTTTTCTCTTGGGCTTAGATTTAGCTTTTGATCATTTATTAGCCTATTAGAAAAATCTATGTCAGCTTTGATCTTATCTAAAGAAAAGGTCGACAAGGTCGGTCTATCGCTATCAATCCTATAGTAGGTCAAATATTCTGGGACTATTTCTATTTTCCTTGAATATTTTATGACACGAGTCATAAATTCTATATCTTCACCATAGGAAGAAGATTCATCAAAACGAATATTATTATCAAAAATCACTTCTCTTTTTATTAAAAAACTGCTGATATGAAGTTTATTTTTGCTGATTAGATAATCTACTAGAAAATCCTTCTTGCTAAAGGCACTTTTCATAGGCACAATCTTTTTATCATATAACTTGTAATAGCCACATGTGCAAGCATCTGCATTTGTAGCTTCAATTTGCCCATACATTTTTGGCAAAAAATCTTTATGATAAAGGTCATCCGCATCCAAAAAACATATATAGGGGCTGGCAGATCTTTCTATGGCAAAATTTCTAGCGGCAGACACTCCACCATTTTCTTTTTTATAATATGAAATATTACCATATTTTTCTCTCAAATTAAAGATTAGCGATTCTGTCCCGTCAATAGAACCATCATCAACAAGGATAATATTAATATCGGCAAAATTATTGTCTTCTATTGATTTTATAGTTTGACCTATAAAATTCTCCCCATTGTAAACCGGGATTATAATATCTATCTTGGCCATAGCCTTACCTCTTATGTATTTTATATTTATTATTTTATATTTATGATAAGTTTTGTCAATTTAAGATTAATTGATTTTATTTCCAAATTATCTTTAAATAAATAAAAAACTTTTTACAATTATTAAAAGTATGATATAATATGTTTTAACATAAGTGATACAGAGGATTAATTTATGAGAAGAAAGAAAAGAAAATTTGGTTTTTTTAGGACTATAATATTTTTAGCCTTTATAGTTGTAGTCTATAATTTTTTAAGAACTAGATACAATGAAACTAAATATTATGTCGATTCTCCCTTGGATTCCATAAGTGAAATTTTTAGCCATACTTTTAAAAATGCTGATTACAAGACTGATAACAAAAGAGCCTTAAAAATGAATTTACAAAAAGAAGCTGACAGTGGAAACGACAAGGCAAGATGGATTGTGGATAATTTTGATTATTTAGATGATAACTTGATATATCTAGCAGGAAATGATTCTGATGCCATTGACTTTGCTTATAATTATTCAAATAATATTACAGATTTTGAGCATTACCAAGGAGTATCTGTAGACTATGGCAGGAGAACACCTTATTTTCTCCAGTGGGACAATAGATGGGCATACGACTACTTGGGCGGATCTGTAATAGGCCTTGCCGGCTGTGGGCCAACATCTATGGCCATGGTTTTAGCAAGATTAGAGAACGATACTTCCATAGATCCGGGAAAGATTGGAATTGATGCCCAAAATTATATGACTGATGATGGTATAGCCTGGAAGTTTTTCAGTGATGAAGCAAATAGATATGGGTATACTGCCTACGATATTTCTAATGATGAGAGTTCAATGATTGATGCCTTAGAAAATGGTCCACTTATAGTTTCGGTAAACAAGGGGATATTTACTCTCTTTGGCCATATTCTTGTGATCGATTCCTACCAGGACGGCAAATTTGTCATAAACGATCCCAATAGTATGAAAAAAAGCGAAAAATCTTGGTCCTATGATGAAATCAAAGATCAAATAGCCCATATTTGGCTAATAAATTAAAAACAAGCTAGGATTTTTTCTTAGCTTGTTTTTAAAATCGAATTCTTTTCTTCAATCACTTTTGTAATATTATACAAATAATCTCTCAAGTTTCTAGGATTCCTGTATTTCACCCCATTTGTAAGCTTGGAGTTTGCATTCATACCTAGGCCAACTATATTTTCTAGCTCTTCATTTATGGCAATATTATAGTGTTGAGCTTTATTATTTTTTTGATAGCCCACATTTTCAAGATTGGATATGATATTTTTTTGGCGGTAGAGGTAGTAGGGCTTGTAGGAGTTTTTATCTGTGAAGTTTTTTATGGCTTCACTTATGATTAGGGCATCTTTTACAGATCCCATCTTATTGTTTTCCCTATACTTGGAGCCTACCTTGCTGGCTAGAGCGTGGAAGGTTATATTGTCTGGTCCAAGTTTTTCTAGGATTTGGAAATTTTTGGCAAAAGATTCTGCATCCTCACCCACAAGACCAACTATAAAGTCCATATTTATGACAAAGCCTAGGTCCAAGGCTTTTTCATACATTTTTAGAAAGTGGTCAAAATCATAAGACCTACCGACAGCTCTTACCACCCTTTCATTGAAAGTTTGTGGATTTAGAGAAATTCCTGTCACTCCATAATCCTTGAGCAATTCAAGTTTTTCCTCATCTAGGGTATCTTCTCTGCCCGCTTCAAAAATATATTCAAAAGATGAGAACCTCTCATTTACCTTAGCCAAGAGTCTTTCTAGGTCCTTGTGGGAAAGGTATGATGGGGTTCCACCTCCTATATATATGGAAGCCAAATGCCTTGGCAAAGCTATCATATCAAGCTCTTGGCAGAGAGCATCGATGTAGGAAGCCCTATCGTGGTGAGCTCCAACCAAAGTTGGATAGGAACAGTAAGAACACCTCGTCGGACAAAAGGGGATATTGATATAAAGATTATAGTTATTTTTATCAAAGGATAATTTATCCTGCTCATTTTTCACATCTATAAGCAAGCCTAACTTATCATCTGAGATAAAATATTTTTCTTTTAATTCGTCGAGACTGTATTTTTGCAAGAGCTTGGATGGCTTAGATCCTGTAAGCATCCCCCAGGGCGATTCATATCCAGTTTCATTTACTAATATGCTATACAAAGTAGCCTTAAGGTCATAGTTATTATTATAAGTATAGGATGAGTCTTTAAAAATAATCTTATCTTCAAGGATTTTTATATCCCCATCTTCTCCAAATTCTATTTCACTAGCTTCATAGAAAATATTTAAAATATCGTATACAATTTTTCTCTTGTTTTCATCAAATAAGTTAATTTTCATGGGAATATTGTACCACTTATCGGCAAAAACCTACCAGTTATCGGCAAATCATTGACTGATTTTTTATCTCTTATAAAATATTAGTAAGGAGTAAGCAAATGAAAGTCGAGATAGTAGTTGATAAAAACTTAAAAGAAAAAGAAATTATAATCAAAACTCCAGAAATAGACCAGGAAAGCCTTGATATAAAAGAAAAAATCTTGGCAAATGAAATGGAAGTCCTGTCGGGCATCTATGACGATAAGCTTGAGATCATAAGTCCAGATGACATCATAAGGATTTATGCCAAGGACAAGAAAGTATACACAGTCACAGACGAAAAGACTTATCTTATGAAGCTTCCACTTTACAAGATTGAAGATTACTTGGGTTACAAAAATTTTGTGAGGATTTCTAATTCGGAGATTATAAATTTGGATAAGACCAAGAATTTTGATTTTAAGTACCTAGGGACCATAAGCTGCACGATGGTAAATGGTGATATTTGCTTTGTATCCCGCAGGGCAATGAAAAAAGTAAGAGAAATACTTGGAGTCTAGGAGGATATATGTACGATTACGAAAAAGCATCAGAAGATAAAAAGTTTAAAATAAAAGACTACATACTTTTCCCATTTGCAGGACTCGGGCTAATATTTTTCCTATCAATTATATTTCTAGATAAAGAAAGCCTTGAATACTCATTTGTAGCACCAGCCTTTATGGCAGGGAAAACTATTAAAGAAGCATATTTATTTCAATCACTCATAATACTAGGAACTTTTTTAATAGTTGGACTCTTGTATTCACAAGTCATAATAAGGCTAGAAAAAAACGAAAAAATCCCTCTAGCCCTAGTAGATCTGATATTTCTTATATTATGTGTCCTTCCTATTTTTATAATAGTTTACACCTTAGGAATAGGACAAGCACTAAGTTCTGACACCAAAAGAAAAGCTATTACAATAATACTAACAACGGTAGTTTTAAGAATCAGAGAAATATATAGACAAATTAAGATAAACAAAAAAATTAACCAAAGACTTAAAAAAACTGGCAATAAGTCCTAAACAGGGCTTAAAGCCAGTTTTTCTTATTTATTTTTTCAAAAATTCAAAGGCCCAGGCCTTGTCGACTTTTTCAACCTTGGACTCATCAAATAGACCCTTGTATTGGTCAACTATTCTGTCATATACAGGTCTTACAAAGCCTAGGGTGTACTCCTGGCCACTTGTAGTTCTTAGCAAAAATGTATCTTGATCTATTAGCCTAAATGACTCTAGGTCATCGTGGTTAAATTCTAATTCATCACTTTCTAATAGCATATATTTTAGAATTTCTACTGCCTTATCAGACAAGTAATTTTCAAAAATTACAATCTTTTCACGAACTTCTTCTATATCCGTGGTCATTCTTGTAAGATATTTCTCTTGTTCATCCTTGTGGAACTTATCAAGCATAGCAAGACTTGAAACAAAGGCAAGCCTATTTTTTACATCGGTAAATTTAGGATCATTTACTATCATAAACTTAGTTTCTTCGTCTGTGTAGACAAATCGGTAGTTTAATATAAATTCGTGCTTGCAATTAGGGCAAGTCACTTTACCAAATTCATTTGTGAGTATGGCCTTCCTATCATCTGTAAATGCTGCTGTATTTAGGTCTTTTTCAAAAGAATGCCCACATGATGGACAGGTTATTCCAAAAGTTTTTTCTCTAGTCTGCATAATATCCACCTTAAAACTCTATGGTGTTAATCTTTAGTTCAGGGTCGGCTTTTTTGACAAGTTCTCCATCTAGGATGTCTACAAATAGCTCAACTGCCAAAGAACAAATGCCTTCTCCTAGGTGGCCGCCTATTATAGAAAAGTCTTCTCTACCACAAGTGATGTGAGCATGAACCATTGGCTCTCCCTCAAATCTTGTGACATTTCCAACAAGACTTGTAATTTCCATATCTTCACTGAAGGTTTCCCAAGCATATTCGCTATCTCCTGGGTGAAGCAGGCCGAGTTTTATCTCATTTGCAGCTCCTATTCCTGCAAAATGGCAAGCCTTGATATCTTCTTCTCTTACCATTTTTTCAATTGATTCAATAATTTTGTCGCCTTTTTTTAGTCTAAGTACAATTTTATTTCCAAATTTTTTATAGTCCATAATACACCTCTTAACTTGTTTTTACCCAAATAGCAAGATGATTATTCAAATTTGATGGCTTTTAACAATGGTATTGTAAGAATTGAGGCAAATATTACAGAAATCACACCATTGGTAAAGGAAACTCCAGCTTTTTGTACAATTTCAACCATGCTAGCTTGGCGTGTTAATCCTAGGATGTAAACATTCTTTATATAAGATTTGCCAAGATATAGAATAATGTATGTAAGTTGACCAAGTATAGATGCCAATACTATGCGAGATTTTTTAGTATCAACTTCCTTATCTTTTTTATAGAAAAACCAACCTGCTACGGCAGCCAATAAAAATTTATTTAAAAATGTTGTTGGTGCTGATGTAAAATAAATAGGATCAAATAGGTCAAAAAGTGCTGACCCAAGACCTGCAGCAAGTCCCCCAAATCCTGGACCTAGAATAAGGCCTGATAAAAGGCAAAATACATTGCCCAAGTGAAAACGAGTGTTGCCAAAAGGTGTTACAAATGGAATTTGCAAGTAATTTGATACAAAAACCAAAGCTGTAAAAAGTCCTATGTAGGCAAGTTTTTTTGTAGTTAAATTTTTCATACTAATCCCTCCCTGACTTATAGTATACCACATAGAATATAGTAAAATAATATATTGAGGTGATTAAATGAGTGAAAATTTAGGTCCAATACATTATATGATGTATGACAAAATTAAATTTCAAGATGAAATAACAGCTTACTTGCTAGATAATGACACAAGTGAAGTTGATAAAATAGCCAATGCCGTTTCAAAAAACCCACTGGAAGAATTAATCGACCAGGACAATATCCACGGCTGGTTGGATTCAAAAATAGATGTAGTAGAAAAAAGATTAAATTATGCCCTAAAACATAGTAATAATCCAAAGGAAAAGATTTTTGAGTTTGGAAAGAAGATTGGTCAGGATAAAAATTTTGATGATTTTAACCAGATTTTTACTGACCTAAATATGTATCTACTTGATGGAATGCCTTGTGACAATGGCTTATCTGCCCAAGTTGATGAAATCGGGGACTTGTATTTGATTACAAATACCAACCTTCATACTAAGTATGAAAACGAAGATATAAATCCAGAAGATTCCCTGGATAATGTCTGCGAGGGTGGCCATGACCACGACCACCATGAGAACTTTGAAGTAAGTGAAAGAAATCAAATCAATTTAGAAAATAAATCAAAAAATGAAAAATCCACCTACTACGACTTTAGGTATGAATTTTTGAAAGGATATTTTTCAAATAGTCCATATGATGTCGAAATGGTAAATGGAGTTAACTTTAGGATTTTTAATAGATAAGGGGCTGTTGCAAATTGATAGATATCTATCGTTCCATAATTGGAGTGCACTCCCAGAAAGTTTGAGGTTTAGCCCGCCGGCTTAGGGAGGCGTTTAGCCCGTCGGCTGGTTGAGACCTTTCTGGGAGGGTGCTCGAATTATATAGGAACGATTTATCTATTTTGCAACAGTCCCTATCTATCCATAAATAATTTCTAATAAATCTTCGGCTAGTTCTATATTTAATTTTTGGACCCCAATCATATATATAAGTTTATCTCTCACTTTTTCAACTGTTTTTGGAGTATATGTCAACAAATATTCTACAACTTCTATTTGGCGTTTAGCCTCTTCTACAGATTCTTCCAATTATCTTTTAAATTCCATATCACGAGAAGCCGGGCTGTATTTTCTGTAGCTACATACGAGCTTGCTGTTGGTGTTAGAAGGCTGATTGATAGGGCAGTAAGTAATATTTTTTTGATATTCATATTTTTCTCCTTTTATAGCTGCAATAAATAGATTTTCTAATAAATATTCTCAAATTCACCAATTAGGGCATAGGATTTTCTAATTAGATAATAGGAATCATCCATGAGATCATAAAGCTTATCAACAACATTGGCTACTGTTTTAGGATAATTTTCTAGAATGTTTTCTAGGGCCTGGAGTTGGATTTCTGATTATTTTATGGATGATCTTAATTGAGCCTTTGTATCTTTTGATAGATCAGCTGCATTTGGATCACCGACATAATACTTGTAATTTCCAACATAACCTGTAACTTTTTGAGAACCTGCAAGGTCATGACCATCTACCATTACCCCATAAGTTTTTCCATTTTTTGAATTTTTAACTTTTGCAAAGCCAACTTGAGTTACTAATGGGTGGAGGATATTGTGAAGGTTTTTGTTATCCTCAGATAAGTCTCCTTTTAATTCTAATAATAAGTCATACTCTGATTTACGGTCTAGCACTTCATACTTATCTATAGACCACATGTATATGGCTCTTTGACCAGTCAAATCTCCCCTTAACCATACACTATATTCTCTGGAATCATCTCCAAATAGGTTAATCACCATTTCTTCAGGATCTTCCCCATCTGTCCTATAAAATGAGTCATCAGTTAAGTAGATCTCATAGGCTCTTTGAATAGCGTACTTTTCTAGCTCACTATTCCATTTAATAGCATTTATATATTCGCTTTTTGTATTGTAGCCAAATCTTTTGGCTATTTCTATAATCCTTGTTTTTTCTACATCTTCTGGGCTTGAGGCATAATAAACATTCTCATCCCAGATATCAGATCTGATTTCTTTGATAGTATCTAGAATTTCTCTTTTAAGATTTTCATCTTGTTTAAGATAGATTGTATCTTCCCTGTAGGCAGAATCACTTGAATGTAGCTATATGAGCTGCTAAAGACACTTGAACTTTCATAGGACACATTGTTCAAATTTTTAAATATGCTTAGTCCAAGACATATAAGAGTTAGACTTAGAAGCATGCCAATTTTTTTATTTTTTTCATATTAAACTCTTGTGTATATGTATTCACTATTTATATAACTGCTTTAAATAAAAAGTATGATTTATAAAGAAATTTTTACATTTAAAAACCAGCTATCATAGCTGGTCTGTCTTTATAAAGTTTCAAGCAATTCTTCTGCTGTCTTAATATATTCCTTGGTTTCTGCTAAAAGTCCGATGAGTTTATCCTTAACTTTTTCAATAGTTTTTGGATAGTTTTCTATGATATCTTCACAAGCATCGATTTGGATTTTGGCATTTTTTATAGATTCTTCTAGATTAGCCTTTATCTTTGCCCTATCTTCTAAGTTTTCTGTTTCATCTTCTGTAACTTCTCCAGATCCTTGAGTCTCTTCTGGAGTACTGTCTTCTTCAGGAATAATTTTCTCTACTTCCTCTCTAGGGCCACTTGAAGATCCATTGTTATTGCCCTTGAAATAATTTTCTCCAACTTGACCATTTTTGTTTCTATCAAGCATGAATGGATATAGCCAATCTCTACCTCTAACAATTGGTAGGCTGTATCTATTGGTCGCCAAAAGCTCATCAATTTTTAGCGGTGCCTTGTTATCAGCATTCATACTATCAAGCTCTGCTCTCTGATTATCTGTTAGTGCTAAATATGCATCTCTAGTCTTTGATGACCTATAAAAGGCAGAGTTCTTATTAATACCTGCCGCATATGACCTATCAATATTAGCCATTAGTCCAAGAAAGGCAAAGCTTAGAGCAAGGCCTGTCGCTGCGATTTTTTTATTAATTTTCATTTTTCCCCCTCAATCAATAAGGATTTTTTATCATTCACCATTTAAGAATTCTAATTATTGATGATTTACCCTTATTAAAACACTTTCTTTACAGATATTTTATAATAAACAATATTTTTTATCAATAAATATAGGGTGTTCTTTGTAAAATTAACAATAAAAAAGAGCTGCTAGATAACTAACAGCTCCCTTATGGTAAATATTATTGTTCCATCAAGGCTCTAAGTTCTTTTATAAGATCTTTACTTTCCTCGATTAGTCCTACTAATTTTCCCTTAACATTTTTAATTGTTTGTGGATAATTATTAATCAAATCTTCCGCAGCTTTTATTTGTATTTCAGCTTCTTGGATTGATTTTTCAATATTTTCTCTTACTTCATCTGAAATTCCTTCTTTGTTTGCTCCAGTGCTTAGGGTGTATTCGCCAACTATATTTGCTTGCTTTTCACTATTATTTGCTATATCTTTGGCAAATTCTGCTGTTGCAAAGGTCACTTTTTGATCAGGATCTTTCACCTCTGCAAATCCTACATACTTATATGCTGGATTTAATAGGTCGTGGAGACTGGCATTCCAATCTGTTTTTACACCATTTTCCTTTAATAAAATGTCATATTCGGACATATTATTTGCTTTTTCTATTTTTCCATATGACCATAAGCCAATTGGGTCTGTAATATTAGGATCTATTGTATCTGCTGAAAGGATTTCTTTATCTGAACTTATTCCATTTATTGTTGCTGTTTGAAAACTTGTCCCATCCACTCTTTGGCTACCTAGGCCTGTGTATGTTTGTTCAAAAGATCTTTGAATGGCAATCTTTTCCAAATCATTTGACCATTTTATACCGTCGATATATGCTTCTTTTGTCTCATAGCCATATTCTTTGGCAATATCTCGGATAGTGGCGCCTTTTTCGTTATCCGCTCCCATGGTATATGGTACATTGGATTCCCAGGACTTGTCACGGACTTCTCTTAGGTTCATTAGGAATTGTTGGTAGCGAAGATCGTTTGGATTTACTTGAACTTTCTTTTCTTTGTATGCCCCCTTTCCTTTGTCAACTCCTAGGTCAATTTTACTTTCATCTGCCTTGCTTTCGGCAAAACTTAAAGAAGGATTTGTCGCGCTATTAAAAGCTAGAAATGACAAGGCAAGTAGTGCTGCTGTCAATTTTTTGATGTTTTTCATAATTGTCTCCTTAAAGCTCATTAGCTTTGATAATTATTCTCAAAATCCTTTCCTTAGTAAATTACCCACTTATTTTACTTTTTAATCGTTTATATCATAGAAGCCTTTCTTGTATGAAGATAGGGCAAGCCTTATAGTTATAACGCTTATGACTACTAGTAAGATGCTTATTATTATCCAGCCAATATAAGGAGTATTAGCAAAAGCTTTACTCAATAATACATTTAATAGGGCTATTAAGCCTATAAATATCATTGATAAAAAGTAGTAAAGAAGCTCCTTGACCCCTCCCTTGGTGATTTCTTCAGGTTTGGTCCAGTTTGTCTTTATATTTTTGCTCCCAGTGTATAGAGCAAAACTATTTGCTAGTATTGAACCCAGACCCATCCCAACAAAGAGAAGAATTCCATTTATTATCCCAAATTTGACAGTGATGATAAATAGTATTGTAAGAATTAGGTTAAAGGCAAGACTTATCAAGCTAGCTGCAAGTAACCTGGCCCTAAAATGTTTTTTGTAATCTATAGGCAGACTTTGGAACAAATAGAAGCTCTTGTGCTCACGGGATAGGGCAGTATTGGCAAAGCCAGAGTTTGACCAAATCATTAGAGCTAACAAAAATCCTATGAGGAAAATCCAAAATCTTATTTCCGGGTCAGCAAAAGAAAAGTTGCTAACATCTTTTCTTATTTGTGAACCAGTTTTTGCACCCAGAGTTCCAAAAATAATAAACATAGGTATGGTTGATGCTAGGAAAACCACATTAGAAAATAGGGTTTTTACATCTCTTTTAAATATTGCTGAAACTTGGGACCCAGCTTTAAGATTAACCCTAGAAAGATTTTCTTCTCCCTTATTTTTATGGTTTTTAGAAGACTCTTTGCCAAGGCCATCATAGTAGTTTTTGTCTGCAAATTTATAAAGTCCATAGCCTATCAAGGCTGATGAGGCTAGAAATACCAAAGTATAGATTATATTATTAAGAAGATCTCCACCTACGGCCTTGCCAAAAAGTTTGGATGTGAAAAACACATTTGAAATGCCCTCTATTTGTTCAATAGCCATAGATATAGCTTGTCCGGTTTCTCTTGCAGAAGATCCATTGTCATTTAGCATAGGATAGGCATAAAATACTCCCAATATAGCAAAAAGTATTACATAACCAATAGTCTTTACAAGTTTCCTGTGACTGCCAACATTGGTAAATCTCATGAGGATTAAAATCAAAAATGTCAACAGGGCATAGGTCGTAAAAATCAGGCTAAAGAAATTTACCAAGGCAAATACCAATATCTTTATGGAAAAGCCTCTATTGATAAAGTAAATAATAAAAGTTATCAGCAAAAATAACAAATAATCTACAAATGAAAGTACATCTCCCAAAACCTTGCCAATAAAAAGCTCGCCTGGCTTTAAGGGTAGGGTCTTGTAAATACTTATTTTTTTGTCAGAAAATATATTGGATATGATTTGTGGCAGGTGAAAAACCAAAATAGTTAGGCTGACCATTATGCCAAAATAAGTAAAATACATGGTATCCCCATCAGGATTAGGAAGAAATATCTTGCCTACAACAAACATAATAAGATAGGAAAAATATGCCATGAATATATAACCGATTAATAGGGTTACTATCCTTAAAAAATGGTTTTTGGGCAAATTTGCAATTTTTTTGTTTTTAAAAAAAGGAAAGAATGATTCCCAGAAGGCATATCTTGCTATAGTTTTTATATTATTCATCAGTAAGCTCCAAGAATACTGCTTCTAGGTTTTCCTTGTGGTTGGATTGATTTTTGATCTCGTCAAAAGTTCCCAAGGCTATGATTTTGCCCTTATTAATGATGGCAATCCTGTCACAAAGTTCTTGGGCTACACTCATCACGTGGGTTGAAAAGAAAATAGATTTGCCATCTTTGGCCCTTTGCCTTAGGATATTTTTCAAATTGTAGGCGCTTTTGGCATCAAGGCCAACCATAGGTTCATCAAGAATTAATAAATCAGGATCATTGATAAGAGCCCCTATAAGAGCTAGTCTTTGGGCCATACCGTGAGAATATGTTTCTATTTGATCTCCCATAGCCATCCTTATATCAAAAAATTCCAAATAATAATCAAGTCGCTCCTTTCGCGTTTGCTCGTCTATTCCGTATATATCAGCCAAAAAATTTATGTACTCATAGCCAGAATAGTTTTCAAATAGTTCTGGGTTGTCAGGTACGTATGAGAATTGCTTCTTATAGGATATTGGGTCCTCATCCATAGTGAGCCCGCCCATGGTGATACTTCCACTAGTTATGGAATTGATACCAACAATAGATTTTATAGTAGTTGATTTACCTGCTCCATTTGGTCCTAGAAAACCAAATATTTCACCATTTCTTACATCAAAAGATATGTCATCAACAGCAATTTTGCCGTTGGAATAAGCTTTTGTAAAATTTTTTACTTCAATCATCTTCGCCTCCTTTAGCTAAATTGTATCATAGAGATAAATATATTTAAAATATGAATTATATAGTTTTAAAAATACAAGATTTAATTTCTTTCCAGTATAATAAATTTATCTAGTAAATTTAAGGACGGTGAAAATGAAAAATCATTTTGATGACAAAAGAAAACTAATATTTAGAATATTAGTTGATTCAATAATAGTCGGCATAGTCGCAGGTTTATTTTCAGTCCTCTATAGGTTTATTATTTCAAAGATGGATATCTATAGGGGCTATTTGTATGCTGATTCTAACATAAAATCTATATTAATATTATTAGCGATTGCAATTATATCTTCTTATGTGATCTATAAGCTATTAAAATGGGCACCTCTTTCTGGTGGAAGTGGTATTCCCCAAATCCGAGCAGAAATACTCGGCAAATTTCAAATGGAAGAAGTTCCTACTATCACCTCAAAAATCATAGGTGGAGGCCTGGGCAATCTCATGGGATTTTCACTCGGTCGTGAAGGTCCATCTATCCAGATAGGTGGAGCAAGTGCCAAGCTTGTTGGCAAGTTTCTTAAAAGAGAACCTGACGAAATAAAATATTTAATCACTGCAGGAGCTGCCGCAGGCCTTGCTGCAGCTTTCAACGCTCCTCTAGCGGGTTGCATATTCGCCATTGAGGAGCTGCACAAGTCTTATTCCAAATATGTTCTTTTGCCAGCCCTAATCGCATCAATTACAGCAAATTTCATATCCTTTGTCTTGATGGGACCAGAGACTGCTTTTTCCTTTGCAGTAGCTGAGTCTTTGCCAATGAAATTAATTTGGGTAGCAATACTTATAGGAATCCTAACAGGTATTATTGGAGTTTTTTATAATACTTTGATTGTAAAATTCCAAGATATGTTCAAAAAAATAAGCTCACCAATAGTAAAATACGGTCTATTGATGGCTGTTACAATCCTTATTGGCTTTACATTTTTTAAGGCTACTGGTGGTGGTCACGGACTTTTGGAAGAAATGTCCTTGAACAAATTTTCTGTTGTTTATATACTGATGATCCTATTAGCTAAGCTTTTTTATACAACTTTTTGCTACGGATCTGGGGTCCAAGGGGGTATTTTCTTGCCAGTCCTTGTCATAGGCGGCTGTTGTGGATCTTTGATATTTTCTATGCTAAGAAATGCTGTCCCTATAGATCAGTTTTATATAAATTTCCTCATATTAGGAATGAGTGGTATACTTGCATCTGTTGTAAGAAGCCCTATACTTTCAATAATCCTAGTATCAGAAATGACAAAGACCTTTGAACACCTCATAGCCCTTTCAATTGTTGTGATAGTCTCATACTACATAGCAGAAGCCTTCAAGGTGGCTCCAATCTATGACACACTTCTAGAAAGACAATTAAAGGACAAGAATTTACTAAGTCCAGTCGAAAGAGAACTTGGTAATTATTCTATTTTTGAATACACTATGACAGAAAATCTTGAAGTTGTTGGCAAAAGACTAAGAGAAATCGACTTTCCAAAACACGTCATCGTCCTATCTATAGAAAGAGATGGGCAGGAATTTATTCCAAATGCCGATGATTATATACAATCAGCTGACAAATTGACAGTCCTCGAAGATGCCACAGATGCCCTAGATATAGACAAATTTTTAAAATATGAATAAAAAAGCTCCTTACTCTTGGCTTTATCAAAACCAAAGTAAGGAGTTTTATTTTATTAATGATTCTTATTATAATTTTCCCTTATTTCAAAATCCGACCAGTTTACTACAATGGCCATAATTACTCCAACCATAGTGTCAAAGGTCCTATTAAAGGCGAATAGAAATGGCAAGTTGCCTTCGTTGCCGTGGTTTATAGTAATAGACAAAAATACTATGGCCATGATGGAAATAGCCTTAGGTTTGCCAGCCATAGCCATTACCCAAATAATGATTGATGCTAGTAAACTAATCAAAATAAGTTCCACTGCCCTTGGCAGATAATTTGCAGGCACTATCAAAAGATATAGCAAACCACACAAACCACCAAGCATGGTGCCAATCACCCTATTTATGCCAATCTCACGGGATCCTTCCACGTCAGACTTTAGGCAAATTATGGCAGCAATGGCACTATAAAAAGGCAAGCCCTCTCCTGGTCTAAAAGATGAAATCAGCATAGCAAGGGTTACAGCTATGAAGGTCTTAACTATTCTAAGGCCAGGTTTTTTAAATTTCACTTTAGGCTCCCCATGAGAAAGTCGTAGAAAGTATCCTCATTTACCCTAGTGACCCTATAGTTTTTCTTCCTTGTATCAGTCCTATAAAGACTTCCCTGCTCACCGTCAGAATCGTCAACATGAATTCCAAATCCAGATTCCTCAAAGATAAAGGCCTCTGGTATAAGCATCAAATACATCAAAAGATTGGCTTTAAGGAGTCTATAATTATCTTTCTTAAACTCATCTAAGATTATATCCAGATTCTTATCTTGACCTGACAATTTTTCTATCATATCATCAGAAAGACTAAACTGATTAGCTATTTCTATGGGTAATAAAAATAAGTCAATACTAGAATTTAAAATCTTATCAACAGATGCTGGGTCTTCTATAAAAGTTTCTGAAACTTCGCCATCACATTCCCCACCAAGGATAAAAATATGGGATATATAATCCTCTATCTCAGGGGCTTCCTCTATGGCCTTGGCAATATTTGTAAGACCTGCTGTAGCAATGATATCAAGTTTGCCACAATCACTGGCCTTATCAATTATATTTTCATAGGCAGGCAATTTTTCTATATAATCTTTAGTCGTAGTAAAAATTTCCTTATCCAAATTATGGTAGGTTAACAAGTCCTCTCCTGCTGCCACTGATAAGTATAGGCCATCATCAGTCATAAGGCCGACAATATTTTCAGCCGCAAGCTTTGTATTCATCATTCCAGATCCAGTAGACAAAGCCACAAGCTCAAAGTCATAGGACTTTGTAGCCATATAAGTCATCAAGGCCTCATCTGGAGCAAAATTTGTATCTATATATAAAAATGGTTTTTCGTAATCCATAATACCTCACTTTTTTCTACTATACTAAGATAAGGCATTTTTACCATAAAAACCATGCTTTATCAACCAAACTATTACTAGAACTATAGTTCCTTGTTTTCATAAATTTTGATAGAAGCAATTAAAGATATGACATTTAAAGCAAGAGCTACAAGTAAAATTACTAATCCCACATGATTTTTACCAATTACTAAATTCTCTTGCAAAAAGTTAATTACTAAATCTTCATTCTCCCACATATAATTCACAAATATAAAAATAAATATATATATAAACATGAAAACTATTCTAGCTGTTTGGTTTCCAAATTTATACATCAAAGGAATTTGTATTAATGGTATCAAGCTTGACGATAAAATTATAATTGGTATTAGTAGATTTATTGAAAATAAGTTAGGATTGTTTACCTTTAATCTTCCTAAAAGTCCTATTAATACTGCTATTCCAACAAATATCCATATAATAAGGTATCTGGACAATACAATTTTCCTTTTATCTATCCCCATCCCTACTATATACTTATCTGCATTTGATTTTATATCTACATCAAATAAACCATTTATAAGAGCTATTGGTATTAATATGAATAAACCCGTTGATAACATTAGAAGACCTTCTCTATATTCATAGCCTGCTATTAATACAATCAACATAGCTATAAGCACAAAGTATCTTTTTAGAGAAATCAAATCTTTATATATCAAGGCTTTCATTGTAGGCCTCCTTTATCATATATACCATAATGTCTTCGATACTAGGATTTTCCAGCTCAAGTCCATCTGGCATTTTTTCTCTTACCACCAAACATTCATGGCCAAATTTGTGTTTCCTGACTGCAACAATTGCATCTTTATCTAAGCTTTCATATTCTTCATCATTTAATGAAACAAGACCATAAATTTCTATTAGTCTATCTTTTTCCTCATTAAATAATAAATCTCCCTTATGAATAAAGGCTATGTAATCAGCTATTTTTTCTAAATCAGACAAAATATGAGAAGATATTAAAACTGTGTGATTCTCATCTTGGATAAAATCAAGTAGAATATCCAAAAAATCATCTCTTGCAACTGGATCAAGGCCACTAGTTGCCTCATCTAATATTAATAGTTCAGCCTTGTGAGATAAGGCCAAAGCAAAGGATAATTTCATTTTCATGCCACGAGAGAAAGATTTTATCGCTTGCTTTTCAGGCAAATTGAATCTATCCACTAAATCATAAAATATATCTTCTTGCCAAAAGTCCCTATAAAGCTTTTCATGAAATGTTTCTATTTCACCAATATCCATAGTATCGGGCAAATATAAATCATCGTAGACAAATCCAATTTTATATTTTTCTTCTTCACTAAGATCATTTATATCTTTGCCAAATACTTCAATTGTTCCTCTATCTTTCTTTAGGGCATTCAAGAGTAATTTTAATGTTGTTGATTTTCCTGCTCCATTTTCTCCAATAAGACCTGTTACAGTTCCCTTTTTGATATTTAGGTCTAACGGTCCTAACTTAAACCCAACAAATTCTTTTTCAACATTTTTTAGCTTGATTATATCATCCATCATCATCCTCCAATATATCAAATAAGGATACTATTTCCTCTTTTGAGATATCAGCAATCTTAGCTAAATCATTAATTTCTTTTACATATTCTTCTATCTTAATCATAATTTTTTCCCTAACAATCTTGGGATCTTGACTTTTGATAAAAGAACCCTTGCCTGGAACAGTGTTAATTAGTCCATCTTTTTCAAGCTCGTCATAGGCTCTTTTTGTAGTAATAACACTAACCTTAAGCTCTTTTGCCAAAAATCTTATAGAAGGCAGGGGTTCATTAATATCCAGCTCGTCATTTAAAATAGCATCTCTTATTTGGTTTTTGATTTGTAAATATATCGGATCTTTACTCGAGTACTTTATTTTTATATCCATATATCCTCCATCTGTATATAGTGTATATTAACATTTATAATCTGTCAATGCTTATTTTAAAACAATGCACAAAAAAAGATGCGATTTCTCGCATCTTAAACTTTTTCAATTCTAGAATACAAAAGCCTTATCATATGCTTCTCTAGTTCCTAAAACAATATTTCTAGGTTTCCTTGCATCTCCTATTACAATTGAATTTTCAAAAGCTTCTAAAAATTGATTATTGTATTCTGGATTATTTTTAACTCCAACTGCTGATATAATGTAATCAAAATCAGCTTCAACTTGCTCATCTTTTTGTGTGTTTACTAGTATTGCTTTATTATCCGCTTTTACCTTTTTGAATTTAGTATTGGTTAAAACTGGAATTTCCTTTTCGCCGAATCTCTTTAGCATAATGGCTTTGGTTGATTTATCAAGCTCTAGTCCAACATCACTTAACATTTCTACAACAGTGACCTTATTGTCTTTATCTCTTATAAACTCAGCTGTTTCAAGTCCTGTTTCTCCACCACCAATTACTAGTACATTCTTACCGGTAAAGTCAACTTCTTCTGATAATATATCTCTATAATCGAGGATTTTATCTTTATCTATTCCTTCTATATTTAATTTTGCAGCTTGACCACCTACAGCTACTACAACTCCATAAGGATCTAGTTCTTTTACTTTTTCTACTGTGGCTTCTTCGTTGAACCTTAGATCTATACCCATTTCTTCCATGGTTTTTTCTAGCATGGAGATGTATTCATTGAAGTAAAACTTGTATGGAGGTTTTGCACCAAGGCGTATTGATCCGCCGCAACCTTCGTTTTTCTCAAATACAGTAACTTTATATCCCCTATTTGCTAGAACTATTGCAGCTTCACTTCCAGCTGGTCCTGCGCCTATAACTACAACTTTCTTTCCGTCACCAGTTTTGGCAACTAATTTGTTAAGATCTGTATAAAGATGTTCTTTTCCTAATTCTGGGTTTACTGTACAAGTTACTGGTCTATCGTATTTCATAAGTTGGCTAAAGCAATTCATGCATCCGACACAAGTTCTTATATACTCATCTCTGCCAGCCTTTGCTTTGTTTGCCCATTGGGGATCTGCAAGTGTTGCACGGCCAAGACCTATATAATCACATATTCCCTCTTCCAATAAAGCCTCCGCTGTTTCCGGATGTTTAATATTGTTTACTGCAATAACTGGTATGTTTAGGCTTTGCTTAAAGGCTTTTGCATAGTCCTTTTTCCAAGCTTCTGGTATGCTAGAAGGTTCTATGACTGTGTATCCTGACTCATAAGTACCACCACTTATGTTTATGCAATCTATAGCTAATTCTTCTAATTTTTTTGCAATTTGAAGACTTTCTTCGATTTCCAAACCTCCAGGGATATGGTCTTTTGAATTTAATCTGACACTTATAGCAAATGAAGGTCCACAATACATTCTGATTCCTTGAATTATATTGATAAGAATTCTCATTCTGTTTTCTAAGCTTCCACCGTATTCATCTTCTCTTTTGTTGGTATGTGGGCTTAAAAATGATGATATCAAGTATCCGTGTGCAGCATGGATCTCTGCTCCGTCAAATTCTGCATTTTTAAGTCTAACGGCTGCTGCTATAAATTGTTTTTCTAAAACTTTTATCTCTTCGATACTTAGAGCATGAGGCTCTTCTCCAATTACAGCAGAAGCAATAGCTGATGGGCCTTCAGGTTTATATCCTGTTATCCTTGATGATGTTTGTATACCTGCGTGGTGAAGTTGACCAAATATTTTTGTATCGTATGTATGTACTGCATCAGCCAATTCTCTAAGTGTTCTTATGCATCCATCATGTGATGCAGAAAGTTGGTTACCACAAGCCCTTCCAGCTTTGCCATCGACATTTGTTATTCCTGTTATTATAAGTCCTATGCCACCTTTTGCACGTGCCTTATAATATTCTATTTCTTGTGATGTTGATTCTCCTGTTGAGCTTGAGTAATTAACTCCCATGGCAGTCATAACTGTTCTATTCTTTAAATCAAGACTTCCGATTTTACCTTTTTGAAATAATTTTTCGTACATATTGACCTCCCTATATAATATCTATATGTGTAAAAATATATAATATATATCTAAATCACTATATCGTCAAATATAAACTTAGTCAAATTTTTATCATACTTAAATAAAAAAGATGCGATTTCTCGCACCTTCTAGTTTTCACTGTCAGAAAACTCTTTTAGTTTTCCTAAGGCTTGGTTTTCTATTTGTCTGATTCTCTCTCTTGATAGGTCGTAGATTGTGCCTATTTCTTCTAGAGTTTTTGGTTTTTCGTTGTCTAGGCCATAGCGGTAGATTATGATTTGTTTTTCTCTTTCCGTTAGTTGGTCTAGGGCTTTCATTAGGAAATTTTCCATGTCACGTTCTAGGATTAGGACGTCAACTGGAGTTGATTCGTCTCCTACCATGTCCATTAGCTCATCACCTGTGGAGTCCTCGCTGTCTAGGTTGATGTTTAGGGATGTTGAGTTTACTTGGTTTCTATTTATTAGGAATAGGTCGTCTGCTTGTTTTTTGTCTATGCCTTCTTTTTCCAAGATCTTATATATCTCGTCATCGCTTGCTTCTGGATTTGCCTTTAGGATTTGTTTTAGTTTGTTTAGTTTCAAGTATTTGCCAGCAGGTATCCTTATTGTGTGGCCCTCTTTGTTGATGGCCTTTCTGATTGCCTTATCTATCCATTTGTAGGCATAGGTTGTAAATTTGTAGCCTAGGCTTAGGTCAAATTTCTCTGCTGCTCTTATCATACCAAGCATGCCTGATTGGACTAAGTCTTCTAAGTCCAAATCATTGCCGTGAGATCTGTAGAAGTATGATGCACGGCTTCTTACAAGTCCTTGGTTTTTTCTACTAGGGCTGCTAAGGCATTTTGGTTGCCTGCCTGGAATTGTTCCACTATCTCTTCATTGGTCATGTCGGATAGTTTCATCATATCTTTTCTAGAAAGTGGGGTTATAGCTGTGGATTCTGCTCTTTTTATAGGGGCGTCGTCCTCTTCATCATCGACTTCATCGATTATTTCATCTTCAATTTCGCTATCTTCGTCGATTTCCTCTTCTTCTATGATGATTTCTTCTTCTAGTAGATATTCTTCTAGTTCTTCTTTTTCTTCTTCTGATAATTCTTCTAGGACACTTGAGATTTCCTCTTCACTCATATCTTCGGAGTTGAAGAATGAACGAATTTTCTCAAGTGTCGCTTCTTCTTTTAAATTTATTTTATCCATATCTTACCTTTTAGTGAATTTATTTTACCTTGTATCGCTAATTAGATTCCAAATCCTTTTTCATTTGGTCGATTTTTTCTATCAATTCATTTGATAGGGGAAATGACTTGAAATTGCGGTTGAAATCTGCTTTTCTTTTTCGTTTTATCTTTGAATGATTGTTAAAAATATCAGCTTTTAGCTCAGTTGAAGTCATCCTGCTTGCGCCCTTACTTGTGGCGAGTATTTGTATCTGCCCATCATCTGTGACTACCTTTAGATTGTGCCTACGACCTATATTTAAAATTTGCTTTTCTATGTAGGTGTCGGCCGTTTGAAATCTTTTTGTGTAGACAATTTCCATACCATATTTTTCTTCGATTGTCTCTTTGGGTCTATCCAGATTGTAGGCATCAAAGACTATTATGACTTCTTCCCCACTCATAGACATATATTCTGCCAACTCTTCTATAAGGGCAAGCCTTGCATCTGCCAAGTTTTGCTTGGCTAGTTCTTTTAGTTCTGGCCAAGCATTTATTACATTATAGCCATCTATAATAGTGATGTTTTTCTTAGTTAAAGCCATTTTGCCTTACTAGCTCATACATGGAGATTGCACTTGCTACTGATGCATTTAGGCTATTGACCATGCCTTGCATAGGGATTTTGACTAACATATCACAGTGCTCTCTTACCATCCTGCTTAGGCCATCTCCCTCGTTACCAACAACAAGGGCAACTTTTCCTTTTAGGTCAGTCTGGTTAATAGAGCTTTCTGCCTCTCCTGCTAAACCATAGATCCAAAATCCTTGGTCTTTCAATTCTTCCATGGCACGGTTGAGGTTTTTTACCATAACAATCTTGATATTATTTATAGCTCCAGCACTTGTCTTATATACTGTAGGGCTGACCTTGGCTGAGCGGCGTTCTGGTATGATTACTCCATCAAAGCCAAAGCTTTCGGCAGATCTGATGATGGCTCCAAGGTTGTGTGGGTCTTCTATTTTGTCAAGCAATATAAGTCTTTCTGAGTCTTTTAAGTCATCCAAGGATCCATATTTGAATGAGTCAACTTCAATCATCACACCTTGGTGGTTGCCTTCGATATCTTTAAAAAAGTTTTTGTCTACAAATTTGATCTCAACCTTTGCCCTAGTAAGCTTATCTATGATTTTTCCTACTATAGGTGTTTTTTGATCTATGATATAGGCCTTATTGATTGCAACACCTGCATCAATAGTTTCAAGAACTGGCTTTCTGCCATAAATCTTATCCATTACTTGAGCTCCCATTTGACGCCTTCGCGTGTATCTTTTATGGCAACTCCCATTTGGTCAAGTTCATCACGGATAGCATCAGCCCTTGCGTAGTCCTTGTTTTTCTTGGCAGCAGTTCTTTCTTCGATTAGGACTAGAATCTTATCTTCATCAATGCCTTCGTGGGATTTTTTGATATTTTTGATACCCAAGACTTTCTCAAGTTCTAAGAATTTGTCAAGTACTGTCTTGATTAATGCCTTGGTATTGCTTTCATTTATTTTTGTATTAGCAAATTTTACCAAATCAAAAATCACTGTAATGCCATCAGCTGTGTTTAGGTCATTGTCCATGACTTCGATAAATTTATTTTCAAAGCCATTAAGTTCATCTAATAAAGCTTTTTCATCATCTAAAATCTCATCTCCACTTGCCTTTGCTAGCAAATCCTCAAGTCTAAATACGGCATTGTTTATCCTATCTAGAGACTTTGATGCACCTTCTATAATCTCGCGTGTGAAGTTGATTGGCTGACGGTAATTGGTGGTTAAAAGCCAAAAGCGGATTACCATGAGGTCATATTCTTTTTTGATATCGTGGAGGGTGAAGAAATTACCCAAAGACTTACTCATCTTTGTTCCATCTACTTGGATCATGCCATTGTGCATCCAATAGTTGGCAAAGGTCTTTTCGTTTAATGTTTCTGATTGAGCAATCTCATTTTCGTGGTGAGGGAATTCCAAATCTTCCCCTCCAGCATGTATGTCTATGGTTTCTCCAAGGATTTTCTTGCTCATGGTTGAGCATTCTATGTGCCAACCTGGACGGCCCTTACCCCAAGGAGAGTCCCAGGCAACCTCGCCTTCTTTCTTTGTCTTCTTCCAAAGGGCAAAGTCTAGTGGGCTTTCTTTTTTGCTTGTGTCAGTATCTTCTAGCCTATTGCTTGCTCCGTGAAGCAAATCTTCTACATTTTTGCCAGAAAGTTTGCCGTAGTCCTTAGCCTTTGCCACTCTAAAATATACATCTCCATCGGATTCGTAGGCTGCACCCTTTTCTACTAGGTCAGCTACAAATTCTATGATGTCATCCATCACCTCTGTTGCTCTTGGGTGGATGGTGTCTTCTTCGTCAATGTTTAGGTCGTGGGCATCTTCCATGTAGGCCTTAATGTATCTATCAGTTACTTCTTTTGTTGTGATTCCTTCTTCGATAGATTTGTTGATAATCTTATCGTCGACATCTGTGAAGTTTACTACATAGGTCACGTCGTAACCCCTGTATTTTAGGTATCTTCTAAAGGTATCAAATACTACCAAAGGCCTTGCATTTCCAATGTGCATATAGTCATAAACAGTAGGCCCACAGACATACATTCTTACTTTATTTTCTTCTATTGGTATAAATTCTTCTGTCTTTCTCGTGAGCGTGTTATGAATTTTCATTTCTATAAGTTTTCCTTTACATAATTTAATCTATTAGCAATTTTTTCCTTGCCCATTATTAGCATCACACTTGTAAGATCTGGGCCGTGAACTGATCCTGTGATAGCTGCCCTAATTGGGAACCACAAGTTCTTGCCCTTGATGCCTGTTTCTTTTTGTAGGGTTTTCATAATTGTTGATGCAAATTCTTGATCTATTTTGTCAACTTCAGCAAGTTTTGCCAAAAATGCATCTACTAGTTTTCTTGAATCTTCTTCTTTTAGAACGTCTCTTGCTTCGTCGTCAAAGTTAACTTCGCTATCTTCTATATAATAATTTTTTGATAAGCTTGGAGCATCTGAGAATTTATCAATTGCTGATTGCCAGGTACTTGCAAGTAGGTTCATCTTATCATCAGGATAATCTTCACTGATTAGACCAGCTTTTACCATGAATGGTTTAATTTCTTTTGCCAAGTCCTCTACGCTCATTTCACGAACATAGTGGCCATTTACCCAGTCTAGTTTTCTCTTATCAAATACAGCTCCAGTTTTGTTTACTCTGTCAAAGTCGAATTGTTTAGCTAGTTCTTCCATAGAGAATATTTCTTCTTCGCTATCTGGTGACCATCCTAGAAGTGCTAGGAAGTTGATCAAACCTTCTGCTGTGTATCCTTCTTCTATGAAGTCTTCAACCATTCCATCGCCGTTACGTTTTGAATATTTTTTGTGGTTTTCATTTAGTACGGTTGGTAGGTGGATATATTCTGGTGCATCCCAGCCAAAAGCTTCGTATAGGTAAACATGTTTTGGTGTTGATGATATCCACTCATCTCCACGAACTACGTGAGTTATCTTCATCAAATGGTCGTCTACAACTACTGCAAAGTGATAGGTTGGGTAGCCATCTCGTTTGATAAGAACTTGGTCGTCCATATCATTTGTATTGAAAGTAATCTTTCCTTTAATCCTATCTTCAAATGAAATCTCACGGTCATGTGGAAGTTTTAGTCTAACTGTATATTCTTCACCATTTGCTACTCTTTGTTTAGCTTCTTCTTTTGGTATAGAACGGCACAAACCGTCATATTTTGGTGTAAGACCATCGGCTTTTTGTTGGTCACGAACTGCATCAACTCTCTCTTGTGAGCAGAAGCAATAGTAAGCCTTGTCTTCGTCAATTAATTTTTCTATATATTTATCATAGATACCAGCTTTTACCCTGCCAGATTGGATGTATGGGCCATATTCACCTTTTTCTGTCACTTTGCCATTTTCATCAAGGACAACCCCTTCATCAATCTCAACACCAGACCAAGCCAAAGCTTTCAATAAGTTTTCCAAAGCTCCTTCTACAAATCTAGTCCTGTCGGTATCTTCTATTCTTAAAATCATTGTTCCATCAGTATGTCTTGCATATAGATAGTTAAATAATGCTGTCCTAAGTCCACCGATGTGTAGGTAACCGGTTGGAGATGGGGCAAATCTTACTCTAACGTCACTCATCATTACTCCTTTGTTACTAACTTCAATTATTATTATTTTATTATCATTGTTCTTTATTAATTATAATATATTTTGCCGTTTTTGATAATAAATATTTGATACTTTAAAGATAATGAAAGGGAGTGCATAACACTCCCTCCACATCTTAGCTTATTTAAGTATAACATTGTATACTCCAAAAATCAACTTTGTCAATAAGTTTTTTATATTTAATTTTTTAACCTGGCAATCGGAAGTCCTCATCATAGAAAAGTGCCACTGTCGGTATGATTAGTCCACCAATAATATTGCTCACTAGTACTATAACAAAGAACATCAAAGCTTCTTTACTATATATGCCTGATAAGAATAGAAAGAAACTATCCGCAATACTATGCTCAAAGCCTGATAGGGCAAAAGTCATAATAGATATGAATATGGCCAAATACTTGCCTACTTGATAGGGATTGTATTTAAACTGGTGAGTGGCATTTGTAACAAACATATTGCAAAAAATACCTAGCAAAAATACTGATAGATATCCATCATCTAGCTTAGTAGCACAAATTGCTTGAGCCTTTGGAATAAGAATTGGCCCAAGCCTTGTTAGGCGCATAAGATTGGCCATAACAAATGTCCCTATAAGGTTACCCAGCAAAACTATAATCAATTGTTTGCTAAATGAAGATTTTTCCTTGTAGAAAAAATATCCAACCATGCCAGTAAATAAATTATATTTTAAACTTAAAATGATAAATAAGGCACCTGCAAATAGGAAAGCGCCTAAGTACTGATTGTCAACTACAATCATAACCGTTGCTCCAAAGCCAACAATTATGCCAGCCATTATCCCCAAAACGAGATTTTTTATCATTTGGGAACTTTGCCCATCAAACTTATCCATAAGCCTCACCTATTTCCTTAAGGTTAAAATTATTATTTATACATGCCTAGTTTTTCGCAAAGTTCATCTATTTGATCTATGATTGATCCAATAAAGGCAACAGTTTCTGAGATTGGCTTGGTACTTGTCATATCAACTCCTGCTTTTGCTGCAAGTTCGATTGGTCCCATAGAACCGCCAGTTTTAAGTACCTCTAACCATCTATCTCTGTCTTCTTCTGTGCCATTTACTATTTTATCAGATATAACTGTTCCTACAGAAAGTCCTGCAGAATATGTGTAAGGATATAAGCCCATATAATAGTGAGGTTGTCTCATCCATGTTAGCTCAGCGCCTTCAGTTAATACAACTGCATCGCCCCAGAATTCTTCCAATTTTTCCTTAAAGATTTGGTCCAAATCTGCTGCTGTAAGACTTTCGCCTGCTTCAACTTTTCTATAAACTTCCCTTTGGAAGGCAGCCTCAATAAAGTGAGTTACAAAGTTGTGGTAGTAGGTTTTAGAAATCATTGTAGATAGAACCCAAAGTTTTTCCTTGTCATCTTCTGCCTTGTTTAACAAAAATCTTTCCATGGTAATTTCGTTAGCAGTAGATGGTGATTCCACAAAGTACATGGACATATCAGAGTTTATGGCATTTTGATTGTTGTTTGTAAAGTAGAATTGTCCAGCATGGCCCAATTCGTGAGCAAGAGTCATAACTTGGCTCATCTTGTTGTTGTAAGTTGTCATGATAAATGGATGTGATCCATAAGGGCCAGATGCAAATGCACCTGTTCTCTTTCCAATGTTTTGTGCATAGTCGATCCATCTTTCGTCAAAGGCACGGTTTAAAATACTGCTGTATTCTTCACCAAGATTTGAAAGCCCTTCTACAATGTAATCACGAGCTTGGTCAATTGTTACTTCTGGTTCAAAATCTGGGTTAATATCAAGTTTCAAATCAGCATAGGTCATTTGGTCAAGACCATAAACTTTTTTGATAATTCCTGCATACTTTCTCATATGAGGAGCAAGTTCTGTCATAATAGTGTCGATATGATTTTCATAAATATCAAAATCCACATCTTGCATGCTCAAAAGATAATGGAATACTGTTTCATAGCCACGGATATCAGAAAGTCTCTTTTCATTTTCCACATGAGTCATATAAACAGAAGCATCTGCATTTTCATATTTTCTCAAAACATCGTGGTATCTCTTGAAAGCATCTCGGCGTAAATCATCACGTGGATCAGATTCCAAAAATTCCTCAAAAGTATTGTGATTTAGAACAATTTTTTCTCCATCGTATTCAAAATCTTCAAAGTCCATATCCCCATAACGCATATCATTGTAATTTTTGTAAGGAGCATCAAAGGTTGGCATAAGATTTGCCAAAACTTTTTCTGTCTCATCGCTTAATAAATACTTAGAGTTTTTGATAATTTGATCCAAGTAATATGTGTATTCTGGATATTTTTCCTTAGTTTCTTCTAGTAAGTTATTATCAGTTTTAGCAAGCATTGACTCAAAAAAGCTCAAAGAAGCATCAACCTTACTCATTTCATTGGCAAAATTCGCATATCTTTTTGCCATAGATTGATCAGTAGTATCAGTTTCCATGCTAATTCCTGCAAAAGTTCCAAGCCTATCAGCAAGGGCATGGATATTAGAATATTCATTCAAAGCATCATAAATATCATCAGCATTTTCAAAAGACTTGTGATTTTTAGCAAAATCATTTGCCATATTTTTGAGCTCTTCGATACTAGCTAGAAAAACCTCATCACTTTCAAAAAGGTCTTCAATAGCCCAAGTTTCCTTAACATCAACTTCATTTCTTTTTTTCATACATTCCTCCAATCCTATATAATAATATTTTACTATTAATTATTATTACAAAAAGTCTATATTTTTTAATTACAAAAATAAAAAACTAATACTCTGAAAATTTTTTCAAAATATTTTGTAGGAAAACTGGAAAAACAAACGAATGTATTGATTCTTATAAAAATAATGAAAACATTTTTACGCTTATTTATAATATAATTTTATTATGAAAGGGGGCTAGTTTGTTTTACACTTTAACACTCAATCCAGCAATAGATGCAAATTCTTATGCAAATAATATAAAGATAAACGAGGTTAACAGAACCAAAAATTCACACTATTCTTCTAATGGTAAAGGAATTAATGTTTCTAAAGTTTTAAAAGCTTTTAATATTGAATCTAAAGTATTAGGGTTGTTCGGAGGATTTACTGGTAAGTATATAATTAAAGATTTAAACGAAAATGGAATAGATACTATCCCAGTTATTATTGATAAAGATACTAGAATTAATTATTTTGTAAGTTTTGACGAAAATGAAATTAAGTTTGTAGATGAGGGTCCTAGTATTGATAGAAAATATTTGAATGAAATTATATCAATAATAGAAAAACTAGAAGACGGTGATTACTTATCAATCAATGGTAGCCTACCAAAAAATGTTAGCAAAGAATTTTATGATGAAATTTTTCAATCTGTTTTAAATAAAAATATAAATGTTATTTTAGATATTTCTTCATCACATTTAAAGAGCCTATTAAAATATAATCCAATATTAATCAAGCCTAATTTTGAAGAACTCTCTGATATATTTAACTTTACACTTCAAAGTGAAAATGATGTAATAGAATCACTTAAAACTGTTAACAGCATGGGAGCAAAAAATATACTACTTACAGATGGCGAAAATGGGATGTATTTTATGAATGGTAATGAAATTTATAAGTGTAACTCTCCAAAAATTAATTTTTTAAGCAGCGCTTGCTGTGGAGATGCATCTTTAGCGGCTTTCTTAGCAAATTTTTTAAATAATGAATCGATAGAAAACTCTTTAAAATATTCTGCAGCTACTGGTGCAAATGTAGCCGAACACGCTGGTATAGGTCCTCTAGATAAAGTTGAAGAATATATCAAGAAAGTAAAGGTGAAAAAGATATGGCAAAAATAAAAATTATAGCAGCAACTGGATGTCCAACAGGTATTGCACATACTTATATGGCTCAAGAAGCACTAGAACAGGCTGCACAAAAACATGATGTTGACATAAAAGTTGAAACCCACGGTCAAATTGGAATAGAAAATGAGCTTACAGAAGATGAAATCAGAAATGCTGATTGTGTTATAATCGCAGCTGATAAAGATGTTGAAGCGGAAAGATTCGTAAATAAGAGGATAATTGAAACTTCAGTAGGCAATGGCATTAAAAATGCAGACCAACTTATAGAAGATGCAATAAATGGTAGAGGAAAAGTATTATACCCTGATGATAGCATCGACTCTAAAAAAGAAATTAATGAATCAATATCAAAAGAAAAAGTTTCAAATACAGATATAAAAGAAAATAAAAGCTCAAGCAGGAAAGTGTACAACCATTTAATGAATGGTGTAAGTCACATGCTCCCATTTGTAGTTAGTGGTGGTGTACTTATTGCTATATCATTTTTGTTTGGGATTTATTCTTCAGATCCAACAAGTGATCAATATAACCAGTTTGCTCACTTATTAAACACTATAGGTGGAACAGCAATGGGTCTCATGGTTCCTATTCTGGCGACTTTTATAGCTTCAAGCATAGGTAAGCAACCTGCTCTAGTGCCTGGATTTGTAACAGGCATGCTATGCGTACAGGGTGGTAGTGGTTTCTTGGGAGGAATTGCCGCTGGATTCATATCAGGTTATATTGTTTTAATATTACAAAAATCATTAAAAAATATGCCTAAATCCTTAGACGGATTAAAAGCGATTTTTATACTTCCATTACTAAGTGTATTTGTATCGGGAACTTTAGTATTTTTCCTAAATGTTCCAATGAATAGCATTAATACATCAATGATGGACTTTCTAAAAAGTTTTGAAGATTCAAACCCTATATTATTAGGAATTATCGTCGGATGTATGTCTGCTTTTGATATGGGCGGACCGGTTAATAAAGCAGCTTACGTAACTGGAACAGCATTGCTAGCTCAAGGAAACTATAAATTTATGGCTGGCGTTTCAGCAGCTTGTATAGTGCCTCCTCTAGCAACAGGGTTTGCCGTTCTAATTTTTAAAAATTATTATGATAAAGACGAATATAATGCTGGGTTAGTAAACTTTATACTAGGATCCACTCATATAACTGAAGGAGCCATTCCCTTTGCTGCCAAAGATCCTATAAAAATGATTCCAAGTTTAATGGTTGGATCTTCTGTTGCAGCCGCATTAATTTACATTATGCAGGTTGAAGTTCCAGCTCCTCATGGTGGTTTCTTAGTACTACCAGTGGTTAACGGAGGACTTAAATGGGTATTTGCCATTCTTATTGGTTCTTTGGTTTCAGCTTTAATGATGGGAAGTTTTAGAAAACATAGTATTGAGAGAGGAAAAAATGACACTACTAAATAAAGATACAATCTTTTTAAATCAGAATTTTAGTACACAAGAAGAAATATTTAGCTTCATTGCTAAAGTAGCTATTGACTTGAATATAGCTGATAGTAGAGAAGATGTTTATAAAGATTTAATAAACAGAGAGAATCAAGGTACAACTGGTATGATGGATGGATTTGCCATCCCACATGCAAGTAATAATAGTATAATAAATCCGTCAATTATAATCATAAAAAATAATATTGGTATAGAGTGGAATGCCATGGATGGACAAGCTATTGATTTTATAATTTGCTTATTAATACCAAGTGACCAAAAATCTACAACTCATCTTAAGATCTTAAAAGATATTTCAAAGATGCTAATGCACAAAGATATTAGGGTTAATCTTCATAATTCTCAAAACAAAGAAGATATATTAGATATTTTAAATATAAGATATTAGTACCCACTTTTTAAAACTAAATAATCAATTATGGTTCTGGCAACAATGAATAGGGGCAATCGTGAAGATACATCAAAATCTTTTATTGAACGATTGTCCTGTTTGTATCCATAAATATTTATATCCGAGTAATATTTTATCCTATTATTTTCATTACAAGATATTAAAATAACTTTAGAGCCTATATATTTTGCTTTTCTTGCGCTTACAGATAAATTTTCTAGAGTATCAAATAAAGTAATAACAATCAGCACATCATCCTTATCTATTAGTTTATCAATATTGCAAATAATATTTTCATCATTAAGATTAAAAGTATTATAACCTAGTATATTCAACTTCAAGTCAAATTCATCCGCTACCTTTGACGATAATCCATTAGAAATTATAAAAATTTTATTTGAATTAATTATCATATCTATAGCTCGATTTATATCGTCAACACTTAAATTATCTATTGTTCTTACTGTTTCTTGCAAAGATTTATTCATGATTTCATTTATATTTTGAATTTGATAATCATCTTTGTTAAGTAATGAGCATCTATATCTTAATTCTGAAAAACCTTCCATACCCGCTTTTTTTACAGCCCTTGACACGGTAGAAATTGAAGAAAAAGTTTTATCTGCCAATTCAGTAATCGACATATTTGGTATTTCACATGAGTTTTTTTCAATATAGAAAATAATATCTTTTTCTAAATCAGTTAGATTATTAAGATTTTCTTTAAATATCATATTTCCTCCATTGTCAATCTATAATAAGCTATATTTTATCATAACTATTTACAAAATAATAATAAAATATAATAAGATTCTAAATATTATTTTCCTTTTCTCTATAGTTCAATAACTCTATCAAAATCTTTTACAAATCTAGTATCATGACTAACCATGACTATACTTTTTCCTTTTAAATAAAGTTCTTCTAGTATATTCATAACTACCTTAGCATTTTCATAATCTAGATTTCCAGTTGGTTCATCAGCTAGGATTATTTCTGATGGTTTTATTAATAGGCGAGATAAGGATACTCTTTGTTGTTCACCTCCCGATAATGAGTAAACCATTCTATCTCTGTAGCCTTTTAAACCTACTTTTTCCAGTGCATCATCTATTATCTTTTCCTTATTTTTATCCTTAGAAAATTTCAAAGCTAATTCTAAATTCTTTTCAACTGTTTCATTATCAATTAGGGCGTAATTTTGAAATAAATAGGATATCTTTTCTCTTAATAAAATTATAGACTCTTTGCTTTGTGGCCTTATATTTTTATATGAAAAATGCACTGTTTGCCCCTTATCTACTTTTTCTAAGGTTCCTAAAATATTTAGTAAAGTCGATTTGCCCGCCCCACTAGGCCCCATAATTAATACTTTTTCGTTTTTAGAAATTTCAAAAGAAAAATCAGTAAATATATTTTTTGAGCCATACGATTTGCTTATTTTATCTAACTTTATTAGACTTTCCATTTTATTCCTCCATTGATGATTTCAATACAAAGATCAGATTGTTTTTATATTTCACTAAGTTACATATATAAGCAACGAGGTCTAAGACAACTAATCCAAAAAGCAGCTTCAAATATATACCTGATTTAAATTTTAAAAAATAGGATGCTGATGAAAGGCTTATTAATGTTAAAAATACATTGCATAAGAATATTTTTATACTAGATTTTTGTATAGGATTGCCTAGTAACATCTTCACTGCTAGTGTTTTTGACACGTCTGCAAAGGACATATTAAATATGTAAATATTTATAATTATATAAATTAGAAATATTAGTGTTACTTTTTTCATTGAATCAATAAATTTTGATTGTGCCTCTTTTTCAAAGTTTCCATAAAAATCTGATTCTTTTTCAAATTTTAATAAGTTGCTTGAAATATAATCATCAAAGGCAGGAAATATCTCTTCTTGCAAAGTATTTATATTATTTTCTTTAAATAATAAATTAGCTGGATTTAGAAAATCCTTGTCACAAGCGGTTATGACAAAGTCATCGATCGGCTTACTTCCGTGAATATATTCATTAATTTGTGGATACATCAATATGTTATCAATTACTATTATCTCTGGATTTTCTGTTTCTAAACCACGAGATTTGTATAACATTTTCGAATTTTTGATGCTTTCTTTTAATTTTTTTCGCTATTTTTTGTAACTATATAGGTCTTATATTTATTATCTTTATTTATTTCAATTTTTTCATTATCGATAGAGTTTAAATTTAATGAATTTATATAGTTCATATTAGCTGATATTATCTTAGGATTAGAGTCATAGTTTATTTCATAATATAAGACTCCATCCATATTTAAAATATCATCTATGGCTTTTTCCTTTGCCTCATATACTTGCCTCTCAGCTGAAAAATGACTGCTATTTAGAATATAATAATCTTTATGTATAGGACTATAGACTTTTCTGACATCAGTATACAAATCATATTCTTTTTTTGCTTCTACTGTTTCTAATAAATTGAGTCCTAAAATACATATTGCTAATATTTTCAAAATTAAAAATCCAATACTCAATTTATTATTTTCTTTTTTCCTATAAAGCGTATCTACTATATTAACTTTGTTTAATGAATGACATGATATTAAAGTCACCAGAAAAATTAAGATTGTTATTATTAAGCTGATAAAAAAGTAATCTGGTAAAAATTTAAATGAATTTATATTAAAAACTTTCTGGTAGATGAAAATAATAGGCACAATAGCTATAGCGGATGATAATATAAATATAAAAATGTTTTCTTTTAAAAACAAAGAAAATATATTAAAATTGGTATATCCATTAAGCTTATAAATTACCGTCTTTCTTTGCTGTGATTTAATGTCCATTGCAATTATTATTAGTAATAAAACCAATAGTGCTTCAAGTTCTAGATTTTTAATAAATTCTTGCGTAGCAAAAACTATCTTATCTATACTAGAAAATTCGAATGTAAACATATCGTGATTAAAATCAACAAAGTTTAACTTGCTTATGTCTAGTTTTTCTATTTCATTTTCAAAATTATTTATGTTATCATCTTCTCCAAATATTAAAAGTTGCCCCAAAAATCTCTTTGACTTATAGTTTTTAAAGCTACTTATGGATTCAATGAATTTTTTGCTTGAAATTATATCTAAAGATTTGATTTTTTTATTGTTGGTCATTTCATATGTAGAATTATTAAATTCATCAATTGTCATTTTATTAGTAAATGGCAATTTATCCAAGAAGTTTTGATCACTTATGTAATAATATGTTGATTCATCATATGGATTAGTAACTTCATAGTCTTTAAAGTAAATATTTACATTGTATTCTTCTGCTAAGTCTAGCATATTATTTTTAAGAGAATCTCCATCATCAAAATCTGATACCAATATTTCCTTATAGGACATGGAATCGTCATATTCCCAAGGAGACAATCTCTTTGTAGTCATAAATAAAATATCTTCGACCATAGGATATGAAAATACCATTATTAGAATTGAAATAAGTCCTAAAAATATTTTTTTGAATTTGAAAACCTTGATAAACATAATCAATATACCTCTTTACAATGATTATATACCTTGTTAAATTAAACGACAATATTTTTTTATAAGTTTACAACAATATAATCGGTAAGCTTATGGGCTTTCATATATATTTACGAGTATACTGATACTATAAGTTTATGCTATAAGACAAATTTCAAGAAATTTTATGGTTAAAGCACAATAATTATTAATATGGAGGATGCGATGGACAAAAGAATTGAAAATTTTGCCAAGCTTGCTGTTGAGTTTGGTGTTAATGTTAAAGATGGTGAAGATGTTTTAATTACTTCTCCTGTTGAAAACCCAGAGCTTGCTAGGCTTATTACAAAAGCTGCTTATGAAAAAGGTGCAAGAAATGTTTCTATTGATTGGAGAGATGATGCTATTACAAGGCTCACTTACGAAAACCAAGACCAAGAAACACTAAATGAAGTGCCTGATTGGAAGATTGAAAAGTTAAAATATCAAATAGCTGACAAAAAATCAAACAGAATTTCAATCTATGCCGAAGACCCAGATCTATTGAAGGGTCTTGATGAGGCAAAAATTTCTGAAGCAGTTCGCGAAAATTCCAAGGCTACTAAAGAATTTGTAAAATATACCATGAACGATATTGTAAGCTGGCTTGTAATATCAGTTCCAACCAAAAAATGGGCAAAAAAAGTATTCCCAGACCTTAGCGAAGATGAAGCTTACGAAAAGCTTTGGGACACAATCCTTGATGTATCAAGAGTTACGGATTCTTGGGAAGATACAAAAGCAAATTGGTCAAAACACATCGAAACACTCGAAGAAAAGGCAACATACCTAAACGACCACCAATTTGACAAAGTTCACTACGAATCATCAAATGGAACAGACCTTTGGGTCAAACTTCCAAAAGATCATATTTGGATGTCCGCTGGCTCAAAAAATGCCAAAGGCGACCTATTTATACCAAATATGCCAACAGAAGAAGTTTTCACAGCTCCACAATATGATGGGGTAGATGGCAGACTAGTTGCATCAAAACCACTTGTTTACAATGGTGTAGTAATCAATGACTTTGAATTTACTTTCCAAGGTGGAAAGGTAGTAGACTTTGACGCCAAGGAAGGCAAGGATACATTAGCAAAAATGTTAGATTCTGATGAAGGCAGCAAAAACCTAGGCGAAATCGCCCTAGTTCCATACGATAGCCCAATCTCAAACTCAAACATCTTATTCTACAACACACTATTTGACGAAAACGCATCCTGCCACTTCGCCCTAGGCAAGGCATATCCAACCTGTGTAGTAGGTGGAGCAGAGCTTGAAGATAGCGAACTAAAGACAAGAGGAATCAACGACTCTCTGATCCACGAAGACTTCATGGTGGGAACAAGTGACCTTAAAATCACAGCCTACAAAAACGAGGAAGAATACCCAATATTTGTAGATGGTAACTGGGCAATTTAATCGATAGAAAACTTAATTACAAACGTGCTAATTTACAATTAAAATTTAGCACGTTTTTTTATTCGTCTAATAATTATTTTATTGTTGATTCTCAAAAAATAATTTATCCAAGAATTTTCTACAACTTGTTATATTTCTTTTCCTGGTAAGGATATCATTTACACTGGTTCAGCTTATGATTTTGTATTATTATTAACATGAAAGGCGGGGTGATTATATTAACAAGAGACAATTAAATATCATATATGAATTATGTTCTAACAATACTGGAATGAGCAATGAGGAGTTATCAGATATTTTTAATGTATCCAATAGGACTATTAGCTCAGATATAAAGTCCATTGATAACTTCTTTAAGTCTATAGATGTTCCCCTAATTTCAAAAAATGCAAATGATAGATGGTGTGTAAACAACGATTTGTCATATAACAGTATTTTATCGAATTTAGATTTATATGAGTATTCTCTAAGTCAAAATGAGAGAATTAAAATTGAGGCGATTGTATTAATACTATCTCCAGATAATATAACTTATGCTGATTTATCAGAGATTATCTTTTCATCTAGATCTACGGTTATATCTGATCAGCCTAAATTATCCAAACTATTAGAAAAGTATAATTTAGAATTTGTTGGTGAATCAGGCGTCGGATTAAATATTTCAGGTCAAGAGGTAGACATTAGAGATTTTATTATTGATATTCTTAAGGACAACATATATCTACGGTTGATTTTTATTAATACAAAAACTGTTAGAAATACTCTTCATTCTTCTAATATCAATGAATTGATAGATATTATAAGTAATTGTTTGGGAGATATAGAGTACAGAAATGAGCTAATACTCAGTGAATCATCATTTAAGATATTAACAAATTACTTGATTTTTATCTATCTGAGATTGTCAGGCGGAAACGAAATTACAAATACCAGCATAAAAACTCACCAAACTTCATATAAGATTCAGAATGTTAGCCTTGATATTCAAAAATCAATGAAAGAAATTTTTGATATTTCAATAAATGATATAGAACTTAATTATTTAACAAATGCAATTGGAAAATTAAATTATAAAAACAACACTTATCAAAATAACGATTCAATAGGGATACAATTTTTGACTAGAAAATTAATAGAATTAATATCTAATGATTTATCCATACCCTTATATCTTGATTATAACTTATTTGAAAGTTTATCTTTGCATTTAGAAAGAATGGAAGGAAACAAATATAACGACATAATTGAATTTCCTGAAGTTAATTCTATCGTCCAAAGCAACGAAAGAATCTTTCTATCTGTATCTTCTTACGCTTATTTGCTAAAGGAATATTTTAATCGAGAAATCAACAAAATAGAAATATCTTATATCGTTGTCTATATTGTAGCTTCCATTGATAGGATTATAAATATTGAGTCTAAGAACATTAGAGTTTTATTAGTGTGTAACGCTGGCATAGGTACAAGTCAGCTATTAGGTAATAACTTGGATAAAATCTTCAATTTGATTATTAAAGATTCAATAACAAGTCACCAAATATCGAACTATAATTTAGAAGAAATTGATTTGATTATATCAACTGTAAACTTAGCTAATATTAAGAAAGACTTTATTAAAGTATCTCCTCTTATTAGTGAAAAAGACTATAGAATAATCTCAGAAAAAATCAAAGAAATTAGTGAGAGAAAAATTTATGAATTAAAAGAACTAAGCAGTTCTAAGGCTATCAATTCAAATAAAAAGTTTATTAATACCCCTGAAGGGGAAGGCATAGAATATTTTCTTACAAATCAAACAATCGATTTAGACGTTAAGGCTAAAGATTGGAGAGATTCTATAAAAAAAGCCAGCCAAGTTTTAATAGATAAAGCTTATATTTCAGAAAAATATGTAGATGACATGATTAAAAATATAGAAGATTATGGACCATATGTTGTAATTAGCGAGGGTTTCGCTCTCCCTCATGCCCAAATATCAGAGCACGTTTATAAAACATCATTTTCCCTAATAAGGCTAGAGAATCCAATAAATTATGGTTCCTATGAGTTTGATCCAATTAGATATGTTTGTGTTCTTGCTGTAGATAAGAACGAAGATCACTTAGCTGCTCTTTTTGAATTAATTAATCTATTAAGCATAAAAGAATTTAAGAAAAATCTAGACTATGCTATATCTAGCATCCAAGTTGAGAATATCATATCCGAATTCAAAGAGAAATATATAACTAAAAATTAACAAAGGAGGTAAATATGGAAATAAAAGCTCTTTCAACTGTCACAATTATCCTGAGAGGATTCGAATTAGATAAAGTAGAAGCCGTAGTTCAAGCTATGGAAAACACTGAGATTAAAAATATCGAAGTCACTACTAACTCACCTAACTATTTAAATACCATTAGTGAAATCAAAAACAAATATCCTCATATAAATATTGGCGCGGGAACTGTAACAACTTATGACCAAGCCGCCAAAAGCATAGATGCAGGCGCATCATTTATACTATCACCAATCATGTTAAGTAAAGATATTATAAAATTATGCAATGATAATAATGTGATATGTGTACCTGCTGCAATGACACCATCAGAAATTAACCAAATGTTTGATTTTGGGGCAGACATAGTTAAAGTTTTCCCTGCAACTACTGTTGGTCCAAAATTTTTTAAGGATGTTCAAGCACCACTTGGCAAATTAAATCTAATGGCTGTAGGGGATGTTAATATAAACAATGCCAAACAATTTTTAGATAGTGGTTGTAAGTATCTAGGAATTGGAACTGGAATGTTTAATAAAAAAGATATAGAAACAAAAGACATAGAAAAGATGAGAGAATCTATAAAGGATTTTTCTAAGTTAACGGAGGAATAAATGCCAAATTACTTTGATGAAAGCCTAGTATTTAGCAATCTAGTCGTAAATGATAAGAATGAAGCAATAAAGTATATGAGTGAAAAACTTCTATCATCTGGAAGAGTAAAAGAAACTTATCCTGATAGGGTTATGGAAAGAGAAAAAACTTATCCTACAGGCCTTGAGACGGGAGAAATCAATGTTGCTATACCACACTGTGATTACCAACACGTTAATCAAAAATCAGTTTGCATAGCTACTCTTAAGAATCCTGTTAAGTTTAATAAGATGGACGATCCATCTGAAGAAGTAGAAGTTTCAATAATTATGATGCTTGCAATAGACCAACCTGACGATCATATAGAATTTTTAAGTCAAGTTTTTGGATTGGTTCAAAATCAAGATTTATTGAAAAAAATTAAAGATAGTAACAACGAATCAGAAATAATTGAATTAGTAAAAACAAATTTTAAAGGAGAATAAAATGAAAAATATATTAGTAGCCTGTGGAAATGGTGCGGCAACATCTACAATGGTTGCAATTAAAATTAGAGAAGCATTAGAGAAAAAAAATATTAAAGCAAATGTAAATCAATGTAAGCTTACTGAAATACCAGCAAAGGCTGATGACTATGATTTGGTTGTTACTACTGGTAGATATACCCAAAAAATAAATACCCCTTTAATCAGTGGAATGCCATTGTTAACAGGTATTGGTGAAGAAGAAAAGCTACAAGAAATAATAGATTCTATAAAAGAAGATTAGGAGATAAGTAAATGGATTTTTTATATAAAGCATTTAATGGACTAATAAGTGCCGGCCCTTATGTTATGCTACCTGTCATAATCACAGTGATTGGACTAGTTTTTGGAATGAAATTATCAAAAGCTTTTAAATCAGGATTAACAGTAGCGATTGGTTTTGTAGGTATCAAATTAGTTGTAGATATGTTGGCAACTAACATAGGGCCTGCATCAAAAGCAATGGTAGTAAGATTTGGATTACAGCTAGATATAGTTGACGTTGGATGGGGCGCAATAGCTTCTGTAACTTGGGCATCTCCAATTATCCCACTAATAGTTGCCGCTATATTCTTTACAAATATTGTAATGTTACTTTTTAATGCAACAGATACTCTAGATGTTGACATTTGGAACTACCACCATATGGCTATTGTAGGTTGTCTATTATATTTTATCACCAATAATTTAGTACTATCTGTATTATCTGCTGTAGTTATGGCATTTATAACATTTAAATTAGCAGATTGGACAAGTCCAATAGTTGAAGAATATTTTGAGATCCCTAATGTTTCTTTGCCAACTATGAGTTTCTTATCATCTGCCGTTATAGCTTATCCTCTTAACTGGCTCATAGATAAAATACCTGGACTTAGAGATATCAATTTTGATATTGATAATGCCGAAAAATACTTAGGCGTATTTGGACAACCAACAATGCTAGGGTTTATATTAGGTGTTCTCGTAGGTGCTCTTGCAGGATATAATGTTGGTCAAATTATAGATTTAGGTGTACACATGGCTGCGGTAATGGTTTTGATTCCTAAGATGACTTCTCTTTTTGTAGAAGGGTTAATGCCTATATCAGAAGCAGCAACAAAATTCACAAAGAAAAAGTTTAAAAACAGAAAGTTCCTCATAGGTCTAGATGCTGCAGTAGTAGTTGGAGATCATACAGTAATTACAACAGCCCTAATATTAATCCCTATTACAATTTTATTATCAGCTTTCTTGCCAGGCAATAGAGTAATGCCTTTTGCAGATTTAGCAGTTATTACCTTTAGAGTAGCTTTAGTAGTTGCATTGACAAAAGGAAACTTATTTAGATCTCTTGTTATAGGTTTGGTATGTACTATAGCAATTCTTTATGCAGGAACATTCACTTCCCCAGACTTAACAGCATTTGCGGTATCAACTGGACTAGACTTTGGTGGTGGATTGATAACATCATTTGCATCTGTGTCCCTAACAGTAAGTTATATAGTTTACCAAGCATTTTTGAGAAATCCTCAAATTGGTGTTCCTGTACTAATAGTAATTGTAGGCCTTATATTTTATTTCGCTGAAAAGAAGTATAGGAAATACAAAGCTGATAAAAACATGAATGTAACTATAGATTAAGAAAAGGTGGTTAATAATGTTAATTAAAGATATAGAAATTTATGAAGTAAAGCCAAGATGGATATTCGTAAAACTAATCACAGATGAAGGCATAAATGGCTGGGGAGAGATGATTTCTGGTACCAAAACCGAGACAGTAATAGCAGGTGCCTACGAAATCGGAAGAAGGATTCTAATCGATAGAGACCCATTTGAAATTGAAAGATTATGGCAAGAGATGCATAGATCATTCTTTAGAGGAGGTCCAATCCAAGCTACAATAGTTTCAGGTTTTGAGATGGCTCTATGGGACATTAAAGGGAAAGCTTTGGGAGTGCCTATTTGGCAGTTATTAGGTGGCAAAGCTCGTGACAATATAAAAGTGTATTCTTGGATTGGCGGAGATAGACCTGATGATGTAGTCTCACAAGCTCAAGATAGGGTAGATAAGGCGTTTGACTCTGTCAAAATGAACGCTACTGAAGAGCTCCATTATATTGATTCATTCAAAAAAATCGACGAAGTATCAAATAGAGTTGCTGCACTAAGGGATAAATTTGGCATGGATCTTAATATTGGTATTGATTTTCACGGAAGAGTTCATAAGCCAATGGCAAAAGTTTTAGCTACCGAACTTGAACAATTTAAATTAATGTTTTATGAAGAAGTAGTTTTGCCAGAAAACGAAGAATGTTTTAAAGAAATATCAAATATTTGTTCAACACCACTATCAACTGGTGAAAGACTATATACAAGATGGGAATTTAAAAATATCTTTAGAGAAGGTGTAATAGACATAATCCAACCTGATGTAGCTATGGTTGGGGGCATTCTAGAAACAAGAAAAATAGCAGCTTATGCAGAAGCTTGTGATATGGCGGTTGCACCTCACGCACCTTACGGTCCAATTGCACTTGCAGCAACTTTACAAGTAGATACATGTACACCAAATGTATTCATACAAGAACAATCATTAGGAATACATTATAATAAGGGATTTGACTTACTTGATTTTGTTGATAACAAAGAAATATTCCAATATAAAGATGGCTTTGTAAATATACCTGAAGAACCAGGCTTAGGTCTTAAATTAAATGAAGATATGATAAAGGAAGTCTCAAAAGAAGGCTTACATTGGACTAACCCTAGTTGGAAGAATTACGACGGTACAATAGCTGAATGGTAAAATACCATACCCAAATATATTCCTAGACTTATAATTAAACAATCTAATTTAATCTATAGGACTCTCAAAGTATTTATTTTGAGAGTTCTTTTTATTGCTATCAATTTAAATTAAAAAGTTTTTTTGACAAATAAATTTTAAAGCCTTATAATGTATCCAACAATAATTATTTATAAAAATTACGAAAAAAAGAGTAGGCTTATCTATAAGCACAGAGAGTTGGAGTTTGGTGAGATCCAATCTTAGAAGTAAGTTCGAAAATCATTTTTCTTTTGCATTTCTGAAATCAGTAAGAAGTGTCGCCATGGTTGGCGTTATCAAAACCCGGCATTGTTAGATGCTTGAGCGCTTATTTTTGTATAAGAATTAAGGTGGTAACGCGGATTTTTTCGTCCTTTGTCTATGTAGACATAGGGCGTTTTTTTATTGGATAAATATTGTATTAAAAAATTTTTGGAGGATATTATGAAAAAATTATCGAGAAGTCAGTTTTTACAAGTAAGCATAATGCTGTTTGGATTGTTTTTTGGAGCTGGAAACTTAATTTTCCCACCTCTTTTAGGAAATCAAGCAGGTTCTGCTACTTATATTTCACTATTAGCTTTTTGCGTTACTGCTGTTATTTTCCCTGTCTTAGGGTCCATAGTTGTAGGCAAAACTAATGGTTTGAACAATTTAGCCGCTAGGGTAAGTCCGGCATTCTCAGTTGTATTTACTACTGCTATATACTTATCTATAGGTCCTGGTTTAGGTATACCTAGAGCTGGATCTGTGCCATTTGAAATGGCCATAGCTCCATACATTCCAGATACTATGAGCCTAAGCTTTGCAAGATTTTTATATACCCTAGTATTTTTTGCCGTAGCTTTAGCAATATGCCTAAAGCCAAATAAACTTGTTAGAAGAGTTGGCAAGTTCCTTACACCAACCCTCCTAATACTGATAACTATAATGTTTGTAAAAGTCATTACTATGAGCAAAAATATAGCCACTCCTACTGGTGATTACTTAAAAGCTCCTATTACCAAAGGCTTTTTGGCAGGTTATGATACTATGGACGCTGTAGCTGCCTTAAACTTTGGCTTTGTAATAGCTATGGCTATCAGACGATTTGGAGTAACAGATGAAAAAGAAATAAGCAAATATGAGATAAAGGCTGGACTTCTTGCGGGCCTAGTATTGTTTGTAGTATATGCCATGCTTGCAAGTATAGGTATGATAGGATCGGCCAGGTTCCCAGGGCTTGCAAATGGGGCCCAAGTCCTAAGCGAATCAGTAAAACTTGTCCTTGGTAACTTCGGACTAGTCTTACTAGCATCAATATTTTCCCTAGCCTGCCTTACAACTTGTGTAGGCCTCATAACTAGTGGCGGCGAATATTTTGAAGAATTATTTAACCACAAACTATCCTACAGGGGATGGGTCTTCGTCTGGACTCTATTCTCATTTATAATGGCAAACTTTGGTCTAAATAAACTATTGGAATTCTCAGTGCCAGTCCTACAAATAATATATCCAGTTGCATTAGTTCTAATAGTAATGGGCATAAGCCACGATTATGTAAACTATCCTAGAGAAGCTTATCTAACAAGCGCCCTAGTATCAGTAGTTCTACCACTTATAGAAGTTTTAAACAAAACATTTAAAGTAAATATATTAGTTCTCACAGACCTAGTAAAATCCCTACCTCTATACGAAGAAGGCCTATCATGGCTTCTACCAACTATGGTTGTTCTAGTACTTACGACTCTAGTTCTAAAGGTAGTTTCCACCATAAGAGAACCACGCAAAGTAGGACAAGAATACTAAAAAATACCCCCCCTTATTATTCCATTATCACATGGTTAATAAGGGGCTTTAAAATCTAAGGAATAATTATTTGCTTGCAATTATTCCTATTATAGAAGAAATAGCTATGAGAAGTGGAGCTAGGATTCCTACATCTGTATAAAAAGATATTCCAGCTAAGACTACTAGCATTACGAAATTTGCAAGTATTATAGCTTGGTATCCCTTGTAGCCTTTTTGGTAATACTCGCTTTTTTTCATCTCGTCAGATTCTTCTATAAATTTCTTATTAAATTTAAAATCAAGGGTATCTGTTTTTCTATTTGGCTCTATCTTTTGGATAAGCTCATAATTTTTTTGAAAAATCACTGATATTAGGATTATATAAACTATGAGAGAAGCTATGAGAATCACTGTTTCTCTTAGATTAATCCAAGATTCTGGAGAATAGACACCCATTGACATGCCCCACATAGACCCTAGACCAAAGATTATAAATATACTTATATCTCTTACCATCAAGCTTATATTAGTATACTTAGTAGGTATTGGATCTTCGCCCTCAAGTCCTTTTTCTATAACTATCTTAGATTTCCTATAAAATACATATGAAATTAATATGCTAACTATCATAACTGAAATAACTACAGTAAACACATTTTTGATTAGGAAAATTTTAATACCTTCTCCCAATTCTGTTAGGCCTATATTTTCAAATAACATTCCAGAAAATGCACCCACTAAAAGGCCGGCTACTATCAATAAAGTAAATTTTTTCTTATTCATCTTCTTCCTCCAAAGTAAAAATATCCTCAACACTCACAGCAAAAACTTTAGCAAGACTCAGAGCAACCATTACAGAAGGATTGTAATCCCCTCTTTCTATAAGACTTATGGTCTGCCTTGATACTCCCACCATCCTTCCTAAATCTGTTTGATTAATTCCTTTTTCCTTTCTCAATTTGGAAAGATTATTAACTAATTTCAATCAATCCTCCTTATCTTTGACAAGTATCTTTGTCATTATTATATATTTGACAAATTTATTTGTCAATTAAAAAAAATCGACATGAAAAATATCATGCCGAAATTTTCTATATTTTAGCCTTGGTAAGCATCTTCATCAACAAACAAATATACATTTGGGTGTAGGTGTAGGAAGCTTGCTGGGAATTCTGGATAAATTGTATCTTCTTCTATGATTCTCTTTACTACTTCGTGTTTATTTTTACCACTTGCAAGAACAACTAACATTTTTGCATTAAATACGTCTGCCATACCCATTGATATAGCATATTTTGGAACATCTTCTTCACTTTCAAAGAATCTTGAATTTGCTTTGATTGTTTCATCTGATAGCTTGATGATAGATGTTCTTTGGTTTAGTTTTTCTGCTGGTTCGTTAAATGCTAGGTGACCGTTTGGTCCAAGGCCTAGGATTTGTACATCTCTTTGGCCGAATTCGTCTAGGAGTTTGTCATATTCCTTGGCATATTTCTCATCTGCTTCTGGTGCATATGGCAAGTGAGTTGTACCTTCTTTGAAACTTACTTTGTTAAATAAGTTCTCGTTCATAAAGTATTGATAAGATTGGTCATTTTCCTTGTCAATGCCAATATATTCGTCTAGGTTTACACTTTTTGAATATTTGAAGGAAATCTCGCCCTCTTTTTCAGCCTTAGCTAGGTTTTCATATAGACCTATTGGTGTAGATCCAGTAGCAAAACCAAATTTTGCCTGAGGTTTGTCAATCAACATATTGACGATAAGATCAGCAGCTTTTTTGCTCATTTCGTCATAATCTTTTGATACTATTACTTTCATTTCTTATCCTTTCATCACTTTTTGCTTATATTATACTTCTTTGAGTAATCAATTAATATGAAAGTACTTTTACTTTCAATCTTTTTATAAATAGGCAAAAAAATAGAGCAAGGATTTTATCCCTGCTCTTTTAATATTAATAGTTAAATCTAGCTACTTCGAAGTATTCTTGGCCGTGAGCACATGCTGGGCAAATCTTTGGAGCTTCGTAAGCTTCGATTAGATAACCACAGTTACCGCACATCCAAACAACTTTTTCGTCTTTCTTGAATACTTTACCTTCGTCTATATTGTCTTTTAATTTTTGATATCTATTTCTGTGAGCTTCTTCAGCTTTTGCAATGTGTCTATATGCTCTAGCTATTTCTGGGAAGCCTTCTTCTTCAGCAACGTCTGCAAATGATGGATACATATGTTCTGCTTCGTCATTTTCTCCATCGATAGCACCTTGTAGGTTTGTTGCTGTATCATGCCAAATTACTGGCCAGCTTGTATATTCTTCGTTAAGTTCGATATTTTCAAGTTTGTATTCTTCTTTTAGGAATTTGTAGAATCTTGCAGCGTGTTCTCTTTCATTCATTGCTGTTTCTTCGAAAATACGAGAAATTTGAACATAACCTTCTTTTTTAGCAGTTTTTGCTGCATATGTATATCTCATGTTAGCTTGGCATTCACCAACAAAAGAAGTAATAAGGTTTTGAGCTGTTTTTGTTCCCTTTAATTCTGTCATATGTAAACTCCTTTTAAAATTATTTCGTTTCTATGTCTACTACAATTATAGGATTTATAATTCAAATTGTCAAATATTAAACCAAATTCTTTAACATCATATATAATGATTATCAAAATCAATTGCCTGACTATTATAACTTTTTATAAATGAAAAGTAGTAGGATAATAAGAATATCCTACCACTCATAATTTTACAAATACTCTTCATTTGCATATGCTTCTTCAAGTATTTTTTTCTTTCTTAAATCAAGCTGTTCTTTACTAACTCTCCCTGTCTTGATATTAAATATTGAAAGTGATGATATTACTAGTAGTATGACTAGCATTACAATCATTTCATTTGTTTTTAGGTTTCTAAATAGTTGGAAGCCTACAAAAGCAGCACATAGTGATGCAAGTATGCATAAAAATTTCATAAATCCTGTATTAGTTCTCATTGATGATTTTTCCCATTGCTCGGGATTTTCATCAATTATTCTTATACACGCAAAGTTCATATAAGTGTTTAGTATCATTGCTGGTATCATTACCATAGATACTATAGCTCCAAGATCTACATTAAAGAAAATTGGCAATAAGCTGATTACAAAATATAGCATATATATTACATATGGATACTCTTCGTCATTAGTTTTGGTAAATACTGAAGGGAGCCAACCATCTCTGGCTATATTTAACATAGGGTATCTTTGACATGTTATCAGAGACATCATTGATGTTAATATTGCAAAAACTGCTCCTCCAATAATGAATATTACAAATACAGGTCTACTAAAGATTTCATTAGCCACTATAGAAAGGTTTTGTCCACCTACTTCAGATATAGGCAAAACCCCAGATGCAACAATTGACATTAATCCATAAACAACCGCTATAGCTAAAGCAACTAGCCCAATAGCTTTTGGAACTGTTTTTTTAGAATCTTTTGTAACAGCTTGTACAGCCACAGGTCCCATAGTTGTGCCTTGACAAGCCCATCCCATAAGAACCATAGCTTGAATCAAACCAGATTTCCCGTTTAAATAAAAATTAGGATCTGAAAAATATCCAGATTGAACCTTTGGAAGTCCTTTTACGATAAAAATCAATATAGACAAAAGCAAAACAAATGTCATTACACTATTGATATTAGATGCAAATTTTGAACCTTTGTAACTAAATGCAAATAGAATTACAACTATTAATACAGATGCAAGCTTACTATATTCTCCCAAGACTGGAAATACAATCGATGCATAATCAACTGCAGCTAGCGAATACATTGATACAGCCAATCCACTTATTACTGTAATATAAGCGCTTAGACCTGTGAAAAATGGATTCATAGCTATAGCCTTTTGTGCATAGTCTCCTCCTGGTAGCATAAACATAGATGCAAGAAGAATATTGAAAAAATAAGCCAAAGTCATCACAACTATTCCTAGTAAAACTGATATTATAATTGATTTACCAGTAGCCCCTATAGCAAGACCAAGCAAGACAAATATTCCTGATCCTATTGCACCACCAAATCCTAAATTAAATACATTTAATAAACCTAGGTTCCTTTCTTCTTTTTTTACAACTTCTTTGTCATTTGAAGATTCATAAGTAACTTTTTCTTTCATATTTTCCTCATTAATTATAGCTTAGTATTAGATGTTAGACCCAAAAATGGTTCGTCATGTTTATTTTTTATTGAATCGACCATTCTTTCAAGACCCTCTTTTAAATAGTCTCTTGGACAAGCTATATTTATTCTTACCATTCTATTAGCGTTATCTACAAATGCTTTATCTGCTTCTATTAGAACTCCCGATTTTGTAGCAAAGAATAGTTCTACTTTTTCATTTTCTTCAAAATAGTTTGAGAAGTCTACCCATGCTAGATATGTAGTTTCTGATGGTGTTATTATTATTTCAGGCAATTCTTCTTTTAAATAGGTATTAACTAATTCAAAGTTTCCATCTAAATATTCATTACATTCTTTAAGCCAATCAGCTCCCTTTGTGTAAGCTGCTATAGTTCCTTCATGACTTAGTGGGTTTACTAGACCATCGCTATAAATTAGCCATTGTTTTCTCAACTTTTCATTTCTGATTATGATTGATGATTCAGATAAACCTGCTATGTTAAATGATTTGCTTGCTGCCATACATGTAATTAATTTATCATAATCTGGCATTACTTTTCCTAGAGGAATATGCTTTGGAGCATCTGCTCTTCTTAAATCACAGTGAATTTCATCTGATATAACCCACATATCATGTTTTTTAATCAACTCTGCCATTTTTTCTAATTCTTCCTCACTCCATGATCTACCTGTTGGGTTATGAGGATTGCAAAGTATGAACAAAGGTACGTCAGCTTGGGCCATCTTTTTATCCATATCTTCAAAATCTATAGTATATTTCCCATCTTCATCTTTTATCAAATCACTTGTTATATACTCTTTTTGGTTTATTCGGCATGCATTTGCAAATTGACCGTAAGCTGGTGTGTTGAATAGTACCTTATCGTTATCTTTTACAATGTAACTAATCAGTCTAACTATTGCTGGCACTACACCCGCAGATAATACTAATTCCTCTCTTTTAAATTCAAAGTCGTATCTCTCTTTGCACCAGGTGTTCAATGCATCATATAATCTTGAATCTGAATTTACTGTGTAACCCAATATTTGTCTATCAAGCCTAGCTCTGATAGCATCCAGTATTTCTGGTGCACAAGCAAATTCCATGTCTGCTACCCATAAATGTATAAATTCATCATCTTTAAATGGTAATTCCATGGTATCGTCAGCATGGAAAATATAACTCTTGTAACCTATCAATTTTGCGGCATTTGTTCCTGTTCTGTCAACTTTTTTATCAAAATCGTATTTCATAATTCCTCCTTCTAATAAACTTGTTAATATATTAAATAGTTAAGCATCTTAACTATCTTGTTCATATTATATCTCTAAACAAAAAAAATAGCAATAAGAATATGAATTTCTTCCTATTCTCCAGCTATTTTTAAGTGTATATTTATTCTATTTTGTATGATTCCAGAGAATGTCTGTATAGGCCTTGCACACATTATCAAAGGCAAGCAACTCTTCTACTGAAAATTCGTTTAAAAGTTTCTTTCTTGTTTTTAATATATCTATATTGTCATATTTCTTATGACTTAGGGCTAATTCATTTCCAAATTCACTTGTATAAAGATTAAAAATCTTACCATTTTCTTTAGAATTTTCCCTATAAACTAAATCTTGTTTCATCAACTTTCTAACCGTTTGTGATATAGCCGAAGTGGATCTATGCCATATTTCTGCAAGCTCTGTCACTGTGATACCTGGATTGTCAGCTATCTGTGTTAGAATGTGAACTTCAATCATGGTAAGATCTGGACCTATGCCATAATTTCTTCTTGTATTATAATAGTTTGAAAATGCTAGAACAAAATCATACATTGGATCCAAAAGCATGCTAAGCTTTTCATATTTCCTATCTGTTTCCTCTTTAGAATCATCAAAACTAGCCCAATTGTCTAATATTTCTTCCTCATATATATCTCTTTTCATATTGCACCTCAAAGTTATCATACACCTAAATATTTATTATTAAAAGTTTAATTGTTAAGGCGGTTAACAGTAAAAGGGTAAATAAAAACCTAGTTAAGATTAATTTATCCTAACTAGGTTTGCCTTTTTATTCTAGATTCCTTCTAAATCATCATCTTCTTCTGATGTATTGTCTTGCAAGTCAAATTTTGTAATCGACTCTCTGCTTGTATCTAGGATTTCTTGTATATATTCGTCTAGATTTTTAGTTTCTGAGCTTAGTGCTTGGTAAACCATGGCAAAGTTTGCTCCTGCCAAAAATTCGATGTGTTCTTTATTTGATAAGCTCATTACCGACCTATTAAATGGTGTTCCACCCGCTAAATCTGTTAATACTACTGTATTCTCATAATCTAGACTATCATATGCTTCTACTAATTGTTGGTCTAAGTCTTCTAATTTATCGCCTTCATGAAATTCTACTATCCTAATGTTTTCAAATTCTCCAGCTATCATTTTTATTGTCGAATATAGTCCTGATGCAAAATTTCCATGACTTGTTAATATAACGCCGTTCATTAGAATAAACCTATATATGCGCCTACAACTCCTAATATCAATAGGAATAGTATACAATTGATTGGTTTCCATCCTTTTTTGGATAGGAAGAAATATAGAAGTAGGGTTAATGCAAGTGGAACCAGGCTTGGAATTATACCATCAAGTACTTTCTGAATATTTACAGTTACTGGTACCTCTTCATATGTGTTAAATTTAAGTTGGCTTTCTCCATTTCCTAAATCTAATATTTGAGCACCATCTTGCAATTGATCAGTGTAATTTCCACCATCATCTTTTGCATAAAGGAACTCTTCGTAATCTTTTATAGATTCGTTTTTAACTACCGTTTGAACTTCTCTTACTTCGTTAGTAGTTCCATTAGGAACTTCTAGGGCAAGTGTTGTTCCACCGTATACAGAAATTAGGGCTCCTACTACTATTACACCTAGGATTGATGCAGCTCTTGTAAATTCTTTGGCATTAGCTGTAAAGATATCAATCGCTTCAGAACCCATTTTGTATGACCAGTTCATTAGCCAGAAACGGATAATAAATTGGAATACGTTAAATATTACTAAAAATAGTATAGGTCCTGCTATAGATCCTTGAAGAGCTAAGTTTGACGCTATCCCAGCTGATATTGGTACAAGTGTAAACCAGAATAAGGCATCTCCTATACCTCCCAATGGTCCCATTGCGGCAACTCTAACCGCTCTTATTGTTGGAATTTCGACCTTGTTTTGTTCAAGGGATAGGATAATTCCCATTACAAATGTCACCAAGAATGGGTGAGTATTGAAAAACTCTAGATTGTGAGTCATTGACCTAGATAAATCTTCGTCGTTTGTATGGATTTTTTCTAGGCCTGGTAGGATTGAATACAACCAACCTGCAGCTTGCATCCTTTCGTAGTTGAAGGAAGCTTGTAGGAATAGTGATCTCCAAACCATCTTGTTTAATGTTTTTTTATCAAGAGCAGGTGCTGGATTTTTATCTTGATATTCATATAATTGATTAGATTCCATCTTCATAATCTCCTTCACTTACGCCAGTAGCTTGAACTTGTTTAAGTTTTGTATGGATTTGATAATCCCAAAATGCAATTGCAAAACCAATTAATGAAATTAATAGTAGTGCAGCTCCACTTAGATCAGGGTTAGCCATGATAATTACTGCAAAGGCAAAGCCTGCAAGGAAGAATCCCCATAGGTCGCGGCTTATCATTAGTCTTAGCAGTACTGCAAAGCCTACATATTTCATCATTCCACCTGCTACAGATAATCCGTGCATAAATGTATCAGGTATTTTGTTGACAAGTTGGGTTCCAAAGGCGGATCCAGCTAGGAAAAATAGCACAACTATGATACCAAAGATTGCTCCAAGAGCGGCCATAGCTCCGTAGTTGATTTTTTCTATGCCACGTGGGTTTGCATCAGCAGCGTATTGGTCAGCTTTTGCCATGACAGGAGCCATAGCTGTAAAAAGTAAAGTTACACCATATTGACCTAAAAGTGCAAATGGAATAGCTGCAGCAACAGCCGCATTCGGTTCAAGTCCTGAAGTAATTGCAAAAATAACTGACATTATGCCACCTATAACAGCATTTGGTGGTTGAGCTCCACCTACTGGCATATTACCAATCGTCATAAGTTGGTAAGTTGCTCCTACGATTAGACCCGTGTGTAAATCTCCTAGAATTGCTCCTATAATAGGGCCCATAACTATAGGTTGGTATAGGGATTCTAAAAAAGAGAATTGGTCGATAGCAGCAATAAACGTTACCAAAAATATCAAAATAATTTGTAAAGCATTAAAGTGCATATAAATCTCCTAAAAAGCTATGAAAATAATTTTTCTATATTATCTTTTGATTCAGTAGGAACTTTTCTAATCTCAAGTTCTACACCATGATTCCTCAAAGCCCTGAAAGCATCAACATCTTTATCGTCAACTGCGACAGTTCCAGCCACTTGACGTTTGCCAGCTGCCATGTGCATATTTCCGATATTTACCTTATCAATAGGAACTCCACCTTCTACAAGCTTTAAGACATCCTCTGGGCTTTCACAAATTATAAATATGTGTTGTCTATCGGCAGCCTTGTGGATAGTATCTATAGTTTTTTGGATTGTCCAATACCTAGTAGCAACACCTGTAGGAGCCGCCATATCCATAAGACCTTGTCTCATTTTGTTAGAAGCCACTTCATCATTAGCCACCAAAATTAGATTGGCTCCAATTGCCTTAGTCCATTGAGTTGCTACTTGACCATGCAAGAGACGGTTATCAATTCTGGTTAGTACAATATTTGGCATAAAAACCTCCTTATAAAGTTATTTAATAACGGATTGAATAGAAGAACGATCTACCTTAATCTCAACATTTTCGGCAATCTTTACAATAGCCGTATCTTTGTTAAGCTTAACAAGAGTTCCATAAATACCTCCCAAAAGCATAATCCTTACCCCCGGCTTTAAACTTTCTTGTAAAATTCTCATATTCTCTCTAGATTTTTTCATATTTCTTGAACTTACAATTTGCATAATTACAAAAAAAATAGCTAAAAAAGCTAAAAGAACAAGAGAAACTTGCGCTATATTATCAAGCATACATCCTCCTATAACCATTAATATCAACTTTTATTATAGATATATTTGATAACGTTGTCAAACATATACGGTATGAAACCTTGATTTTTAAATATTTAGTAAATAAATTAAGTCCCAAGATAAGTTTGCCTTGGGACTTAATTTAAAAATATTTAAACTAAATTTTCATTAGTATTATAGCCTAGAGCTATATCGCTTAGCTTATCTCTTACAGGAAATACCGTATTTGGAAATTTTTCTAACAAATATTTTGCAGCTTCCATCTCTAATCGATATTTTTCAATATTAAGATTTATTCCTATTTGTTTTATCAATATATTATCTAATATAAAATCAGAATATCCTTTAAATGTTGCCTTTGCATCTTTATCATCTTTTGTATCTGCAGGCTTATCTGTTGAAAGTATACCTATCCATAAGTCTTCAGCTTCGTTTCCTTCTAGAGTGAATTTAGCAATTTTTGCTCTAGATGAACCTTCCCATGAATTTTCTAATGGATAAATTTTTGCATTTTTGCGATTTTCTTCATTTGACCAATCACCACTTCCAATTATAAATGCATATGTTCCATCGGATCCAGCCTCATAGTTGAAATAAATATCATAAATTTTACCGTGTTCAAATCTGTAGTTTTGCGGTATTGTTTGATATAGCAAATCACCACGTTTTACAAGCCCATTTGTCTTTAATGACCATTTACCACCTATAACATCGCTTATTACCTTGCCATTCCACCCCCTTTGTGTGTATGGTGTGTGCTTTTCTGATAAGTGAGTTCTATTGTCAGTTACTCCTTCTACACTGCCAATTACAAAAGGAAATATTCCTTGAACTTGATTTTCAAAGTCATTGTAGAAGAATTTATCATAGTTTGTTTCACTATTTCCAGCAAAAAGTTTGCTATCATTTTCTACTATTCTTAGCCCATCAAAATATGTCGCCTCATCCCCAGCATCTCTTTCTATACTTAGGGTAACATCATCTACATTTTCCCCTGTTGTAAAGAAAACATACATATTTTGGAAGTAGCTTGTATTATCTACAGTTGCGTTTTTCTCTTTTGTGTTGTGCTCGTAGGCTTGAACATAGTTTCTAGCTATGGATTTTCTTGTATAATTTGATACTGTATTATAGCCGGTATTTACTGAAATACTTGCCTTAGCATCTGACCTGTTGTCTACTCCAAGATATAGTGCATATGATGTATTCGCCTTTAGTCCTTTTATTTTTTGGCTAAGATTTACTTTCGTCTCATTGCCATTTATCATAAGCATTGGGTTATCTGCTTGACTTCTCTCGATTTTTATTTTATCATTGTCACCTTTGATATTCCAATGATCAAGATTGCCACTATTAAAGCCTGTGTCATAAATACTCATGCCATCTGACCAAGTAATATTTTTTGTTTGTTCATCAGATTGTTCTTTTCTAATTCTGTAAACTACATATGGAGTATTTTCATTACTATTTAGACTTAATTTGCCATCTTTAATCTCATATTCTTTCTCTTCTACACGGCCTAGGTCTGTTAATCTATAAACATAAACATTTCCCGACCAATCTTCTGGCATTTCAAATGTTATTATTCCACCAACTGGATTGTAGAAATACATCTTTTCTTCTTCCTTAGCAAGTTTATTACCATTCATATCGTTGTACCAAGGGATAAGATATGAACCATCTCCATTATAAATTTTTCTGCCGTTTAAGTACATCTCTCTTTGTTGGTATAGAGGACTTTCTATATCATTTGATAGCCTTTTAATCTCAAGATTTCCAGCATCTCCAACCAGTCTTATATACATTTCAGGTGTCCATGTGTAATCTCCATCTTCAGATGTCATCTTTACAGCTTTTCCATTCTCCCAATTATATACTTCAAAATGTTGAATGAATTTTGAAGGTAGATTTGTTTTATAGATTGTCTGGATAAAGTCATTGTAGTTGCTTCGTCCTTGCCAGCCTTCAAAATCTTTCATATCGTAACCACCAAGTAATGGATTTACAGCCGCTCCTCCATAATCCGGGAAATTTCCTACCCATGAATCTTTTTGATGATTTCTGATAAAACGTGTGATTTCGGAGTTAATGCCCTTATTTTTGTACCCACCATACGTTAAATCGGCAGCCCAATGTTGGAAGGTAGAATCATATTCTCCTGCATATCCCCATTCAAATCCTGGTCTCCAACCATTATCCATCACTTCACGAGAAATAACATGAGTTTCCCAAGCTCTATCATCTTCATATTGTCCCCAAACATCTATATATACAAAATCAAGGGCATCTGTATCTAATACCTTATGCAAATCATTGAACCTATTATATCTTTTGTCGGATAAATCATATTTAGAATCTATAAGTATAGCTTGATCAATCCAGTTCCATCCGTACTTAAACTCACCATCACCATCTTTTCTAAGTCTTTCAGGATTAAAATACTTACTTTCTGGATAGGTCTCAGAAGCATTTACATGAATACCCATTCTAGCTCCATAGTCTAGCCCATGTTCTAGGAGATATTTCATATCCTTTGGGCCTCCCATTCTCTTACCTATATCAGCATAGTTTAAGTGCCCTGAGTCGTGTCCTTCAGATCCATATCCTTTTAGCAAGATCATCTGGCCTAGTCCATCTGTATGTAGGTAAACTTTTTTAAGATTATCTAAAGTCATTAAAAATGGGTTTTGAGCCTGAGAACCGAAGTTCATCGAAATCCTCTGAGCTACTAAATCTTTTACATAATCAGATCCCATAGGATTATTCATTATCTCCCTGTAAGCTATAGCCCCATCTTGCCAGTCGATTTTTTCATCGTCATTTCTATCGGTGGTTAAAATTACTTTTGCACGAGGCAATTCATACCATGTTCTTTTGTCATATACCTTATACTTGCCAATAGCTTTGCCCTTATCATCCTTCATCTCATAAGCTCTTTGATAATAAAAAGCATTTGGCGCGATTCCAATATAGGTATTATCTGCAATTTCTTGCTTGTTTGCCTTTAATCTTGTATATGAGCCTTTGCCACGAGCTTTTTTATCATATTGAGAATTAGACCAAACACCAGCTGCTAGCTTTTCATCAGATACAAAACCATACATATATCCTGTATTTTCTCTATCCCAATTATCTACTTCTTTTGTTAAATCTATATGAGTATCACCTTTTAATCTAACGTTGTTATTCATTTGTGCGCCGTCAAACTTAGGCTCTTTTGCTTTGGAAGATATAGAGACCAAGTTATTTCCTCTAAAATCTATTGTTTGAAGCAATAGTCTAGGATCATCTATTATCTCTCCACCCTTAATATTGTTATTATTTTGAACACGTATCACAGAAAAATCTAAAATTTTATTTATAATACTTAGTCTAACATCAATTTCAGCATCGATTAGATTCTCTTCATCTTTTGCTTTCATTTGATACATAATAGAATTTGGAGCCTCTTTGGTTGATTTTACATCTGGCCTGACTTCAATATTATTAATAAATAATTTATCAATAAAATTTTCTTCACCAGGCAGAGTCTTATCTCCAATCTTATATTCTTTTACACGAGGAAATTTACTATCAATTTTCACTTTCATTTCATCAGATTTGATTACAGTATAGGAGGCTTCTTCATCTTCAATATTCTCTCTATATGCTGGGATGGTCTTTTCATAAGCTTCTAAATCTGCCAGTTCTTGATTGCGATCTTTGGCATTTTTTATTTCAGCTTTTGCCTTTGCAAAGTTTTCTTCTTTAATATATCCTCTTATCAGCTCAATGTAAGATTTCTTCTCCTCAGCTGATAAGAAAGTTAGACTATCAAAAATTTTATTAATTTGCTCATCTGTTATTTTTTCAATATCTACTTCTTCATCTTCTTTGTTTTCAGCAAGCACTTTTGGACTCTGTTTTATTTGACTAGTTTCGGTGACTATGGTATCGTATTCTTCGTTTTTATCAATTAATTCTTCATCCATTTCTTCTAATTTATTATCGGAAATTTCATAAGCTAAGCTTTCCTCATTTATTTCATCTTCTGTTGCAATTAACTCAAGTTTTTCTTCAGATAAGTCTTCTGCAAAAGATTTTTCCAAAGGAATAGAAGTCAAAACACCCAAACCAATTACAGCTGATAGAAGTTTAACTGGCATTTTCTTCGATTTTTTCATAATATTCTTACTCCCCTTAAAAATATATTTTAAGAACAAAATTTGAACTTATATCCATGGTAAACCTTTTCCAAATGCGTGTCAAATTATTTTTTATACATTTTTTATTTTCTTAAATTTTTCTAATGTTTTTACTAAAAAAGACGCTCTCGCGCCTTCTTACTACAAAGTATTTTTAATCTCACATCCGACTATAAGCTTACCATCCTTCACGTAACCTTCTGGTCTGTTTTTTAGCTCTTTGATTAGCTTATTTCTGTAATCTTTTATTAATCCATCTTTTGTAGAATCTTCCATAAGATCATTGAGCTCTTTTGGATCATTTTTCATATCAAAAAGTTGTTCTCTGCCACTTTGGCTGTACCAAATGTACTTGTAATTCTTATCAAGGATGTAGTGGTTTGATAGGTCTCCATAAGCGTGTTCGCCGTGAAGGTAGTCTCTCTGACTTTCTTTTGTGCCTTTGATTAAATCTTTTACTGATTTTCCTTCTACACTTTCTGGTATTTCTAGGTCGCAGAAGTCTAGTAAGCTTGGCATTATATCTCTTAGCTCTACTATTTCATCAAGATTGCTAACCTCATTTTCTCCCAAGTTTTTACCTGGGTCATATACTATTAGTGGTATGTGGATTGATCCTTGGTATGGAACAGATTTTCTTAGGAAATTGTGGTCTCCTATCATATCTCCGTGGTCTGATCCAAAGACTATGATAGTGTCTTCTAATAGATTGTATTCTCCAAGTTTCATTAAAAATCTTCCTACTTGATGATCAATTTGTTCTACTAAGCCGCTATAGGCTCTTTTCGCATTTTTGATTTTCTCTTCGCCTATATCTCCATAAATAGCATTGATGTTGTAATTTTTGTCATTAAATAAATCCCAATCGCTGTGGATTATAGGCAAAACTTCCTTGTCTTTGTATTTATCAAAATAATAGCTTGGTGGAGTAAGTGGTGAGTGGGGAGCTACATAGGATATGTTTAAGAAAAATGGTTTCTCCGGGTCACGCCTTCTTAAAAAATCTATAGCCTGGCTGGTTACCCAATTGGTTGGATGGGCATATTCTGGTAAGCTAAAGGCACGGGCATCCCAAGAATTGCAGGATATACCCGAATCTATTAGGTCAGCTTCCATACCAAATTCATTTTTTAGCCAATATAGATAATCGTCAGTTTGCTCAAAATTTTCCCCATAAATTCCACTGGTCTTGCGGCTATGGTGCAAATATCCATCGTGCAAAATAATATTGTTAAATCCACAGAGACTTCTTGTTGGATATACGTGCATCTTGCCTACACATTGGGTGTGATAGCCGTTTTTAGAAAAAACTTCTGCCAACATATTTTCATAGTCCCATTTCACACCATCTTCATAGCCTACTCTCTTGTGACTTTCTTGGGAAAGTCCGGTGTGAATGGCAGCTCTTGCAGATATACATGAGGATACCGCTGTGTAGGCATTGGTAAAGTTATATCCCTCACTTGCCATCATATTTAAATTTGGCGTGCCTATATATTCATTGCCGTTGATGTTGATGAAATCATATCTCAATTGATCAGCTATGATATATACAATGTTCTTTTTCATATTATTTTGACCAAATATCTGTTGGGTATTCCCCATTTGCAAACATTTCTTTGAAGGCTTCTTGGGCTGGCTCTAAGTCTTCTTTGTAGGTTATACCTATCCACTTGTCATTGGTTGGAAGGATTGTGATCTCTGCCTTGTGTTCTTTTATGAATTCACCTATCATTTCTGGCAAGACATATTCTGCTTTATCTAGATTGTCTTTATTTCTTTCTAGATATTTCTCAAAGTATTCTTCACATAGGTCGATAAATTCTGGGTAACTTGCCCACATATTCATTGAAACTAGACTTTCTAGGTTAAGTAAGTCAGAATCGAGATTTTCCTTGCTTGAAAGAGAACCATCTTCTTCTAGTTTTATTTCATGGGTTTCTAGGATTTTTACTAGTTTATTGTTCTCATCTCCTACAGAAACTCCACGGGTTACTGTTCCATTGTCTGATAGAGTGTTTTTTAGCTTGTAGCCTGCCATGGCTATTTGCAATTTATCTTTGTCAGCATTTGCTGGATCTACTAGGAAGTCATGCAAGTCTTTGAAAACTTTCTTGCCATAATAATCGTCAGCATTGATTACTAAAAATGGTTCATTGACAAATTCTCTGGTAGGAATTAAGGCTTGAACTGTACCCCATGGCTTGGTTCTACCTTCTGGATTTTTGAATCCACCTGGAAGTTCTGGCCTTTGATAAGCATATTCAACTTCCATAATATCAGAAATCCTATCTCCAATTATTTCCTTAAAGTCTTTTTCTATTTCATCTCTTATGATAAATACAACCTTGTCAAAGCCAGCTTCTTTGGCATCAAATATAGAATAATCAATGATTGTATAGCCATTATTATCCATTTTTGCCAGTTGCTTGATGCCTGCGCCATATCTGCTGCCAATTCCTGCTGCTAATACTACTAATGTTGTCTTCATTTCTCCTCCGCTTCGTATCCATTTGGATTCATTTTTTGCCACTTCCATGCATCTTGGCACATTTGATCTATACCATTTGCTGCAACCCATCCTAGTACTTCCTTGGCCTTGGTCGCATCTGCATAAGACTTATCTATATCGCCCTCTCTTCTGGCCTCAATTTGGTATGGAATTTCTTTGCCACATGCTTTTTCAAAAGCGTGGAGAACATCTAAAACTGAGTAACCATTACCTGTAGCAAGATTGAAAATACTTACTCCGCCAAGCTCATCTATCTTGTCGACTGCCAGTACATGGCCCTTGGCCAAATCTACTACGTGGATATAGTCCCTGACTCCAGTCCCATCGTGGGTGTCATAGTCATCACCGTAAACATGTAAGTGTGGTAGTTTGCCAACTGCAACTTGTGATATATATGGCAAAAGGTTGTTTGGAATTCCTTGTGGGTCTTCTCCAATAAGCCCAGATTTGTGAGCCCCTATAGGGTTAAAGTATCTTAGCAAAACTACTTTAAAGTCTGGATCTGCCGTATTTAGGTCAGTCATAATTTGTTCCATAAAGGACTTGGACCAGCCGTATGGATTTGTACAAGTGCCTTTTGGAAAGTCTTCAGTAATTGGTGTGGTCTCTGGATCGCCATAAACTGTAGCTGATGATGAGAAGATAATGTTCTTGACTCCAACTTCTTCCATAGCTTCAAGTAGGCTTAGGGTGCCTGTTAGGTTGTTGTGATAATATTTGAGTGGTTTTTTGACTGATTCGCCAACAGCTTTAAGCGCTGCAAAGTGGATAACTACATCAATTTTTTCTTTACCCAAAACTTCTTTTAGAAATTCTGTATCTAGAATATCAGCCTCATAAAAAGTAAGTTTTTTACCAGTAATCTCTTCAACCCTATCAAGAGCAATCTTCGATGAGTTTACAAGATTATCATAGACTACAACATCATATCCACTTTCTAAAAGTTCTACAGCCGTGTGGCTACCAATGTAGCCTGCCCCACCTGTCAATAATACTCGTGTCATATAAGTCCTTTCAGTTTAAGTCAAAAAGTATATTTTCTTGGCTTTTAATATCAAAGAAATTCATCTTATCTTTATCTAGGTAAAGCTCGATTTTATCTCCCTTATGAACTTGGGTGTCCATATTTAAGGTGGCAAGCATTTGGTCAGCTCCAACGTTCATATATACAAATTGAGATGAACCTAGCAGCTCAAGGAAAGTAACTTCAGCTTGGATTATAGAATCTGTTTTTCTATAAGAATCGTAGATATGCTCTGGTCTAATACCAAGCATTAGTTCTTTGCCTATCCAATCTTTTTCTTTTAGTGCCTTACCCTTATCATATGAGATTTTAAACTTGTAAGCTTCTGTATTTGCATAAAATCCATCAGTCTCTTCAGAAATTGTAGCTGATATTAGATTCATTTGTGGAGAACCTATAAAGCTTGCTACAAATAGATTTTTTGGGTGTTGATATACATTTTCTGGTGTATCAACTTGTTGTATTTTACCATCATTCATAATTACGATCCTGTCAGCCATGGTCATAGCTTCTGTTTGGTCGTGGGTAACGTAGATGAAGGTAGTATCAAGCTGTTCGTGAAGTCTTGTTATTTCCGCCCTTGTTTGTACACGAAGCTTAGCATCAAGGTTTGATAATGGCTCATCCATGAGGAAGACTTGTGGGTCACGGACTATAGCACGTCCAAGAGCAACTCTTTGTCTTTGACCGCCTGATAGGGCTGCTGGTTTACGGTCTAGGTATTCTTCAAGTCCCAAAACAGCTGCTACTTGATTCACCTTTTGGTCTATGTGGTCTTTTGGAACTTTGGCTATCTTTAGGGCATAGGACATATTTTCCCTAACAGTCATTTGTGGATACAGGGCATAGTTTTGGAAAACCATAGCAATATCCCTATCTTTTGGTTCGATATTATTTACTAGTTTATCGCCAATATATAGCTCACCTTTTGATATATCCTCAAGGCCTGCTACCATTCTAAGGGTTGTAGATTTACCACAACCAGATGGGCCTACAAATACTATAAATTCTTCGTCCTTGATTTCCAGATTGAAATCTTCGACAGCTGTGACATTGCCGTCATATATTTTGTAAATATGTTTAAAAGTTAATCCTGCCATTGCGACTCCTTACTGATGACTTTTGTTGTAGATGAAAAGTACTAAAAGTAGCATAAAAAGGGAAATGAATTGTAGGCCAAGAGCAGGATATCCCACCCTAGAATGTCCGACAAATTGCAAGATAATTCCAACTACAAATATAACAAAAAGTATACAGTTATTAATCTTTTCTTTTTTATAATAATCCATTGCTAATCCTCAATCCAAATAAGTTGTCCTGCTTTAATACTTATTTCTCTTTCATTTCCATCTTTATCGTAAACTTTTGACCTCACATCTTCAAGTGAATTGTTGATTAGGCAATATTTTCCTATGTCTTCAAATGCTGCAACTTCAAGTCGATCATCCTCCGCGTAATATTTCTTTAGAGAATCTTCTTTGTGAGCTACATAGTGAATTGCCCTTTTTAAAATTCTAGTATTTTGGAATGAATATGGCAAGCCTACTACATAAAAACTTCTTCCTTTGCCGTATTCATTAGCTGCCATGTAAACTTCGTGGTTATTAAAGGCTAGAATGTCTGTATCTTCACTGATGGCATAAACATTTGCCTTGATTTCACCAAGTTCTAGGTTAGATTTTACATCTTCAGTTATAAAGTGACTTTCTGTAAGATCTGTGAAATATTTTTTGTGACCTTGAGAGAAACCTTTTTCAACATCTACACCTAGTATGTCTGCAAGTTGGAAGAATCTCCCATTTGCCTGGTAGGCGCTTGGTTCACCAACACCTATAAATCCTCCACCATTGTAGACAAACTCTCTAATATTTGCCACTACTTGTGGGTCTAGGAAGTTTTCTCCACCAGAAAATGCAGTGTAAGCGTCACCAGCATTTATTATTACATCAATATCTGAATCTATGCCCTCTTTTACGTCTTCAAATGAGATAAATTTGACATCCATATCCATCCCAGACAGAGATTCCAAAATACCCATGTATGAATATGATAGTTTTGACCATAGACCGTGAGCTACTATATATGCCCCCCAAGTCCTGAGCGATCCCCAAGAGTTTAGGATAGCAACTTTTGCAGATGCGTATGGTTTGCTTTGACTTACTATATCATAAAGGCCGCGGTATTCATTTACCAATTCTTCCATGTAGTCGATAAAGTCCGGGAATTTATAAGCTAGCGATAAGTATCCACCATATCCTATCCTATCAAGTGGTTTTCTAATCAAAGCACGTCTTGCCTTAGTCCAGTTATCAACAGCTTCAATAGTTGGGTCATTTCCTTCATAGAAGGTATCTGGGAAGAAGTATGGCAAGAATCTTCCTTCTGTCATTGGAGTATCAATATTTGATATAAGTCTAAGCGTTAGTCCATCTCCTACTGATCCAACAACTCCATCTAGGCCAATATATTTGAAGTATTTTCCATAAGGCTCTGTTCCAATCCAGTTATCACCTAAAAACATTATTGCTTTTTTGCCATGGGAGTGAACTAAATCAACAATTTCTTTTGCTCTTTGACTTACGAATTTTTGTTGGAATTCCATATAATCTAGGAACTCTTTTGATGGTATTCTAAAAGTTGAATTATAGTATCCTTCATCAACAAAAACTTCTGGGCGTAGTCTGTATCCATATTCTTTTTCAAATTCTTCTATAGCTTTTGGACTTACTGTATTTGAATATCCAAACCAGTCTACGTATTTTTCCTTAGCCTTATCATTAAAAACTAGGGTAAAGTGGTAGAAAAATGTTGTAAATCTTACTACATCTGTTTTTGGATTATCTTCCAGCCATTTTTCTAGACTATCTTTCATGTATTTAAAAGTATCATCATATCTAGCATCAACTGGAATGTGGTGGGCAACCGAATCTCCCCAATCATTTGTTATGTGGTTATACATTTGAGTTGGATCCCAAATACCAAGTGCTAAAAATGATACTGAGTAGACATTAAATGGATCTGTTATTATTCTTACTGACTTACTATCACTATCATATTCCCACTTATCAGTCTCTACTACTTGACCTGTTGTTCTATTTACAACTTCCCACCATTTTTTTGGATCGTGTGTTGAGTCAACATCAATTTGTTCCTTATAATAGCCATCTAATAGGTCAATTGTAGATTTATTTTCTGTTGCAGTTATAAATTTACTTGTTAGATAAAATCTGGTTACTTCATCTAAGTTGGCATTTGCAAAGTCATTTAGGTCACGGGCTACAAAATATGTTGTGTAAATTTCCGCATCTAAGTCTTTGATTTCATCTGGCAATTTGGTACCATCAGAATCTCTTAATGCATCTGCCCCAAGCCTTTGTAGAAGTTCATTAGTTTCATCAAAGAAGTTTTCTTCACTAGGTAGTGTAAGTCTTCCTCTTTTTTTATCTGTCATCCTTTGTCTCCTCCTACCATCATTCCTTCGGTAAGTTGTTTTTGAACTAATATATATATAATTAGTGTTGGTATCATTACAATAACAAGACCTGCATAAAGTCTACCATAATTAGCTGCTCCACGAGCTGCTTGTTGGAGGTTTATTAGTCCAACTGGCAAGGTCCTTTTGTTAGGGTCTGTCATCAAGGTTAGAGCGAGTATATACTCATTCCAAAAACTTAAAAAATTAAACAAAATAACTGTTATAACTGCAGGCTTTGCCATTGGAATCATAATGTCCACCATAGTTCTGTGATAAGTTGCTCCATCAATATAGGCTGCTTCTTCATATGATTTGCTAATGGAGCTGAAGAAGTTTGATAGTAGGTAAACTGTAAATGGTATGGCATTTGCTGCATAAATCAAAGCAAGAATAAATCTGTTGTTTAGGAAAAATCCACTTGGTATAAATGTCCCAGATAGTCCTGTGTTCCAATTTCTGAGCATTAAAAATATTGGTATTACTATATAAGATAGGTTTACAAAAAGTCCCGCTTTCATAAGTGTAGTTAGAAATTTTTTACCCTTAAAATCCATCCTGGCCAAAATATAGGCACAAGGTGTTGCTATAAGAAGCAACAATATTAGAGCAAGACTTGTAACTATAACAGAATTTAGGAAGTAATCACCCATATTAGCTGCTTGCCAAGCTTCAACAAAGTTTTCTAAATATACTCCTTTTGGCAAGGCCCAAGGGTTCCCATAAAACTCTGGGTTTGATTTAATAGATGCCATGAAAACCCAGACCACCGGGATAATTATTGATAGAGCTAGGAGTATTAGGCAAAGATATATAAATACCTTAAATAATTTTGATTGTTCGCGCATTATATCCTCCTAGTACTGCATAATATCTCTTTTTGTAATACGGCTAATAATAGCTGTAAGCAAAAATGAAAACAAGAATACAACTACACCAATTGCAAGACCATAACCATAGGCTGAGTTAGTGTAAGCTTGTTCAAATTGATAGTTTAATAGTGTAAGGCTTGCGCCGTTTGGTCCACCGCCTGTCAAAGCTTTTATAATTTGAAAGGCAATGTTAATATTGCTAATAACATAAAAGGTAAGAGTGGTTCTAACTGTCTGCCAACTAAGTGGAAGAGTTATATCAAAAAACTGTTTGATCCTACCTGCTCCATCTATCTTGGCAGCTTCGTATAAGTGCTCTGGGATTTGGCTCATAGTTGACATATACATTACCATATAATATCCAATAGCCTGCCAAATTATAGCGCCTGCTATAGAGTAGACCACATATAACCTATCCCCCAAAAATGGAGTATTAGTATGGTTGCCAGATTTTACCAACTGCATAAAACCATTGATAAGTCCTTGATCCATTCCGTAAATCGCAGCAAAGATTGATGCTACAACGGCGATAGATAGGATATTTGGAATATAAAATATAACTCTAAAGAAATTTTGTCCCTTGAATTTCTCTCTAGATAGTATAGAAGCGAAAACAATTGCCATAAACATAGTCACTATTGTAACTACTACTATGAGGAAAATCGTATTCTGAAAAGATCTTATAAAGTTTGGATCTTTAATTAAAATTTTGAAATTGCTCAATCCAACAAATTCTTTTTTACCGGAGAGGCCACCAGTTTTATATAAACTTTCCTTAAAAACATTTAGAGTTGGATAAACTATAAAGACTATATATAGGAAGAAAGCTGGTATTAGTCCTAAAAGTATAAACTTTCTCTTTTGTTTGCTGTTTTTCATAATAACTCCTAAGGCATAAAAAGGGTAGCTAACGCCACCCTCTATTTTTTCTTATTAAAAAATTATTTGCTAGCTTCAATAGCATCTGATATTCTTTGGACAGCATCTACAACGCTGTTTTGCCATTCTTCAATAGTCATATCTCCATTTGCCACTGAGTCAACAGAGTTTAGGAAGATTGCCTTTAGATCTACACCTTCAACTGCTGGAGCAGCTGCCCATCCTCCTACTGCTGGTTTTGCACCATTAGCATAGATTGAATAGAATAATTTTTGATTTTCATCTGTAATCAAGCTTTCAACATCTTTGATAGGTTGTACTGCGCCACCGTTTTCGATAAATGCTTTTGTTGCTTCATCAGAATATAGGTAAGCTAAGAATTCTTTAGCAAGTTCTGGTTCTTTTGCATCTTTTGATACAAAGATTTGTTCAATCCAAGAGAATGCATATCTGTCAGATCCATCTATAGATGGTAGTGGCATGAATCCCCATTCAAATCCGTCTGCTACACCTTCTGCATCTTCCATCTCTTCAACTACCCATGTACCATTTGGCATAAATAATGATTCATTTTTCATTACTGAAAGTTGGTTTTGAGTAAATCCTTCTTTGTTAGCTTGAGCTACTGTGTTTGGGTTTAGATTATCTTTGTCTACGATCTTGCCAACTGTCTCAAATAATGGTGTTGCCTCGTTTTTCCAAGCTTCAACATCATAATTTGTTAATTTGTCAAATAATTCTTGACCTCCGATTTCATACATTAAGGCAAAGGTAAATGTGTCAAGATAGCCTGAAATTGGGTAAGTAAAAAGGCTTGTTCCATCTTCTTTTGCTTTTTCTCCTAAAGCTAAGAAATCTTCCATTGTTTCTGGAAGCTCATATTCTCCGCCACTTTCTGTAAATAGAGCTTTGTTATACCAAAGTCCTGTTGGAGCATAGAATATTGGAGCAAGATACATTTTGTCATCACCATTTGGATTTGTAATAGAGTTGTTTACAAAACCTTCACCAATTTTATCTTTAACAGCAAGGTCTTCCCCAGGAACAGTCTTATCCAATAAATCTGTAATTTCCATTACCATGTCTTCTTTAAGCATAGTTTCTGTTAAAGCTGTTTGTTGGCCAAGTGAGTTATAAATTACGTCAGGAGCGTTACCTGCTTGGATTTCTGGTCTGATTGTATCGTAGATGTTTTTCTCAAATCTATATTCTACTTTTGCACCAGTCATCTCTTCAAAGTTAGCTATAACTTTTTCCCAACCAGCTGTACCATAACCTCCGTCAAGACCAGCAAGTGTCAAGGTTTTGCCTGCAAAATCTTTATCTCCTGTAGCCTTTTCGCTTGTATCTTCAGATTTTTCTTCATCTGTAGCTTCTTGATCTTCGTTAGCATCATCAGTAGTTTCTGTAGCTGCTTGATCTTCAGTTTTTGTACCTTCTGGCTTTGTATCTGTGGAATTATTTCCACAAGCCGCAAATGTAAATGCTGCTATTACAGCAAGCAGTGTCATCTTAATATTTTTCATACCTTCCTCCTTAATATAGTATGTCGTAAGCTTATTATAGAAAACAACCAGTCTTTTGTCAATTAATAAGTGAAACCTTTTCACATTCTGAAAGTGGTTTTCTTTTGCTGATTTCAAAGATTCTATGTCCATTAAGGGTCATTTGTTAAATTAAAAGATAACATTTTCTCCAAAACTTTCCCCTATAACTAGCTATTTACCAAAGTTTGGGTATAAAATAAGTAGTTATGAAGGAGGCTATGATGAGATTAGATTTTACAAATGTTGACTCAAAAAATATCAACAATTATGAAGAAAAAGCCATGGATGCCTTTAAGACTCTTATGGATGGATCAGGTGAAGGCAATGACTTTTTGGGATGGATTGATAGACCAATCAATTATGACAAAGAAGAATTTGAGAGAATCAAAAAAGCAGCAGCAAAAATCCAAGATGACAGCCAAGTTTTGGTTTCTGTTGGTATTGGTGGTTCCTACCTAGGTATCAAGGCTACTGAATTTGCCTTGGATAGGTATTTTAACTCTGATAGAAAGTTTAAAATCATCTACGCTGGCAACAATATTTCTGGCGAATACATGGCTGATTTGCTTGATTACCTAAAAGATAAGGACTTTTCTGTAAATGTTATTTCAAAATCAGGTACAACAACAGAACCTGCTATTGCTTTTAGGTTCTTAAAAGAAGCTCTTGAGGAAAAATATGGCAAAGAAGAGGCTAAGGGCAGAATTTATGCTACAACAGATAAGGAAAAGGGAGCATTGAAAGACTTAGCAAGTTCTGAAGGCTACCAAACTTTTGTAGTGCCAGATGATATAGGCGGTCGTTTTTCTGTAATCTCAGCAGTAGGATTATTACCACTTGCAGCTTGTGGCATAGATATAGACGAATTTATGGCAGGCTTTGCAGAAGGACGCGAAGTTTATACAAAAGAAGATTTTGAAAATGAAGCTATCAAGTATGCAGCTGTTAGAAATATGTTATATGAAGATGGCAAAGATATAGAAGTCTTTGTAAACTACGAACCAAAATTACAGTATATTGCAGAATGGTGGAAACAATTATTCGGAGAATCTGAAGGTAAAGATGGCAAGGGAATCTTCCCAGTATCTGTAAATAACTCCACAGACCTCCACTCACTTGGACAAATGATCCAAGATGGTAAGAGAAACCTATTTGAAACTGTAATTGAAATTGAAAACGCCAAAAAAGATATAAAAATCAAAGAAACAGCAGACAACCTAGATGGACTAAACTTCTTAGCTGGCAAAACAATGAATTATGTCAACAAACAAGCCATGGAAGGTACTACAATTGCCCATGTAGGCGGAAATGTACCAAATATTCGTATAATCCTAGATGAAGTTAGCGCCAAATCCATAGGCAAGCTATATTATTTCTTTGAAATAGCAGTTGGTGTTTCAGGCTATATGCTTGGAGTTAATCCATTTAACCAACCAGGAGTAGAAGAATATAAGGCACAAATGTTTAAATTACTTGGCAAACCAGGATATTAAAATATAATTAGTAAGAGTGCACTAAAAAGAGCCTGGCGTTACGGCTCTTTTTTTCACTTAGTATTGAATAAATTAATAAGAGGTGGATAATGAAAAAAATTTCTCTAATTGGCTTAGGAAATGTTGGGGCGACAGTTGCCTATACTTTGATAGAAAGACAACTTTGCGATAGCCTTGCCCTATTTGACAAAAAAGAAGGACTCGCTCAAGCAGAAGTAAACGACTTATCTGATGGCATGGTCAAACGCGATGGAAATGTAAATTTAATAGCAGGAAAACCAAGCGACCTAGATGATAGTGATATTATAATTTTTGCACCTGGTGATATTAGCATCTTGCAAAAACATTCTGACCGCTTAGAAGAATTCAAATATACCAAAACTTGCGTAGAAGAGTGGGCGCCTGTAATTAAAAAATCAAAATTTGATGGAATTATAGTATCTATCACAAATCCTTGTGATGTAATAGCAGAATATATGCAAAAACTAACCGAGATCCCTCGCGAGAGAGTCATAGGAACAGGAACAATCCTTGATACAGCAAGGATGAAAAATGCTGTAGCAAAATTTGTAGACCTAGACCCAAATTCCATAGACGGTTATGTCATAGGCGAACATGGCAACAGCCAATTTGTAGCTTGGTCAAATGTTTATATAGCAAATGAACCAATAACAAATCTTTTGGACCAAAAGACTATTGAAGATATAGAAGAATCAACCAGAATGAAAGCTTTTGAGACAATCAAGGCTAAGGGATACACATCTTACGGTATAGCAAATGCTACAGCAATAGTAGTAGAGACAATATTTAAAGATGCCAAAACAATACTTGCAGTTTCTTCATATTCACCAGTTGATGGTTGCTACATAGGACACCCTGCCGTAGTTGGAAGAAATGGAGTAATCCGCGATTTCCACCTAAAACTAGATGAAAAAGAAAAAGCTAAATGGGAACATTCAGTAAAAACAATAAAGGAAACTGCTCCAATAAAATAAGGGCCCTTGCACTTGCAAAAGCCCCGATAATAGAATCCCATTGTGGATTCTTTTTTTATGCAATTTTACCCTTTTTTCTTAGTCTATTTGAGTTGATGATAGCTGCTGATGCATCTCCTGTGATGTTTAGTACTGTTCTACCCATATCAAATATTCTATCAACTCCTGCTACTAGGGCAATTCCTTCTACTGGAAGGCCAACTGATTGTAAAACCATGGCAAGCATAATCATTCCTGATCCTGGAACTCCTGCTGTACCTATTGATGCGAGTGTTGAAGTGATTACAATTGTAATCATCTGGCCAAGTGTTAAATCTATGCCATAGCAAGCTGCTATAAATACTGCACAAACACCTTGATATATGGCTGTTCCGTCCATATTTATTGTTGCACCAAGTGGAAGTACAAAGGCTGTCACATCATGGTCTGCTCCAAGTTCTTCGCAGCATTTCATATTTATTGGCAAAGTTCCCATTGATGATGCTGATGAAAAAGCAAATATCATGGCTGAAGACATGCCCTTGAAAAATTCAATTGGACTTAGGCCACCCAAGGTTTTGATGGTAAATGAATATACTATCAAAGCGTGAAGTACATAAGCAAGGTAGGCTACTAGAAGTACTGATGCAAGAGATCCTATAATTACTGGACCATTTTCTGCTATAACTGGTGCTAGCAAGCAAAATACACCAATTGGTGAAAGTCTTAGGATTAGTCCCATAGCCTTCATAAAGATATCGTTAAGGATTTCTATAGTCTCAATAGCTTTTTCTTGTTTGGTTTTTTCCAACATAAGTATTGAAAATCCAATAATCAAACTCATCACTATGATTTGTAACATATTGTTTTCAACCATAGGTGCTATGAAGTTACTTGGGAAAATATTTACTATTGTGTCCATGATTGAAACTTCATTTGTCATTTCAAAAGTTAAATCACTAGTTGAAATAACCGGGAAAAATTTCTTAAAAATATTTGCCAAGCTTAGACCGATAACAATGGCACAAGCTGTGGTTAAGAAATAGTAAATAACTGTAAATCCACCAACTTCACCAACCTTCTTGATGTCTTTCATGGAAATTATTCCGCCGATAATAGAAAACAAAACAATAGGAGTAACAATAAATTTGAGTAGCTTAAGAAAAATATCTCCAAATGGCTTAATATATGTAGATAAAAATTCAGCCTGACTTTGCATTAGCAAGCCCACGATAATGGATAATACCAGTGCAATAAAGATGTTTCTTGCAAGAGAATTTTTCTTGCCTTGTTTTTTTTCTGTCATAGTTCATCTTTCCTTTCCTATTAAATTATTAGTATTTTATCGCAAATTTTTACTTTGTAAAGTTTTTAAAAAAATTTGACAAATTTTCCCTGCTGTTATAAAATATCGAAGATTTGAGATAAAATATGGAGGTCATATGCAAAAGAAAAAAATTTATAAGGTAAATGAGGATGTACCAGCAAAATTACTAGTCCCTCTTGCTCTCCAACATACCTTTGCTATGTTTGGAGCATCAGTTTTGGTTCCAATATTATTTGGGATTAATCCTGGGATTGTACTTTTGATGAATGGAATCGGAACGCTATTATTTATATTGATTACTAAGGGAAAAGCTCCTGCCTACCTAGGGTCTTCTTTCGCTTTTCTTGCACCAGGAATTGCCATTATCAATTCCCAGGGTTTTGAATACGCTCAGGGCGCCTTTGTAGCTGTAGGACTTCTCGGCTGTTTGCTTTCCTATATAATCTACAAAAAGGGGACTGATTGGATTGATATAGTTTTGCCACCAGCTGCCATGGGTGCTGTCGTTGCACTAATTGGTTTTGAACTTGCCGGAAATACAATTTCTGGTGGATCAATTGGAGCAAATATTATGACTGATACAGTAGCAGCGACCGATTGGCTTGTGTTTTTGGTAACTCTTCTTACTGCTATACTTGGATCTATTATGTTTAAGGGATTCTTGTCAACTATACCAATATTGATTGCAATTATTGTCGGCTACATAGTAGCCTATTTCAATGGCCAAGTTGACCTTACACCAGTTAGAGAAGCACAAATTTTTACTATCCCAACTTTCCAGCTAGCAAAATTCTCTCCTGAGGCCATATTTGCCATGCTGCCAGTCTTATTGGTTATTGCAGCAGAGCATATCAGCCACCAAGTTGTAACAAGCAACATCATTGGCCAAGATTTGATTAAGGATCCTGGTCTTCATAGGTCAATATTTGCAGATAACTTTTCAACTACCATCTCTGGGCTAATAGGTGGAGTTCCTACAACAACTTATGGGGAAAACATAGGAGTTATGGCAATCACCGGAGTTTATTCAGTGAAAGTCATTGGAGGAGCTGCGATTATATCAATACTTATGGCCTTCATAGGACCTCTTTCTGCACTAATATCAACCATTCCTGGCAATGTCATAGGTGGAGTAACTTTCTTGCTTTATGGAATGATTGGTACAAGTGGCATTAGATTATTGGTAGACCAAAAAGTCGACTATTCTAAATCTGACAATCTAATCTTAACCAGCGTGATATTTATAGCAGGCCTTTCTGGCTTAACCATCCAATTTGGATCAATAGAGCTATCAGGCATGGTTTTATCATCAGTAATAGCTGTAATACTTTCACTAATGATTCACTTAATCAAAAAATCTGGTCTATCAAACTTGGAATAAAAAAATAAGGAGTTCTTGTAAAAAACAAGACTCCTTTTTGTTTTTGATATATTCGATTTTTTATAAATTATTTTGTCTATTTTATTATTTCTGAAGAATTTTCTTCTTGATTCTGCTTGTAATATCTGCTGTAGACTAATGACTTCTCTTTGGATTTTTTGATTAGATAGATAGTTACTATAGTCAAAACTATCGTAGTTGCCAAGCCTCCTTCAATGCCAAATGCTCCACCAGTTAAACTTGGATTTCCTAATAACTTAGAGATGAAAATAGTATTTTTGCTATTGGTCATGCCACTTACTGAAATACCAAAAATATTGCCTTGGGCAAAATTCCAAAAACTATGGGCAGAAGCAGAAAGCATTATGTCATCTGACACATAGAATAATAGGGAAAATAGGACACCAACTATAAAAATATTAATAGCAGGCAAGATGCTAAATGAATCATTAGCCAAGTGTAGCAAAGAAAATATCAAAGAATTTGCTATAATACCAACTAAAGGTCTATATTTTGCTGCAAAATAATTCATCAAGATAGATCTTGTGACAAGTTCTTCTTCAAAACCTTGGAAAATCCAGCCGATTATTATAAGTATATAAAACACGGGTGAAACATTGGCTATATTCGAATTGATTTCAACTAGTCCCATTATTTTTAATATAAGAACAACGACTCCAATCATCCCTAGGCCTATCAATAGTCCCTTAAGATAATTCTTGAATTTATTTGCATTAGTCAACCCTAGGGACTCTTTGTTTCTTTTTTGGTATTTCTTTGCAAAAATATAAACAGAAATACTGACCAAGATAGTAGCAAAGAGCATACCCAGCAATCTATAATCACCATCTATAGTATCTAAATAAGTCATTATAGCTTGTGGATTTTCTGACATGGTCGGGTTAGAGCCAACAATTATTAGGCCTGCAATAATGCCCACAATTAACATAGGCAATTGCATAAAAACAAAAAGCAAGAGAACAGTAACTATGGGGTTGCGATCTTTCATCACTCGTTTGGTTTCTCTTATAGAGTAGTTATCATGAAGCATAAATCCCTCCTTCTTTTTCTAATAATCAATTACCCATTATTGCATTAATAATTTCAAAAAAATAAGGTGGATAAACCACCTATGAATCTCTTCTCTTTATAATTATAAATAAGATAACAATCACTACTATTTCAACAAGAGTCACAAAAATCGATCCTTCAAAGCCAAAGACCCTCGATTCTATTACCGCTACTTTTTCGTCTGCATCTTCCATGGCTTTAGGATTTAGGTCTTTTGTATGAAAAATATATAAAAATCCCTTAAGATCACAAAAATTCATAGAGAATAAATCTACAATATTATCTTAAGTTATCTGTAAATAGGGCATATAATAGAGAATAATATTAGCTACATATTAAGATAAAACAAATCTTAAAATGGATGTTGCAGAATAAAAAAAATATAATTTTATAATTGCAACAACCCATATTTTTTATGCTTACTTATAATCTTCAATATTTACAACCTTATCAAAAGTCTCAAGATAATCTTCATCATGATTATGGGTAATTACTATTCGAGTTATCTGATCTAGCTGTCTAATAAGTTTTTCTATAGTACTGGCGCTTCTAGGGTCAAGTCCACTTGTAGGTTCATCAAATATTATCACTTGAGCCTTACTATAAAGAGCTCTGGCCAGCTCTAATTTCTTCTTTTCTCCACCTGATAAGCTATCATTTTCTAGTATGGTGTCTTTTTTGCTTTGGTATACATAGCTAAGGTCAACTTTTTTTATAATTTCTTCAATTTTTTCTAAATCAAAATCCCTATCTCCCATAGCAATATTTTTTACCAAACTGTCCATAAATACAATTGAATTTTGTGGTATATAATAAATTAATGAATATATTTCACTTTCTCTAAAAGATTTAAAGTCTCCATTTTTAAAACTAATTTCTCCCAAATAATCATCATTTATTTTCATTAAAATTTTGCCTAGTGTTGACTTTCCTGACCCAGATTTTCCTATTATAGCATAGGATTTATTTTCTTCAATATTTAAATCTAAATTCTTAAATATCTTATTATCTCCATAAGAGAAAGACAAATCTCTAATTTCTATATCAAGCATAGGAAATTTTTCTATTTTTATGGGCTTAGTTTCACTTTGTATATTTTCCATTACCATATCCTTAATTTTCCTAGTAGATAAAATTTGAGCTAAATTCCTAAAGGCCTCTGCCATGGCATTGGTTGAAATTGATACCAAAGTTAAAGATGCTAGTAAATCTGAAAGTTCTATAAAATTATTCTTAACCAAAATGCTACCGATGTATATTATTAATAAATAAGATAGGAGGTTTAGAACAAACAATATCTCATACAACATTGAATTTGTAATATTAAGTTTATTTCTTGCTCCAAGTAAGTCCAAATTATTCTTGTCAAATTTATGTAAAAAATATTCCTTATTATTTGATTGCTTTATAAGAAGATATCCATCCAATAGTTCATTTAGCGTATCTATGTATTTAGAATATTTATTTGACCTTGATACTTGAAGTTTTGATATGTATTTAGAAAACTTAGAACTTACTATTCCTGGCAAAATAACAAAAAGCAAAGTAGATAATAATATGTACGGATGTATCCTATATAATCCAACTATATAAACAATACTTCTTCCTATTCCAGTAAGTGCATTAGGAAGAGTTGACAAATAATCTAGCCTTAACTGATCTACATTTTGGTCAACATCCGCTAAAAAATCACCCTTATTTTTCCTATAAAATGATGAAGTCTTAGATAAAAAGAGTCCATCGATATAGTCATGTCTTAAATCTATGCATATATTTTTTGTAAAAGCATTAGAGTTTTTTTCAGATATATAAAAACAAAAACAAGCTGTAATAACATAAACTAAAGCTCTTATTACAATACCCTTAGGACTAGTAATCTCTTTTCCAACAAATATATTCACTAGCTTAGCACTATTTATTGTGAACAAATATATAAAATATACTTCAAAAATTCCAAATATTACTGATAAAATTAAATTCTTCTTATTTTTTAATATGTACTCTTTCATTAATAAATCTCACCACTTTTTATTAAATCCACAATAATATGTTCTTTTTGCTTTCTTCTTATCTTACATTTTTTTAATAGATTATCTTTATTATAAATTAGTAAAGAAGCTGGGCATTCGCTACAAATATCTTTTATCCAACAATTAGAACACTCTTTTATATGACAATCTTTCAAATAATTGAAAAAGTCTGATAAATTATCATAGTTTCTATTAAATATTATCTCCTTGTTTAAATCATCAATTACATATTCATTATATCCCATATCTAGTAAACTAAAATATTATGTTTTCTCAACCACTATAAAATATCCATATTTTATTAAGTATATGTTATCAAATCCTTTAAGGATTTACCATATCAAAATTTAATATACACTATTATCAATAAATATGATATAATTATAAGTTAGGAGTTGGAATTATGAATGATAAAAAATTATTATTTGCTAAAACTTTAAAAGATATTAGATTAAAAAAAGGATTTAGTCAGGAACACATATCTGAAACAAGCTATATTAACATTAATACCATATCTAGAATGGAGAATGGAAGAGATTCCTATGATTTTGATAAGCTTGATATTTTATCAGACATATATAAAGTTGACCTTATCGAGTGTTATTTTGATATTTTCTATGGAGATTCTAACGAAATTGATAACATTATAGATTCTATAAATAAAAAAGATAGAATTAATGGATCTGCAGTGACTGAAGAAATTGATAAGTTGACTGAAATCTTAGAAAAGTCTAAAAGAAAAGTTATCAAAACTAAGGCTAATAAGCTAATCCTATTCTTAAAAAGTATAGAAGAAAAAGATAATTATATTAGGAAAAAATTAATTCTTGAAGCTTTAAATATTGGTGGGAAATTTGATTTTGATAATCTTAATAATAATTATTATGATTATATTGATTATAGAGTTTTGATGAACTATGCTCAAATTTTAGAAAGACCAGAAGATAGGATCAATATATATAAATTTATAGAAGAATCCAATTCTACTGACAATAACATAAATTATCTAGTTTTCCATAATATGGCTATTGATTACTATATACTGGGTGTAAAAGATAAGGCTTTGGAATATATAAATAAATCATTTAGTTCTAATCCTAAATCCTATACTTCTCCAGTAATGCTTTATACGAAAGCTTTGATACTGGAAGACTTAGATCTTTCATATGAAAAATATATAAAAAAATCTCTAGAAATTGCTAAAAATCAAGGAGAATATGTCTACAACACTATACTAGAACATTGGGAAAATAGGTTTAACAAGAATAAACAACGAAAAATACATATTAGTAAATAATAAACTAAAAGTAGTCCACTTATTTTAGTTTACCCTCCATATGTAATACTCTGTATTGTCCAATTTTTCATTTATTTTCTTTTTCTTTTTTATACAAATTTTTATATTTTATTTCTTTGATAAGTAGCAAAATCACTATTATCTCAACAATAGTCACAAAAATAGACCCTTCAAAGCCAAAGGCTCCGCCGCTTATAAGGTCATTTCCCATTAGTTTTGTTTTTAAAAGAGTGTTGTTAATTTCATCCATGCCGCTTACTTCGATGCCAAAGATATTTCCCTGGGCAAAGTTCCAAAAGCTGTGGGCTGCTGCTGGCAAAAATATGTCATCTGATATGTAAAATAGCAATGAAAATACTATTCCTATTAGCAATATATTTACAAAAGGCAAGATGCCAAAGGCTGGATTACCCAAGTGTAAGATGGCAAAAATCAGACTATTTATTATGATTCCGCCAATCACTCCATTGTTTACAGCGAAATAATTCATCAAAATTGACCTTGTGATTAACTCTTCTTCAAAACCTTGGATGGCCCAGCCTAGGATAAAGAGCACAAAAATCGGCCAGGATACTTGGGAGATATTTATGGTAAAAGTAGCGAATCCTGATATCTTTAATAGCAAAACTACTGTAAGTATCATAAAAAGGCCTAATAATAATCCTTTGATATAACTCTTGGAATTATTTACAAGGCCCAGGCTCTCCTTGTTTCTCTTTTGGTATTTTTTTGCAAATAGATATCCTAGTATAGCTACAAATATGGTCAAAAACAAGTTAAAGAGCAGAAAATAATCTGAATTATCATTCCCTAAAAAAACATAGGAAAACAGGGGTGCGAATATGACCCCTGGTATTTGCATTAGCAAAAATAAAATTACTACGGTTAAAACTGGATTGGTCTTTTTTAGTGTCTTTCTAGTTTGTTCTATAGAAAAGTTGTCTTTTAGCATGGGACTTCCTTTCTTTTAAGGAAAAACTAATTTCCCTTGCTAGTATCATCCTTATCTGTCGCATCTTCTACTTTTGGTATATCATCAGCGTATTCAAGGGCTCCACCGAGGATTGCGTTTATAAATTCTCTAGTTTCGTAGACCCTATAGCCTTTGATAGTTCTTTCCAAAAATATATTGGCTTCCATGACAGTCCTGTCCTTACTTGGGGTAAGGAGTTTTTTGACATAATTGTTGTGGACTACGGTTTGATCCTCATCTCCCTCAACACTATCATATATATCTATGTAGTTGACATTTTTGACATTGAGCCTTACCTCTTTGCCCTTTGACTTGTTGGTCACCTCTATTACTTCAAGGTCTAGATTTGAGAAGTTGCCATCATAAAATTCTTCTTGTTTGACCGAATCATCAGAGTATGACTTTCTTAGGACATCCAAGATAATTGGCAAACGATCTGTATTATTCTCCAGATATGTGACATCATAGGTCTTGATAGCCTTTTCCAATTTTTCAACATTCTTATTTACATTAAAATTTATAAAATAATAAATTGCAGAAAAAATAACTAGTATTAATATTGCCAATAGCATATATGGTAATACAGACATTCTTCTCCTTCTTGGTGGAGTGTGACTTCTTCTGCGATTTGCACTATAATTTCTTGCCATAAATCCCTCGCTAATTTTAATTATACCATAAGAAATAGCCTAATTTTTAAAATCGTGATATCATTATCATATGAATACATATAAAATCAAGCTTGCAGATGGCCTTGCCCTATTGCTTTTGCTAGTATCATATCTTGCGCCATTTTTTGCAAATCAAATAAAAGTGAATATAAATGTGCTTACAATGCTCATCAATTGCTATATCATTGCCTATCTGGCCTATAATATTTCCTTTGCTGATAGCAAAAAAGTATTATTGATGGCCCTACCTCTCATAGTATATGGAACTTTCATTATATTTTACACCAAGGGCTTTAAACTTACAGTCGATAAGTATCTATTGACAGACATCCAGTATCTGATTGTAAATTTCTTTGATGTGATTTTTGTAGTTTTTGTATTTTTTATCATAGAACTTGTCCTATCTAGGGTCTTTGGGACCAATATTACAAGTATTATAGCAGCTTTGGGCCTCTTACTCTACCTTGCTATGCACAATACTACCTACATTCCCTTTGACTTTTACTACAAGGACCTCTTGGTCTACTTTGCTTTCTATGTTTTGGCAACTAGGATCAATCCAGCCAAATCAATAAACAAATTCCTCTATCCTTTGGCAATTATCCTATTTGTTGGGGAGGTATACTTAGTTTACACCAAGAATTTCTACCTGGGCATATATTTCTCTCTCTTCATCCTAACATATATCATCTTAAAGGGTGATTCTCCAGTGGGTACAAGGAGTTTTGGCAAGTATTTGACCTTTGCCTATATCTACCCATACAAACTAAACTATATCTTATTGGCAAGCATAGTTGATGCAAGTCCTCTCATAGTAACAGTTATGGCAATCTTAGTAACTTTTTTGCTAGGTGAGATTTTATTTAAACTAAAAGTGAAATTTTTGGATTATATTTTCCTGGGCGTACACTAATTTGTCAAATAAATTATTTAAAAAATGTCCAAAGTATGATAATATAGAGAAGTAATGGTAATTATTTAACATTATTAATATTTTATGAGGAGGTAGTTATGAAAGAAAAACTACAAAGATTAGGTCAAGCCCTAATGCAACCAGTTGCGGTTATGCCTCTAGCAGCCCTTCTTTTGGGTATTGGTTATTTTATTGACCCTGTTGATTGGGGTGCAGGTTCGCCAATAGCAGCATTTTTCATATCTGCTGGTGGAGCAGTTTTAGATAATCTAGGCATACTATTTGCAGTAGGTATAGCGTTTGGTATTGCCAAAGAAAATCATGGCGCAAGTGCTCTTGCAGGTCTTGTAGCATTTTTAACCTTATCAAAGATGCTATCAACAGCAACAGTTGCCCAACTTAAGTCTATTGACGTCGAAGCATGGACAGCAAGCGATCCATTTAGAGTTGCAGCATTTGATGCCATCAACAACAAAAACGTACTTATAGGTATTATATCCGGGGTCTTGGGCGGCAAAGCCTACGATAGGTTCCACTCAACAAAACTTCCAGACTTCTTGGCATTCTTCTCAGGAAGAAGACTTGTGCCAATTATGGCATCCCTATATGCTCTAATTGCATCAATAATTCTAATTTTCCTATGGCCATTCATTTATGCTGGTCTAGTAAAATTTGGTACAACACTAACTGGAATGGGAGCTCTTGGTGCTGGATTATATGGATTCTTTAACAGACTATTGATTCCAACAGGACTTCACCATGCCCTAAACCAAGTATTCTGGTTTGGACTTGCTGATATCAACGATATACCAAATTTCTTAAATAACGTACAAGAATCAATCACAGCAACCTATCATCCAGGTATGTACCAAGCAGGATTCTTCCCAATAATGATGTTTGGTTTGCCAGGTGCTGCCCTAGCTATAGCTCAAAGAGCTGATGAGAGTAACAAAAAAACTACTAAAGCTCTTATGATTGCAGGTGCATTAGCATCATTCTTAACAGGTGTAACAGAACCACTAGAATTTGCCTTTATGTTTGTAGCACCACAACTTTACCTAGTACACGCACTACTAACAGGTATTTCAGTGTTCTTGGCAGCACAACTAAAAGCATACGCAGGATTTGGTTTCTCAGCAGGACTTATAGACTTACTGCTATCAGCAAAAAACCCAATGGCACAAAAAATTTGGATATTACTTGTAATGGGGCTAGTATTCTTTGCAATCTATTACTTATTATTTAGAGCTCTAATAGATAAATGGGATGTAGCTACTCCAGGTAGAAGCTCAAAATCTCAAAATAGTGGCCAGGTTTCTTCAGATGATAAGACAGCTGATCAAGAAGCAAAAGAACAACAAGCTACAGTAAAAGGATCATATACTGATACAGCAAAAACAATTTTACAAGGTCTAGGCGGAGCAGAAAATATTGATACAACAAGCTATTGTACAACAAGACTACGTCTAACAGTAAATGATCCAGCAAAAGTAAATGACGATAAAATCAAAGAAGCTGGCGTTGCAGGAATTATGAAACCAGGTCCAAAAGCAGTCCAAGTAATCATAGGACCACAAGTTCAAGCAGTGTATGATGAATTTGTAAAACTTTTGGGTAAATAAGAACTAAAAAATCAGTAGGCAATAGCTTACTGATTTTTTTATAAATCAAAAGGAGAAGAAAATGAAAAGATTATTAAACTACCAGGGAGGAGATTACCTCAAAGCTAGCCCTATGGAACTAAAACAAGCCATACTAGCATCAGAAGGCAGGGTAATAGTATCAGAATCAGTCGTATCAGCCCAACCCTATATCGGAGGACTTACAAATGCCGAAATAGAAAGAGCCTTTGGAGCAGACATACTACTACTAAATGCCTTAGACCTAGAAAATCCAACAATAAACGGCGTACCAGAAGAAGCATCAAATCACTTGGCATGGCTAAAACGCGCAACATCCAGACCCCTAGGAGTCAACCTAGAGCCAGTAGATACTAATGCAGAAATGACCCAAAGTAGAGAAGAACTACCAAAAGGTAGAATTGCATCCATAGAAAACTACAAATTAGCAAATGACCTTGGCCTAGATCTCATATGCCTAACAGGCAACCCAGGAACAGGAGTAACCAATAGTCAAATACTAGAAGCCATAAAAGAAGCCAAAGAGAACTTCAAAGGCCTTGTCATAGCAGGCAAAATGCACGCAGCAGGTACAGACGGACCTGTAATGAACCTAGAAATAGCCAAAGACTTCATAAAAGCAGGCATAGACATACTCCTAGTCCCAGCCCCATACACAGTCCCACACTTTAACGAAGATGATCTAAAAGAAATAGCAGACTATGTATATGACTACAACACAGGCAAAAATATAGAAGAAAATGTCCTCATCATGTCAGCCATAGGAACAAGCCAAGAAACAAGCGATGAAGACACCATAAGACAAATCGCCCTAGCAGCAAAAGCAAACGGCGCCCACCTCCAACACATAGGAGACGCCATGAACGGCATATCCTTACCAGAAAACATATACACCATGGGGGTAGCCATCAGAGGAGTAAGATGGCAAATGTACCAAATGAGCTCAAGCAACTATAGGAATGTGGAGAAATAGAGGTTTAGATATCTGTTTTTAACAATATATGCTATAATAAAATGCCACTTAATGAAGTGGTGATAGGGGGTGATATGAAATGTCATCGTCAGTAATGGAAAATTTTATTTTTCCTTTGCTAGTTGGGATAATACTTTTGGTTATCTCAAGGTATATAGATCCCAAAAACTAGCATAAAAAAAGACAGTAGTTCAGACCTACTGTCTTTTTTATTGAGTAATATTACTCTATCATCATCAGTATCCTTGTTGTCAAGGGCTTTATAGAGGTGGCTTCTCTTAATATTATTATAAGTCAATTTCTAAAAATTTCAATGCTTGTTCAAGGTGAAATATGAACGAACAACATTTACTTTTTTATCTAAGTGGTCAAAAAATCAGCATCCTAATCCGGGTGCTATTTTTTTGCCAATATTACTTTAATATATTAATAAAATTTGATCATTCTGCATTTTTATGATCTAATAAATATAGAATATATTAGGAGGCTTGTTTTGCAATTAAATCCAGAATCAAAAAAGATTTCAGAAATTTTTCCAGTAGGCAATGATATTACATATAACATACCTATTTATCAAAGAAATTATTCTTGGAGGTCTGACAATGTAGAAACACTATTCCAGGATATAGTTAGATAGAGGCTACTATATAGGTAACTTGCTTGTAACTCCAACCGTTGATAAGAACTCTTCTGTTGGCATCAAATATAACTCTTTGGATGTAGTGGATGGTCAACAAAGGCTTACAACCGTATCCTTATATTTACTGGGAATTTTTTATCATTTTATGATTGCAAGAGATCATAAAAATGTCCAATTTAATGATGTTGAAATTAGAAAAAATTTTAGAAACGCCCTATCCGATATTCCTAGAAGATTAATAAATGAGGAAACAGGTGAAACAAGGCTTAGCTTAAATCCTAACGACCAAGAAGTTTATGATGGACTTATGCAGATTGTAAGAAAAGAAACTGATGATTATATCGAATCCCGCAACAGAAAAATGGGCAAGAGGTTCTACGAAATACTAGAGCTGATAAAAACTCAGTTTTTGACCCCAGAGGGTAAAGATGAACCTATATATAATGAAAGTAACTTAAATGATTTAATAAAATTCTATAACGACTTAAATCATATGGAGATTCTAAGAATCAATGTGAGCAATCTTACAGATGCTTTTACTATTTTTACATCTTTCAATGCTAAAGGTCTTCCTCTAACATTAATTGATTTGCTAAAATCATATTATCTAGAGCAAGCAGTTAATAACTTGGATGATGAAGAGGCTTTAAATAAATGGGACATCCTGTTATCATATTTTAATGATACTAATAATGAGCCTAAATCTAATCTAGTTACACAATTTTTGCAAAATAACTTTGATACTTATGAAGTCAAAAAAGAAAACTCCACATCTTCTATAACAAAAACTCAAGCTTTATCTGAATATAAAACGTTATTTGATGAAAATGGAGAATCCTATATTGATACTTTAACATCAAGAGCTTTAATATTTGGATCATTTACCAATAATATAGGCGAATACAATGATTTATTAAATTATTCTGAGAGTATGATAAGTTCTTTACAAAAACTCTCTAAGATGGAAGCAACGTCCGTTTATCCAATTTTGCTCTATACTCTAAATGAGTTCAAACAAGGCAATATTGAACTAATTGAAATGGAAGAGATTTTGGATTATATAATTAAATACTTTGTCAGAAGAAATATAACTCTAAGGCCAAAGGCATCAAATCTCAGGGCAAAATCACTATCTGCTGTAAGGCAAATGCAAGTAGGAATCGAAAATACACATTTAAATATAATAAAGAATAATATCAAATCTCTTGCAGCTGATGATGATGTATTTATATCTGCTCTTAAAAACAATATTTATGATATTAACAAAGACACCACTAGAATAATATTAGTGGACTTAGAAAGAGAATTTGGACGCTATTTTAATAAACAAAGACCAGATAACCTCAATGATAAAATAGAAAACAAAAATCAATACAGATGGACTTTAGAGCATATTATGCCACAAAAACTAAAAACAAATTCATCTTGGGCAAAGAACTTAGAGGAAAAATATGGTGACATGAAAGACCAAGTACACCTAGACAACGTTCATAAACTCGGAAATCTTACACTAACTGGATACAATTCAGAATTGTCAAACAATGAGTTTGTAGATAAAAGAGACTATACAGACCCTACCACAGGTACCTTTGAAGGTCTTAGGACGCCATTGTTTTTAAATGAAACCATACCAAATAGATTGGCTAACGAAACTATAGGTGATAAGATCTACTGGACAATAGAAGATATAGATAGACGAAATGATGAGCTAATTGACTATGTTATGCACATTTACGACCTAGACAAAAAAGATGAGAATTAAATCTCATCTTTTTTAGTTTACAATACATCAATCTTATTTCTAATATCTTTTTTTAGCCACCATATACATAAAATAGAATCTAGGAATTCTGCTATGAAAAATGACCACCAGGCTATGTTTAGGTTGCCTGTTAGGGATAGGGCGTAGAATATTGGTACTAGTATTATGAATTGTCTTAGAAAGGATTGGAGTATTGCTACTTGCCAATTTCCTAAAGATTGGAAGACTCCTCCTACTGCTACTACCGATGGTATTGCCACAAAGTAGGATAGGCTTACTATGCGCATCATTGGTACTCCTATTTCTATCATAGTGTCTGTTGCGTTAAAGAGGCCTAGGAGTTGTTCTGGCCATATCCACATTACTAGGATTGATATTGATACTAGGACAAAGGAGCTTTTCATTGCAAGTCCTATGGCTTCTTTGATCCTTTCCTTTTTTCTTGCTCCGTAGTTATAGGCCACTATGGTTGTGAGGGCATTTGATATGCCTATGACTGGCAAGAAGGCAAATGATTGGAACTTGAACATTACCCCGTAGGCTGCTATGGCTGATGAGCCGAATTTGTTTAGGATTTGGTTTAGGACAAATACTACTATTGATCCAATTGTTGACATTACTATGGATGGAATGCCTATCCAAAATATTTGTTTTATAATGTCCCCGTGCAGTTTGAACTTTTCTGATGTAAATTTGATTTCTTTGTTTTTTGTCTTGTTGAAGTAAAGACCTATCAGTGATCCTCCGACTTGGCCTAAGACTGTTGCTATTGCAGCTCCCTTTACTTCAAGTCTTGGCATACCAAATAGGCCAAATATTAGAATTGGGTCAAGGATTAGGTTTAGTACAGCTCCAGATATTTGGGTTATCATAGTATAATTGGTTAATGATGTGGCTTGGAGAAGTTTTTCTGCAAGTATTTGAAAGAATATGCCGGCAGAAAATATTGTCACTATGTATAGGTATTCCTTTGTATAATTTGTGACAATTTCGTTTTGCTTTTGGGCTATGGCGTATGAATTTGTGAAAAGCACTCCAAGCACGGCAAATACTACTGACAGGATCGTGGCTAGGATTACTCCGTGTCTGGCAACAGATCCTACTCTTTCTCTGTTATTTTCTCCCAAAAACCTACTCAAGAGGGCTGATGAACCGACTCCTATACCTACTCCAAAGGCTATTAGGATATTTTGTACTGGAAAGGCAAGGGATACTGCTGTGAGGGCTTCTTCGGAGATTTGTGCTACGAAAATGGAATCAACTACATTGTAGATTGACTGCACTAGCATAGAGATTACCATAGGTATGGACATCTCCAAGAGAAGTTTGCCAACAGGCATGGTTCCCATTTTATTTTCTTTTATTTGTATATCTTGTATGTCTGTCATATTTTCTCCACTAATTATTATAAGCCTATATAATAAACCATTTACTAATATTTTTTCAAGATTTTTTATGCTTTAAAGCAAAAATCCCAGGAATTTTTCCTAGGATTTTAAATCAGCTAATTAGTTAGAATACTGATTTTACTGATTTTGTTTTGCTTTCTTCTTCTATTTTTTCTATAAATGTTTCTAGGCTTACTTCTGGTGTTTCTTCGCCATCTCTATTTCTTACTGTTAGTAGTTTTGAGCTTTCTTCCTTTTCTCCTACTACTAGCATGTAGTTTGCACGCATTAATTGTGCTTGTCTAATCTTGTAGCCTACTCCCTCGCTTCTTTCATCTACCTTTACTCTAAAGCCAGCATCACTGATTTTTCCTTGTAATTCGTGAGCTGTGTCTAGGAATTTGTCGCTTACTGGGATGATTACCACTTGTTCTGGGTTTAGCCATAGTGGGAATCTTCCAGCAAAGTGTTCTGTTAGTACACCTATAAATCTTTCTACAGATCCAAGGAGTGCTCTGTGAAGCATAACTGGTCTTTTCTTTTCGCCGTTTTCATCGACATATGTTAGGTCAAAGTTTTGTGGTAATTGGAAGTCTAGTTGGATTGTTCCACATTGCCATGTTCTCTTTGCTGCATCTTCTAGATGGAAGTCGATTTTTGGTCCGTAGAATGCCCCATCTCCTGGGTTTAGTTCGTATTCCATGCCACGTTCTTCAAGGGCTGCCTTTAGTTGTTCTTCGGCAAAGTCCCAATCTTCAATCTCTCCCATAAAGTCATCTGGTCTTGTTGATAGTTCTAGTGTGTATTTGAAACCAAATGTTGAGTATAGAAGGTCTGCAAGGTCAATCATTCTGTAAACTTCTTCTTTGATTTGGCTTGGTAGGCAGTATACGTGGGCATCATCTTGAGTAAATGTTCTTACTCTAAATAGTCCATGTAGAGTTCCTGATAGCTCGTGTCTGTGAACTTGGCCAAATTCTGCAAGTCTGATTGGTAGGTCTCTGTATGAGTGTTGGTTTGATGCGTATGTCAAAACAGAGCCTGGGCAGTTCATTGGTTTTATAGCATAGTCTTCTTCGTCAATTTTTGTGAAGTACATATTTTCTTTGTAGTGATCCCAGTGACCTGATCTGTGCCACAATTCTTCATTCATTATAAGTGGAGTTTTGATTTCTCCATATCCACGTTCTTCAAGAACACCTCTCCACCAGTCTAGTAGTTCGTTCATTAGAATCATTCCATTTGGATGGAAGAATGGGAATCCTGGTCCTTCTTCGTGGAAGGCAAATAGGTCCATTTCTTTTCCTATCTTTCTGTGGTCACGGCGTTCGATTTCTTTTTGTAATTCTTCCCATTCACTTAGTTGGCTAGCTTTTTCGAAGGAAATACCGTAGATTCTTTGTAGCATTTGGCGGTCGGAATCACCTCTCCAATATGCACCAGCTATTGTTTTTAGCTTAACTGCCTTGATTTTCTTTGTTGATTCAAGGTGTGGGCCAGCACAAAGGTCTGTAAATACATCGCCCATCTTATAAAGGGTAATCATTTCATCTGCTGGAAGGTCATTTATAAGTTCTACTTTATAGTCTTGGCCTTCTTCTTCAAACATCTTCAGAGCTTCATCTCTTGAAATTTCTACTCTTTCAAGTTTTTGGTCAGATTTTGCTATAGCAAGCATTTCTTTTTCGATTTTTTCGAAATCTTCTGGAACAAATCTGTGGTCTACGTCCATGTCGTAGTAGAAGCCATCTCCTATAGCAGGACCTATGGCAAATTTAGTATCTGGCCAAAGTTTCTTGATAGCAGCAGCCATAACATGGCTTGTTGTATGCCAGAATATTTCCTTGCCTTCCTTATCTTCAAATTTTACAACTCTAAAGTCACTATCTTCTGTGATTGGCTCAGCATAACCCATAACTTTGCCATTAACAACAGCTCCAAGGGCAGCTCTGTATAGGCCCTCAGAAATATCTTTTGTAGCTTCTCCAACTTTTACGCCACTTTCATATTCTCTTATCGAATCATCTGGTAATTTAATTTTAATCATAATCTCTCCTTACTTTTTTTCACAAATAAAAAACCGTCCCTTATCGTTTCCGATAAAAGGACGGGTCATATCCGTGGTTCCACCTAATTTTGTTCTCATTAAAGGTCTTAACGCGACCAGACGTTTTAATTTCTTAAAAAACTCCAGGGTGGTCTTCGACAATTTTCCTTTTAAGACTTCTCAGCAATCGTCTCTCTCTGTAAAAATTCCAATCTCTACTGTCCCTATCAAAGTTAATAATATATAGATTAGTTTACCTTCAAAATAAACTTTTGCAAATTATAATATATAAGCAATACCTTTAGCCATAAGTTTTATACACAAAATATCTCTGTGAAAATATATCTCGACTTAAATTAATATCTCTATTTATTCAACTTTTATCCTAGAATTTTTTCATATTCTTTTATAAATTCTTCAGCCTCTTTTTCTAAAGCTCTGCTCTCTTCAATTAGTTTTTCTAATTTACCTTTTACATTTATCACAGTTTCTGGTGTATAATCTAGTAAATACTGAGCTGCCAATGCTTTAATTTTTAGGGCATTTAATGATTTTTTAACCATTAAAAGATTATCTTGTAAAATAGATCTCTTATAGTAACCTTCATTAATATTTTTATAACCCTTGCTCACATAAATTATATCGTAAGAATCTTTTTTATTTAAATCATCTTTTTCTAAGTCATGTGACTTATCAGGTTTTTGTGGATTCACTGGTTTAGATGGTTTATTTTTTGCATTTGCAATTGCTTCTATTAATTTATTATTTAGTTCAATCAAGTCTTCTACTGACAAATCTTCATTTTCTAGTGCTTGGTCTATTCCTGCAATTACTTTCTTTAAGTCTTCATCATCTATTTTTTTGCTGATCTCTATTAGCTCTTTAAGAGCTTTTTTACTTCTTTGTATTTTTTCTTTGGTTTTTTCATCAGCTAAATTTTTCTCTTTTTCTGATAATGTATCTTTAGCATCAGAAGCTTTTTTTTGTGCCTCTTCTAAGTCTTTTTGAGCTTCTTCTTTTGCCTTATTGGCCTCATCCAATTTTTTCTTACATTGAGCTTCTTTTTCTTTTGCTTCTTTTACCTTTTCTCTATTTTGTCTAAGCTCTTCTTTTGCTTTCTCGTATCTTTCCTTGGCTTCTTTTATTTTTTGATTAATGTTCGCATCACTCGGATTTTTTTCTAATTCTGATATTTTTTCTTCAAGTTCTTTTACTTTTTGATCAGCCTCTTTTTTTGAAGCATTAACTTTTTCTAAAGTTTTTTTAGATTCTTCTAATTCTTTTTTAGCTATTTGCTCTGTTTTTTCATTAGCTTCTAACTCTTTTTGTTTTTCTAGAGTTTTTGCTTCGGCTGTCTTTATTTCTTCTTGGATTTTTTCTTTTTCTTTGTTTGCTTGATCTAGAGCTTTTTTAAGCTCTTCAATTCTTTCTTTATTATTTTCTATACTTTGTATTAATTCTTTGGATTCTTTTAGACTATCTATATAGGCTTCATCTTGTTCGTATTTAGCTAGAGCTTCTTTATAGATTTCTTCTTTTTCTGTTAGGTTTTTTGATAATTTTTCCATATTCGCTAGTTGACTAGTAAATTCTTTATCAAATCTCTCGACAGTTCCACCTATAGAGCTAGCTTGAGAAGCAAAGTTCCAATCATATAATTGAGCTCTACTATCTCTAAATGCATCGGTTGCTTTTACTACTGCTCTCCAACATTCCCAATACTCATCTTTAGCTTTCTCATAATCATATAAAGGCCCTTTTACATTGTGAAAATAATTATCTTTATTGCTTTCTTCAAGTTCTTTTATCTTGTCATCTAGATTTTCAGATGTAATATTGCCATTTTTTATATCTTCTATTAGTTTATTTTTTGCTATAGCCTTACTTTGTTCAATTGTTTTATCATGTTCGCTTCTAATTGCGCCATTATAATTCCTTACTGAATCTAAATCTGCATTGGCCTGATCATTAAGTTCATGGCATTTTTTTCTTAGCTCGTCTCGTAGTTTGTTACATGCTTCTGCTTGCTTTTCTAGCTTATCTATTTCTTCTTGCTTTTTATTGTATTGGTCGCTGTCTTTTTCTAGAGATTTTATTTCTTCCTTTGCCTTATCTAAGCTTTTATTAATTTCTACTAAATTTGTATTTTCACTTTCAAATTTTATTATTTCTTTATAAAGATTTTCTAGATTATTCTTATTTTCCTCTACCTTTTCCAGAGATTTTTTAGTATTGGTTTTCAAACCCTCAACTTCATTTCCTATTTTATCCAAATCTTCTTTTTTATCTTCTAGGGCATTTTGGGATTTATTTTTCGCATCTTCTAAATCTTTATTAGCTTTTTCGTAATTTTCTTCTACTTCTTTTGTTTTTGGATTATCTATGAGCTTATTTAGGTCTTCCTGTGCTTGCTTTTCTTCTGCTTTTGCTTTTTCTAGAGCATTCTTAGCTTTGTTTACTTTTGCTTCTTGAGCTTCTTTAGAACTTATGGCTTCTTTTACTTCCTTATCTGCTTTGTCTTGATCATCTTTTGCAATTTCCAAATCTTTTTTTGCTTTTTCTAATTCTTTTTCTGCTAATTCGTTTTTATCTTTTAACTCACTAAGTTTTATAAATTCATCGCTAGCATTAGTTTGCTCTTCTACAGCCGCTTCTAGATTTTGGTAAGCTTTTTCTTTTTCATCACTAGCCTTAGCATAATTGATAGTTGCTTTTTCTACTTCTTCGTCTCTTTGTTTTTTCTTATCTTCCTTATCTCTTAAATTTTCTTCTGCCTTAGATAAATCTTTTTGGGCTTCTTCTACTTCTTTTTGTAGTTTTTCGACTTCCTCACTTACTTTTGTTAATTCTTCATTTTTAGTATTAATTTCTTCATTATTTTCTAATGGCTTTGCTTCATTACTTGCCGCAAATGAGCTTATTGCTGGGCTTAGGGCATTTAAACCCAAAGCTAGTAAAAGTGCAGTTGCTAATTTTTTATTTTTATTTTTCATATACGTTCTCCTTTTTATTAATACATTTTTTGTAAACTCTTCTATATTTGCTAGGACATAAGCCTGAATAAATTTTAAAATTCCTAGCGAAATTTGATTGTTCTGCAAATCCTAGTTCTTCTGCTATTTGACCTATTTCTTTATCTGTGCTTATAAGCAAATCCTGAGCTTTCATCATCCTAATTATATTTAGATACCTCATAGGAGTATATTGAAATTCACTAATAAATTTATTATTTAAGCTAGATTTTGATATTTGAAACTTATCTACTAAAAAATCCAAACTAATATCATTAGCCAAATTTTTTCTAAGATAACTTTCAATCTCAAATATTTGATCTTCACATTGTTTTTTATAGTATCTACTTCTATTATCACTAATCTTCCTGTCTGATATTAAACAGATTAATTCTAAAGTTTTTATAGCAATTAAACTTTTATTTTCTTCTTTAAGGTATAAAATAAGCTGGTTTGCAGCTTCTAATAAATCTTTATCTGATGAGGTGTAGCCTACATCACTTATGTTTTTAAATTTATTAACAAATGTTTGTAAAATTTTATAATAATCCTTACTAATATCAAGATTGTTAGGATTAATAACTATGTTAAAGGCAGTTGTTTTTTCTCTGTTCGTATAAGATTTTTTAGATTTAGGTATATACTTACCTACAAAAAGTTGTCTATTAATTAATACCTTGCTATTATTGATATAAGTAAAATAATTGCCTTCATAAGAGTAGGCAATCCTATAACCATAGTTGCTGCTTTCAATTGAATTTTCCGAACTATATTTTTCTTTAAAGTCTATATATACTACATAAACTCCTGGAAAGATTAAGTAAGATCTCATTTTATTTTTTGGGGACTTTATGGATTCATAATCAAAAATTTCTTTATCTTTTGTAGGGCAAAGTTTAAATCCCCAACTTTCAATACCTTTAACTGCCATTTACAAACTCCACCACATTCTCATCAACCATTTTTATAAATTCATAGTCATGGGTTACAATTATTACAATCTTGCCCATATTTTTCATCTCCCTAATAATTTCAATTGTCTTTTTCATATTTTTCATACAAAGACCAGATGTAGGTTCATCTAAGATAACAATCTTCTTTGGACTTGCGTAAGCTAAAGCTAGGGCAAGTCTTTGTTTTTGTCCACCAGATAAGCTTTGAGGGTGCATATTTTTCTTATCTATTAAGCCAAGTTTTGTTAAACTTTCTTCTTTTATTCTCTCATCATCTGTAACTATTGAAATTTCTTTATAAACGCTTTCTGTGAAAAGTTGATAGTTTACATCTTGCATCACAATAGATATAAAATCCCCACTCGACTTGATTTTCTTACCTTTATAGTAAACCAAGGACTTTTGCCCTTTATTTAACTTGCACAAATTTCTAATAAAGGATGTTTTCCCTATGCCATTTTCTCCTATTATAAAATAGATTCCTGGATCAAAAGAAATATTAAAGTCGAACAAAACTTCCTTACTATTTTTATATTTGCAATAAAAATCAATGCATCTTAATTCATTATTATTATCATATAACTTATCATACAAAAGCTTTTTAGACCATTTTTCATTTTTTATTTCATCAATCCCTATTTCATCTAATCTTCTTAGATTATAAGTCTTTATCAAATCATTGTTTACTTTATTTTTACCATATTCTATGAGCTTATTATCTTTAATTATACAAAGCTTATCTATTATATTTTTCAAATAATAAAGTCTATGCTCAGCGATAATTATAATCTTGCCCATATCTTTTAAACTTTTAATAATCCTTGCTAGCTTTTCAATTGCTTTTTTATCAAGAGAGGCTGATGGTTCATCAAATACATATATATCGTTATCTAAAACAGCTACAGAAGTAATTGCCACTAATTGCTTCTCGCCACCTGATAATTTTAATAAGTCCTTTTCAAGAAGTTTTTCTGTTGCTAATAACTTGCTATACTTATCAATAATATGAAATATTTCATCTCTTTTTATATTTCTGTTTTCCAAAGCAAAGGCTATCTCATCAAGAGAATTTACCGCATAAAATTGATTTTTAGGATTTTGAAATACCGTCGATATAAACTTACTTCTATCTGCTATAGTCATATCCACTAGATTTTTACCATCTAATTCAATTTTCCCACTCAATTTTGCCTTATCAATCTCAGGAATTATTCCATTGATAGCTTTAATAATCGATGACTTACCAGAGCCGGATTCCCCAGTTATTACACTTACAGATCCTTTTTCAAAACTAATATTGACATTTTCTAATATCTTATATCTTTTTTTATCAAAATCTTCGTAGTCCAATCCAAAACCTTTAAATTCTAGCATATCTTTCCCCTTATAAATAAAATTATTAAAACCAAGGAAAAAACTAAAAATACATAATCAAAAAATTTAAGTTTTGCATTTGATATACTAGAACGTTCACATCCTACTTTCATCCCTCTTGTCATTGCTGATATTGATACATTATCAGCTGTTTGTGAGGTTATCATTAGCAAGGGAACAAATTTATATTCCAAAATCCTAGCTGGATCTTTAAAGAAATTTTTAGCCGTCAATCCGTGCATGTAGATAGCCTCATTTATTTTTTATAGTCCTCTTTTATGGAATAAAAAAATCTAAACATAACTGAAATTGGTATTATTATATAATCAGGAAACTTTATTTTTTTTAGAGCATAAACTAGATCACTCATAGTAGTAGTGCTAATTGTATAATAACCCATCATAAAGCCTGGTAATATACTCATAGTAATTCCACAATACAAGTTTAATATCATAGTCCATATATTTTGAGGAAGTATTAATAAGTATTTATTTCCTACAATGGCGAAAGTATTTACTACTACTCCCTTTATAAGCATTGACCATCTTTTATCTACCAAGGCAAAAATATAAGGTAAGAAACACAAGAACATTCCTAAATAATAATAGTTATGAACTAGGCTTCCTTCAATTACAACAACTCCTACTACTATAGTTAAAAGTAGTTTTGTTCTAAAATCAAGCTTCATCTATGCCATTCCTGCTTTTATAAAGTGTTTTTTAAGTATTTTTATTCCTAGAGTACAACCTAGATAAGCACCCAATACACCAAGAGCCACGATTGGAACAAATGACCAAGTAGGCATTACTGACATTAACTTTTCCACAAAATCTGCTTTATAACCTTGGCTTATCAAATTCTCTTTATATGAATCTCTAGCTATATATAAAGGTAATAGGTTAGTAGCAGAAAATAATGAAAAAAACATATAAGTTAACCTTGCATATTTTATGCTTTTGTAATTACCTTTTTTCATTATAAATTCTGAAACTAAAGCAATGAGAACAATGAGCGGTAAAGTAATCGCTCCATGGCCACTTAAAGAAAATACCAAGCCAAAAATAATGCCCATTATCAAAATCATGCCAAATTTATTTATTTTAGTTGAATATAGCATAAAAACAGGCCCTGATACCAAGCAACATGCAAAAGGGACAAGAGGCATGAGGACAGGTATAAAACCTATCATGCCAGCAAGCCATACTGCCATAACGACTAAAAGAGAAAAAACTCCTGCATTTACTAAATCTCGTACATTAAATTTATTCACTTATAAAAAACCTCCCTTAATATACAAATTTTTCAGAAAGTCTTGAGCTTTCTATCATTTTTGCGTAAGTTTTACTATTGTCCAAAAGATATTCATGAGTTCCTAAAGCTTCGATTTTCCCCTCATTCATAACTATAATTTGATCTACATTTTGAATTGACTTCATTCTGTGAGATATGAGCACTACTGTCTTATTTTTTGTTAGTTCATTTAAAGAATCTTGGATATACTTTTCGTTTTCTACATCTAAAGAAGCTGCTATTTCGTCTAACAAAATTATTTCTGCATTTTTTAAAAATGCCCTAGCTATTGAAATTCTCTGTCTCTCTCCTCCAGATAAGTTTGAGCCATTTTCTCCAATGAGAGTTTTATATCCCATTGGAAGTTTGTTTACAAACTCGTCGCAATTGGCAAGTCTTGCAGCTTTCAAAACTTCATCATCACTTGCGGATAAATCTCCAAGCCTTATATTATCCATAACGCTTCCATTAAATAATATTACATCTTGAAATACCATGGATATGTGGCTAAATAAATCCTTAGTATCTATGGCATTAATTTCTTTGCCATCTATAGATATCTTTCCTTTATCATAATCATAAAGTCTTGATAAGAGTCGAAGTACAGTTGTTTTTCCGCAACCAGATGGCCCTACCAAGGCGCTTACTTTATCTTGGTAACTATTAAAGGAAATACCATCTATTACTTTCTTGCCATCTTTATAGGAAAACTCTAAATTTTCACAAGAAATATCAAAAGATTTTATATCACTTCTTTGACCTTCTTGCATATTCGCCAATTCGATGGATTTAATTTTTTCAACTGGTGAATCTATATACATAAATTCTCCATAGTATATTACAAATTGATCTACTCCGTCTATTAGCCTTGCCGCAGCAAATAAGTAGCCGGAAAAGTATAGAATATTTATATTACCTTCAATAAGTTCCTTTAAGCCAAAATATATGGCAAAACCCAAAGCAAATCTTGCCACTATTTGTGAAAGTGTTACCGGTATAACTTGAGATATTTCAGTAGCAACGTGTTTTTTTTCAAGCTTATTTACAAAATTAATCGCTTCTTTTTCTTTGCTTTCGCTTAAATTATAAGCTTTGATTTCTGTAGATGAGTCTATAAGCTCTTGAAAAATCCTAGCAGATTCTCTTTGATCTTTGTAATATTCTCCTGTCGCTTTCTTTTGCCTATTTTTAGATAAAAATGTCAACAATATACTTGCTAAAATCGGAATAATTATAGCCAAGGCTAGTCTAACATTTCCTATTAATAACAAAATTGAAACGATGCAAAAACTAATTATAAAACCATAAAAACCTGGGATGGAATGACTTAGACAGTGTTCTATAGTTTCTACATCCTTCATTATAGTTTGGGATAAATCTGTAAGATCGTGGCTAGCATAAAAGGAGAGGGGCAAATCTTTTAATTTCTCAGCAAGACTAATCCTTAAATTTGCACTTTCATTATATGTCTCATTATAGGTTGTCTTATAATCCTTATCAAGTACCAAGGCCATTATAATAGCTACAATTATATAGGATATTATAGTAGCTTTAAGAGAAAAGTCCCCAAGACCCAACAGCCCCTGGATTGTATACATTAGTAAAAATATAGGTAACATAAAAGATAGGTTTTTAAGGGTTGAATAGAGAATAGCTATTGATGTTCCCTTTGCACCCTCAGCTGTTAGAGCAAATCTATTTTTTAAATAATCTTTCATTAGCTTATCCTCCATTGGTTGGCTTCATCATACAAATCTACAAATTGTTTGTACCTGGCTCCATTTTCCATCAAATAATCATGACTTCCTCGCTCAATGATATTTCCGTCTTCAACTACTAAAATCTCATCAACTCCACGAATAGAAGATAATCTGTGAGCTATCATAATGACTGTTTTGCCTTCCATTAGACTTTTGAAGGCTTGTTGAAGTTCATATTCATTTTCTGGATCTGCTGCAGCCGATGCTTCATCTAAAATAACGATCTTAGGATCTTTTAGAAATATCCTTGCTATAGATACTCTTTGTATCTCTCCACCTGATAAATTGACCCCGCTTGCTCCAATTATAGAATCATATCCATCTTCAAATTTATCTATGAATTGATCACACTTAGAAAGTCTTAAAGCCTCATAAACTTCCTTGTCACTTGCATCCTTTTTTGCAAGTTTTACATTTTCAAAAATTGAAATTCCTTGAAATAGTTTTGGATTTTGGTAAACCATGCCAATATTATCCATCAAAGTCTCTTTTTTATAAGAGTAAATGTTTTTATCACCTAGAAGTATTTCCCCAGAATCTATAGGATATAAAGCGGAAATAAGTTTTGCAATAGTTGATTTACCGCCTCCAGATGGACCTACTAGGGCATAAACTTTATTTTCGTCTAATTTAAAAGATAAATTATCTATTATCTTGGTCTTTTTTTCATAAGAAAAACTTACATCTCTAAATTCTATAGAATAATTATCTATAAAATCATCATTTCCATAAGTAATTTTATTGTCATTCATCTCATCAAATAGATTTTCGAGATTGTCTACTGCTGTAGTTGCCTCTACGTTGTACATGCCGACATACATAATCTTCATCAAATCTGAGAAAAATAAACCCATAAACAAGGTAAAAAATAGAAGCTTAGCAGACCAAAGATAAGGATCAGCGCCATTTCTCACTACCATGTAAATAGCAATAAATATAGGCGTAATTATAAAAATATTTAATACCCATTGAAAACTTACAAAGGGCAACCTACAAGACATAGAATAAGCGTAAACCATATCTCTATAGTCGTTAATAGTTCTATATAACTTTTTAAAACCTATGAGTGGAGCATTAAAAATCTTTACAACCGGCAATCCTCTGACATATTCAACAGCCTGGCCATTAAGTTCATCAGATTTTTTCATATAAGCTATGGTAAATTCTTTTTCACCAGACATTTTATAAAGTAAAAACATAGATATTAAAACAATTATTACGAAAAATATGCCCAGATAAAGATCTATATTAAAAACCAAGATCAGCAATAGTATCGGTGTAATAATTGCTGCTGTATGGTCAGGTATTAAGTGAGCGACACTCATATGAGTTTGCTCAACATTGTTATCTATAATTTTTCTAACTTCTCCTGACTGATGAGTATCAAAAAATGTGTTTGAAGCATTTATTAAATTCTTAATTCCTTTTTCCCTAAGCCTCGTTTCCAAGCTAAAAGCCGCTAAATGGCTCATCCAAGTCCCTACTATGTATAATATAGCTTGTACTATAAATAAATTTAATACATAAGATGCACTAAATTTTACACCTAAATAATCTCCTTTTGTAAAAACACTTTCAATTATTTGCCAAATCAAATAATAGGCATAAAATTGGACAAAACATCCTAAGGCCGTAAAAACAACTGATAATATACCATTAATTTTTTTATCTGGAATATAAGAAAATAATTTATTATATATTTTCAAAAGTATACCTCCTTATAATCGATGTATATTGATAATCAATATCATTATATAGTATATCAAAAATTATCTATTATACTTGCCAAAAATCGTATTTTATTCAAAAATCTTCAAATTTTTATAAAATTTTATAATTTTTATAAATAATTAATGAATTTTACTAAGTAGGAAAAAATAATATGACAATACATATGTCTTAAGGTAAAATGATTGAATATAAAATATAAGAAAATATGAGAGAGTAAGTAAATAGGAGGAAAATTTATGGCAAAAGCAGTTTTATTAAGAATTGACGATAGACTATTGCACGGCCAAGTAGCCAGAAATTGGATGAAACAAGTTGGCGCTGATGTAATAGTTGTAGCAAACGACCTTGTAAGTGAAGACGAAAAACAACAACATCTTATGGACCTAGTAACACCAATGGGTTCAAAATCATATTTCTTTGGCATAAGTGAAGCTAGTTCTAAAATCAAAGACCTTGAAGAAGAAGATGCCCTAGTTTTGGTAGAAAGTCCAGCAGATGCCCTAAAATTGATTGAAGATGGAATTGAAATCGACTCAGTTAACGTAGGAAATATCCACCAAACAAGTGGCAAAGAAAAGGTAAATGAAAGTATCTTCGTAGATCAAAATGATATTGATACATTTAAGAAAATCGAAACTAGTGGTAAGAAACTAGACTTTAGAACCCTACCAAATGATCAAGCTATAGATTTTGACCAACTTTTCAAATAAATAATAGATCCAACGCTTACAAAGCTTAGGTAAAATAATTGGATCCAAAATGAGGATTTTGGATGCATTTAAGGAGCGCAAAGCTCCTTTTTTTATTTTGGGGTAAATACTTACTAAGAACCGGACAAGGGAGGAGAAAAAATGAAAGTTATAATAGTAGGAGCTGTAGCAGCTGGGGCGACCCTTGCCACTTCACTGCGTCGTCTTGATGAAAATATAGAAATAGTAATGTACGAAAAAGATAGGGATATGAGTTTTGGCAACTGCGAATTGCCCTACTACCTATCCTACCAAATAAAAAACAGCCAAGATTTGGTCCACAGGGACAGCAAGAGTTTTGCCAAAAGATACAATATAAAGGCAAAAAACTACCACCAAGTCCTTGCAATCGACAGGGAAAACAAATCCATCAAAGTTTTGGACAAAAAATCCGGCCAAAAATTTGAAGAAGATTACGACTACCTAGTTCTTGCCACAGGTGCCCACGCCAATGTCCCAAAAACCATAAAGGGAACGGACAAGGACCATGTTTTTACCATCAGAAATGTAGTAGATGTAGAAAATATAAGAACCTACTACGAAAAAAATAAACCTAAGGAAATCTTTGTTGCAGGCGGTGGATTTATCGCCATAGAAGCAGCCCACGCTCTGAACGAACTAAAAGATACTCAGATAAATATGTTCGTCCGTGGCAAAATCCTTGGAGTCATAGACGATGAACTCAAAGCATTTATAGAAGAAAACATTATAGAAAACGGTGTAAATATCATCCATGAAAAAGAACTAGTAGAAATCACTGACAAGGAAGCTATCTTTGCATCAGGCAAAAGAGTTCCTGCAGATATGGTAATACTAGGCCTTGGAATGGCTGCAAATAACAAGCTTGCAAAAGACGCCGGCCTCAAACTAACAGAAAAGGGTTCCATAGTAACAGATGATGATTACAAAACGTCAGATCCAAACATATTTGCCATAGGCGATGTGATTGATATCAGAAATTTCTTTACAGGAGAAAAAGAGAACCTAAAACTAGCTTGGCCAGCCCATAGGCAGGCAAAATATGTAGCCAATCTCCTAGGAGGAGAAAAAAGCGAAAAACAATCATTTATAGGAACTTTTCTATTAAAATCCTTTGACTTAAATATAGGAGTAACTGGTCTTGGAGAAGCAAAATTAAAGGAATTGGCCTATGATTATGACACAACGCTCATCTCCCACACAGATATAGTAGGAATAATGCCTGAAGCTCAAATGGTCTATATGAAACTATTATTCGACAAAAATACCGGCAAAATCTACGGAGCCCAAGCCTTAGGCAGAGGTGTAGTAGACAAGAGAATCGATGTCATAGGAAGTCTTATAAAAATGAGTGGGACAATATATGACCTCTACGACCTAGAGCTTGGCTACCAGCCATACTACTCAACAACCGAAGATATTAACAATGTCATAGGGTCTCAAGCCATAAATATAAAAGAGGAGAGACTCCCTCATGTTAGAATATCAGAACTAAAAGATTATATCTTAGACTATAAAATATATGACATAAGAAACGAATCCGCCTACAAAGAATGCCATATCAAAGGGGCAGAACTTTTTACAGGAAATCTAGAAGATTTTGCAATTCCAAAAGACAAAAAAATCCTAATCTACGACCAAACAGGAGCAAAAGCATCTAACACCATAAAAAGGCTAAAAAATATGGGAATAGAAAATGTCTACATGCTAGACGGAGGCATGGTATACCTACGCGAATACGCCAAATACTTTGACTTGGACTTGATTTGTGAGGATGAATAATTATATGTTAATCAATCATAAATAGGGCTGTTGCAAATTGATAGATATCTATCGTTCCATCATTGGAGTGCACTCCCGGAAAGTTTGAGGTTTAGCCCGCCGGCTCGTGGAGGCGTTTAGCCCTTCGGCTGGAAGAGACCTTTCTGGGAGGGTGCTCGAATGATATAGGAACGATTTATCTATTTTGCAACAGCCCCTTATTTTATTATCTAATAATTCCTAAACAACTCTTGGTGGCTTCCTGTTCTAAGCATTACTAGAATCAAATTATTGTCAATTATCTCATATATTACTAACCAGTCAGCTTTGATATAGAATTCATAGGCTCCATTCCATTCACCTTTTAGCTGGTGATTTTTATATTTTTCTGGCAATTCTTTATCGTTTTCTAAGTAGGATATGGCTTCTCTTAGCAAGGATAAATCTTTGCCTTGCTTTCTCATGCGTTTGAGGTCTTTTTTAAATTGACTTGATATCTTGATTTTCATTTGCTAATTCTCTATCAATTTCATCTATTATCTCGTCAAAATTATTATAGGTTTTTAAATTATCTAAATTTTCTCTGACTTCTCTAAGAGCTTCTAAACTTGTTTGATTTGGAGAGTTCAATTCTAATTCAAAGGGTATCCCTTGGTATCTTTCCACAGCCTTTAGGAACATATTGACTCCTGTTGTCATATTAAATCCTAGGTCTTGGAAAATTTTTTCAGTATTTTTTTAGTTTGTGCATCTACATTTACAGTTATGCTAGATTTTTCCATAATATCACCTCAATTTCATTTTACAAGGATATATCTTGTAATACAAGTTATTATAATTATAATACCTTATATATGCCATGTGTTTTATGGGTAATAATATAAATATATAGGATGTATAGGAGGAAATATGTATAAATCATCACCGATTGGGCTTTTTTATCCAGGACTTAATGATTCGCCCTTTTATAGGATTCCAGCTCTATTAAAGCTCAATGATGGAACTATAGTTGCAGGAGCTGATCAAAGGCTTGATACTAGGTCAGACTGGGGAAAGATTAATCCAGTTTTGCTTTTTAAAAAGCCTGGTCAAGATTTTACTGATTTTACCAAAGTCATTGACATGGATGCTAAAGATACCACCGATGCTCCCTTTAATATAGACATGTGCCTAGTTGAAATTGGAGATAAGCTCTATATGCTTATTGATACTTTCAAGTCTGGTGGCAACTTTTGGGCTGCCAAAAACCAAGAATCCTACAAGGATGTTGGCGGGGAAAAATATTTAAAAATTTTTGATAGAGATGGCAATGAATTTTATGTAAAAGAAGATGGAAATGTCTATGATAATAGGGGTAAGAAGACAAATTTAAGTGTTCAGATGACTGATACCATGCCATTTACTAATCTTTATAATATTTATGAAGATGATAAAGTTATTGGCAATATTTATAAGGACTCTTCACCTTACCAAATCCACCAAACTTCCCATCTTTGGCTGATACATTCAACTGATAAGGGTAGAACTTGGCAATGCCCAGTAGATATTACTAGGCAAATTGCAGATCCTAAAATGAAATTTCTTGGGGCTTGCCCTGGAGTAGGCCTTGCACTTACTAGTGGTCGCTTGCTTTTTCCTATATACTATTCTATAGGAGATGATTACAACAAGGAAAATGTAGCACTTATCTACACTGACGATAAAGGCAAGACTTTTCACAGGTCGAGATCTATCAATTTTGGCAAAGACGAACTTATTGGAGACTTGGAATTCAATACATCTGAAAGCCAGCTTGTTGAGCTTAACAACGGCCATGTTATGATATTTGTGAGAAATACTTCTGGCAAGGTTCTCTATGCCTTATCAGAGGATATGGGAGAGACTTTCTCAGATCTTAGACAAGTTTACTTTGATTCCACATCAACTTGCATGGTATCAGTATTAAAAATCGAAAGAAATAAGAGAGAATATATACTCCTATCAAATCCAGACGGCCCTGATAGGAGCCATGGATCTATCAAAATCCTAGAAGTAAAACCCGATGACAGCTTAGAATTTGTCGGAAGAAAAATGATAAATGACAAGCACTATGGATATTCTTGCCTGGCCCACAGCCCAAAAAAGGATACCTACGCTCTTCTTTACGAGCAAGAGGAAGACATTGACGGCCAGGGCAAAGATGTAATTTATTACACAGAATTTGACCAAGAATGGCTATTTGATTTGTAAAAGAAAAAATGGATGGTTACTTGTCCCCTTTCAACAGGGACTCTAACCATCCATTTTATTATTCTTCCAAAGTTATTTCTTGCTTATCTTCTTTTAGTTTTCTTATCCTACAGGCTTTTATCCTATTGTCTTCTATGTATAGGATTTTTATTTCGTAGCCGTTGTAGTCAAAGGCGACGTTTTCGCCGGCATCCGGTATATAGCCTAGGCGATCTATAATGAAGCCTCCTAGGGAGTCGTAGTTTTCGTTTTCTTCGTCTATTTCTATTGGAATCTTTTCGTTTAGGTCTTTGATAGACATGGAAGCTTTTACTACATAAACTCCCTGCCTATTTTCCCTAAATTCGTGAATATACGTTTCACCTTCGTCTAGGTCACCTACTATCTCTTCTAGTAGGTCATCTATGGTTACAACCCCAGCAAAACCTCCGTATTCGTCGATGAGAACGGCCATATGGATGCGTTTGATTTGCATATCTGAGAAAAGCTTGTCTGTTTCAATCTTATCTGGTGCAAAATAAGCTGGTTTTATAAGACTTCTTAGGTGGACATTTTTGATACCAACACGACTTGCTTCTAATAGATAGTCTTTGGTAAAGATTATGCCCAAAATATTGTCTACTTCGTCTTCATATACCGGTATCCTAGAGTGTTTAATCTTACAAAACTCATCTAACCAAGTTTTTTCCGTATCATTGACATCTATCATAAAGACGTCAGTTCTTGCAGTCATGATCTCTTCTGCTATGAGATCATCAAAGCCCATGATGGAATTGATCATCCTAGATTCCATGGGACGGATGATGCCTTGGTTTTCTCCTACTTGGACAATGGACCTAATCTGCTCGCTGGTCACTTCCTTTTCTACAGCCTTGGCTTCTATGCCAAATATGTTCATAAAAAAGTTTGTAACAGCATTAGTAAATTTTACAAAAGGTGCAGTTATTCCAAGTATTAGTCGGCTTAGAAAGTTTGTTGCCATTGCAAGTTCCATAGGGTTTCTGACTCCTATGCGCTTTGGAATTTTGTCTATAAATATTATTTTAATTATAGCAAAAATTATGATGGATAAGACAATATATGTGCTCATCCTTCCTTCTAAAATATGGTCAAAGGGTAAGCGGCTGATAAAATAAGTTATTATCACAAAGGATATGATCATGTCGATCAAATCAAAAGATTGGTTTAGCCTATCTTGGTCGCTGATTATTTTTAGAAGGGATTTAGTCTTGCTATCTCCTTCTTCTTCGTAGATTTCTTTCAGTCTATTTGAATTTAGGGATATAAGACTAGCGTGAATTGCAGTTATAATCGCATTTAATATTATTAGCAAAAGGATTATAGCTGCGTTTTTTAAAGTAAAATAGGGCCCAGCCTCCATTTATCATCTCTCCTTGTTAAATGTAAGTTCTATTATCTTCTACAAATTGCTTTTCGTTTAAAGTATCTGTAACATCTGGGTCAGAAATAATATCTTTTACTTTCATTAGTCTAGCAATAGTAGCTCTTTCATTTTCTTCTAGTTTTGCTCTGATGTATTTGATTGTCTCTTCCAAGTCTGGAATTGTACGGTATTCTAGAGCATTTACACGACGACGTGTTGATTCTATCTCATCTGCCATTAGCTGGGTGGTCTTTTCCATTTCAGCTAATTTGAGTAGTTTTTCCATTACTTCGTTAAGGCCAATGATTGCTTGATCGAGTCCTGCTGACGTTTCGGCATAGCCATAGGAAAACATACTTGCATTTTCGTCTTGGTCGACCTTAAATTCCATTTGTGGAATTCTAACGCTCATGATATTTTTTACATCTATATCGACACCAACTTTTTGAGTTGGAAAGCTTACTGCGGCTTCCATAGCCTCTGGAGACATAAAGGCACTTGCTATAAGAAAGTCAGAGAAGGAGTCAGAAAGCTCTTTTTCTACTTCTTCTCTTAGGGTCTTGTTCTCGCGGATTAGTATCATAAATTGACGCATGAGTTCATCTTGCTTGTCTTTTAATAATTTGTATCCACGTTTGCTTGTGCCTAGTCTTTTCTTGAGGGTATTTAGGTTCATCCTAGTTGGCGTTACTTTTAGTCTTGCCATTTTTATCACCTAATCCATGTATTTTTCAATTAGGACGTCGTCAATTCTCTTAAGTTCTGATTTTGGAATAATCTTTAATAATTCCCAACCAAGATTTAGAGTTTCTTCTATTGACCTATTGGTGTAATATCCTTGGTTGATGTATTTTTCTTCAAATTCTTTGGCAAATTCTGCAAAAGCTAGGTCAGCATCAGAAAGCGCTGAGTCACCCAAGATTTTTTGAAGTTCTCTGGCATCAACACCTGATGCATATGCTGCATAAATTTGGTTCATAGTATCAGCATGGTCCTCACGAGTTTTGCCATTTCCTATACCCTTATCTTTAAGACGGGATAGGGATGGAAGGATAGAAACTGGTGGTTCCACACCTTGGTTATAAAGCTCACGGTTAAGGATGATTTGTCCTTCTGTGATATAGCCTGTTAGGTCAGGGATTGGGTGGGTGATATCATCTTCTGGCATTGATAAAATAGGAATTTGAGTAATAGTTCCTGGTTTGCCACGAAGTTTACCAGCTCTTTCATAGATTGTAGAAAGGTCTGTATAAAGATATCCTGGATATCCACGACGGCCTGGCACTTCCTTACGGGCAGCTGATACTTCACGCAAAGCTTCTGCGTAGTTGGTCATGTCTGTCATGATAACAAGTACTTGCATATCTTTTTCGTAGGCTAGGTATTCTGCACAAGTTAGAGCCATTTTTGGTGTTGATAGACGTTCAATTGCTGGGTCATCAGCAAGGTTCATAAATAGTACTGAACGGTCCAAGGCTCCAGTTTTTCTAAAGTCATCTAGGAAAAATTGTGCTTCTTCAAAGGTAATACCTATAGCTGCAAATACTACAGCAAAGCCTTCGTCATCGTTAAGTACTCTAGCTTGACGGGCAATTTGTGCTGCAACTTGGTTGTGTGGAAGTCCGTTTCCTGAGAATATAGGAAGCTTTTGTCCACGCACTAGGGTATTTAGTCCATCTATGGTAGAAATACCTGTTTGTATAAATTCTGATGGGTAGTCACGGCTTACTGGGTTTATAGCAGTTCCGTTTACATCTCTTTTTTCCTCTGGGATTATAGCAGGACCATCATCTATTGGTTCGCCAAGTCCATTAAATGCACGGCCAACCATGTCTTCTGATACACCAAGTTCAAGAGGTCTGCCTAGAAATCTAACACTTGTTGCAGCAAGGTTGATACCTGTTGATCCTTCGAAAAGTTGGACCATGGCACGACCTTCTTCGATTTCTATAACACGACCACGGCGACGTTCGCCTGTTTGCATTTCAATATCTACAAGTTCATCAAAGTTGACACCTTCTACACCTTCAACAAGCATAAGAGGGCCAACGACTTCTGTAACTGTTTTATATTCTTTTAACATTATGCCTCCTTTTGCAAGTTTCCAATTTCTTGGTCAATTTGATCTTTGATGTCTGCTAATTTTTCTATTTCTTCTTCGCTTACAAACTTAGCACGAGTGATTCTTTCGTGAACTGGAAGTTTTTCTATCTCAGATATATCTATACCACTAGAAAGAGCTTCTATAGATCTGTCGTAATTGTACAAAATCAAGTCAAGCATGATGTTTTGTTTCTTTAGTGAACAATAGGTATCAACATCGTGGAAGGCGTTTTGTTGCAAATAGTCTTCTCTGATTGATTTTGTGACGTTAAGTTTAAGTTTATCATCATCTGATAGGGCATCACGACCTACAAGTCTTACAACTTCTTGTAAGCTTTGTTCTTGGGCAAGCAAGCTCATAGCACGTTTTCTCATAGTTGAGAAGTCTTCGTTGACATTTGAGTCAATATAGCTATCCATCTTATCTTGGTATAGGGAGTATGAATTTAGCCAGTTGATAGCTGGGAAGTGACGTTGGTAGGATAGGTCGTAATCTAGTCCCCAGAATACTTTTACTATACGAAGTGTTGCTTGGGTAACTGGTTCTGAAAGGTCTCCACCTGGAGGGCTTACAGCGCCGATTACTGTTAGTGATCCTTTTTCGTCACGGTTTCCTAAAACTTCAACCTTACCAGATCTTTCGTAGAAGTCTGCTATACGGCTGGCAAGATATGCTGGGAAACCTTCATCTCCTGGCATCTCTTCTAGACGTCCAGACATCTCACGAAGGGCTTCTGCCCAACGGCTAGTAGAATCAGCCATCATAGCTACGTTATAGCCCATATCACGGAAGTATTCTCCAAGGGTGATACCTGTGTAGATACTTGCCTCACGGGCAGCTACTGGCATATTGGATGTGTTGGCGATAAGGATTGTTCTCTCCATTATTGATTCGCCTGTTTTTGGATCTATTAGTTCTGGGAATTCGTTAAGTACGTCAGTCATTTCGTTGCCACGTTCACCGCAACCAACATAAACTACCATGTCAGCATCGGCAAATTTTGCAACCTGGTGTTGAACTACTGTTTTACCAGATCCGAATGGTCCTGGGATTGCAGCAGTACCTCCCTTAGCAACTGGGAAGAATGTATCTATAACCCTTTGGCCTGTGATAAGTGGTTCGTTTGGATCAAGCTTTCTTCTTGATGGACGAGCCTTTCTTACTGGCCATTTTTGAATCATATTGATTTCTTTATCGCCATCTTCTGTTTCGATAACAGCTACTGTTTGGTCAACTGTATATTCGCCAGATTTTATGTCTTTAATTTTTCCGCTTACTCCAAAAGGTACCATGATTTTGTGAGTAAGTACGTGTGTTTCTTCAACAGTACCTAGGACATCTCCTGCCACTACTTCATCGCCTATCTTAGCAGTAGGATTAAATTCCCATAGTGTTTCACGAGATAAAGCTGGTGATGTAACTCCTCTTTTTAGGAAATTACCAGCCAAATCTTCAAGTTTTTTAAGTGGTCTTTGGATACCATCGTACATGTGGCGAAGCATTCCTGGTCCAAGCTCAACTGATAGAGGGTGGCCTGTTGATACTACAACATCTCCAGGGCCTATACCTGTTGTTTCTTCATAAACCTGAATACTTGCAACATCTCCTCTCATCTCTATTATTTCACCGATGAGCTTATCTTTTGATACCTCAACCACGTCATAGATGTTAGCATCAGATAGGCCGCTAGCTTCTATCAATGGTCCTGATACTTTAGTAATTTTACCTTCTTTCAAATTAAGCTCCTTTAATTTAAAATGTTGGCTCCAACAGCCTTTTCTACTGACTTGTTGATATCAGCAAGGCCTATGCCCATAGAACCTGTGTTTCCTGGGATTAGTATGATTGCTGGAGTCATCTGATCTCTATATTTGTCAATTGTAGATGGAATTTGTTGGGCAAATTTTTCTGTGATAAATATCACGCCAACTTCTTCTTTGGCAAGATCTTTGATCTTTTCACTTGCTTCATTGCCATCTATAACTGTATATACTTCTACACCGAGTGCCTTAAAGGCTAGAACTGAGTCCTTATCTCCGATTACCGCTACTCTATACATATGTTTCACGCAACCTTTCTAGGGTAAAGTCTTTTGGAAGATTGTTTAACTTTGATACGAGGATAATCCTCAAGTTTTTGATCTCCGCTTCCTTTGAAATTATATAATTCATCAAAACTTCTGGGCCATAGGTCATTTGTTTGGCCAGCCTTGAGTAATCCATTTGATGATCATCAATTGATTTTTCAAGGTCAAGTAGGTTTTGATCCATAGTTTTATCCCCATCTAGGGCATTGACTACATACTTATTGATATTTTCATTAGAAAGACTCACAACGATTTGATCAATTTCTTGTAGGAAAATCTCATCAAATCTTTCTTTTTCTATATAACCCCCATTGATTAGGGCGCTATTAAGTTCCTCAATGTCAGAATCTTTGCTTTTTACTCTAAGCATTGTCTTAAGATTGATAAGGTCAATACGCTCTTTGGTATAGCGAGTTAACTCTTCTAGATCTATAGCCTTGGCATCTTCCAAAAGTTTCTTGTAATAAGCCTTATCTAGGCTAATTTCTAAGTCCTTTGGATTTTTGCTCTCATCAAAAATCCCTAGTGCTTCTTTGGCATATTCTAGGTAAGGATCGCTTGGATTATCTGATTTGTTGAAAGGCTCATAGCCTTCTATATCTAGTGTTTCCAAGAAATCTTTTTCTATAGCATCTTCGTTTAAAAGTTCCTTCTTGATGTAGGCAAGGTCTATATTTCCTAGGTCGTTATAAAGATTTGCATAGTTTTCCTTTTGAATGATTTCCTTTAATAAGACCTTTAGGTTGTGAAAGTTGTATCTTTCCCTAAAATAATCCAAAATATTGCTATCATTAGCAGTATTTTCGATTAATTTGTAGGATTTCTTAAGCTCATCATCTAGGATTTTCTCGTATTCCTCATCTCTATTGAGATTTTGGATGCTTTCTCTATAAGAAGAATCGCTTAGGGCGTTTAAGACTTCGCTCAGAGAGTCATAGTCAACTAGTCTTTCCAAGTCATTTTTACTAAGGAGGTTGTTTTCATATATTCTTGTTGAGATAGATCCACCTATATAGTTATCTCTGTTCATTTAGACCTCCTTATTTAAAAATTTCACTTGAAATTTGTTTTCTTATATCGTCAATATTGTATTTTATTATTGAAGAAAATCTGTTGTCGTATTCAATCTTTCCAGATTTGATCACAAAACCATCTTCTACGCTTTCATCTGATACTTTAAAGCCGTGGAAATCTTCGTTTTTAAGGGCTTCTTTGTAGTTTTTTGCCAAAAGCAAGTCACCAGTTTTGATATCAGAGTTTTTTATAGTATTTAAAACAAAGTTTTTGTAAGAAGATTCGTCGATATTTTTTAGATTTTCTAAAAGTTTATCTACTATTTGGTCTATAACCTTGTTTTTTGCAGAAATTTCTATATCTCTAGATTCTCTTTTTGCTGAGACATTTTCATTTGTTAGTATAGTTTCTGCTTCTCTATTTGCCTTATCGATAATCTCACGTGCTTTAATCTCTGCTTCGTTTTTTGATTGGTATATGATTTCGTCAGCCTTTTCTTGGGCTTCTCTTAGGATTTGATCTCTTTTAGTATTTCCTTCGTTAATAATTGACTCTAATATTACTTCAAGATTATTCATAATCTTTTCCTAATATTAAGCTCTAACTAATAGTAGAGAAATTACAAAACCTAAAATAGCATAAAGCTCAACCATTACTGAATAAACAACACCTTTAACGAATTGATCTTCGTTTTTAGCAAGGATATTTACACCTGCGATAGCAACACGTGCTTGTTTTTGTGCTGAAGTGTAGCCTACAATTGCTACTGGAAGAGCTGCCATTAGTAGGTATAGACCTCTTTCAAATGTGATAGAATCTCCACCTGTGATTTGTTGGTAGATAAAGAATCCAATTACGAATCCATAAAGACCTTGGGTACCTGGTAAAAGTTGTAATATAAGGGCTTTACCAAACTTTTCTGGTTGGTCTACTGTCAAAGCTGCTGTAGCTTCACCTGCCATACCTACACCTTTTGCTGATCCAATTCCACCAAATAATGTTGCAATCGCTGCTGCCAATACTGCAAATACTATTCCACCGTTTTCAATAAAAAATTCACTCATTATTTTTCTCCTTTTCTAATGATATTAATAAAGTTTGTGTCTTCGACCATCTCGCGGAATTTGATTCCGCCACCTTCGTAAAATTTGTTAAACATTTCTACATAAATTAACCTTAGTGAGTGTACATAAGCTGATAAATATGATAAGAACATATTAAATATTTGGAAAATTACAAAAATTATAATTCCCGCGATTAGACCACCTATGCCACCACCAACCAACATTTCTACAATCAAGTTTACAGAATAAGCTACAAATCCACCAGATAATACTAGGGCCATAAGTCTTAAGAAGGATACAAAGTCTCCAATCCAAGATGTTATCCCGTAAAGTTCATAGGCACCGGAAGCTATTCTTCCACCCCATGATTTCATAGCACGTCCTGCAAATAGAACTATTATTACCATGCCCGCTATCATGACGTATTTTGCTATTGGGCTTTTTGTAAGGGCTAAAGCTATTGCTCCACCTACTGCCATATACCAGCTTATTACATCAAAAAATAGGCCGTCTGGGTGTCCATCGCGTATTGCCATAAATCCTTTGACACCAAGGGCAAAGAATAAAGAAATACCTCCTATGATTAAGGACATAGTTATAAGTGTATCTATATCATTTTGTGTATCAATCCAGCCGAATGGAACATCTATTATTCCGCCAAATACTGATCCAAAGATAAAACCAAATACACATGCTGATATTGATATTCTTAAAAATAACTTTACTGTTTTTTCTTTATCTTTAGGCAAAAAATTTAATTTTAGAGCAAGCAAGGTTGCTATAACTCCCAAAAGTCCATAACCTAAGTCACCTATCATAAATCCAGTAAATATTGTATAGAAAATCGCTACGATAGATGTAGGATCTAATTCGCTATACTTTGGCAAAGAATAGGTTTCAACCACGCCTTCATAAGGCTCTATGAGCTTGTTGTTCTTTAAGATGATTGGAACATTTGGATCTTCTTTTTCGGCTTCTTTTACATCTAATATGTATTTTTCGCCCAAAGTTTTGTCCAAATCAGCCTTAAAGGCACTTGTCATATCACTTGGCACATAGCCTTCTATGATATTCATCTGGCGAGTTTTTAGGAAATTTTCGCTAGATTCTTCCTTTTTTCTTTGGTTTCTTACATAAGATTGGTAGACGTATAGGTCAGGCAAATATTTTGCCATTCCTCTGATTTGCTCGTCTATTTTTTCAATCTCAGTGTTTTTTTCATCTTTTTGCTCGTTTAGGCTAGTTAGGTAGGTTCCTATATTATCGTCTGCACCTATTTTAACTTTGCTAAAGCCATATTCTCTTAATGTATCTTCAAATTCTTCCTTACAAGCTAGAGTTGAGACTGCTACTACATAGTAGTTGCCATCGCGTTCGCTAATCTTATAAACAAGGCTTCCATCAAGACCACGCTCTACCAAGGCTTCTTGCAAGCTTTGGTAAAATCTAGATGAAATTGTTCCTGTTTCTAGGAAAAACCTATCGGAATTATAAAGCTTGTTGATATTTATATCTATATCTTTCCAAGGGGATAGGTCGTTTACTCTAGAAGATAAGTTCTCTTTGGCATTAACTAGTTTTTCACGACTGGTTACTAGGTCTCTTAATTTCTCATAAATTAAATCGAAACCGAAGTTTGAGCCTTTTTTGTTGACTTCCTCTATAGACATCTCACTTGTTTCAGTGTGTAATTCTTCTGGCAAGTTTTTGTTATAGTCTTCTATTAGTTTTATAACATAATCTACATTATTAATAGATTCGTCTATTTGAGCAAGTTCTTTTGTTGCCCTAATTTCGGTCAAATAGTCTTCATCATTTTCTAGGACCAAATCGTTAAAATGAACGTAGTTAAAGTCTTGTAGGATATTTAAAAGATTTTCTCTATCAGAGTCAAAGGCTAGCAAGTTAAACTTATCCATTTTAACTATTGCCATCTCTAATTATCCTTTCTGTAAGCTCATTTATTAATTGATCTATATCACTAGTTTGATTGTCAATAATACTTTTTGAACTAGCTTTGGCCTTTTCTAGTATAGGCTCTTTGTCTAGTTGAGCTTTTTTATTTGCATCTTCAATCAATTTGGCTTTTTTTGCATTGGCTTCAGAGATTATTCTCTTGTATTCAGCATTTGCCTGATCTTTGGCATCTTTTACCATTTGCGTTGCTTGATCTTTGGCATCGCTGACACTTAAGCTTGCATTTTCTTCAGCTTCTTTGATCTTAAGTAATATATCGTCTGCCATTTTTCACCCCCTAAATAACATTAATTAAATTATACCATAAATATATAGTCTAAAATAGGCTTTGATTAAGATTTATCAATAATCTAACCTTGTTTTTTGTAAAAATATAAAATGTTTTCCCTTTTTTATTTTTCTTAACTTATATATTGAAAAAAATAAGTGAATCCAAATCAATCTGGATTCACTTGTGTTTTTCTACTTAATCTTTTCTATAATTCTAGATCTTGTTTCAAAGTCTTCTGTTGAGCCAGAGATTGCATTGTTTTCTTTGGCTAGTTTTGACATCTCATCTAGGATATCTGAGATTTTTTGGACATCTCCTGTTTTGTTTGAAAGTTCATCTATGCCCTTAGTCTTGTAGTCCTTTAGACCTTGGTTAAATTCTTGATAATTTGCTTGGTAGGTGTCTGAACCTTCCTTGATTTGTAGGGCTGCATTTCTTAGCTCTTGGATACCATTGTTTAAGTCTCCAATGCCCTTGCCCATTGGATCAATAGCTTTTTCTTTGATATCTCCAAGGCTGGATAGAGCTTTTGATCTTTCTTCAAATTGTGCTAGGCCGTCAGATAGTTGTTGTGATCCATCTTTTAGGTCGGATGATTTTCCGTTTAGTTGGTCCATAGCGCCAGCAAGTTTTGCTACACCTTCTTTGTTTTGGCTAGTTCCTGCTTTTAACTTTTCTGAACCTTGTTTTAATTCTTTAGTTGCATCGTCCATTTGACCTATAGCTTGGCCTAGTTTTACCAAGTCAGAGTTTGATAGGCCTTTGTCTAGCTTACCCACTCCTGCTGCAAGTTTGCCTGATGCTTCTTCTAGCTGTCCACTAGCTGCATTTAATTTTTGACTTAGCTCAGAACTTCCCTTATGAGCTTGGCTGATTCCTGCATTTAATTCTTTGGATCCTTGGTTTAGACCTGCCAAGCCTTGGCTAATAGCTCCGTTTACTTGGGCACTTGCTTTAAGGTTTTCAGCTTGGGCGTATAGGCCACTTTCTAATTGTCTTAGGGTATAGATTTCATCAGCATATGATCCATCAACATCTTTGCTTTCAAGACTTGCTGCAATACCTTCTATGGCAGTTGCCTTAGCTATAATGTCTTCTACTGAAGCTGATACACTTGGTGCATTTTGAGCTGTTTGATTTAGTTTTTCTATTCCTTGGCTTAGGGAAGCTGATGATTCTTCTAGTTTGCCTAGACCTGCGTCAAGTTCTGTTACGCTGTTTGCTAGTGGTTTGACGTTTTTGCCAAAGTCATTTAGGCCAGTTTGGAGATCTCCTAATGACTTGCCTAGACCTGCTATGCCTTCACTGCCAGATATAGCAGAAGTTTTTTCTCTTAGTGTCCCTGCAGCTTCTGATAATTCTCCAAGGCCTGCGTCAAGTTTACCAGCACCTGCATCTAGGTCGTTTGCTCCCTTATTTAGCTTGTCCATATTAGCATTGATTTGGCTAACAGCTTCGGTGTATTGGCCTATGCCAGCATTTAGTGATGAACCACCTTGGTTTAGCTTTGTTACAGCTCCTGAGATTTCTTGAGTTTTTGCTGGCAAATCTGCAAAAGCATTGGCAAATTTTTCGTAAGAATTTACTAGTTTTGTTGAACCATCACTAAGCTTTTCGCTACCATCAGCGAATTGGCCAAGACCATCGTTTAATTTTTGGCCACCTTCGTTTAGTTTATCTCCAGCATCCACCAACTTATCCATATTACTTTCTAGTTCTCCTATGCCATCATTTAGGTCATCTAGGGAAGCTAGATTGTTATCTTCTTGGAAAAATTCGTTAGTAATTACCGCATAGATTTCACTTACCTTATAGTCTGTGACATCCATTTCTATTTCTAGGCTTTCTTTGAATCTATCAAGTTTGTCAGCTTCTAGGACATCTGTTAAGTTTTCTCTTAGGCCAGGTGTCAATAGTCCTGTTACTATGTCATTTTTGCCATCTTTTACAACTTTACCATCAGCAGCTTCTATATTTGTAACTTTGTCAGAATCAAAGCTCATAACTGTTACAACTGCATATGGAGAGTATACTTTTTTCTCCTTGCCGTCTATGATAGCTTGGCTACTTATGTTGTTTGTAGAGCTTGCTACTATTTTTAGATGGCCACTTTTGCTTTCTAGGTCCTTTGATGATATTTCTTTGCCATCAAGGTAGTAGGTCACTTTGACATCTACTGGAAGTTTTTGATCAGATTTGCCTTGGTAGTAGATATCCTCGTCTTCTTCATTCCAGTTGATGTAGCCATCATTTGTCTTGATTTCTTGGTCTGTTTCAAGGTTTTTGATATCTTTTAGATTTGATTTATCCTTTGCCTTGATATTTTTATCTGAGTTTAGCCAAACAGATGCTGTTTGATCTGTAATCTTGCCATCTTCTACTGTGACATATATTGTTTCACTTTTCTTTAAGTTATCACTTGCAGCATAGGATACATTTGTTCCCAAGACTGAAGATACTGTTAGAACTGCAAGTGCTTTGACGAATTTGTTTTTCATTAATTTCCTCCTAGTTTAAGCCTTTAGTAGTCTTTTTGATAAATGGGAATGTAATACTAATGATTGCTGGTAGGAAGATTATAATTACTAGCATTGAAATTATAGCTCCTCTTGCCAAAAATATACATATAGTTGATACTATTTCCATTTTTGAATATATACCTACGCCGATAGTTGCCGCAAAAAATGATAGGGCAGATGTAACTATTGATTTTGCTGTCTCTTTTGTTGCAACAGCTAGGGCCTCGTTCTTATCTTTTCTTTTTTTGTATTCAAACAAGAATCTGTCTGTCATTAGTATTGAATAGTCAATTGTAGAACCAAGTTGTACTACACCAATTATTATTGATGTTATAAATGGTATTGTCTTTCCTGTGTAGAAAGGAATTCCCATATTTATAAATATAGCAAGTTCTATGGCTGCAATTAGTATAACTGGTATAGCAAATGACTTAAACACCACTGCAATTATCAAAAATACCACAATAATTGATGCAATGTTTACCATCTTAAAGTCTCGGTCAGATATTTCTGTAAGGTCATCTGTTAGAACAGCTTCTCCCGTCAAGTATCCATCAGGATCGTGAGCTTTTACAATCTTTTTAATCTCACTTATTTGCTTATTTACCTCTGGTGAGGCTGTTTGGTATTTGGAGTTTAGCATAATCATCTGGTAGCCATTTTTCACAAAGTTGTCTTGTAACTTATCTGGCAAGACACTTGATGGTAGGGTTAGGCCTGTAGCAGAGTTTACGCTAAGGACGTTGTTTACTCCGTCTACATCTTCTAGTTCTTCAACCATGTTGTTGATAGATTGCTTGCTTAGGTCTTCTTTTACTACTATAAAGTGAGTTGAAGCCATATCGTAGTCTTTTTTCATCTTGTTTAAGGCTACTATGGAGTCCAAATCTTGTGGCAAGGACCTGTCTAAGTTGTAGTAAAGATCTGTATGAGTTGAGCCATATACTGCCGGTATAAATAGGGCCAAAAATACAATAAATAAAGTTTTTCTGTACTTTAAGGTAAAGTTTGAGGTCTTATCAAATTCTGGCAATAAAACCTTGTGGTTAAATCTGTTGACCCATTTTTCTGATAGCAATAGCATTGGTGGAAGTACTACTACTGTTGATATTAGTCCCAAAAGCACACCCTTACTCATTACGAGACCAATGTCACGACCAAGAGTAAGTCTCATCAAAAGCAAGACTAAGAACCCTGCAAAGGTAGTAAGAGAAGATGCAAATATTGATGCAACAGTTGATTGTATTGCCTTTGCCATGGCATCTTCATTATTTTCTGTTTTCTTTTTCTTTTCAACATATCTGTGGTAAAGGAATATTGAATAGTCAGTAGTTACAGCAAGTTGTAAAACTGCTGCTATTGCCTTTGTAATGTATGAAATCTCTCCCAAAAATATGTTTGTACCAAAGTTATACAAAATAGCATAGCCGATATTTAACATAAATAGGAAAGGTATGATAGTTGATTCATTTGCCAAACTTAAAACTACAAGGGCAAGAGCAACTGCCAACCCTACATATATAGGAGTCTCATGGTCGATCAATTCCTTAGTATCTTTTACTAATGAAGACATACCAGATAGGTATTTTTCTTTGGACTCTAGGGCCTTGATTTGGTCAATGGCCTCCATAGTCTTAAATGACGATGATGATTCTTCGAATTTGATCATCAAAAGAGTCGAATCTTCCGCATAAAAAGCATCTCTTATATTGTCAGGCAAAAATTCATTTGGTACTGTATCCCCCACAATAGAGGATTTTGAAATGACATCCTCAACACCATCAATTTCTAGAATTTCTTTCTTAAGCTTATCTGCATCGTGGTCGGACCCTTTAAGGATCAGCATCCCAGTAGCAGCATTTTTAAAATCTTTATCTAGAATTTCTTGGCCTTGGGTAGACTCAAGGTCGCTTGGCAAGTAGGAGAGAATGTCGTAGTTCACACCAGTATTTTTGTAGCCTATCCATGATGGGATAAGCAACAATGTCATTACCAAGAGGACTAACTTTGCATGATGTGAAATATAATTTGCAATTCTTTTCATTATTAATCTCCCGTTTACTTAAATATTTTTCTAATAACAGCAAACAAAACTGGCTTCATCTCATCTATTGAAAGAACGGATTCTTCCATCAAGGCACTTTTACAAGTAGAAATGATGTTTTCTATAGTAAGAGAAAGTATGTATAGCTGTTGAGGCTCTGTAAATGAGCGCGAAAATAAATTCTCATATTTATTCAGGATAAATTTCAGAGTCGAATCAGCTTTACTTAACCTTTGATCATTTTCAATCTCGGTATAAAGTGCCCAAGTAATATTCTTGCTAAGAAGGTCTAGTTCGAATGGATTGGCAATCAGATAATCAATGATATAATCGACAAAAGATATATATCTTTCTATTGGATCCTCGCCCATGCAAGAATTCTCAGCATTGATAATAATAGAGCTAGCCAAATCTAAAACTAATTTCTCCTTAAGGTCGTTTTTGTCCTTGTAATAAAGATAAAAAGTTCCAAGTCCAAAGCCAGCTTCCTTCATAATATCTCTAACAGAAGTCTTCTCCAGACCCTTTCTTTGAAAAACTCTAATAGCCGCATCCATAATCAACGCTTTCTTATCATTCGATTTGTAAATTACCAATATTATCCCTCCTTTTTATAAAAATGAACAACGTTCATTTGTTGTTACAAAAGTATGATACCGGCATAATGAACACTGTTCAACTTTTTTAATAAGTTTTTTTATTTTTTGATAAGTCTTGTATTTAACTATAATAGATGCATATTTTTTGACTAAAAGAATAGAGTTCAATAATTTTGGACACAATAAAAGACTGGATTTTTATTTCCAGTCTTTTATAATGATTAACTTAGATATTTTATAGGTCATCTTCTATTACTGATGATTTAGAGTAAGCAGATACCTTTGCTTCAAAGAAATCTGTTTTTACTTGGTTTGGATCTGAGTATTCGTCTACCCATTTCATTGAGCTTGGTATTTCTTTATATCCTTCATAGATTGGACCAAAACCTAAGCCCTTTGCCCTTAGATTTCCTAGATATTTGATATAATCTTCAATCATCTTGCCATTGAGGCCAGCAATATTATCGCCAATAGCGTATTTGCCCCAAGCAATCTCTTCTTCTACACCTTCTTTTAGCATCTCTGTGTAATATTTGATATGCTCTTCTGTAAATAAGTCAGGTCTTTCCTTTTTAAGGTCGTTGATTAATGACCTAAACAACCACAAGTGAGTATTTTCATCACGATTGATGTATCTTATCTCTTGAACAGTTCCTGGCATTTTACCATTACGTCCTAGGTTATAGAAAAATGAGAATCCTGAATAGAAGTATATACCTTCAAGGATGTAATTTGCAATGATGGCTTTCATAAAGTTAAACTCATCATCTCTTTCTAGGAAATGATTGTATTGGTCGCCTATATATTCGTTTCTGTGAAGCAAGTGCTCGTCATCTTTCCACATATATAAAATCTTGCTACGCTCTTCTGGAGAACAGATTGTATCTAATATATATGAATATGATTGAGAGTGGATAGACTCTTGGTAGGTTTGAATTGATAGGCATAGGTTTATCTCATTTGCAGTAATGTATGTTTGGAGATTTGGTAAATTTGCTGTTTGGATAGAATCTAGGTAGGTCAAAAATGAAATTATCCTATCGAAGGCAAATTTCTCGTGCTCATCAAGATTTCTATAATCTTTGATATCTTGGTTTAAATTTATCTCCTCTGGAATCCAGAAATTGTTCATAGCTTGCCTATACCAATCGCTAGTCCAGGTGTATTTTAGATTGTTAAAATCGTTTAGATTTGTGGTATTACCTTGGATAATCTTTCTCTTAGAAAGATCAATATCCCCATCCTCATTAAAAATCCCACGCTTACCAACTTCTCTGTTTTTACTTTCTTCCATTTAATGCTCCTTATCTTATACTTTTTCTCCTACCTTCACTGTACCTTTATTAAGAAAAAGAGTAAAAATTTTCAAAGTAAAACTCCCTAGCTTGGCTAAGGAGTTTTAAGCTCTCTAATCTAAAACTACATCATAAATATCTGGAATTTGGTTTGATTTGATGTCTTTTGAATACTTAGTTCGCACACATCTATCTAAGACGTATTTTAGATCGTTGTTGTCTTGATAATTTTTTATAAAGATAACTTTAGAGTCTTTGTCTACTGCTATGATTGTGTTGTTGACTCTGTTGTTTAGGTAGGCTAGGGCTGATCCATTTGTATAAATTTCTCCTAAATCTAGACTGTGAGCTGCAATAGAGTCATTTAATATTTTTGGACTTGCTGCATAGTTTAATAGCTTTATTGAGAAATCATCGCTGACATATTGGTAGGCATTAGTCCACATTTCAAAGGAACTTTCTTCTTTGTAGTTTCCTAAGAGATATATTGTCAAATCTTTATCTCCAATGTCAGATATTCTCTGATAAGAGCTATCATTTCTTAAAAGATTTATATTTTTTATATCTCTACCATAGAATCTTTGGTTTTGCCTTAGCTCTTCATCTGAAAGATTTTCGTAATCTCCCCTATACTCTCTTTGGGCGAAAGTTAAGGGGAAATTACTTGCTAATTCTTCAATGTTTGCAGGCGCTATATAACCTGGCTCGTGGTCTTTGTTATCGCTTGATATGGAGTCACTTGCTATTGGTGGGAAGTTATCTGGCCCATCGTTAGCTGAATACTTTGTCTTTAGCGCTCTATTTACCAAGCTTTCTACATCTTCATTTGTAGCATATCTTTTTACAAATAATAATTTACCATCTTCGTCAGTGACAACTATATATGGTGATGAAACTTCTTTGTCAAAGTCAAATTTTGCTCCACCATAGTAGAAATCATTACTTACATCGTTCATATCGTAAGATGCAAACATATATTTTAGGTCGTCAATGCCCTTGTAGTTTGAAATCTTAACTAGCTTTATGTTTTCTGTATTTATATAAGCTGAGTTCTTCCACATTATTCTGGATTTATTATCTTGAGGGGATCCTACAAGCATAACATTTACTTTTTTGTCCAAGAAATCTTTGATGTAGATATTTTGGTTTGCCATGTCACCCATCATATAAAGATTCATATCTTTGCCATAGTATTTTTTGTTGATATCTTTTTCGTTTGGCTCAAAGATACTATAATCTCCTCTTTCCTTACGTTGGTCAAAGGACATTGGATAAATCTTATTTGGGTCATCTTCTTTGTCAGGTATTTCATTTAATACGTCGTAGTCGCCAATTTCTTTGTAAGAATCTGTTATAGTTTTGCTAGTTGCACTTGTATTTAAAGTCCTATCTATAACATATTTTATATCTTCATTAGACTTGTATTCTTTGCTAAAGATAAATCTTTGATTCTTATCAAGAGCTACAATTGCTGGTTTTTGTAGGTTAAACAAGCTATTATAAGCGCCTGATATATAGATATCTTTTTTGACATCATATAGGCTCTTAAATCTTTCTTTTTCGGCATTTATAAGGTTTTGACTACCCAAATAGGAGATATTTAATAAATCATAATCGCCATCAGCAATGTATTGGGCATTCTCCCACATTTTTATGGTCTCATCTTTTCTATAATCTCCTATAAGGAGAATTTTTATATCTTTTTTGGAAATATTTCCTAGATTAACTCTGCTATTATCAGATTTTATGAGAATGGCCTTGGAGAAGTCATTGGCGTATCTGCCATTAAATCTCATTTCCTCATCGGTCATAGCCTCATAATCACCTCTTTGTTTTCTTTGGTCAAAAGAGATTGGATAATTAGCTTGGAAATTGTCTAAGCTTAGAGGCTTATAGTTGTCGTTATCAGCATAGTAGCCATTTGACATATTAAATCTTCTTAGCAATTCGTAATTAGATTTGTATGGGAATACATTAATTACCGCCCCATTTTTATCTAAAACTACTACCTGGTTTTTGTTTGACCTAAATTGTCCGTTTAATGAATTTCCTCTATAGAAAGAGTCCTGGTAAAGCTTGCCCTTGCCTATAGTTTCAAGGTCTTTTGCATTTCCATTTGTAACTACATTTACAAAATTGAAGGCCTTGTTGTCAATATTTGATGAGTTTTCAAACATTTTCTTAGAATTTTCATCTATCCTATCGCCCATTAGGAAAATACTTGGACGTTTATTGTCGATGATGTCGCCTATTTTTCGAGCTTTATTGTCCTTATCATATAAAACTAAATTGTTGTAAGATTTTGCATACCTAGTTTTTAGATTTATCATAGTTAAATCATCTGTAGTTTCAAAAAATCCTAGGGCATAAGCTCCTTCAAATGATAGTGGGAAGTTTTGCTCTTTTTCTTCTACATCTATAGGATTTACTGGTTTGTATGGTTCTGGTTCTGGATTAGGGTCTGGTTCTGGTTCTGGATTTACTGGATCATTTCCAAGTTGAACTTCCAAGTCTTTTTTGTATTCCTTAAATCCTTCACGATTGATTCTTAGCTTTATCTTGTATTTGCCAAGACTATTTTCATCTGATGTTGGGAAGGATATCTTTATATTGCCCTTATCATCTGATTGGACAGACTTGTTGTATACTTCATTTTGATTTGGATCTTCCAAAATAGCAGATACCTTTACCTTGTCAAGCAAGGAATTATTCAAATCTTTTGCAACTATAGTTAAATTTATAGTATCTCCTAAATCGTATTTGTTTTTGTCAGTAGCAATGTCAGCTTTCATTTGCAAAAGATCTGGAGTATTGGCATCTATCACCTCATATTCTAATAATTTGAAAGTATTTTTGTAATCAGCATCCAATAATTCTACTTTTATCTTGTAATTGCCGAGAGACGTTTTGTCATTGGTTCCTATTCTTAGTATGTGTCTGCCTTTTTTGTCAGTTTGTCTGTTGTAGGATACACTTCTACCAAAAGGATCAACTAGGGTGTATTTAATATTTCTATTTTCAAGAGCCTTGCCTGTATACCTGTCTTTGATTTCAACATTTATCTCCAAAATATCCTTGCGTTTAATGCGAGTATTTGGAGAACTTATGGCAATATCTGCTTTGCCATTGTTGTTTATTTCTATATTTGGATCGACATTAGTATCCACGATTTTAATATTTTGCTTAGCTAAGATTTCTTTGATATTGTCAAAATCTTTTCTATCTATGAGGTTTACTATTCTGCCGTCTTTGTCTAAAACGAGAATTTTACTTTCCTCTCCAAGCCTTAATTTACCATCGCGTAGATTATTTTCCCTATCAACGGCACTATAGGATATAAGTCGTTTCAGATTATTTTCTTTTAGATAATCTATATCTTTCTTTGGACTTATTCTCATAAAGTTATAGGTATCATGAGATAATTTGGCAAATTTCTCTAGACTTGGGTCCTTTTCTCCCGCAAATAATATCAAACTTGCCTTATCTAGGTCAAAATCATCGCCTAGCATTTGATCTTTGCCAGCAAAGTTTATAACATTTTCTCCTAGAATATTTTTGCCATATAGGTTTTTGATTATCCTTTGATTTTCCGGACTATCTTTTAGATGGTCAAAGTATAGATTTTTCTTTGCGCTTTCATAATCCGTGAAGTTGTCCACAACTTCCTTACTTGCTATATTAAATATTGCAGCAGAATCTGCATCTTTATAGCCATCTTTGCTTGCCTTTGCAATGATTTTATATTTACCTGGATAGGTATTATCCGCAAGTTTTATTATGAGGTCTGCTTCTCCCAAATTATTTGTTTTTATCTGGCCAGTATCCAAGACTGTATTTGCAAGGTCCATAACTTTGTAAACTACATTTGCATTTGCAATATAGTTGTTATTTGTATCTTGAGTTTTTAAGGTAAATTTCAATTCATTTTTAGGATTATAGGTATCTTTATCTCTTCTTATAAGCAAATCTAGGTTCTTATTATAGGTCTCCTTATCTATATCGGATATTTTGATATATTCTTCCATACCTTCTTCTATGAGGAGAACTGATTTGAATCCTTTTTCACTTAATTTCTCCAAAACAGCATCGTTGTTTGCCTTCTTGCAAACTACTAACAAGTGAGAATCTTTGCTAATGTTGTCTAAGAAAACATCAAAATCACTGTCATTATAATCAAGGTTAAATGATGTCTCTATATGGGCCCTATCGAAGTCTGATCTTGGTCTTATATCTAAGATAAATGGCTTGTTTTTCTCTATATAAGAGTCAACTTCATTTGCTTTAATTGTTCCAATATATTCTTTGCTAGTTGTTGCTACCTGCTCATTAATTACAAAAATCACATCACGAATCTTTGTGCCTTCATAATTATCTTTGCTGACTTCAAAATTTAAAGTGTATTTTCCTTGAGTTTTTAAGTCTATGTCAAAAGATATATGTCCATCTTTATCTGTTTTTAGATTCTTATAATCTTTGCCATCTTTATTTTCAATACTTACTTTGACATCTGCATCTTCTATCTTCTTGGCTTTTTCATCTACTAGGTCTAAGCTTACTTTTGCTTTATCTAAGCCTTGGTAGACTTTTTTGTCAGTTGTGGTTTTTGCCACTAATTTAGCTAGTTTTGGTCTTTCTTCTACAAGGAAACTTGATCTTACAGAATTTGCCTTGTAGTTAGACTTTTCTGCCTTAAAGCTTATTTCGTATTTGCCTGGGATTAATTTTAAATTGTAAGCCCAGTTAGCTTTCCCTTTATCATCAGTTTTGGTCCTATCTACAATTATTTTGCCATCTGGTGTTTTTATAGTGATATTTACATCACAGTTAGCTACAGTATTGGCAAATTCATCTAGGCTTACTAGGGAGATTTGTGGTTTTTCATCTACATAGTATTGGTCCTTTTTGTTTTTTGCCTCTACTTTTAGCTCTTTGTAGTCTGGGTTTTCTTCACCAAATCTTATCTTATAGTTAGACCTTGCTGATGGGTAGTTGTATGCACTTGCATATGCGCTTATAGAATATTCTCCAGCTGATGTATAAGCCTTTGGTGTCATATAAATAAATACATAGCCGTTATAGTCGCTAACTTTTCTAATTTTTGTTTCTTTTTGGTTTGGATCAATTATACTTAGTTCCACAGATGCATTTCTTTTTGGATTGTTGTTTTCATCTTTTACTTGAACCTTAATATAAGCTGATTCGTTTAGTTTGTAGTCTTTTTTTGCTGACTCAAATGAAATGTTTAGGTACTTACCTTCTTTCTTTACGAAGAAAGTGTCAGATTTTTCTATGTCATAATATCCATCTTTAAAGGCAGATGCATCAATCTTATACATACCACTTGCATTTTTGTCTGTTATGTCCATTGAAAATACTGCTTTGCCTTCTTGGTCAGTTTTTAAATCAAGTTCGTATGATTTTTGATTTGGATCTGTTATGCTAACTCTGACATTGGCATCTGCTATTGGTTTTGCCTCATGACTTACTATAAAGGCCATGTTTACACTTTCTTTGCCTGCCATGAACTCGTCTTTTGCCATGTCTATATCAAGGTCAAGTTTTTCCATCTCTGCTGTATTTCTATCTACTAGGACCTCTAGATTTTCACTAAATGGATCGTAACCACTTAGGCTTGCGTCTACTTTTAGATTGTAGCTTCCTTCTTTGGCAAAAATTTCATTTGATAAATCAAAGATTGCCTCTCCTTCTTTGTTTGTATAAAGGCTTTTTTTGCTTTCTTTATTTGATGGACTGGTAATTGTTAACTCTACTTTTGCATATCTTTTTATTTCTCCATATTTATCGCAAACCTTTGAAACAAGTTTTATCTTATCATTTGGTCTAATCTTGTCTTTATCCAAGGTATTTGTAACAAATAGTGGGTTTTCTATAGTAGGTGCGAAATCTTTACTTTCTACATTGAAGGTGTTTATGCCTATTAATTTATCCTTATAGTAAATATTTACTCTGTACTTACCTATGGCAGCAGCATTATCAAGTCTTACATTGAAATTAGCTTGGCCAGTTAGGTTTGTTTTCAAATCGTATTTGAATTTTTGATTATGGCTAGTTACTATTTCGCAAACTATGTCTTTATTTACTATTTGGTTGTCATCTTGGTCTTTTAGGCCAATATTTAGTCCAACTTGTTCGCCTTGCAAGTAGTTTTGCTTATCAGAATGGATATTTGCCTTAAATTCTGCATTTGCTTCATCTACTTTTATTCTCATAGTGTCAAAAACTTTGGAAGAGTTTTTTGCTCTTGCGGTAATCACACATTCACCATATCCGATGGCTTTAACTTTTCCGGCATTATCAAGCTGGCAAACTGTCCTGTCAGAGCTTTCCCACCTTAGATCTTTTGCTTTTATATCACTAGGTTTTATATCTATAGCAAGAGTGGTTTCGTCTCCGATTTTCATTAGTTTTTCTTTTTCCTTAAAGCTTATAGACTCAATCTTTTGACTTTGGTTATCTTCTTGGTCAAAGTGGTCAGCATCAAAAGTGAAAGCCTTGAGTGATACATTGGCATTTGGAATTTGATCTGTAAGGTCAGTCCATTTTTCACCTTCTTTGCTGACAAAAGATTGGCCTGGCTCAGCTGTAACTTTTGATGAAAATCCTTTAATAGGCCTTTCTATTGGAATAGGATATTTGTAGCCAGGAGTTTTCATTCTTACAATTACTGCAAATTTGGATCCCTTTGGTATGAAGGTATCTTCTACCTTTACTTTTTCATATCCTGCAAATTCCATTTTGCCTTCTCTTATACTGGTCTTATCGCTTAAGCCAGCATTATTATCGATATTGGTATTGACATAAATTTCGTATTCGGCATTATTGGCAGATGTCCACAAGCCTACATTTGTAAGATAGGTATCCTCTGCTACTGGTCCAAAGACATTAGCATAGTATGATTCTTCGCCAAGGCCAACTTGGCTAGTCATACCTAGCTTGTCGTATTGCCAAATTTTTTCATTTGGATTTAGGTCTTTTAAAATATATTGGGAGTTTTGGGTGCCTATATTTTTATCGTAGTAGGAAACGTAATAATATCCCCCTTGAGTTCCCCAATTGCTACCCCAGGAGTTCTTACAAATCCAGGCCCCATCTCCTTGGGGTTGAGTCTTAAAATTTTTCCTGCTGTAATCATCATCCCAACCAACAATGGTTATGGCGTGGTTTGGTGCTTGGCCCCCATTATAATAATGAGCCATAGTTTTTTTGTTTAAATACTCATCACCGCCCATTACAGCTGAATAAATACCACCATTTTCCATAATCATCCTCTTTAGAAGATCATTATCTCCTGCACTTCTCTTATCTGGGAAGAAATAGGCACGGGTAAGTTCTTTAGCTATTGGTAAATTCTCTGGTGAATTGCCGTTAAATATATCGTATGGATCATCTTTTTCTAAAACTGGACCAGACCTGCGTGCTAAGTAAGCAGAAGAAACAGTTCTTGTTCCACCTTCACTTGGACCCCAATCAAAGCCGTGGGTATTTCTCATATGTTTTTCAGAAAAATCCATTCTCTCATCAGGCAACAAAACTGATTCAGCGGAGCCATAGGTTGCAAAGGCCCAACAAGATCCATTTGGTCCCTGGTCTTTGACACTTGTTACTTTTCCCTCATCTCTTAGGTCGTACTTATTGCTAGCTACAAAAAATGTATTGAATCTGCTGTATCTTCTTGGCAGATTTTTCTTTGTTACTTTCTGATCTATAGCGCTATAATTTGTGTATATTTCGTATGGGTCTTTTTTTATCGGATTGTCTTTTTGGTAGTCGCTATTAAATTCTTCGTTTAATATAGCTTTTTCGTACAAATCTATATCTTCATCATCGGAATATTTGTTTTCATTAACCTGGTTAAATTCAACTAAGTCTGAGCTTTCTTTACTATCTTCAGATGCAGCAAATGACGGGTAAGCTAGCTGGCTTAGCATTGATAAAGATAAGATTAGCGAAAAAATTTTAGCTTTGTTTTTCATTTTTCTCCCCTAATACAATAGAGGGCCAAAGCCCTCTATCTGCAAACACATCGCTCTTAATACATTAATTAAAGTCGAAGATTAGGTAGCCTTCACTTAGTGTTTGGTTGTTTTCTTCACCTTCATCACCAAAGTCAGGAGCTACTACTTCTTCAGATGCTCTTAGTCTATCTCTATTTATTGTATAAGTTTCGTAAGAACCGTATTGTATTTCCTCGTTTCCATAACCTACTATAATTTCTTCATTGTCACTTGGCATAAATCCATCAGGCAAGAAGTCAAATGATGGGCTGTTTAGCCAAATGATTTTTGCTATCCTTGCTGGATCAGGGATTTCTGATTGAACATTAAATTCTCTCCAAGAAATTGCTTCACCTTCTCTTAGTGCAAGTACTGCTTCGAATTCTTGTGGGTGTTTTGCTCTTAATTCATTTATATAATCTCTTAAGATGTATACACCTTCTGCTGCTCTAGAATAAGAAACATCTTTTGCTCGTCTAACGTCGTTTGCTTTTCTTAGTTCTTTTTCAAAAGCATTTCTTTCGTCTGTTGTTAGATACTTACTTGTTTTGTTTTTGATATTTCTAGCATCTCTTATTTCTTTATCTATTGTTCCACTTAACCATTTTGGGGAAGCGTAAACATCTCTTTCAAGAAGTGCTGCTTGGCAAGCTGATTTGAGTCTAGCATCAAGTTCTATCAAATCCTTTACTTGGATTTGGCTGTTACCTTTTTTGTAAACGTCGTTAATTTCTTTTGTAAGTGAATTTCTTATAAATTCTCTTTTACCCTTAACGCCAACTTCAGATAAGTCATCTATATAATATTTATTTAATAGTTTTTTTGCTTCTCTAACGTCTTTGTTGAATACCCTTTTTAGGTAGATTGTTGCAAAGTCATCTGCTGTCAAGTCTGGCATTTGTACTAATTCATCCATTACGCTTGAGATTCTTTCGCAAGCTTGTTCTATTTCGTCAATTGAAGCAAATGGGTTAAAGGCAGTTACTAAAGCAATTGCAACTTCTCCAGCTGCTTTACTGTGAGCAGCTTGTACTTTATAAATCAACTCTGTTGAACATCTGTGAATAAAGATACCTGTTAGTCCTAGAAGTTTAATTCTAGGTGCAATAGAATCTAGGTCATAGATTGTGTCTGGATTGTATCTTTGAGCTACTGGTGGTAGGTCAAATCCTCTATCTTCTGCCAAAGTTATCAAATCTTCTTGATAAGCTTGCATTAATGGAACATTTTTAACCTTGTTCTCTTCTAAGACTGTAGCACCTTCTAACATTTCTGATTCTGAAAGTTGTGGCAAAGTGTTTTGATATTCTTCCATTAGTGAAGTTTCGCTTTCACTACTTGCACTTGCAATAGTTGGTGCGCCTACATTTACTAGCATGAGCATTGCTAATACAGATGCAAAAATTTTGTTTTTCATATTATCCTCCCTAATATTTTAACTTATGAAATCAACTTTTCTAATTATTTGGATCAGTAAAATCTGGATATATCATCTCTGTATTTGTCCCATCCATATTAGTAGTTATGGTTTCATCACGCAACGAACTTCTATTTGTAACATAGCTATTATAATCGCCATACTGGGCTTGTTGTGCTCCAAAACCGATTATAATATTAGAGCTTTGTGCTTGCATGCCTTGAGGAATCTTGTCAAATGTTGGAGATACGATCCATTTAATATCTGCAACTTGGTAAGGTTCGATGTAGGAAGATGGTATATAGAGATTGAAGTCTCCAAAGGCATCTTTATTGAAGGTTTCCGGGTATTTTTCTATAAGCTTTAAGTCAAAATCCCATAAATCGTAACAAGCTTCAGCTATGTTCTCATATTTTGGATTTTTCTCAATTTTTCTATCAGTAAGTTTTTTTACAAATCCTTGCCATGAATCATAGTCTTCTTTGCTTATCTGATTTCTATATTGGGCTTTTAATCTATTTTGTGAATTTATTTGTGAGTTTATATTTTCGTTAATCCACTTAGGATTGGCAACTACTTCGCCAGATAAAAGTGCAGATGATGAAGCAGATTTAAGTCTTGCGTCAAGTTCCACTAGTTGGCCAAAGGTAATTTTTTGCCCTACTTGTCTATTTATATCGTTTACTTCATTTCTATAAATATTTTGTATATATTCTTCCTTGCCGCGAAGTCCATAGCTTCCATCTACAAAATATTTATTTTGCGCCTTCCTCGCTTCACCTATGTTCTTATACATTAATCTTTTCACATAAATTGTCGCTTGGTCTCCAGATGTTAGGTCTCTGTAGTCTTTTACCTTTTCAACATTGTTATCAAATTTTTCTATAGCCTTTAAAACATCCTTTCTGCCATTAAATGGATTTATTGCAACCATGACAGCTTCAAAAGATATTTGGGCAGCAACATTGTGAGCTTCTTGAATTTTGTAAATGTATTCAGTTGTCATTTGGTTTATAAATTTACTAACTTTTCTTAGTAGCTGGATACGAACTCCAACTGAACCTATATAGAAAAACTGTTGAGGGTTTTCTGGATTTAATCCTTGAGGTAGGTTTAAATTCCTATCTTCGCACAATTCTATAAGTTCATTTTGTGCCTGGCTCATCAAAGGTATCTGATAGGCTTTGTTTCCTTCAATCCTTGCACCCTGGAGGACAGAACTTTCTTGTCTGATTTCCTCATCACTTAATCTTAGGTCATAGTCCTCATTTATTTGGTAAATATCTTCCACATCTAATGATTCGTTTGCGGATTGTTCAAAACTTTGGGCATATGACTTAGTGCATGAATAAAACGGGACTGAAGTGAATAAAAATGTTGCCAAAGTTACTGTCCCAAAAACTTTAAATTTTTTGCTCATATCTAGCTCCTTTTACTATTTTACAGTAAATTCTATTTCTTCTTCCTTATCCTCATATGATGTCTTCTGGGCCTTTACTTTTAGCTTATAATCCCCTTCTTTTAGGCTAGGTCCATCGTAAGTAATCTTTCCAGTGTAAGAAGTTTTAAAGGTTTTTTCGCTAATCTTTCTATCAGATGTATCAAAAAGGCCAATACTTATTTTGGCATCCTTTAGATTGTAATTTTTCTCATCTTTTAGAAAAACTATGGCTTTAAGCTTTTCATATTTCTTATATGTCTCTTTAACTCCTGTAATATCCATATTGATTGGCTTCTTATTTGGATCTATGAAATCTACTTGGTAACTAGCACTTATCTTATCATTACTTCCATGGGCAGGAGCGACTTCTACTTTGTAAGTTCCAGGACCTGTAGTCTTATTTGCTTTGATAAATACACTAGCATTGCCGCTATAATCAGTAGTTTTTTCTAAGCTACGATCAAAGCCATTTGGTCCTTTGACTCTAATGTTAAACTTATAGTTTTTTAGAACTTTACCTTCTTGATCTTTAAATTCTAATTTCAAATTTGCTCTATCACCTAGATAATACAAATTCTTATCCTGGCTAATATTTACTTTTATGCCGCTTTCTTTTTCTAAAAACTCAAAACTTGTTTCTGCTTTGAAGTCTGGATGAGAAGATGAGTGACCGATTACTTCTACTTTGTATAGCCCAATAGTAGGATCTTTGTCTGGAATATAATTATAAGTTGTGATCCCTAGCTCATTGGTTTTTGCAAAGTCTTTATAAACTTCACCATTTGGATCTGTGATTTTGATATCTAAATCTGTATAGGCGAGGGCTTTTTTGCCAATCTTAGTTGATATTTTTAGCTCTACTTTTTCATTTATTGAGTATTTGCTCTTTGAAGGATTCACAATTATGAGTGGATTATCTGGATTTTCAGAATCTCCAATATTGATGTCGAAAGATTTTAAGTAGTTCTTCAGTATATCACCAGAAATTTTTATGTCAAGTTTATAACTACCATTTTCTTTGATATGATTTGTGGGAATATATAAATTTACATTGCCATTGGAGTCTGTGTAAGTTGATACTTTTTTACCTCCAGCAAAAACTGCTTCTACCAAGGCATCTTTAATATTTTCCTTACTTTTATTTTTTACATTTATGTGAACTTTCAAGTACTCATTTAGCCTTATGCTCTCTGGTATATTGACATCTACTACAAATTCGTCATCTTCTTTGACGTCAACTTTTCTTACTGTGACATTTACATTTTTTGACACTTTAGATCCATCAGTCGCGGAAACTTGGATAGTAGCTGTGCCCTCTCTGATGGCTCTCACTTGACCATTTGTATCCACACTTGCTACATATGGATTTGATGATTTGTACGTAAGTTTCTTATTTGTCGCTTCAATTGGCAAAACTTCTGCTACAATTTTATCTTTTTCTCCAACCTTTAATTCTAAATTTTCCTTATCTAAGTTAATCTCGCTTACTTTTATATCTATAGGATCTGGCCTATCAGGTGGATTGTCATATGATCCTGCTCGTTTTGTAAATGCTTTGAGACAAACATTTGTATTGGTCATTTGGTTTGTAATATCTGACCAATTATAACCATCGTAGGAAATAAATGATTCGTTCCTTCCAGCCCTTGCCCTAGACGAATATCCCCAAATCGGTTTTTCTACAGGTATTGGATAGTTGTAGCCTGTAGTCGTAAACTTAATAATCGGTGCAAAATATGCTCCCTGAGGAATTATTTGTGGGGCAAAAGTAATAGTCGTGTAACCTGCATACTTGATATTGCCACTAGCTACTTTTACTCTATTATTAAAACCACTATTGCCACCAATATTTGTGTTTACATAAACTTCATAATCTACATTGTTTGTTGGAACAAATACTCCCACCTCTGAAATTTGAAGATTTTCTCTAGCTGGTCCAAATATATTGGAAAACCATCCAATCCTACCATTTCCTATATTGCTGGTCATGCCAAGTGGATCATAATACCAAATAGACTTATCTCTTTCTTTATCCTTTAGTTGGAAAATACAATTGCTAGTTCCTATAACTGTGTCGTAGTAAGAAATATAATAATATCCACCCATAGACCCCCAATTGGAACCCCAAGAGTTTTTGGCAAGCCAAGCTCCATCACCAGGTGCACCCCATTTAAAATTTGATGCACTATAATTATCATCCCAACCGATTAGAGTTATGGCGTGGTTGCCCCAGCCATTACCGTAATTATAGTGGCCCATGGTGTAGAAATTTGTAAAAGATTCATCACCATATACAGTAGTGTAAGCTGCACCATATTCCATGATAGCGCGTTTTAAGGTCGCAAGATCATTGGCATTTCTTACATCTGGTATGTACATAGCACTTTGAAGTTCTTTAACAGGTGTAAAATTAATTGGCGAATTAAAATCATAGGGGCTATAAGGTTCGTCTCTTTCAGAAATAGGACCTGACCATCTAGCAAGGTAAGCTGCAGATATTTGACAAGATCCACCATCTTTTGGACCCCAATCGTAGCCATGAGTGTTTCTTAAATTTTTCTCAGAAAAATCGTGATTTTCTCTTGGCAATAAAACCGATTCTGCAGAGCCATATGTTGCAAAAGCCCAGCAGGATCCATTAGGTCCTTGGTTTCTAACTGGTGTAACTCTTCCTTCGTTTCTTAAATCAAAGCTTGCCGGCAGAAAATTTGCCATTTGCCTATCTGGATAAGGATTATCTATTGCATCATAATCTGTATATATTTTTAATGGGTCAGCATTAACACCATCAAGACCACTTTCTTCTGATGCTCTTTGTTTGTTAAAATCCGGGTTAATAGGCGCTTCATTGATGATTAAATCTTCTTCATATGAAGAAAAGTCACCGTCTATTTCATTTACATTTTCTTCTTCCACCGCCATTGAAGTCTTCATGGGAAAAACTAGTAAAATACTTAGCGATAAGAATAGAAGAATTCTCTTTAAATTTTTCATTATATTTCTCCAAGATTTTTATATCCTACTAAATTTATATAAAATATTTTTAGCTTTGTCAAGATAAAGTTTTCACGATTTTCTTAAGCTTGTGAATATTACTATCCTATAATTCATTATTTTTACATATTATCCAAATATTTAATAAAAAATATCAATATATTGTATCTATCGAAATTAAACTTGGAATTATATATTATAAAATATTATATTGGCAATTATTGCTTTAATTTATATATATTAACTGATAAACCTTTATAAATAAATATTTTATAAATTAAGTCTTTGACTAACTTAAACGATATGTTTATCAAAAATTTTAAAAGAATATTTATTCATGTGAAAAAATTAGTATTTTTTTAAAATAGCCAATCGAATAGGGGCTAAAATCTAGCTCCATTCACACCACCGTAGGTGTCTTTAGGCATACAGAGGTTCAATTTAATGTACACCAAAATTTGAAAAATTGATTTCTACAATTCGTTCAAAAAATATCAGAAAGTATAATACTGCAAGCACAATCTCAATTAAAAGCAATCTATAAATACCATGCAGATACAATAGTTGGTAACTGTGACTCTACACTTTTTCTAAGAGTAGAAGAATTGTCGGAAACCTTAGGGAAAAAAACCATGGCCATATATAACACATCAGAAACAAAATCAAATCAGAAATCTTTTGGTCTAAATTACCAAAAAGCTGATAAGGAGCTTATGAGTCAAGATGAAATAACTGTAATTGATGGCGGTAAGTGTATATACCATAAGGGGTAAGACCCTTCTTATCTGATAAGTTTGTCATTACAAAGCATAAGTATTACAAGTTATTGGAAGATTATTTTAAGAAAGGTATAAAATAAAGGTAAAAAGGAATAGTAAAAATATAAAGTTACTGATTTTGATAAATAGTGGTTTTTATATAGTATAATTGTTTCAAAAATAAAATTATGACTACATTCATTTTATTGATATCTTAATATATTTTTGAAAAATTTGATTAAAGATTCAAGAGTTTTTTAAGTTAAAGGCTGAATTATTAATTATAAAATTTGCGAAACACAATTAATGCATTTTAAATGAGGAATATAGTTATGGACAATATGAAAATTATGATCATAGAAGATGATGTTGATTTATCAGAGTTAATAAAGATGTATTTAATGCCTGAAGGATGGGAGATTGAAGTATTTAACACAGGTAAAGATAGCATAAAAGCATTTAAAGAAAATCAATATAATTTAATTATTTTAGATTTAATGCTTCCAGATATTAATGGTTTTGAAATATGCAAAGTAGTTAGAAAAAAATCCACAATACCTATTATTATGTTGACTGCTTTGGAAGATTCAATTTATAGGGTTCAGGGGTTAAATATGGGTGCTGACGACTATGTGATAAAACCATTTGAACCATCTGAATTAGTTGCTAGAGTAAAAGCACAATTAAGAAGGAATTACGAGTTTTTATCTACAGAATCAAAAATAAATATATTTGAAAGAAGTGTAGGTAATTTGAAACTAGATAAGAAAAAGCATAAAGGATACTATAATGATACCGTTATTGATTTAACTCCTAAGGAGTTTGATATTTTATGGCTATTAATGGAAGAGCCTGATAAAGTCTATAATATGGATGAGATTCATTATAAAATATGGGGCGATGATATTTTAGATTCTGAAGTAAATCCTGTTATGGTTCATATAAGGAGAATTCGTAGTAAATTTGAAAAGATAGGGGTAAAGTCAATTATTACAACAGTTTGGGGAGTGGGGTATAAAATCAATGAATAAAAAAAGCTCATATTTTTCACATATAGTACTTTTGGAATCATTGTGGGCTTCTTTAAGTATTGTAATTGTTGTTGTGTTACATAAAATAATTGATATGGTTATTATGTCAAAAATAGATGATGAAAAATCTCTAGATTATATTTATGAGTTATATTTTTCATTTAAATACTATGTTTTTATAATTTTACTGATAATATTGTTAATAGTAGGTAGTTTTTATATTCAAAAAAGAGGATTTGATAAATATAGAGAATATTTTGTATCAGGCTTAGACTACTTGAGTGGCGAAAATTCTGAAATTATTCCTTTTCATGAGTCATTGTCAGATGAACGAATCTCATTTATAAATATTCGTAAGCATTATGATGAAATGGAGAAAGAATATGAATTAGCATTTAGAGAAAAAACGGATTTGTTGACATACCTAGCTCATGACATTAAAACACCTTTATCAAATCTTTTAGGTTATGCATCATTACTAAATGATGAAGAAGAATTAACAAAAGAACAGCAAAAGAAATTTAAAAAGGTTATATATGAAAATGCTAAGTTTTTAAACAGTTTAACAGAAGATTTCTTTTCTTATTTGAAGTTTAATTTAAATGAAATTCCGTTAAATATATCAGAAGTAAATTTAGAGCTTTTCTTTAAACAGTGGGAGGAAGAACGTAAATTAACATTAGATGAGAATTCAATAAGTATTGATTTTATTGGCACTAGTAGAAAAAAATAAAGACAGATCCTGAATTATTATTAAGAGTTATGGACAACTTGCTATCTAATGCAAGGAAATATTCAAAAAGTGGAACATTAATAAACGTTACAGTAAAAAATACAGAAGACACATTAATAATTAAAATGATTAATGAAGTTGAAAAAGGTTTAAATATTGATTTTAAAACAATGCAAATGAAGTTTCGTAGAGGAGATTTATCTAGAAATCGTGTAGTAAATAGTGGATCAGGGTTAGGATTAACAATAGTAAATGATATTGTGAAACATTTAAATGGAAACTTTAATATTTACGAATATGAAAGTAAGGTGTGTGCTGAAGTTATTTTTAAAATTCAATAAAACAAAAAAGCAAGAAAAATGAAAGATTTATTCAAGCTTATTGTTAAGTATTATTTTAGAAGCTATCTTATAATTAATATAAAGATAGCTTTTATTTATTCCTAAATAAATAAATGAATTGTAAATGAAGTTTATATTAAAAATATAAAAGGTAGGCGTTTTATGAAATATGAGAATCCTCAAAGGTATAAAAATGGAGATTGAAAATACTGTAAGATTTACAAGAACATCAATATTTTTGTGATAATAATAGTTATAATATGTAAAGGAGAACTAAATATGAAAAAAGCATTGTCGATTTTGTTAATAACAGGAATGTTTTTTACTGCAACAACGGAGGCTGTATTTGCATCGGGATCTAATTCTAAGTTAGAAACTAGCTTTCCATATGTTGAAGAATTAGGTTATGAAGTAAATTTAGATGTTAAAGAGCAAGAAGAAGAAACAGAATTATCATATATATAAAACTTAGGTTATGAGATTTACTTAAAAGAACATAAAAACACTGTAGTTTTATATGGCTATGATAGTGGATGGAAAGATTTTTTAGGTGGACGATGGAGACATGGTGTGAATAATACAAAGGTATGGTCTAAATTTGATCATGATAGAAAGGTGCATAAGACAGCTGTTAAAGGCGCAGGTGGAAAATTTTCTTATTCGGGTTGGACAGATCCTGGTTTAAGAGCGTCAGCATCTTGGGAAAAAGCTAGTAGTGGAAATGAAGCTTGGGCAAATGTGAAATAATACTTTAATTTAGAGGGTGCTAGCTAATAGATATTTGTGCTAGCACTCTCTAATATTATTGAAGAGGATATGATTTATGAAAAAAATAATAGGTTTTTTAATAACCGTTTTAATTTTTGTTATTAGCTTAGGCATTTTTATAAATAGTGAATCTTCATTTATGAAAATTTTTTATAAGGAGTTCGATACAACAGTTAATATAGTTGCTAATCCTGAAAATATAGAAAAAAATATAATAGATATACAAGAAATTGCTAATAAAAATAATATAAGCCTGATTAAAGAAACATATAAACCGAAAAAAACAAGATATGGAAAACAAAAACTATCACTTTATATTTTCTTGAATGATGGAGACTGGTTTGAAGAAAAATTTAAAGATATAAACATAGTAAAAAATACTGATAGCATAAATAAGTTTAAACAGTTAGAAAACATTAGCATATTGACAACCAAGGAAGTGGATTTGCTTCCCTTTTCCAAAATTGATAAAAGTTATTTTAATGGAGATTATCATATTAAAGGAAGTCAAGAAAATATTCGAAATTTTTTGGAAGACTTGGATACATTTAAATTAGAAGCAAAAGTTGATGAATCTTTTTCTATAGCTAGTGAATACACGCAAAAACAATTCTTTTTATATATAGTCTCCACTTTAATATTAATTACTTCGATAATATTTTGTCTTGTGATTTATAACGGATCACTATCAAAAGAAATAGCTATAATAGATCTTCTCGGATATGACAAAAGAAATTATTGTTTTAATAAAACAATTAGGATGCTACGCTTTCCTATCTTAACTTCATTTATTTTAATAACAGTAATATTATATATCCTTACCGATCCACATAACATAAATGGGTACATGTTTTCATTAAGAAAAATATATGGTTTTATGATTATTACTTTTTTAGTTTTATTTATACTAGAATTTATAATGCTTCTTTTTAAAGCAAATAATGTAAATATTGTATTGTGGTTAAAAGGATATAGAAAAAATTACAATAGAAGCTCTATATTTGTGAAGACTATCTCAGTTTCATTAGTTTTATATCTTATGGTAGTCAGTTTTTTGGGTTTAGTAGACTATTTACATTTAAAGCCATACATTGCAACACGGGAAAGAACAAAAAACTATGCTAATATTGCCTGTTCTTGGCCTTGGTCATATGTAAAAGATGACGAAAAGTTTCAAGAAGCCGTTGTACCGGAATTAAACAATTTGTGGAATGAATTAGAGGATAATGGTGCAATACTATTTGATGCACCAAATGCAGAACAAGAAGGAATACTTTATGATGAAGATTACGTTGATAAACAAGTTTTTCATGGCAAATTTGCCTATATTAATAATAATTTCTTAAAATTAGCTCAGATAATAGATATAAATGGAGAAGCTATTAAGGATTACAAAGCTTGTGATGGCGAATGGATAATTTTTGTTCCAGAAAATATAAATGTATCTGTTAGAGATAAAAAAATTATAAAAGAAGATCACACTAAGAAACTTATAGATAAAAAAAATATCGCTAAAGAAAAATATGTACAAGTAAAAAAAGATCAAAATATCTTTAGTTTTGATAGTCAAAAAAATTAGATGATCCAAATACAAAAAACTATGTGTTGATTATGGTAAATGGAAAAGAATTAGAACCTACAGGATCTATAAAATTACCATCACTTGTAAATGGTAAATTTCATCCTTATATTTCAAATGAATACAATAGATATGATAACTTACAAAGTATTATAGAAAAAACGGAATCTCAGCCATATGTTTTGTATATTACTAGTGTATATGATGAAGCCGTTTCTAAAATTGAGTTATTTAGAATTGAATCCTTTATCTATATGATTGGTTTGTTTTTAGCATTGTTAATACTTGGCGTTTTATTAGAAATTGACAAAGAGTCATATTTATATAATCATGGACAGCGTATTGATGTTTCTAGACTACTAGGATATGAATTTATTATAATTCATAAAAAGAAAATATTACAAAACTTAACAAGTTACGTAGGAAGTATTATTTTATTAATATTAATAGTACTTCTAACAACAAATTTTAGTCAATATGGATTTTTTACACCTCGAGATGGATGGGGGAAAAGTGAGTTATTCATTAGTTTATTAATATCCTTCATTTGTATAATTATGTGTTTTTTAGTAGAGATTAATAAATTAAAAAATATAGATAAAAGTATTGGAACCAGATTGAAGGAAGGGTGTTAAATGGAAAAAAGAAAACTTCAGATTTCATTAAAAAATGTATCAAAAAAATATGGTAGCCACATAATTCTAGAAAATATTAATTTAGATATATATGAAGGGGATTTTATTTGTATATTCGGGAAAAGTGGAGGGGGTAAAACTACATTACTAAATATAATGGGAACCCTTGATAATTATGATACAGGAAAACTAATTTGTTTTTCCAAAGAAGATCCAATTAAGAACCAAAAAACAAGTGAATTGTTAAGAAGGTTAAAAATAGCTTACTTGTTTCAAAATTTTGCATTAGTTGAAAAAATGACTGTTGAAGAGAATATGATGCTTGCAGTTAAATATAATAAGGAGAGAGATAAAAAAAAACTTATAGAAAATTCATTAAGTAGAATGGGGATATTAGATAAATTGAACTCGAAAGTATATGAATTATCTGGGGGAGAACAACAAAGAGTTGCTCTTGCTAGAAATATGGTAAAACCATTTGATATTATGTTAGCAGATGAGCCGACAGGCTCATTAGATAATGAAAATAAAAAAATAGTAATCAATACATTAATTGAAATTAATAATAAAGGTAAAACTATAGTTGTTGTAAGTCATGACAAAGATTTTGAGAAAATTGCACATCAATCTTATATTATTGATAAGGGGAAATTAAGGGAGAGCAACTAATATGAAGAAAAAAGCTTTATTTATATGGATTATTGTACTAGCAGTTGTTGGAATTATTATATATTGTATAAAAAATAATAATGAAGAGACTTCACTTACATTAAAAAATGAAACATCTGAAGAATTTGAATCTGTAGGTATTTTACAAGTAGATAAAACTATTTTAAATAAAACAAATGAAGCAATATATCATTTTCCTAATTCTATAACTGGAAATTTAGATAGAATTTGCGTAATTGCAATAAGAAAAGATGGCGAAATATTAAAATCAAATGTAATATCCATTAAAGATGATGAAAATCTATCAATAAAAAGTATAGAAAAAGACCGATTAAAATTAAATTTTGAAGGAAAAGATGAAGAAATAAATGATATCAGTGTACCAAGTCTAAAAAATTGGAAAGTAAAAGTTGATGGGGATAATATAATAGGAACATTTAAAGCAGATAGCAATGTTAATTATAAAATATATGTTCTTGGCAAGGGAGAAAAATTAGGTGTTTCCGATGTTGATAGCAAGAATAACGAAGTTGTTGCAAGTTGGGAAAAACCTAAATATTCCCTAGATAGTTGGATAGAATTAACAAAATAAATTGTAAAATAAAAACAAGTCCATTATATTGTGTAAATTCACCTAATACAATAATTACTGTTACATTAGATCCTAATATATAGTTTTGATGATTTAGACCATCGACAAAGTAGATAAGAAAGTAACAATCTTATCTACTTTTTTTTGTCTTTAAATGGCTAAATATCAATGTATTAAGGCATAATACTAAACACTCATTAAATCTATACACATAACCAATCCCTAGCTATTATCTATAGTTTCGTATTAATTATTAGAATTTTTTTGATAGGTACCTTACTAAGACCATCGCACATCCAATAATAGCAATAGTATATAGACAATATCCTAAGCTTAGAGAAATAGTTGTCCATACGCTAGTAGACATGTCGTGTTCCAAAACTTGACCTTTTCTGAAAAATAAAATCTTTATTATAATTTCTATAATAACACCTATTTTAACCTTGTCGTATTTATTATTTAGCAAGGAATTTAATATGTATATTCCAAAAATAAGTGTTAAATATGCGCCTAGCGCACTAACCCCGAAAGCAGGAACTTTAACATTGGTACCCATTAGTTTATTTTCTTTAAATACCATAAAAACGGAAATTATAAGAACAAAAGAAAATATATAAAGAGCTTTTTTACTCTTAGAAGAATTTTTACAGTCATCTATAATATTTTTTACTTTTATTTTCAAATCACCTTTGCTAATTAGGTTATCACTATTAAAATCAAGTTTAAATACATACTTTAATATTGCATATAAAATTATTCCTATAAGTAAAATAATATTAGACTTTTGTAGATATTTTGCTCCAATACCTAGATGCTCAAGATGAGAAAATAGCATCCACCTAGTACCTGTGTACGCTTTAAAACATTTTTTTGTAAAGGTTAGATTAATTGCCGAAAAAATTAAAAGAAATATATCATTACCAGATAATAGAGAATAGACAATGGCAAAAGAAGATAAAAGTATAATCACCGACCAATTTCCTTGAACTGTGTAGGAATTAGCTATAGCTTTTATAGATGTAAGTATTCCTTCTCTTACATAAAATGGCAGGGCCAAGGCTATATTTTCTAAAATAATAGCTAAAATAATCAAAATTTGAGCAATGGATAATGCTTTGTTTTTAGAAACATATTTACTAATTGTATTCATATCATAAACTCCTAAACTATATATTCTTCAATCATTATAATGTGAAAAATAATTTAAGCAATATATAATATAAAAACTTATAAAATTTTTGGATAATATCAGTAAATCATAAAAAGATCATTTGATCTTAAACTGGTGCAATGTTTTAATAACAAACAAAACCAGGATAAATCAAATGACCCAATTTTTCTTTTAAATAAATCAAAATAACACTCTAAAGCTATTTTTGATAGGCTCATAGTTCTTAATTATTTTTTTATTTAACTTAGTAATTTTTAGAATCCACTATATTAACCTGACAAGATTTCATAGCATCAAGGGCTATCTTATGGTTTCTTTCGCTTGTTGCCTTGCATAGATCTTCTATTACTGTAACTTCTGTATTTAAAAGTGCATTTTTTATCATGATAGCATTGGATAAAACACAAATATCTGTGCAGATTCCTACCATATAAATATTTTCAACTTTTTCTTTTTCATTTAATTTTTTTAGATACTCTACCAGTTCATAGGATCCAAATGAAGGTTTATTAATGATTTTTTTATCCTTTGTATCAATCCTAATTTCCCACCCATTTGTATTTTTTATGCAATGTGTTAGCGGTAGGTGTCTTCCTTCAAGGCTTTGCAAATAATTATCATCATGAGTATCTCTAGTAAAAATTACTTCTCCTTCAAATTCTTCTACTAATTTTTCTATAGGCTTTACTATTTCATCATTACCAGCATTGCCAAGAGTCCCATCTATAAAATCATTTTGCAAATCTATCACTAATAATACATCCATACCCTCCCCCTCTTTCATTACACGGATATTATCTAAAAACATATTATATAATTATTATAAGTTGAAAAATATTTTAATCAATAAGTAATGTAAGACCCTTAAGATCTTGCATAGTATAAAATATTATACTATATGAATTTACACAATAATATGAAACCCAATAGTATTAATAAAAATATTATAGCATTTAAAATCAATCAGGATCATTCTATATAACTACATTCTTTAAATTTAATTGCTTATGAACACTAATAGCAAAAGGAATCGTAATTATTGTTGTCAATGCATCCGATATTGCTTGAGCATATATCACACCATCTAATCCCATCATTTTGGGTAATAGTAAAATAACTGGTATAAATACAATGCCTTGTCTTAGGGAATTTAAAAAAGCTCCAGCCAATGCTTTACCTATTGCTAAATATAATGTTGCGTAGGTAAATTGAAATCCAAATGTTATAAACATTATTACCCCAGCTTTTAAAGCTGAAATTGCTATCCTCAGTACATCCTTATCTTTCCCAAATATTGATAATATACTTGGTGCAAATAAATATATAATAACTGTCCAAACTATACAAAATAGAGTCGTCCATTTTATGCTCGATTTTATAGCTTCTTGTACTCTTTCATAATTTTTAGCTCCGTAATTAAAACCTGCTATAGGTTGTAATCCTTTCATATATCCTACTACTACATTTGTACCAAGAGTTACTATTCTAAGAACTATTCCCATTGCTGCTATTGCTTCCTCTCCATAAAAAGAAGCAGCATAAGATATTTTACTTATTGCTATGGTTTGCAAAATCTGAAGTATTAATAGAGATATTCCTATTTTTAGTATTTCTTTATAAATTGCAACTGTAGGTTTGAAGTTCTGTATTTTAATTTTAATTAAATTTTTATCTCCAATAAAGTAAATAAAATACATTAAACTAGTTATAACTCTAGCTATTAGTGTTGCAATTGCAGCACCTTTCACTCCCAAATTTAATTTAAAGATGAATATTGGATCTAAAATTATATTTGATAAAGATCCTACAATCATTGCTTTCAAGGAGATTTTAGCTGCTCCCTGTGAAACTGCTAAATTCCCTAGAGTAACATTCACAGCTCCTAAAACTCCACCTATTATAAACAGACTAGTATATGTTTTAGCAAGTTCCATAATAACTGGAGTCGCTCCCATAAACTTCATCACACTATCTAAAGAGTAAAATAACACAATTGCTAGTATTATCGCCATAATAGCGCTAGAAAATAAAGAAACTGTAGCTACAATATTTGCTTCTTTGTTATTTTTCGCTCCTAATAATCGTGAAATATAAGAGCCTGCTCCTGCTCCAAATGTTAATCCTATTCCTAAAAAGATAAGTTGAATTGGAAATGCAACTGAAACGGCAGCTACAGCTTCTTTCCCAAGTCCAGAAACAAAATAAGTATCTACAACATTGTATAACGCAGCTACCAATAAGCTGATAACCATAGGAATCCCAAGCTTAAAGAGTGCTTTATCAATATTTTCTTCTTTCAATATTTTTATTCTATTTTCATTCATTTTATTATTCTCCATTTCTCAATATATAACTTCCGCAGTTTATGCAAAAAAAAGGCATAAATACAATCCAATATCTGCCCTTTGCTTTAAAATATAACAAAAGGCTACAGACAAAACATTGCCAGTAGCCTTTTACATTTTAATTATATATCGAGAAATGCACACCAAAATAAAGCCATATAAATGACCTAATTTTTGTATTTCCCAATGAAATCTTAAATGCAATCTATTTGCTATACTCTGTACAATGTTTCATCAGTTTTATCTGTTTTGTTTGTACAGAGTTAAGCTTGTTCTTAGGATGATTTATTAATAAAATCTTCATAAATATACCTCTTACAACTTATTATATTCGCTTTAGATAAACATTTCAAAGTATAAAATATTATACTATATGAATTTACACAATAATATGAACTTGAATAATTAGTAACTTTCATTATATTTTTTAAGCATTTATAATTGATATAGCTAGTCATAAAAGTAATATCATTTGACCTAATTGCTATTTAAACTCTTTGCTATCTAATATTTTATCAAATTTGTTTATCATTATTTCATCTGTATTATGACTAACATATATTACGCCTACATCTTTAAAATTGAGTATTATTTCTTCTATTGCTCTTCTGTTTACTTTATCAAGTTGAGATGTAGACTCATCAATCAGGATAAAATCAACATTTTTAACTAAAGAACGAGCTAATGCAATTCTTTGTTTTTCACCTCCAGAAATATTATGGCCATTTGAAGTTAACATTGTATCTAATCCTTTCGGTTGCCTTTTAATAAATTCTGTGAGCTGAGACTTATTAATAATATCCAACAGTTTCTCTCCTTGAATATCTTCTCCTAATAAAATATTTTCTTTAATCGTACCATTTAATAAATAAGTAGATTGACATAGTATAAAATATTATGTGTAAAATAGAAAAAAAGAACTCAAACTTGTAAAGTTTTGTTAAAAAAAGAAAAACATAAACCAACAAGGAGTTCTCTTATGAATAATTTTAACACAGAATTAATACAAATACTAGCCCAAGGATTAGATATTAATGAATTTTTTAGGCACCAGTTAGAAATAGCTATTAATGATCTATTAAAATCAGAACTAACAGTATTTTTAAACTATGAAAAATGGGAATATAAAGGCTATGGCTCTGGTAATTCAAGAAACGGATATTATCACAGAAACTTAAAGACTAGATTTGGAGAACTTGAGCTTCAAATACCAAGAGATAGAGCGGGTGAATTTAAACAAGAAACTGTAAAAGCATATGCTAGAAACACAGATAATCTTGAGAATATGGTCATCACTCTATACAAGAAAGGTATAACTACAAGAGAAATAGCAGACCTATTAGAAAAAATGTATGGAAATAATTATTCTCCAACTACCATATCAAATATATCAAAAGTAATGAAAAATGAAATAGAATCCTACCACAATCGCAAAATCAAAAAAGACTTTGTAGTTTTGTATTGTGACGCTACATACTTACCAGTAAGAAGGGATTCAGTAGCAAAAGAAGCCCTACATGTAATAATCGGTATAGATCCAAACGGAAACAAAGAAGTATTAGACTATTCATTATTTCCTGAAGAATCAGCAAATAACTACAAAGAAATGTTAGTAGAATTAAAGAGCAGAGGATTAGAAAATGTATTACTCTTTGTAAGTGATGGACTAGTAGGTTTAAAAGAGGCGGTAACAGATATATTTCCAAAATCAAAACACCAAACCTGCTGGACACACCTAATGAGAAACATAGAAAATAAAGTAAGAGCAAAAGATAAACTAGAAGTATCAAAAGATGCAAAACAAATCTATAGCGCAGAGGACATAGAAACAGCAGAAAAAAGATTAGAAGAATTCTTAACAAAATGGTCAGGTAGGTATCCAAAACTAAAAAAACTGCTAGAAGGAAAAGATAACCTATTCACATTCATGCTCTTTCCCAAGGAAATAAGGAGAAGCTTATACACCAACAACATATGTGAAAATTTCAACAAAGATACAAAAAGAAAATTAAAACAAAAAGTACAATTTCCAAATGAAGAAAGCCTAGACAAAGGAGTCTATAGAATAGTATCAGAATATAGTAACAAGTTTTCAGAAAGAACACACCTAGGCTTTGGATTAGTAAAATATGAATTGGAAAAGATGATAGAGAAAGTGAGCGATTCCACAGATACAACCAAATCTAAGATTTGATTGTATCTGTGGAATGAGTAATAAAATCTAAAAAACTTATAAGTTTGGGTTTACACAAAAAATTTGACAATACCCTCTATCAGGGTTTTAGAAATGAAGTATTTAAAACTCTTAATGATGTAGTAAAAAGTATCACTCATAGGGATTGGCCATGTGTGTAGATTTAATGAGTGTTTAGTATTGCTTATATATACACACTATATTCAAATTATTTATCCAATGCTCCTTGCATAGTCATGTTATATCTAGCTTCAAAATATGATTTTAGATCTTTTATCTCACTTTTTGTTTTTTCTGCCGCCTTATCATATCTTCCCGCTTCTTTTACTGATTCTGTAACGTCATCGTGGTCCTTATTCTCGATTTTTTCTAATTCGCAAGTGTCTAAATCTCCTGTATAGTAAAATCCTTCTCCCATTGCCGAAACATATTTGTATTTTTCATAAGTATTATTTTCTATGTCAAACTTATAATAATCAGATCCAACTTCACCATTCTCATCAGCCGGATATATTTCTACTGTTTTTGAATCTTTATCTAAGATAGTCTTTAAGGCTGGGGCATCTAATTTGTCTGCTTCTTTGTCTAAGCTAACTAATTTTCCATCTTCTTGCTCAAATAAGTCGTCATCTTTTTCATTTTTTGTTTGAGCTTCAGACTGATTAGTTTCAATTGAAGCTTCTGATTCTTTATTTTGATCTTCGCTTTGTCCACAGCTAGTTAGAGTTATTGCTACAAGAAATGCTAAAGTTAAATATATTTTTTTCATTTTTTCCTCTTTTCTTTATTTCTTTCTTTATTTAAATCCAATTGGATAGAATACAGCTTGACTAAGTCTACTATCATTAATTGCTATTGAATTGACTCCAAAGGCATCGTCTAATATTTTTGAATTTATTATTTCATCTGGATGCCCTTGATTTAAAATTTTTTTGTTCTTCAACACAACTACTTCGTCAGAATATTTTAGTGCCTGATTTAAATCATGCAAGACCATTACTATTGTAATGTTTTCTTCTTTATTTAATCTTTTGATTAGTTCTAGGATTTTTATTTGATGTGCTATATCCAAATAAGTAGTTGGTTCGTCTAACATCAAAATTTGTGGTCTTTGTGTTAAAGCCATAGCTATCCACACCCTTTGTTTTTCTCCACCAGATAGTTCATTTAGTTTTCTGTCTTTATACTTAGTTAATCCTGTTTTATTTAGAGCCCATTCTATTATTTTTTCATCTTCTTTAGTAATACCTTCAAATAACTTTTTATAGGGATTTCTTCCGTAAGAAATTAGTTTTGAAACTTTAAAATCTATATTCTGATTGTTTGTCTGATTTAATATAGCTATTTGAGTTGAGATCTCTCTCTCATTTAAATTGTTAATATTTTCCCCATTAAGCATTATCTGTCCTTTAGAAGCTTTCAAATCACCATGTAATAGTTTTAGTAAAGTTGTCTTACCAGAACCATTTGCTCCGACTAGAGAATATATCTTACCTTTCTCAAATTCTATATTAATATTAACTAATACATCTTTTTCACTATATGCCTTATATAAACTTTTAGCTTCAAGAATTTTCATAATGTTTTCCTCAATAAAAAGATAAAAAATGGAGCGCCTAGAGCAGCCATGATAATACCCACTGGTATTTCAAACGGACTCATTACAGTTCTGGCAAATATATCCGAAAAAGATACTAATGCACCCCCTAAAAATATAGAAGTTGGTATCATATATCTATAATCATTGCCAATTATCATTCTTACAGTGTGGGGCACTATTAAACCTACAAATCCCAATAATCCAACAACGCTAACTGAACTGGCAGCTAATAAAGCCGCTAAAGCTGTAAAAATTAACCTATATCTTTCAACTTTAAGCCCTATCCCACGAGCTACTTCATCCCCTAAAGTAAGTATGTTTAATTTTTCAGAAAGTATAATAGAAACAATTATGCCAAATATAGAGTATGGCAAAATCATTTTTAATTCTGGCCAGGAAACTTTGCTAAATGATCCATTCATAAATGAAAGTGTCCCCTGAACCCTATCTGAAAAAAATATCATAAGAGCAGATATTCCAGCTCCAAAAAGTGAAGACACCGCAACGCCAGCTAGAATTATACGCTTGGGATCTATTCCCCCATTCCACGCTAGGGAGTATATTATTATAGCTGCAAGCATCGCACCAATAAAAGCTCCTAAGGGTACATATGGCTGTAAAGCTGGAAATAAAATTAACATTCCTATACCAAAAAATCCAGCACCACTAGAAATACCGATTATACTAGGATCAGCAAGTGGATTATTCATTATAGCCTGTAAAATTGCTCCAGATAAAGATAAATTTGCTCCTACTAAAAAACATAGAATCATTCTTGGAAGTCTAATATTAAATATAATCTGTCTTTCAGGAATATTATTATGAAAAGACTGAATTATTTTAGAAAATGGTACTTTGATTGTGCCTACAGCGTTTCCTAGAAAAAATGCAAAAATGCAAAGAATTGCCAATACTATAATAAAAGTAACTTTAAAGCCTGTTCCATCTCTAATTTTTACATTATTATTCATCAAAGTCTTCCAACTTTCCATAAATTTCAGGATATACTGCACGAGCTAAATATTCGATTGCCTTATCATAGTATGGGCCTGCATTATATAAAAAATATTGTTGTGGAAGATAAACCACATTTCCTTCTTCTATTGCTTTTACACCTTTCCAAACTGGATTAGTTTTAAACTCATTTTCTGCAATTTTTTTAGCTTCGTCATTATCAGAGACCATACTAGTTACCAAAATCATATCTGGTTGATTTTCGTGAATGTACTCAACATCTAAATAAGCATTTTCTGATCCTATATTATCGGCTTTAGAATTTTCTAATATATTTTTTATTCCCAGGCTAGTAGCTATATCTCCGGCAATTGATTTATTCAATTTTACTCCTATACTATTTGAAGTAACATATAGGATTACTACAGATTTAGCCTTATCAGGAGCCTTAGCTATAAGTTCTTCTCTGCGCCTCTTAAGCCTTTCTATTTCTTGATCAGCCTTCTGCTTATTGTTTAATAAGGTTCCAAAAGCTTCATAAGTATTAATTACATCATCAAAAGTTTTTATTTTAGTAGTTATAACAGAAAATCCCATATCCCTCAATTTTTCAGCTAAATCACCTTGCATTTCTGCCTGGGCTATAACTAAATCTGGTTTTTTTTCTACGACAGCTTCCATATTTAATGAATAAACGGGCCCAGCATCTGGAATCTTTTTTATTTCTTCCTCATATTGTGGTTCTAATTTTACATTATCCGAAATCTTAGCAGTTATAACTGGTCGACCACCTAAATTGTACCAAATACTAAGAGGTGTTCCTGACAAAACTGCTGACGATTTAAAATATTTAGGTATTTTTGTTTCAAAACCTTGATAGTCATTTATTACAAAATTATCTTTATCTTCACAAACTGTAAGTTTATATAGATTGTCTTTCGATTGTTTTTTTTCTTCATTAGAAGATTCTGTAGTACTTGATTTGTCGCTAGTTGAATCAGCTTTATTTTGTGTTTCATCTTTTTTGCCACAAGCAGTAAATAAAAATGATAAAGCTAGAATTAAAATCATTGATTTTTTATATCTCAATTTTTTCTCCTTTATAATAATCAATTAACAAATCAAAAAATTCATGATAAATATTGTTACCAAAAAAAATCCCATCAGTGGTTAGTATATAATCTTTTCCATTATCAACAATAAGTTTATAAGAAACAAGACGATCAATAAAATCATCTATAGCTGGATATTTATTTAGATATTTCTTAGATAATTTACCTAACTGAATTCTACCTGCGTCTTTTTCAATTTTAGAAAGGCTCTTAGAATAACAATTCAACTCAACATTATAAAAGTCATCTAGAAAATCAGAATAACTCTCCAAGTCTATTGGATTCATAAGCTTTGTATTATTCAAATTCCCTCCTGCTCCTGGACCAATTGGAAACATAGTCTTATTTTCGTAACTATTTATAATATATTGATATTTATCTCTATTATCTTTTACCATCTTAGTAAGTTCGAAAAATTCATATCCTAGAGATTTTGCAAAAGAGCTTAACTCATAGAAATACCTATATTCTTCTTCTAATGAAAATTGTTCCTTACAAGGCTTTCCCATCATTGGTGTAATTAAGGAATATAGGGAAAATCCTCCAATATTTAATTCATTTAAAATACTAATGTCCTCAAGTGAATTTTCTATAGTACTATCAGGATAACAGTAAATCAAATCTGTATTAATATTTTTTAATCCAGTTGACTTAAATTCTTTAAGTTTTTCTATTGCAAAATCCCCATTTTCTATGCGTTTAAAGTATTTGCGACCTTTATCATTAAAAGTCTGAATACCTACACTAATACGATTTACTCCCATTTTTATTAGAAAATCTAACTTCTCTTTAGATAAATTAGAAAGAGAAGTTTCTATAGAGATTTCAGCACCATCACTAATTTTAAAATTTTTATAAATTGCTTCAAAAATCCTGTTAAACTGAGATTCATTTAAAGTAGTTGGAGTTCCACCGCCAAAATAAATTGAATTTATTTCTTGAGAGTTTACTAGTTCAGAATCCTTGTATAATTCAATATTTTTTACTAATAAATCTACAAATTTTTCGTCTGGTCTTCCTAAACCTCTAGACATATTGCAAAATGAACAAATCTTAGAACAGAATGGAATATGAACATATATAGTATTTAAATTTGTGCTACAAGGTTGATCTAAAACTTCTCTTAATTTTTTACAATTTTCTGAAAAGTAAGATATATCATGGCGCCCATGATGACTTTTACTTCTAGTATTATATATCTTAAATACGTCCTCCATTATCTATCACCAAAATCTTTAAAAACTTCTCGTGCCATCTTTAGATCATTTTCGTCTGGGTGTGATTTTGCATCTAGATGTCGTTTCCTGCGCTCTTCATTCATAGCATGTGGATGATCTGCAGGAAGATTCTCAAACATTAACGTTAACTCTGGATCTATCTTCCCTTGGCATTTAAAAGTTTTTAAAACCTCATTATTATTTTTGTTAAATAATATAATGCTTTTTTCTTCAGCTTTTTTTGCATGATCACTGTCCGAATACGCACCAAGCGTAAAAAATATACCAACTTTTTTATTATGTATTTTCTCAATAATATCCATAGCATTCTTATCAGGCATACCCTTATCTATCCAGTATCCCATTATAATATGTGATGATTCATTAATTATTTTTTCATTTACTAGATTAGTAGGTAAAATTGTAGCATATGGATTTACCTCTTTAATAGCTTCTGCAACTTTTTTAGTATTTCCAGTTTTAGAAGAATATATAATTAAAACTTCATTCATAAAAAACCTCCTCGTATATTATAGTTGTAGTAATAAATACTACATTTTGTTCTCAATCCCACTTTCTTATGGGATAATAATTGTATAGATAGAGGTCGTAGCTTTTCTCCTTGAAGCTAGTCTTCCTAAATAAGGGTTACGCCTCTTCTTTACGTCTATATCAGTATGAGCTGGATAGCACATTTCGTTGCTGTATATCTAACGAGGTTTGATTGTCGTAAAGTTCTTGAGGGTTCTTTCTCTATCTAAATTTATATTAAAGCTAGGTGATTTTATGTTTTATATTGGTGTTGATATTGCAAAGAGCAACCACGAAGCTTCAATTATTGATTCTAATGGGAAACTTGTTTCTGAGTCTTTTTCTTTTTCTAATTCTATTAAGGGTTTAGAGAAGTTTCAGAAATTTATTTCCTCTTTTTCGGTTGATTCTAACAATTGTATTATTGGTATGGAAGCTACTGGCCATTATTGGCTTTCTCTTTATTCTTTCCTTATTGATTTAGACTTTTCTTGTGTTGTTATTAATCCTATTCAATCTGATGCTTTTAGAAAGATGTATATTAGACAGACTAAGAATGATTCTGTTGATTCTTTTGTTATTGCTCAAATTCTTAGGTTTGGTGAGTTTTCTGTTTCTCATTTTTCTGATGAGGATACTTTTGCTTTAAGAAATCTTTCTAGGTTTAGGTTTGCTCTTGTTGATGAAGCTTCTGATTGGAAGAGAAAGCTTGTCGCTATTTTAGATCAGGTTTTCCCTGAGTATTCTTCACTCTTTTCTAATATTTATGGTGTTGCTTCTAAAGAACTTTTGAGTAAGTATCCTTTGCCTGAGGATATGATTTCTATTCCTGCTGATGAGCTTGCTATGCTTTTGTCTAAGTGTAGTAAGGGACGCTTTGGTATTGATAAGGCTAAAGAAATCCAAGAGAAGGCTTCTAATTCTTTTGGTGTTAAATTTGCTTTGAAGTCTTTTTCTTTTCAAATTAAACAGATTATTGCTCAAATTTCTTTTCTTGAAGATCAGATTATAGAGCTTGAAGATGAGATTTCTTCTATGATTAATTCTTTATGCCCTGTTATTACTTCTATCACCGGTATTGGTGATGTTGCTAGAAAACTTACTAACATAATTTTTGCTGTTTTGAGGGATAACAAAGCTTACATACCGAATATTTAGTTCTTATTCAATTGTTATTTTATTTTTTTAAGCCTATATTCTAGGCTTGTTTGACGTGCATTAAATTTCAAGATGAATTGTTTTTTATTTTCTCTTGACATTTGATAGCTGGTCTAAATAAATAATCTCTACACGAAGATGGTAAAGAAACTTTTTAAAGTATTCCTCGCGAGTATAAAATTAATAATATCCTGAATTAAAGATCAAATAATCATCTAGCATTTCCTTAACAAGTAAATGCAAACGAATTTATCCATTACAGGCATCAAGCAACATAAAAATTATTCCGTGTTGCAAGCGATAATCATTATCGTTTTTATTATATCATAATCCTTTATATGCGCAAATATAGTTAATTTATTTTTTATAATTATTTAACATATAGTTTTAAAAATATTGATAAAATACGGTTCCTGATTTGTTGATGCTAGGTCTTTTTATAGTTGTAAATGTCAACCGAAAAAGAGTACACAGTTATAGTCCAAAAGTGGTTCACTTATGTCACAGAAATAATCCATATCCCACCCTATATCCCTGAAATGTGGATAGGATACAATAAGGACAAAATAAACGGAATGTTCCCTATTGATTACAGGTTACATTCCGTTTAAAATATTATTAAGTTATTGCGTATTTATGGATTCAGCTCATTATTAGCTTATTCATTCCTATATATATTAGATCCTAATACTAAGCTTAATATAGGCATACATATATATTCCAATATTTCATTTTCCCAAATATAGATAGTAAAAATCCTACAAAAAAGATAAAGGTAATTATTAGTAATATAGTTAGAATACAGTTTGATTTGTTAGATAAATCATTTCTATCATAATTAGCTTGCACAAGAATCGCAATCTTCTACTTCTAGGCTCTTGCCTCTTACATAGTAGATTGATTTTACTCCTGATTCCCATGCTTTGATGTAGACATTTAGGATTTGTCTCATGGTGTATTCTGTTGTTATATAAATATTGATTGATTGGGCTTGGTCTATGTGTCTCTGCCTTACTCCTGCCATTTCCATTGAGATGTTTTGGTCAATGTCGTGGGCATTTTCATAGAGCCAGAAAGTTTTGGTTGTAAGTCCTGGTGCTACTCTTGGCACTATGGCCCCCTTCTTTTCTTCTAGGAAGTAGCGGCTCATGATTGGGTCAACTCCTGCTGAGGTTCCTGATATGATTGATGTTGATCCTGTTGGAGCTATGGCCATTAGGTAGCCATTTCTGAGGCCGTTTTTGCCAACTTCTGCTTTTAGTTCTTCCCATCTTTCGCTCTTGTAGTCTCTAAGGCTAAAATAGTCACCATTTTGCCAATCAGATCCTTCAAATTCTTTGTAGGATCCTTTTTCTTTGGCTATTTCCATGGACTCTTTGATTGCATAGTAGTTGATATCCTCATAGACCCTATCGACAAAGGCTCCGTGGGCTTCTTTGTTTGACCATTTGATGTCATTTTTTACTAGCATGTGGTGGTAGCCACTTGTTCCAAGGCCAATGGCACGGTATTTCTTGTTGGTTACTTCTGCATAAGGTGTTGGATAGTAGTTTAAGTCTATTACATTATCCAAGGCACGGACTACTGTTCTTACCGTTTCTTCTAGGTCTGCTTGATCGTTTACGTCAAGAGTTCCAAGGGTTAGACTTGCTAGGTTACATTCAACAAAGTCTCCAGGCTTGGTCTTGTTTACTATGATTGTATCGCCATTTTCATCTACTATTTCTGTTGAAACTGTCTCTGATGGGCTCATATTTTGGGCGATTTCTGTACATAGGTTTGATGAATAAATCATGCCCTTGTGTTTGTTAGGGTTCATCTTATTTACTGCATCTCTATTAAAGACAAATGGTGTACCTGTTTCTGTCCATGATTTGATTAGTAATCTCACCATTTCCTTTACAGGCATGATACGGCGAGAAATATTTTTGTCTTCAACAAGTTCTAGGTAGAATTCTTTCCACTCATCTCCATAGGTATCTTCTAGGGCCTTGCCATATTTTTTGTCCACTTCGTGTGGGTCAAACATATGCCAAGTTGCGTTTATATCATCCTTACAAAGTTCCCAGAAATAGTCTGGTACACATACGCCTGGGAAGATGTCATGGGCTTTCATACGGTCATCTCCGTTGTTGGTCTTTAGGGCCAAGAATTCTGGTATATCCTTATGCCAGATATCTAGATAGCAGGCAACAGCACCTTGGCGTACTCCTAGTTGGTCTACGGCAACGGCTGTATCATTGGCAAGTCTTATCCAACGGATAACTCCACCTGCAACTCCCTCAAAACCTCGGATATCAGACCCATTGGCACGAACCTTACCAAAGTAAAGTCCCATACCTCCACCGTGCTTGGAAACTTCGGCAAAGTTTGTTATAGAACGGTAGATTCCCTTTAGAGTATCTGGAACTGTGTCTATAAAGCAGCTTGAAAGCTGGTTAAATGGCTTTCTAGCATTGGTCATAGTTGGGGTTGCCATAGTTGCTTTTAAGCTTGAAAGGATATCATAAAGTCTTTTGGCAAAGGCCACTCTGTCTTTTTCTGGGATAGCTAGGTGCATGGCAATGCCCATAAACATTTCTTGGACACTTTCTATGATGTCTCCTGTAAAGGTCTTTATAAGATATCTTTTCTTTACTAAGTCTAGACCTGAAAATGTAAATAACTTGTCGCGATCCTTGTTAAGGTAGCTTTCTAGCTCATCAAGGTCGTCAGAACTGTAGTTTTCTAAGATATATTCTCCATAAAGACCTGCTTGAGTGAGGTATTCAATTTTGGATTTGAAGTCATAGATATCAAATCTTTCTTCGTTTCTTTCGATCTCTAGGTCGATCTCGTGCATCAAAAACCTAGCTGCAATGATTTCCCAATCTGGACCTTCCTTGCTTGTAAGCTCACTTGCAGCACGGATTAGGGCTTTTAAGTGGTCCATTTCTGTCATATTTGGCTTAGTGAAAGATTCAAATTTCAAATATAAAGATTCGATAGGATATCTTTGGTTGTCAAATTCTTCTTGGATTTCTTCAAGTATTCTTAGTACTTCTTTATCAGTAATAAAGTTTTCAAAATCAGTAATAACCCTACGATCCATATTGTGTTTGGCCCTATATAGGATGTAAGATTTTACTTCTCTGTAATAATTTTCATCTATGAGAGTTAGCTCAACTAAATCTTGTACTTCTTCTACTGTAACTGTGTGGTCTTTGGGATATTTTTCCTTGATAGTTGCTACGATTTTGTCTGACATATACCTTAGCTTTTCGTCAGAAACCATAGAATCTACAGAAGCAAAAGATTTTTTTATGGCTAGCTCAATTTTTTCTTGTTCGAATGGAACATAAGTCCCATCTCTTTTAATTATTTCCATTATTACTCCTCAATTTTACAATCAGAACTACCAGCTTAGCTGGTAGTTTGCATAGCGCCTAGAAGGCGCGAATACTGGCACGCCCCTATTGGGGCTGTCGAGTATTATCTCCACATGCACCACTTTCGCAGCTTCTGCTTAAGCAGTTTATTTATTGCTCCTTTTTACTGACTCTCCCGTAAACGGGTCATAGTATTCCTTGATACTTATTTGATCCGCATAATAGTCTTCTTTTAGTTGATTTTGTATATATTCTTTTATCATTTTCTCATTTCGCCCTACTGTATCCACGTAATAACCTCTACACCAGAAATGTCTGTTTCCATATTTATATTTTAAGTTTGCGTGTCGATCAAATATTATTAGTGAACTTTTTCCTTTTAGATATCCCATTATTTCTGAGATACTATATTTTGGTGGTACTTCTATAAGCATATGGACATGATCTGGGCACAGCTCCGCTTCTATTATGTTTATTCCTTTTCTTTGACATAGTTCTCGTAGTATTTGACCTATGTCTTTTTTTAGTTTCCCATATATTTCTTGTCTTCTAAATTTAGGGGCAAATACTATATGATATTTACATCTCCATTTTGTATGTGATAAACTATTGTTGTCCAATTTATTCTCCTTGTTTTTATTGTGCATGTGGTTATCACAATTATATTACAAGTGAGAATTTTTTGGTCTTGAAGCTAAAGCTTAATCCCTCCACCTGCATAGCAGGTGGTTTTTTGTTTCGCTCACATTCGTTCGCTCAACTCACTTAAGTGAACAAAAAGAAAAATAAACACTAGATATAGTGTTTATTTCTAGATTTCTTATTAAATTATACCACATATAGTATGCTTTTGAAAATTTAGGATAAGGCCTTGTTTTCAATCTTTGCCAATTTTTAAGGTGTTTGTCAGTTTAATTTTATATTAATTTGTGACTATTTCTAAATCTTCGTTAGCAAAGTATAAACTAACATTTTCCCTTACTACAACAGTGTCTGAAAGTATATCCATTAGTGATTGTTTCATAGGAGCAAAGCCAACTATCAAATACAAAAACATAAACTTGTTTTGAACATATCTTCCAAATGTTTCACGTGAAACAATTTGTAGGAAATCTAAATCACTTCCGTCTATGGAAACAACGCGTATATTGGTAATCATCTTGCCTAATGTTTGGCCTTTATTAAAATATGTGGTGAGGGTGAAATACGCCAGGGTGAGTATCCAATATATTAAAACATCTACATGTAAATTAAAGGCAATTGCAGTGTTTGGGTCAACAAAACTTGTGACAATTCTTTTCAAAGCATAAACAACAACCATATCAATAGTAAAGGCTACTAGTCTTATGAAAAAACCAGCATAGGCAAAGGATGGTAATTTATTTTCATTCATAAGAACCTCCGTAAAGATACATTGGCTTTAGCCCTTCAGCCTTCATCATTTCTTCCAATACTTCTAGGTCTGATTTATTTGATTTGAATCCTGGTAGGTATTTGCTAAAGTTTGAAAATACATCAACTTTTTCTACTGCAAGTGGATCTGACAAATTGTATTCTTTTGCCATATCTTTATAGGCCGCTTCCAAATCTCCTATGGAGTCAACTAAACCATTTTCTACAGCTTGGCTTCCATCATAGATTCTACCGTCAGCAAGTTTCCTAACATCAGCTTCTGACATATCTCTACCATCAGCAACAACCTTTACAAAGCGAGCAAAGGCTGAGTCAACAAGATTTTGTAAGTATTCTCTTTCTTCCTTATCCAAAGCTTTGCCAGGAGAGCCTGCATCTTTCATCTTGCCGGTTTTGATATTTTGTTCCTTGATGCCATATTTTTCAAATAATCCCTCAAGAGAATATGACTGCATGATAACTCCAATTGAGCCTGTAAAGGTCTCATTTGATGCGAAAATCTTATCGCATGGAGCAGATATATAGTAACCACCACTTGCTGCTATCTCTTGCATTACTGCATAGACAGGTTTGTTTGTTTCTTTAAGTTTATTAATTTCCTTATAAATCTTCTCGCTTGCATAAACAGATCCTCCTGGGGAATTTATGTGCATAATAACACCAACTACACTTGGATCCTTGCGAGCATCTTCTAGCTGCTCAACAATTGTATCATTGTTGACGTCATTGGCTATAACTCCGTCAACATTGATTACAGATATCTTTTCCATAGGATTTGAACCATAAAGTTCTTCCTCATCCATTTGATAGAATTTATCCAAGGCATCTTTTCTGATTTTGTTTTCATCAATCTTTGTTTGCTTGCCCTCAGTAAATAGGGAAACTAGTAAAACTAATAAAGCTAAGCCTGCTGCTAACCATCTTTTTTTATTATCCATTTATATAATCCTTTAACTTTTTCACATATTCTTCGTCAACTTCTATGCCCTGATCTAAGGACTCTTTTCTCTTTCTTATCATTCTTTCTCCCGGATAAGTAGTCTTGCTTGACCCATCCTTGATGTAGGCAATAGTATCACTCATTTTCCCCTTAAAATCTTCAGTAAAATTCTTCGGGTCTATGGCGATAAATACTTGGCTAATCCCTATACACATACCCTTATCCATCTTGTCCACATCATAGGTGGTGTTCCCATCAGCTAGGATTGCTGCCAGTATATCTAGGGCTATGGCAAGTCCAGATCCTTTCCAATATCCCATTGGATAGGCAAGGCCTCCATTAATAATATCCTCTGGCTTTTTACTTTCATTACCATCCTTATCTAGGCCACCAATATAGGCTAATTCTTCTCCTTTTGATGCAGTTACTTGGAGTTTGCCAAAAGAATACTGGCTCATAGCCATATCCAAAACAAAATCACCATAAGGTATAGCAATAGAAAGAGGATTATTTCCAATATTAATCTTATCTGATCCCCAAGCTGGCATATTGGAGTCGGTATTTGACCAGGCTATGCCTATGAGATTATCTTCACAGATATTCATAGTGTAGGTAGCAGCTCTTTGCCAGTGGGTGGTGTTTCTTAGGCTAACTAGACCAAGGCCATGTTCCTGTGCCAAGGCTTTTGCCCTATTTGATGCAAAGATTGCATTCTTTACTCCCATGCCAAAGTTTCCATCGTATTGTTCGACCATGGCCATAGACTTTAGCAAAGTAGGCCTTGCATGTATATCTATGGATCCATCTTCTACAAGCTCTATAAATTTGGGCACTCGGTTTAGTCCGTGAGAATAAACACCATCTCTAGATGATTCGGTGTGAACCTTAGCCAAAAGCTCTGCATCCTCTTCGGACAAGCCCGCCTTTAGGAGAGCATCTTTAATTAGCTTTTTTAACTCATCAAATTTCATCATAAACTCCTCTGTAAAAGTATATTAGATTTAAATGTTTTTATCAATATAAAATTATCGTTGCCACAAATTTTTTGATAAGTATAATATTAGTGCATGACAATTATCGTTAACACTAAGAAATAATTGAAATGTATAGGTCCCTAGTGGCCTATTTACATATTTACATAATATAAAAACTCTTGCGAAATGAATATTTGTTAAATCTTTAAAGGATCTAATGCTCATCAATCAGCAAGAGTTTTTATCATTATTCTATTATAGAATCAAATAGTTTTAATACCATATATGATGTTGTCGGTAAAGTTACTGGTGTAGAGGCTATACATTCATCCAGTGTAATAGGTTGATTCACTAAATCTATTACCAAATCAATTCCATGATCTAACACATTCTCGTATCCTTCTCCCTTGGATCCTACTATAGCAACTACTGGCTTGTTATATTTCTTAGCAATTTTTGCAATACCTACTGGTGCCTTCCCGTTTATTGATTGACCATCTATCCTTCCTTCTCCCGTAAAAACTATATCAGCTTTCTCAATAAACTTCTCAATATTGAGTAGGTCTATAATAGCTTCAATGCCTCTCTCAATCTTAGCATTGGTCAGCGCTATGAGGGTTGCCCCAATTCCTCCTGCAGCTCCAGCAGAAGTAGTATTAATTATGTCTTTACCAGTATCTTTACTCAATAATTTACCATAATTCTCCATGTATCTATCAATATCTTCAAGCTCTGATGTAGGCACTCCTTTTTGTGGTCCATATACAAAGGTTGCACCGTTAATTCCAATTAATGGGTTTGTAACATCTGATAATAATATAAAATTTGTATTTTTTATCCTACTATCTAATAAAGAAGTATCGATGTTTGCTACACATTTTAACCCATCTATTCCGTAAGGGACATCATTGTTATTGATGTCTGTAAGACTTGCCCCTAAAGCTTGGGCTAAACCTATGCCTCCATCATTTACTGCAGATCCACCTAGACCTATGTATATATTTTCAAAACCCATATCCAAAGCGTGAACTATCATTTCACCTATACCTCGACTGGTTGCTTTGTACGGGTCTAATTGATCATCCTTAAGCCTATTAAGACCACATGGTGAAGCAGTCTCAAGAACACAAGTTTTGTCATCTAGCTTTCCCAGCTCTCCTATAGTCTTTTCTCCAAACAGTCCAGTTACCTCAAATTCTATAATTTCACCATTTTCTTTAGCTAAAGCCTCGACTGTTCCTTCTCCACCATCTGCTATTGAAAAACTTTTAATATTCAAGTCTTTGCTTAATCTATTGAATCCTTCTGTCATTAGCTCCGCCACTTCAAAACTAGATAGGGAACCCTTATAAGAATCAGAGGCGATAACTATACTTAAATGTTCTTTTTGCTGACTCATTATAGTAAACCTGCTTTATCCATTTCTAATCTCATCTTTTCAAGTACATCTCCGCTCGTAGCTAAGTTAGGTTTAATAGGTAATCCAACGTCTAAGTTTCTAAGATTAGCCATATCTTTTGTAGCAACTGGAAAAGATGCTTGATCCATACTTAGTCTTACTGGATTTAGTTTATATTGATCTTCTAACGCGCCTTGTAAATTACCATTTACATACTTATCATAAATACTTACTACCAATTCTGGAAATATGTTTGCTGTGGTACAAACCGCTCCACAGCCACCCATAGCTAGTGTAGGATAAATCAAGGTGTCTTTACCGCCCATTACAGAAAATTGCTCATCTTTTGTAACCCTAATAAACTCAGATAATTGGGTAATATCTCCACTAGAATCTTTCATTCCTACTATATTTTCACAATCCTTTGCAAGTCTTCCTACAAGATTTGAACTAAGCGTATATCCAACTCTTCCTGGATTATTATATAAAAGCATTGAAAGATTTGGTACAGAATCAGCTATAGATTTAAAATGATTGTATAACTCTTCTTCTGTCGGTCTTAGAAACATTGGTTGTATTACAGAAATACCATCGGCTCCAAGCTGTTCTGCAACTTTAGCTAACTCTATACATCTACTTGTTCTTATAGAGCCTATTCCAAAGAATACAGGAACTCGTCCATTAACTTCATCTACTATAATTCTAAATGCTTCTTCCATTTCTTCAGGGTCGAGCATATAGAATTCTCCATTAGATCCAAACGCTAGTATTCCATTAACACCACCGTCTATTACATAGTTGACTTGATTTCTTAACTTTGATTCTTCAACTTTTTCTTGTTCATTTACAGGTGTTATTATCGGAACAACTATTCCGTGTAAATTTAAGTTGCATACGAAACCCATATTCTACTCCTATCTAACTAGACTTGGCTTTTTATTATCAAATTTCCAATCTTTAATTAGATACTGCATAGCAATTGAGTCGTCACGAGCACCAAGTCCTTTTTCAACGTAAAGCTTATTCGCTTTTTCTAATTTTTCTCTATCTATCTTGATACCTAATCCTTTCATCGACTTAGGTATTTCTATCTCCCCACCTCTAATAGTCATTGGGTTTTTACATAGTTCTTGACCATCTTGCCAAATCCAGTGTGTGTCACATGCATTATAATCACCAGGTGCTGCTGCTGCTGTATGAGCAACCATAGCCAGAGATATATCAAAATGGTTATTTGAGTGAACGCCCCATGTCATGCCAAAATCATGACATAATTGAGATACCCTCACTGAACCTGTCATTGTCCAGAAGTGTGGATCCGCTAGTGGTATATCAACAGAATGTAAATATGCAGAGTGTCTCATTTGTCTCCAGTCAGTTGCAATCATATTTGTCGCAGTTGGTAGACCTGTTCTTGATCTAAATTCACTCATCACTTCACGGCCTGAAAATCCATCTTCTGCACCACACGGATCCTCAACATATGTTAAGATTCCATGCATATCTTTGCATACCTCTACTGCTTCGTCTAAACTCCAAGCTCCATTTGGATCCAAAGTAATTCTAGCATCAGGAAACTCATCTTTCAATGCTTTGATTGCTTCAATTTCTTCATGTGGATCTAGCACTCCACCTTTAAGTTTGAAATCTTTAAATCCATATCTTTCATAGGCAGCTTTTCCAAGTTCTCTAACTGCTTCAGGAGTTAAAGCTTCTTTTCGTCTAAGTCTTCCCCAATTATCTGAATCGTCATCATTGTCAAGATAATCAAGGTCTGTCTTATCTTTATCTCCAACATAGAATAAATATCCTAAGAATTTTACACTTTCTCTTTGTTGACCATCGCCTAAAATAGATGCAACTGGTACTTCTAAATGTTGAGCTACTAGGTCAAGCAACGGTGTCTCTACTGCAGTTAATACGTGAATGATAGTTCTAAGGTCAAATGTTTGCAAACCACGTCCGCCATCATCAAAGTTTTCGTATTTTTTAGCGATATCTAAGACAATATTTTTATATTCACCTATATTTCTACCAACGACTAGTTCTTCACATTCTTTAATTGTGTTTGTTATTTTCTCCCCGCCAGGAACTTCACCCAGTCCCTCATTTCCATTCTCATCAGTTAGTATAACTATATTTCTTGTAAAATAAGGGCCGTGAGCTCCTGATAAGTTCATCAGCATGCTATCGTATCCAGCTACTGGATACACTTCCATTTTAGTTATTTTCGGTGTTGTCAATTTCATCTCCTATTTCAATGTTATTAATCTTTTCATAGTATTTCACAATTGCTGAGTGGTCTAATTGTCCTGCTCCATCATTGCGGATGGCTTGTAAGATTTCCATTATATTTGAGGTTAATGGTAAAGACGCATTTACAGTATGGCTTGTATCTAATGCATTTTGAAGATCCTTTATGTGTAAATCAATCCTAAATCCTGGGTCATATCTTCTCTCAAGCATCATAGTTCCTTTAGCATCCATAACTGTTGATCCTGCAAGGCCACCTCTAATAGCGTTATAAACTACTTTTGGATCAACCCCAGCTTTTTCTGCAAGTGTAAAGGCTTCACTTACTGCCGCAATATTTAGTGCTACAACTATCTGATTGGCAAGTTTAGTAGTGTTACCTGCTCCTACATCTCCTGTATATACCACACTGCTAGCCATTTTCTCAATTATTGGTAGAACTTCGTCAAACTTTTCTTTGTTACCACCAGCCATAACAGCAAGTGTACCATCTATTGCTTTTGGTTCCCCACCTGATACAGGAGCATCAATGTATGCCACACCTATTTTTTCAAGCTCTTGAGCAAACCTTTGAGATTCCACCGGATTTATTGAACTCATATCTACAATAATTTGACCTTCTGTTAGACCTTCTTTAAGACCATTTTCTCCAAATATAACCTGGTCACAGTTTGGAGAGTTAGGAAGCATTAGAATTATAATATCTGAATTTCTTGCTACATCTACAGCAGTAGAATATCCTTTTGCTCCTTCTGCTTCAAACTGTTTTATTACTTCTGCCTCTAGTGTATTTACATTTAAATCATAACCTGCTTTAATTAAGTTTAAAGCCATTGGTTTTCCCATAATTCCTAATCCTATAAATCCTATTTTCATTTTAAAATTCCTTTCTTTTTCTAATATAAATCACGTTATTGGTGCTGGATTAAAGACTACTAATTGATTAAACAGTCCTAAATCATCAGCCTTTGTCTTGATAGTTCCACTGGCAACTTCAACTATATAATCAATGAGTTCCTCACCTAAGTCACTTATTGATGTTTCACCATACACTAATTTTCCAGTTTTAAAATCTATTAAATCATCCCATTTATTTTCTAGTGCTATATTTGTGGATAACTTTATAACTGGAACTTGCTCTAAGTTATACGTTGTCCCTCTGCCAGTAGAGAAAAGCATCAAATTTATTCCACTAGCAACTTGACACGTACCACAAACAAAATCACTTGCCGGAGTCGCTGCAAAGGTAAGCCCAGGTTTCTTAATTAATTCTCCAGGTGAAAGTACATCTACAATATCTGTTGTTCCCGACTTTGCTACTGAGCCCATAGCTTTATCAATTATTGTAGCTAGTCCACCCTTTTTATTACCTGGGGATGGATTTGCTGATCTATCCGCATGAGACTTATCTAAGTAATTATCATACCAAAGCATTTCATCTATTAGCTTGCGCCTCAAGTCATAATCTTTGGTTCTTTCCAACAGGATATGAGCGGCATCCCTAACCTCAGTAACCTCTGAAAAAATAACACTAGCACCATATTCAACCAATCTATCAGCTACATATCCAATAGTTGGATTTGCCGTAACTCCACTTAGAGCATCTGATCCACCACATTGTAGACCTACCTTTAATTTTGATAGAGGCTGTTTGGTTCTAACTCTTTTATTTAGCCTGTCTAATTTTTCTTCAGCCATTACTATAGCTTTCTCGAAGGTTGCCTTAAAGTTTGAGTCTTGCTGACTAATAATTTCTTCATCTCTTACAGTATCGATCATATCAGGTGTAAATTTTTCACATCCTATACATACCAACATTACCTCTCCACCAAAATTAGGATTTGTGAGAATATTAGATATTATCCTTTGCGGAATTTCGGAGTTGTCAGCATTAATTGCAACACCACATCCGTATACATGGCTAATAGGAACTATTCCATCTACATTTGGATACTTAGGTAAGATGTTTTTTTTAAGATAGTCTATTAAAACATTTACGAAGCCCTCACTACATTGAACATTTGTAGATATAGCTAGTAAATTACGAGTACCCACAGAACCATCTTTATTCTCATACCCATAAAAATATCTATCTCTATTATTGACTTGTTTTTTTATATATCTTGATTTAAAAGGTGTGTTTATATCTAAAACATCAACTGTTTTAATATATATCTTATTTTGATCTATTAACTCTCCTTTCTTTATGTCTTTATTAGCATATCCAATAGTTTCTCCATATCTTATTATTGGTTCATCTTTTTCTATATCTACAATAGATAACTTATTGGCTTGTGGTATATCTTCAAGTATCTCTAAATCTATATCACTTAATCTATCACCTCTTTTCATTCCATCAGGATTAATTATAGTTACGTTATTATCATTATCATTAATTTTTACATATTCTTTTTTCATTTATATATACTACCTAGAGAAAAAAGCTCATAATAAATACCGTTAGAAGCGCTACACCCGAACCTATAAATGATATCATAGTCTTAGCCCAAAATTGATCTTTGATATCTTTTAATCCATAAAGACCATTAAATACCCAGAAACCCGAATCATTAAAGTAACTAAAAGAAACACCACCAGCGCAAGTTGCCATAGCTCCCAATAACGGATTCATACCAAGGGTTACTACAAGCGGTGCTGTTAAAGTAGCAGCAGTCGTTAAAGCAACTGTAGCAGATCCTAATGCAATCCTCATCAACGCAGCTATTACAAAAGGTATTAATAAAGCTGGTATATGTGTATTAAGAACCGCTTGACCTAGAGCATCACCCACTCCTGAGTCTCTTACTACTGCTCCTAATGAACCTCCGGCTCCTGTTATAAGCATAATCATACCTACAGCCTTAGTAGAATCTTCCATATGATTTAAAACTTCTTTTCTATCCATACCTTTCCCCAAGCCATATATTGATAATAGAGTTCCAATTATCAACGCTACAATAGGGCTACCAATTAAATTAATAAATGGTATAGCAGCGCCTTCCCATTCCAAGAAATTAGCTAAAGAATTTAGGAATATTAATATTATAGGTACTATAATTGGTGCAAAAGATAGAAAACTGGATGGCAGTTCAGATTCATTATATATAGTACTAACATCATCTATACTTTTAATTAGGTCAGATCTGTACTCTCCTTTTTCAATTGTTAATCCATCTTCACTTTCTGTAAAATATAATTTTTTATTTAACCATTTACAATAGAGCATAGATACTATGAAAGGCGGAATAGTTGTTATAACTCCAGTCAAAATCATAGCGCCTACATCTATATCAAAAATCCCAGCTACAGTAAGTGGGCCCGGTGTAGGTGGTACAAAAACGTGAGTAAGTTGTAATCCTGTAGCCAGAGCAAGACCTAACGCTGCTACCGATTTACCAGTAAGTTTTGATAACGCTTTCGCAATTGGTGTTAATATGACAAGACCCGAATCTGAAAATACCGGTATAGATACTAAGTATCCAGTTAAACCCAGTGCCCATTCTTCCTTATTTTTACCAAATAATTTAATGAAAGTCATGGCTATTCTTTGAGCAGCTCCAGATTTTTCCAAAACTATACCCATCATAACACCTAGACCTATAATAATACCACTATTACTTAAAGTCTTACCAAAGCCAGTTGTAATTGACTCCAGAGTCGTCGTTACACTCGCTCCTCCAACTAAACCCGTGATTAAAGCAGCGATTATAAGAGCTATAAAAGTATGTATTTTTGTTTTCATAGATAAGAAAATCAAAACCGCAATACCTAGAAAAAGCCCTAAAATCATTTGTGTACTTTGATCCATATTTTCCTCCTTATTTGTTGTTGATAATATGATATCAATAAATCTTTTGTTATTCTATATTATTTGTAATAATATATTTACGTTTTCCTTGAAAGATTATAGTTATGTGTAATAATAGTGTAAAGGAGGTAATAAATGATTATTGAAAAAAAATTAGGGGATGAGATTGTTAATACTTTAAAAGAAGTAATAAATCAAGATATAAACTTAATAGACGAAGATGGAATTATTATATCTTCTACTAACCCTGACAGGATAAATACTTTTCACGAAGCGGGTAAAGAGTGTGTTAAAAAGAAAACTTCAATAGTGATTGAGTATGATGACCAATATAAAGGTAGTAAAAAAGGGATAAATGTACCTGTGAAACTAGAAAATAAAGTTGTTGGTGTTATTGGTATTTCTGGAGAAGTAAGTGAAGTCGAAAAATATGGTAATATCATAAAAAAAATGACGGAAATTTTACTTAGAGATCAGTGGTTGAAAGAAATACAAGATCTAGAGAAAGAGAGAACAAGAAACTTAATAGAAGCAATTATATATAACAGAATGGAATACCATTCATTTATACCATCTAATATCTTCTCTAAAAATAAATATTTGGCTACCGCCAAAGTAAAAAACGTATATGATATAGACAAAAATAATTTATTAAACCACTTGATTATAAATGGAGATATTAACAACTCTTATATATCTATTGTTAATGATGAGATAATTATACTTTTATTAACTAACTCAAAACAGGAAGTGACTGAATATCTAGGTAGAATAACAAAAATATTAAAAAATAAATTTAACTTCGATCCTATTTTTGGTATAAGTGAAAATTTTAAATCTTTAAATTCTTCAGATCAGTATTATAATCAATGCCATAATTCATTAAAATGGGAAAAATTTACCAAACCAAAAGGGAATCTTTTATTTTATGATGATATTGATATAGGATTCTTAGTAACAGATATTGAGGAAAAAAAATTATATGAGTACTCATATAGAGTTCTAAAAAATTTAGATGGCAAGGAACTTAAATTTTTTAAGAATTTAATAACTTATTATGGTATATATAACGGAAGCATAAAGAAACTATCTGAGCATTTTTTTATGCACAAAAATTCTATTCAATATCAACTAAATAAACTTTATAAACTAACTGGTTATAATCCACGAGAGCTTAATGGTTATGTTGTATTGTGGCTTGCTTTTCTTGGAGTATAAAGATAGCTTTGTAGATTTATATACAAAGCTATCTTGGTACTATTGTACAATAATTAATCATCTATATCGGATAAATTTCCATCATTTATTGGTGGAAGATCGTCTCTTTCAACTTCATCATCCAAATCATTTAAATCCACACTTGTATTTTCTGAAAGTTCTTCATTATCAACTTGCTCATCTTTTTTGCGATTTAGGATTTCCATAAATTGTTCACCAGTGATTGTTTCTTCTTTTAGTAAGAAGTCTGCAATCTCGTGAAGCTTATCCATATTATCTTTTAGGATTTCTATGGCTCTCATGTGGGCAGCGGAAATAATTTTTTGAACTTTTTCGTCAATTTTATTTCCAGTACCACTCGATACTATTAGTCCTCTCTCGCCTCCTAGGTATCTACCTTGGATTTGTTCTAATTGCATAAAGTCGAAGTCTTCATCCATACCATATATGGTTACCATTGATCTTGCCATAGCTGTAGCACGTTCTATATCATTGCTTGCACCAGTAGTCTTGGTGTTAAATATAAGCTCTTCTGCAGAACGTCCACCTGCCAAGGTACAAATCTCATCAAAGATTTCTTCTTTGGTCATGATGTATTTTTCGTCTTTGTCTACTGTCATAGTGTAGCCCAAAGCTCCACCTGTTCTTGGAACAATTGTTATTTTTGTAACAGGTGTCTTGTGAGTTTGAATTGCTGCTACTAGGGCGTGTCCTACTTCATGGTATGCAATGATTTTCTTTTGATCATCAGAAATAACTGCATTTTTCTTTTGTTGTCCTGCTATCACTACTTCTATAGATTCTTCCAAGTCTTCTTGGCTTAGCTTTTTGCGGCCTTCACGAACTGCACGTAAGGCACCTTCATTTACTATATTGGCAAGGTCAGCACCACTTGTACCAGCAGTTCTTGCTGCTATCTCTTCATAGTCTATATCATCTTCACGTTTTACAACTTTTGCGTGTACTTTTAATATGTCCTCACGGCCTTTTTTGTCAGGAAGTTCCACTTGAACTTGTCTGTCAAAACGTCCTGGACGGGTTAGGGCTGGGTCTAGGATTTCTGGTCTGTTTGTTGCAGCTAGAAGAACTACTCCCTCTGTGGCATCGAATCCATCCATTTCGTTTAACAATTGGTTTAGGGTTTGCTCACGTTCGTCGTTACCTGAATATCCAGATACATCACGTTTTTTACCTATAGCATCGATTTCGTCTATAAATACTATACATGGTGCCTTTTCTTTGGCTTGTTTGAATAGGTCACGAACCTTGCTTGCACCAAGTCCTACAAACATCTCAACGAATTCTGATCCGGAGATGATGAAAAATGGCACGTTGGCTTCACCCGCTACCGCTTTTGCTAGTAGGGTCTTACCTGTTCCTGGAGGTCCTACTAATAGTACTCCCTTTGGAACCTTGGCACCAATCTCTTTGTACTTACCAGGGTTGTGAAGAAAGTCTACTATTTCAAATAGAGAATCTTTGGCTTCTTCTTGGCCCGCTACATCCTTAAAGGTCTTGCCGGTCTTGTTTTCTACATATATCTTGGCATTTGACTTACCAAAGTTCATAAAGTCGGCGCCGCCTCGGCCACCCATTGTCTTTGTAAGTGACCTTGATGCAAAGTAAAATATTCCCCAGATTAAAAATAGTGGCAATATTGAGGTTATAAATAGGGTTAGCCATGGATTCATGGATGTTTCTATTTTTTTGCCAAAGGTCAATTTATCGTTTCTTTTTTTGGCGTCAAGTAGCCTATCTGTTAGGTCTGTATCTGCCCATAGACCAGTTTCGTAAGTTTTTTCTTCACCATAAACCTTGGCTTTGAAGGTATACTTGGTGTCGTCCTTATATACTTCTGTTACTTGGTCTTTTTCAATCATTGACACAAATTGGCTGTAAGATACTTCTTTGGCGCCATCTTTTGCGGCAATTGGGTTTAGGGCATAGCGTATTATAACAAATAATACTACCGCTACAATCCAATAATATAAAAAGGGTTTATTGGATTTATTTTTCTTATCGTTCATCTATAATCCGCTCCTTGAGATATAGTTATCAAGTAGTTCATCCAGAGCATCTAGTTCATCAACAATAGTTTGCAAGTTTACATTTATATTATCTTTTGGTATGTCTGATCTGATTTGATCAAAGTATACACCAACTTTTTCTGCTGCTGACTTTCCATTATCAGTCAAAATAACATTTACAACTCTCTCATCGTCGACAGATCTTATTCTTTCAACGAACCCTTGTTTTTCTAGTTTTTTGCATATATTTGATATATTTCCACCAGTCACTCCAATGGCCTTGCCCAAGTTTCCTATAGATACTTCTTTGCCTGCTGAATATAGGGTTATGAGCATCTTTAGTTGTAGGGTTGTTATTCCTAGCTCTGTTGCAGTATCTTGTAATAATATATCTATTTTGTGAGATATTTCTCTTATCATCGAGAATATAGAATTGTTAAATTCAAAAAAATCAATATGTTCTGTAGCCATACTTCCTCCTAGATAAAAATATTCATCTAGCTATATTTTACATAATTTTTCATTATTTTCAAATATAAAATATTATTTATAAAACGACTTCTTTTTTAAAAAGTTTTTTATGCTTACCAAGTAGATTTATCGAAGCTGTCCTTCTTGAGCAAACTAATATATTTTGCTGCATCAAGGGCCGCAACTTGACCTTGGCCAACTGACTTATTTATTTGATAAGGTCTGCCAGCAACATCTCCTGCTGCATATAGGCCACGGATATTTGTCCTGCAATTGTCATGGACTATGATGTGTTCATCATCTGTTTCTATAGATGGAACTAAACGGGATGGTTTTGATGAATCTCTTATTATGAAAAATCCATCAGCTGCAATCTCTTTTCCTGACTTAAATTTTAAAACACTTGCCCTATCTTCTCCAATAAATTCTACAGGAACTTCACCATTTATGACCTTTATAGAGTCATTTAGCTTGATATCATCCTTGTACATATTTACAAAAATAAGCTCATCTACTATCTCTGAGGTAAAGTTTGTTTCCTCGAGACTTTCTTCATTGTAGCCAATGACTAGAACTTTCTTCCCCTTGTATAAGGCTGCATCGCAGGTCGCACAATAGGAAACTCCCTTGGCAAAAAACTTATCTTCGTTGATCAAATCTTTCTTAAGCTCTATACCTGTTGCAACTATGACTGATGTGGCCTCTACCATGTCATTATTTTTTAGCATAAGGCCAAAATAATCGCCCATGGCATATACTTGCTGAACTTTTTGATCTGATTTGTCGTAATCATAGCCTTCTAATGATTTTTTGAAGGCATCATTTAATTCTTTACCAGAAACATCTCCAAATCCAAGATAGTTTTTGATTGATTCGCTATTTTCCAGGCTAGGTGAATCTGCGCCAAAGATTATTACGGATTTATTTCTTATTTTTGCATTCAATAAGGCGCTAAGTCCTGCTGGACCAGCGCCTATAATTGCTAAGTCATATCTCATTATAAGTATTTTCCCATTGCCTTTTCTAGGACATCTTTGGCTTGGAAACCTACTAGAGTTTCTTTTAGGACTCCATCTTTGAAAATCATTAGTGATGGTACTGCATTTACATTGTATTTTGATGCTATATCGCTTGAATTATCTACATCTATACCATAGATATCATATGATACTTCTTCAGATAGTTCTTCAAGAATTGGTGCTTGCATCTTGCATGGTCCACACCATGTTGCATTAAAATCAACTAAAGCAAGTCCAGATCCATTTTCTACTAAGTTAACAAATTCCATTGAGTCTAATTCACGCATTTTTTTCTCCTTATATATAGGCAATCAATTATTTTGCTCTATTAATCCTCTCACTTCCATTACTGGTAGTGAATATATTATACCCTTATTTTCATCTTCTAAATTCATTTCTTCATATATGGCATTTTTTATTGGGCCCATTAGTTCTTTTTTTACTAACATTATTACAATATCTTTTTCTGGTTCTATGTTCATATTTAGCAGTATAGACTTCTGCTGCCTACCTGCTCCTCGTCCGTGGACTAGGGTTGCTCCCTTTGCTCCATTATCTTGGGCGATTTTTACTGCTTTTTGTCCTTCTTGCCTATCTACTATTACATACATGGCTACATATTCTATATTCAATTCGTCTTCTCCTTTGTAATCAAGTGGCGATGTGAATGCTATGGCTGTATTTGTCTGCCTCAATTTTTCCTTTATATCATCCAAGATTTTCTTACTTTTTTCTTCATCCATGATGGCCATAACTATTTCTTTTCTTATTCTATCTGTATGGAGGGCGTTTAATATAGCACTGGTGGCTGATCCATAACCATAGAAACAAGTGATTCCCATGGCTCCATCATCCTTTAATATTTTCATAAATTCACTGCCTTTTCCACGTGGCATTATCACTCTTAATAGCTGCATTAATGTCCTCCTTTGTATAGGTAACCCATTATCATAATTGTAAGTACTGGCATCATTGCTACAAATGATATAACCCCAAAACCATCTGCAACATTTCCAGCAACTCCCTGGCAAAAGGCTAAGATAAAGGTTGCTGTCATTGGTCCAGATGCTACTCCACCTGAGTCAAAGGCAATTCCTGCAAATATTTGTGGGACTTTCCTTGATAGGATCAAACTTAGTAAGAATCCTGGCACTATGACCATCCATAGGGCAAATCCATCAGATTTTATCCTAATTATAGCAAGCATTACCGCAAAAGCAACGCCAAGGGATAGGGCACGTAAAATATTCTTTCTAGGTATGGAACCTGCTGTAACATCTTCTACTTGCTCGGCCAATACTGCCACTGCCGGCTCTGCAAGGACTACTACAAGACCCATAACAAAAGCTACTACTGGCAAAAATTTAGAATCACTTAGCCCTTGGCCAAGTTCTCTAGCCAAGTCCATGAAGCCTCCTTCTACCGAGGTCAAAAATATTATTAGACCAATGTAGGTGTATAAAAGTCCCAATGTTATTTCTACTAGCTCATTTTTTGATAGTTTAAAATAAAATGCATTCATGGCAAAAAACACTATAGCAATCGGAAGTATTGCAAAAGTAGAGTTTTTAAGTCCAGATACTAGGGCGGATGCATGAGCGATATCAGCTATCTCCATTGGCTTATCTCCTATAGATAAACTCATCACAAGTCCTGCAAGAATTGGTCCAGTTGAAGCTATGCCAACTAAGCCGAATGAGTTATCTTCGTTCATATCTCCCTTTAGGTTGGCAAGGCCAAGGCCTAGGGCAATGATAAATGGTGTAGTCATAGCGCCTGTTGTTGCACCAGAGGCATCATAGGCTATAGCATGGCCAGTATCGCTAGTAAAAATCATTAGTATAAATACAATGGCATATATTATCCACATAAGTTTTGATATTGAGATCTCCTTAAAAATCCTATATAAGCCTATTGAAATCATAAGTCCTACACCTAGGGAAATGATAATTACTATAAGAAATGGTGATATTCCTATTGCTTGGCTTACTTGATTGGCAAGTATTAATAGATCTGGCTCTGCAATAGAAATTATAAAACCAATAAAGATTCCAAATATTATAACTTTTATAATTTTATCAAATCTTCCCAAAAAATCACCCATAATGGTTCCTATCTTTGAAACCGATAGATCAACTCCAGATAGGAATATAGATAGGCCTATAATTACTCCAAGCGCTCCAAGGGTAAATTTTATTAGAAGATTTGTCGAAACACCGACAAAAAAATTTAATATGTATACCAAAATAACTATAGGCAAAACTGCCTTGGTATTTTCCTTTATGTTTTCAAAAAATATAAATTTCTCCTTAAGTTTTTTAAAAAAAGAGGCAACCTTTCGATTGTCTCCTTTATAGTATCCTCTGTCTAAGAAATTTGGCTATTTACTGCTTGGCTTGCTGTGATTATTGCAATTTCGTAAACATCTTGAGCGGAACATCCACGTGAAAGGTCGTTTACTGGTGCATTTAATCCTTGAAGTATTGGTCCTAGAGCCTTGTAGCCACCAAGTCTTTGGGCAATCTTGTAACCAATATTACCTGCTTGTAGGTCTGGGAATACAAATACATTTGCTGTACCAGCTACATCAGATTTTGGTGCTTTATTTTTTGCAGTAGTTGGATCTATTGCAGCATCAAATTGTAATTCTCCATCAAGTGGAAGGTCTGGTGCAAGCTCTTTAGCTTTTTTAGTTGCTTTTACTACCTTATCTACTAGGTCGTGTTTTGCTGATCCCTTTGTAGAGAATGATAGTAGAGCAACTCTTGGATCCATGCCAAATCCTCTAGCAGTTTCTGCAGATTCTACTGCAACTTCTGCCATTTCTTGAGATTCAAGGGTAATATTTACAGCTGTATCGGCAAATATTAATTGTTCTCCATTTGGTCCTATCATAACCATGATTCCAGATACTCTTGATACTCCTGGTTTTGTCTTGATAAGTTGTAGGGCTGGTCTAATAGTATCACCTGTTGTACCTATAGCACCTGATACCATACCATCTGCAAGACCTGCTTTAACCAACATAACTCCATAGTAGTTGTTGTCTTTTTTAAGCATATATTCAGCATCCATTGTTGTAGCTTTTCCTTTTCTTGCTTCAACAAATTTTTCTACTAGGAAGTTAAAGTTTTCGTCATATTGTGGATCCACAATCTCTAGGTCTCCTAAGTGAAGGCCGTTTTCATCTGCAACTTTTTGTATTTGACCCTTATCACCTAATACAATTGGATGTATTAGTCCCTCTTCCTTGTGTTTAATAGCTGCTTCCAGGATTCTCTTATCTGTACCTTCTGGAAAAACGATTTTTAGATTCTTTCCATCAATAGCCTTTGTGGCCATCTCTAATATTGATGAATTTGACATAATTCCTCCTATTTATAAAGTCTTATTATATTTTATACCCAATTGCTAGTAATTAACAAGCCTTGATTCATAAATAAAAGAGAAAACAAATAATCGTTAATCTTTTCACATTCCCTTAGCTCTTTTTAAAGCCTCATCTTCTTGCTTTGATAGGTCAACCTTAGTTTGTCCGTTTGTTATTTCTTTTAAATATATATTTGATCCATCATTGCTGTATAGATTTGTAAGCATAATCCCATTGTGGAAATTGTCTAACAAACATAGGGAAAAAGATAGCTCAGATGTTTGACCCTCAAAAGCATTATAGTGGACAACGGCCATATTGGATATAGCACCCATAGTTGTATCCTTGGCTTCAATTGATCTTTGATCAACTGAACGCAATTGTTTGTTGGATGATTCAATTTGATCGTTCAAAGTCAAAAGTAATTCTTCCAAATTTACATCTTCACTTGTACCCCTAAGTAGGTGATCATATCTTTGTTTTTGTCGTCTAAGTTTATTATTCATAGACTGAATCATAGCAAATTCTACAACTACTAGAACTGCCAGGATTCCTAAAATAACATATACTGCTGTCATTTATTCCTTCTTTCAATTATTAACTTATTCTTATGATAAAGATTTTCAATTTTTTCTCTAATAGAGTCTTCTTCTTCAAATTGACCAAGATTTAACTTTATTGTTGGAAGGGCAGCAAGGCTTGTCGTTCTTAACAAGTCATTTGCTATCTGCCCATCAGTAAGGGTAGATTTTTTGCCATATGATAAATAAAAACCTAATACATCAATAGACTCTAAATTAATATCAATCATATCTAGCAAAGGCCTAGATGCATCCATATAATTTCGATCATTTAAAGATCCATCCTTGTATGCTTTCATAAGCAAGTCAAATTTGTCTACATCCTCTTGCATTAAGATAGAAAGTTTATCAGAAGATTTTAGAATTGTTTCATGTGAAACATCTGCTAATTCTTTATATTCTCCCCAATCATTTTTGTCCATCATAAGCATTAAATTTATGGCAAGATTTGAAATTAATATTAAGATTGCTCCCCCGCCAGGATTAGCTTCTTTAGCTCTAGTTTGTTTGATGAGAGTCGCAATATCCATGTCAATTAGCTTTTGTGAGCTTGTCATATATCTTTTCTACATCCTCTATAGAATAACAATCGATAGTAACCTTGTAAGCCTTGCCAAATTTCTTGACATTGACCTTTGAACCAAGTTTTTCCATAAATTTTTCTTCCAAATCTTCAAACAATATATCATCAATGTTTGGACCTGATTCTTTTTTTCTGTTTTTGTCGAAACCTTTCTTTCAACTTTTCTTATATTGGTGCTGCCATTGATAAAATCATTCAATGTTAAACTTCTTTGATTAGGGTCTTCAATTGATAAAAGAGTTCTAGCTTGGCTTGGAGATATTTTCCCATCATTTAAGGCTCTTTTTTCTATATCATATAGATTTAATAGTCTTAGGGTATTTGCAATATATGATCTAGATTTACCAACAGTTTTTGCTATCTGCTCTTGAGTCATTTTATGGTCCTTGGATAGCTTTTGGTATGCTTGGGCTTCCTCAAGTGCTTTAAGGTCTTCTCTTTGAATGTTTTCGACTAATGACAATACATCAACATTTTTTTGACCAAATTCTTTTACAATAGCATCTATTTCATCTAAACCAGCAAGTTTGCTAGCTCTGTACCTACGTTCACCAGCAAGGATTTCGTAGTAGTCAGCTTTTTTAGTTACAACTATAGGATTTAGTAGTCCATATTCTTTTATAGAAGAAGCTAAATCACTAAGACTTTCATCATCAAATGACTTTCTTGGCTGATTGTCACGTGCCTTAATTTTTTCTAGCGGAAGTCTAGTAATTTCTTTGGATAAGTCTTCTTTAGTCGATTCTTTCTTTTCATCTGATTTTTTATTGTAATTAAATACTGGTTTTAATTCCTTGTTGTTTTCTGGAATCAATGAATTAAGACCTCTACCTAAGGCTCTTCTATTACTCATTTACACTCTCACTTTCATTTATTTCATTAGCTAGGATTTGGTAGGCATAAGCACCAGGTGATTTTATGTCGTATTCTATAGTTGAAAGTCCATGGCTAGGCGCTTCAGCTAGTCTTGGGTTTCTAGGTATCATTACCTTAAATACCTTATCTTTAAAATATGATTTAACTTCTTCAACAACTTCATAGGATAGATATGTTCTCTTATCAAACATCGTTAGTAGGACACCTTCTATTTCTAAGTCTGTATTAAGTTGTTTTTTTACAAGATTAAAGGTATTCATCAATTCAGAAATTCCTTCAAGAGCATAATATTCAGCCTGTACAGGAATTACAATCGAATCACTAGCAACTAGAGCATTGATTGACAGAAGACCTAGAGAAGGTGGGCAGTCAATTAGTACATAGTCATAACCATCTATATCTGCAATCAATCCTTTTAATTGTTGGGTTCGCTCTATTGGATCAAGGGCTACCAATTCAACCTCTAGACCAGAAAGAGCTGCTTCAGATGGGATAATATCTACACCTGATTTTGTTTGACTTATGTATTCATTAATGTCAATGGATTCCGGTTCTTCTATCTCTTCCAAATGATCAGATTTTTCCTCATTAGAATCATCTTCTTCTACTTCATAGGTTTCTTTGTTTACTTCTTCTATATTTACTTGGTCATTTACTTCTTCACTTTCATCATTAGCAATAACACCAACTTCTTCTACAGTTTCACTATCTTCTGACATTTCAACTTCTTCATTGGCATAAAATAAGTCATACAAAGAAGTATCTATATTGTACTTATCTAGACCCAATCCGGAAGTTGTATTAGCTTGAGGATCTATATCTACTACCAAGACTTTTTTAGATAAGTTTGCAAGGGCTACTGCTAGGTTTACAACTGTGGTTGTCTTTCCAACTCCCCCCTTCTGATTAAATACCGATATTACTTTCATATACACCTCTCATAATTAAAATCGCCATATCTATAGCATGATTTTTTGTTCTTAGTCTTACTCTGTTTCTATCACCATTAAGTTGCAAGTGTTTTATGTATTTCTTTCCTTTATATAAGACCCCTAAAAAAACCTCTCCTGTGTGGGCATAGCCTGTAGTTGCAATGCTAAGTTCACTTTGACTTATTTGGTACAGGCCATCTAACATTTGAACTAAAACTTCTTCACTCACTACATCATGCTTCTTAATTGTTTCACATGAAACATTTAATAGTTTTTCTTTTGCTTGGTTGGAATATACTATATAAGATTCTTTTAGCACTTCACTTGCACCAGGAATATCGATAATTGACGAAGCAATAAGACCACCTGTTATAGACTCTGCTGTTGATATGCATTCTTCTCTTTCTTTGAGCAAATTAATTAGCACTTCTTCTTTTTTTATATCTTCACAGGTAATCAAATAGGGAGAAAGATTTTCTTCTACTATTGCTATTCCCTTTTTAATCTGCCTATCAACTTCAGCTTCACTCTTATCTTTGGCAGTAATTCTTAATACTGGTCCCTCGCTTGTTATGTATGGGCTAATAGTAGGTTTTTCTCTATCAAGATCTATTTTTTGAGCCATTTCCCATTCACCCAAGAGTGCAATTTGAGCAAATACTGACTTCATATAAGCATCATGAGGTAGGAATTTCATTACTTCATTTGTAAACATGAGCTCCATCTCATTTGGTGGACCTGGCATAATTATATATTTTGTACCTGTCTTTGAAGTAAAAATTCCTCCGGGAGCTGTGCCAGCAGGATTTTTCAAAACTATTGCTTCTTTTGGAAACATTGCCTGTTTGATATTCTCATCTGCCTTTTTCTTACTTCCATTAAAATAATCTACCAAGGCATCATATGATTCTTGGTGAAGTACAGAATCTTGTTCCAAAGCTGTGATAAGAGCTTCCTTAGTTAAATCATCTGGCGTTGGTCCAAGTCCCCCACTTGTGATTACAAAATCCACCTTGCCATCGCAAGCTTTAAAGGCTTCTACAAGTCTATTAAAATTATCACCAACGGTTTCCATCTTGTATAAATTGATTCCTAATTCTCTTAATTTTTCTGCTATGAATTTTGAATTAGTATCTACTATATTTCCCAGTAATATTTCTGTTCCTATAGAAAAAATTTGTGCATCCATAATTACTCCATTTCTAATATAGTATACCACAAAGATATGATATGAAAAAATATAATAGGGTATAAACTTAGCAAAGGAGAAATATATGAATATAGCAGAATTATTAAATATCAAATATCCTATCATTCAAGGTGGGATGGCGCGCATATCGCGTGGTAAATTAGCAGCAGCAGTTTCAAATGCAGGTGGTCTAGGCTTAGTAGGAACAGGCGGACTTTTTACCGATGAATTTATAAAAGAATATGAAATTGCAAAAGGATTGATAGATGATGACAAATACTTTGGAGTTAACCTAGTTTTAATTGAGCCAGACAGAGAAGAGAAATTAGAATTTATCAAAAACTCAGATGTAAAATTCGTAACTATTTCTGGTGGAAATCCTGCCAAATATGTTCCTATATTAAAAGAAGCGGGTAAAACAGTATATTGTTTGATTGGTAATTCAAAAATGGCCAAAAAATGTGAAGACCTTGGAGCAGATGGTGTAATACTAGAAGGTCTTGAAGCAGGAGGTCACTTATCTAAAGCAACATCTATGGCTTCCCTCATACCAACTATCAAGGCTACCAAACTTCCAGTAGTAGCTGCAGGAGGGTACGCTGATGGCGCTCAAGTACTTGCAGCCCAAGTTATGGGAGCAGCTGGAGTGCAAATGGGAACAAGATTTTTAGTAGCTGATGAATGTGAAGTTCACGATGGTTACAAGGAGGCAATTATAGATGCCAAAGAGTACGAAACAGATATCACAGGAACTTTGGCCGGAGATCCAGTAAGACAAATAGCAAATGATATGACTAAACAAAGTTTGGAATATGAAAAACGCGGAGCAAGTGAAGAAGAATTTATAGAACTTTACACAGGCACTTTAAAACGTGCCGTATTTGAAGGCGATAGAAAAACAGGATCAATGATGGCTGGTACATCTATAGGTCTAATAGATAAAAAACAAAGTGTTGCAGAAATATTTGAAGAAATAAAGGAAGAATACAATAAAGCCTTAGAAAATATTGAAAAAGCAAAGAAGTTTTTCTAAGATAAAAAATCAGCCTTCTTAGGCTGATTTTTCTCTGCAAATTTTTACCAAAAAGTATAGACCAAGTATTATAGAAATAATAGTTATGCCCGTTATGAATGTAAATGCTTGCGGGAAAAATGCTGGCAAAACAGCCACTGCATTATTAGTCATATGAACTAAAATATTATCCTTTATATTTGCCCTATGATAGTAAATTAATGATAGAACAATTGCTAAGAAAAATGTATTTATCCCTTGCAATAAGTTCATATGAAAGAGGCCAAAAAGCAAACCATTTAGAATAAGTGATGCTGTTAAAGAAAACATCTTCTTACATTCTGTAAATACATATCCTCTGAAAAGATACTCTTCTACAATAGGTGCTACGATAACCAATACTAATATTTGAATCACAGTTTCAAATGTATTGGTTGTGCCAAAAGCTGTGTTTAGCAAATCATATGAATTTTTTATCAAAGCATTATCTTCACCAAGGGCCATTACTACCTGGCTTAAAAGTATATTTCCAAAACCAGCTGTTCCAAGACCAATAATTATCATCTTCCAAGAGTCTTTTAGAATACCCCTGTCTTTGATATCTATATCTTTTTTCTTAATAATTAAATAAGTACAAATCCCAAAAATAAGTTGTGAGAGTAGTACGGCGATAATCCCTGCACCGGGAGTATTAGGATTAAATCCTGCCCAACCTAGAAAAACTCCAACAAGTGCTGTTAAAATAATAAGCAGGACTAGACTTCCAATAATTTTTAAAAATTCCTTTGTTTTGCTCATAATAATCCTTTCATGTTTTTTACATATATACCCAAATGTTTCATGTGAAACAAAAAAATCCTTTGAATTTTACAAAGGATTCTTTTTAGGGAGATTCTTTCCCCTTGGATATTGTTTTTTTGTAGGATGAACTTTATCGACGATAACATTTACTCTCTCGTTGCCATCTAGGTCAAAGCGGTCAATTTTTTTAACCTTGCCTCCCAAGATCTTTATTGCGTTTTTAGCTTGTTCTAATTCCTCATTAGCCTTAGGACCTTTTAATGCTACAAATATGCCGCCAGTTTTTAAGAAAGGTAGGCAGTATTCTGATAGGGTGGACATATTTGCTACAGCACGACTTACAACTACATCGTAAGTTTCACGTTTTTCCTTAGCAAAATCTTCTGCCCTTGTATGAATAGCAATGGCCTTATCAAGACCAAGCTTTTCTATTACTTCATTCATAAAGTTAACTTTTTTGTTTACACTATCTATAAGTGTTAGGTCTATGTCTTTTTCTATACGTAAGGGTATGCCGGGAAATCCTGCCCCGGCTCCTATATCCAAAACCTTAGAACCTTCCTTTATATAAGGCAAAACAGAAAGTGAGTCTTGGTAGTGTTTTATTTCAATTTCCTTAGGATCCGTAATACTTGTTAAATTGGTATGAGAATTTACTTCCAATAAGTAGTTGGTATAAATTTCATACATTTTTTCCTTATCCACTAACTTCTCCTGTCTTTAATCTTATGAGCAAAACATTTATATCTGCAGGACTTACTCCGGAAATCCTGCTTGCTTGTCCAACTGAAGATGGTTTGATTTCATTTAGCTTGCTAGCTGCTTCTTTTTTAAGACCAGCAATCTTTTCATAGTCTATATCTTCTGGCAATTTCTTTGCTTCAAGTTTTTTAAATTTCTCTATATCAGCCATTTGTTTGGCAATATAGCCCTCGTATTTGATTTCAGTTTGAACTTGGATTTGTTGGAACTTTGGAAGCTCTGGTCTATCAGGGTCAAATACTTCTAGAACTTTATAATCTAGTTCTGGTCTTTTTATTAAATCGTATAAAGAAACTCCAGTTACAAGTGGGTTTGATCCAAATTCTTCTAACTTTTGATTGGTTTCTTTTGTTGGCGTCATCATTATTTTTTTAAGTCTTGCTTTTTCATTCTCAATAGCTTGGTATTTGCTAAGCATTTTTTGATAGCGTTCTTCATCAACCAAACCAATCTTGTAGCCTTTTTCTGTTAGCCTATGATCGGCGTTATCTTGGCGTAAGGTCAAGCGGTATTCACACCTACTTGTCATCATTCTATAAGGCTCATTAGTTCCCTCAGTTACCAAGTCATCTATAAGAACACCAATGTAAGCATCTGAACGGTCAAGGATAAATGGATCTTGGCCCTTGATTTTTAAGGCTGCATTTATTCCTGCCATAAGACCTTGGCTGGCAGCTTCTTCATAGCCACTAGATCCATTGATTTGGCCAGCAAAATATAAGCCAGAATAAGCCTTTGATTCCAAAGTAAGGTTAAGCTCACGTGTGTCGATCATATCGTATTCGATGGCATAGGCCGGTCTCATTATCTTGGCGTTTTCTAGACCGTTGATAGTTTTGTAAAATTCCATCTGAACTTCTTGAGGCATAGATGAAGATGCACCTTGAACGTAGATTTCATCAGTTGACAAAGACTCTGGTTCTAAGAAAATCTGGTGGGTATCCCTATCTGCAAATCTAATCATCTTGTCTTCAAGGGATGGACAATAACGAGGTCCGATTCCTTTTACCTTACCACCATAAATAGGGGAGCGATCGATATTATCCATGATGATTTTCTTTGTCTCAGGTGTTGTATAGGTTAGATAGCAATTTTCTTGTTTAGCTCCAGAAAAATCTAAATCTTCGTTAGCAAAAGAAAATGGAACAATCTCTCCATCACCTGCTTGAACTTCTGTTTTAGAAAAGTCTATAGTCTTGCGATCCACCCTTGCTGGAGTTCCTGTCTTAAAACGTCTTAAGAAAAAGCCCATATCTTCTAGGCAATCAGAAAGGTAAGTTGCTGCAGAAAGTCCGTGTGGACCAGAAACTTTTTCAAATTCTCCTATAAGAATCTTTCCATTGAGATAAGTTCCTGTACAAACTATGACAGCCTTGCATGGAAAGATCGCTCCTTGGATTGTTTCACATGAAACAATTTTGCCATCTTCATAATTTATCTTATCAACTTCTTGCTCGAAGATGTCGATGTTTTCTTCATCTTCTAGGACTTTTTTCATTACTTCGTGATACTTTCTCTTGTCAGCTTGAACTCTAAGTGAGTGAACAGCTGGACCCTTACTGGTATTTAGCATCCTAGATTGTATGAAAGTCGCATCAATTACCTTAGCCATTTGTCCGCCCAAGGCGTCAACTTCACGTACTAAGTGACCCTTGCCTGTTCCACCTATGTTTGGGTTACAAGGCATATCGGCGATTGACTCTAGACTTGTTGTAAGGATTAGGGTAGACATGCCCAAGCGAGCAGAAGCTAGGGCTGCTTCACAACCTGCATGGCCTGCGCCAATTACAACTACATCATAGGATTTTTGTACATATTTATTTTCCAACACAAAACTCCTTAAATACTTTATCCATTATCTCATCTGAAACTGATTGACCAATTATCAAACCCAAGTCGTCATATGACCCTCTTAGGTCAACTTCAACTGCATCAAGAGGTATGCCTATCCTTATATCATTAAGGGAAGAAGCTAATTTTTCTCTCGCAGAGTTTAATAATCTTTCGTGGCGAGTGTTTGTAATCAAAATAGACTCGCGGTTGATCTCACTTGTATCAAAGATATCTGTTATGGTTTCTTCCAGCTTATCTATGCCAATATTTTCTGTCATGGAAGCTTCGATAATAGGTAGGTCCATAGCAAATTTTGATTTATCAAATTTAGTAGATAAATCTTGCTTATTTAAGATTATGATAGTGTTTTTATCCTTGATAAGGTCTAGGATTTTTTCGTCTTCATGGTCAAACTCTCTTGATGCATCAAAAATAGCTATGATAAGATCACTAGATTGGGAAAGTTCAATTGACTTATCTACACCAATTTTTTCTACTATATCTTCTGTATCACGGATACCAGCTGTATCGTTTATTTTTAGGGTAAAAGATCCAAGGTTGATATATTCACTGATCAAATCACGAGTAGTCCCAGGAATATCTGTAACTATGGCACGATTTTCTTTTAAGAGGGCATTTAATAGGGAAGACTTGCCCACATTTGGCTTGCCGATAATAGTTGTATTTATACCATCTTTTATAATTTTCCCCTTATTGGAAGTGTTTAATAATTTGTCAATTAGGTATTTGGCCTGGTCCATATAGGCTATTATCTCATCTGGTTCTAGATCTTCGCCATCTTCTGTGAAGTTTATAGAGTACTCCAGACGTGATAGGGCCTCAAGCAAGGATTGTCTTATTTTTTCAATCTCGTCTTTTAATGACCCACGTAGTTGATTAATTCCTTGGGCTTGACTCATGTCGTTGGTGGAATTAATAATATCCAAAACTGCCTCAGCTTGGGATAGGTCTATCCTACCATTTAAAAAGGCACGTTTGGTAAATTCACCAGGCTCAGCTAAAACTGCCCCAGAATCCAAAACTAAGTTTAATATCTTTTTGACAGAAATAAAGGAACCGTGGCAATTGATCTCTACGATATCTTCGCGTGTGTAGGTGGCAGGCCCTGCCATAAAGGAAACCATAACCTCATCTATGACTTCATCTCCGTCCACAATATTTCCATATCTCATCCTGCGGTTGTCCTTTTTTCTATCTATTGGACCACCAGCAAGAGGAGAGAATATTTTATCAATTATTTCTTTGCTCTTATCTCCACTCATCCTAACAATGGATATACCACCGGTACCAGTTGGAGTGGAAATTGCTGCTATAGTAGCTTCACTCATATATTCTCCTTTTCGTATATCCACGTCTTTGACCCGTGGTTTGTAACATAAAGATTATAAGCGAAAATATTAAAATGTCAATGTTTTCTAGGCTTTTGATAAATGCAAATGACAATAAAGTCAAGGAAGAATTCTAAGATTACTATGAAAAATATCGTGAACTTTTCATGTCTTGTAAGGATAAAAAAGACAATCAGAACTACCAGCTTAGCTGGTAGTTTCCACAGCGCCTAGAAGGCGCGAATACCGGCACGCCCCTATTGGGGCTCCGAGTATTATCTCCACATGCACCACTTTCTCAGCTTCTGCTTAAGCAGTTTATTTATTGCTTCTTTTTACTGACTCTCCCGTAAACGGGTCATAGTATTCCTTGATACTTATTTGATCCGCATAATAGTCTTCTTTTAGTTGATTTTGTATATATTCTTTTATCATTTTCTCATTTCGCCCTACTGTATCCACGTAATAACCTCTACACCAGAAATGTCTGTTTCCATATTTATATTTTAAGTTTGCGTGTCGATCAAATATTATTAGTGAACTTTTTCCTTTTAGATATCCCATTATTTCTGAGATACTATATTTTGGTGGTACTTCTATAAGCATATGGACATGATCTGGGCACTGCTCCGCTTCTATTATGTTTATTCCTTTTCTTTGACATAGTTCTCGTAGTATTTGACCTATGTCTTTTTTTAGTTTCCCATATATTTCTTGTCTTCTAAATTTAGGGGCAAATACTATATGATATTTACATCTCCATTTTGTATGTGATAAACTATTGTTGTCCAATTTATTCTCCTTGTTTTTATTGTGCATGTGGTTATCACAATTATATTACAAGTGAGAATTTTTTGGTCTTGAAGCTAAAGCTTAATTCCTCCACCTGCATAGCAGGTGGTTTTTTGTTTCGCTCACATTCGTTCGCTCAACTCACTTAAGTGAAGCAATATAAAAAAGTGGCTCTTGGGCCACTTTTAATATGCAATAATTTATTTATATTTGTAGAAACCTTCGCCTGTTTCTATTCCCTTAAGTCCCTTATCAGCTCTTTCTTTTAGTTTTGCAACAGCTTTTCCAAGGGCAGAATTTTGATCCTTGGCTTCTGGGTTTGCGCTTGTGATGTTAATTACTGTTGTAATTCCTACTATGTCAATGATTTCAAATGGTCCACGTGGAGAGCCTGTTCCTATCTTCCAGTCCATATCTATATCTTCTGGACTTGCTATGTCATCTCCATATAGTTTCAGTCCTGCATTTATTAGTGGAACAAGGATTGAGTTTAGAATATAACCTGGTTGTTCTTTATTGATAATAGCAGGATACATGCCAATGTCTTTGGCAAATTGTACTACTGCTTCAAAAGATTCATCACTAGTCCTATCATGTCTCATGACCTCAGCAAGGTTTTGTCTGTGGATATTGTTTGCAAAGTGTAGACTTAGGAATTTGTCTTCCCTACCTGTATATTCTCTAAAGGTAGATGGCAATAGGGTTGATGAATTTGTAACTATAATAGCATCATCTTTTAAGAATGGAGCCATTTTTTCATAGAAAGCTTTCTTTTCTTCAACAATCTCAGCAATAGCTTCTATTACTAGATCAGAATCTTTTACAGATTCTTCTAGGTCTGTGGAATACTTCATATTGGCATAGACTTCTTCATTTTTAGCCTTTAATTCTTCTATTCTTGCTTCTGTTATCTCAGACTTGTCAGCAAAAAATGACCTTGGGTAATTAGGGTTTTCACTTCCAATATAAGTTGGAGCTATGGCCAATTCTTTAGTATACATATTGTAAATACTATCAATTCTTGGCTTTACTCTTTCTATAGAACCTTCACTTCTACCCCAAATGGTCACATTAAATCCATGAAAGGCTGCTGCATATGCAATTTGTGCACCTAATACTCCACCGCCAGCAATTGTTACATTTTTTATTTCCATATTTATATCCTCCTATCTTTCTATCTTTGTTATTATTATAACATAATCTAAAATAAAGATAAATATTAAAAAACGGCTATTAAAAGTTTTTTATTTTTCGTCGTCGTCATATTTAAGTACTGCAAGGAAGGCATCTTGTGGGACTGCTACGCTGCCCAGTTGACGCATACGTTTTTTACCTTCTTTTTGTTTTTCAAGAAGCTTTTTCTTTCTGGAGATATCTCCCCCATAACACTTGGCAATAACGTCTTTTCTTAGAGCCTTTACAGTTTCCCTTGCAATAATCTTACCACCTATAGCAGCTTGGATTGGTATAGCAAATTGTTGGCGTGGTATCTCATCTTTGAGCTTTTCAACTATGCCACGGCCCCTAGTATAGGCGCTATCTCTGTGAACTATGATTGAAAGGGCATCTACCACTTCATCGTTGATTAGAATTTCTAGTTTTACTAGATCTGATTCCTTGTATCCTATTAGCTCATAATCCAGGGAAGCATAGCCACGAGTCCTAGATTTTAAACTATCAAAGAAGTTATATATTACTTCGTTTAGTGGAATTTTGTATTTGATGGAAACCCTAGTCTCGTCAATATAGGTCATATCTATAAGTTCCCCACGCCTATTTTGGGCAAGATTCATAACCTGGCCTATATAGTCAGATGGAGTTATAATTTCAGCCCTTGTGACTGGCTCTTTGATATAGTCAATTATAGCAGGATCTGGGAAGTCATTCGGGTTTTGTATTTCTATCTCTTCATCATTGCCCTTGGTTTTGATCCTATATATAACTGATGGTGCCGTTGCTATGATATTTAGGTCATATTCACGCTCTAACCTTTGAGTTATGATGTCCATGTGGAGCAGTCCCAAAAATCCTGAACGCAAACCTACACCAAGAGCTTGGGAGTTTTCTTGCTCAAATACTAGGGCCGCATCATTTACTTGAAGCTTTTCTAGGGCATCGCGAAGTTTATCAAAACTTTCACCCTCAGCCGGATATATACCAGAATAAACCATAGGAAGTACTTCCTTATAGCCAGATAAAGCTTTTTCAGTAGGATCATCTGCTAGGGTTATGGTATCACCAACTCTAGCATCTTTTACTTCCTTGATAGAAGCTTCTATAAAACCTACATCACCAGACCTTAGTTCCTTAGTTTCTATACGATTTTTCATGGTATATCCTACTGTATTTACTTCGTAGGTCTTACCAGTATTCATCATCTTTATCTCATCACCAGGTTTTACCACTCCTTCAAAAACTCTGACATAGCATATTACTCCACGGTAGGAATCGTAATAAGAATCAAAGATTAGAGCCTTTAGTGGCTTATCATCGTGGTCTTCTGGAGCTGGGACATTTGTCACTATGTCTTCCAAAACATCTTCTATATTTAAGCCTGTCTTTGCAGAAACTAGGGGTATGCCCTCAGTATCTAGACCAATCTGGCTTTCAATTTCTGCTTTTATTTCATCAGCTCTAGCAGAAGGTAGATCAATTTTGTTTAGTACCGGCAATATTTCCAAATCTTGTTCTAAGGCAAGGTAGGTATTGGCTAGGGTTTGTGCCTCTACCCCTTGGCTAGCATCTACTACAAGAATCGCACCTTCACAAGCCTTAAGTGATCTTGAAACTTCGTAATTAAAGTCCACATGGCCTGGGGTGTCTATTAAGTTTAAATCATAAATATTACCATCATTAGCCTTATAGTGAATCTTAATTGACTTAAGCTTAATTGTTATACCACGCTCACGTTCTAAATCCATGTCATCTAGCATTTGGTTGGTCATATCCCTTTGTGATATGTGTTCTGATTTTTCAATCAGCCTATCAGCAAGGGTGGATTTACCATGGTCTATGTGAGCTATGATGGAGAAATTCCTTATATTTTCTTTTCTCTTTGTCATCTACTTAGTCTCATTTCCATATGGGTTATTATCTATTTTACCAAAGTCATCAAAAGGATAAAATCTCAAAAATGCATGGCCTACTATATCCTTTTTCATAACAGGTCCAAAGTTTCTAGAATCATTGCTAGCTCCTTCTTCCCTATTATCTCCCATTACAAAATACTCATCTTCGCCGAGTGTCCAAAAAGTTCCATCAGCCTCTGGCAAAGTGTAGTCAACAGAAGTATATGTTTCGTCAAGTTCATTTCCATTTAGATAAACTTTCTCGTCCTTAAGTTCTATAGTATCCCCAGGCACACCAATAACTCTTTTAACATAAAGTTTATTAAGATCATCAGGAGCCTTTAGGATTACAATATTTCCCCTATGGTAATCGTTAAAACGAGGTCCAATCTTATCTACCAAGAGCATATCATCATGGTAGAGGGTATTTTGCATAGAAAAGCCGGACACCTTAGTAGCATCAACCAAGAACATCTTTATAACAGTTGCTATCAAGAGGGCTACAGCTATGGTCTTCACCCAATCTAATATTATGTCTGTTAAATTTTCTTTTTTGTCATTATTATTGTTCCCACCATCATTTGGGACATAGATTTTTTCTTCAGTCATTATATATTCCTCTCATTTCTTATTATATTATAAACTATATTTGCAAAACTACAAAAATCTAGACAAAAAAATCCAGATAACTTGTAAGTTTCGTTTGTTTATGGTAGAATAAACCAGTCAAGCAAAAATAGTAGAAAAGAAAGAGGGTGAAATAATGGCTAATATTAAATCAGCTCAAAAGAGAATTGAAACAACAAAAAGAGATACTCTTAAAAACAAAGCTCGCAAATCTGAAGTTAAAACTTACATCAGAAAATTTGATGAAGCAATTGAAGCTGGAGATGTAGACAAAGCTCGCGAAATTTTCATGCACGTTGACAAAAGAATGAAACAAGCAGAAGCTAAAAATATATTCCACAAAAATAAAGTGGCTAGAACAACATCTAGACTTCAAAGAGCACTAAATAACGCTCAATAATAATATGAGTAATTATCAGTAATGGATCCTCACATATGACTACTGATAATTACTCATTTTTTATTTGCAAATCTTCTGTATAAGAAGTAATAATTCTATTTTCATATCAAAATCTGTAGATTTTTGACGAACTTCCATATCAAAAAGCCTAGAGTGGATGTCAAAAAGCTCTTCATAGGTGAAATTATTTATAAATCCCTTAACCTTCCTAAGTTCATATGGACTTATGCCTATATTTTTCATAATATAAGCGTCATTTTTGTTATTAGAAAGCAAAGTCTTTATTCCAATAATATTTCTAAACTGCCTAATAATCATATGAAAGATCATAAACAAATCTTCATCCCTTTTTACCATATTTAGATAAGTGGTAGAAGCTAGTTTCAAATCTTTTTTTGATATAGCATCAGTTAAGTTAAATATATTAATATTTAAAATCTGATCTAATTGGTCGTAGACATCTTTTTCTTTTACAATCTCATCTTCAGAACTTGCTATGATTTTATCGACTGTATTTACTATATCAAATAAATCAAGGTCACTGTCCCTATCTAGGTAGGAAAATCTTTGGACAATCTCTGCAAGCATTGATTTCTTAATTTTCTTACCAGCTTTGACAAATCTCTTTCCTATAAAAGTTTCAAGCTCACTTTTATTTAACCTATCAATATTTACAATATTGCCATGCTTTTTGACTTCCTTGTAAAATTTCCCCTTAAAGGGACTAGAATCAGAAAAGATAAGAAATGTCGTGTATTCTGGGAAGTTTTTTATATCACCCGTCAAATTTGTAAGCAAGTCTTCGTATTCTTTGAGGGAATTTTTGGATAAATCTATATCTTTCCATATGATATATTTCCTATCTTCCATAACTGGATATGTCTCATAGGCATTTTTCATTGCCTCAACATCAACATTTCCCTTTAGTTCTACTAGGTTAAAGTCAGCAAAGGAGACTTTTTCCTTTGCAAGATCGATTATGGTTGTATTTAGATAATCTTCCTTAGAATCAAATAAGTAGATTCCTTTTGCCTTATCTTCTATCAAATTTTCCATAAATTCTTTGTAATTCATCTAAAATAACCACCTTTTACATAGCTTTCTACACTAACTTGTTTTTTGAAATTTATCTTTACCATACCATTATTTTGACTATTATATATCTTAACACCATCCAAATTTTCTATAACTTCCCTTGTCGGGTGACCATATTTGTTGTTTCTACCTGCGGATATAAGGGCAATTTGTGGATCTACTTTTTCTACAAAATCCCTTGAAGTAGAAGTTCTTGACCCGTGGTGGGAAACTTTTAATACATCTGCCGTTATATCAAGACTATCTTCATATTCACTTGGTAAATCTCCTAAAGTGAGGATTTTAATACCCTTAATATCTATAATATAGCCAACAGATTCAGCGTTTTCTTCGCCTTCTACTCCATCAAAGACACAAGTAATAGACCCATGAGGAATATTTATTCTGTCATCTTTTTTTATAATTTTAGGATTGTAAGTTACTAGAGAATTCGTATTTAATTTGGAAGTAAGGATATTTTCCACATTGAAATTATTTACTATTCCATCTATGTTTCCCGCATGGTCACCATCTTCGTGGGAGATAAATACAGCCTTAATATTTCTTATTCCCAAGGAATTTAGGTAAGGAATAAGTATCCTCTCTCCTGAATCATAATTATCATACTTTGGCCCACCTACATCAAATAAATAGTATTCTCCCCTATCACTTAGCAAAAATGCATCTCCTTGACCTATGTCAATCATAGTAAAACTAACTTCTGGATTTAAATAATCATAAGAAAGGCTTGCTAAAACCACAAGGAGATTTAAGCCATAAAAAATCCTGACCAATTTTTTATTAGTTCTTTTCAAATAAAATATGACCAATATTAAGGTAAATAAATATATGGCTACAAAAATACTTGGATGAGCAAATTTGATATTAAAGAGCCTAAAGCTATTTAAAAACTTAACAATATTTATGATAGTAACTAATAAAAAGTCCAAGACCTTAAAAAACGGACTTAATATAAAGCTAAATACTGGGTAGAAAACTACTAGTCCAAAGGCTAGATACATAGCTATGGTAAATATTGGCACTACCAAAAAGTTTGCAAGTATAGATAATAGATTTATCTTCCCATAGTAAAATATAGTAAATGGCAAAAGTCCTAATTGAATTGATCCTGTAAAGGCGAAATTTTCTGTTATTGAATTCTTTGTAAATCTTCTTTTTATTTTTGGGTAGATTAAATAAACTGCACTTGTCGCCACAAATGACAAAACAAAGCCTGAATTTAGTAGAGCAAATGGATTTGCTAATAGGATTAGCATAGCTGCTATTAGTAATGATTTTATCTTATCTTCTGGCATAGCAAATAGAAATGCTAGAAAACCAATTAAATTTATTATCAAAACCCTAATTACAGAAAAAGGAAATCCTATCAAATAACCATAAAAAAGACATAGACCTAGGGCTATGCCATAGCCGTACTTGTAATTAAATTTCCCAAAAATAAACAAGATAAATCCCAAAAGTAAATCTATGTGAAGACCCGAAACAGCAAGTATATGTACAAGACCCAAATCTTTAATGTCGTTATTTTCTATTAGATTCTCCCCTAGGATAACGGAAATTATAAAGTCTGATGCAGTTTTTGATAAGTTCCCCTCAAAAATTGAGTGTATATATTTATAAAACTTATTCCTTGCCTTTAGGAAAAGGCTCTTGCTATTAGAAGACTGATAAACTTTCTTTATCTCTAGCTGACTTCCTATACTTTTTGAAATCAGATAATGCCTATAAGAAAAAAGATTGGGATTGGTGTTTTTATCTGGTATAGAAATATCGGCATCAACTAGGAGAACCTCTCCAATATCCAAGTCTTCTTCAGAAAATAAGACTGACTTTTCATCTATACCACTAGCCTTGGCCCTTACAAAATACCTAAAATTATCAGCCGTCTTTCTCTTTTCTAAGATGGTAATTTGTGCCTCTATTTCTTTATAATCTTTTAGCTTGTAAGTCTTAAAATTAAAAAAGCTAAGGGAAAATCCTAGCAAAATTCCCAAGGGAATTATAATATATTTCTTGTCAAATAGGCATAAAATCCCAGCAAAAATCCCACAAATAATCATTACTTTTATAAAAGCCAAGCTCTCAAAATTTATGAATAATCCTATGCCTGCCATCACCCACAGCAAGCAATAAAAAATTTTCTTTCTCATAGGCTAACCTCGGGTATATTATATCATAAGTACAATCTATAGTTTTAGACTAAAGGAAGGTAAGTAATGCAAAAATTATACCTAAATTATCCAGAAATAACCGATATAAAGGCAAATATAGTATCTAGAAGATCTAACGGTGACAATACACAAGTGATACTCGACCGCACTATTTTTATGCCTTCAAGTGACCATTTCATAAAAGATAGGGGAAATATATCCGGGCTTGAAATCTTATCTATCGAAGAAAAAAGAGACAATATAATTCACACTGTCAAAGGCAAGTTCCAAAAATCTGCCGTAATCCTACATTTGGATAAGGCAAATAGGATGAGAAATCTTACATATAATACAGCTTTTATCATATTTAAACTAGTTTTCCAATCTTTTTATTTGGCAAAAGATATAAAGCTTCTACTTCTAGACGATAAGTTTATTGTAAGGATAAATGATTTTTATGATGTGCTTGATGAAAATCTTATGGAAGATCAAATTAATTTCCTTATTTCAAAAGCAGTGCAAATTGAAAATAATAGCGGAATCACAAGTATTTATCCTTTTGGAGAAATAATTAATAACGATATATGCTATGATAACACTAGTAAAGTTAGAGGATTTAAGATTATCACTTGCCAAAATATAGGAAATGACTTAGACATAGAATTTATTGCAGGGGATGATTTGATCCATGATTGATGGCAAGAGCCATCTTTTTTTTGTCGTATTTTATATATATATATTTACATTAACGCTTTAATTTGTTATAATTAAATAAATTTAAAGAAAGGAGAAGAATAATGAACATTAATCTAAATAAGAAAATCGGAGTTTCTAAAAATTAGTCAAAGTAAGTACATATATAACTCCTTGCTTTGACTATAATAAAAAATCAAGGAGGAAGCGGATTTACCGCACTTATGAAAGAATTAAAATTTATTTTCAAAGAAATGTGGTCCAAGGACCCATTTATGTATGTGATTATTGTAATAAATGCAATAATTAATGGACTATTGCCCTTTATCTGGATCCTAGCACCAGCTTATGTAATTGATAATAGAGATAAGGGGATAGAATTTTTCATTCCATTTTTTATATTTCTATTTGTAGCTACTTCACTTATGAAGTTTTTAAATTCATTTTTGACTGGTAATTATAGGATGAGAATGAACAATCTTCGCTACCAGCTTAATAGAAATATCATAGAATACAGCCTCAATTTATCCTATGCCGACCAGCAGGACAAAAAGCAAAAAGAACTTATAGCAGATGCCATAAGAGCAGTCGAATATCCCTTTGATGGTTTTGGCAATATCGTCCTAAATATGCCAACAGGCTTTGGTCTAATCATATCTTTAATAGCTTATCTATGGATATTTACAGCCATGCCTTGGTATTTAGTTTCATATCTTATCGTTTTAACTATTATTATTGGCAGAATTATGTATAAAATTACTTTTATTTACGAAGACTTTTGGGAGAAAATTGATCATACCTGGGAAGAAGTTCACCAGCTAAATTATGAACTGCAAAATCCTATATCAAAACTAGATATATTGATGTACGATATGAAAAAAGTATTCAAGAAATATTATTTTTCTTTGACTGATATACGATTTAGCGAGATGTATGCTGCAGATAAAAAGACATATAAAATTTTTATCAAATCAAGAATTATTTCTCTGATACGTGACTTACCTATCTTTTACTGGATGATTTTAAGTCTATCTAATGGCGAAATTAATATTTCACGTTTTTTTGTCTTGTTTACATCTGTATTTGCCTTTATGATAATGATAGATCAGTTTTGCAACCAAGCTGCATTTTTAGTAAGAGATCTTAAGTTTTTCAAGTATTACTTCAAGATACTAGATTTCCCAACAAAATCTTATAAAAAAATGGATTTCGATAGTGTAAATATTGAAATTAAGAATCTATCATTTAAATATCCATCATCTGACAAATACGTCCTTAAAAATATCAATCTAGATTTATCTAACAATAAGTCTATTGCCCTAGTAGGCGAAAATGGTGCAGGTAAAACTACTCTTGCACTAATACTTGCAGGACTACTAGAACCAACAAGTGGTGAAATTTTATTAAATGGCAAGGATATTAATTCCTATGGCATAGACAAAAAAGACCTAGTATCGGCAATTTTCCAAGACACTCTACTCTTGCCCTATTCTATTAAGGAAAATGTGGCAATGAATTCTAATGATTGTGATTTAACTGATGTCTATGAAAAAACAGGTCTAGATGACATTATCGCTAAATATGATAAAAAAGATGAACAGATACTCTTAAGAACCTTAGATGATAAGGGAATCGACCTATCTGGCGGTCAAAAACAAAGATTATTTTTGGCTCGTGCCATCAACAAAAAATCTGCCAAAATTTTAATCTTAGATGAGCCAACAGCTCAACTAGACGCCATAGCAGAAAGAGATCTATATGAGCTTTACAATGAAATGACAAGGGATAAATCTAGTATATTTATCTCCCACAGGCTAGCTTCCACCAAGTTTTGTGATAAGGTGGTTTTCCTAAAAAACGGTGAAATCATCGAAGAAGGGACTCACGAAGAATTGCTAAAAGCTAATGGAGAGTACAAGGAATTATTTGAAATCCAAGCCAAAAATTACAAGGAGGAAGCCCATGCGTAATTACATCAGACTTTTTAAGATTATTGAAAGTAAGCATAAGGGCTTCGTAAAAAAAGTAATTTTTATAAGCGTGCTTTTGGGCCTGCTTCCCATATTTAATATAATTGCACCAAAACTTATAATAGATGAATACAATGGTTTGAGACGTTTTGAAATCATGTTTGGATTTGTGCTTTTAGCTTTGATTTTAAACTTAGCTAATGAATTGATAAGTGCTTATTCAAGAAGCTTCTACCAGAGGACCTTGCAAGTATTTAATGATGAATTAGCTTTTGCAGTAAATGAAAAAGTCTTATCCCTACCAATAGAGCTTACTGATTCAAAATCAACCCAGGAAAAAGTAGAACAAGCTTTGTATGGTGTTGGTATGACCTATGCCCTCTTGGAGTTTCTATATTTTGCCACAGGAGCTGTAGCTACAGGTATTGTTTCAATCTTCATACTTTTAAGCTTAAACCCTCTCATACCAATATTTATAATAGCCCTTAATTTTTTAAACAAACCTTTTACAAAAATAATTAAGGAAAATGAAAAGAAATATCAGGAAAACTCAGCTAAAGATAACAGAGTTTACAAGTACTATTATGATTTTTCTAGGGATTATAAATACTCCAAAGACATAAAAATATTTAATGCTGAAGATATGATTCTTGAAAAGGCAAAATACCACATGAATCAGATGTTTTTGACAAATCACAAGTACTACAGCAAAAACGGCGCCATGAATGGGGCTATGAATGTCATAAACAATTTGGGAGTTGTGGGATCATTTATTTATATAGTTATAAAAGTAATAGAAAGAACAATTACTATTGCAAATTTTACCCTATACTTTAACTGCCTCAATAGACTCATCGAAGCCTTGAGAGTCTTCCAGGAATACTACGCTGACCTAGCCGGACTTAATGTTGCTTTAAATTCTTTATATGAGTTTTTAGATTTAGACGATAGTTGGAATAAGGATGGAAAAATCGATAAGGTCGACTTAAATAAAGTAGCTATTGAATTTAAGCATGTATACTTCAAATACCCAACAAGTGAAGATTACATTTTAGAAAACTGTTCCTTTGTAATAAATCCTGGTGAGACTGTGGCCCTTGTAGGCAGAAACGGTGCTGGCAAGTCTACTATTGTTAAACTCCTTTGCAAGTTCTATAAGCCTACTAGTGGGGAGATTTTATTAAATGGAATAAATATTGCCGATATAGATACCAAGTACTACTACCAAATCCTATCGCCTACCTTCCAAGACTTTAGACTCTTTCCTTTTAGGATTGATGAAAATGTCGCTAGTCTAAAGGCAGATGATATTGACGATGCTTCATATACGGATATGGGAAAATCTTTTAAATTACTAAATATAGAAAAATGGATAGATTCATTGCCAAAGGGAAAGGCGAATTATATTACGACCTTGTTTGATAAAGAGGGAGTTCAACCTTCTGGAGGTCTTGGACAAAAGCTTGCCCTAGCCCGTTCTATGCACCATAAGGGCAAATTTATTATAATGGATGAGCCAACCAGTGCCCTAGACCCTCGTAGTGAGCAAGAAATATTTGAAAATATGCTTGCCATAACCAAGGACCAAACTTCCCTATTCATATCTCACAGGCTATCTTCTACCAAATATGCTGATAGAATACTCGTTTGTAACCACGGCAGGATCGATGAAGAAGGAACTCATGAAGACCTTCTAAAAGAAAATAAATTATATAAAGAGATGTTCACCACCCAAGCTGAACTCTATGCATAAAAAAAGAAGCGGTTAGATTTAATCTAATCGCTTTTAAAATTTGTTTACTAACCATTCTAGTCCCATGGCCCAACCCATGGAATATAAGAATATTGAAGGTGGCTTGCACAAAAGAATTATTGTGGCGTATTTCTTAAAACTCATGTCGGATAGGCCAGTTAGATAGCAGAGAAAATCATCTGGTGCCACTGGCAATAGTATAGCCCAGGCAAAAAATTTTTCATAAGTCTTATCCTTAATCTTGTGCTTATACTTATCAAAAGTTTCCTCTCCAAAGAAATTTAGAATGACAGACTTGCCAAAGGTCCTTGATATGAAGAAGACTAACAAAGATCCAGCACAAATAGATATGTAATTATAAATAAATCCCCAAAAAGCTCCAAATATTACTACACCAAAAACTGTAGTAAGGCCTCCAGGTATAATCGGCACGACAATTTGGATGACTTGAACTAGCATAAATATGATATTTGCCCATACTCCAAAAGATAGGATAAAGTCTCTAAAAGTATCTACTGAGTTGAATAAACCTTTTTTGTAGCCAATATAGCCTAGAATTGTAAGAATAACCAAAACTAGGACCGCTATTATATTGTAGATGTTTTTCTTGATAAATTCTTTCATAAAACCTTCTTAATCTGTATTATTAGTATAATACAATAATACACTCTTTTATAAGATCAGTCAAATAATTTTATCCAAGTTTGGTCATTATAAAATCCAAACCATAGTACCAAGCCATGGAATATAAAAATATAGATGGCCCCTTGCAAAGAAATATAATCTTTGCGTATTTTTTAAAGGTCATGTTGCTTAGTCCAGTTATATAGCATAGAAAATCATCAGGAGCTACAGGTAAAAGTATAGCCCAAGCAAAAAACTTTTCGTAGGAGTCTTCCTTTATTTTATCTTTATATTTATCAAACTGCTCTTCACCAAATATTTTTACAATCAAATCTTGGCCAAAGGATTTTGATATAAGAAAATTTATTATAGAACCTATACATATGGATATGTAGTTGTAGATAAATCCTTTAAGGGGTCCAAAAGTAACAACACCAAAGGCTAAGATAATGCCCCCTGGGACTCCTGGCACCACAACTTGCATGATATTTGCAAGAAAAAATATCAAAAATGCCCAAGGTCCATATGATAGGACATAATCTCTAAAACTTTCCAAGGAATCAAAGGTCCCATTTTTGTATCCTAAATAAGCTAATACGCAGAGTAGTGTAAAAATCCCTGCTGATATTATTGAAAACTTATTCTTTTTTATAAAATCAATCATAATGCCTTCTTAAAATATAAAAATAATATAAAGTGTACTATATATTATGATACACCTTTCTATAACAATTACAATATGTCTTATGTAAAAAACTAGATATTAACTTAGTGAATAATTTAAGTAAAGTATTAAATTTATAAAGTTAAAATCATTAATATTAATAAGTAGGTAACACTTGTAAATATTTTTAATTTTAAATATTAAAAAATAACAAGTCTTGAAGGACCAAGCGCTTGTTATTGAAGTTTTATTTACATCTCATAAAAAATAATATTTTTCTTATTCTCTCTACTATTTATACCCTTATTATCATTACCTTAAAATGAAAAAACTAGGACATTACATCCTAGTCTTCTCTATCCCACGACAATATTTAAAATCTTGCCTGGTACATATATTATTTTTCTAATTTCCTTATCTGCTATGTGATTTGCTATATTGCTATCGTTTTTGGCAGCTTCTATGGCGTCATCTTTGTCAGCATCTATTGGCATTATCACTTTGCCACGTACTTTGCCGTTTATTTGAACAGGCATTTCAAATTCATCTTTGACTAGTTTCTTCTCATCGTAAGTTGGCCAAGATGTTTGGTTTAGCTTTCCTTCAAATCCTGCCATTTCCCACAATTCTTCTGTTAGGTGTGGGGCAACTGGGTTTAGTAAAGTAATATAGGTTTTAAAATCAGCCTTTGTGATTTTGCCTGCTGCTCTCATATCGTTTGATAGGGACATTAGGCTAGCAATTGCTGTATTAAACTTAAGATTTTCATAATCTTCTGTGACCTTTTTGATAGTTTGGTGGATTGATACTTCCAGGTCTTTTGAATATTCTTCTCCATCTTCTACTAAGTCAATCATATTATAGACACGTTCAAGATATTTTCTACAACCACGAACTCCCTCATCAGACCATATTGCTGTTGATGAGAAGTCTCCTATGAACATCTCATAGGTTCTAAGTGTATCTGCTCCATAATCACGGATAATATCATCAGGATTTACTACATTGCCACGAGATTTACTCATTTTTTGGTGGTCTTCACCAAGAATCATACCGTGGCTGGTTCTCTTCATATATGGTTCTTTTGTTGGGACTATACCTAGATCATATAGGAATTTGTGCCAGAATCTTGAATACAATAAGTGAAGAGTTGTATGTTCCATTCCCCCATTGTACCAATCAACTGGGCTATAGTAATCCAAAGCTTCTTTGCTTGCAAGAGCATCAGTATTATGTGGATCCATATATCTTAAGTAATACCATGAAGATCCTGCCCATTGTGGCATAGTGTCTGTTTCTCTTTTTGCAGCTTTTCCACAAATTGGGCAAGTTGTATTAACAAATTCCTCTATCTCTGATAGTGGAGATTCTCCAGTAGCTGTTGGTTCGTAGGATTCTACTTCTGGAAGTTTTACTGGAAGGTCAGCTTCATCAACTGGTACCCAACCGTGTTCTTCGCAATATACCATAGGAATTGGCTCTCCCCAATATCTTTGACGGGAGAATACCCAGTCACGTAGCTTAAAGTTTGTAGTAGCTTTTCCCAAGCTCTTTTCTTCTATATATTTTATTGCTCTTTGCTTGGCATCTGTAGCATTAAGACCATTTAAGAATTCTGAGTTAATTGAAACATCTTGGTTGATGTCTGTTAGTGGTAATTCAGTCTCAGCCTCAGTTTCATACACCGGCACTATTGGCATATCAAAGGTCTTTGCAAACTCATAGTCTCTGCTATCGTGAGCAGGAACAGCCATGATAGCACCTGTACCATAGGTCATAAGTACATAGTCAGATACCCAGATAGGAATTTCCTTGCCAGATAGAGGATTTATAGCTGATATTCCATCAAGCATTACCCCAGTCTTGTCTTTGTTAAGCTCAGCTCTTTCGAAATCTGATTTTTTGCGTGCCTCTTCTTGGTAAGCAGAAACTTCATCAAAGTTATTAATCTTATCCTTGTACTGGTCGAGTATTGGGTGTTCTGGTGAAATTACCATGTAGGTTACACCAAAGATTGTGTCAGGTCGGGTTGTATACACTGTAAGCTTATGGTCTGTGTCTTTTATGTTAAAGTCTACATTTGCACCCCTAGATCTACCAATCCAGTTGATTTGTTGAGCCTTGATCCTATCTTCGTAGTCAACTTCGTCTAGGTCATCAATCAACCTATCGGCGTATTCTGTAATTTTTAGCATCCATTGATTTTTCATCTTGTGGACAACTTCAGTTCCACATCTTTCGCACTTGCCATCAACTACTTCTTCGTTGGCAAGGCCTACTTGGCAAGATGGGCACCAGTTTACGCTCATTTCCTTTTTATAAGCTAAACCGTGCTTATATAGTTGAATGAAAATCCATTGAGTCCACTTGTAATAGTCTGGATCTGTTGTATTTACTTCTCTATCCCAGTCAAATGAAAATCCAATTGATTTTAATTGGTTTTTGAAGTTTTTGATATTATCTTCAGTAACCTTTGCTGGGTGGATTTTGTTTTTTATAGCATAGTTTTCTGTTGGTAGGCCAAAAGCATCGAAACCCATTGGATATAGGACATTGTAGTCTTCAAGTCTTCTTTTTCTAGCTACCACGTCAAGGGCAGTGTATGGCCTTGGGTGGCCAACGTGTAGACCTTGGCCAGATGGATAAGGAAATTCTACCAAGGCGTAGTATTTTTTCTTATCATTATCTATTTCACTATGGAAAGTATTATCTTCATCCCAAATTTTTTGCCACTTTTTTTCTATGGCATTGGGATTATATTCAACAAATTTGTTTTCTGTCATTTTTCACCTAGTTTCTATCTGCAAAAGCATTTACATATCTTGGGTAAGGGATTACGTCACGGATATTTTTCATACCTGTTACATACATTACAGCACGTTCAAATCCTAGACCAAATCCTGAGTGAACTACTGTACCAAATCTTCTAAGGTCAAGGTAGTTTTGATAGTCTTCTTCTTTTAGACCATTATCTTCAAATGATTTTAATAGTTCGTCCATATTTTCTTCCCTTTGAGAACCACCTATTAGTTCTCCAACTCCAGGAACAAGCATATCAAAAGCTGCTACTGTCTTGCCATCAGCATTTCTCTTCATGTAAAATGCCTTGATATCTTTTGGATAGTCTGTTACAAATACTGGTCCATCTACTATAACTTCTGATAGGTATCTTTCGTGTTCAGTTTGTAAATCCATACCCCATTCAACTGGGAATTCGAATTTTTGTCCGCTAGCCTTTAGCTTTTCTATGGCATCTGTATATGTTATTCTTGCAAATTCTGCATTTCTAACTTTTTCTAATCTTTCAAATAGACCCTCATCTATGAATCTGTTGAAAAATTCCATTTCATCTTTGTTGTTTTCAAGAACATAGTCTATTATATATTTGATCATATCTTCAGCTACATCCATTGCCACATTGTAATCAGCAAAGGCCAATTCTGGTTCTAGCATCCAGAATTCTGCAGCGTGTCTTGGTGTGTTTGATTCTTCAGCCCTAAAGGTTGGACCAAAGGTGTAGACATCACCAAAAGCTAGAGCATAGTCTTCTGCCTCTAGTTGGCCAGATACAGTTAGATAAGATTTTTTACCAAAGAAGTCTTTGCCATAATCAACGCTTCCATCTTCTTTTAGTGGGACTTCTTTTGGGTTGATTGTTGTGATGTTGAACATTTCTCCAGCACCCTCTGCATCAGAACCTGTTACAATTGGTGGGTTCACATACAAAAATCCTCTTTCTTGGAAGAATTTATGTAGGGCATAAGCGAGCGAACTTCTTACCTTAAATACAGCTCTAAAGGTATTTGTTCTTGGTCTAAGGTGAGGAATAGTTCTCATAAATTCAAGTGTTTGTCTCTGTTTTTGGATTGGAAACTTGTCTGAAGATTCGCCCAAAACTTCGATATTATCAGCTTGGATTTCATAAGGAGTCTTATTATTGCCTGTAGCAACAAGCTTTCCTTCTACCTTTATACTTGTAGATAAAAATTGGTGGGAAAGTTGGTCATAATTTTCCTTATCAGTTCCTACTACTATTTGTAAGTTCTTGAAAGTAGAACCATCATTTAGTTCTATAAAACCAACATTTTTACCAAATCTTGAGTTTCTAATCCAACCTGAGACAACTACATCAGTATCGACATATTTATCTATATCATTTATAATTTCTCTAATCTTCATTGTTTCCTTCTTTCCTTTTATTTAATCTTTCTATCATATTCTTTTCATATCCAACAAAAATCGGATTGTAAAATATCTCCCCGACAAATTCATCTGGCAAGTAATCCTGGTCTACATATCCACCAAAATCGTGGGGATAGAGATAGGAATCATGGATCAAATTCTTGCTTCCTGGATAGTGGGAATCCTTTAGCTTATTTGGAACCTCCCTGTCAGAGTTATTTTTCACAAAATCTATAGCTTTTGCTATGGCCTTATAAGTCGAGTTGCTCTTAGGGGCTGCTGCAAGGTAGGTTACCGTTTGGGCAAGAATTATTCTTGCTTCTGGCATACCAACTGTGTTTATAGCATCAAAAGTTGATGTGGCGAGGATAAGGGCATTTGGATCTGCATTTGAAATATCTTCTGCTGCAAATATAATCATTCTCCTTGCTATAAATTTGATATCCTCACCAGATTCAAGCATCTTTGCCAGGTAAAATAGACTTGCATCTATATCTGATCCCCTCATAGACTTGATAAAGGCAGATATTGTATCGTAGTGTCTATCTCCCTTTTTATCATAAATCGCAATCTTTTTTTGGATAGAGTGTTCGATAGTATCTTTGTCTATAATAATTTTACCATCTTTCTCATTTTCTGAAAATATTGCAATCTCAAGTCCATTTAATAAGGCTCTACTATCTCCATTTGAATATTTTATAAGAGTTTTTCTAGCTTCTTCATTTATTTCAATGTTCTTATTGGCGAAAATTGTATCTGTACTTATAGCCTGATCTATTAACTTATTCAAATTATCATCTGTAAGACTCTTTAATTCAAAAACATACATTCTTGATATGAGGGCCTTATTTACCTCAAAATATGGATTTTCAGTAGTTGCTCCAATAAGTATTATGGTGGAATTTTCTACAAAGGGCAAGAGATAATCTTGCTGGGACTTGTTAAACCTGTGAATCTCGTCTATAAATAAAATGGTCTTCTTGTTCTCATAGCTTAGATTGTCCTTAGCTATTTGAATCTTGTTTTTTACATCAGAAATCCCACTAGATACAGCGGAAAGTTCTTCAAAGGCCATATTTGTAGATTGGGAAATAATTTTGGCAAGCGTAGTCTTGCCAACACCTGGTGGTCCATAAAAAATCATAGAATAAATCCTATCTGCCTTTATCATACGATTTATTATCATTCCCTCGCCTACCAAATGTTCTTGGCCAATATATTCATCCAAAGTCTTTGGTCTAAGCCTATCGGCCAGAGGAGCAGATTTTTCTAATTCATATTGCCTATTTAATTCAAATAAATCCATAAAAGCCTTCCTATAAAAAAAGAAGCTAGCTTATAGCCTAAGCTTTTCACTAGCATCTTTAATCTTTAAAATTAAGTATTTCATCATAAAATGAATCGACATCTTTAAATTCTCTGTAAACTGAGGCAAAGCGTACATATGCAACTGGATCAAGATCTTTTAGTTCATCCATGACAAGTTCACCAATATAGGTTGAAGTAACTTCTTTTTTGCCTGTATGGTTAATCTTTACTTCAACATTTTTGGCAACTTCTTCTATCTGATCCATGGAAACAGGTCTTTTTTGGCAGCTTTTCACTACCCCTGATATAATCTTAGATGGGTTAAAAGACTCTCTTGTTTCATCTTTTTTAATAACCATAACGGTATTATCTTCATACCTCTCATAGGTTGAAAATCTTTTGTCGCAATCTTCGCAAAGCCTTCTACGTCTGATAGCTGTGTCATCTTCGGTGGCTCTTGAATCAAGAACTCTTGTATTATTTGAATGACAATAAGGGCATTTCATATTACTTTAAGAAGTCTGGTAAATCTATATCGTCAAATGGATTTTTCTTAGCCTTTGTTTCTTGGTTTGATCTTTGATTTCTTGGAGCTGATTCATAATCGCTTCTTTGACTTCTGTGTGGGTTAAGGTCATCACGACGTTTAGCTTGGTTGTCAAAACCTGTAGCAATAACAGTAATCTTGATGTCTTCACCAAGTGATTCATCACTACCTACACCAAAGATGATATTTGCATCAGAATCAATATTATCGCGAATTAATTCTGCAGCTTCGTTTGCTTCCATCAAACCAACTTCAGCAGCTGTAACATTTAGTAGAACTGCCTTTGCACCTTCGATAGATGTTTCAAGAAGTGGAGAATTGATAGCAGCTTTTGCAGCATCAACTGCTCTATTTTCGCCATTTGCACGACCAATACCCATATGAGCTATACCTTGATCGCTCATGATAGATTCAACGTCAGCAAAGTCTAAGTTGATTACGTTTGGAACTGCAATTAGTTCTGAAATACCTGAAACTGCATCCATCAAAACTTGGTCAGCAAGTTTAAATGCATCTACCATTGATGTTCTTTTTTCTACTATTTGAAGAAGTCTATCATTTGGAATTGTAATAAGTGTATCAACATTTTCTTTAAGTCTTTCTACACCTGCTTCTGCTTGGGATTGTCTTTTTCTACCTTCAAATGTGAATGGTTTTGTAACAACACCTACAGTTAATATTCCCAAATCTTTTGCAACATTTGCAACAATTGGAGCAGCACCTGTACCAGTACCGCCGCCCATTCCAGCAGTGATAAATACCATATCGGCTCCCTTTAGGGATTCTGTGATATCATTTTTGCTTTCTTCGGCAGCTTTTTCTCCAACTTCTGGATTAGCACCAGCGCCAAGTCCACGAGTTAGTTTTTCACCAATTTGTAGGCGAATGTCTGCATTTGATTCTTGTAGAGTTTGTAAGTCTGTATTTACTGCAACAAATTCTACACCTGATAGTCCATTGTCTCTCATTCGGCTGATAGCGTTGTTTCCACCGCCACCTACACCGATGACCTTTATCTTAGCTAATGCGCTATTGTCCATTTCCATATTAATGTTTGCCATAGTTTCCCCCGTCATCTCTAATTTTTTAATAATTTAGATCTTCACTAAATGATTGATCGTCCACTTTTACTCTAGGATTCTTGCCATTATCTAGGTCTATTTGAACAGCAAGCACGCCCTTTTGGTCGATATCATTTAGGATTTTATCTAGTAATTTTAACTTATCACTAATATTGTTCAAATCACCGAATTTTACATCTATATCATTTAACATTATACCAATTTCGGCCTTATTTTCCAAATCTATTTCTTTTACCTTGTCAATGTAGGAAAATTCCTGTATTGCCTTAATAAAATTAAGTGAAGCTTCTGAGCTAGTAAAGTTTTCACCTGTGATGTTTCTAAGCTTTGCCCCTCTGATTTTGATAAGTCCTTCATTGTTTTCTGGGCTATTTTCTGTAATCTTAGCTTTGTTATCTATATAGTAAGTCTTATCTTTTTCTTCTTGATAAAAGAGTGGATAACTTTCATCTACTTCTATGGATAAAAGATTTGGAAAAACTTTCTTGATTTCTACGCCATCGACAGAGTCAATAGCATTAATCCTTTCTTTGCTGTCTGCTACATTATAAATCAATATGTTTTCTCCGATAGGATTTGACATTTGACTTATAATTTGTTCATCACTTATATTTTTGTTGCCGCTTATGTATATATCAGATATTTGCATAAAAGGGTGGATATATAAGCTGTAGAGAACAGTTAATAGAAATAATAATATAAGAACAAATACAAAGGGCTTAGAAAATAACTTTTTCTCTTTTTCAAAGTTACGGTTATTTTTCTTGGCCACGTAAGTTTTCTTTATGGTTTTTCCATCTTTTTTTAAATATCTATCATCGTTATTATTTTGCATCTTTACCAACTAATTCCAATACTAAGTCTAGAATCTTATCACTAGCATCCTCATCTGCAAGTAAGCCTGCAGCCTTGCCCATAGCTTCTAGCTTTTCTTTATCGTTTATTATAGAAAGAATATCATCATATAAAAGTTTGCCATCAAGATTTTTTTCTAGGATCATAAGGGCTGCTCCATTATCAACATAAGTTTGTGCATTATATTGTTGGTGATTTTCTGTAGTGTAAGCTTTAGGTATCAAAATAGAAGGTTTTTTTACTGCTGATATTTCAGCAAGACTCATTGCCCCACTTGATGCTATTACCAAGTCGCTTACAGCATAGAATAAATCTATATTGTCAATATAGGAAAATGCCTTGATATAAGGATTCTCAGTGACTTCTTCCATAAATTTATCATAGTTACGTCTACCTGTTTGATGAAGTAGGTAAAATTCATCCTTTAAAATCTTTGAAAGTTCTATTACTGCCTTATTTAGGGCGTATGAACCGTTTGATCCACCAAAGGAAAATACTACTGGCCTATCTTTCTTGATGCCAAGTTTTGCCAAGTCCTCATCAGTAAAAGTTTCTTTGAAGTTTGTCCTTACAGGATTACCTGTAACGACAATATTATCCTTGTATTTTAAGTGTCTCTTGGCTTGTGGATAAGATATACATAGGTAGTCTACTCTTTTTGATAGGAATTTAGATGTGACTCCTGGATACGAGTTTGATTCGTGAATTATAGTAGGAACCTTAGCCTTAGCAGCCTTATATATGATAGGTCCACAAACATAGCCACCAGTACCAATTGCTATATCTGGTTTATATTCCTTTACAATATGTCTTGCCGCCTTAAAACCCTTCATATTTTTGGATAGGGATTTGAAAAATCTTTTGTTAATCTTTCTAGGTAGACCCATGCCATCAATTGGCCTAAATTCATAGCCATATTTTTTTGCTATTGCTTCTTCTGGACCACCTTTGATCCCAACATAAAGAATCTCACAGTTTTCAATATTAGCTTGTAATTTTTGGGCGATGGCTATGGCTGGATATATGTGTCCACCAGTTCCACCACCTGAAATTATTACTCTCATTTAATATTTCCTTTGTACTTATCAATCTTTTCTTTAAAGTCTCGACCCCTAGTTTGGTAGGAATCGTACATATCCCAGCTTGCACTAGCTGGAGATAGCAAGATGATATCAGGACTTTGAGCTATGCTTACAGCATATCTTACAGCCTGGTCCATATCATCAACTACTTTGTATTTAACAAAATATTTTTGGCACAAATCTTTTAGCATTTCCTTAGTTTCGCCAAGAATAATCATTTCTTTGCCATTTTTTGTAAAGGCTTTTACATAGTCACTATAGTCAATCTTCTTGTCATAGCCCCCTCCTATAATAATTATAGGATCTGTGAAGCTATTGATTGCCTTTATAGAGCTATCGACATTTGTACCCTTAGAATCATTATATATCTTTACACCGCGAACTTCATCTACAAATTCTAGGCGGTGTTCAATAGATACAAAAGTCTTGCTTGCCCTTGCTATTTGTTCAAGGTCTAGGCCAAATAGGTAAGTTTCAAGAATAGCTGCCATCAAATTTTCATAATTGTGATTACCTATTATCTTTAAATCTTTGACTTCTAGGACTTCTATTTTTTTATCGTCTTCAGAAAAAATTATCTTATCATTTTCTAGATATAGGCCCTTGGCTACCTCTCTCTTGCTTGAAAACTCATAAATATTTGCCTTAAATTTATCCTTGTTTTTAGATAAAATCTCATCCTCATGGTTTATGATTAGGTAATCATTGTTATCTTGGTTTTTGGCAATATTAAACTTAGAATCTATATAATCCTCATAAAATCCATGCCAGTCTATATGATCTGGGCTGATATTTAATATAGCTCCTATATGAGGGTGGTAGGAAGATGTGTCTTTTAGTTGAAAAGATGAAAGCTCTTCAACAAAAACAGCATCATTATTTTTCATCTGCCACAAGATACCCTCGCCAATATTACCTACAGATATGGCCCTAATTCCATTTTCATTTAAGATATGGCTAATCATAGAAGTTGTAGAAGTCTTCCCGTTGGTTCCAGTAATAGATAAAAACTTCTTATCAGGAAAAAGCCTATAGGATAATTCTATATCTGATATAATTTCAAATTTTTCCGCTAATCTTACCAATAAATCGTCGCTAGGTTTGATCCCTGGAGACTTTACTACAAAATCATAGTCAATATCCATGATTTTTGAATCAGAAATAGGGCTATAATTATAGCCCTTCAATTGTTCAATTTCTATTTTATTTTTATCATAAGTATAAACTTGATAGTCCATCTCAGCTAGGCTTTTAACTGTGGATATACCACTGACACCAAGTCCGTACACTAAAACTTTTCTCATAAAATTGCCACCAAAGTTATTAAACATAATAAAACACTAACTATTGTAAAGCCACTTACAATTTTTGGCTCCTTGTATCCTTTTAACTCAAAGTGATGGTGGATTGGAGTCATCAAAAATACTCTTTTCTTGTTTCTATGCCTATATGAGAATACTTGAATCATTACTGATAAAGTTTCCATCACATAAACTCCACCAAATATCACTAAATAGATTGGAATTCTTTCAATGATAGCAAGGGCAACAACAGCCCCACCTATTGCCATAGATCCTGTATCACCCATGAATACTGAAGCTGGATTTGAGTTAAATAACAAAAATCCTAATAACACTCCAAACATTATAATAGAAAATATTCTTGATGAGTCTTTTGTACTTATCAAAAATAAGGTGATAAAGACTGGAAGTGATACGCTTGTAGCAAGTCCATCTAGTCCGTCAGTCAGGTTAACTGCATTTGTTGTTCCTACTATGATAAATATCAAGATTGGAAAACCTAGGATGCTTACAGATAGCGGATAGTTTGAAAATGGTATTGTCATTTTCATTACACTATCTTTGTCGTTAATAAAAGCTAATATTGTAATAAGTATAGCTAGGCCAAATTGTAGTATTATTTTTTGTTTTGGGTTTAATCCTTCAGATTGCTTTAAAACTAGTTTTCTATAGTCGTCTATAAAACCAATAGCTCCGTAGCCAAGAAATGCAATTATTATAATTGCAGAGCTTAGATTAAATGGAACATAGATTAAAGTAATCAAAAGTGCTGCTATCAAAAATATTATTCCACCCATGGTAGGTGTACCTGCTTTTTGATAGTGGCTCTTTGGACCTTCTTTTCTAATGTTTTGTCCCACTTTCATATTTCTTAGTATGGGAAGTATAGCATAGCCTAAAACTATAGAAGATAAAATACTAATTATAGCAATCTTAAACATATCTGTCATATTAATTACCTTCTATGTTATTTATTGGAGTCTCATTTTTTGCATAGACCATACCAAGTTCTTCCATAGCATAGCGTTGGATCCTGTTTAAATCAACAGAATTTTCTAGTTTTGCTTCTAAACGATCTCTCTTTAATTCTTTTGTTATAACTTGATTCATAAGAGTATTATACTCAATTCTCTTAGCTTTCAATTCTTTTCTTTTATTTATATTAAAATATGACAAACTTACAATCACAGCCAATGCCAAAATAATCAAAGTACTTTTTAGCCTTCTATCCCTTTTTCTAAGCATCTTGTTCTTATGCTTTTGACTATATCTAGGACCTTCAGCAACTTTTAGTCTTTTTCTATTGTGATTGGTATTAATTGAAGTTTGATTTATAGTATTGCTATAATTCATAATTAAACCCTCTGACATACTCTAAGCTTAGCGCTTTTTGATCTAGAATTCTCACTTAATTCTTTCTTACCTGCAACAATTGGTTTGTTGGTGATAATCTTTACTTTCCTAACAGTATCACAAACACATACTGGAAGTCCTGGCGGACAAGTACAGTCCTTTTCCAGGTCCTTGAACTTGTTTTTTACTATCCTATCTTCTAGTGAGTGAAATGTTATGATACAAAGTCTACCACCAACATTTAGATGATCAACCACGTCTTCTATAGTATTTTCCAATACTTCTAGTTCCCTATTAACTTCAATACGTAGGGCTTGAAAAACCCTTTTTTCTGGATGAGCTTCCTTGCTTCTTACTGATTTGTTAACTATATCTCTTAATTTGAAAGTCGTATCTATTCGCTGTTTATTTCTATAATCGACAATATTTCTAGCTATAGTTTTAGAAAATCTTTCCTCGCCATATTTGGAGAAAATCTCAGTAAGTTCTTCTTTGGAATACTCATTTACAATTGTCTCTGCTGTTAACTCATTTTCGACATCCATTCTCATATCAAGTGGGCCATCGTGCATATAAGAAAATCCACGGCTAGCATTGTCAATTTGATATGAGCTGACACCAATATCCATCAAAGCACCATCTATTTTTGAAATATTCAAATCTTTCAAAGTTGATTCAAAATTTTCAAAATTGGTATTGACGTAAATTACGTTTGAAAAATCCTTAAGATTTTCCTTAGCAGCCATTATAGCTTCCCTATCTTGGTCAAAGGCTATTAGCCTACCCTTATCAGATAATTTTTCCAAGATTTTCTTGCTATGGCCACCCTTGCCAAGGGTAAGGTCAGCATAAATTCCATCGGGCTTTATATTCAAATTTTCTATTGTTTCTTCTGCCAAAACAGAAATATGTTCAAATTCCATAATTATTCATCCATAATATCGGATAAATTCACCTCGACTTCATTTATATAAGCTTGCCATGTGTCCACATCCCACAGTTCAATAGTTGTGTTGTTGCCGATAATCATAGCCTCGCTTTCGATATTTGCATAATCTCTTAAATTCTTATTTAGCAAAACCCTGCCTTGTTTGTCTAAGCTGGTCTTGATTGTGGATGAGAAAAATAGTCTCTTTATGGCCCTATTTTTTTTGTTTTCATTTATGAGATTATCAAGCCTTACGCTTTGCTTATCAAATTCATCCTTGGTATAAATCACCAAAGAATTCTCTGGTCCCTTTGTGATAAAAAATTCTTCAGTCAAATCATCACGAAATTCACTAGGAATCATTATTCTATTTTTTGAGTCTAGCTTGTGAGTAAATTCACCTAAAAACATTTCTTACCACCATAAACCACTTTAATCCACTTTGTATTTATTTTATACCATATTACATAATAAAGCAAACAAAAAAATTCGACCAAAATGATCGATTTCTTAATATTTTATATTTATTTGCCTATTTTCATAAAATTATTTGAAATTTATGATGTTTTGCTTCTTTTCCACTTGTTTTTTGGTCTTAAAATAAGGTGGGAGATTTTTCTTATTTGATATGAAAAATAAAACTCCTCCCAACAATATAAATACTAGGGAAATGATTTGAGCTGTTCTTAGCGGTCCCCAGTATAGGGAGTCTGTCCTTAGTCCTTCAACAAAAAATCTCAATATACCATAGCCTATCAAATATGAGGCTGAAATTTTACCCTTGTCTGGATTGTTTTTGCGCCAATTTATTAATATCAAAAATATTATTATATCTCCAAGAGATTCGTAGAGGAAAGTGGGATGAACTTTTACTCCATCAATTATTATTCCCCAAGGCAAATCTGTTGGTCCACCGTGAGCTTCTTGGTTTACAAAGTTTCCCCATCTACCTATTCCTTGAGCTAGGGCAAGGGATGGTGTCATAACATCAGTCATATCTAGGAAAGGTACTTCTTTGTGTTTGGAATATAGGTAAAGGGCAAGGGTGCCAAATATTATTCCCCCGTGAATAGCAAGTCCCCCACCTCTGATGTTTAGGATTTGTCCAGGATTTTGGGAATAGTAATCCCACATGAAGATTACATACCAAAGTCTCGCACCAATTATCCCACTTGGCAAAACAACAAAAAGGATATCGTAGATAAAGTCTTCTTCAAAATCTCTTCTTACAAATTCTTTTTTGGCAAATTGTGTACCAAGTATGACCCCAAATACTATGATTAAAGCATACCAATATATTTTTATACCAAAAATCGAAAAAGCTACGGGGTCTATATTAAAAGTCATTATTCTTCCTCGTCTGGTTCTTGCCAGTTGGTGTATACTTCTTGGACGTCATCGTTATCTTCTAGGCTATCAATTAATTTTTCTAGAGCCTTGTGGTGGCTTTCGTCAACTTCAATATAGTTTTGAGCAAGATATGTTATCTCAGCTCTTTTGCTCTCATAGCCAGATCCTTCTAGACTTTCTTTAGCATCATTAAAAGCTTCGACACTTGTGATAGCTTCAAAAAATTCGCCTTCTTCGCTTACATCATCTGCTCCAGCTTCTAGGGCATCCATCATAAAGTTATCGAAGTCCTTGTCTTTGCCATCAACAAGTATTATTCCCTTTTGATCAAACATAAACATAACTGATCCATCTGTTCCCAAATTACCACCATTTTTGTCAAAGGCATGGCGAACATCTGGGGCAGTTCTTTGAACATTATCTGTAAGACAATCTACTATGATAGCTACTCCTCCTGGACCATAACCTTCATAGATTATCCTTTGGTAATTATCTCCTGCTCCCTCACCTGTAGCTTTTTTGATGGCACGGTCGATGTTATCATTTGGCATATTATCTGCCTTTGCCTTATCAATTGCTGCCTTTAAAGCTGGGTTATAATCTGGATTATCTCCTCCTTGACGAGCTGCTACAGTGATATTCCTAGCGTGTTTGGTAAAAATCTTGCCTCTCTTGGCATCTTCACTTCCTTTTTTGTTTTTAATCTTGCTCCACTTATTATGTCCTGACATATATCCTCCTACTTAGTAAAAAGCATTTTTACTTCTTCTTTTTTAATATTTATTTGTCCACTGGTCAAATTGGTCAAATCCTTTTCGATTTTTTCAAAAGTATCTAGACTTATATAAGCTCTTTGACTTACCTTGTCAGTAAAATCTTTGCCTATAATCTTTATCTTATTTTCATTTAGATAATTTTCAATTTGCCCAAGAACATTATACGAATGAATTAATTCTACTACATAAAAAGGTCTTTTGTAAACAATATTTCCATCGATTACATCACTTACTCCCCTAGAATAAGCTCTAACAAGACCTCCCTTGCCCAAAAGCTTGCCACCAAAATACCTTGTAACGACAACAGCCACATTTGTAAGTTGGTTCTTTTCTAGGACACTTAACATGGGTAGACCAGCTGTACCGGTTGGCTCTCCGTTGTCATCATATCTTTTTATAAGAGGTATCTCATTTATTATATATGCCGTACAATTGTGAGTGGCATCTTTGTATTTTTGTGAGATGTTCTCTATAAAATCTTTGGCCTCATCTTCACTTTCTACATAGGAAATATTTGTAATAAAAACTGATTTTTCTTCTTCAAATTGGCTCTGATTTTGGCCTTTTACGGTCTTATATTCATTTGATGAGATATCGGTCATATTTATTCAAATCCTCTTTTGATATATCAAATTCTATATTAGTGCCATCTGGATCGTATTCGGTGTTTTCTATATCGTAATTTGTCATCATATAGTCCAAAACTTCCCCATGGGCAAAGGGGATGTGCATATTTACTCTTTGATAATCGCTTTTTATTATTGATACGATTTTTTCCTTAAGTCTTATTATATCATCGTCATCCCTTGCTGATATATAAATCCTATCCCTATCCCTTTTGAAAAGCTCAACCTTAAGCTTATCTTCAACCTTGTCCATTTTATTAAAGACATAAAGTATTTCCTTATCTCCTACTTCTATGTCTTCTAGGGCTTTTTCAATAGCGTGGATTTGATGTTCTATGTTGTGGCTTGCATCTATTACAATCAAGAGCATATCTGCAAATTTTATTTCATCTAAGGTTGTCAAGAATGAATCGTTAAGTTCTTCTGACAAATTGTCTATAAAACCAACTGTATCTGTAAGGGTAACCTTGGTATTGGCAAAGTCTAGCCTCCTAGTTGATGTATCAAGAGTTGCAAATAGCAAGTCATCAGAATACACATACTTATCCTTGCCAAATAATTTCATCATTTGATTTAAGATAGTTGACTTACCTGCATTGGTGTAGCCCAAAAGAGAAATATTGTGGATATTTGTCCTGGCTTTCCTATTTATTTTCTTAGTCTTTTCTACATACTTAAGCTGGCTTTCTAAGGATTTGATATCTCTAACAACTGCACGCCTATCGGTCTCAAGCATGGTTTCACCAGGACCTCTGGTACCTATACCACCAGCCTGCCTAGACAGATATGAAAACCACTTGTTAAGTCTTGGCAGCTGATATTTAAGCTGGGCTAGTTTGATTTTTAGCCTACTTTCCTTGGTATTAGCACGCAAGGCAAAGATATCTAGTATCAAACTTGTCCAATCTACTACGTGAAGTTTTAGTTCTTCTTCTAGGTTATATAGTTGGCTAGCTGATAGTTCCACATCAAATATTACTGTGTCTATCGATAGCTTTTCTGCCAAATCTTTAATCTCACTAACCTTGCCTTTACCAATATAGTATCTAGGATTAACCTTATCTACTACTTGGCTGACATAGGCCTGGGACTTACCCCCAGCCGTGTTAATTAATGATTCCAATTCGTATATTTTATTGTCTAAATCATCATCTCTATTTAAAACATTAACTTGAATTACTTCCTGCATAAAGATCCTTTCCATTTGATTATACGATTTGAAGAAAATTTATAAAGAAAATGGCTTATAGATTATTTTCTAAAAAAATGATAAAATAAGAATAATATTGAAATAAATAAATGAAAAAATAAAAAATTTAGGAGGCTTAATGTTTAAGAAAATTGCCTCTATAGTGTTAAAACTCATATTAATAGTCCTACTATTTGTTGGATCTATAGGAATTGTCTTAGCCGGCCTTGCTGGTGGTGCAATTCTTGAGGTTATGAAAACTGCTCCAGAGATAGATCCTAACATTATCAAATATGAGATGAGTCAAAACTCCACTATAGTTGATGAAGATGGTAATGAAGTAGATTCAATAGCTACTAGCGAATACAGAGAAATAGTTGACAATAAACAAATCCCTGATGATTTGAAGCATGCTTTTATAGCTGTTGAAGACGAGAGATTTGAAAGTCACCCAGGATTAGATTTTAAGTCCATATTAGGATCAGCCATAGATAACTTCAAGGCTGGCGGTATCGTCCGTGGTGGTTCAACTATAACCCAACAATTGGCACGTAATACTTACCTTACAAATGACCAAACTTATGAAAGAAAAATCAAAGAAATTTTCCTAGCCCTAGAGATTGAAGATGCCTTGGATAAGGACGAAATACTAAGCGCTTACCTAAACCGTGTATTTATGGGCCAAAACTCATACGGTGTCCAAGCAGCTGCAAGAACCTACTTTAATAAGGATGTTTCCGAGCTAAACCTTGCTCAATGTGCCGCTCTTGCAGGTATTGTCCAATCTCCATCAGAAAATTCACTTTATAAGGCTATCAAAACTAGCGAAGTGACTGACCAAAAAGTTTTGGGCGAGTTTACTATTGAAGGTGAAAAATATTCTGCAATTTATAACCCGGAACCATACAAGAGACAAAAATATGCCCTAGAGAAAATGCTTGAACTTGGCTATATTTCAAACAAAGAGTACAAAGAAGCTGTTGACTTTGATGTGGCCGCATCAATTGTTCCAGCCGAAAGATCTAATACAGAAATCGCAAACTACTTTAACTCTCTTCTTGAAAGACAAGTTGTCAAAAAACTTCAAGAACTTTACGACATGAGCGAAAACCAAGCTTGGGATAGGCTATATTACGGCGGACTTAGGATAACAACAACTATTGATGAAGATATGCAAAAAGAACTTGAAGCAATCTATGCTGACTTTTCATCATATATTATGGGCGACACATCAGGCTACCAACAAGCCCCACTCTTGGATTTAAATTATGACCAATATGGCAATATTTTAAATAAAGAAGGTAATTTACTTTATTATGCTCAATCAAATATATTAAATGACGATAATGATCTAAGATTAAGACCTGACGAAGCTTGGTTTGATGATCATGGCAACCTAGTTCTAAAGACCTACAAGGCATATCTTGACCAAACCAACTTGATATTTAGGAATTTCTACACACTTGATGAGAATAATAAGAATCTTAGAACCCACAGAACGGGCCACATTGCCTTTGGATCAAATGAAGAAATCAGCCTAGATGAAGAACAAAATATAATTATTTCTAAAGATTATCTAGATAAAAACGAAAATTTGTTGACAGCCTATGATGATGGATCTTTCTCACTATCAAAAGACTATTATGATATTGACCTAGAAGGGGTAATCCAACCTCAATCATCAACTGTAGTAATAGACCAACAAAATGGTCACATAAAAGCCATAATGGGTGGCCGTGACCAAACCGGTATTAGATTACTCGATAGGGCATCTGTAATTCCTAGACAACCAGGTTCCTCTATCAAACCAATTGCAACTTATACTCCTGCCTTGGACAATGGATATAACCTTGCTACAGGTATGGACGATGTACCTGTTATAAAAACAGAAGATGACAAACCTTGGCCAAAGAATGTTTACGAATATTATATGGGAGTTGTTCCTATCAGAAAGGCCATAGAATATTCTAGCAATACAATTGCTGTAAGAACCTTAAAAGAAATAGGTATTCCTACCAGCTTAGAGTATCTTAAAAACTTCGGAATCATCAAAGAAGATGGTGATGATAACTTTGTTACAAAAGAAGACAATGCTCAGACTAATGACGAAAACCTTGCTGCCATGGGTCTTGGGGCAATGACTAGAGGTCTTACAACTCTAGATATGACTGCAGCCTATGCAGCCCTTGCAAATAAGGGAACCTATAATGAACCATTGACCTTCTCAAAAATAGAAGATTCTACTGGCAAGGTATTATTTGATGATAAAAATGTGACTACTCATGAAGTTACAACAGAAGATACTGCGTATCAAATAACATCTGCCCTTCAATCAACAGGTAAATATTACAACAATATTTATATAGACGATATGGATTTTGCAACCAAGACAGGTACAACTGACAACCAAGTTGACTTCTGGTGCATGGGCTATACCCCATATTACACAGTTGGCATATGGATGGGAGCAGATGACCAAAACTTACACCTAAACGGTACATCAATCCAAAGAGCTGCCTTGATGTGGAATGTAATAAACAACCACATACTAGAAGGTTACGAAATTAAACAATTCGAAAGACCTGATAGCATTGTAGAAATGCAAGTAGACACTATGAGTGGTAAACTACCTTCTGAGATTTCTGCTTGGGACCCACGTGGTACTGTGATTACAGAAATATTTGGTCCAAAGAATACTCCAACAGAAGAAGATGATATTCACGTAATGGTTACAGTAGACTCAAGAAATAATCTCCTAGCCTCTGATGTAACACCAAGCTGGGCTGTAGAAAATAGAGCCTTTATCAAACCAAAGAGCAACTACGATCCTAATGAATTTGGTGGAATCTTACCAAGAGACTGGAATTACAGACCACCAACAGAATATTCAACCCTTATCTATGTCCCACCTGAAGAAGACGAAGATGATGAGGACGATGAAGATAAGGATGAAAAGGACAAAGATAAAGACGAAAACGGTGATAATCCAGATGCTGGCACAGGTACAAATAACAACCAACAAAATCCTGGATCCGGTACAGGAACTGACGGCAACCGTAGATTTTAGAAGAAAAGCTTAAGCAAGTTTATACTTGTTTGAGCTTTTTTCTTTGCAATAAATCTGCACAAAAAAATCAGAGCCAATAAGCCCTGATTTTTCAAATCTCTAAATATTAGAATCTTTTCTTAGTATTGGTTTTTTTATTCTTATTAGTAATTAGATTAATGATCCATAGTAAGATTACAGCACCAATTACAGCCCATAGTACTTGGGTAAATGTGCTTGGAGCAGATCCCTTTAGGAAGAATGCATCATAAATCCATCCACCTATAACAGAACCGATAATACCAACTATGATGTTAGCAACGCCTCCCATTTGAGCATCTTTGCCCATAATCATACTAGCAATCCATCCAGCTAATGCGCCTAGGACTAGGGTCATAATAATTCCTGTTTGATTAAACATATTTACTCCTTTCAAATTTGTATAAAATTACCTAATAAATTAAGTATTATCACATTATATTTATATCCCAAAAACACATTTTGAAACAAATATTTTTAGCTTATTCAATTTTTATAAATCTCACAAATATTACAATAATATATAAAGACTATGAAAACTTTATCTTATCCTTATGGTATAATAATTTGTGAGGTATATACTATGAATGAAATAACAATTTTAATAATAGAAGATGAGAAAAAAATCTCTACAATAATGAAATCATATTTTGAAAAAGAAGGATACAAAGTTCTCCAAGCCTTTGATGGCATGGAAGGTCTAAAAGTTTTTGAAGAAAATAACATAGATCTAGTAATCCTAGATTTGATGTTGCCAAAACTTCCTGGAGAAGAAGTAATCAAGGAGATTAGGAACAAATCTGAAATCCCAGTTATCATGGTATCTGCAAAGGTTGAAGAAAACAACCGTGTTGACGGACTAAGACTTGGTGCAGATGACTATGTGACAAAACCATTCTCACCAAAGGAATTGGTAGAAAGAGTAAAGGCTGTCCTAAGAAGGATAGAAAAATATAACATCCCAAGAGCCGACATTATCAAAACCAATGACGGTAGACTTGAAATGGACCTTGAATACAACCGTATTTTTAAAGATGGCAAGGAAATTTTACTTACAAAAAATGAGTTTCAAATCCTAAAAACCCTATTTTCAAATCCAAACAAGATCTATTCTAGGGATGAAATCATTGAGCTAACTTTTGGCTATGACTACGAGGCTTACGACAGGGCCATCGATACACATATCAAAAATATTAGGGCAAAGATAGAAGATAATCCAAAAAAACCAAACTATATAAAGACTATTTATGGTATGGGTTATAAATCGGGCGGAGTTGATGACTACATTAAAGAGTAAAATCATCAGGAACTTTATAGCAGGTATCCTAGCCTGCGTCCTTGTGTTTTCCATACTAGTTACCTTATTTGTCACTTTTAACTACAGAGAATTATTAAGTGACATCCCAGATTATAGGCCCAATGAAGTTAGTTTTTACTTTAAGAACTATATCAAAGATCCCAATATTACTATAGACCAAATGTGGGAAAACCTGGATGACCTTGCCAAAGATTTGGAAGTTGATATCAAGTATGAGGATAGCAACGGGAATACTTCCTATGAAGTTAATGGAAGAGATAAAAACAACACCTATCCCCTCTTGCACAAAAATATAAACTTAGTCAATTTGGATAGAAAGCAAAGGTCGGGAACTCTTACCGTAACCTACAATGCTAACCCCGAGCCCATACACCAACTTCAAAAGAACTTCTCTTCGGCTATTGTATACTCCCTACTAATATCACTTGTGATTGGCATTATAATAAGTCTCATATTATCGGATAATATATCTGAACCAATAATGACAATAAGCGATGATGCAGTAAAGATTAAAAATGGCGATTATAATATAATTAATCAAAATACAGATATAGTAGAACTAGAAAACTTGCAAGATAATATAACTTACCTATCAAAAAACTTAAAGAACCAAGAAGAAATCAGAAAACAATATGCCCAGGACATTTCCCACGAGCTTAGAACCCCTCTTACCAACTTGCAGCTTTATATAGAAGCAATCAGAGATGGAGTTGTCGAGGCTGATGAAACAACCATGGACATATTACTTGAAGATGTAACAAGGCTTGAAGGTCTAGTTATAGGGCTTAAGAAGACTTTTGATGAAAATGTAAAGTATTTTGAGGTTAAAGATGAAGAGTTTGACTTATCCCTACTTATTAACCGCATCATTTATACATTTATGCCAAATGCAAATAATAACCGAATCAATATTAATTCTCATATTGAAGATCAAATCGTAATTACATCTGATAAGGATAAGTTTACCCAAGTTATACAAAACCTTATATCAAATGCCATAAAGGCTATCGGCCAAGATGGTAATATTGATGTTTTCCTATCTGGCGACCCTAGTTTATTTGAAATCAAGGTAATTGATGATGGTGTAGGTATTGCAGAAGATAAGATTGATAGGATTTTTGAGAGGTTTTATCGTATAGAAGATGCTAGAAACACAAATGAAAATGGCCACGGCTTAGGTCTATCTATAACTAAAAATTTTGTGGAAGCTTTAGGGGGAAAAATCGAAGTTGAATCTGTTCTAAATCAAGGAACGACCTTTATTTTAACTTTTAAAAATTAAGCAGGAAATTATGTCAAGAGATACAAAGAGAAAATCAAGGCAAAATAAAGACCTTGATAAGAAAATATCCAAAAAAAATACAGAAAATATGAGTCCAGCAAGGAGAAAAAGAGTCGAAAAAAAGAGAAAACAAAGGCGAAGAAAATTCCTCATACGTAGGATCTTCTTATTATTAATACTTGTTACAATCCTATTTTTTGCAACAAAGACAATAGTAAATAGTCTCTACTCCTACAAAAAAATGGGCTATCCAGCATTTCGTGATGAGGTTTTGGATAGTATAGGAAGCGAAGTTTTTGTAAGTCCATCCGAAAATAGGTCTCTGTCAGCTGCAGAAAAGATTACAGATTTTGACGACTTATATGATGTGATTTCAAAAAATTATGCCGTTGATAAACTAAATACCAAAGATTTTCTAGAGTTTTCTAACCAATACCAGAATTTCAGAAAAAAAATAGCTGCTTCTAAGACTGACCAAGACTATTACTCTATACTAAAACAGTACTTGGATGTCTTGGATGACACTAGGACCTTTGTAATTGATAAACAAACTTATGATAGTTTATTTGATTATTACAGGAACAAAGGCAAGTCTCCACAAAAAACAGTCTTAGAAAATCCACAAGCTGTAGATAGGTACAAGAGACTCTTGGAAAACGCAAATATTGATAAGCCTTCTATGCAAATAACCAAAGCTGAGAATAATGTTGCTACCATTACCTTAAAAGACTTTAGAGCAAATGAAGTTGATGGAGATATTAAAAAAATAACTGACTTCTTTAGAGATAATGGACCTATTGGAACTATTATCTTGGATTTGTCAGACAACAATTCTATTGATGATACCTACTGGATAGAATTATCAAAGATCCTTATGGCAAATGACCACCATGAGGATAATATGGTATTTTATAGGTCTAAACTTTTCCAGGATAGTCTTGCAAATTTCAAGGAAGATGAAAATAGCCCCTACAAAACAGCCTATGTAAAAAACGATTCATCAAAATATCCAGATGAAATTGACCTTATAGATCCTAACCAATACCTATATTATGATCAGCTAAGCCTTGATATTAAAAGAAATATAGAATATGCGGTGAGGAAAATATATGTTTTGACCAATGAAAATACTGCTAATGAAGCTATCAAATTTGCTAGAGTATTGCAAACAAATGGTGCTTATATTGTAAAAAACGCCCTAGAATCTGCTAGAACTCATAAGGATGTCATCTACAATGCCCCTAGCAATTTGTATATATTGGAACACTCAGGTCTTATTGTTTCAATAAACTCATCCTTTAGCAAGAACGAAGAAAATTTATATTTAGAATATGATCAAAAAATCAATTCCAAAGAGCCAATTAATTCAATGCTCAATATACTAAGATAAGCTCCCCATTTTTTTAGGAGCTTATTTTTTATAGATTATTGTAGATTTCTCTAACCTCTTTTATCTTACCACAAGTCATTTTACCTTCTGGACAAGGACCATTTACGCAGGATGGACCAGCATTTTTAAATAAAGTAGGATATATTTCTTTACATATTTTTACCATCTCTAAGGCCATCTCTCTTATCTCCCATTGAGCCCTGTTGCAACATCTCAGAGAAAAGAAATGAAGCAAGTTTCTAGCATTCATAGTAAAAACTATTTTTGTTTCACAAGCATTTGGAAATACATATCTAGCATCTTCTATTGATTTTTTCTCTGCCTTTGACTTAGCTTCCTTTTCATTAAGCCCATCTGATATATTCTCCTCATAATATTTATCAAATAGTGATTCTGATATCTTTAGGTAAGCTTCTTTGGAATTTTCCATGGCCTTTTCATATATTTCTAGGGCCTTACTGTCCTCTTTTATAGCGGGTGGAATTATGTATTCAAAATTTTCTAGCTTTACATATCTCTGTGATTGTTGGGAGTATGATGCAAGCCTATGCCTAACTAATTGGTGGGTAAGTGTTCTTGAAACTCCTTCAACAGCAAATGTAAAGCTAACGTGCTCAATTGGTGACATGTGTCCCATATCCATTAGCATTGTTATGTATTTTTCTATAGCTTTATCATCTAATTTTTCTTTTATTTCATCTACTCCAACTTTGGAATAGCAAAGTTTTCCAGCTTGGGCTATGGTTTCTTCTGCATTTTTGGTGTAATTTATCAATTCAACTCTCATTCTATCCTCCTTCAATTATATTAACACAAAAAAAAGAGAAAGGCTAAGCCTTTCCCCTTAAAAAAATTATTATCTAATTGTTTCTTTTCTTACAAGCTCTTTTGCTTTTTGTTCACCCATTTGGCCACCCCATGCTGATAGTGCAAGAGCTGCAATTAGGCCAAGGAATGTGATTACTGAACCAGCTGATGCTTTCTTAGATGCTTCATCTGCACCTTCTTTTGCATTTTCAACTGTTTCGTCTACTTTGTTTTCAGCTTCTGTTGCATAGTTGTCAATTTGTGTTGACGCATCGTTTAGGGCTGTTTGAGCTTGCTTGTTAGCTTCAACTAAGCCATTGTAAATATTATCAGTTACTTCTTCTGCTTCTTCTTGTGTTAGATCAGAGTTTTGTGCCACTGCATTTGCAATTGCATCTCTATCAGCAGAATCAGCTATTGTATTAGCCTTATCTTGAAGTGATTTTGTTAAATCAGAAATGATATTTTTTGCATTTTCTGGGTTTAGTGCAATATCTTTAACTGCTTGACCAATCTCATCTTTTGATTCTTCAAGTTGATTGTTTAGATATTCTGGTTGTAATTCTTCAATATCTGTATCGCTTAGATATTTTTCAACATTTTCTTGTAGTTCTTTTGTGTCTACTTCACCAATTGCATCTCCAGCTTTTTCTACACCAGCACTTACTGCATCGCCTGTAGCTGAAATTGTTGATCCTGCTACATTTCCAGCAACGTTAGCTGCTGTGTTTGCTGCAGTACCTGCTACATTTGCTGCTGCTCCGAGTACTTGACCAATAGCATTTATAACAAATGTTAGTAATAGTAGTAGTGTAACTGCCCAAGTAATAGCACCGTGCAATTTACCTGTTGATCTTGCTGAATAACCTGCAACAAATCCACCTGCTAAAAATGATAGGATTAGAGTGATAGCAGTCCAAATACCTGTTCCAACTCCAACACCTGATAGTGGATCACTAGTTGTTGGTGAGAATAGGCCAAATCCTAAGGCAGCTGTAAGTAAGCTTAGTGTTGCAAAGCAAGCAGCTGCTGTTACTGCTCCAGCTAGTATTGATGCCCAAGAAAGGTTGTTGCCAGCTGGTATAGCACTTGTTGCTTGTTCATATACAGGAACACCTGGTCTTTGCTTTCTTTCTCTCTCACTTCTGCGTGGAGCTCTATTAGTATTCCTGCTAGATCTTTCAACATTTTTCTCTGTTTCAAAAATTTCTTTTTTTGAATCATTATTATTTTTTTCAGTCATGATTCCTCCTTTTATAATAACAATAAAATATAATTTTGTTACTAATTATATTCTACCCATTCACTAGGTTTTTAAACTTTTTTTGAGGAAATAATAATATTATTAAAATTATTGGCTGATATTAGCATTGATATCTTGGGCTCTTTCAATCTCGCTTACCATATCTCTACCTTTAATCATTTTCTTTATATTTTTGACATCTAGGATGATAACATCATGCTTTAAAAGCTCATCCTTGCTCTTATCATCAAGGTAAGATGAATGGATTATTAAAACAGGAGTTATTCCTTCTATGAGTCCTTCGTATTGCTTGACCAAATCATCAATAAATTCCTTATCCACAGTTTTTTCGTATTCATAATTTTTGATATCTATGGCATATTTCTTTTTATTTTTCCTGGCAAACAATTCAAAATCGTGGCTTCTTTGGTATTTATCTTGATAGTCTTCTATATGGTAGCCACAATTCTTAAAGGCTGTTTTTATAAGTTTTTGAGAGTTATAGTCAAATTGAATTTTCTTTAGTGCCCTTAGTAGGTCAGTTGGATTAATCTTAAAGAATCCACGATACTCTGTCTCCTTGTCATTTCTTTGTATGTCAAAGCCTAGCAAAGTATCGTCAATAATATTGAAATTCCCATGAGCAATAGCATTTCTTATATGTCTTAACAAGGCCATAGTCTTGGTCTCACCAGAAGATATGGTCATAATAATTTTATATTCTTTGGGGCATACTTCCTTTAGAAAGGGCTTTATGAATTTTTCTTCAATTGTTTCTGTAAATAAAACATCTTCATCTTCTAAATTCATAGCCTTCATTATCTCTAAGAAAATATAATTGTCGTATTGGGGATTTAATAAAAGTTCGTTCTTTTTTGATTGCTCTGACTTAATATTTGGCACATACCAAAGCAAATAGTATATTGCTTCTGTTAAATCCGGGCTTATTTCAATAGGGATTTCTCCATGGTCTATAGTATATGGGGTTTTCTTCTTGCAAGAATCAAATTCAAATTTATCTGTAAGTTCCATTATTTATCCTATCTATTATTTCCTTATCAACTATAGTAAGGTAAACGTCCATATCATTTTCTTTTAGAAAATTTTCAATTGTCTCTTTTGCTATTTCAAAAGCTTTGATTTTGGGAAAGCCATAAATTCCTGCAGAAATCAAGGGAAAGGCAAGCGATGATACATCATTTTCCCTAGCAAGTATTAAGGAATTTTTGTAAGATTTTTCCAATAGTCTTATAGATTCTTCGTCATTATTTGGATTATAAACTGGGCCAGCCGTGTGGATTATATACTTTGCTTTTAAATCAAATCCATCTGTGATAACAGCTTCTCCTGTTTTTATTGGCGCTAGCACATCACAAGCTTTAGTAAGCTTATCAGCTCCTGCAGCTAAAAAGATGGCTCTACAAACTCCAGCTCCCATTTTTAGTCCAGTATTTGCCGCGTTTACTATAGCCTCTACATCCATCCTTGTTATATCTTCATTAACTATCTTAAAACTCATCTATACCTCTAATAAAACTTTGTTATCCCACTTTATCTCTAGGTCTCCCGTAAAGTGTATATCTAAAAAACAATCATATGCTTTATTATCTTGATATTTTGTAGCTATGCCAAAAAAGTGAAGAAGTCCAAAGCCATAGGCTTCTTCAAGGATATCAAAGGCATATTCATTGAAGTCAGAAATATTAATATCAAAAATGTTTTTATCACCATAAACTCTTATTCTTATTGGGTAATCGCTGTTAGCTTCGATATTGATAAGGTCATTGATTATGATTAGAGGCTCATCCAACATATAAGTATCCGTTTGGCCTAACAAATACGCATTGTTAAGTTTTATATAGGCCGTATTATCCTCTATTTTTATATTTTCTATTCTCATATCATGCAAAGAAATCAGCTCTTGATATGGGTTTACAATCATCTTATATACTCCTCAATATCCTTGTAGAATTTGCTTACATAATAGTCAACAAATTCATACTTTGACCTATCAAAATAATAGTAATAGTAATCGCTGCCATTGGCAACCATGCCTGTTATATCGACATAGGACCATGTATCATCAAGCATTATTACATTCCACTGGTGTTCTCCAGAGTAGTCATCAGGTCTATTAGGAGCTTCTGTATTTCCTGTAACTGAATAGCAAGGAATTCCAACCTCTTGGCAGAGTCTTGTAAAGCTTTGGGCAAAACCAGAACATTGGCTTAATCCCTTCACCAAAGCTCCGTACATATTGTTTTCTATGATATTATCCTTATCTCCGTGGTATTGGTAGTCGTTGTTTTCGGCTAACCAGAGCGCAAAATAATATGCCTTATCATAGTCATTGTCGTAATTTTCGTTTGCATAGTCGACTAGAACCTTGATTTGACTTTCTACTGCCTTTTCTTCATCTGGATTTAGATAGGTTTTGGTGTTCTCCTCAATGACATATCTAGGTTTTAAAGAGAAAGTCCTTTCATCAAACCAATAATTATAGTAAATATAGGGTTCAATTTTACCCTTTGAATAAAATGGGCTTAGCAAAAATAGGTCTGTAGCAAAGTCCATCTTGTCATCAAAATCATTTTCAATCTTTACATTTGGATCCTTCAAAGCCTCTGTTAGGATTCTACTTACATGAAAAGTCTGATTTACATCATCATAATATTCAACCATCATTACGGCGTACTTGTCCTGAGTTCTTAGGTCCCTAAACCTATCTTCCAGCAAAAAACCCGGCTTTATTATTTCATAATCTAATGACTTTGCCTTAAATGGTGGTTCTTTAAGAATAGGACTTTTGGGCTTTTTATCATCCAAAGATACCTTGCTTTCATCAATCATCCTATCTTCGCTCAATGTATCAATAGGAGGAATCCCACCCTCCTTAGATTTACTGGTACATGAAGATAGTATTAAACAAATTAAAATATAAATAATTTTTTTCATATTATCCCTCGAAATCTCTGTATTAGTATTTTACCACATTTAAGAAAAATTCTTATAGCACAATAAAATATGTTAATATATTATAATTTACAAAAACGTTTTTCTAGTTTAAAATTATATAAAGGAGGTGACCCATGAAAATCCTAATAATGATTGATTCCTTCAAAGGATCTTTATCATCATCAGATGCTGGAAACATTATCAAAGATGAGATAGAAAAGCTTAATCCAAATGAAGATATTATTGTACTTCCAGTAGCTGATGGAGGTGAAGGCACTGTAGAATCTATGAGCGAACTTGATGGGGCTAGTCTTATAGAAGTCCAAGTTGAAAATCCGCTTTTTGAAAAAATTATTGGCAATTATGTAATAATAAAAGATAAAAATCTGGCTATAATGGAAATGAGTCAGGCTGCGGGTTTGGTCTTGATCAAAGATAGACTCTCTCCTCTAAAGGCAAGCACTTATGGTGTTGGGACTATGATCAAAGATGCACTTGATAAGGGAATTAGAAATTTCATTATTGGTATCGGTGGCTCAGCAACAAATGATGGTGGGATAGGTATGTTATCTGCTCTTGGCTTTAAATTTTATGATAAAAATAACAATAACATCCATCCATCAAACGAGGGTTTAGGAAGCTTATCAGCAATTGACCTATCGCAAGCTGATCCTAGACTTAAAGAAGCTACATTCAAAATAGCATGTGATGTTGATAACCCACTTACTGGCAAAAGGGGATCTGCTAGCGTCTACGGCCCACAAAAAGGAGCAAATCCTAGAGAGGTCGAAATTATAGATAATAACTTAGCCTTGTTTCACAAAAAAACCAAGGAAGTTATAAAAAATGCAGATGATATTTATCCAGGGGTTGGTGCAGCTGGAGGCTTAGGCTATGCTTTTAAAAACTATCTAGGAGCCGAACTTTCACCAGGTATTGAACTAATCCTACAAATGCTAAATGTAAATGATTATCTTTGTAGTGCAGACTTAGTAATAACCGGTGAAGGTAAAATAGACTTTCAGTCATCAATGGGCAAGGCTCCTACAGGAGTTGCAAAACTTGCCAAAAAATACGGTGCTAATGTTATTGCCTTTGCAGGAGTAGTTGATAATGATGCCATAGAAGTGAACAAGCATGGCATTGATGCCTTCTTCCCTATCCTCGATCAAATAAGGTCTGTCGAAGAAGCAATGGATGCCAAAAAAGCAGAAGAAAATTTACGCAGATGTGTTAATCAAGTATTTAGATTAATATATTTATACAAAAATTAGGAGAAAAAAATGACAGGTATACCATTAATAATTGTATTCATACTTACAATAGTCTTAATGATATTTATGATTAGTAAACTAAATATCCATCCATTCTTATCCATATTATCAGTTTCATTAGTATTTGGACTAATAGCTGGTATCCCACTTGTGGATCAAACTGCAGAAGATGGTACGGTTGTTGCTGGCATAGCAAATGTAATAGGCGAAGGTTTCTCAGGTGCATTTACATCTATTGGTATTGTAATCATCCTTGGAACAATAATAGGAGCGCTTTTGGAAGAAACTGGAGCAGCTCTTAAGCTTGCAGACATGGTTGTAAATCTAGTTGGAGAAAAAAGACCAGAACTAGCCATGCTAATAATGGGTTGGGTCGTATCCATCCCAGTATTTTGTGACTCAGGTTTTGTAATCCTTAACCCAATTAGAAAAGCCTTAACCAAAAGAACATCAGCTTCATCAGTAGCAATGACCATGTGTTTATCTGCAGGTCTATATGCATCACACGTATTTATACCTCCTACACCAGGTCCAATAGCAGCAGCAAATACTATAGGTGTAGGTAGCGACTTATTGCTTGTAATGGGTCTTGGTTTATTAGTATCTATCCCAGCCCTAGCTGGTGCATATTTTTATTCCAAAAGACAAAGTGTAAATATAGAAGAATTAGTAGAAGATGATAATTTGAAAACCTACGAAGAGATAAAAGCCGAATACGGCACTCTTCCAGGTGGTTTTTTATCTCTAGCACCAATTATAATCCCAGTGATACTTATGGCTTTAAGTAATATATTCAAAATTATGAAGGCCGAAGGATTTATAAATGATTTGTTCTTATTCCTAGGAACTCCAATCATAGCTCTAGCAGTAGGACTTATCTTTGGAATCATCCTTTTAAATAATAGAGGAAAGATTGATCACCTTTATGAAATTGTAAATGAATCCTTAAAAGTTGCAGGACCAATTCTTTTTGTAACTGCTGCTGGCGGAGTTTTGGGCAAAGTTATAGCTAACTCTGGCATAGTTGGATTTATCACAGACAATGCAACAGTATTCCAAAGTATAGGAATATTCTTCCCATTTATCATAGCTGCAATACTAAAAACAGCCCAAGGTTCATCAACAGTTGCAATTACAACTACAGCTGGAATCATAGCACCACTACTTCCAGTCCTTGGCCTTGACTCAACAGTAAGCTCAGCTTTAGTAGTAATGGCTATAGGAGCAGGAGCAATGACAGTATCCCACGCCAACGACTCATATTTCTGGGTAGTAACCAAATTTGGTGGCCTACGCGCAGAAGACGGCTACAAAACACAAACAATGGTTACTTTAGTAGAAGGTATTTGTGGCATGCTAGGGGTATTTATCCTATCTTTATTCTTACATTAAGATTTTTAAGAACAAATGTAAAACTAGGCAGATCCAAGGAAATCTGCCTAGTGTTTTATAATATAGTTTTCAATCTAAAATTCATTTATATCTTTAAAAATAAGTTCAATTAAAAATTTATCATCACTTGTTATCATGGCATGAACACCAATTCCCAAATCATTAGCAAATGATTTTACTAGATATAAGCCAAGTCCAGTAGAGGATGATACTTTACTATTCTTACCTGTATAAGATTTTTCAAATATAAATGGCATATCTTTAGTAGAGGGCATTGGCCCGTCATTTGACACCCTTAGTCTCATTCCATGGTTATTAATTGTTGCAAAAATTATCTCACTATCAGCATATTTGATGCTATTGGAAATTAACTGTGATATTATAAAGACCAGAGTATTATAATCACTAATTACATCTACATCAAAGGTATTGTTTACAATTTTTAATTCCTCCTCCATAATAGTGGGATAGAAGTCAATAAGTGTATTTTCTAAAACTTCTTTTATATTTACTTTTTTCATTGTATAATCTTTTTTACTAGAATTAGACCTAGCGTAAAATAATACTGTATCTAGTCTATTTTTAATTTGCTGGTTTGATATATTTAGCTTTTGATATAAATCAGAATCCATATCGGATTTGTTGTTTTCAATTAGTAAAGAAGATGCTGCAAGTGGAGTCTTTATATCATGGGCCCATTTTTCAATTATTTCCCTATAATTTATCAACTCAGACCTATTATATTGGAATTTTGATAATAGTTTATTTTGATTATAAAATACACTGTCAACTAAGGGCTTATAATCTATGCCTAGTTCATCAATTAATTTATCTCTTCTCGAAAAATCCATATTATCATAAAATTCATAAACTAACTTTCTGATTCTTTTTTGTCTATTAATTTCACTAACTAACAATATAAATACACAAATTATGTGGCATAAAATTAAGAAGAGAAGAATATTATCAAAATATTCTACTTTGAGAACTTTCATAACTAAGCAAAATATCAAAATAGTGCTTAGTAATATTATTATTGGCTTTGCTGTATTTTTCAAAAAACTATATTTCATAATTTATCCGTGTCCAATCTATAACCAATTCCCCTTACAGTTATGATAAAATCATCTATGCCTATTGTTATAAGTTTCTTTCGCAATCTATTAATATTTACTTGTAGGATATTTTCATCGATATAAATGGTATTCCAGCCAGATTCTAAAAGCTCATCCTTAGTCAAAGTTTTTGGATAAGCTTTGATTAGAGCTTTTAATAAGTCACTTTCTGTTTGGCTAAGTATTATAAAAGTATTTTTATAGGTCAACTTATTTGTACTAGTTTCAAGAATTAAATCTTTGATCTTTTCCTCATCAGAAAATTTTTGATAGATATTAAGTAGTTTTTTGGCCCTTGCAATGAGTCTATTAGACATAACTGGCTTTGTCAAAAATTCATCTGCTCCCAAATCAAAACTCACAAGTTCATCATCTAGCTTATCTCTACTGGTTAAAACTAAAACTGGTATAGTTAAGTTTTCTTTAATATGTGATAGAATTTCGTAACCACTAACACCTGGTAAATTTATATCTAAAATAATCAAATCTGCCTTTGGAATTTCCATCAACTCTGGATCATCTTTAAAATCATCCAATGCTATAGCTTCAAAACCATTAGATGTAAATATTTTTATTAACTCTTCTACAATTATCCTATCATCTTCTATAATATATACTTTTTTCTTATTCATAATTAATATCCTTAAATGAAACAAGTTTCTCACTAATAAGCATTAATAACATAAAAAAGACCGGAATCAAAATATAAAAAGCTAGCATATAAAAATTTGATCTATAATATACATATTCTGTGCTTATCGATTTTATATACCTAAAGTAACAAAAATAATTTATCAATGACAGAGATATAATGAGACTATAAATCTTAACAATATGTGACTTTTGAATTTCCAACAAACTTTCTGCTGTATCTCCAAGAAGAGATAAAACTTTAAAGTCATTAGACTTTCTATTAAAAAATGCCATTATGTTAATTGACAAAAATAGTCCAGATATAAGTATTAGTATTATGAAAAGATATATCATAACAAATTGTCTAGACAAAATATTACTATAAGAGTGCTTAATCATCCACACTAATGATTCAAATCTAATATTTCTTTTAAAGAAATCATTCCTGATCTTCTCCAGAGCTGTATTTTTACCATGCTTTTCTATGTAATCATCTGATACTACAAAATTATAGACTATTGGCTTTTTCTCTCCTACAAATCTGTCATATATATCATCATTAATAACATAAATATTACTATCCCAATACATATCATTAGCAAAAATTATGTCAGATCTAGCTACAGCATTAACCTTAAATTTTAAAGCCCCTATATTTATAAATGATTCATTATCCGCCAAGTATGCATTTATAATTGCAAAACTAGTTCTATCTATTTGCTTAGAGTACAAATAAATTGAATCTTCTTTTGAACTAAGATTAATGGCCTTATCACCAAATACTTTTTTATATGATGAATAGGCCATAATCTTTGGAGAAGATACCGGATAACCATTTGTTAAATCTACTAGATTCTCTATTTCATTTTTAAAGTCACTATCATCAATGTCAGAAAATCCACTAATATTAATAGGATAAATATCAGAAAAAATATTACTATAATCTTCACTTATATCATTTATGACATCAATATCTTCAAAAACACTAAAATGAGGCCTCAATTTCGAATCTGTCAAATAATAGCCAATTTCAAATACAGATTTGTTTAGGTTAGATAAAGCTACTGTAAGCGCAATTAAAATAAATATCAGAGTTATTTTTGCTTCATTGGTATGAAATAAAAACAAAGATTTTTCATAGCTATAAACTTTGGATGCGTTTATTAATTTTCTTATAAAAAATATTATAAGAATATCAATAGCTATTAAAAATAAAGTAAGTTTAAAATTCATTATGGCATTATCATGGGCGTAGTAGACAAATCCAAGGATTAAAAGAACTTTTATTATTAATACTGGAATTTTATGACTATTTATTTTATCCTGATACTTTTTGCCTAGTGATAATACAATTATGGCTAATGAAAGCATGACAAATAATAATAGCAGAGCAAGGGTAAGTCCCATTGCTTTTGCATCAAAGTTTATCCTATGGGTTCCAATATTTAAATCCAGTAATAAAATTGATAGCAAGTCAATAATTTCAGCCAGTAAAATTCCCAAGGGAAGTCCAAGAATAAAACCCAAAAATGTTTCAAGACCAATAGAGCTTAGCAAGATCATGTATAGCTTACATCTTTTCAATCCCATATTAATTAAAAGTTTTATTTCATCATGGTTATTATAAATCTCATTTTTTAGCCCATAGTAACTAAGAACTGCAAATAAAGCAATTGCTAGAATATAAGTATTTAAGATATTAGTAATTACATAGTTCCTGCCATCTTCATATAAATATTTAAAAATCTCATTATTTTGAATACTCAATAGTAAGTATGAAAACACAGTAAAAATAATTAATATTTTTAAAATTAAATTATTAGATTTATTTGCTTTCAAATTTATTTTAAAGTTTCTATTCATAATATCTCACACAATGATTTGCTTGTTTGCCTTGTTAATCCTATTATAATAGTCCTTTTGACTCTCAGTATCCCCCATCATAAGTTCATTAATTATTTTCCCATCTTTTATAAACATAATCCTATCTGCAAAGCTAGCTGCATAGGAATCATGGGTCACCATTATTATCGTAGTATTCTCTACTTTGTTAATATCTTTTAATATCTTAAGTAAATCAATAGAACTTTTTGAGTCAAGCGCTCCCGTAGGTTCATCAGCTAAAATTATTTTAGGTTCAATAGCTATAGCTCTAAGGGCAGCAACTTTCTGTTTTTGTCCTCCAGATAAGTCTTTGGGATATTTATTTAGGAGTTCAAAAATATCCATTCGCCTTGCTAGTCTATGAATTTTATTCATATCCCATTTTTTGCTATGGATTTTAAAAGGTATCAATACATTTTCTAGGGAAGAAATATTATCAATTAATTTAAAGTCTTGAAATATATAGGTCACAAGATTTCCCCTATAATTTTCTAATTCCTTTCTGCTAAAACTATTAATATCCTTACCATCAAATATGATTTCCCCATTAGTCACTTTAGATACTCCTGCAAGCATATTTAATAGTGTAGTTTTACCAGAACCACTTGTTCCCATTATAGCAAAAAATTCACCATCTAATACATCAAAGCTCATTTCATCTATGGCAGTAAATGAAGATTTCCCTCTTCCATAAGTTTTTTCAAGATATTTAATTTGTAAAATTCTTTTATAATCCATAGCGTGCCTCAAAAATATTATAACATTATAAAAAGAAAACTGCTTAGTTAGCAGCTTCCTTTATATCAGCTATATTATCTGTATAGGTCATCTCACTTGTCAAGGACATATATCTTTCATAAACATCTAGCACATCTTCATCTGTTTCTAGAAGTTTACTTGTAACCTTACCTTGGCTATTGTCAAGATATGTCTGAAATAAATCTCCATTTTCATCATATAAAGAATATCCGTAGTTAAGGTCATCAGAAATAGTAACCTTATAGCCAAAATCTGTTTTTTCCACCTTATTATAATTATCTAAAGCTCGAAGTACACTCTCTTCACCAAAGCTTAGTTCATTTGTTGTACTTATTGTTGGAATGTCATAATCAGATCTATTATCACTATGATAAAGATTAGTTTGTGTATCTATCCAAGTTCTATCATCGCCTTTTGATATAAAGACATTTAGGTAATTATTTTTTAATCTTCCGTCGATATCTATATCATTTTCTTGATCACAGCCACTGATACTAATGTAATCTATTGACCCATCTTCTGATTTTGTCTCCCAATACTCAATCCCATTGGACCTCTCTTTTGATTCTAGCTTTTCGATAAATTCCCTTGTGACATCATCTGCATTATCTTTTATTGATATTAATTCAGCTCTTCTTTCATCATTTTCTTCTTGGTAGTAGTTATTGTCAAATCCAGAAAATATACCAAGCCCTAATATAACTGCCATTGATGCAAACAAAATATTTCTTTTTTTCATAACATCCTCCTTTGTTTGTGATTATAGGATATCATGCTTTATTCATTAATTTAATTACAAGTTTTGTAAGAATTCTAAAATTCAGCTTTTATGCCAAGATATTCATAAGTCCCCTTCATGTCTAAGCTATTTTTTATAATATAATCAATTTTCAAATCTATAGGAACTAGGACCATGTATTTATTTGCTCCTAGGAAAGATTCCATGTAAGTTTGGTATTTTTCTAAGAATTTAGTTATCTGCTCTTCTCCAATTGGATTTAGCCTTATTTGATCGAAGTATCTGATTATTTCTGGTCCTATGACTGTGGAGTCTGTTTCGTTGTTTGAGTAATCCTTGCTATTTGATGCTATATTTAACATTAGGGCAAGGCTTCTGTTGATTTTAGAGTTTTTGAAAGTCCTTAGAGATATCGTATCTTTGTCTGCTACAAATAGGTAGTCATCATCTGTGTATTCTTCTCTAAGTTCACCAACTATTTCGTTTATCGGTTCATCAAAACTATATTTTTCGGGATATTTTAGGATTTCTTTCATACGATCTCTTATGATATCTGAGATATCCATATCCCCTATACTGGTAAATTTTGGAGCCTTGCCAGCTCCTGCTCTTTGGACTATTATTTTTTTATTTTTACTAAGAATTTGCTCAATTCTCCAGATTGATCCAGCCAGATAAATATTTGTATCGACTTGGATTTCAGGTCTAATTTCTACTTCGCCTATTTTTGCTTTATCATTATAAACAGTGTATGTACCGCCTGTAATAAATTGATTGTAGAAATTACCACGACTCATAAGCTTTTCTATGGCACTTCCTGCTATTACTTCATTTTCCAAGATTTCTATATATCCTTCTTTTGCCAAATGCTCGCTAATTTTGGCAAATTCTTCATCACTTATATCAGAAAATGTCGAAAGTGTTTTATTGAGGTACTTATATTCTTCAAGACTTAGGCCAAAGTTTTCTAGAAGTGTAGAAAGTACTTGGTGGGCAAAAACATCATAGGCTTTGTGAGTCTCTTCCGTTTTGTCCAATATTCCATCTTCATACAGACTTATTGTGGCCAAGGCTTCTAGCAAGTCCCAGGGATTTGCAGATATTTGGTGGAGGATAGAAGTTTTTGTCTTTCTACCGCTTCTGCCAAGCCTTTGGGCTAGGGATAGGACGGAATGACTTGGTCCATATTGGCAAACACTTGTTACAGCACCAATATCTATACCAAGCTCTAGGGTTGATGTTGCACATATTACAAATTTCTCCATCCTGGCTTCCTTGGCAAAATCTTCAATCTCTTTACGCCTATTTTTGCTGACAGATGAATGGTGGGCAAAAACTCTAACATCTTTGCCAGTCGCCTTAAATTCTTCAGTAAGTTTAACAGCAAAAGTTTCAACCTTATCCCTAGAATTTGGAAAAACTAACATTGCTCCATCGGCAGCATAGGCACTTATCTTTTTAATCGCATCTGAAGAAATAGTTTCTGATGGAAAGTAATCAATTGTCACTTCTAAATCATTTCTAGATTTATCGACTATGATATTTGTATCTCTTCCATTTGCAAAAAAGTTTTTGGCTAAGGAATAATTATCTTCACCAATTGTTGCAGAAAGTCCAATCATCCTTGGGCTTTCATAGGTATAACGTAAGATGCGGCTAAGCAAGGACTTTAATTGAAGTCCTCTATTGCCTGATAAAAAGCTATGAATTTCATCTACTATGATGACTTCAACATCTTTGAGTAGATTTTTTGCCAGATCTGCTTTTCCAGAAAGGAGTGCTTCTATAGATTCTGGAGTGATTAGTACAATACCTCTGGGGTTTTCAATTAAGGCATCTTTTTTACTCTTGCTAGCTTCACCGTGCCAAGCAGTTATAGCTATATCCATATCTAAGCACATATCATTAATTCGCTTAAATTGGTCATTAATTAGAGCTATGAGTGGCGAAATATATAATATCTTTAGGCCGTGATCAAAATCATCAATCGAACTTATTGCTGGCAAAAAGGCAGCTTCAGTTTTACCTTGGGCTGTTGCAGCGGACAAGATTAGGTTGTTGTCATTGGCAAAATAAGTTTTAATAGCTGCATTTTGTATCCTTGTAAGTTTTGGCCAGCCTTTTTCGTGGATATAAAATCTCAAGTCTCTATTTAGTAATGAGTAAGCATCTGTCATATTATCTCAATCTCATCGTCTTTGTCATCAGGATCTTTGCTTATTTCTACTATATTTTTAAATTTCATGGAAAGTATCTCGGTGATTTCTACATATGGATTTTGTCTTTTTAAATCTAGAATTTCTATAAAATCTTTTATGACTGCACGAGGAGTTAGGAATTCATCCGCTCCTGGCCTATTTAGTTGGCCTTCCATATAAGTTATAATCTGATCTTGGCTTATGGAAATGGCCTCTTTATAATTTACATTATAAATATTTACCAAATTTTCCAAGAGGGTGTAGATTTCTTCATTGGAAAGTGGTTTTAGACCTAGGACAGTTCTATTGGTATTTATAAGCTTACTATCCATGCTCTCTTCGCTACCAAGGCGGCCCTTCAATGCTCCATAAGAAGACATGCCCCTATTTTCATCAAAGACTGTTTTTCTAGTAGCACCAAAGTTTACAAATAGGCCCCTAGCTTCATTGGACTTAGTCTCGTTATAAATATTTAAAATTCTTTCGTAGTTTCTCTCACGAGTTACAGCATAAGGGAGTTTATAAAGATTCACTGCTTCATCAAAATTAACCACAAAGCCCGCAAATCCAATTTCTAAAAAAAGCTCACTCATATTTTTGAGGGCATCAAACCAATTGTCATCAGTTATTATCTGATTTATTTCAAGTATTTTTTTAGCTTCTGTTTTTGTAGTAATATCCCCCCTAAGCCATCTGATGGCGTTTGTTTTAAGGAGTCTATTATCAGTTATAAAGCCTTGGTAATATTTTGTAAGAGCCTGACCAAATTCATAGGATAGACCAACTGCCTTAAATCTTGCCAGGGTATTTAATATCTCATTTATAACTTGATCTTCTTTTGCTCCCTTTAAAACTTCAATAACATCTATTGAATTATCGCTTGCAATCTTACTTGCCAATTGGTTAATCCATTCCTCTATGATGATCTCAAGGACATTTCCACTTCTTTGAGTTTTAGTTTTTATATTGTCTATAATTTCAGTGTATAGGGCAACAGCCTTTCTATCTGTGGCATAAAATCTCCTCGATGGAGTCAGATCTAGACTTGATACTACAAAGTTCTTCCCTAATGAAATTTGTTCTATAGTTGCTAGCATAAAGCTCTTACCAGAACCAAAATCTCCAACCCAAAATCTTATATCCGAACCTCCATCAGCGATTGTGTCCAAGATTTTTATTACTTCATCAACTTCCCTATTTCTTCCTACTAGCAGATGTTGGACTCCCATATTTGGGACAACTCCACCTTCTAAAGACTTAATAATTGTATTTGCTTCTTTGGGATTAATTCGTGTGGCCATCTAAGTACTCCTTTACCATTTCAACATAAAAAGGGTCAATAATCACATTATCATCTTCTATCAGTAAGGCTTGATCGCCTATAAATTCAAAAAGTTCATCATTTATCTTTCCAAGAAATGTGTTTGTAGTTAGCTGATCTGCTAGGGTAAATTTGTCAAATTCATCTTTGCTCATAGATCCATTTTCTAAAATTTTATTTAAAATCACATGGTATTTCCCACCATTATCTAGGATTTCTTCTTTTGGATCTTCTGGTAAGTCTTCTCCTGGATTATCTTCATCCAAAAATTCGTTGACCTTATTGACAGTTTTTCTAAGATTTTCCCTAGACTTATCAATCCTATTTATATCAACTTCGATTCTTTTTAACTTATTCTTATTTAATGATTTTATATCTTCATAAGTGGCTAAATCCATATCTCTTAAATTTACCAAGGATAAAAAATCGTCAAAGTTATCTGCTTTTATGATTTCAAATAATATTTTTTCGTGTGATTTTTTATTATAATCAAGTTTGTATATATAATATAAGGCAATTATTTTATCTTCTGTATTATCTGATTTTAAAAATCCATCTAGAATCCTGGGGAAATTATCCATTGTAGATATTTCTTCCACAAAAGAAATTTTTCCACTTAAGTCAAGCCTTTCCATATAATTTATATAATCTTTTATTTTGCCAGAATTTTCTTTTAAATGATCTTCATAAATCTTGTTGATAAGGAAAGGGTCTATGGTTTTTATATAGGCTTTTTGGATTTGTTCTATAAATTCTAGGAGATGCCCACCGTCAAATTCCACCAAGTTTTCTTCTGCCTTAGCTTGATTGCTCTTGTTAAAGAAAGTAAAAACTTCCCTCATGTTTTTCTCACTTATGATCAGTATACTTTCTAGGGCAAGTTTTGATTGCTTGTAAGGCTTCATAATTCTAATGAGACTTTTGCTATCAATGTCATCATTGTCAAAGATTCTCCTTAAAGTAAATAAGTACATATCTAGGAGAATATCCACAACAAGAGGATTTTTCCAAAGAACATTGTTGCGCTTAGATATTTGGTTGATGGCTATTTCTTCATCTTTTGATATTTTATATTTTTCCCTTAGAAGCCCATCTTTATCCCACCAAGTTGAAACTTTATTATTAGCAGTAAGATTAAAATATTCTCTAGTTTTCTTATCAGGGGCCTTGAGATTCTTTGATAGCTCCAATGCTCTGGCTTCAAGCAAATACCTAGCCTTTTTTGATATGGAATTTTCTATAATTTGATATGATTTATCTGCTGATTTGTTATAAAGGGGGTTATAGAAACTTAAAACAGTATTTTCTGCAATAAGATAGATTGTATAGTATATATCATAGGAGAATTGCTCACGCCTTAACCTTGATACCATTCTAGCAATGCTTGTGCCACTTTTGTTTAAGTGATATTCCAAACTATCACATAGGTCAGCATAGGTCTTCAAGGATGCAATATTAATTTGCTTTACTCTCATGGCAGGATTTTTGTAATATCGGTCAAGCTTTAATATCCAATACTTATAATCTTTGATGAGGGGCTTGTCATTGAAATTTTCTTTTGGGATTTTTTCTTCCTTATCTAGACTTATATCAATCACGCCTTTTAGATTTGATGAGTCTATTGTTCTTTTTATAGTATTATTTTCGCCTTTTGATAATTTGCTCAAGTCATTGAGCATTCCATTAATCATCTTCTTTATATCATCAAATTCCATAAGTCCCCTCCTTTTTACCCTTATTTATCATTATACTTTGACTTATAGTAAACTGCCCTATTATTTAGGATCTACGAAAATTTATATGATAAGAAAATATCAACTTTTTTTACAAGTATTACTTGCAAAATATTTACTTACTTTATATGATAGAAGTGTAAATAAATATATTAGGAGGAAATATGCAAAACAAAAATTCAAAATTATTATTTACACTTGCTTTTACTACAGCATTTACCTTTACAAGCTTGTTTGCTGGACTTAATCCTGCTTATGCAGCAAGTTTGACTGAGGCAGAAAAAGTAGAATTTGAAAATTCATACTTCAACAACAGTGTTGTTAATAAAGCAAGCAAAATGTTACTAAAAGATGCACCTGCTACAACAGCAAATATCAAAGATTCTCTCAATCAAAAAATTGCTGAATCAGATGCCCTTCTTGCAGAAAGTAAAGATGTGATTGAAAGCATCAGACCAGAAAGAGCTAACGAATCCAAAACTATTAAAGATTTGGATCAATCAGTTTTTGATAACCAAGTTTATCAAGAAGCTATATTTATGCTCTTTGACCTTACTCCAAAAACAGTTGAGTCTATCAAAGGTTCATTAACAGAACTATTAAATTCATCTATCCCAGAAAATAGTGAAGCTACTAATCTTCTTTATTCTATGCGTGGCTTAAAACAAATAAGTCTAATCCACTACAATGATACACACGGCAGAGTTGAAGAAAACGCAAAAAATGGTGAGATCGGCTATGCTAAAATCAAAACTTTCTATGATTACAAAAATGTAAATGATAATGCCCTCCTCCTAGATGCTGGAGATACATTACACGGAACAATCTTTGCAAATATTGCCCAAGGACAGAGTGTTGTAGAAGCAGTAAATAAAATGGGCCTTACAGCTATGACAGCTGGTAACCACGACTATAACTACGGCTACAAGAAACTTTTAGAATTGAAAGACCTTGCCAATTATCCAATCCTTGGCTCTAATGTAGTTGATGAAAATGGAAATCAAATCCTTGACGGCAGTCAAATTGTTGAAATAAATGGTGTTAAAGTTGGTATATTCGGACTTTCCACTCCAGAAACTAAGACAAAGTCTTCTCCAGTAAATACCGAAGGATTAACATTTGAAGATCCAGTAGAAGTAGCAAAAAAAGAAGTTGAAAACTTAAAGGCTAATGGTGCTGACATAGTTGTTTGTCTATCTCATCTTGGTATAGACGAAGAAAGTGAAGATACATCTACAAAAGTTGCTGACAATGTTGATGGAATCGATGTAATCATAGATGGTCACTCTCACAGCCAACTTGACGAAGGAAAAATCGAAAAAACAACCCTTATTGCACAAACAGGAGCACACGGCTATAACCTTGGCGAAGTGACACTTCTTGTGGACAAGGATAATAAGGTTAATGCTAAATTTGCTAAACTTCACCCATACAAAAAAATGCAACACATCAATGCTAACCAAGAAATTCTTGATGTAATTAATAAATACAACGATGCAAATAAAGATGTATTAAGCCAAAAAGTTGGTATGACAGATGTTGACCTTGACGGTGTTCGTGGCAATGTTAGAACAAAAGAAACTAACCTAGGTGACTTCATCGCTGATGCTATGAAAGATTCAATCGGCGCAGATGTCACAATCACTAATGGTGGTGGAATCAGAGAATCTATAGTTAAAGGTGACATTACAAAAGGCGATGTACTTACAGTATTCCCATTCACCAACTTCCTAGTAAAAATCGAAGTTACAGGTGCTGATATCCTAGCTGCTCTAGAACACGGACTAACAGATACACCAAACGAAGCTGGTAAATTCCCACAAATAGCTGGTATGACAGTAAAATATGATTCAGGCAAAGAAGCCGGCAGTAAAGTAACAGAAGTATTAGTTAATGGCGAAGCTCTTGACCCAAACAAAACTTACTCACTAGCAACTAATGACTTTATGGCTATTGGTGGAGATGGATACGAAATGTTTAAAGGAAAAACTAGAAGCGAAGAAAGAGGACTTATCTCTGATATATTCGAAGAAGCTATCAAAGCAAATGGAACTATAAATCCAAGCACAGATGGAAGAATGACAGATATAAGCAAATAGTTACTAAAAGCTCTTATGAAAATAGGAGCTTTTTTTATATTTATTTATGATTTATATATAACTTTGACATTTGGCTTATGAAGAAATATAATTATCATCACAAAGGAAGAAAGGAGAAAATAATGAATAAAAAATTATTAGCATTAGCTTTAGCCGGTACATTCGCATTTGCAGGTTGTGGTAACAAAACTGAAGAAAAACCAGCAGAAACAACAACAGAACCAGCAGTAGAAGAACCAGCAAAAGACGAAGCTGATAAAGCAGCTGACGATGCAGCTGAAAAAGCTGATGACGCAGCAAAAGAAGCTGACGATGCAGCTGAAAAAGCTGATGATGCAGCAAAAGATGCAACAGACGCTGACGATGCAGCTGATGACGCAAAAGGAAATAACTAATTTAAATAATAAAGATCGAGTAGGAGCTAACATGTAGGATATGTAAATAATTTTGTGTATCAACCTAAATCCTGAGTAAGGGTAAGGGTTGATACATTTTTTATGTATCAATATATGTCCATTCCTATAGGAATGGAGCTTGTCTTAATTTTACACAACTTTAATAAACTGTCAAATTTTCATGAAAATTTACAGCAGATTTTATACTCGATTTTTTTACTTATTTAAAACCTCCCTTCAAAAAATATTGATAATTGTGATAAGATTTGATCCCAGCCACGTATTCTGCTTGTCCATTTACTTGAGGCATCTACCATTGCTAAATACAAACTTTTTTGTAGAGCATAGTCATTTGGAAATATGGTCTTGTTTTTAGTAACTTTTCTTAGTTGTCTATTGAAGTTTTCCATGGCATTTGTTGTGTATATTAGTTTTCTTATTCCTTCTGGATATTTGAAATACGTGGATAGTTCTGTCCAGTTGTTTTTCCAAGAGCTTACGCACATAGGATATTTCTTAGCCCATTTTTCTTCAAAGATGCCTAGATTAGTTAGGGCTAAGTCTTCTGTTGGTGCTTTGTATACTGCTTTTAAGTCTTTCATTAATTCTTTTATGTCTTTGTAGGATACATATTTTGTTGAGTTTCTTATTTGATGGATTATGCATTTTTGTATTTCTGCTTTTGGATATACTGCTTCTATGGCTTGGCTAAAGCCAGGTAGGTTGTCTGTCGATATTATTAGTATATCATCAAGGCCTCTTTCTTTTAGCTGATTTAATACTAAAAGCCAATATTTGCTTGATTCATTCTCTCCTACCCACATTCCTAGTATTTCTTTGAAACCTTCAAGATTGTATCCTAATGCAATGTATACTGCTTTCTTGACTACTATGTTGTTTTCTCTTACATGGTAGTGTATAGCGTCTAGGAATACCATAGGGTAGACTTTTTCTAATGGTCTATTTTGCCATTCTTCTATGGTTGGTAGTATTTTGTTGGTTATTTTGCTTACCATTGTTTCAGATATGCCAAATCCATAAATATCTTTGATATGACTTGATATATCTCTTGTGGTCATCCCTTTTGCGTACATCGATATTATCTGGTTTTCTATATTAGATATATCTTTTTCGTACTTTTTTAATGCTTGTGGTTCAAAGGATCCTTCTCTATCTCTTGGAATATTTAAATCTATATTTCCATAGGATGATTTAACAGTTTTTTACTTGAACCGTTTCTTGTATTGAGTGATAATGGTTTTTCCCCATATTCATAGTCTAAATGTTCATCAAGTTCTGCCTTTAAAAGTTCTTCCATAGTGTCTCCTAGAAGTTCTTTTAACACTTCTTGAATGTCTTGAGCGCTTTGAGGCTTGTATTCTTCGATTAACATTTTTGCTATCTTACTTCCTCTTGATTCGGGCCTTTTTCTTGGCATAAAAAATCCTCCTGATTAGTTGATTTTACCCTAATCAGGAGGTTTCTATACACAAAATTTTACACAGTCTCAACATGTAGCCCCTCTCACACCACTGTACGTGCCGTTCGGCATACAGCGGTTTAATTCGGATATGTAAATAATTTTGTGTATCAACCTAAATCCTGAGTAAGGGTAAGGGTTGATACATTTTTTATGTATCAATATATGTCCATTCCTATAGGAATGGAGCTTGTCTTAATTTTACACAACTTTAATAAACTGTCAAATTTTCATGAAAATTTACAGCAGATTTTATACTCGATTTTTTTACTTATTTAAAACCTCCCTTCAAAAAATATTGATAATTGTGATAAGATTTGATCCCAGCCACGTATTCTGCTTGTCCATTTACTTGAGGCATCTACCATTGCTAAATACAAACTTTTTTGTAGAGCATAGTCATTTGGAAATATGGTCTTGTTTTTAGTAACTTTTCTTAGTTGTCTATTGAAGTTTTCCATGGCATTTGTTGTGTATATTAGTTTTCTTATTCCTTCTGGATATTTGAAATACGTGGATAGTTCTGTCCAGTTGTTTTTCCAAGAGCTTACGCACATAGGATATTTCTTAGCCCATTTTTCTTCAAAGATGCCTAGATTAGTTAGGGCTAAGTCTTCTGTTGGTGCTTTGTATACTGCTTTTAAGTCTTTCATTAATTCTTTTATGTCTTTGTAGGATACATATTTTGTTGAGTTTCTTATTTGATGGATTATGCATTTTTGTATTTCTGCTTTTGGATATACTGCTTCTATGGCTTGGCTAAAGCCAGGTAGGTTGTCTGTCGATATTATTAGTATATCATCAAGGCCTCTTTCTTTTAGCTGATTTAATACTAAAAGCCAATATTTGCTTGATTCATTCTCTCCTACCCACATTCCTAGTATTTCTTTGAAACCTTCAAGATTGTATCCTAATGCAATGTATACTGCTTTCTTGACTACTATGTTGTTTTCTCTTACATGGTAGTGTATAGCGTCTAGGAATACCATAGGGTAGACTTTTTCTAATGGTCTATTTTGCCATTCTTCTATGGTTGGTAGTATTTTGTTGGTTATTTTGCTTACCATTGTTTCAGATATGCCAAATCCATAAATATCTTTGATATGACTTGATATATCTCTTGTGGTCATCCCTTTTGCGTACATCGATATTATCTGGTTTTCTATATTAGATATATCTTTTTCGTACTTTTTTAATGCTTGTGGTTCAAAAGATCCTTCTCTATCTCTTGGAATATTTAAATCTATATTTCCATAGGATGATTTAACAGTTTTTTTACTTGAACCGTTTCTTGTATTGAGTGATAATGGTTTTTCCCCATATTCATAGTCTAAATGTTCATCAAGTTCTGCCTTTAAAAGTTCTTCCATAGTGTCTCCTAGAAGTTCTTTTAACACTTCTTGAATGTCTTGAGCGCTTTGAGGCTTGTATTCTTCGATTAACATTTTTGCTATCTTACTTCCTCTTGATTCGGGCCTTTTTCTTGGCATAAAAAATCCTCCTGATTAGTTGATTTTACCCTAATCAGGAGGTTTCTATACACAAAATTTTACACAGTCTCTTTAATTCAAATAATAATCCAAACAACTTTGAAGTCCTCGCTTTGCGAGGATTTCTTTGTTTATATGATGTAGTCCTGTGGTTTTGGCAACCGCTTGATAGTGGTCTCCAAATCCTACTGACTGTTTTGCCATCCACATCGGAACTCCTAACTTTCGAAGTCCCCATAGGCGTTTTTCACTAGTCTTCCACTGCTTCCATATGACTATTCTCATTCTTGTTCTAAGTCGTTCATCTATCTTTCTAAGGACCGTCTTCATATCTCCTAGTCTAAAATAGCTTATCCACCCTCTAATTACTTGATTCAGTCTGTTGATTCGATAAGTCATTGCTACCGACCAGCTTCTCTTTGTTAACTGTTTCAACTTTCTTTGGAATCTTTGGATTGATTCTTTGTGTGGTCTTGCTTTCCATTCTTCTTTGTCTTTCCAAAAACCATATCCTAAATATTTTAGCTTTCTTGGTTTTGTAACTTTAGATTTTGTTGCATTTACTTTTAGTCCTAGTTTCTTTTCTATCCACTTTGTTACTGATGCCATTACTCTGTTAGCTGCTGCATTACTTCCTACAGTTATTACGCAGTCGTCTGCATATCTCACAAAGTGTAGCCCTCTTGCTTCTAATTCTTTGTCTAATTCGTTTAGCATTATGTTACTTAGAAGGGGCGATAGATTACCTCCTTGTGGTGTTCCCTTGGGTGTTTCTTCATATTTTCCTTTTATCATTACTCCTGCATTAAGATATTTCCTAATTAGAGATTCTGTGTCTGGGTCATGTATGAGGTTATGAACCAAGGTCATGAGTTTGTCTTGTGGGACGTTGTCAAAGAATTTCTCTAGATCTATGTCTACAATATAGGTGTATCCGTCATTAAAGTATTCAAGCAATTTCACTATCGCTTGTTGTGCTCTGCGATTTGGTCTAAAACCGTAACTATTATCACTAAAGTGTGGTTCTGCTATTGGTGTTAGAACTTGTGCAATTGCTTGTTCTATGACTCTGTCTACTATTGTTGGTATTCCTAGATTGCGTACACCTCCATTTGGTTTTGGTATTTCTACTCTTCTGACCGGTTTTGGTTTATACTTTCTTCTTCGAATTTTGTCTCTAATTTCTACCCAGTTGTTCTTAAGATATTGGTCTATTTCTTCGGTGGATATTCCATCTATTCCTTCTGCTCCTTTGTTTGCTTTCACTTTGTTTAGTGCTGCAAACATGTTTTCTCTACTGAGTATTTGTTCTAGCAGTCCTGACATTTGGATTGTCTCCTTTCTTTGTTATGCTCTGTATCCTCTTACTCCTAGCTCCTGTGAAATTTTTCCGCCGTTACGTCTTTGGTACGATTTTCTCGTCGGATATGGATACAGACTTTTGCAAGTCCATTTGACTTTGAATTATTCAGCCCTTCGCTCCACCTCTATTACAAAGGCTTCAATACTACTATGGCTTTTGCTGACTTCTCACTATTCGTTGCTACTACTTATTCGCTAGTGAGACCTCACGGGATAAGCCATCAATCTTTCCTTGTCTACCTGCCTAATCTACTTGCATGGTTTACGGTTGCCTTTTGGACTTCACGACTTTTGGTTCGCTTGTCCACCGTGCAAGCCTTAGTATTAGGTTTCTGTTCGTCAGGCTACAATTTTGCTATCCCTTCTTCTCGCCTGTACCTCACGGTACAAGCCTTGGGAATTGCTATGAGGTTCGCTGGCAACTACGCCCTTCGTGGACTTTCACCACAGATTGATGACATGCCCGTCATACCAAAAACAAAGAGCTAGCAATTTTTGCTAGCTCCTTTATTTTGTCCTTATCTTACAATAGTATGCATAGTATCATAGTTCATAGATTCTGCTATTCCCATCAGATACCTATCATCTTCTGTAACATCATCTTTTTGTCCATATAAGTATTCATCTATCACATAAGCCCTATTAAGCAGGCCATAATCATCAAAAATCGTACCCACCCAGGTAGTATGATAGGTCGTATTTAAGATCTTTGCCTTTGTATCATTAGCTCCCTTATAGATTATTGTATCAACCAAAAGACCATGCTCTACCCTATAGTCTCCATCAAAATTATTGTGATTTTGATTGGAAACGAGATTTCCTAATGAATAATAAATTATCCCCTTGCGACCATCCTTAGCCTCATATTCTTCCCTTGGTTGAATTACGTGAGGATGGTTACCAATGACCATGTCTGCGCCCCAATCAATCATATCGTGGGCAAGTTCAATTTGATATTCTTCAGGGTATGATTGGTATTCAACTCCCCAATGAGGATAAATTATGATGAATTCTGCTCCATCCTTGAGAGCATTAGAAATATCTCTTCTTATAAGGACATCGTCAATCATATTTACTTTTGCCAGCTTCTCAGCAGAATCTAGCAAGTATTCAAAGCCATTTAATTGTTCAGCATAGGCGAGTATTCCTACCTTGATCCCATTTATATCCTTGATTAAGTAGTTTTTGTCTGTACTATTTTTTTGTGTGCCAACATTTTCTATACCAGCTTTGTTTATGGCATCAATTGTATAGTCTAGGCCATCTAGGCCAGTATCCATACAGTGATTATTGGCAGTAGTTATAACATCAACCCCAATATCACTTAAAGCTCTAAATATATCTCCATTTGAGTTAAAAGTTGGATATCCTGAAGGTTCTAGGTCTGGATGAGTTGTAAATTCACAATTGACCATAAAATAATCGCTCTTTGATACATAATCTTTTAATTTTTCAAAGGGTCTATCATAATTATAGTCACCTGCTCCATAATTTCTAGCATAGTTATTAAAGTTAATATGTGGCAAAACATCGCCAGCAAAAAACAAACGAGCCATTTTGACATCTGTACTTTGTTTTTCGGAGCTTTCCGCATTGGCTATGTTTAAATTAGCGAATGAAAATATACTCAGAAAACTGATAATAATCAATTTTTTAATTTTTTTCATAAGTAACCTTCCTAATAAAGTTTTATTCATTATATCACGATTATATGAAAATAAAAAACTGACCACAATATCTTTCGATATTATAATCAGTTTAATCATAATTATTTAAATATTTATCTTATCTATCTGGGCTTTCGTAACCATTTTCTACTATAGTTTCACCATCACATGTGTTGATTCTTTTACCTTCGAACTCAACGATTCCACAGTTTTCTCCATTGCTCATTGGAACATCTTCGTTTGATTTTTTGTTTACTTCTTGATTATCACCAGCTTCGAAAACTTTTTTTTCATTTTCTTGTACCATAATATCCTCCTATGAATATTTAATGATTATCTTATACCTATTTTACCCATTTTTATTAAAATCTCACACAAAAAAAGACCCAACTGGGCCCTTTTTCTAGTGGGTTGCTCCACCCGTTACATCCAAATCTTTTTTGCCATCGTATTTTACAATGGCCCTTATAGCCGCATTTAAGCCTTTTACTATATCCTCTAGGCTCATTGACGCTGTGTTAGGCTTATCTACAACTTGTTCCGTCAAAAATGGCACATGGATAAATCCTGCTTTTATATTTCCATATTTTTCTGCCAGGTATAAGTCTTGGTACATGATGTGGTTGCATACAAAAGTACCCGCTGAGTTTGATACACTTGCTGGAATATTTTCCTTTTTAATTTCTTCTACCATAGCCTTGATTGGTAGGCTTGCAAAATATGCTGGAGCGCCATCTTCTCTGATTTTTACATCTATTGGTTGGTTGCCTTCATTATCTTCTATACGAGCATCATCTTCGTTGATTGCAACACGTTCTACTGTTATACCATATCTTCCACCGGCTTGGCCAATTGAAAGGATCACATCTGGTTGAACTTCTTTGATTTTTGCTTCAACTACATCAGCAGCCTTGTGAAATACTGTTGGTATTTCTAGCTTTATTATCTCTGCTCCTTCGATCTTTTCGTCTATTCTTTTTACAGATTCGATAGCTGGATTTGTTGGTTCTCCTCCAAAAGGATCAAATCCTGTTACTAATATTTTCATTATTACCTCCTAAAAGGCCCAAAATCTCATCAATAGTATGTGAACTACTATCATAAGTATAGAGAATAGTGCCTGTTCTTTTATTACCCCATTTTTATCTTCCATCTCTAGTAAACCTACTGGTAGTACGTTGAAGTTTCCTGCCATAGGTGTTAGAAGGGTACCACAATATCCTGCTGTCATTGCTAGAGCTGCCGCTATAGCTGGATCTGCCCCTTGAGCTATAACAAATGGAACTCCAATTCCTGCTGTAATAACAGTAAAGGCCGCAAAGGCATTGCCCATTATAGCTGTAAATATTACCATGCCTAGGACATAAGCAATAGATCCTGTCCATGGGGAAATAGTTGGAATCATGCCACCGATTATTGATGCTATTACATCACCTACACCTGCTGCTGCAAAGATTGCACCAAGAGCTGCAAGTAATTGTGGAAGTATTGCAACTGCACCAACTTGTTGAACCATCCTATCTGATTGTTTCATCATTCCTGCAAAACTTGTTTTTGTCATAATCATTATAATTACAAGAGCTACTATTGCGGTAAAGCCAAGGATTGATGAGCTTGATTCTGGTATAAGTTTTGCTAATATTATTGCAAGGACTGCCATAACAATTACTGGTATGAAAATCTTGTTACCAAGTCTGTTTGATCCTTCAATTTCTGTAGCTTCATCATTAGTTATTGCACCTTTGACTACAATACCATTGATTAATGAAATAATTCCTATTACTACTACAAGTGCACCTGCCACCATTGGTGGGATTAGTTTACCAAAGGCAAATAATACACCAAGTATTATCCAAAAGGCCATTGTTGTCACTTTCTTATCATTATCCTCAGCCTTAAAAACTCTATAAGCAGTATAGAAAAATTGTAGGCCAATTAGGACATAAATAAATTCCAAAAATTTCGCAAAGAATTCTTCAGCTGGCATTCCAAACATTGTCATTATTTGCCCCCTTTCATTCTCTTATCATCAATGATGTTTTTGATGACACCGAGTACTAAACAAATTATAGCAATTGGTAGTGATTTGCCTGCAATATCAGCATTTGTCACAGGATATCCAAGAGACTCCATTTGACCAACTATTAGCAAAACCCCGCCTGCACCTATAAAGGTATTTTGAGCAAAGAAGTTACCAAAGTTTTCCATAGCAGCTGCTCTTGATTTTAATTTCTCGCTATCTTTTTTCTCTAATTTACCACTTTGTTTCTCATATGATGCTTCTGCCATTGGGAAGATAATAGGCCTTACAAATTGTACAAGACCATAGATTCTCATTGAGAAAAATCCTGCTAGTTCCCTAAATAGTAGATATACACTATACAATGCTCCAGGTGAAAGGTTGTCGCGTTTTTTAACAATTTTTTCTGCAGATTGTTTTAATCCGAATTGTTCCGATAGTCCTATTACCGGCAAGGTAATTATAAATAAGGTTACTATTCTCTGGTTGACAAAGTTTTCGCCAAGTATACTAAGGAATTCTCCTATTGAAATTCCAGATACTAAAGCTGTGATAAATCCTGATAAAATAACTGTGAATACAATATTTAATTTGAAAATAAAGCCAAGTACAATTATCAGAATACCAATTAGTTTTAAATATTCCATATAAATCCTCCTTTAAAATATTTATATAATCTTAAAATGAAAACTAGAAAATGTCAATAATTATAATTTTATTTTAATTGTTTTTCATCATTAACCTTATAGAATCTTCTAGGTTCTTTGTTAAGATTTTAACCTCTTGTAGCATATTTTAAAAATAAACACTACAGTATAATTATAATAAATATTACCTATAAATACAATTATAAAATGAAGTATATTATTTTTAGGAGGAGAATATGAACTTTAAAGAAATTAGCGGAAGCGACTTGGAAAATAACTTGGATTCTTATGTTATTTATGATGTTAGAAGCAAGGAAGAGTACAAACTTGGTCATATCAAGGGAGCTATCAACATTCCCTACGATGAAGTCTCAGAGCATATTGATGAATTTAGAAATTTAGATAAGCCAATAGTACTACATTGTAGGACCAATAATCGCAGTTCCTATGCCGCGTCCATCTTACAAGGAGCAGGTATTGATGATATAACTATCGCACCAGGAGTAGCTTATTACGATTATAAATTGACAAAATAAAAGCTCCTCAATCGGAGCTTTCTTCAATCTACATATTAAAAAATTCTAGTATATCTAGATAAACTATAGACCTATCTTCTTCATTAAGTATTTCGTGGCGCATATGATCATAAACAACATTGTCAATATTTGTATAGCCTGCTTTTTTAAGAGTATTAATGCTATCTTCAAGGCCCTTATCAGATCCTGTTACTATGTCATCTGCGCCTGTTGCAGATAAAATCTCTAATTCCGGGTTTTTCACCATGTATCTTCTGACTTTCGACATCTTATTATTCATATCTATAATTGTAACCACACCACGCTCTAAGAAGGTTTGGACTCTTTGCTTATCATTTCTCTTGTTAATAACATTGTCCATATTATAGGAAATCCAAGTGTCATCACCCTTAAATCCTGGCAAAAGTGGGCTTAAGATAGCCGGCTGATATTTGTTGAAATAGAAAGTGATAATATTACCTAGAAAAAGTCCAAATCCAGCAACCTTGCTATGTTCAACAGTTCCAGTAAGTACTAGCTTATCTATAGTATCGTCATACTTTTGTAGGTAAAGTCTTGAAATCATAGAACCCATAGAGTGTCCTATCATATAAACTTTTAGGCCCGGATGAGTTTCTCTAGCAAATGAATTTACAGCATAGACGTCATTAATGACTTCTTCTGTAAGTCTCATATAGCCAGTTGGATACTTTTCAGAAATACTCTTACCATGGCCCCTATGATCGTGGGCAACGACTGTAAACCCATTGGCATTTAGATACTTTATAAAATCTATATAATTATAAGAATGCTCTGCCATACCATGGATTATATGTACTATTGCCTTGGGTTCGGCCACTTCGTAGAGCCTTAGAAAAATATCGTGGCCATCGTAATTTGTAAGATAAATCTCTTGGTGATCATCAAAAATTCTCTTATTCCTAATAAAATACTTTCTAGTATTCCTAACCCCTTCAAAATCTCTAGTAATTTTAAAGTAATAAAATTGAGGAAAGAGAATTAATATGGCTATTATAATCCAAATTGTTTTTGCACTCATAAATCATCCTCCATTTTTCTCACATTGATAGCAGAAGGCCCCCTTGGCCCATCTTCTCCATCAAAAGAAACCCTATCACCTTGGTCAAGTTTTTTGTAGTCATCATCAGATATAATACTAGTAAAGTGAACAAAATAGTCAATTCCATCAGATGACTGAATAAAACCATATCCTTTTTTATTATCAAAAAATTTAACTATTCCTGTTTCCATGTCATTTCCTTACTGCTTGAAATAGGATGCGCATTGTTTGATCATCCACCCTATCCATAGTATCTTCGTCAAACATTTTGACATCTTTAAATCCTTTTTGATGTAAAATATTATTTATATATTCCCTCTCATATACCCTTTCTTGTTGGTATTCATAGATTCTTTTGTAGGATCCGTCTTCATTTTCTACAAAGAAGTTTAGGTGCATATCTACTAGATCATCTTCCATGAAATTATCCCAGGTGTAGAATATATCTTCGTATTCGTAGACATAGCAGTTTGATCCAAAGATTTCACGCATCTTATACTCGGAATTGATATCTAAAATCAAGAGTCCATGCTCTTTGAGGTTTTTGTAACAATTTGCTATTAATTTCTCCAAGTCTTTGGGATTTGTGACATAGTTTATGGAATCTAGGAGTATTACTATCAGGTCGTAGGCTCCAGGATTTTCATATTCTACCATATCATAGTAAATCAAATTTACATTGTCATTGTCATATTTTTCTGCAAATACATTTAGCATATCTGTTGATATGTCAAGGGCATCTATCTCTTTAAATTCATCAAAGAAAAAATTTGTAAGCATGCCAGAACCTGCTGCAAGCTCTAGCATCTTATCTTTTTTTATATTATTTTTTTCTACTAGACTTAAGATATTTTGAGCGTATTTCTCATATTCTATATCAAAGCTTAGTTTGTCATATATATAGGAAAAATCTTCATACATTACTTATCTCTTATTTCTTCTAGTGAAGCCTTGGTTTTTTCTAATAAGTCTTCATAGTTGGCAAGTTTCTCACGTTCCTCATTAACAACAGCTTCTGGAGCCTTGTTTACGAAGTTTTGATTGTTTAGTTTGCCACTTGCCCTTTTTATTTCACTTTCTAGTCTCTTGATTTCATCATTTAGACGAGCTCTTTCTTTATCATAATCCATCAAATCATCAAGACTCATTAGTACAGTAAATTCATTAAATACAAGGTTTACAAGGCCTTCTTTGTCTTCATTAAATTCTTCTTTTAATAAAACTTTTACATCTCCGGCATTTGCAAGATTTACAAATTGATCTTTAAGCTCATCTAGTAAGTTCTTGTATGATTCATTTTCTGCAAGGATTATCAAATTTTGTTTGGTTTTTGCACCTACATTTAGAGTTGCTCTTTGGTTTCTAATTGCTGTGATAGCTTCGATAGCTGAATTTACTGTGGCTTCTTCGTTGATAAATTCAAATTTTTCTTCAAATCTTGGCCATTCTTCAACAATTAGCATGTCTTTTTTGTCTGGTAGGGCTGAATAAATTTCTTCTGTAATAAATGGCATAAATGGATGAAGTAGGGCAATCATTTTGTTTAGAACATATAGTAAAACTTTCTTTACATCCGCCTTAGCTTCTTCGTCTTCTCCATATAATCTTAACTTAGCAAATTCTATATACCAGTCGCAGTATTCTTCCCAGATGAAGTTTTCTATCCTAGATGCAGCTAAACCTATCTCGTAATTTTCGAGGTTCTTTGTAACTTCTTCGATTACATTGTTTAGGCGTTTTAATATCCACTTGTCTTCAAGTTCTAGGTTTTTGATTGTTGAGAAGTCTAAATCGTCGCCTTCTTCTATATTCATAAGAACAAAACGACTTGCATTCCAAAGTTTGTTGGCAAAGTTTCTGCTTGCTACAATTCTCTTTTCATCATAGCGCATATCATTGCCTGGACTATTTCCTGTGATTAGGGTAAATCTTAAGGCATCAGCACCATATTGGTCTACAACTTCTATTGGATCTACGCCATTGCCCAAGGACTTGCTCATCTTGCGTCCTTGTGGATCGCGGATAAGGCCTGTAAATAATACGTGGTCAAAAGGCACTTTGCCTGTTGTGTAAAGGGATGAGAATACCATTCTGATTACCCAGAAAAATATTATGTCATAACCTGTTATGAGGATATCTGTTGGGAAGAAGTAGTCCAGCTTCTCATTTTCTTCTGGCCAACCAAGTGTTGCAAATGGCCAAAGGGCTGATGAGAACCAAGTATCTAGTGTATCTTCTTCTTGGGTCACATGAACACCATCAAGCATTCCATTTTCATCTGGCTCATCTTCTGAAACTATTATTTCTCCATCATCGGTATAGAATACTGGTAATCTATGTCCCCACCATAGTTGACGAGATATAGTCCAATCGCGAATGTTGTTTAGCCAGTTCATGTAAGTTTTACCTAGTGATTCTGGTATTAGTTTAAGTTCACCATCTTCGTAAGCATCAATAGCCATTTTAGCAAGGCCATCCATTTTTACAAACCATTGTTTTGATATAAGTGGTTCGATTACAACATTTGTCCTCTCGCTATAACCTACAGCATGTGTTAGACTTTCGATTTTTTCTAAATATCCCTCTTCCTCAAGTTCAGCTACTAAGGCCTTACGTGCCTCATACCTTTCTAGTCCAGAATATTTTCCATAGCCATCTTTTATGTGTCCTTTTGTGTCAATTACTACGCATTGGCCGAGGTCATGACGAGCTCCAACTTCGAAGTCATTTGGGTCATGGGATGGGGTTATTTTTACACAACCTGTACCATATTCCATATCAACATAGGAATCTTCTATTATTGGTAATTTTCTACCGACAATTGGAAGTATTACATTTTTGCCTATTTTGTCCTTAAATCTAGGATCTTCTGGGTTTACAGCAACTGCTAGGTCGCCAAACATAGTTTCTGGACGAGTAGTTGCTATTGTGATGTAATCCTCGCTATCTTCAAAGAAGTATTTGATATACCAAAGATTACCTTCTTTTTCTTCGTGGTAAACTTCTGCATCAGATATAGCTGTCTCTGCTTCTACATCCCAGTTTACAATCCTGTTGCCTTGATAAATTAGACCATCATCGTACATTTTTTTGAAAACTTTTTTAACAGCACGAGTTAGGTTCTCATCCATGGTAAAGCTATCGTAGTCCCAATCACAAGAAACTCCTATGGTTCTTAGTTGTTTTTTGATTGTACCACCATATTTTTCTGTCCAAGCCCAAGCTTCTTCTAAAAACTTCTCGCGGCCTAGGTCTTTCTTAGTGTGACCTTCACCACGAATCTTCCCAACAACCTTTGCTTCTGTAGATATAGAAGCGTGGTCTGTGCCAGGTATCCATAGGGCCTCAAAGCCAGCCATTCTTTTATAGCGAATGATAATATCTTGGATAGTATTGTTTAGAGCATGGCCTAGGTGAAGTTGTCCTGTTACATTTGGTGGTGGCATTACTATAGTAAATGGCTTCTTGTCCTTGTTTACATCAGCCTTAAAGTATCCACCATCTTCCCATTTGTGGTAAATTTCTTTTTCAAATCCTAGAGGATTATATTTTGTGTCCATAAATTTCTCCTTAAAAAAAGTGGCAAGGCAATAGCTCTAGGACGAGTTATCGCGTTACCACCTAAATTTCTTTTGATAAAAAAGACTCTCTCTTGCACTTATGCGTGCCACATGAAATATGAATAAAAGCAACCTTCAAAGGGTCAATTTAAAGATTTGCACCAACCATCTTCTCTCTAAAAAATCTTACCTTCTACTCCTCTTTTAATATTTCCTATTAACTAAAAATATTATATTTCATTTATCTTTTTTGTCAAAAAGTTTTAATTCTTTGAAAATATTTGCAAGCTTATTATATATACTATTGGTCTAGAATCTTGTTTTTTCTAAGATATGTTAAATTATTTACTAGCAATTGTTTTCATATTTTAATTTTGTGTTATAATATCAATAGGGTTAGAGAAAGGTGAAATTTATGGAATTATTTGTTTACATTATTTCCGATACAGATGGAGTAGGTATTACTCAACTATCCAGAAATGCTATGGAAAAATTTAATGTTGGTTATAAAGAAAACTTATATGTAAATATCCATGATGAAAAAAGTCTTAGAAATATACTCGAAGAAGTTGACAAAGATCGAGGTCTAAAGATTATTTTTAATTCTCTAAACAACCCAGGCCATAACAAAGCCCTAAAAGAATTTTGCAAGGACTATTCTATCTTATCAATTGACTTCACATCCTACTCGCTAAATAAAATTAGCAATTATCTAGGAATCAACCCTACTAACAAGGATTATTTAGAAGATGATAAGATTTACCATAGTTCAAAGAGAATTGATGCTATTGATTTTGCTATCAAATATGACGATGGCAAGGATTTTAGGGGGCTAGAATATTGTGATATTTGTATAGTTGGTGTTTCTAGATCATCTAAAACCCCACTTTCAGTATATCTTGCTAGTATAGGCTACAAAGTTTCAAACATTCCACTTGTCCTAAATTCTAAGGTTCCAAAAGAACTTTTTGAGATTGATTCTAGAAAAATCTTTGGCTTAACCATGGATTATGATAGATTGGCTCAACTTAGAAAAGCAAGGCTAAATGTCATGCATTTAGCCAAAAGCTCAACTTATAGTGATGTAGAATATATCAAAAAAGAACTTGCCTATGCCGAAGAAATAATGAAAGATTTGGATTGTAAAATCATAGATGTCACTAATCAATCAATAGAAGAAACATCCGATTATATCATCAGTAATATTGAAAAAGTTATTAATTGAAAGGAGATAATATGGCTGATAAATTTGTTTATAATTTTAACGAAGGTAACAAGGAAATGAGAGCCTTACTTGGTGGTAAGGGTGCTAACTTGGCTGAAATGACCAATTTAGGAATACCTGTTCCATATGGATTTACCATCACAACAGAAGCTTGTACAAGATTTTACAAAGAAGATAAAGCTTTATGGGAAAGCTTAAACGAAGAAGTAACAAACCACATCAAAGACTTAGAAGCAGCTAACGAAAAAACATTTGGTTCAACTGAAGATCCACTATTAGTTTCAGTAAGATCTGGTGCACCAATTTCCATGCCAGGTATGATGGATACTATCCTTAACTTGGGTCTAAATGACCAAGCTGTTATCGGTCTTGCTAAAAAAACCGACAATGAAAGATTTGCATACGACTCATACAGACGTTTTATCCAAATGTTTGCCGACGTTGCAATGGAACTTGACAAAAATAACTTCGAAAAACTTCTAACAGCTAAGAAAAAAGCTAAAGGTGTAGAACTTGATACAGAGCTTGATAGCAACGACCTTAAAGAATTAGTTGAAGAATACAAGGCAAAATATAAAGAATTAAAAGGCGAAGATTTCCCACAAGAACCAAGAGAACAACTAGACCTTGCTATATCAGCTGTATTTAGATCTTGGGGTAACGAACGTGCTATCCTTTATAGAAAATTAAATGACATCGATGATGCAATGGGTACAGCAGTTAACGTTCAAACCATGGTTTACGGTAACATGGGCGATACATCTGGAACAGGTGTAGCATTCTCAAGAAACCCAGCTACAGGTGAAAACCAACTATTTGGTGAATACCTAATCAATGCTCAAGGTGAAGACGTTGTTGCTGGTGTAAGAACTCCTCAAGAAATCCACACCCTAGAAAGTGCAATGCCAGAAGTTTATGAACAATTTGCTGCAACAGCTAAAAAACTTGAAGACCACTACCAAGATATGCAAGATATGGAATTTACCATCCAAGAAGGTAAACTATTCTTACTTCAAACCAGAAATGGTAAGAGAACAGCTCAAGCTGCAGTTCAAGTAGCCGTTGACCTAGTAAACGAAGGCCATTTAGACAAAAAGGAAGCAGTATTAAGAGTAAACCCAAAAGACTTAGATGGACTACTCCACCCTACATTTACAAATAAAGCTAAAGATACAAACGAAGCAGCAGCAACAGGACTTGCAGCATCTCCAGGAGCTGCAGTTGGTAAAATTTCTTTCACAGCAAAAGACGCTGCAAAAAGAGCTTCTGAAGGTGAATCAGTAATACTTGTTCGTGAAGAAACATCACCAGAAGACCTTGAAGGTATGGTATCTGCACAAGGTATCCTAACAGCTCGTGGTGGTATGACAAGTCACGCTGCAGTAGTAGCTCGTGGTATGGGTAAATGCTGTGTATCTGGAGCAAGCGAAATCCACGTTGACGAAGACGAAGGAACCATGAGAATTGGTGAAAATATCTATACTAAAGAAGATACAATCTCAATTGATGGTTCTACAGGTAAGGTTTATATTGGAAATCTTGAAACTCAATCTCCACAATTAGAAGGTAACTTCGAAACATTTATGGGATGGGTTGATGAATATAGAGACATGAAAATTAGAACAAATGCCGATACACCAAGAGATGTAAAACAAGCTCTAGAATTTGGTGCAGAAGGTATTGGTCTATGCCGTACAGAGCACATGTTCTTTAAAGAAGACAGAATCTTCCAAGTAAGAAAAATGATTCTTGCAGCTGACCTTGAAACTAGAGAAGCAGCACTTGATAAAATCCTACCAATGCAAGAAGATGACTTCTATCAAATCTATTCACTAATGGGTGAAAGACCAGTTACAGTAAGACTTCTAGATCCACCACTACACGAATTCTTACCAAGAGGAGAAGCTGAAATCAAAGATCTAGCTCATGACTTAGGTATTGAGCCAAACCGTGTACGTGAGAGAATAGCTGAACTACAAGAAGTTAACCCAATGCTAGGCTTCAGAGGACTAAGACTTGGGGTAAGATATCCAGAAATATCTAGAATGCAAGCTCGTGCTATAATCCAAGCTGCTATTCACTGCCATGAAGATGGAATCAAAGTTGTACCAGAAATAATGATTCCACTTTCAAATGATGTTCATGAATTAAAATATGTTATAGACGAAGTTAACGATGAAATCGAAAAAGTATTTGAAGAAAAAGGAACAAAAATTGACTACTTAGTAGGTACAATGATTGAAATCCCAAGAGCTGCAATAACAGCTGATGAAATTGCTCAAATCACTGACTTCTTCAGCTTCGGTACAAACGACTTGACACAAATGACCTTTGGTCTATCAAGAGATGACGCTGGTAAGTTCTTGCCACTATATCTAGAAAAAGATATCTATGAAAAAGATCCATTCCAAGTACTAGATCAAAAAGGCGTTGGTTTCTTAGTAGAAACTGCTGTTGAAAAAGGGCTAAGCACAAACAAAGACCTTCACTTAGGTATTTGTGGTGAGCACGGTGGTGAACCTAACACTGTAAAATACCTATACAATGTAGGACTTGACTACGCTTCATGCTCTCCATTTAGAGTTCCAATAGCAAAACTAGCTGCTGCACAAGCTGCTATAGAAAAAGAAAACAAATAAAAAAATAGCCAGTTAATTTTGAAGTGAGCCTTTCAATTTAGGTTCACTTCATTTTTTATGGCTATTATTTTAAGTGTCTTCTATAAAGTTTTACTAATAGAATACCTCCATCTAAATTAATATAAGCATCATCCATCAAGTATCCTATAGTCTTAAATTCCTCCATATCTGCAGTATTCATCAAACCTTCGTAATAATGGTCGTACTCACTTACTCTGGGGTTCATAAATACGCTTTCTAGCGCCCTTGTATCGACATCCCTAGGATTAATTTGGCCTTCTACTACTATCTTTGTCCTTTCTTGATCTATTGAAATATCAACATTTATATGAGAGTATTCGTGGTAAGTATAGTATTGCATTATAAGATCTACTATTCTACGTGCATTTTCTCTTTCTTTATTCATCCTTATACCTCTCAATTAAATTTCTAAATAATGGTACCAAAACTGCAGCAACAAATCCTCCTGCAAGTCCATTATTATATAAGTTTATGCCACCGTGAATAAAACCAACATTTGTAGCAACAGCCTTATGAGTGAATCCTGCAAAAATACCAGCTAATACTCCAAATTCTCCAGCAATAGGTGCTATGGTAGTTGAAAATAAAGCTGTTAATATAGCCGGTGTTCCAGAAGGATCATACTTATTATAGATACTAGCTACTAGAACTCCCAGCATTATAGGAAGTACATTTTTAGGATGTTTACCAAATACACTAAAGCCCATGACAGTGAGTATACCTCCTAATATTGGCCCATTTATAACTCCCCCACAGATTTTGACGTATAAGATAGAAATAATTCCAGTTATGCCAACATTAAAAATTACCAAGTATTTATTAAATAAAATAGTGAAGTCGCTTACTAGTCTACCACTTTGTTTGAGCAATTTACCGTAACCCTTTAGACCTTTGTTTTTTATCAGACCGTAGCATACAAATATAGTACATATGATTGATAAAAAAACTAAAGGATACAAATCACTGCCTGTATATATTATATTAACTTCTGGAATAATCCTATCAAACATCCTCAAATTTCCAGCAATAATTATTCCTATAATGCCAAGGCTAAAGCCAACATTGTATAGTGAATACCCATCATGAAAGGCAATCATGTTTGCCGAAATAGGAATTATTATAAAACCTACCAAGATACCGACAAGAGCGCCTAATATAAAGCCTGTTATTATGCTAAAATTTAAGCCAAAGTAAAACAAAGATACCACTGGGCTAATGCCTGTTACAAAGCACATAACATGCATATAATTTGATACTTCTAGCTTTTTGTACATACAATATAAGTAGACTCCCACCATTAATGGAATTGTATTTAAAACATTCTTACCAAAAAATGAAAATCCAAGCACAGTAAATAAGCCAGATATGAGCGCACCTGTAAGCCTTGCCCCACTTTTATCAGCAACAAAAACAGAAAATAGAAGCATTAGGCCAGCATTTACAAAAGCTGCTCCCATTCCTCCTATCTCCATATAATCAGACACTAGGACAGATGGAGAAGTCAGAATATTTAACATCCCTTGGTAAATATTTGTTATAGAATCTAAAGATAGACCAAATAAAACAAATATCAAGCTTGCCAAGTAAAAATCCCTATATCTAAAATCACTGAGAGTTCTCATCTACATCCTCACTTTGACTTTCATATTTTTTTAAAAAATCTTCTACTATTTTCATATATTCATCATTGGCATTTTTCGGAAAAGACGCATGTTTGTATCCATCCACCAGGTGAAGTTCCTTATTATCGTGGCTTATGGACTTATATATATCTTCTGCCATATAAGGTGGAGTCAGTGTATCGTCATTTGAATTTGTAATAAGAACTGGCTTTCTTACGTTTTTAATCCATTTTAAGCCATCAAAATCACTAAATTTAATCCCAAGAGCAAATCTGGAATACCAGTCCCCGGCTGCCATAAGATATGACATAGGTATGTCTTGACCTTTTGTAGCTTCTTCCATCACTTTTTCAAGTAGAATTCTGCCATCAGACAAGCTAGAATCCAAAATCAAATAATCTATATAATAATCTTCGCGACCTGCCGCAATAATGCTTGTAAGTCCCCCATATGATTCTCCCCACAAGATTGACTTGGCATCTTGGTATTTTTCCTTGTACTTAGGAACTATATAGGACAAAACTGCAAGTGTATCATCAGATTCCAGTACTCCAAAAGTATTATAATCTGCCATATTTTCACCAGAATTCCTTTGATCATAAGCAAGAACATCATAACCAATATCCAAAAACCCTTCCACCAAAAAAGCCATAGATTCTTTGGTCCCACCCATGCCATGAACAAGGACTGCTATATTTTGGTTGCCTTCTTTTTGTACCAAAATAGCCGGTACTTTAATATCAGAACTATCTTTTGATATTTTAAGTTTTGAGACCTTATATTTGTCAACAATCTTAGCATAAGAATCCTTATATTCTTTTATTGACTTAATAGTTTCTTCTCTGGATGTTGCGTTAGTATATCCTTTAAAAACTTGTCTACCAATAAATGCAGTAAATCCTAAAAATACAAGAATCAATAATGCTAATAGCCCTAGTAAAATATTTTTTATAATTTTCTTCATAAATTACTCCAATATATACAAACCATTTAATTTGACTGTTGCAACAAGTTATTCTATTAGCTATATTATATAAAATTTAATATGTATTGACAATATAATAAAATTTATATACTATAGTAGTAACTAGTTACTACTATAGGAGAGCTAATATGGAAAACATAAAAAATAAACAATTCATATTTGCAAATGTATTTATTATTGCAAATAGGCTTCAAACGGCATGCGAAAAAATCCAAACAGATATTACAATGAAACAATGGCTAATGCTTGCAATCGCATCATCAACAGATGGGATCCAAAACCTAAGTGAAATAGGCAGGCTTATGGGTTGTTCTAGGCAAAACGTGAGAAAACTTGCAAATCCCCTAATAAAAAAAGACTTCATAAGGCTTGTGAAAGGCGATAACAATTCTATAAACATTATTCCTACTGAAAAATTTGAAAGTTATTCAAAAAAAATGGAAGATAAAAATCTTATGACCTTGAATTTACTTTTTGAAAATTTCACCCAATCAGAATTAGTAGAAGCATGTAAATTTATAGGTAAATTTTATGAGGGCCTGGAAAAGGTTGAAAAATATGGAGTAGATTTAAATGAAGGGAAGTAAAAATATAATTATGGTAGTTTTGGGAATTTTAATTATAGTGATTGGAATTTTTCTAGTTTATTTTAACATATCCTATTCCCCACTTAAAAATAATTTTAATAGTGATTTTAAGGCTTTGAATAATGAAACAAATAAGAAAAATGAATATTTTAGCAGGGAAGATTTCTCAGATTTTCCTGATGCTATAGTAAAATATATGGAAAATAATGGTTTTATAGGTAAAGAAAAAATGGACTATGCATATATGGAATATAAGAATGTTGACTTTGCTCAAAGTCCTGAACGCAAATTAAAGATAGATTACAGCCAGTACAATTTTGCCCATAGACCAAACCGTATAGCTCTTGTGGAAAGTAGTATCTTCGGTATTCCATTTGAAGGTTATGACTACTACATAGATGGTAGAGGCGGCATGCATGGTATGCTTGGAAAAATGTTAACTTTATTTCACCAAAAAGGTGACAAAATGGATCAGGGGGCACTTTGTACATATCTTTCTGAATCTTTGTTTGTACCTTCTAGTATTTTATATAACAAAAATATCAGTTTTGAAGAAATAGATCCATTTAATGTTAAAGCCAGCATAAGCGATGGGGGTATTAGTGTAAGTGGTATTTTTACCTTTAATGAAAATTATGAAATGACCAGATTTTATACTGAAGATAGGCCAGCTGTTAAAGATGATGGAAGTATCGATAATATTGCCTGGAGTGCTAATATACTTTCATATAAGAAATATGACCAGGGAATCAATTTCATCGACCATGTTCAAATTATTTGGCACTATCCTGAGGGTGATTTTGTGTATTTTGATGGTAGAATAGACAAGTTAATATTTAAATCAGAACTACCAGCTTAGCTGGTAGTTTCCACAGCGCCTAGAAGGCGCGAATACCGGCACGCCCCTATTGGGGCTCCGAGTATTATCTCCACATGCACCACTTTCTCAGCTTCTGCTTAAGCAGTTTATTTATTGCTTCTTTTTACTGACTCTCCCGTAAACGGGTCATAGTATTCCTTGATACTTATTTGATCCGCATAATAGTCTTCTTTTAGTTGATTTTGTATATATTCTTTTATCATTTTCTCATTTCGCCCTACTGTA
>NZ_HG003685.1:0-39803 GCF_000312365.2 Anaerococcus provencensis | reverse complement strand
TGTCTTTTTTTAGTTTCCCATATATTTCTTGTCTTCTAAATTTAGGGGCAAATACTATATGATATTTACATCTCCATTTTGTATGTGATAAACTATTGTTGTCCAATTTATTCTCCTTGTTTTTATTGTGCATGTGGTTATCACAATTATATTACAAGTGAGAATTTTTTGGTCTTGAAGCTAAAGCTTAATTCCTCCACCTGCACAGCAGGTGGTTTTTTGTTTCGCTCACATCCGTTCGCTCAACTCACTTAAGTGAAGCAATAAAAAATAAGTCCCCATGGACTTATTTTTTGAATCCAACCATTCTCTCATCTCCCCAATAAAATACTGCAAAGGCGCCTGGGCCTATGTGGCTTCCTATTGTTGGACCTATATTTGAAACTTTGATTTCTTGATCTAGGTTTTTAAACTTTTCTTTAATTAATTCTATTAATTCTTCTATTATCTCAATATTATCAGCATGAGATATATAAATCTGATCATTATAATCTAGGCCATCATTTGCATTTGCCACCATTTTTTCTACGATTGTTTTTAATAACTTCTTCCTAGTTCTAATTTTACTTGTAACTATCATATGACCTGTATCATCTACTTCTATTAGTGGGCTTATATGAAGCATGCCACCAAGAGTAGCAGCAGTTTTTGATATCCTACCTCCCCTAGCAACATATTCTAAGTTCTCATTTGAAGTGTAATTTATGATATGTCTCTTGTTATCCTCTGCCCAATTATATAGGCTATCAATATCCATTCCTTCTTTTTTCAGCTGAGCAAGTTTTGAAGTAAGCATACCAAAACCAGCTGATGCCATTACAGAATCTACAGCATACATCTTTCTTTCTGGGAACTCTTCTTTTAGGATCTCAAGTGCATGAACTAAAGAATCAAATTGGCTAGACATACCTGATGAAAGGCATAAGTGAATAATATCTTTGCCATTTTTAAGTATCGGTTTAAAATATTCTACATAAGTATTGGTATTTATCCTAGATGTGCTAGGGCTTGCACCGTTTCTCATATTATCATAAAAAACTTTCATATCTAAACTTTGGCCAAAATCATCTAAGTATACTTGGCCATTTAATTCATAGTTAGCATTAATAATACTAATATCAAGTTGATCGACAAAAACAGGATCTAGATCTATGGTTGATTCAGAGCTTAAAATATAATCTGACATGAAATCCCCCTTTTCAGATACATTTCAATATTTTATATTTTATCACAATTTTAAAATTAGTCTATATAATCTTTAGTCAATGTAAGTATAATTTATATATAGTATAGTATGTTAAAAGAAAGACTAACTATTAAAAGTCAAGAGGTGAAACAAAGAAAATATAAGTAAAGATATTGATAAAAAATGAATAAAAATAAGCATGAAAAAGCACCCTAAAGTTTAAGATTAAAAATAGGGATCATAAAGTTTTTGCTAGTGAAATTGTATTTTTTCAAAAGAACCAGTAAATGGTAAAGGCTACGCCCGAGCAAAGCTCGTCATTTACAGAACCTTTTTCAAAAATTTGTAAACAGTTAAGCAAAAACTAACTCTGCACTTGATAAGGTTCATTCTTAGTAAGAACAGCAAAAATAGTATGACAAAGCTTTCTAGCAACTGCATTGGTAGCAACTAAATGATGCTTGCCTTCACTGATTTTCTTCTGATAATAATCAGAAAAAACAGGGTCACAAAATTCAGCTCTAAGAGCGGATTGAAAAAGAGCACGCCTTAAGTAAGGAGAACCTCTTTTACTCATATGATTGTAAGTAGATTCATATTCTCCAGACTGAGAAACGCTAGCATCCAAACCAGCATAAGCGACAAGTTTAGAAGGATTAGAAAATCTTTTAATATCACCAATCTCACCTAATATAGTAGCTGCATTAACAGAACCGATACCTGGAATAGTAGTAATTGGAGAATTAAGTTTTTCAAGTAAAACCTCAATTTCATTCTCAACATCAGAAACCTGATTTTGAATAAAAGAAATTTGCTCAATAAGCATTTTGATCTGAAGACTAAATGAGTCCAGGCAGAAATTAATACCAAAAGAAGAAGAAGCCTTTTTAGAAAGCTCATCAATCTTCTTAGAAGCATAGTTTTTCCTAGTAACATACTCAAGAAAAGTATTCAAACCATCAGAATTAATATCCTCAAAATCAGAAGGAGTAGAGAAATTTGAAAGAATTTCCTTAGAGGTCTTCCCAAAAATATTACTAAAAGAAGAGGCATATTCAGGGAAAACTTGATCTAAAAGTGCAATAGTTTTTCTTTTAAGATCACCAATTGAAGAAATGAGGTAGGACCTAAATCTGGAAAGATTTCTCAAAGACAAATAATCTTCATTAGAAAGTGAAGTCTCAACGAAATCTCCATATCTAAGAAGATCAGCTATTAAAAGAGAATCAATAATATCAGTTTTTCTCTTTCTGATTTCTACACCGCATCGCCAACCGTCAGTTTGGATTGGATTGATAACACGAACAGTAAAGTTTTTTTCAACAAGATAAGAGTATAGAGATAACCAATAATGACCAGTAGCTTCCATACCAACTTCAAGTTCATTTTTGAAAGTTTCTAGTTTAAGGATTAAACTCTCAGCACCATCAATGGAATTTGAAAAAGAAAAAGCTTTAAAAATAACTTTTTTCTTGTCATCAACTAATGAAGCAACATGAGTATTTTTACCAATATCAATACCTAAATAAAACAATTGAAACCTCATAAAAAAGTATTTTAGATAGACACCTCAAAATCTAATAACGTTACTGCCTTATGGTATATACGAAGTACCCTGAAAGGGTCAACATCTAACTTATTCGTAAACAGTTAAAAGATTAGAGGACTCACTCTTTCAAGTACGAGATTAAATCTCAAGGAAGGAACGAGTACACTCTATCTATTAACAATATTATACAGTAAAACTGAATAATACTTAGTCGAAAAAGGGTTATAGGTTACCTTTAACAACCTAAATACATTATATAAGGAATAATATGCATTACACAGGACAAGTATACAGACCACCCCTAGAAGCTTATACTCCGCTTTTGGAAGTAACATACGGGTGTTCACACAATAAGTGTGCTTTTTGCACAATGTACAATAAAACAAAATTTGGCATCTCACCATTAGAAGATGTTGAAGAAGATATAATAGAATTATCAAAGTCTCCAATGAGAGCATTTAAGCCTATGGATAGGATATATTTATTAAATGGAGATCCATTTGTTTTAGAGACTGAAAGATTGCTTAAAATCTCTCAATTAATAAAAAAACACATACCAGAAGTAGAAACCATAACCGCTTATTGCTCTTTTTATAATTTAGAGAATAAGTCCAAAGAAGATATGATAAAACTTAAGGAAGCTGGTTACAATGAACTGTGGTTTGGTGTTGAAACAGGTTATCAAAAAGTTTTAGATTATATCAATAAAGGAACTGATTTGGATGGATATTACAGGGGCCTAGATAAGATGAAATCTGCTGAAATTGACTACCATGCAATAATAATGCAAGGCATAGCTGGCGCTGGAAAATCAAAAGAAAATGCTATAGAAACTGCCAAAGTTCTAAATTACTATCCTCCAGTTGGAGTATATGTGATGAGTACTGCTGTTATGGAAGGATCTCCACTATATTATATGAGAGAACGCGGAGAATTTGTAGAAACTACAAACAGAGAAAATTTGGAAGAACAAATTGCGCTTCTTGAAAACCTAGACTTGCCAGATACAGTATTGTATTCATCTGGGCATATGGTAAATATGGTAAATGTAAGTGGTCATTTGGATAAAAAAGATATAATGATAGACAAATTGAAAAATGCCTTAGAAACTATAGACCCGAAAGTCTTAGATATGACCAACCAAAGAATTGCCATGTAAACTCCCGCTAGCTACGAGAGTTTTTCATATCTATTATCACAGCTATTATAATTGAAATTATAGATCCTATTATTGCACCCAGGGCAGGAGAAAATATAATCATGGATATAATTGTGATAAGTAAGGTATAGATAGGTTTTAAACCCACACTCTTTCCAAAGATTAATGGTTGAAGTACTTGTTCAATCACAAAGGATAAGATAAATATAATTATTAAAATAAAAGCTAGCTTATTATTAGTTTGAACAAAGGCTATTATTGACCAAGGTATGAGAATTATTCCCGAGCCTAAGACTGGTAACATATCAATTACTGCAATGGCAAAGGCCACGAGACCAAAATACGGCACATTTCCTATGTATAGACCAAATAATAGCAATGCAAAGCATATAGCTGATGTTATCAAAGATGATTTTATATATTCTTTTATTCCTATGCCAGTTTTTCTCAAAAATTCTTTAAATAAATCCATTATTCTCTTCTTTCAATTTGTTTTTTATAATCTCTGAGATCCTATCAAAAATAAAAGATCCGACATTAATTATAAAGTAATCCTCGTCAACATCTGGATTTGGATAATAATATGCCTTGCTTATTTGGGTGCCATCTATATTGGAAATCTTTTCTATAAAACAAAAACCAAATATAAGATATTGAACATTTGGAATCTAGGATATAAAAATAAGAATCTTTCTAGGTCTTCAAAATACTGGTAGAAGCTTCCACGGGCTATTCCCAGCCTTTCAACGATAGTTTTTACGCTAACATCAGCAAATGGTTTTTGGGAAAATTCTGATATAAGAACTTCTGTAATTTTCGCCCTTTTTTCTTCTTCTAGATTATAAAAAGTATCCTTTGCCAACATAGTCTCCTTAAAATTGCGAAATGTCACTAGAATATTATAAGTGACACGGTGTCACTTATCAAATAAAAAATTTATTCCTTTTTATTTTTATCTTCTTGTTTGGAATTTATAATTCCTACAACTACACCTAAGAGAAGCCCCACTCCGATACCTACCGGTACATTTCCTCTAGCCGAACCAATTGATGCACCAAGCGCCAAACCCAAACCTACCCAAGTCCCCATTTTGCTATCCATAAAATCCTCCTATTTTACACATCTTTCTTAAAACAAATTATTCTATTTGCCTCGCTAAATCCAATGGCCAGATGAAAAGCAAGACTGTCTAAATTAGACAATTCACAATCACTCGCAAATTCCTTTATCCCAAACGATTTCGCCCAATTTTCACAAGCTTCTACCAATTGGCGAGCGTAATTATTGTTTCTATAATTATCGTCAATAAATACACCTTCAAGATATCCAATCGGAGAAGATTCACAACCTTCTACATAATCATAACGGATAGAAGCATTGGCAAATCCAATAGCTTTACCATCTAAATATTTGATAAAACTTGCCATATTAGGATCATCGACAAAATCATCAAACTCTTTTTCTAATTCTTCTATCGAGTCATTGTCCCATATTTTTATTGCCATTTGAGCTATTGTTTTTGAATCATTTTTATTCGCTACTTTAATCATCTTATTATACCCTATAGATTGTAATTTGATCTTAAATCTAAAAACATATAGTCCGTATCAAAATACTCACCTTCAATTTTCATATCTAATGGTATAGTTCCAGTCTTTTTGAAATCAAATTTGTTGTATAGATTGATAGCTCTCTCATTATCACTTCTAACTCTTAATTCTATTGCTTCAAGACCTGATTGTTTGGAAAATTTTATTAATTTAGTTAATAAATCCTGTCCAATCCCCTGGCCCCAATATTCTCTTTTAATTGAAATACCTAAAGCCGCCTTATGCTTCATCCTATTTTTGCTGTTGGCAGAAATATTTCCAATACCTATAATGTCATCTTCAAGGCATACAAGTAAAAATATTGATTTATCACTATTATATATATTCTCTAAAATTTTTTCTTCTTCATCAATTGTGAGATCTATTCCCTCACTTCCGAAAGTAAGATTGTTAGTTTGACCTCCAACTATCTTAATATAGCGAAGAACTTTCTCTGCATCTTCCTTTTTTGCTTCTCTTATAAGATAATTACTCATAAAGTCTCCCCTATCATTATTAACTATTTGATATCTTTTATATAAATCTGGCAGGGATTCCAGCTATCCCACATGTCAGGGAAGCATTCAAGTTCAACATAGCCCATAGCCTTATAAAAATCATTTGTTATATCGTATTCAGGGTAGTGTCCACTTTGAACAGTCTTAACTTGTGAATATGAAAATCCTAATTCTTTAGCCATTCTTTCATAGGCTTCATTAAGTTTTCTTCCAATTCCTTTCCTATGAAATTCTTTTTTGATACCCATTACAAATATGTCTGCAGTATCTGGGCTTGTTGAATTTAAAACAATAAAGCCAGCTAGCTTGCTATCAATATAGGCAACAAGGTATGGCATATCCCTAGAATCTTTTATATAATTTTCAATAGATTCTGGCATACCAAACCATTCCGGGAGACTAAAAAGAATTTCTCTAGCAATAGTCTCCTTTTTACTAGGTTCTTTTACTTCTATTACTTTTATTTCCATTTTTCTAAGCACCACTTGTTAAAATAAATCTATGTTAGAAAAGAAATTAGCTTCATTGCCATTTTCTCTTATTAAATCCATCAAATCTGTCACTTTAAGCCAAATTGTGGCTGTATTTTCATTTGGATGGCAGGCTATTAATTGGTCTTCCTTGTCAAAATATTTGTCTAAATAAAATTCTACTTTGTGGTCTTTCTCGTTTAATATGCTTAATGGGCTTACTGAACCTTGAACTACATTTAGAACTTCAGCTAATTGTTCATTGTCAGCAAAGTTTAGGGATTTTATGCCATGATCTTTCTTGAATTTTTTAAGATTCGCTTTTTTATCCCCATGAACAGTTATTAAATAATATTTATCATTCTTTTTGTCATAAACAAATACATTTTTGGCATCAGCGTTAGTTACAGGCAAATCCATGCCTACCAAGTCGTCCATAGAATAGACTGGCTCATGATCTAATCTCACATATTCAATTCCCTTTGAATCCAAAAATTTAAATACCTCTTCTTTGTTCATTTTTACCTCCTACATATTATCCTTCACACTAACTGCAATAATTCTTGATTCTGCTCTCTTTTCTCCACGAACTTCCATGGTCATATTTACTATGGCTTTTCTGTCGGTAATCTCTTCTAAAGTTGATATTACAGTTATTTCTTCATTCATTGGTACTGGCTTTTTGAAGTCTACTTCTAGTCTTGCGGTTATATATCTTCCAATTACAGTTTCTTCTGTAAGTTCTAATCCCTTGTTTTTGTGATTGAAGTATGCTGCTGAGGCAGTTCCATGGCAATCAAATATCATTGCAATCATACCACCGAAGAGGTTTTGAGGTACTCCTCCTGTAAATTTCTCATCTGGAATGACCTTACAAATCACACTTTTTCCATCTTCGCTTGGATAAGATTTCAAATGCATACCAGTTTCATTTTGTACTCCACATCCCCAGCAATGTTGGAAACGTTCACCGTAGGTGTCTTGGATAGCTACTTTGTTTTGTTTTTCTTCTTTCATATTTTCCCTCTTCTAATTTTATCTTATATATGTTTTTAATGGACAAGTTTTATTATTATCGGTCATTCCCATAGCTTGGTAAAAAGAATTTGACCTGATATCATCAGCATCCGTTATTAGCATAAACGTTCTTACATCTTTGAAATGATTAGAGACTAGGCTGTATAGTTTTTTCCCTATTCCTTGCCTATAATAATCAGGATCTACAATTAAATCCTGGATAAAGACTATATGTTCACCATCACCTACACATCTGATAAATCCGACAAGTAATCCATCGTCAAATGCTCCAAGTACATATATTGAATTTTTAAATGATCTTTTTAGTTTTTCTACATCATCAAGATAGGCTGTCCATCCGTTTTTTTCATAGATACTTAACACTTGATTTATCAGTTCAGTATCAAATGTTTGATAATTTATTTCATCCATTTTCATCTTCCAAGTCTATATGTCTCATACTCTTCCAAAGACTCACCCTTTATCCACTTTGTTGCCATGGTTGCTCCTATTTTCGAGTAAACAGTACCATTTCCGCCTACACCACATATTACAAAGATATCATCATTTTCTGGATCTATGCCCATGTATGGCAGGTTGTCCTTGCTTATTCCAAAAAGTGCTGTGTAGGAGTAGTTAGTTTCTATATTGTATTTTTCTACAAGCATAGAATTAGCACCTTTTTCTAGGTCTTTATCTCTCTTTCCCACATCCTTATCCTTTATCGTATCAGATTTTTCATCAAATCCACCTATCATAAGTCTATTGTCAAAAGTTTTCTTAAAGTAGGTATAGGCATCTTTTACTTCCCAAACTAATAAATCTTCGTAGCCTTTATCTTCTACTTTGTTAGTAACTGATACGTAGGTTTTATAAATTTCAACATTCTCAAGGTTTTTCTTAAATTGATTAGGTGGATTGTAGCCTGTTGCAATTACAATCTTTTTGTAAGATTTATTTATTTTCTGTCCACCTATTTCAAGACTGACAATATTTTCATCATTTATCTTCTCACATTTTATAAATTTTACACCCTCTACAATTTCTAAATTATAATTTTCAACAGCGGTTTTTAGCAAACGAAGTACAAAGGCATAGGGATTTAGGTTAATATCTGGTCCACATAATAGGCCACCATATGCTTTTAAATTGTAATCAGCAATCTGGTCATAGTTTAAATATTTAACATCATAACCAATTTCTTTTTGCATCTTTGTTTCTTCTTGGACATCAGATGCTTTCTTCATCTCTGTTGCAAGTATCAAGCTATTTTCTGTTTTAAAATCATCTTCTTTATCACTAATCAATTCTTCATTTATTGCAATCAAATCATTCACAGCTTCTTTTGATTGATTATAAAATCTTATTGCAGCTTCTTTACCAATTTGCTCTGCAAATTTTTTAACCCCTTGGTCAGACATATATTGTATTAGGCCCGTATTTGCAGATGAAGATCCACTTGCAATTCTATTTTCTTCTATCATTGTAACCTTATATCCAGCTTTAGAAAGTTCATAAGCTGACAAGGCACCAGACATACCTGAACCTACTACAAGTACATCCGTATCAGTTTGAAAATTGTTGTGGATCTCTAATGAAATATTCTCTGTATTTGCTGGCCAAAATAAATTTCCTTTGTGTAATTTCATAAATCCTCTTTTATAAAATTTTATCTAAAGTTTCAATTATTTTCTTGCTCAAATTATCATCAAAAACGCCAGTTTCTACCCCATCTACTAATAATTCTATTAGTTCTTGTGGAGGAAATACTCCTTCATTTGCCATATATTCCATCATTTCTAACATTTGCAAAATTTCTTCATCACTAATTACATCAGAATTATCAGCATCATATGCCATTTGTGAATCTAGATAGTCAAAAAAGTGGTTTTTTACTTCTTCTAATTCCATTAAATTATCTTTGATAGATAAATTAATTTTGCTGTTAGCACAAATTTCTTTAAGTAGATTAAAGGTTCTTTTATCTGCTACATTGATTACTTCTGGGATACGATCAAGATTTACCAACATTTCAAAAAAACTATTTACAATTTCATTTGGATTCTTAGTGTAGTCTTCCACAGGATTTGTACTAATTGCTTCACCACTTCTCTTATCTACAGCCAACAAAATTTGAGGATAATGAGGAACAAATTCACTGTCTTCTACAGGTTCTGGTAAAATTACCAACTGACATTCCATTTGCCCAGACTTTTTAGCCTTTTTAATATTTTTTAAAATATTTATATTGATTATATTTGCTATAGGATAGCTAATTTCTTTATTCCAATCAACATTCAAACTATCCTTAATTTTGTAACTTTCGCCATCATTTTCAAGAGCCATAATGCTAGGCTCATCATAAATGCTATAAATATTTAAATCTTCTGTATTTGAATAGCCTAATATTTTTGACAAATCAATACTTGCACTAATGGCTTGCTTAATATAACTATAATCTTTTTCATTATCAAATTGTGTTAGTGGTGAAAATTTTACTGATTTTCTAAAATATGGAAATGTCAATGACCCTGTTATTTTTATACCGTGTTCTTTTTTAAACTTCCTAACTTCTTTTACTTCACCAGGATCTAAATCATCCTTATTACCGAATATCAGTTGGTGATTTTCCAAAAGTAGTGTTGAAACAAAATAATCATAATTAGAATAATCCATATTACTTTCGATAACTTTTTTAAAATTTAATAAATTATCCTCGCCAATTGTAAGATTTATAGCATTATATTCATTGCCTGCTCCCATGATATTAATAAATCCAATTTTATCGTCATTAAGTTTTATTGCAAAAAATTGGTCTTCTGATATTTTCTTCCATAGCTTAGTTTTTCTATATTCATAGGCAAGTTCATAAAGTTTGTCCATAATTGTTCCTTTAATCTTTATTTAATAAATGTTTTCTTTATAAGTTCTTTCTATTCCAAGTAATTTTTTTACATCATCCATAGAGACTTCTTCAATAGATTTGTGTGGCCAATTAGGATTATTATCTTTTTCTATAATCTTTGCCCTAATTCCTTCATTTACCATCTTTTCTTGTATTGAATTTTGGATGATTCTAAGGTCTCTGTCTATTACTTCTTTATAAGTTAGGTTCTTATCAGCAAAATATTTTTCAAATTGAACTGCTAGACTAAAGGGGTCTCTTTCTTTTAAAATAGCAAGTGTATTTTTTGCGAAATCATCACTAGCTTCATTTTTCTTAAGGTCATCAAAGATTTCTTCAATGCTAGGATGAGAAAAATACTTGTCAATTTTTTCCATACTTTTATCTATTTTGCTTTCTTCTAATTCTTGGCCAAAACTTTCTATGCTTTTGCTAAATTGATCTATAAGGTCCTTACCATCATAATCTTTGGAAAGTGAAAAGAGCTTATCAATTACATACTCATAGTCGCTTGATTTTATATAAATATCTGCAAAACCATATTTTATTAAATCAGACGCTTCTAGACTTGCACCACATAAACCTACATATTGACCAAGTACTTGTGGTAAACTTGATATAAATTTGCCTACACCCACATCTGGAGCAAAGCCAAGACTTGTTTCTGGCATAGCCCAATTTATATTTTCCTCAACTATTATAAAATCAGAATTGATACTAAGGCCAATGCCACCACCCATGGTTATCCCAAACCAATGGCTAATAATAGGCTTCTTGTAGGACGCTACATATTTATCAAGATCGAACTCATTTTTCAAAAGGCCATCTTTTTCCTTACAATTATCATTAACAAGGTAATCATAATACATGGACTTAAGGTCGCCTCCGGCAGAAAAACCTTTTTCTATAAGGCTATCTAAAAGAACTGCCTTGACCCTATCATCTTCCTCATATTTTTGTAGTATATTTCTGATACGATTAATAGCATTATCATCTAGGGCATTTAGTTGCCCCGGTCTATCCAAATAAATTATTCCAATATTTTCTTTTATTTTTTCTTTAATCATTCTCCATCCTCAAAATTATTTCGTAAGTTATTCTAACAAAAATTATCTTCATAGCTTATACTTACCCTTTATCATCTATATTTATTGATTATAAGGGATTTTACTAAATTAAAAGCTCCACTTATGTATTTAAGTGAAGCTTAGTTAATTTCTATTTTGTTGTTTCTAATACTATATTTATTGCTTTATCTATGTCAGTGTTTGGGTTTAAAAATGCTAATCTTAAGATTACTTCCCCATCTATACTTGATGGAATACACAAAATCTTTCCTTCTAGGGCCAAATCATTTGACCATTTTGCATAGTCATTAAGTTCCCAGCCTGTTCTTTTAAACACTACTATTGATAATGTTGGTTCCATTACCAATTCTAAGTGGTCACTATCTTTAATAGCTTGTGCACATTTTTTTGCGTTAGCAAGGCATTTTTCGATAGCTTCAGAATATTTTTTGCTACCATAAGTTACAAGTGAATACCAAAGTGGGAGCCCTCTTGTTCTCCTAGATAAATGAATAGCCATATCAGATGGATTGCTTTGGCTGTGATCAACTCCTTCAAGGTATTCTGCATGTTGTGAGAAAGTATTGTAAACTCTCTTAGGATCTCTATAAATCAAACAACAGCAATCGTATGGAGCAAACAGCCATTTATGTGGATCTACGATAAAAGAATCTGCATTTTCTATACCTTTATATAAGTCTCTCACACTTGGAGCCAATATTCCAGCCCCACCATAGGCACCATCTATATGTAGCCATATGCCATATTCTTTGCAAACCTTGCTGATAGAATCAATATCATCAATTGTTCCTGTGTTTGTAGTACCACAAGTTGCAACAACTGCGAATACCCCATCATTAGCTTCTATCAATTTCTTAACAGATTCACCAGTCATCCTGGCTTTATCATCTGTATCTGCTATTAAAACATCTACATCCAAGACTTTTGCAATAGTTCTAACTGATGAATGTGTGTCCTTTGATATGATTAGTTTGTAGCCTTCACTAGGTCTTCCCTTTGGATAGATATTTTCAGCTTCCCATTTATTTTTTGCATTATCTCTAGCACAAGCTAGAGCAGAAAGATTGCCATAAGTTCCTCCGGATACAAAAGTTCCAATAGCTTCCTCTGGCCAGCCAAGATTTTCTTTAAGCCAATCTACCACTTGATTTTCTGCATAAATAGCACCAGCTCCATTTTCCCATATACCACCAAATACATTAGCTGCAGAAACAACCTCATCAAAGGCAACTGCTGCCCTAGTAGGAGCACATGGAATATAAGCAAAATTCATAGGATCATCTGCTGAGCGTGTGGCCTTATTTAGACTTTCAAAAATATTTAAAGCTTCCTTTGGACCAATACCATCCTCTGTGATAGTATCGCCAACTGTATGCCTCAACTCTTTGGCTGAAAGAGCGGTGGTTTTAGGATCCGAACCAGAAACCGTCCTCTCCTTAGCCCAATTCAAAGCCAATTCCACAGATTCTTCTTCATAATTCCAAAATTTATTATCCATAATTCACCTCAAATATTAAGATTAATGGTTTTTAAAACAAACCCCTTACTAGTAAAATACATAAAAATTCAAAACTACGCAAGCACACGGTATGAATCACTAAAGTAATATGAATAAAATATTCTATTATTTTTAAGAGGATAATGTACAAAAATAATTCATAATAAAAAATAGTTTTAGAAAACAATTGTAAATCTAAAACTATTTTTAATCATGGTATCCATATCAAAATGACACTGAAAGTAGAGCTACTGAATATAATAAGTAAAATTATACAATCCCCGCATCCTTAATAACAGCCTTTATGATTTCTTGCTCTTTTAATGGTTTTGTAGTTGTTGTAAAGTCTTCTTTAACTTCTATATCTGGCTTTGTTTTGTCTAATTCATTGATGGATCCAGATTCTGTTATGCCAAGGCCGTCTGAAAATCTTAATACATAACCAGTTCTCGGAAGGTCAACTTGCATTGGGTCAAATCCTATGCCATCTCCACCGGTTCTTGTGCCGACTAATTTTGCTAGTTTTGTTTCTTTGCAAAATGATGCTAGCATTTCAGCAGATGAATACACTCCATCGTCAACCAAAAGATAAATATTGCCATTAAAACCAATAGTGTCATAAGCTGCTTCTACATAGTTTTCATCGCTTAGATAATAGTCAAAATCTTTTAAAATGTCTTTTGTTTTTTGATTAAAAGCGCTACTTTCTATGAATTCTTCAATATTTGATTTGTAGCCTTCCTGTTTTATTACTTTACTATTAAGCTTACCTGCTTTTATAAAACTATAGTTTATTGTTTGGTAATCATCGTCTAAAATTTTGGGAAGCAAAAACTCTTGCCAATATCTGGAGTCACCTCCTCCGTTTCCCCTAATGTCTATAATCAGATTAGAATAATTTTTTATTTCTTGTAAAAATTCTGCCAATACTTTTTCATCATTTTTTCTATACAAATCTCCGAGCATAGAATTTACTTTCATATAGGCTAATTTATTTTTTATTATTAAATCCGTTGTTAAATTATCAATATCTGATGAGTCTTCACTAGGATTATCTATATTTTCATTTATGTAATTTTTCACACTATGCTTGTCTATATTGTATCTTTTTCTTACATTTTCTTTCTCATATATCTTAGAAAAATCATGACGCCAATCAGCCTTTGGTGTGTGATAATAGCTTATATATAAGCTCATAGCAAATGACTCATCAATTAATCCTGTATGCCCATTGTTTAGTTCTCCTAAAACATCATTCATTCTATTATAAAAATCTAAGTCATTTTTGGATTCTCTTATGTAATCTTCATAATCTTTTTTATTATCAAGCCAATCTATACCATATGCCATTTTATTAATTTCAAAAAAAGGATAATATTTTTCTAATGTGTCATAAGCATAGTTAAAATCATATAAATAATCTTCAGTAGTTAGGTTAAATTCACTATTGTCAATTTCTTTTAAGTTTATTGTATTTATGTCATTATCTTTATTTTGATTAATATTGTTTACAAATGCTATTATTACTATTAAAATAGGGATAATTATAAGTAATTTTCTTTTCTTCATATAAGCTCCTAGGTATATTATTAGATAATTTTTATATTCTAATTATAATAAAATTGCAGATATAGTAAAAGCAAGCAATTAATAATTTTTTCATTAAAATGCTTGTTAAATGAATTTATTTAATATTGTGCTTTTCCATTCTTTGCTCGAATAAATCTGTGATTAGTTGTCTTAATTCTTCACCTTCTTTTTCTGGTAAATCTCCTGGTCTTTTGGCAATTTGATAAAGGTCTGGATGTTCATTTGCTATTTTTTCTACTGCCTTGGTTGTGGCATGACCTCTTACAAAAAATGGTATTTTCTTAATCCATTCTTCTGGCACCAATGCCAAAATTTTCTCAGCTGCTTCTTTGTCAGTAATCTCAGCTGTTGAAATCCCAACTTCAATTTGTTTTTGTTCCTTTTCGGTAAAATCTTCTATATTCATTATATCTTCCTTTTATTATTATAAATCTTTAACATCAATTACATCTATACCATTGTCTACAAGAAGTTTTGCAAATACTCCTTTTCCATCTACTAATTTACCCGAAAATGAACCATCATATATATTATTTACTCCGCAGGATGGACTTCTTGATTGGAGGATTACTAATTCCACTTGATTATCTATAACTTTATCCAAAGCTATTTGAGCACCTTTTTTGAATTCATAGTCTACTGACTTGCCATTTTCCAATTTGACTTCTCCGTCGACAATCTCTACCGGCTTTCTAGGTATGGGTAGGCCTCCCATTACTTCTGGGCATACACTTATAAAGTGCTTGCCTTTTAGGAATTCTACTAATTTTTTGCTATAGTTATTTCCTCCATTGTATTTGCAATTTTCTCCTAAAAGACAAGCGCTGACTGCAATTTTCATAATTAAACTTCTTTCTTCTATACTAAGCTTTAGTCATTAAATTTATCTCATATTTTAAGCTTTTTCTTTGTTGGTTAGTACCTTTCTTAGTAAAGTAATCCTCACTAACAACTCTACCTCCACACTTTTCTGCCACGCGTTTTGATGCTATATTATCTTCGTTAACAAAAATAGTTACTCTTTCGGCTCCTTTGCTTTTGGCGTATCCTATCAAGCCTTTTGCAATTTCAGTTGCATATCCATTGCCCCATAAATTTTTGTGCACACAATATGCTATATCATAGACTTTATCATCATCAGTTTTAATAAAACTGCAAGTACCTACCCTTTCCAAAGTATCTCTAAACACTGGTATCAGATAGTAACACTCCTCATCATCGCCCAATTTTTCTAGTTCTTTAAGATATTTCGGGTCTATCTCATATTTCGCCTCATCTGGAAGATACTCTCCCATTTCTGGATCATTCCAAATTTTATATGCCCAGAGAGCATCATCTTTGGTAAATCCTCTAATTAAAAGTCTAGGGGTTTCAATATTTTTAATTTTCATAAAATTCTTTGGCATAGCTTTGGGCTTCTAAGTAGATTGCATCGGCATCAAAAAATTCTTTTGCTCCTTTTATCCCTTCTTTTAAGACCAAAGTTCCAAGGCCTTGACGTCTATTCTTTGCTATAACTCTGCCTATCGCAACATCTTCACTTTCAACTCCCCTGTCTAAAACGCGAAAATATGCTAGAATTTCATCTCCATCTTTTATGTAAACGTGTATAGCATCTTGATCAAGGTTGTCAATCTCTTGGTAAAGGCACTCCTGCTCTAGGACAAATACATCAAACCTAAGTTTCAAAATATCGTAAAGTTCATTGATATCAAGTCCAATAAAACGTTTTCTATAAGTTTGCATAAACTAGTCCTCTATGCTAAATTTCTTCTATCTGAGCATATAAAATTTCTACAACCTCAGAAAATATATCAGCTGGTAATTTTTCTACATATTTAAATCCTCTTGCCTTTAAGTCTAGAGTTTTTACATGTTCACAGAGTATGACACCACTTGTTTGTGTTCTGTCATCCAAACGAATATGCAAGGGAAAATTGTTATCCGTATTAGTTATGGGACAAGCTATTACCAAATTAGTTTTTTGATTAAAAAAATTATTGCTTACTACTAAGGCTGGTCTATAACCAGCTTGTTCATGTCCTTTTTGAGGATTAAAGTTGACTTTTATTATATCGCCTTGATCTACCATATTTCATCTCCGATAGGATCTCCCCAATCAATATCTATGCTTTCATAATTTCCATCAAATCCCTCGAATAAATCCAAAATATTTTTTCTAGAATTTATTTTTTCAATTAATATTTTATTATCCTCTGTTTTGAGTTCCAACTCATCATTTTCGTTAATATCAAGTTCATCAAGAATTACTTTAGGTATCCTAATTCCTTGGCTATTTCCCCATTTTTGTAATTTCACAGTCATAGTATCTCCTCCTAATATGTATATACTTAGTATATACTTAGTATATACTTAGTATATACCCAATATTGAAAATAATCAATACAAATTTAAAAAACCCGCCTAATAATTATCAGACGAGTTTTTATAAATATTAAACAAGCATTATTTTTTCTAATTCAAGTGGTTCGATGTATTGGTCACCCTTGTAGGCTCTCATATTTCCACCAGATATTTCATCTATTAGTGCTACTTTGCCATCTTCTATTCTACCAAATTCAAATTTGATATCGTATAAGTCTAGTCCCTTTTTGCCTAATTCTTCTTTTACTATTTCTCCAATATTTAGAGCTAAGTCTTTGAGTTCTTCGTATTCTTCTTCTGTCATTATATTTAGTAATGCTAGGGCATCTTTTGTGATTAGTGGGTCATTTCTGTCGTCATCTTTTAATGTGATTTCTACATATGGATCGATTTTTGTTCCATTTTCTATATATTTACCATATCTTCTGATAAAAGATCCTACTGCATAGTATCTAACTATTACTTCTACACCTTGGCCAAATACTTCTGCTTTTTTGACAACTGCTTCATTTTTGTCTAAATCAGCTGATACGAAGTGAGTTGTAAGTCCCTTGTCATTTAGCTTTTCATAGAAGAATTTAGTCATTGCTACCGCTTGGTGGCCAGCACCTTCCATGGTTAGACCAACAGTATTTGCACCTGGATCAAATACACCATCGTTGCCAGTAACATCATCTTTAAATTTTAATAAATATTCTTCATCATTTAATTTGTAAACGTCTTTTGTTTTTCCTGTGTATACTTTTTCCATATTATGCTCCTTATAAATTAATTTTTATATCTTTATTTCCTTTTGTAACTTTACCTATTTTTCTAGCTTCATCGCCCAATAATTCTAAGGTCTTTTGCTCATCTTCTGGACTTACAAACACCACCATGCCTATGCCCATATTGAAGGTATGATACATTTCCTCAGTATCTATCTCGCCCCATTCCTGAATTTTCTTAAATATTGGGTCTATTTCAAATTCGGAAAGCTCAAATTTAACTGCTAAATCATCTTTTAGTACCCTTGGTACATTCTCATATAGGCCACCGCCTGTAATATTGGCGATAGCTTTAACTTCTACATTTTCAGTAAGGTCTTTAATTTCTTTTGCATAGATTTTTGTTGGTGTAAGTAACTTTTCTCCAATACTTTGATTATCATCAAATTTATCAGTTAAGTTTATACCAGCTTGGTCTAATGCTGCCCTTACTAGAGAAAATCCATTACTATGGATACCAGAAGATTTTAGTCCTATGGCCACATCGCCTTCTTCTAAGCTCTCTCCAGTTATTATTTTTTCTTTATCAACAATTCCTACTGCAAAGCCTGCAAGGTCATAGTCATCTTCCTTGTATATGCCTGGCATTTCTGCAGTTTCTCCGCCGATTAGGGCAGCGTCTGATTGCAAACATCCTTGTGCTACACCACTGACTAAATCAGCCATTTTCTTTGGATTTAATTTACCAGTTGCTATATAATCTAGAAAAAATAGTGGTTTTGCACCTTGGCAAATAATGTCGTTTATACACATAGCTACGCAATCTATGCCAACTGTGTCGTGTTTGTCCATTTCCATGGCAAGTTTTATTTTTGTACCAACTCCATCTGTACCACTTAATAAAACTGGGTTTTTCATGCCAGTTAAATCAGGAAGAAAGGCACCTGCAAAACCACCTATGTCTGTTAAGACTTCTTTGCCATGAGTTTTCTTCACAATTTGTTTAATTAGCTCTACTTCCTCGTAGCCCTTTTCCTTATCTACTCCTGCATCCTTGTATGTGAGTTTTGCCATTATATTTCCTCAAGGTTTTTGTCATCTTCTATGACTTTGTCTAACATTTCTTTCTTGTGATCTTTTAATTTTTGAGAAAGATTTTCATCAGATAGAGCCAAGATTTGAATTGCTAGTAGGGCTGCATTATCTCCACCATTTATAGCAACAGTTGCAACAGGAACTCCCTTTGGCATTTGTACCATGGAAAGGAGTGCATCAAGTCCAGCAGTATTGCTGCCTCCGACTGGTAGGCCGATTACTGGTTTTATTGTCATTCCTGCCATTACTCCAGCAAGATGAGCTGCCATGCCTGCTATACCTATATAAACTTTTGCATCATCGGCTGCCATTGTTTTTTCTAGGACATCTAGGGCACGGTGAGCAGAAATTACTGAAACTTTGTAATCAATATCAAATTTCTTTAATATTTTAGTAACTTTCTTTGCAATTTCAACATCGCTTGCTGAACCCATTATTACTCTAACATCTGTCATTTTTTCCTCCTAGTTTTTACTATAGTTTGGTGATTCTCTAGTTATTGTGATATTGTGTGGGTGGTTTTCTATGAGTGAAGCTGAAGAAATCTTGATAAATTTGGCTTTTTCATAAAGTTCATTTAAGTCTTTGCTTCCAACATAGCCCATACCAGATTTTAGTCCACCTAGTAATTGGTAAACAACTTCCCCAACAGGACCCTTGTAGGCCACCCTACCTTCGACACCTTCTGGCACGTATTTTTTTGTATTTGTTTGGAAGTACCTATCTCCTGATCCATCTTTCATAGCAGCAAGGGATCCCATACCACGATATTCCTTGTATTGTCTACCTTCAAAAACTATTGTTTCTCCTGGAGACTCTTCAGTACCTGCAAATAAGGAACCGGCCATTATAACTGATGCACCACAAGCAAGGGCCTTGGTGATATCTCCTGAATACTTGATACCACCATCAGCAATCACTGGTATGTCGTATTTTTTGGCTTCATTTACACAATTAATTATCGCTGTTATTTGTGGTACCCCTATACCTGTAACAACCCTAGTTGTACAAATAGATCCAGGTCCTATACCAACTTTTACAGCATCTACTCCAGCCTTTATCAAATCACGTGTTGCTTCTGCTGTTGCAACGTTACCTGCAATAACTTGTAAGTCGGGATATTTTGCTTTCAAATCTTTGATTGCATTAATTACATTTTTAGAATGACCATGAGCGGTATCTACAGTTATGACATCGACATTAGCCTTTACAAGAGCATCGACTCTTTCAAGCATATCATTTGTAATACCTACTGCTGCTCCTACAACTAGCCTATTGTTAGCATCTCTTGCAGAATTTGGATATTGTCTTGACTTTTCTATATCTTTTATTGTTATAAGGCCCTTTAGTTTATTGTCCCCGTCTACAATTGGTAGTTTCTCTACTTTAGCAGATTCCATAAGCTTTATTGCTTCTTGCATCTTGATGCCTTCATAACCTAGGACAAGATTATCCTTTGTCATAATCCCATCGATTTTTACACTTGGATTATCTTGGAATCTAACATCTCTATTGGTTAGGATGCCCTTTAAATACATTTCCTTATCAACTATAGGTACACCAGAAATCCTATAATTTTTCATGATGTCTAGGGCATCTTGCAAGATATTGTCTGGGTGTAGATAAAAAGGATCGGTAATAACGCCATGTTCTGATCTCTTTACAACATCAACTTGTCTAGCTTGCTCTTCTATAGACATATTTTTGTGGATGATGCCTATACCACCTTGTCTAGCCATGGCTATAGCCATTTGAGACTCTGTTACTGTATCCATACCAGCTGACATCATTGGTATATTTAACTTGATTTTTTTGGTTAAATAAGTTTGTGTGTCTACTTCATTTGGTAAAACTTCTGATGGTCCTGGGACTAATAGGACATCATCGAATGTTAATCCTTCTCCTAAAAATTTCATTAATATTCCTTTCTAAAATAATTCACTGCATTTTCAAAAAGCGCTTCTCTCTCTACATCATAAACATTCTTATATAAATCATCATCTATTCTTTCGGCATGGCCCATCCTTCCTAGGATTTTGCCATCTTTGGATAAAATTCCTTCGATGTTATAATTTGATCCATTTGGTGATGATTCATATACAGAAAATATTTGATCATTTGCTAAAAGTTCTTTAAGTTTTTCTTCACTTATTACAAATCTTCCTTCTCCATGGGAAATAGGAATTCTGTAAGTTTTGTCTAAATCAACTCCGACAGTCCAAGGACTGTTGTTTGTCAATGTCTTAGTATTTACAAAAGTTGAGATGTGACGTGAACAAGTATTGTTGGTAAGTGTTGGATCATTTTCGTCTGGAACTATGACTTTACCATAAGGCAACAAGCCTGTTTTGACCAAGGCCTGGAAGCCATTACAAATTCCTAAGATTAAGCCATCATTTTCATTTAATAAATAGTCAATTGCTTTTGATATCTTTTCATTGCGTATTATATTTGCCAAAAACTTAGCTGACCCATCCGGTTCATCTCCAAGTGAGAATCCACCAGGGATTACGAATATCTGTGACTTCCTTAATTCCTCATCTAGCTTATCGATAGATTCTTTGATATCTCTTTCATTTTGGTTTTTAAATACTAGTATATTTGCATCAGCGCCAGCATCTCTTAGTGTTTTTTGAGTATCCCATTCACAGTTAGTTCCTGGTGCTGCTAAGATTATGGCTCTTGGTTTTTCGCAAGGCTTATCTGATTTAAGCTTTCTTTCTACTTCTTCAGGACTTAACTTTTGGTATTCTACATCTTCATATCCTGGGAGAATCTCATCTAGACTGTGAACATAGGAATCATATAGCTTATCCTTGTCCAATTTTTGACCATTTACAATGATATCTTGGCTAAATTCTCCGATATTTTCTATAAAGTCACGATCATCCTTGTATTCTACAACAAAGGATCCAAACATAGGATTATATAGGTTGTCATAATTTATAGTAAATCCTGTGTTTCCAACAGCTTGTTCGTATATGTCAGGTAAAAGTCCTTTTCTAGTCAAGGCAATAGTAGAAATAATATTTCCATCTCTTATATCTTTTATAAGTTTCTTGTAATTATTTTCCAATTCTTCTAGGTCTAGAGTCCCATCTTCTTTATAAGGTGTTCTTATAAGTCCTAGTTTTCCTTCGCCTTTTAGATCATTAGTAATAATATTTTCGACATCCTCTGTAGTTACAGCAAAAGAAATCAATGTTGGTGGAACCTTTATATCTTCAAAAGTACCACTCATAGAATCTTTGCCGCCTATTGGTGGGATTTCAAAAAAGCTTGTAACTTCAAAGGCTCCTATGAGAGCTTTTAATGGTTTTGACCAAGCCTTGGCGCTATCCATCTTTTCGTAGAATTCTTGGAAAGATAGTCTTATTTGATTTAGGTCAGAACCAGCAGCAACTAATCTTGATATGGATTCAATAACTGCATAATATCCACCTAAATATTGGCTGTCACTAGAAAGATTTGGATCAAAGCCATAGGTCATAAGAGAGGCTGTCTTTGATATACCATCTTTTACTGGGATCCTTGCTGCCATGACTTGGGATGGATTAAGAAGTTTTTTACCACCAAGTGGGTTTAAAACTGTGTTCTTCCCTACAGTTGAATCAAACATTTCTATGAGATTTCTCTTTGATGAAATATCTAGGCTTGATACTTTTTCATAGAACTTACTTGGATCATCATCTTTCTTGCTAATAAGTTCAGGAACAGATTCACTTACCACTTCAACTTTTTCTGACCTATCAGCACCATTAGTATTGATGAAATCATAGGAAAGTTTGGCTATTACTTCATCTTCATAATACATAGTCATAGTATTATTGTCTGTTACTCTTGCAACAAGAGTAGCTTCTAAGTTTTCACTTTTTGCAAGTTCCATAAATTTATCTTTATCTTTGCTTGCAATTAGAACTGCCATTCTCTCTTGAGATTCTGAGATGGCAATTTCAAATGGTTTTAGACCTTGATATTTTAGTGGAACTTTGTCCAATTGAATATCAATGCCATCAGCAAGTTCTCCTATGGCAACTGCTACCCCTCCAGCTCCAAAGTCGTTACATTTTTTGATGAGTTTGGCAGCTTGTGGGTTTCTAAATAACCTTTGGATCTTTCTTTCTTCAGGTGCATTTCCCTTTTGAACTTGGGCAGATTCTGTTTGAATTGATGTTACCTTGTGAGATTTAGAAGAACCAGTTGCTCCTCCTATACCATCTCTGCCAGTTTTGCCACCAAGTAAGATTACAATATCGCCTGGCTTTGGATCTAGTCTTTTGACATTTTCTGCTGGAGCTGCTGCAATTACTGCACCACATTCCATTCTCTTGGCCTTGTAACCCTCGTGATAGAACTCATCAACCAAACCAGTTGCAAGTCCTATCTGGTTACCATAGGAAGAATAGCCTAGGGCTGCTTCATGAGTAATTTTTGCTTGTGGAAGTTTACCCTCTAGAGTTTGATTATAGGATTCTTTGATATTTCCTGCCCCAGATAATCTCATAGCTTGATAGACATAGGCTCTTCCTGAAAGTGGATCACGAATTGCCCCACCTAAACAAGTAGATGCACCACCAAAAGGTTCTATCTCTGTTGGATGGTTGTGGGTTTCGTTTTTAAACATTAACAGATAATCTTCTATGCTTTCTTTGCCATTTCTTACCACTCTAACCTTGGTATAGATAGAACAAGCGTTGATTTCTTCAGATACTTCTAGGTCAGCAAAGTTATCATTAGCCCTCATATATTTGGCAAGAATTGTACCGAAGCTCATTAGATTAATTGGCTTTTTGATATCAAGGACCCTTCTCATTTGTAAGTATTTTTCAAATGAATCTCTGATCGCTTCGTCTAATAGTGTAGCTGTATCAAATTCTATATCTAAAAATGTGTTAAATGTCGTATGCCTACAGTGGTCTGACCAATAAGTATCTAGGATTTTCATCTCAGTTTCGTTTGGATCACGACCTTCTTTTTCAAAATAATCTCTTACAAGTCTTATATCATCAAGGCTCATAGCCATAGAGTTTTCTTCTAAGAATTCACTTAGCCTACTATCATCAAAATTTCTAAAGCCTTGATAAACTATATTTTCCAAATTCTTATGATTATCTGCCCTTAGAGTTGTTGGAATACCTAGCAAGTTAACTTTTTGAGAATCTACTGGATTGATTAAAAATTCTTCAATCCTTTCTAAATCTTCATCACTAGCCCCAGATATTTCATAAACTGTCGAAGCTTTTACTAAGAAATTAGAATCATCTATTATCAAAGAAGCTGTATCTACTACACCTTTTTCTCTAGGATTGAATTGACCCGGCAAGTATTGGCTTACTATTGTTTTCCCAAAAGATGCTTGTAATTTGATAGCTTGATCATAAGCATAAACTTGGTCAACTGGCGCTTCTGCCAAGACTTGATATAAGAGCTTGTCTAAATTCTCATCACTGGTTTCAAGGTCATATCTTTTGTAAATTTTGATCTCATCTAAGTCTATGGCTAAGGAATTTTTTATCTTTGTCTTGAGATTTTTGGATGCAAAATCATATTTATCTTTTCTTTTTACATAGACTCTTTTTACAGAAGGACCAATATCTTTTCTGTAGTATTTATTTTCAAATTTTGTTTTTTCAGCATCTTGGTATACTTGGCTAATAGCCTGATCGAAAGTATCCGCACTTGCAACTAAGTTTAATACTCTGCCGCCAGAACTTAAAGTTTTGCTATCTTCTTTCCTTGTTCCAGCATGGTATATCTTCGATTTTATCCCGTCTTCAAAGACTATCTCTTTATCTTTTTCAAAAGAAGATGGATAACCATCAGATGCTAAAACTAAGCAGACTGCTTTTTTATCATTTACCTTAAGATTAATGTCTTTTAGTTTCTTTTCAGATGTTGCAAGTAGCAAATCAAGGATGTCATTATCAATTAATTCTAAAACTACTTGGGTTTCTGGATCTCCAAATCTAACATTAAATTCCAAAACATAGATTCCAGATTCATTTATCATAAATCCTATGAATAAAACTCCTCTATAGTCGATGTTTTCTTTGTTAAAGCCATCAATAATATTTGGAAGAATTTCTCTTTCTATTTTTTCTGCATAGGCTTCTGCCTCTACATTTGGTGCATAGGTTCCCATGCCACCAGTGTTTGGGCCTGTTTCTTTTTCAAATATTTTCTTATGGTCTTTGCTAGTTGGTAGAGGGATTATCGTCTTAGAATCTGTTAGACACAATAGACTCATCTCAAAGCCATCTATATATTCTTCTATGACAATTTTTCCATCTTTGGCAAGAATATCATCAATGGTACTTGTAAGATCAGAAGGATTATCTATAATTGAAACACCCTTGCCAGCAGCTAAACCGTCTCTTTTTAAAACTACTTTGCCATTTTTTTCTAATAAATCTTTCCCGTAGTTTTCTGCTTCTTTTTTATCTTCTGTGTTAAGATAAGCTGCAGTTTTTATATGGTATTTATTTAGAAATTCCTTTGTAAATCCCTTGCTTGATTCAAACTTAGATGCCTTTTTATTTACTCCAAATATTTTAAGATTATTTTTTTCAAATTCATCTACTATACCTTGGCATAAGGGCAATTCAGGACCAACTATTGTAAAGTCAATGTTATTTTCTTTGGCAAAATCTACTAACTTGTCTATTTCATCTACTTCTACATTTTCTCCTGTAGTAGAAGTTCCAGCGTTGCCAGGTGCGAAGTAGAGTTTTCTTTCAGGACTTGCTATCTTTTTCCCAAGCGCGTGTTCACGCCCTCCAGAACCAATAATCAATATATTCATCAATGAATCTCCTTAGTGTTTAAAGTGACGAGACTTGCTAAATACCATGGCCATATCATATTCGTTACATTTGTCTATAGAATCCTTATCTTTTATAGAGCCTCCTGGTTGGATGATAGATGTTATGCCCATTTCATGAGCAAGCTTAACTGTATCTGGAAATGGGAAAAATGCATCTGATCCTAGGGCCGCTCCAGAAAAATCTCTATCCTTAAAGTGGTCTCTTATAGATTCCAAAGCCCATACTCTTGATTGTTGACCAGCTCCACAGCCTAGGGTTTGCATATCTTTGGCTACTACAATAGCATTTGATTTGACATATTTTACAACCTTTTGAGCAAATAATAAATCTTTTATTTGTGCATCACTTGGTTTATTATCTGTCACAACTTCTACTGAATCTTCTCCAAAATCTTTGCCTTGGATTAGGACTTTGCCGTTTAGGTATCTGATTTCTTCCCTAACTGTTTCGTTGTCAAAGTTTACTTTCACGAGCCTTACATTTTTCTTTTGTTGTAAGATTTCTAAAGCTTCATCAGTAAAATCACTTGCAGCAATTATTTCAAGGAAAATCTCGTGCATCTTGCTAGCTGTATTACCATCGACAATGCCATTTACTGCGACAATTCCTCCAAATATTGATTGGCTGTCACATTCGAAGGCTTTGATGTATGATTCATAGACACTATCTTTTTGAGCAACTCCACATGGAGATTGGTGTTTTAATGCTACGACTGCATTTTCTCCTAATTCTTGGGCCAATTCTAGGGCTGGATTTAGGTCATTGTAATTGTTGTAGCTCATTTCCTTGCCGTGAATTACTTCCATGTTTTCCATAAGACCTTTAACAAATGGATCATTATAGAGAGCAGCTGCCTGGCCAGGGTTTTCTCCATATCTTAGATCACTTTCTTTTTCAAAACCATAGGTCTTGTACTTACTTTCTTCTCCGGTTAATTGTGAAAAATATCTAGCTATTACAGAATCATAAAATGCTGTTAGGTTATAGGCTTTCATAGCCAATCTTTGCCTATAGGCAAGGTCTATATCATTATTTTTAAGTCTTTCTAATAATTCATCATAATCTGCTGGATCAGTTACTATTAGGACGTCCTTGTGGTTTTTAGCAGCAGATCTAACCATAGATGGACCTCCAATGTCGATATTTTCTATAATGTCATCAGGGTTTCCTTTTTCAAGTGCCTTTTGGAATTCATAAAGATTTACAACAACTATGTCTATAGGCTTGATATCAAGGTCATTTATAGTATCTATATGACTTTGTTCATCTCTCTTATAAAGTATGCCTCCATGTACATATGGGGAAAGTGTCTTTACTCTTCCTTCCAATATTTCTGGAAAGTTTGTTAACTGATCAATTTCAATGGCATCAACACCTGCATCTTTTATCTTTTTGTATGTACCACCAGTAGATACAATTTCTATTCCAAGATCCTTTAGGCCCTTGGCTAATTCTTCGATTCCTGTCTTATCAGTTACTGAAATTAATGCGCGCACTCTTCATCCTCCAATTTCTTAATTACTTTTTTTAGTGTCTGATGTTCAACCTTCAAAACTTCACTTGCAATTTCTTCTGGGCTCTTGCAATTGCTTATATCAACTTCCTTTTGCAAGATAATATCCCCGTCATCCAAATTTTCGTTGACATAGTGAACGGTTACTCCACTTATATTTTCCTTGTTGGCAAATACTGCCTGGTGAACGTGAATTCCATAAAAGCCCTTACCACCGTATTTCGGCAACAAGGATGGGTGGATGTTAATCACTGTAAAGTTATCCAATAATTTCTTACTAATTTTAACTAGATAACCTGCCAATACTATAAGATCAATATCATATTTCTTTAGTACTTCTATGATTTCATCTTCATCTTTGCTTATAAGATATTTTATATTATTATCTCTGGCATGTCTTAAACCCGGTGCATCTTTATTTGCAACGATAATTTTTATTTGACTTTCAAAATATCCATTAGTTTGTGCATCTATCAAGGCTTTGAGATTTGATCCGCCTCCTGATATAAAAACTGCTAAATTCATATTTTTTCCTTAACAACTGGATAAGATCCTGTAAAACAAGCTGTACAATAATTATCAGGATTATTGGTCAACTTCAACATGTTTTCCAATGATAGAAATTCTAGACTATCAGCACCGATTTTTTTCCTTATATCATCGATTGACATTTTTGCAGCTATAAGCCTATCTTTATCAGGAGTATCTACTCCATAATAGCAGGGATTTATAAAAGGTGGGGAAGTTACCCTCAAGTGGACTTCCTTTGCCCCAGCTTTTCTTATCCTTTCGATTAATTTCTCACTAGTAGTCCCTCTTACTATAGAATCATCAACCAAGACTATTCTCTTGCCATCAATTACTGATTTTTGTGGATTTAGTTTTAGTCTTACAGCAAGTTCTCTCTCTTTTTGATTAGACTTTATAAAAGTTCTACCCATGTACCTGTTTTTTACAAGTCCTGCCGCAAAAGGTATACCAGATCTTTGGGCAAATCCAATTGCCGATGGAGTTCCTGAATCTGGTACTGGACAAACCAAATCAGCTTCTACAGGTGCTTGGTCATACAAGAGCTCTCCACTGCGTCTTCTAAACATATAAGCATTGGTATTTTCAATGTTGGCATCTGGCCTTGCTGTGTAGACATATTCGAAGATACAAGATTTATAAGACGCTTTATCATCTTTTGGATAAGATTTAATGCCATCCTTATCCACAACAACAATCTCACCTGCCTTGACATCCCTATAATTATCAATATCTAGTATTTCTATAGCTGCATTTTCACTAGCTATTACTACATTTTCATCATCAAAACCTATCATTAAAGGCCTTATGCCGTTGTAATCTCTAAATCCTACAATCTTATCTGGCATACAAAGTACACAAGAATATGCACCCTTGATATCTTCCATGGCTCTTCTTACTGCCTTTACAATATCGCCTTCAAAATACCTAGCTATGAGAAATAAAATAAGTTCACTATCTGTTTGGGTATGAAAAACCATGCCCTTATTTTCTTCCTTGCTTTTAAGATCATAATAATTTATCAAATTTCCATCATGGGCAATGGAAAGCTCATTATCTTTAACGAAACTTAGCAAAGGTTCCACATTATAGTCCCTATTGCAACCTTCTGGTGCACTTCTAACATGGCCTATGCCAATTTTACCATCGTGGTATTTAAGATTATTATCATTAAAAACTTCATTTACTAGGCCCATCGCTTTGACTCTATCCAAATAAGATCCATCAGATATGATAATTCCTGCTGAATCTTGGCCCCTATGCTGAATAGAGCTTAATGAATAAAATAATTTTTGTACAACACTATCCTTTGATTTTATTGCAACTACGCCACTCACTGAATCTTACCCTCCTTGCTTTTTCTACAAAATTACATACATAAAAAGAGAACCCTATAGAGGGTTCTCTTCTAATGCACGGCAAAATACGCCAATTGGAAATCTTAATTTTTTGATGTAGGCAAAGATAGGGTATGAAAGATCAGAAAAAACATTTCTATCAGCAAATGTCATAATGTTTAGACACTCATTGTTCATAATACCCCTCCATCTATCCCTTAAATTTTAATATAAGTCTATTATAAATATTTTTGAAAAAATTTCAAGTCTAAATTTATATTATTTTATAATATAGGTAAATTTTTTATAAATTAAAATAGACCTACAATCTCATTGTTATCGTCTAGATCAATATTATAAGCATTGGCTGCCTTAGGTAATCCTGGCATAGTTAGAACATTTCCAGTATAAACTACCAAAAATCCTGCTCCAGCATTGACTCTAATGTCTCTAATATTTATTTCATAATCATCGCATGTGATATTTATCTTATCATCATCTGATAGAGAATATGGAGTTTTGGCTATACAAATAGGCAAGTTAGAGTATCCTAGCTTTTCTATTTTCTTAATTTCTTTTTCACATTTTTTACTATAAACTACTCCCTTGGCCCTATAAATTTCCTTGGCAATGGTTTCTATTTTTTCTTTTATAGGTAAATCAAGTTCATATAAGTATTTGAAATTATTGTCATTTTCACATAATTCGACAACTTTTTCAGCTAGCTCAACTCCGCCTTGGCCACCTTCAGTAAATACATTAGTTTCAACAGCATCAACTCCAAGTGTTTGGGTCAATTCTTTTAATAACTTGATTTCCTCATCTGTATCAGTGGCAAATTTATTAATTGCAACTACAATATTTTTGCCAAACTTTTTCATATTTTCAATGTGGATTCTAAGATTTTTAAAGCCGATTTTTAAATAATCCAAGTTTTCATCTGCTAGATTATCAAAAGCCATTCCTGCGTGGTATTTCAAAGACCTAATAGAAGTTACTATAACAGTTGCATCTGGAGCTAGGCCTCCTAGACGGCATTTTATATCGTTAAATTTCTCAGCACCTAGGTCTGCACCAAAACCTGCTTCTGTAACTGCGTAATCAGCTATGCCCAAGGCTGTTTTTGTGGCAAGTAGAGAGTTACATCCATGAGCTATATTTGCAAATGGTCCACCGTGGATTATGGCAGGAGTATTTTCTGTTGTTTGAACTAAATTTGCCTTTAGGGCATCTTTCATTACAACTGCAACAGATCCTGTAGCTCTGATGTCATCGACTGTAACAGGATTATTGTCGTAGTCAAAGGCAACAATCATTTTGCTTACCCTGTCTTTAAAATCTTCAATACTTGTTGCAAGACACAAAACAGCCATCATTTCTGTGGCAACAGTAATATCAAATTTATCCTCGCGAGTAACACCGTCAGTCCTATTACCCATTCCAATTACAATATTTCTCAACGCTCTATCGTTAAGGTCGACACATCTTCTCCAAACAATTTGTTTTGGATCTATGTTTTTTTCGTTGCCTTGGTAAATATGGTTATCCAAAATCGCAGCAACAAGATTTACAGCAGAAGTTATAGCGTGGAAGTCTCCAGTAAAGTGTAAGTTTATCTCATCCATTGGTAAAACTTGGCTATAGCCCCCACCAGCCGCACCACCTTTTCTACCAAAAGATGGTCCCATAGATGGTTCCCTTAAAACTGAAATGGCATTCTTACCAATCTTATTTAAAGCCATTGATAAACCAATGTTTAAGGTAGTTTTACCCTCACCACTTGGAGTCGGATTTGTAGCTGTAACTAAAATCAACTTAGAATTTTCTTTTTTCTTGTCAGCATACTCTAAGCCCAATTTTGCCTTATACTTGCCATATTTTTCATAATCGCTAATCCCCAAATCATGACAAATGTCATCAATATCCCTAAGTTCAATCTCTTTTGCAATCTCAATATCAGTCTTCATAAACCAGCCTTTCTTTAATATGTATTATTTAAGCAACAAACGTTTGACTTTAATATACCATATGCTTATAAATTTTAAAATAATGTATGTGATTAATGGTTGTTTTTTAATTCATATAAAATATGGCTCCTAGTATTTATTTAAATACTAAAAGCCATTTATTCCAATCTATAATTAAATTGTTCTGATCAGTTCTATTGTTGGTCTATCAAGTATTCTCTTTAAAGAGAAATGATAGATTAACAAGTTTGCAGCGTATACAACTATCGAAAATCCTAAGAACGCAAGGTGATTGTAGTATTTTAAAAATACATAAAAGCTATATCCAGATGAAATTATTGACATGATTGTAATAACAACAAAAGTCACTAGTATTGCTAAAACAAATGATTTTATTTGTTCAAATACAAATTCTTGTTTTAATAATTTTTCTAAATCAGTTTTTTCCATTCCTATAGAATACAGGTTGCCTATTTCTCTTTTCCTTGCCATCAAGCTTGAATTTATAGAAGCATATCCATTTGTGAAATTTAGCGCAAGAATTATAGCTGCTAGGATAAAGTTTATGCTTAGAAGTCCACCCAAAAATTTATCATCTTCTTCACTCCTATCACCATCACTATAAACTTCATAGCTTTCATCAGTTCTAGGATTTTTATCCAAAAAATTCTTAATAGATTCTTTGCTATCATAAATTTCATCAGGATTAACATCCATTTTTAGAGTAAAAGGATAATTTACTAGATTTCCATTACCAGTAGACTCTAAAAGTTTGAAGTAGGTATCAAAATCTGTAAAAATGTAGACAACACCTCGATTAATTTTTAATGTAATATCTTTTAAATCATCTATGCTCTTACTAATATCAACTGAAGCTTTATTTCCACTTGCTGTTATTAAATCTAATTTTTTAGGATTTTTAAAAAACTTAACCATCTTAGCATCTCTTATTGGCTCATTAGGGTTAGACTGGATCATATTATATAAAATAAATTCTCCTTTATTGCCTCCTAAGGTATTAAGGTCTTCTTCCCTAAGTCCTACTATTTTTGCTAGAGTTATATTGTCTTCATCACCGCCAGTATTTTCTAATAAAAAATCTTCTAGATTATTTGCAAAAAATTCTTCAGAAAATTCTAAATTATTATCTATAGATAAGTTTCTTTGTTGATAGATAAATGATTTTTTTGAATTAATCTTTTCGTCAACTGAAATTAAATTTTCTGGTAATCTTGGATCTTTGCTATAATAATCAACAATTAGATTATAATCATCTTGATAAAATCCTAAATCTACCGCATGACTTGAAAAAGATATCATGATAAATAAGACTGAAATTATTAAGACTCCTATTGTAGAAATATATGATTGTGACTTAATACTTGCAAGGTTATTTATCCTTAGTTCTTTAAAAATAGTACTAGCTCTTTTCTTTTTTGATTTTTTAAAGTTTATAAGACCCTTTAGACCATCTATAATCTCTATTTTCTTAATTTTCCTCAAGGTAATTGCAAGCGATATAAATATTATTAGTAAAGAAATCAATATTATAATAAAGCTTAATATAATATTAAAATCTACCGAAGATGGAATATCTATACCCATATTACTATTAATTAGGCTAAAATATTTTTTAATTGCTACATAGCCTAAAAAATGTCCTAGCAATAATGGTAATATCGATATGATAACCGCTTCTTTAAAAAGCAGGGAAAGTATTTGTGAATCTGTGCTTCCTATTGATTTATACATGGATAGCACCTTAATTTTCTCTAAAGACCATACTAAAAATATATTTTTATTAAAAAATACAAATATACCTATAGCTAAAATCACAAGGAAAATTGTTGATAATTGTTTTAATATTCTTCCCACATTACTTTCATATAAGTAATAATGATCAACAATTGCTGATTCAAATTCAACTTTAATTTTCCTACCTAGTTTATTTGATAAATCTTCTTCGATTATATCTTGATTGTCATAAGCTTTATAAAGTGATTTAAATCTTATAGCTGTAAGTTTATTTTCATAATTTGTGTTAATAAAAATATTTGCACCACTTATACCATTAGGATTATCCTTAATAATTCCAACTATTTTCATTTCCTTACTTGTTGTTTTTATAAATTCTTCATCGCTTGTAGGCTTATATGTTGGATTAACAATCTTGCCATCTAAAGTTCTCTTTCCGAATTCAACGTTTACTTTATCCGATATGGCCAAATTTTTGTTTTTTATAAGGCTCTCACTAAGGGCAATTTCATCGAAATTATTAGGATACCTTCCTTCTTTTAAATCATAATCACCTTTCATGTTAGCAATAGCTTGGTCAAACAGAGATATTGCTAATATCTTATCATAAATTTTTCCTGATATAGAATCTCTCGACTCAAAACCAACCTCACTAACATATTCATTAGTCTTTATATCAGCTAAGTCATTTTCTTTTATATGGCCTTCTATATAGGCATCTTCATAATATTCACTCCTAAATTCTCTATTTGTAAAAGATATGCTAGAAAATGAATAATAAAATATCACGGTAAAAAATAAGGAAACAATAAATACTGATATGAAAATAGGAAAATTCTTCTTATTCATGTTTCTCATCTCCCACAATTTTTCCATCAACAATGGTCACGATACGACCTGCCTCTAGGGCGATTTTTTCGTCATGGGTGATTAGGATTATTGTTTGTTTTAAAGTCCTATTAAAATATTTAAAGATTTCTATAATTTCCTTAGAATTTTTCCTGTCTAAATTGCCTGTTGGTTCATCAGCTAGGATTATTGATGGTTTGTAGATAATACTTCTCGCTATGGCAACTCTTTGCTGCTGACCTCCTGATAACTCGCTCGGGAAAGAATCAAGTTTGCTTTCTATGCCAAGTTTTCTAACAGTATCAAGCAAGATTTCTTCATTGATTTTTCTCTTATCCAATTTTAGGGGAAGCTCTATGTTGTGCCTTACTGTTAAATTTTGGATTAGATTATAAAATTGATATATTAAACCTACTTTTCTCCTACGAAAAAGAGCTAATTCCTTTGAAGTATACTGAGAAATATCATTCCCTTCTATATAAACTTTGCCCTCACTTGGACTATCTACTCCTCCTATAATATGTAAAAGAGTTGATTTTCCAGACCCACTAGGGCCTACAATGGCTACAAATTCTCCTCTTTCTATTGTGAGGTCAACCCCATCTAAGGCCACCACCTCGGAATTTCCCTCTCCATATTCTTTTCTTAAATTTTCTACTTTTAAAATTTCCATACTTGCCTCCTTTTTCTTATCTTAAGGTAAGTATATAAAAGTAAAGTGATTTTTAGGTGACATTGTAAAATTTTATTTCAAATCTGGCTCCAGAATCAGTATTTGTCACAGAAATTTCTCCATTATTCTTCTGGGCAATTGTCTTTGCCATAGCAAGGCCTATGCCAAATCCATTGGAATCTGGTGTCTTATAAAAGCGTTTAAAGATTTTTTTGATATTTGCTTTCTCTATGCCTCCGCCATTATCTTCAATGATTAAGCTTGTATAGAGTGGATTTTTGTAAGATGAAATTGAAATTTTATCGCAAGATGGTCTATTATCAGCGTTCTTCAAGATATTGATCACAGCTTCCGCCAGCCAATAAAAATCTCCACATATGACATTCTCTTTTAAACTTTCATCTACATCTATGGTTTTCTTTAAGTCAAGGCTATCCAGTGCATATGTAGCTAATTCTTCTAGATTAAAGTTTTCATTTTTCATCAAATCTTTGTTTGCATCAAGGCTTGAAAGTTTTAACAAAATATCTGATAAAGAACTTAACCTTAGAATTTGCTTTTTTAATATTTCTATATCACTATTGCTAGGGTAATCCAATTCCAAATTTTCTATAGAAAAAAGCATGGATGTGATTGGTGTTTTTATCTGATGAGCTATGTCTTCCAAGTATTCTATTTGCTTTTCGCTATTTTTTCTACTTGTTTCTTTAGCTTCCACTATTTCTATAAATAGCTTGTAAATTTTATCCTCTAAAATCGAAAAGTCATCTTGTTTCATTGGGATTTTATAATTTTGATTTTTCATATTTTCTATCAAATCTATAAGCTCATTTATCCTATTTTTCTTTCTTTTTTCTAAAAAATAATAAAGAAGCCCCAAGCTTAATATCCAAAACACATAAACCATTTAGTCCATCCTATAGCCAATTCCTCTAACAGTAGAAATAACTTCCCTGTCAAGTTTTTCTCTAATTCTTTTGATTGTTGACGTAAGAGTATTATCGTTCACAAACTTATCCCTATCCTCCCAAAACATCTCCAAAAGTTGACTTCTAGTATAGACTCTGTGCGGATTTTTAATAAATAAAAGTAGAATCTTATATTCAAGAGCTGTTAATTCTACGTCATCTCCCTTAAAATAAACTTTTGAATTATTTAAATCTATTTTTATATCCTTGTATGTAATAATTTTATCTTCATTTAGTGGAATAGTTCTTAAAACCGCATCAATTCTCGCCCTAAGAATAGCAAGGGAAAATGGCTTGGTTAGGTAATCATCTGCGCCTTGATCAAGAGATGCTATTATAAAATCTTCATCGTTTTTAACAGTAGTAACTATCACTCTGATATCTTTATCTTTTAACTTCCCAATCAAATACTGACCATCTTTGTCTGGTAGATTTATATCTAATAACGCACAATCGAAATTTATATCCATCTTAAACAAGGCTTCATAATATGAAGACGCAATGTCAACTTCATATCCATTTTTTGATAAGTACTTTTTTATTTGTAGAGCAATTTCTTCATTGTCTTCTATTATTAATATTTTTTTCATATCTTCACCTATTCTAATACTTCAAGAAATTTATGGAATTCATATTACTAAAAAAATAAAGTTCATATGTTTACTTATAGTATACATTAAGACCTAAATTATAAATAGGATATTAAGGAATCTATCTACTAGTCACTTTATAAAAAATTAATAGTAACTAATATAAAAATGACACCTACAAAACTGCAGATGTCGTTAAAAGATCGTAAATATAATTTTGTACTTAAATATAAGATATCCCTACATCTATTAAATATTCATTCAGCTGGTTATGCCAATTATCCATGTCTTCATCATTAATCTCTCTTATAACTTGTTAGAGATATCTAGGTGTAATTACATTTTTACACAGCATACTGACATGATATTATTTTGGCTCATTAAATCACTTTTTTACTTATTATCTATAAATAAAGCTGACGTTTAATAATAATCTATAAGTATAACCATCTACATTCTTCCCATTTAATTGATGGCAATTTTTATCAACATCAACTAAAGTAAATCCTAATTTTTGAATTAATTTTTGTGCTGGTATATTGCCAGACCAAGTTTGAGTATATACTTCTTCTAGTCCTTTTGACTTTAAATAATCTATATAAAGTGACCAAGCCTCACTAGCATATCCAGATTTTCTATAATCTTTTTTATAAATACCTATCCCTATTGTAAAATGCTTGCCTCTACTAGAATAATTGTAATTTTCATCAATATGGTAGCTATTAATTTTCCCCAAAAATTCTCCATCGGAAAGTCGCTCGATAATTAGAGTACGGTAAATAAATGTTCCTGATGTAATTTCTTTGTATCTTAAATGATTAATTTGATTTTTTAATCTATTTTCAAATTCTATTTGGTCAAAAATTTCGCCATCATCATTTTCCCACGGAGCATCCCATTGCTGCCATTCTATATCATCTGTCATATAATAAATTAGATTCTTAATATCCTTTTCTTTTAAAGGTCCAAGCCTAACTAATTTACCTTCTAATTTAAAATTATTATCCATTAATTGTCCCACCTAAAACAGTATAAAGTAACTCAAAAATAACTTCTAGACTGTATAAAAAGTTAAAATATGAATCTAGTGATTTCTGAGAAATATGCATTTATCATTGCTAATCATTATTTATGTACTCTAATATATCCCCAGGTTGACAATCAAGCTCTTTGCAAATGGCGGCTAAAGTATTAAATCTTATACCTTTGGCCTTTCCTGTTTTTAATATTGATAAATTTGCTTCGGTTATTCCTATCCTTCCTGCGAGCTCTTTTGATGTCATATTTTTCTTTTTTAATACTTGATCCAGATTAATAATTATTTGATCCTTCATTTTTAAATTATACTTTCCGAATCTTCTTTTAAAGATTTTCCCGAATTAAATATCATCATTGATGAAAAAGCTATAACCATCATAATTATATTCGTTAAATAATCCTTTATAGTTAAATTATACACACTGCTAATGTTGTCCACTTTAAGATAATTGAAAACTAACATAGAAATAATTTGACAAATCGTTAGAACTATAAGTGCTATAAATATATCTCTAGAATATTTTGAGTTTAAGTCTGAAAAATAATCTTTTTTTTCTAAATTAACTAAAATCTTCTCGAATTTATCCAATGAAAAACCAGCAACAATGAATATCATAACGGCACTCAAACATGAATAAATAATAAACGGAAGTGAAACTTCTTTTAGATTAAATTGTTGAGATTCTACTAAATGTATTACATTATCTTTGAAAATTAGAGTTAATATATTTCCAAGCAAGGTAAAACCTGCTCCCAAGTATGAAAGATATCTTAAAACCTTAGATAATATAATCGCTATTTTAAAAATAAAACTTTTCATAACTTCTCCTCAACACTTTCGTTTATCTATTATCATCTACATCTTCCCATTCTTGTACTTTATCTTCCAGATCATTTAAATCTTCTTTAGAGAGTTCCCAAGTTAATGAAGATAGCTTCAATGGCATTCCCTCCATTGTAATATATGGATAATTTTTATAAATATAAAAATCTATCTTTGAAGCTTTTTTATCCTCTCTCTTGCTGGTTAATAAAAAGTGGTAAGACTCTATTGCATCATCTGATATTTCTTTAAAATAATCGTCAAAGTTTTTATCATTAATATTTTCTACACTCATTCCAGTCAAATTACTAAAATAGTCTAGAACTTCTTGTTCTTCTGTTTCTACAATTTTTTTACTGTTAGAATCAAATATTTCAATCTTTTCTTCTTTTTTACTACTCGTTTGTTCTGTTGTAGTAATTGGACTACAAGAAGTTAAAACTATAGAAAAAACAAGAAAAATACCCATTATTAAAAATCTTTTTCTCATGAAAATTCCTCTCATAAAATTATTGTAAAACGATAATCCTCTTTAATTATTATTGTAAAACAATAATTATTGTTTGTCAATATCATTCATAAAATGACTTAGAATTTGTCAAAATCTTCTTACATTGCCACTTTCTTGTATTTATAATCATCGTTATTTTTTTGTAAACATATCGTTGACAAGCTCAATCGTTAGAAGGGATAAATCAGAAACATAAAGACCAAGTCCACTTCCCTTAATAGAAATAAGGGCGTAGTCATTTGTCTCTCTGTTGGTCTTACTTTTTTGAACTTCTTCCGACTTTATGTTAAGCCCCCATAACTCAATTAGCTGAGACAGAATTTGGCAAATTGAAAAAGTTTAGAAATTATCTAACCATTCTTCTGGACTATCTGTAACAGATTTATCTCCATGCTTTGTCGTTACATAGACTATGTTTTCCAAAAATCTAATATCATATGTCAAGATTACTCCTTAATTTTAGGCAATCGAATAGGGGCTAAGATCTAGCCCCTTTCACACCACCGTACGTGCCGTTCGGCATACGGCGGTTCAATTTAATTTACACATGCCCTGCTTATATAGTAATCATAAGGGTCGATTAAGCCTGTTTTGCTTAACCTTTCTTTTGTGATTGCTCTTACTAGGCAGGTTTTTGTTGCTACAAAATAGTACCTATCTCCACAATAGGCTGTTAGTCTTGCTAGGTCTTTTCCTATTCCCATTTTCATTAACGCCCATTGCCTTTTCTTTGCTACTTTCCACATTTTCCAACAGATTATTCTAAGTCTGGTTCTTAGATGCTCGCTGAAACTTTTTAGTTTGCTTTTCATGCTTGCTATTTTAAAGTAGTTTATCCAGCCTCTTGTTACTTCATTTAACTTTTTGATTCTGTATTCTAAGGATACTGACCGTTTTCTTGTGGTTAGTTTCTTTATTTTATTTTTGAATCTTTTAAATGATGTTTCATGGACTCGTGCTTTCCATTGATTTGTCTTGTTGTCTTTCCAGTAGCCGAATCCTAGATATTTTATTTTGCTTGGTCTTGTTATTTTGCTTTTTTCTGCGTTTACTTTTAGTCCAAGTTTGTTTTCTATGAATCTTGTTACGGAGTGCATTACTCTTGTGGCTGCTGCTTTGCTTTTTACAAATATCAGACAATCGTCTGCGTATCTGGTGAATCTAAGTTTTCTTGCTTCTAGCTCTTTGTCTAGTTTGTCTAGCATGATGTTGCTTAGGAGTGGTGATAGGTTTCCTCCTTGTGGAGTTCCTATTTCACTTTTTTCGTATATGCCTTTGTTCATTATTCCTGCTTTTAGGTATTTTCTGATTAGTGATTCTGTGTCTGGTGCTTTGATATGCTCATGGACTATGCTCATTAGTTTATCTTGTGGCACTTTGTCGAATAATTTTTCTAGGTCTATGTCTACTACCCATTCGTTTCCGTCGTTTAGGTATTCTAGGCTTTTTGTTATTGCCATTTGACAGTTTCTTCCTGGTCTAAAGCCATAGCTTGTTTCAGAAAATCTTTTGTCTATTATCGGGGTTAAGACTTGTACGATTGCTTGTTGGATTATTCTGTCCATTACTGTTGGTATTCCGAGTTTTCTTTTTCCTCCGTTTGGTTTAGGGATTTCTGCTCGGAGTACTGGTTGTGGTTTGTAGCGTCTTTCAATAATTTCTTGTCTTATC
>NZ_HG003691.1 GCF_000312365.2 Anaerococcus provencensis | reverse complement strand
TTAGTTTCCCATATATTTCTTGTCTTCTAAATTTAGGGGCAAATACTATATGATATTTACATCTCCATTTTGTATGTGATAAACTATTGTTGTCCAATTTATTCTCCTTGTTTTTATTGTGCATGTGGTTATCACAATTATATTACAAGTGAGAATTTTTTGGTCTTGAAGCTAAAGCTTAATTCCTCCACCTGCACAGCAGGTGGTTTTTTGTTTCGCTCACATCCGTTCGCTCAACTCACTTAAGTGAAGCAAAAAAACTCCTTTTCCTCCTTGTATTCGGAAAAAGAGATATCCCCTATCAATCTATCTCCCTACGCAACAATTACGTTGATCAGGTTAGCGGGTATAATCTCAGCATAACGCACCCCGAATATCAAGTACTATTATATTTTTCTGACCTAGTATAGCATAATTTTATTCTCTTATCAAATTTAATTTATCTTTTGAGTAATAAATTGCATTGGCAATTGCACGGCTCATGGCATTTGCTGCCATAACTCCAACTACGTTTAAATCTGACGTAATTTCATTGGTTGAAATTGCAAAAATTGTATCTCCATCAAAGCCTGTATGAACAGGATTTATAGCTCTTGCAAAGCCATCGTGGGTCATTTGGGCAATCTTTTTAAGTTTAGTCTTATCAAAACTAGCATTTGTTGCAACTATACCTATGGTAGTGTTTTTATTGGCCAAATCTGAAAAATCCGCCATAACCCTGCTCATAGCATCTGTGGTTTTTAGAATTTGTCCATTTACCATCGGTCCTGCTATTTGGATGTTTTTTTCATAATCATATATATCACCAAAGGCGTTGACAGCAACTAGAGCAGATACTATTAGGTCACCTTCTTTTATAGTTGCAGAGCCTAAACCAGATTTCATAACATGGTCCATGCCTAGGATTTTGCCAACTGTAGCTCCAGTTCCTGCACCTATGATTCCCTGTCTATTTTCATCAAAAGATGCATTTTTGTAAGCTTCGATTCCCATCTTAGCATCTGGTCTAATCTTGTAATCCTTGTAGGCTAGGTCAAATAGGACAGCTTGGCTTACTATAGGAACTATACCTACTCCAACATCTAGACCTTGTCCATCCTCTTCTAGGGCCTTCATAACTCCACTAGCAGCATCCAAACCATAAGCTGAACCGCCACTTAGTATTATTGCATTTACAGATTCAACAGTGTTTATCGGGTCTAATAAATCAGTTTCACGAGTTCCTGGTGCTGATCCTCTTACTTCAACAGAGCAAGTATTGCCCTTTGGAGGTATCAAAACACTAAGGCCTGTACCTGCTTCCAAGTTTTGGGCATGGCCAATCTTAATTCCCTTTATATCAGTAATATATCCTTCATACATTTTTATTTTCCTTTAACTATTCTCCAATATCTTCATTCCTGTACATATCCATCATCTGACCAAAAACTTCGGCACTTGATGGCGGAGTATAGCTAATGGCATTGGCGCCTGCTTTAATAGTTTCTAGTATTTGTTCGCCATTCTTACCACCTGTTGCAATTATTGGGAATTTAGGGCCAATATCTGCCCTAATCTCCCTAAGCAAATCTGCTGTATATTTGCCACCAGAGACGTTAAGGACTTCAGCTCCTGCCTCAATCTTACCAATATAATCATCAGTTAGTCTAGTAACAGTTGCTATAACTGGTATGTCAATAAAATCAGCAATTTCTTTGATGTCCTTATTTGGCATAGGAGAGTTTACAACAACTCCATAGGCTCCTGCAAGCTCTGCGTCAATTGCTATATATTTACTCCTCAAGCCTTGGGTGGTACCCCCACCAACTCCTACAAAACAAGGTACATTTGATACGCTAAGTATGGCATCAGAGATTGACCTTTGTGGAGTGTATGGATAAACAGCCATCACGCTATCAGCATTGGAATTTCTAATGATAGCTAAGTCTGTTGTAAAAAGTAGTGATTTTATTCTTTTCTCGAAAATTTTGATCCCAGAAGCTTGGTATACTTCCTCAGGAACAGTAATAAATGATTTTCTCAATTTTGAATGAACTTGTGGTATGTATTTTTCTTTTTTCTCTGTCATAGGCTTCCTTTCATATCTTTTCTAATACTAATTACTTACCCTAGGATATGTGTCTTAATCTAAAATGTCGGCTAAAAAAATGAAGCTAAATCCATAATTAGATTGTAGCTTCATTTACAATAATCAGTCCTTGTTAAAAATATCCCTTGTATAGACTTTGTCTTTAACATCCAAAAGCTCATCAGCTAATCTATTAGCAACAATAATATCTAGCTTTTTGAACTCTTCTAGGTCATTTTCTACCCTCAGTCCTTCGAAATAATCCTCAGCAAGATTTGGCTCATAGATTATGACCTCTGTTTTATCTTTGATATTTTCTATGACATCAAAAATGGCAGATTTTCTAAAATTATCAGAATCCTTTTTCATTACAAGGCGGTAGATGCCAACTGTCTTTGGCTTATCTCTAAGGATTCTATCGCTTATATAATCTTTTCTGATTTGATTAGATTCAATTACAGCACCAAACATTGAATTTGGCACATTTTCAAAATTCGCATATAGTTGCTTGCTATCTTTTGGCAGACAATAGCCACCATAACCAAAGGATGGATTGTTGTAATAGTTGCCTATCCTTGGATCAGTAGAAACACCTTCTATTATATCTTTTGTAGAAAGACCTTTGATTTCTGCAAAGGTGTCAAGCTCATTAAAATATGATACACGCATGGCAAGATAAGTATTTGCAAATAATTTTACCGCTTCAGCTTCTGTTGAATCCATATATAAAACTTCAGGATTATTAAGAGCCTGGTCTTCGTATAGCTTAGCAATCTTTTGACCTAATTTTGTTTTGTCACCCACAATTATCCTCGATGGATTTAGGCTATCGTAAAGAGCCTTACCTTCCCTAAGGAATTCTGGTGAAAATATTATATTGTCACTTGCATATTTCTTTCTTTGGCCTCTTGTGTATCCAACCGGTATGGTTGATTTGATCAAAATTGGCAAATCATTATTAATTTTTTTAATATTTCCTATTGCCTCATCTACAAAAGATGTATCAAAGAATTTAGTCTCCTCATCATAATTTGTTGGCAAGGCAAGTATAACCAAGTCTGCATCTTGTGAATCTTCTTCATAATCTTTTTTTGCTGTGAAATCTAATTCTTTTTCTGCTAGGTAGCTTTCTATATATTCATCCCTCAGAGGTGATTTTTTATTATTAATTAAATTAATTTTTTCTTCATTAACTTCTATACCAATAACTTGGTTTGATTGGCTAAGCAAGATAGCGTTGGCCAAACCCACATAACCCAATCCAAATACTAAAATTTTCATAAACTCTCCTTATTAATAGATATATTTTACAAGTTTATAAATACTTTACAAATTAATTTGTTAACTTATTATTTTTAATAAATGCTACAAATTCATAGGGTCTTAATAGTAGGTTTTTTACTATTCTTATTTTGCCATAGTTACCAATTAAATAAGAAAACTCGTATAGGTCTAGAAAATGAAACCTAATGTCTACTAGTACTTCCTTCTGACTGAAATTACCGAAAACAAGAACTTTCTCTCCATCATGGCTTCTTATATAAGCATATATATCCGAATCATTTACAAAAATTTGTCTATAATTTCCCGAGCTTAGGACTGGCGAAGATCCTTTATATGATAATATATCCTTATAGAAGTCCCTGATTCTTTTGCTATAGCTGGAAAATTTATAAGCATTTGTATTATCAATACCGCTTGCAAAACCAAGTTCTTCCAAGTTTTCAATCATCACCGCTCCCCTGTGAAAATAGCTTATGCCACAAATAAGGCTCATGGACTGGTAGGGGTAATTTTTTGTATTTGTAAAGGATTGGAAACTCTGGTCTAGTTTTATTATTTGATTAATATTTTTGTTATTTTCCATATCTTGGATTGTCGCAATATACTTCTTGTATTCTATGAAATCTAAGGCCTCGTTATCTATATCAACATATGAAAAATTATTATAGATAGGATTTGATAGGTAGTTTAAGAAATATGGATTCTTACTAGTTTCTACTATGCTGACAATCCCATCTTTGTTAATAGTATTTTTACTAAACTCTTTTATCAAAGAAAGGTAAGAATTATCATCTATCAATTTATCAAGACTTGTAAAATAAAATCCACTTATGCCACGTTTTACCAAAAAGTTTATAAATTGATAAAAGGAATTTCTAATCTTGGGATTTGACCAAGCAAAATCTTCTCCTATAAGCTTTCCAAGGATATTTGCTATGTCTATATTTAAAAACAAGCTTATGCTATTTGTCTTCAAATAAGAAGCCAAGGAGAAAATTTTATCTAAATCTTCGAGACTCTCAAAATGATCAAGCAAAATTCCATTAACACTAATATCTTTATAGTATTTGATGGTTTTTATATCTTTTATTTTATTTTCTTTATAAATAATCAAATTTTCCATATATCCCTCTATTATATGTTACATTTTTCCTGTCATATATAAAGAATCTGGGTATAGTATTATAATTACGAAAAGAGGTATGAATGTTAGAACTAAAAAATATTTCTAAAATATATAAGACAGGTGACTTCGAACAAGTTGCCTTATATGATGTATCTATAGCCTTTAGGGAGAATGAATTTGTCTCTATATTGGGCCAATCTGGTGGTGGCAAAACCACCCTTTTAAATATAATTGGTGGTCTAGACCACTACACTAGCGGAGATTTATTGATAGATGGTAAGTCTACAAAAGATTTTACAGATAATGATTGGGACTACTATAGGAATGTATCAATAGGCTTTGTATTCCAATCCTACAATCTAATAAGCCACCAAAGTATACTTTCAAATGTCGAACTTGCCCTTACCCTATCTGGGGTTAGCAAAGATGATAGAAGAAAAAGAGCAATAGAAGCCTTGGAGAAAGTTGGCTTAAAAGACCATATAAAGAAAAAACCAGCAGAGCTTTCTGGTGGGCAAATGCAAAGAGTAGCTATAGCCCGTGCTCTTGTAAACAACCCAGAAATTGTCCTTGCTGATGAGCCAACAGGAGCTTTGGATAGCGAGACTAGCAAGCAAATAATGGATTTGCTCAAAGAAATAGCCAAGGATAGGCTTGTGATAATGGTAACCCACAATCCAGACTTAGCCAAATCCTACTCAAATAGAATCATAAATATCAAAGATGGGCAAATTATTGGCGATTCCAACCCTTATAATATAGAAGAAAAAAGCAATAAATTTTCTCCAAAGAGAATAAAATTGGCTCTTCCTACAGCAATCAATCTTTCTCTTAATAACCTTCTTACCAAAAAGGCAAGGACCTTGCTTACTGCCTTTGCTGGATCTATTGGAATAATAGGCATAGCCCTCATTCTTTCCATCTCTACGGGAGCCAATGACTTTATAGAAGATAGCCAGAGAAAGGCACTTAAATCTTATCCAATACAGATTAAAAAGGAATCGATTAACATAAGCGAAATGATCACTCCTCCAAAGACTGAAGAGAAAAACCATAAAGATGATAAGGTCTATACCAACAATTTTGTCATTGACCGTAGGTCTGACTTTGCTTCAAATGTCAGAGAAAACAACCTCACTCCTTTCAAGAACTTCATAGAAGAAAACAAGGGAGAATTGGAAGAAAATATAGGACCTCATTTCATATCTTATATCTATGATATGAATTTTGATATATTCACTAAGGACCCAGCTGATGAGTTAATCAACACCAATGGCGAAGATTTTGAGGAAAATAGGCAACCAGAAATAGCCAAATTTCTTGCCCCAAGCCAGGATAATAAGAACTTTAGCCAGCTAATTACAAGTCCTGACGGTAATATCAGCCCAATTATTAGTGATGAATACGAAATAATAGAAGGCAAATGGCCAGAAAAAGCTGATGAACTAGTCCTATTTACCGATTATAATAATGAAATCCTAACTTCTGCTATCTATGAACTAGGATTTTTGCCAAGCAAAGAATATAAGGAAATCCTATCAAAGCTTGATAATAACGAGAAAGTAGACCTTGACCAAGTAGGAATAGATCCTGATCGTATCATTGATCACGAGTATAAAATAGTATCTCCAGCTGATTATTACGAGAAATCAGGCGATTCTTTTATAAATGTAAAAGATGACCAAGTCAAAGTTGATGAAATAGTAAAAAATGCTTTCACAGCCAAAATCGTAGGTATAGCAAAGAGAAAAACCAATGACGATAATCAAGTAGTAAGTGCACCTATAGGATTTACCGACGGGCTTACAGATGAGATGATTGGCCATGCAAATGAGACAGAAATTGTCAAAGCCCAACTTGAAAACAAGAATAAAAATGTCCTAAATAATCTGCCATTTAGGGCAAAAAATGATAAGGAAAAAGAAGATGCTGCAAGGTATTTCTTGGAAAATCTAAATGAAAAAGATAGTTTATCTTTCTCTACTTGGATTGTAAGAAAAAAACCTCAAATAGCCGAAGAAGCTCAAAAGAAAGCTGAGCAAATGCAAGGTGCTCAAATGCCTCCTATGGCCAATGGCCAAATGAAAGATAATGATTTGAGCCAAGAAGATATGCCAAAACAAAATCAACTTGCTCAATATGTTCTAAATGAAAATAAGCCAGAAACTTTAAAAGATATCTATGAAGAATTCTTATCTGGAAATTCTTATAGGAAAAATTTGGAAGATCTTGGAGTGGTAAGCAAGGATGCCCCAAGTGAAATTGACATCTATGTAGAGAACTTTGAAAATAGGGAAAATATCAAAAATATAATTGATGACTACAACAAGGATAAAGATTCCAAGGAAGAGATCAGCTATACAGACTTCATAGGCCTCATAACAAAATCTGTCACAGACATCATAAACGCCATATCCTATATACTGATTGCCTTTGTAGGAGTTAGCTTGATAGTTTCTTCAATAATGATTGGAATCATCACCTACATCTCAGTTCTAGAGAGAACAAAAGAAATTGGTATCCTAAGGTCCATCGGCGCAAGCAAGTCTGATATTAGAAAAGTATTTATGTCTGAAACTTTCATTATCGGTCTCTTGTCAGGAATCATAGGTGTTGGAGTGACTATGCTAGTAAATATTCCAATTACAAATCTGATTAGAAATCTAACTGGTGTAAGTGATATAGCATCTAAATTACCCTACGGTGCTGCAGGAATTCTACTATTAATTTCTGTCGTACTTACCTTGATTGCGGGCATAATTCCATCATCAATGGCAGCCAAAAAAGACCCAGTTGAGGCCTTAAGAGAAGAATAAATTTACAGACGAAAAAGACGAGGATTTTTAAAATCTCGTCTTTTTCTAATGGAAGGCTTATGCGTCAAAATCTATTTAATTAGTTTTTTCACCCATTTTCATTTCTACAAAACTTCTAAACATGCTATGGGCTGCTGTTGCGAAGTCCTGGCTAGCTTGATCAAATGGTATGTCAGTATGGTATACTAGGTCGTTTTCTATATAGAATAGATAGTTTGCCTTTGCATTGCCATCTTTATCTTGGCTAGGAATCATAATTTCAATCCCTGCCTTATCATCAATAGGCATATATGCTATTGATAATGGTTTTGCTGGTGACCTATCTAGATCTGTAATAGTTTTTAGCGTTTCAACATCTTCATCATTTATTACTTCATTTGGCATTACATTATAAAATGCAGCAGACAAACTTGCAAGGCTTAGCTTTTCTTCAAAGAAATTTAATGTAATATCAAGGTCATAAGTTTTACCAACATCTTCGTCTTCAAATTTGTCATATCTATAAACTGCTATGACATCATCTTCCTTTACATCTATAATTTCTTTATCATAAAATCCCTTTAGATATTTTTCCGCATCTTCTAGGCTATCACCATTAGATTCTGCTAGGAAAATATTTTGGAACTTAGCTTTTTCTATTAAATTCAAGAAATTCTCTGGAGTTTTTTTATTTTCATTTTTAGATGAAATCTTAGAAGCTATACTTTTTACAGCTTCCTTATCCATAGGTCCATTGGAAGCAACTTCAGAAATCTCTGTTCTCTCTGAGTCATCAATTATTGAAACTGGCTCAAACATAGAATCATCAACTTCGTTATAGTCAGTAAATAAGGTATTTACTATCATCTTTAATTGTCCATTACCAATAGTCATTACTAATCTATCAGGAAGATTATCATCATCTAAATATGATATGACAATTTTTTCCTCAAAGTCACCTTGACCAGATTCATCTGCTTTGATATTATAGTCTTCTCTAAATAGTTCTAAAAGCTCACCAAGTTCATCTGTTTTGTAGTATAGGTGAGTATGACCATTACTATCTTCATAGGCTTCTAGCTTATTTGCAAGTTCTTTAACATGGCCCATCAGACTATAAATTTCTGGATTCAGACTTATCTCTGCATAGTCTTGGTCAGTATCACTGCCTTTTGGACTACCATCTTGGTCAAAGTTATAAAATTGATATTCAGAATCGGGATTATTTGTAATCAGCAATTCATCAATGCTCTTTAGACCATTGTGGTCATATTCTAAACTTGCAAAGTGACCAGAAAATAATTCCTCGTCCTCATACTCTACACCACCATAAAACTTCTGGGCAGACTGTTCACTATCATTTCCTACAACAAGATAGTTAGTAAATAAGAGATTTTCTAGCTTTTCATCAAAGAATCCATCGATCAGGTCTTTTGAATCCTTGTCACTTTTTTCAAGTCCAAGGCTAGAAGGATCTTCATCTGAAATATCCATAAGATCTCCTTTGAGTACATCAAAGTCACTTGCAGTAATTAAATCAGATTCTTCCTTGTTTTCTTTAACATCTTTCTTGTCAGTCTCTTCTTTTTTATCTTCATCCCTTTCTTCAACAGAATTATCATCTTCTTGGTCTGTTTTTTCGCGGGCTTCTTTTGTATCTTCTATATCTTTGTTTTCCTTAGTTTCTTCTTCACTAATACTTGCAAATTTTTCTATATTTTCTGTTTTTTCATTAACTTTTTCAGAATTTGCACAGGCCGTAAGTAAAGAAATACTTAGAGACGCCAATAAAATCTTAGAATATTTCATTTTCCCTCCTTTAATTTTATCTTGATAAATCTATACCCGATTATTTATAATTGTAACAATTAAATTTGCCCTATAAAATTACTTAATTTCTTTTTATCAATAAACTATCTATAGTTAATATAGTTTCATCAAAAAACTAATATCTAAGATTACTATTAGAAATTTTTAATAAGTGCCACTGCAGACCTAGTGAATATTATTTTACAAAAATTAGATTAAATAAGACGAGTATATGGGCTAGCTTATGTTAGCTTGTCCATCTCCTCGTCTTTTTATCTAGTTAACTTTTTAATTTTTCTAACTTTTACACATTTTTAATTCATCTATAGAAATCACTTCATCAGTTGCCTGCCATATGTCCTTGCTATGGGTGGCGATTATTATAATCCTACCTTCGCTTTTCATTGCTAATAAAATATTTAATATTTCCTCGGCATTCATTGGATCTACTGATGCAGTTGGCTCATCAGCTAAAATTATAGGAGGTTGTTTTAAGATAAGTTTAGATAAGGCAACTCTCTGACTTTCTCCACCAGATAATGTATAAACTTTTGTATCAAGCTTTATATGCGATAAATTAACCTTATCTAGGGCTTCTTTTTTCAACCTAAGTTTTTCACTTTTATTAAGCTTCTTTCCAACAAATGCTAGCTCTAGATTATAATCTACACTTTCACTTTCGATTAGTCCTAAATTTTGGAACAAATATCCAAGATAATCCCTAAAAAATATGTGTTCATTAATCTTATCTAAATCAGTAGAATTGTATACTATGGTGCCCCTATCTTTTTCTTCAAGTTTGGCTATAATATTTAGTAAAGTTGTCTTGCCAGACCCGCTTTCTCCAACTATGGCATAGGTCCTATTGTCATGAAAATTAATATTTATATTGTCAAATATATTTTTTTCTCCAAAGCTCTTTGATAAATTCCTAATCTCAATCATCCTATTCCCCCTTTAAAATTGTCATACTTTGCTTATTCTCTTTTTTATTTTGAACATATAAAATTATAAGTGAATTTATAACAAAGACTAAAAATGTTATTAGGCTAGATTGCCAGTCCTCGGTTAGCTTATAGGAAGCAATTAAGCTAAGGAAAAATACAATACACTGGATTATAATAAAACGCTTATGGATACCAAAGAAACTCAAGCCTGATATTCTCTTTATGAAATTTTCTCTTCTAAATTCTTTGAAGTAAGTTATAACAATACTGTTAAACAAGAGTAAGGATGTAAGTATAGTAAAAATACTTCCAATTATACTAAACCTAATATCTCTTATTTCATTTGACAATCTCTCATAATAATCACTTCTGCTATTTTTTATATAAGAAACCCACTTTAAAAGATCGTGATCATCAAGGGTTTTGTGGCAATATTCATAGTTATCAAAGAAAATAAAATTATTTATTATATTTTGCCAAAACATCAAACTACGATCACTAGCTCCAGTAGATTTTGGGCTAATAACTATAATAGCAGGATCAATTAAATACTGTTTGTCTGTGATAATTGTTGTATTGAAGATAAATCTTTTTTGATTATCACTAACATATTCGACCTTTGCCTTAAAATCACCATCACCACCAAAAGTTTCATTAACATAATCCTCATATATTTTTACAAGTGATTCTTCATTAGCCTTTAACTTCTCAGGCAATATTAGGCCGAACTGTCCATATTCTAAATCAGAAAAGTCAGTTTTATGATCCACCTGTTCTTTTTCTAGATAAGTATTGGAAACAATCATGGTATTTCCATCTGGATCATACTGGTCCAGTTTAGCCCTAGTAGCCTCAATATCCGATCCAAAATAATTAGCAATATTACTGTAATCTAGGACCCACTTACCATCCTCATAAGCATTATCTAAGAAGTCATACCATTGGCTACTTCTTTTTAAATCCTCTTCTAGGGATTCTGCGTGAGCATTTAAATTAAAAGCAATACTTACCAAATCAGGATATTCATCCCACTTACTAGCTGAAGTCTCAAGAGTTTTAATCTGTGGATAGGAAAAACTTGCAACTCTAAACTGATATGCCACTATTAAAAATGATAAGATTTGAGAAACAATCAATACAGTCATGATTGACTTTATTGGTAGCCTCCCCTTGACAATTTGCATGAGATTCTTATATTTAATTATAGTAAAAAATAAAAATGAAACTATTAATGATACTAATACAATACCTAATAAGTAAATGATAAGAGCTGTCAAAAAATATCTCATTATAGGTTCATTAAAAATATTATGTGCTTTAAATAAAATGCCAAAAATAATCACATTCATTAGCAAAGCCAAAATAACAGTAATTAAATCATCTATAAAATCTTTAAATAAGAGCATTGACTTTCTCTGTCCAGATATTAGTTTTATACCATATTTTGCAGTTTCATTTAGTCTATTAATTATAGATATAGCTAAAATAACAAAGAAACTTACTACAAGTATAAAAAACATAGCTGGATAACCAAATAGCACAATTACTTCATCAAGGGAAGATCCATCTCCAAATTTTCTAGTTTGGTTACCATTTGTTGATAAAAAATCATATAATTCGTCCTGGCTTAAAGCTTTGCCTATTATAATATAAGTTGCAGCTAAATCATCGTTAGTCTTTAATACTTCATCAGGAGCAATGTTAATATAAGGAGGAGCTTCCTTATCGCCAAAGGTCTTATAATAAAACTTAACTTCTCCACTTTTTTGTGGAATAACTATTCTTTTAGCAATAATAACATCATTTTGATTAGCCAAATCTTCTAAATCATCTTCAAAGTCAGATTTATCTATCTCTGGATTTACATAGTATAAATCTACTGTTGGAAACGATGAAAATATTATCTGGCTTTGTGTATCACTTATAAAAAAGTACAAAAGACTACTCATTAGTAGCGATGATATGAAAATAACAAGTTTTTTCATAATATCTCCTTATAAAAGTATATTAAAATGTGATTTTCAGATACTTTATATTTTAATATCGTATATACATTTTATCATAGATGACTTATAATATAAATGAACTATAGTTCCATTTTTATAAAAAATAACATTAGACAAAAATTAAAGGAATAAGTATGAAAACACAAGATCCTATGGCTGTTGAATTAGGCAATGTAATATCTGCTGCTCGAAAAAAGCGCGGGTATAGCCAAGAAGAATTCGCTTACTTAATAGGAATCTCAGTCAGAGCTCTTTCAAAAATCGAAAATGGATACAATTATCCATCATTAATTACCGCAAGTCTCATTAGTGAATTCCTAGGTTTTTCCATTGATTCTATTATTAAATCCAGTTCAAATAACCCAGAATTACATATAAATGTATTATTTAGCCAGTTCTTATATTATATGGATAATAGAGATTATGAGTCCTATGTAAAAATTTGTAAAACTGCAAATCTCTTAAGTAGTAATATCAGAAAGAATACAATATATTATAAGAAGTACCTATTTATTAAATCCTGGGACTATATAATAAAAAATGACATTAGAAGCGGACATACCTTGCTAAATGAAGCTTATAAGATAAATAAAGTAAAATCAGAAGAGAATCAAATCTTAGATTATAGAATTTTTTTAGTTATTCAAACTATTTATCCTGATTTATTTAAAAATGAAGACGATATAATTAAAGCGTCACTTCTATCAATTGATAGACTCTCAAATATGTTAGAAAATTTAGATTCTTATCCAGATTTAAAGATGAAATACTTATATAGCATATTAATGATAGCTATAGAAAATCTAGAAGATTATAATATGTCAGTAAAATACCTTGTTCAATTAATAAAAATCTCTTCTATTCGAAATCATCTAATAATATACTATCAATCTATTTTTTACAGGGGTTTAGTAAATTATTTAAAAGGTGCACAAGATTTTTATATTGATTTGGACGATTCTCTAATGTATTTTTTCATTTCAGGTAATGACGACTTTTTTAAACATAATACTATGCTTATTAGGAACAAGATAATTAATAATCAATGTACATTTAGTTAATATTATTAATTTAGGGTAATAATATAATTATGACAAAGCTATTTTTAATAAGCTCCACTGCGGGGGCTACTGAATATTATTTTAGTAAAAAACAAATAGAAGACATTTATAAAAAGTATGGCAGAGAAGATGAGATAATTGTCAAGGAGACCAGGTACAGGGGGCATCTTGAAGAAATTGTTAGGTCGTTTTTAGCTTCTTCCTACAAAGATAAGCTTATAATTTGCTTGGGTGGAGATGGAACTATCAACGAAGTTGTCAATATATGCCTAGGTCATGATGTCGCTGTTGGGCTTATACCAACTGGTACTGGCAATGATTTTGCTAAGAATTTTGATTATGAGAATTTTAAGATTGCGGATACTTTTGACATAAGCATTAGACCCATAGATCTGATTAAGGTCAATGGAAAATATTGTGTAAATGTGACTAGTCTTGGCTTTGATACAGAGGTTTTAAAGACTGCTTATGATTATCTTGATAAGGATAAGTCCTTGGGCAAGAGAGCCTATATAAAGGCGGTTGGTGATAGGGTCAAAAACTTGACCTATCAAGATCTTTATATAAATCTGACCTTAGCAAATGACACGACAATTGACTTATCCGATGAGTTTCTTATTTCTGCTATATGTAATGGTGGCTACTATGGGTCTGGTTTTAATCCAGCTCCAGATGCGAAAATTGACGATGGAATTATAAATTTTGTCACAGCCAGGAAGTTTCCAAAATGGCAATTACTTCCCCTAATCTTAAAATATAAGCAAGGCAAACACCAGTCTTCAAAATACCTAGATGAATACCTGATTAAATCTGGTCAAATCAAATCAGCTAAGGATTTCTTGTCAAATATTGACGGTGAAATATTTTCTACCAATAGCCTAGACTTCGAAATAAAAGTCAATGCGATAAATTGGGCATATTTTGAAAAATAAAAGTCTCCCTAGTTAGGGAGGCTATTTTATCTTTTTATGAGAGCTAGTGATTCATAAGGTCTTAGCTTTATTTTTTCTTCTACTTCTACTTCTCCATAATTTCCTAGTAGGTATTCATAGTCTTTTATATCTGTCAGAATTTCAGTTAATGAAAGTTCTACTTCTTTCCCGTAGAAATTGTTGAAGTTGATTAGTTTCTGATTACCATATTCTCTAATATAGGCAAAGATACTTGGATGATCTTCAAGTATTGGCTTATATGATCCATCAGATATGAGTTCCTCGTTTTTTCTAAGGCTTATCAGTTTTTTGTAGTAATAGTATACTGACTTTTGGTCTTCCCTTGCCTTTGCTACATTTACTTTTTTGTAGTTGTCATTGACAGCAATCCAAGGAGTTTCATTAGAAAATCCTGCATTGGCACTATCATCCCATTGCATAGGAGTTCTGGAATTATCTCTTGATTTTTTGGATATTATATTAAATGCATCAGCATCAGATAAGCCTTTTTCCTTTAGCATTTTATATGCATTTTTTGATTCTATATCCCTATAATCATCTATTGATTCATAGCTAGGGTCTGTCATGCCTATTTCTTCACCCATGTAGATATAAGGTGTTCCACGCATCATATGGATAGATTGGGCTAGCATAGTTGCACTTTGATATGGGTAGTTTTTGACATCTCCAAAACGGTTGTTGGCTCTTGGTTGGTCGTGGTTGTTCCAAAATAGAGCATTCCATCCTCCACCTTCTTCCATGCCAACTTGCCAATCATTAAAGATTTCTTTTAATTTCATAAAGTCAAAGCTAGTATCTGTCCACTTATCTCCATTTTCGTAGTCAACCTTTAAGTGGTGGAAGGAAAATACCATAGAAAGTTCTGTGTCATCATTTGACGAATACATTACAGAATTTCTGATATTTGTTGAGCTCATTTCTCCTACTGTGATTATATCACTGTATTTACCAAAAGTATTATTATTTAGCTCTCTAATCCACTTGTGAACCCTTGGTGTGTCAGTATATAGGGCCTTTTCTTCTACAATGTTGCCATTGGAATCCTTTAGGATTTGATCTTTTCCTATGACATTTAGTACATCAAATCTAAAACCCTTGATCCCCCTATCAATCCAATAGTTTACAATCTTAAATAGCTCTTCTCTCACATTTGGATTGTGCCAGTTTAGGTCAGCTTGGGTCTTATCATATAGGCATAGATAATATTTGCCAGTATCTCCAAATGGTGCCCAGGCTTCGCCTCCAAATTTGGACTCCCAATTTGTTGGAAGTGACCCATCTTCTTTCAAATCTCTGATGTAGTAAAAATCTTGGTAATACTTATCACCTGCAAGGGCCTTTTGGAACCATTCGTGGTCTGTGGATGTGTGGTTAAAAACCATATCAAACATGAGGCCCAAACCATTTTCATCGAAAACTTTGATAAGATTATCCAAATCTTCTTCAGACCCAAATTTCTCATCTATGTGATAATAGTCTGCTATATCGTAGCCGTTGTCATTTTGTGGGGAGATAAAAAATGGGTTGAGCCATACCATATCCACCCCAAGCTCTCTAATATAAGAAGCCTTAGAAGCTATGCCCCTAAGGTCTCCTATACCATCATTATTAGTATCCTTGTAAGATCTAGGATATATTTGATAGATTACTTTTTTTCCTAAATTCATTTTTCTTCCTATTTAAAACTTGGTGTTTTGAATTCAATTTTATTTTGGAACATCTTTTTCTTGTTAAATACTACTGTTAGTATAAATGGTACAACTATTGCTATAGCCATGGCAATCAAGAATGTAAGCATTGATTCTGCCTTGATTGATAAGAATCCTGGTATACCTCCAACTCCTATATTATGAGCCATTGTTTTTGTAAGTACAGATAACATTCCTGCAAGCCCAGAGCCAATCATTCCAGCGATAAATGGGAAGCCGTATTTGATATTGATACCAAATAATGCTGGTTCTGTTACACCAAGATAAGCTGAAATCATTGCTGGGATTGAGATTTGCTCCTCAGCTTCGTTACCCTTGTGTAGGTATACTATAGCAAGAACTGCAGAACCTTGGGCTATGTTTGATAGGGCAATCATTGGCCATAGGATTGTTCCACCAAAGTCATTTGCAAGTTGTAGGTCTATAGCATTGGTCATATGGTGAAGACCCGTAATTACTAGTGGCGCATAGAAGAATCCAAATACAGCACCAAATAGCCAGTTAAGACCACTTGTTAGTCCTGCATAAACACCACTTGAAATTGCAGAACCAATCTTCCAACCAATAGGCCCTAGAACTACGTGAGCAAGGATTACTGCTGGAAGTAGTGATAAAAGTGGTACAAAAATCATTGAAACTGATTGATGAATGTGCTTTTTCCAAAATCTTTCAAGATAAACTAGCGAGAATCCTGCAAGCATAGCTGGTATAACTTGGGCTTGGTAACCAATTCTCTCAATTTGGAAAGCTCCAAAATCCCATACTGGAACTTCGCCACCACCTGCAATTGAGTAAGCATTTGCAAGTAGACTTGGTGATACTAAACATATACCTAGTACAATACCAAGAACTTGTGTTGTGCCCATCTTACGAGTAATCGACCAGGTGATATGAACTGGCAAGTAATGGAATATCGCTTCACATATTAGCCATAAGAAGTCATTTGTGCCCGCCCAAAACTTTGAGCTTTCTACTATTGTTTTACCACCTAAACTATCAAATTGAATCTCTCCTAGGATGTTTCTTAAACCTAGTAGAAGACCACCGACAATAATGGCTGGTATAAGTGGGGCAAAGATTTCTGCCAAAACTGATGCAACTTTTTGTAACCAGTTTTGGTTTTTCATAGCATCTTCTTTTACTTCAGCCTTGCTTGCCTCGTGAACGTTTGCAATAGAAATAAAGTCATTATAAAATTGGTCAACATCATTACCTATAATTACTTGAAACTGTCCTGCTTGAGTAAAACTTCCCTTAACAGATGGCAAAGCTTCAATTTTTTCAATATCAGCTTTTTTAGGATCGTTTAGTACAAAACGCATCCTAGTAACACAATGAGTTACAGATGAGATATTGGAATCTCCGCCAACATATTCATGAAGTTTACGAGCATCATCAATATATTTTCCCATAATTCCTCCTATATATTTTAATAATATAATTATATTACATTTTTAAGATATTGACAATATTTATCAATATGTTTTCGTGTTAAATCCATGTAAATTGTTTGATAATGATTATTGGGGCAAATAAATAAGAGAATAGATAATCTATTCTCCTAAATATGTTTGCTATTATTCTTGATTTTCCTGTTCTTCCTCAAGCTCTTTTCTTACATAATCTTCCGCTGCTTGGGTCATTTGTTCATTGTCTATATTTGATCTGTCGATTAATTTGTCTAATCTTTCCTTATCTTCCTTAGAAAAATCTTCATTATCATCCATCTTTTTTCTCATATAATTTCTGATGCCGAGACGTTTGTATTTCTCGTACTTTATAGAAGATTTCTCCCTATACCAGCTTATAAGTAATAAGGCCATCATAAACATTCCTACATAGCCAATGATTGGATAAAATATAGAAACTAGCTTTTTAAATCCTCCAAAGCTTAAAACAAAACCAAGTAGGGTTAATGAAATTAACATAATTCTAAAGCTTTTTTCGCTATCATTTGAAAATCTTCTGGCTAGGGCATAAAAAAGTGAGATTCCAGTATTAAAAATCATTCCAAAGATTACAAGGGCCATCAAAAATCCAAGGACTGGATGGATATCTTTTATTACATAAAGCATTGGAATATCAAGATTTCCAACTTCATCTACACGTATAAAGAGTGTAAATGATATCAAGACTCCTAGTATACCTGCTATGGCTCCACCAAGTAGGCCTCCAATCCCAGCTTCTCTAGGGTCAAGTTCTTCTCCACCAAGGACAAAGCCCATGGAAACCCCACTCATCAAACACATGCCGTAATAATTAAAAATTGCAAAAACTACATTATTAAAATTTGATGGTAAATTTCGAGCAACAGAATCCAAATATGTCCAATCTGGACTATAATTTACAAAAGTATAGATAGAGCCGATCAAGGTAAAGATTAAAATCATTGGGGTAAAAGAACCGATAATTTTTGAAACTTTTTCAAAATCCAACAATCCTACAACTATAATCATACTGGCACAAATAACCTGGCCAATCCATTTTGGAATATCAAAGGCTTGGTTTAAATTTGATCCAGCTCCTGCTATCATTACAAATCCTATGACAAAGCAAGTAAAGATAAGTGCCAAATCCATAAATTTTCCAATAAATTTATTGGTAATTTCTCCAAAGACATCAGAATGGTCTGTAGCCATATAGTGACTTCCTAGTTGGAGAAGTACTCCTCCGAACAATATGTGAAGTAGACCAACTATAGAAATGCCAACCAATCCTGGTATTCCTAGAGAAATAAAATATTGTAGGAGTTCCTGTCCCGAAGCAAGACCTGCACCAGTAACAACCCCTACATAAGCAAACATAATAACTATTGATTTTTTACTCATAAGTCCTCCGAGTATACAATATACTTTAATTATGTCCATACACCAAAGATTGTTAATAAATATATTATAATCTACATATAATCTTCACATACAAAAGAGGCCTTGCTAGTGCAAAAGCCTCTTTTAAGTCAAGTCTTATTTAATTTCTTTGAGCAATTCTCTTAGATACTCGTTGACTCTTTGAACAGATGCGATTTCAACCTTTTCTTCTGGTGAGTGAGCACCTGTTATGTTTGGTCCTATTGAAATTATATCTAGGTTTGGATATTTTTCATAGAAGCAACCACATTCTAGACCAGCGTGGATTACGATAGTTTCGAATTCCTTACCTTCTAGCTTTTTGTAAATTTCTTGAGCTAGTGGTCTAAGTTTTGAATCTTCTTTGTACTCCCAGCTTGGATATTCTGAGTCAATATTATAGGCAAAGTTTGTTTCTTCCAAAACTTTGGCTACTTTCTCTCTCAATTCTTCCAATTTTTCATTGTTAGAAGATCTTAGGGAGATTTCACTTACTAATTTTCCTTCTTTTTCTCTTACTAAGGCAAGGTTGTCAGATGACTCTACAGTTTCATTGTCTTCCATAAGGGAGTTAACTCCTGTAGGCATGTCATTTATCATCTTGATTAGTCTTTGTGATAGATCTTTGGAATAAGATTTGCCTTTTGCCTCAGCAATTTCAACTTCCATGTCACCTAGTAGGTCAGCGTGTTTTTCTAAAATGTCTTTTTTAGCATCTTCTAGAGCTTCTTTGCTTGCTCCATAAACTTTTACGCTTCCTTCTGATGGTATAACATTGTCTAGGTTACCAGAGTTAAATTCACCAATTGTTATATCTTCTTTTATATTTGCTAGTAATTCTCCGATGATTTTTACTGCATTTCCTCTTTTTTCGTGGATTTGCATACCTGAGTGTCCACCTAGAAGTCCTCTTAGTTTGATTTCAAATCCTTCTTTTTCTTCCAAATCTTTTAGTTCTTCTTCTACGAAAAATGTGATTCCACCAGCAGATCCTACTGTAAGGATTCCTTCTTCTTCTGAGTCTATGTTGATTAGGTAGTCACCTTCTAGAACATCGTCAGCTAAGGCTATGGCACCTGACATACTTGTTTCTTCATCTGTTGTTACAAGCAATTCTATTTGTGGTCCTTCGTAGTTTTCATCTTCTAGTAGGGCAAGTCCCATCGCTACTGCTATACCATTGTCAGCACCAAGTGTTGTATCTTTTGCTGATAGATATTCTCCCTCAATTACAGGTATGATAGGGTCTTTTGTAAAGTCGTGGTCAGAGTTTTCTGTCTTTGAGCCAACCATATCCATATGACCTTGAAGTATTACTTTTGGGGCATCTTCATAGCCTGCTGATGCCTTTCTTTTTAATACTACATTTAGTGAGTCATCTTGGTAGGTTTCTAATCCTAGATCTTTGCCAGTAGCTATTAAAAAATCTGACACTTCTTGTTCATGCTTACTTGGTCTTGGAATATCCATTAATTTTTTGAAGTAGTAAAAAACTCTTTGTGGTTGTAAATTTTCCATTATTTTTCTCCTTTGGCATTTGCTAAGATTATGTTCTTGATAACATTGACAGATTTTTCCATTATATCTACAGATACTATTTCGTATCTACCGTGGTAGTTGTATCCACCTGTAAATAGATTTGGTGTTGGAAGTCCCATATATGATAGCCTTGCTCCATCTGTGCCACCTCTGATTGGTTTTACTATTGGAGTGATGCCTTCTTTTTCTATAGCATCTTTCGCAAGATCTATAATTTCCATATGTGGTTCTACTTTTTCCCTCATATTGTAGTAGGAATCTTCTATCTTGATATCGATGATATTACCATATTTTTCATTTAAGAAATCTACTGATTTTTCTAGCATCTCTTTCTTTTGATTAAATGTATCAGTGAAGAAGTCTCTTATTATATAAGCCATATCTACTTCTGCAGATGTACCCTGGATTTCATCTAGCATATAGAAGCCTTCGTAGCCTTCAGTATATTCAGGTCTCTCATTTACTGGTAGCATTTGGTTTAATTCTAATGCTACTAATAGGGCGTTTACCAAAACATTTTTAGCTGAACCTGGGTGTACAGATTTTCCTTCGATATGGATATCAACACTTGCAGCGTTGAAGTTTTCGTATTCTAATTCTCCAACTGGTCCACCGTCTATGGTATAGGCGAAATCAGCACCAAATCTTTCAACATCAAATAGATCAGCTCCCCTACCTATTTCTTCATCTGGGGTAATGCCTATTTTGATATCGCCAAATTTTTGGTCTCTATTTTCCATAAAATATTTGGCAACTGTCATGATGATGGCAATACCTGCCTTATCATCTGCTCCAAGTAGGGTTGTACCATCTGTTGTAACTAATTTGTGACCTACTAGGTCTTTTAAGAATGGGAATTCTTCTTCAGTTAATTTGTACTTATCGTTAAGTACGATGTCACCACCTTCATATTTTTCAACTACTTGTGGATTGACATCTTTGCCTGTTATCTCTAGGGCTGTGTCCATGTGAGAAATAAGTCCTATAGTTGGAGCATCTTTATTGGTTCCCTCTATACTAGCATAAACATAGCCATGCTCATCCATGTGAGCATTGTCTATGCCCATTTCCTTAAGGTCATCAACTAGAACCTTAGCAAGGTCTAGTTGGCCAGGAGTTGATGGACAAGACTCATTCTTATCGTCACTTTGAGTATCGTAACTTACATATTTCAAAAATTTTTCTAACATATATCCTCCATTTCATTAAATCATTGTTTGAACGCCAAGCATCACTACGCTTAGGATTAATATTATACCCATTAATGGCAGTATAAATTTAATCCATTTATTATATGATACGTCAACCATTTCTAGTGTTGCAAGGATTAGTCCTGTTGGAGCAATAATTGCCATCCAACCTTGACCAAAGTTATATGCTGAAACAACTACATCACGACCTATAGAGACTGTATCTGCTAGTGGTGCAATGATTGGCATTGAAAGTGTTGCAAGTCCTGATGATGATGGGATAAATATTCCTAAGAATGAGAATAAAACCATTTGTACTGTTGAGAATAGTACTCCATTCATTCCGCTGATGATATTTGATGCATTGTATAGTAATGTATCAGAAATCATACCATCATCTAGTATTATATTTATCGCTCTTGCCACACCGATGATTAGAGCTACTGAAACTAGGTCTGCTGCACCATCTAAAAATGAGTTTACAGCCTTTTGTTCACCTAGTCCTGATAATATCATAAGTAGTATACCTACAACTAAGAATAGGGTACTCATTTCTTCAAACCACCAATCAAGGTTCATAACACCATAGATCATAACTGGGAAAGCTAGCATAAATACAACCAACATACCAATTCTTTTGAAATTAAATGGAGCTGTATGTTCAGGGTCATAGTTTTCTAGATATTGTTTTCTGATCCTAGGCATTTCTTCAGCTATAATTGACTTAGATGGATCATTTTGAACTTTTTTAGCGTATCTATAGATATAATATAAACTGATAGCTTGGCCAATAAGTAGGGTTATTATTCTTATATTCATACCTTCCTTAAAGCTGATACCAGCAGCATTACTAGCTACAACAACTGAGAAGGCATTTGTTGTTGAAAACATTGTACCTATTGATGAACCCATATATATGGCAGCTATAGTTACCATTGCATCGTAACCTGACGCTAGGAAAATTGGCATAAGTATTGGATAAAAGGCAATAGTTTCTTCTGCCATGCCGAAGGTTGTACCGCCGAGGGCTATCAGTGAAGATATAATAGCTACCATCAAGAACTCTTTACCCTTAGTCTTTCTAGATAGGGCAGCTATACCAGCATCAAAGGTTCCAGTTGTATTAAGAACCCCTATACACCCCCCCAGTAATAGTACAAAGACGATAATACCAATAGAATCTGCTATACCATCTATAGGTGCTCTAGCAACTTCAAAGAAGCCTTGTGGGCTTTGTTCAAGCTTGTGGTATGAACCTGGTATAGCAACAGGTTTTTTGATATCTCCTCTTACAAAGTTTTCAAGTGGTACTGTTACATTTAGTTCATCTAGCACTTCTTGACTAGCTTCTAAGCTTGTTTCTTCGCCATCGCTTCCTATTCTTACAAACTGACTGTTTTCACTATCATATTGCAATCTATCATAGGATCCAGCTGGTATTACATAAGTAAGAACTGCTGCAAGAATTAATACAATAAATAATACCGTAAAAGCAGTAGGAAATTTCCTTTCCTTTTTCTTTTTTTTAGCAACTTCGCTCATAATTGAACCTCCTAAAATTTTATGAAAACGTTAAACGTTACTATTATAGTTTAACATTTATGCAAAGTTTGTCAATTAGTTATTAATATGTAAAAAAATGAATAAATACAAATTGATGATAATGATTGATAAATCTCAGCGAATTTGCTTGAGGTCTTAGAATGAAGATGGATTTATGATAAAAAAAAAGAGCAGACTTAGTGTCCGCTCTTTGCTATTTATTAAATTACTTTATAACCTTTGTTACAACGCCTGATGCTACTGTTCTTCCACCTTCACGTACTGCGAATCTTAGTCCTTCTTCTAGGGCTATTGGTTTTTGTAGGCTGATTTTGAATGTTGCGTTGTCTCCTGGCATTACCATTTCTACGCCTTCTTCTAGTTGGATGTCGCCTGTTACGTCTGTTGTTCTGAAGAAGAATTGTGGTCTGTATCCGCTGAAGAATGGTGTGTGACGTCCACCTTCATCTTTGGTTAGTACGTATACTTGTCCTTCGAATTCTGTGTGTGGGTGTACACTGCCTGGTTTTGCTAGTACTTGGCCTCTTGAGATTTCGTCTCTTTGTACGCCTCTTAGTAGGATTCCTACGTTGTCGCCTGATTCTGCTTGTTCTAGTGATTTGTGGAACATTTCTACGCCTGTTACTACTGCGCTTGAGGTTTTTTCTGTTAGGCCTACGATTTCTACTGTGTCGCCTACTTTTAATGTTCCTCTTTCTACTCTTCCTGTTGCTACTGTTCCACGGCCTGAGATTGTCATTACGTCTTCTACTGGCATTAGGAATGGTTGGTCGTTGTCTCTTTCTGGAATGTCAAAGTAGTTGTCTACTTGTTCCATTAGGTCTAGAATCTTGTCTGTCCAAGGACCTTCTCCGCCTTCTTGTAGAGATTTTAATGCTGAGCCTACTACTACTGGGCAGTTGTCGCCGTCGAATTCGTATTCGTTTAGTAGGTCTCTTACTTCCATTTCTACTAGTTCTAGTAGTTCTTCATCGTCTACTTGGTCTTCTTTGTTTAGGAATACTGCGATTTTTGGTACGCCTACTTGTCTTGCTAGTAGGATGTGTTCTCTTGTTTGTGGCATTGGACCGTCTGCTGCAGATACTACGATGATTGCGCCGTCCATTTGTGCTGCTCCTGTAATCATGTTTTTAACGTAGTCAGCGTGGCCTGGAGCGTCTATATGTGCGTAGTGTCTGTTTGGTGTTTCGTATTCTACTACTGATGTGTTGATTGTAATCCCACGTTCTCTTTCTTCTGGTGCTTTATCAATGTGTTCGTAGTCTACGTATTCACCTGTGCCGTATTTTTTGTTTAGGGCTTGAGTGATTGCTGCTGTTGTTGTTGTTTTACCGTGGTCTACGTGACCGATTGTTCCGATATTAATATGTGGTTTGCTTCTTTCAAATTGTTGTTTAGACATTTTTTTCTCCTCGTATTAATTATTTATTTAGTACTTCTTCTTTTACTGATTCTGGTACTTGAGCATAGTGGTCAAATTGCATTGAATATGTTGCCCTACCTTGTGTTTTGGAACGTAAGTCTGTTGCGTATCCAAACATTTCTGATAGTGGAATGAAGGCATCTAGTACATGGATACCATCTTTTGGATTCATACCATCAATTTTACCACGTCTTGATGAAACGTCACCCATTACATCTCCAAGATACTCATCTGGAGTTGTAATTTCAACTTTTTCAATTGGTTCTAATAGAACTGGTTTTGCTTTTTCTACTGCATTTTTAAGACCCATTGATCCTGCTACGTGGAAGGCTACTTCTGAAGAGTCTACTTCGTGGTAAGAACCATCGTATAGAACAACGTGCATGTCAACCATTGGGTAACCACCAAGGATACCGCTAGCTGCTGCTTCGCGCACACCTTCTTCAACTGGTCTAATGTATTCTTTTGGTACAGAACCACCGACAATTTTAGATTCGAATGTGATTCCAGAGCCTTCTTCTCCTGGAGTAACTCTTAGGTGAACATCACCGTATTGACCAGAACCACCAGATTGTCTTACAAACTTACCTTGTGCTTCTGCTTCAGCTGTGATACCTTCTCTGTAAGCTACTTGTGGGTTACCAATGTTTGCTTCAACTTTGAATTCTCTTAGTAGTCTATCTACGATGATTTCAAGGTGAAGCTCACCCATTCCTGAGATTATTGTTTGGCCTGTTTCTTCATCAGATCTTGTTACGAAGGTTGGATCTTCTTCAGCTAGTTTTTGTAGACCAATAATCATCTTATCTTGAGATGCTCTTGTCTTTGGTTCTATTGCAACTGAGATTACTGGATCTGGGAATTCCATCTTTTCAAGGATAATTTGATTTTCTTGATCACATAGGGAATCACCAGTTGTTGTATCTTTAAGTCCTAGTAATGCTACGATATCTCCTGCGTAACCTACTGGAATTTCCTCTTGTTTGTTAGAGTGCATTTGCATGATACGTCCAACACGTTCTCTCTTACCTTTTGTTGCATTGTAGATGTATGAACCTGATTCTATTGTACCTGAGTAAATTCTTGTATAGATTAACTTACCTACATATGGGTCAGTTACAACTTTAAATGCTAATGCTGCTGTTGGCTCATTATCTCCAGGTTTTCTTTCCATTACTACTTCATCATTTTTAGGATCTGTTCCTGTGATATATGGTACATCTAGTGGAGATGGCATATATTCAATGATTGCATCTAGTAGTGGTTGAACACCCTTGTTTTTGTATGCTGAACCTAGTAAGCATGGGAAAATCTTTTGTTCGATTGTTCCTTTTCTGATAGCAGCTTTTATTTCATCTTCGCTTACTTCTTCTCCTTCAAGATATTTCATCATGATTGTATCATCAACTTCTGATAATTCTTCAAGAAGATTGTTTCTATATTCTTCGGCTGTTTCTTTTAATTCTTCTGGAATTTCTGAATAAACTGGGTGTGCACCAAGGTCTTCAGAGTTATATGTTACAGCTTCCATTGTGATAAGGTCAACAGCACCTTGGAATTGTTGTTCAGCTCCTATTGGAATTTCTAGTGGAACTGCGTTTGCTTTTAGCTTATCTTTAATTGTTTCTACTGCCATGAAGAAATCTGCACCAGTAGCATCCATTTTGTTGATGAAACAAATTCTTGGGATGTGGTATTTGTCAGCTTGTCTCCATACAGTTTCAGATTGTGGTTCTACCCCGCTTTTTGCGTCAAATAAAGCTACCGCACTGTCAAGAACTCTAAGTGATCTTTCTACTTCTACAGTAAAATCCACGTGTCCTGGAGTATCGATAATATTTATTCTATGGTCTTTCCAAAAAGCTGTGGTTGCAGCAGAACCGATTGTAATACCACGTTCCTTTTCTTGGTCCATGGAGTCCATTACTGCTGTACCATCATGAGTATCACCAATTTTATAAATTTTACCAGTATAATATAGGATTCTTTCTGTTGTTGTTGTTTTACCCGCATCGATGTGGGCCATGATTCCTATGTTTCTAGTATCTTTTAGTGCTACTTGTCTAGGCATTTATCCCCCTAAAATTAATATCTGTAGTGTGCAAATGCTTTATTTGCTTCTGCAGCTCTATGCATTTCTTCTTTTCTCTTAACAGCTGCACCAGCGTTGTTAGATGCATCTAAGATTTCTTTAGATAATCTTTCAACCATAGTTTTTTCACCACGAGCTCTTGAAAAGTTTACTAACCATCTTAAAGCTAAAGTTTGTCTTCTTTCTGGTCTAACTTCCATAGGAACTTGGTAGTTAGCACCACCGATTCTACGTGCTTTAACTTCAAGTGTTGGCATAATATTTTCCATAGCTTGGTAGAATACTTCTAGCGCGTCATTGCCTGTTGTTTCTTCAACGATGTCAAAAGCATCGTAAACAATTTTTGTTGCAAGGCCTTTTTTGCCATCTAGCATAACGTTGTTGATAAGTTTTGTTACAACTCTATCGTTATACTTAGCGTCAGGCATTACTTCTCTTTTTGGTATATGTCCCTTTCTTGACACTTTGCTTCCCTCCTTTACCAATTATTAAGTAATATCATTAGTACTCAACTAATCATGTGTTGTTAGTGTGCATGCATATACCGAAATTTATAATCTTTATTTCTATATTATAGGTACATTATGCACTAAGTTTTAGATCCTAGTTTTGGTCTTTTTTAGCACCGTATTTAGATCTACCTTGTTTACGTCCGTTTACTCCTGCAGTATCAAGAGTACCTCTTATGATGTGGTAACGCACACCTGGAAGGTCTTTAACTCTACCACCTCTGATAAGCACAACACTGTGTTCTTGTAAGTTGTGTCCAATACCTGGGATGTAAGAAAGAACTTCAGCACCATTGGTTAGTCTAACTCTGGCTACTTTACGTAAAGCAGAGTTTGGCTTTCTAGGTGTTACTGTTCTAACTGATGTACAAACTCCACGTTTTTGTGGTGATTGGTTAGGAGTTGTTCTACTTTTTAGAGTATTGTAGTTGTAACCCAAAGCTGGAGTGTTTGATTTAGATTTTTCACTTTTTCTGCTTTTTCTAACAAGTTGGTTAATTGTAGGCATAATGCACCTCCTTTTCTTTTAATAATTAATCTTGGCGATTCTCACGCCAATACTTAATAACTTTACTATGTGTAAAGGCCAGTGTCAAATAATTTACTTAATTTATACAAATTTAGGGTAATAATTAGAATAATTAACTTCAAAAATCATAAAGGAGTAAAAATGAACATAGCAGTAGTAGGTTTCGGAGTAGGCGGAGCAAATATTCTAAAAACAATAATCGACCATAAAAACTATAATGACAAGATAAAAATCCATATCTTTGAAAAAAATGAAGAGCTAGGAGTAGGCCTCGCCTACGCAAAGGATACTGACTACAAGCTCTTAAATGTCCATGAAAGATATATGTCCTTAAAAATGGATAATCCTAATCATTTTAAAGACTGGCTTAAGGACAAAAATAAAGATGATAAAAAAATCGAAGGAATGGTCCCTAGAATTGTCTTTGCTTCCTATATAAAAGATACTTTTGGTAAATATATGGAAAATGAAAATGTAATTTTTCACCATGCTAAGGTAAAAGACATATATAAAGAAGGATCCACTTTTAGAATTGTAAGTGATAAAGGAAATTTTAATGAAAAATTTGACTCAGTCTTTCTTTCCATAGGCCAATCTTACTACAAAGATTCCTACAATTTAAAAGACTATAAAAATTATATCCACAATCCTTTCCCATTAAATGAAAAAATAGAGGGAATTAAAGATGGACAAAGTATTGGAATAATAGGAGCAGGACCTACAGCAATTGATATCTATAGGTATCTAAGAAATTTTAAAGATGTAACTTACCCCCTATATTTCTTCACCAAATCAAATGGATTTTCTCCTATAGATATTCCTTATTATGTAGATGATGACATTTGCTCTATCGATGAAAAATGGATAGAAGAAAATAAAGATAATGATGGGATTCTAGAATTAGAAAAAATCAAAAAGCAAATCAAAGACGACTTTGCTAAATACGGCCACGACCTCATAGAAACTTACAATAAATACAAAGATACAGATATCAACGCCTACAATATGGCCCTAAAAGACAATGACCTAGGACTAAGCTTTGCCCAAACATACACCATGCAATTAACAGGCCATGCGGCCCTAATCTATAATAGCTTAAATGGCCTAGATAAGCTAGAAGTTGACAATAATTATCTAGAAATGATTGATTTTATAGTCACAAAAACTCCAACCATCACTATGCAAAATATAGTTGAAGATTATCAAGAAGCGAAGATTAAAGTAATCAAAGGAACTAATGATATAAAAGTAGATTCAGATGGCAAGTTTGTTGTAACAAGTGATAATGAAGAGGAGATAAAGACAGATGTCATTATAAATGCCCAAGGTTTTGAGAAAAACTTATTATCTGCCGTCAACAGCGATATATTATTGGCAAATCTTTACAAAAGAAAATATATAGAAGATGATATTAACGGCAAATTTATAAGAGTGGCCTACACATCATATAAGCTAGTTAATAAAAAATTTGGACTTATGGAAAACTTCTACCTTAACGGCATGTGGGCAGGTGGCACAGACGTTCTAAACAACGACTTAAGATCGATAATAAAATCTGGCCAATTAGCAGCTTGCGATTTTATGGATAAGATATAAATACCACAGCTTTTAGCTGTGGTTTTCTAAAAATGAAATATACTTTAAAATCAAAAAATCATTTACAACATAAAACTGAGCGACTGGGGAAATTTTTGTCCTGCTCTCATATTCAAAGACCTCGTGAGTCACAAAGGGAATGCTGTAGTCAGATATTTGTGATAGTCTATTGTTGGAAAGCTTGGTTACAGATGCTATAATTGGCTTTTCTTTAAGATTATCTATGAAATTTAGTATCTCCTCATTCTCTCCTGATAAGGAGTAGGCAAAGAGTATATCATCCTTTGTTATGAGATCTGTGATAGACTTCGGTGCTGACTTATCAAGCAAAAATACAGCCTTATCTACAGTAAGAAAATTCCTCTTTAGCTCATCAGCCGCATTTCTTTGGGTGTAGCCACTGGCTATGGCAAATATTCTATTAGCCTTATATAATTTCTCATAAAATTCATTCAGATTTAAGGCCATCATCATTGACATAGTGAGATTTATGTCGTTTTTTGTGTATTCTATCTCATTTTCGTCAAAATTGCCCACATTAGAAGTTGACCATTTTACCACATATCTAAGCTCACTAAATCCATCAAGACCGAGTTTCTTAGAAAATCCAACTATAGAAGATGGACTTAAGTCAAGTAGTTCTCCTAGTTCATTTATATTTTTTTCAATAAACCTAGCCTTGTTAATCATAATATATGAATAAATTTTAAGATCGTTTTTATTTAGTTTTTCATAGTTTTCAGTAACTAGTTCAGTTAAAATCATTCTTTACGGCCTCTTGGTATTTTTTAAAAAAATCCTCCAAATGCTTAGTATATAAGCTTAAGAAATTTATTTCAGATTTTGTGTCCCTATAATAGATGCTGTAGTCTGCCTTGTAAGCTTTGGTCTGTGGTAGACCAACATTGATTTTTAGGCAATCTGTATTGGCGATTTGTAGCATTAGTTGCTTGGCCAATGAATCATCAGAAAAATCCACTATAAAAACTCCAGAATCTTCAAGCATTTCCCCAGTAAAGGCAAGAGTCTCTTCCCCACCACTGTATACTTCAGCAAGTATTCCAAGTTCTTCTAGTAAAATTTTGATTGTTTGTTTAATTATATTTTCGTAGCCACCATTTCCATATATCAAAATTTTGTCACAAACATATAATTTTTTAAGAATATTGGCTAAGTCTTCATCTAGACTCTCACCAGGACCGGATTCGTTATTATTATCATTTACAAAGAACTTAAGCTCACTATAGCCAGAAAAACCTAATTTTTTTGAAAATCTCAAAACGCTAGTACGAGATGTATAGCACTTTTTGGCCAATTCATTGATGGACAGGCTATAGTCTATGCCATTATCTAAAATTTCTTTGGCAATTGTAAGATCGGTTGCACTTAACTTGTCTTCATTTTCCTTTATCAAATTTGAAATATCGATACTATCACCCCAAATAAAAAAATCCTATTTGCATATACTATACGCAAATAGGATTTGTGCTTCCATTATTATTAGTTAAGTTCTGGCCAGTATTCTTTGTTTGCTTCTATAAGATCATCTAAGATTGCTTTTGCAACTTTAGCTGATGGAACAGTTTTTGATAAAGTTAGTGCTTGCCATAGTTTTAGGTAAGAACCTTCAATCCAAGCTTCAACAACTAGTTTTTCTACTGATACTTGTTGTTCCATAAGTCCTTTTTGGAATTGTGGGATGTAGCCTTGGTTGATTTTTTCAAATCCATCTTTACCAACTAGGCATGGGATTTCTACCATTGCTGTTGGGTCAAAGTTTGGAACTGCACCATCATTTGGTACTATTAGCAAGAATCTTTCTTTTGTGTTCTCAGCTAATGCGCGTGCTAGGTCTACTATATATGTTGCGTGTGCATCTAGTTCTATTTCAACATCTTTTGCTGTTCCAGCATCGATTATTGATTGGCACATTGAAAATACGTCTTTTTCACGGTGTTCACGTACTTCGTCAACTCTTGTGTGATTTGGATCTGTGTGTTCTAGTACGAAGTCTGGGTAGAAGTAGTATTTCAAATATGTGTTTGGAATTGTTTCTGGGTCAAGGGCATAAACGTCTTTTGCTTTGGTGAATGTTTCCATCCAAGATTCTTCTATGTGTTGGCCGCTTCCTATACCATCAGCAAAGCCTGTTTTACTTACGTGTTCTTTGATTTGTGGTAGTAGGTCATTTCCTTCTTTGTCTTTGATAGCTGTAAACCAACCAAAGTGATTTAGTCCATAGTATGAGAAGTCAAGTTCTTGCCATTCTTTTAGTCCAACCATATCTGCCATCTTGTACATTAGGTCGATTGGCATATCACAGATATTGATTACTTTTGAATCTGGTTTTAGTCTTCTTGTTGCTTCTGCTACTATCGCAGCTGGGTTTGAGTAGTTTAGCATCCATGCATCTGGTGAGTATTCTTCCATGTAGTCGATGATTTCTAATACGCCACCAATTGAACGCATACCGTAAGCTATTCCACCTGGTCCACATGTCTCTTGGCCAAATACTCCATGTTTTAGTGGAATTTTTTCATCCTTGTCACGCATGTCATATTTACCAACTCTAAGTTGTGCTAGGACAAAGTCTACATCTGTAAATCCTTCTTTAGGATCTGTTGTGTATTGGAAATTAATTTCTGGGTGTCTTTCTTTTAGAATAATTTCCATAGCTCCACCAATTTTTGCTTGGCGTTCTTCGTCGTTGTCATATAACTTGATTGATCTGATTGGGAATTTGTCCAAGTTATCTAGTAGCATTCCTATGATTCCTGGTGTAAATGTTGATCCACCACCTGCGATTACGATTGAATATTTATTTGCCATAATTTTCTCCTTTTCTTTTCTACTTATTCGTTTTCTTCTAAATTTTCTCCAAATGCATCTGCAACATATTGGATATCCATTCCTACAATTACATGGACAGAATTACCGTTTTTGGCGGTACCATAAGTTCCAATTTCCTTAAAGTATTCATCACTTTCTACTTTGCTTGGATCTACAACATTGACCCTAAGTCTTGTTACACAATTTGTAAAGTCTTTGATATTATCTGGACCACCAAGACCTATTAATATTTGATCGGCCATGGTTTCAAATTTATCGCCAGTAGCTTTTTTATCAGCTTTGGCCCCATCTTTACTTGTATTGTTTCTTTCTCTGTATTCTTTCTTAGAGTAAAGTTTTGCACTATCCTTATCAGAAGTTCTTCCAGGTGTCTTAAAGTCAAACTTTTCTATAAGGAAAGTAAAGACAAAATACCAAACTGCTATAGCAACTAGGCCTATAACTAGCATGACTAAGTAAGTTTTCCAATGGTTAGCCGCAAGTGGTATCCAGTTTAAGGACGCCATTTCTATAACTCCTCCAGAGTAGATACCGACAACTCCAAAGAGGTTCATTACCATAGATAGTATAGCTGCAAGTACTGCATGGACCACAAACAATTGTGGAGCTATAAATAAGAAGGTGAACTCGATTGGTTCAGTTACACCACTAAGAACTGCAGTTAAGGCTACTGGTATCATAAGACCAGCAATCTTCTTTTTATTCTCTGGAAGAGCCGTCTTATAAAAGGCAAGGGCTACACCTACACAACCAAAGATTTTTGACCAGCCTGTTGCTGTAAGTTGTGCATAAGGAGCAATTTCCTTAAGAGAACCAGTTGCTGCTGCAATCTCTGGTAGATTTTGCGCCCAATAAGCGTAGATGCCACCAGGTACAACCAAGCTATCATAAAACATTGGAGCATATAGTAAATGGTGTAGACCAAAAGGTATTAGTAGTCTTTCTAGTAGAACAAATATACCTACACCAGCTGTTCCAGAGTTTAGTATTACATCTCTAAATACATTCATTCCTGATTGAATCTTAGGCCAGATTAAAACTGCAAGAAAGGCAACAGGAATCATAAGTATAAAGCCAACACCAAGTACAAAAGCTGATCCTTTGAAAACTCCAAGCGCTTCTGGAAGTTTCTTATCAAAGTACCTATTATGTATCCATATAGCTATACCTGAAATAGCTAAAGCTCCCATCATTCCCATATCAAGGGTTTTTATGTTTGCAATCATAGCAAGTCCACTAGCACCACCTACTTCTTGGCTAAAGTCTACACCAAAAGTGCCACCCCAGTGTTTAAGAATTGTAGATACATAGTTTAAGAAAACTAAGTATATTACAAAAGCTTCCATGCTTGCACGAGCATTTTGTTTTCTTGCCAGTCCTATAGGTAGGGCAATAGCAAATAACAATGGCAGTTGATTAAATACAACCCATGCACCTGAGAGAATCATATCCCAGATACCAAACCATATGGTTCCTTCTGAAGCTATAGGTCCCATGATTACTTCTGTTGTAAACAAAGTACCAAAGCCAATTAGTAAAGCTGACACTGCAAAAAGCATTACAGGTGTGAACATCGCTCCACCAAACTTCTGGATTTTCTCCATCATATGTTTTTCCTCCTTTGAAAACGAATTTTATTTACTTATATAATATTATTAGCTTATATAATTGTCAATAAACGTTGATATTTAGGTATTTATGTCCTCATACTCGAAAATATTTTAATTTTGTGAATTTTCACATTAAAAGTATTTTCCTAAATATTTTAAAAATCTGTATATATTTGGGTATAAGTATCAATGGAAACTTTTAGATTAAAGGAGAAGATTAAAAATGGATATAACATTCGCAGGAAACAAAGTAAATTTAATTGGAAACGAAATCAAAGTTGGAGATACAGCTCCAGCATTTAAGGCAACAAAAAACGACCTTTCTGAATGGTCTAGTGAAGACAATGAAGGAAAAGTTGTAGTATACTCAGTTGCTCCATCACTTGATACTAGCGTTTGTGCTTTGCAAGCAAAAAGATTTAACAAAGAAGCAGCAGCTCTAGATGGTGTAAGCGTTGTAACAATCACTGAAGACCTACCATTTGCTCAAGCTAGATTTTGCTCTAACGAAGATATAGAAAATACAATTATGATTTCTGATTACCAAAATCGTGAATTTGGTGAAAAATACGGATTTTTGATGGAAGAAAATAAATTACTTGCTCGTGGAGTTGTAGTAGTTGACAAAGAAGGCAAAGTTGCTTATGTAGAATACGTACCAGAAGTAACAAACGAAGTTGACTTTGGCAAAGCATTAGAAGAAGTTAAAAAACTAATCTAATAAATTATAATAGAGCTTAGGTGTTAAACCATAAGCTCTTTTTTTTATGAAAATCAACAAAAAAGTAATTCCATAAGCTAATCTATATTTGATTTAATTTCCCATCCTTCATCTCATACTGATAGTCAGCCTTTTTTGAAAGGTGTCTATCATGACTTACGATTATTATGATTTTTCCATCTTCTTTAGCAAGCCTATCAAATATGGCATAGATTTCTTCGGAGTTTTTATCGTCTAGATTTCCAGTTGGCTCATCTGCCACTATTATCTTTGAATTTGCCGCAAGAGCTCTAGCTATGGCGACTCTTTGCTTCTCCCCTCCTGATAATTTTTCAGGTAATTTATCAAAGTGGATATCATCAATTGCTACCGATTTTAATTGGTCTTTGGCTTTATCTCTTGCTTCGTTTTTGTTTATTTTATCCAGTAACATTGGATACATCACATTTTCTAAAACTGTTCTTGTAGGAAAAAGCATATAGGACTGGCTAATTGTTGATACTATATTCCTCCTATAGTCCCTCAAATCCTCGACTTCTTTTCCATTATAGGAAATTTTGCCAGCCTTTGGTTTGCTAAAGCCAGATATTATATATAAAAGTGTAGATTTTCCAGCACCAGATTCTCCCACAATAGATGACACAGTCCCCTCTAGAAAACTTGCTGATACATCTCTTAAGATAATTTTGTCAGATTTATTATATACATAGCCAACATTTGATATTTCTAATTTATTCATTTAATCCTCCGTTTTCTGATATAGGATAAAAATATCTTTGTAAATTATTAAAAATAAGCCAGTAATTAATACTATAAGATTTATCAATAGATTTATAGCAAGATCCTTAAGGGAAATATATGATACTCTATTTACAATCATAAAGCTTAATCCATTTATAAGAAGGACTAACAATCCTAGGCTTAAAAAGTATGAAGCAAATACTTTTACTTCACTTTCTCCAAAAATCTTCCTAATCAGTATAGAGATATTCTCCTCCTTGACCTTTAGAACCAATATCAAAGAAGAAAAAATCGCTAGTGCTATTTTTATGATGGAAAGAAGCTTCTCCTCATCTTTTATTTTCTCTTCTAGGGGTTTTACCACGTTATAGAAGTCTTTGGCATTTGTTGGAGCAAGATACTTAGTTCCTAAAATATTATCGATTTTTTCCTTAATTCTTTCATAATCATTATTATATTTAGGATTGATTTTAAAGTTAAAGCCTAAATAAGATCCATAAGCCTCTTTATAAAAGCTATTTCCCATGAGATTATCATCAAACATAGTTTTATTATTTACAATTACAGAATCTAATGCTAGCACCGACTCATTGAGATCTACAAAATCCTTAACCAGTAAATCCATATATAAGTCTTCTTTGCTTTCTATATCCAACTTTAGTCTAAACTTATCATATTTATTTAAAGCGTATTTTTTTGCAAAATCTTCAGATACTAAGGCCTCACCCTTCTCTAACTTTGTATCCCCGTCAAAGAATACAAAATTTCTCTCAATTAGCTTTCCAACATCATTTGATGCGAACACATCTACTCCGCCATCATCTTTAGTATTATTAGTATCCTCGATTTGCTCTTTATCTATAAAACCCTTGGCAAAGGCTCTAGTATAAATTTCTCCAATTTCTTCTTGCAAAAATAAGGGATAAAGATCATAATAATCTAAGCTTACTTCTCCGCCTATACTTGTTGTTTCCTTGACTTGGCCCTTGATTTCAGTATTTTCATAAATGTACTTATACTCGTTTTTATCTGATTTAATATTTTTATTAATCTCAGCCATGCCGTAAAAACCAAGAAATATTAATATTGTATAAAGAATAAGATAAATAGGTTTTCTTAAAAATGTTTTAATCATGATTATTACATCAACTCCACTATGTCTTTTTTCTCTAACTTTTTAATTCTCTTTTGGTTAATAATTAGAGCAATAGCTAGGAATACAAGCCCTGCAAGAAGTAAAATTAAATAGTCAAACTTGTTAAAAATAAGAATCATATCTTTATTAGATAAAAGCTTATCTGCAAAGCCAAAGATTGATCCAAGAGCTATTACAAAACCTATGCAAAGCGCTAATATCAAAGATAGTTTTAAACTTCGATTTATATGGTTTTTATCTCCTGCAAAAATTCTTCTTAGAACATATTCGTTTTTATTTAATGTAGTATTTACAAATACTAAAATAAGTATCCCTACTATGCCAATAGCAAGTCCATAAATAAGATTCTTTACCATGGATTTTTTTATAAGACCAAAGGATGACTCCACCTTAGACCAATTGTTGTCAGCTGACACTAATCTGTAGCCAGCCTTTTCGATTTCTGGTAGGAGTTCTTCTTCAAAACTAGCTATATTGTCCACCCCAATTTTTAAAGACAAGTTATGAGGTGTCACAAAACTTGTGTTTAGCTCTTCCTTAAATTTTGGAATAAATATATCATTTAAGGAAAAAAGCATAGGACTATTTTCTATATTTAAGTCTGTAAAGTCATAGATACCTACTACCTCGAAAGCTCTAGTTTCGTCAAAATCGTAATTACCCTCATCAAGCATAAGTGGAAATGCTGATACATAACCATTATGGCTCTTATATATATCAGAAGATAATTCTATATCTATTTTATCGCCCAGTTTAAAATTGTGTTTTTTCGCTAAATCTCTAGAGATTAAACAAAGGTCTTTACCATAATCATCCTCAGAAATCCATCTACCCTCAAGTAAAAACATATTTTCATTAGCTACTGGCAAGACCATATTCATATCGGAAACAAGCCTTAGAGTATAAAGGTCATCTTGATTTTTGATTTCATTCTTCAAAAAATAAATAAAGTCTTTGTCTAAATCCTCTTCGTCTTCTAAAACACCCTTTGTGTATAAAGATGTAAGCTCTTTTGATTTACCTTCTTCCATCATTAATTTTTCACTAATTCTACTAACCAATAGATACTGACGCATATATCCAAGACTTGTTGGCTCGCAAACACCCATAAACACGTAAGACTTGTCGTTATCAAGCTTAACACGTGCATCCTTGCTCATATTTATAGATAGGCTTACGCTTTCCCCTTCTCTAAGCCAACTATCTTTAGATGCAATTATCTTTTCTATTGTAACGATAGCATTTATGCCTTCTGTTGAACCGAAATCTTGCCTGTCTGTTACTTCTTCAACCTTTCCCTTAAATACCGCTATAGCATTTGTTGCTGCAGCACCAAAGGTAATATTTGCATTATTTGTGCCAGGAATCCTAGCAGCCATAGTATCTCTAATTTCCACCCTATCAACAAGGTCAGACTTATTAATTTCATCAATTAAGTCCTTATCAATCTCTGTATACTCTAAAGGCTTCCCATCTCTACTAGGATTTGCCATAACTATCGTAGAAATTTGAGCATAATTATCTTTCATTCTATCCAAATTATTTCTCGAAGTAAGGAAATTAAAGACCATAAGTAAAAAGGAAAATAGAATTATTGTAGAAATCACTAGCATTATAACAAATTTCCAAGGCTTCCTAAAAATTAATTTAATTTCATCTTTAAAACTCATATCCCCTATCCTTTTGTCTTATTATCGTTGTAGCTATTCTTTCTATTGAATAAAAATCATAATAATCTTCCAACTTTATTATTAGTGAAAAATAATTGCAAAATATTAGATACAATTCAAATATATCATTACCAGACAATCCTATACTAGATCCAGTTAGTGTTAATTTAATATCATTTATTGTTAAGACTTTACCATATTTACTAATAAAATCAATGTATTACTTTATATATGGCTTTATTAAGTAATCTATTAGATCAAAAAATTCTGTTTCTTTAAAAAATAAGCACAGTAATAAATCTTTAAATAGTAGTCATTATTCTTAACATACTATCATCTCCATTTAAATAAATGTTAACATAGAAAAATAATTAAATTAATGTATAATTCCTCTATAGACATTATATTTATTTTTTGTTATAATTATTATTTTGGAGATTTACATGAATAACTCTAATATTATTTTTGGTAAGATATTTAGATATTTTAGATTAAATAATAGACTCACGCAGGAAAAACTATCAGAGTTATCTTATATAAATGTAAAAACTATTTCAGATATTGAAAACGGCAAATACACTATTGATATAGATAAATTAGAAGTTTTTTCTAATATATTAAATGTGGATTTAGTTGAGGAATATTTAAACATATTCTTAGAAGATTCAAAGATAATAGATAAAATTATAGATGATCTTAATGCAAGGGATAATGTAGCAGGTCTTTCTTATGCTAATGAAATAGAAATACTTACGGACATAGAAAACAGTACTTTTAGGAAAATCATCAAAAATAGAGCTAGGAAATTAAGGTTATTTTTCGAAAATATGCAAATTCAAGATGATAAAGCAAAAAGAAAAGCTATCATCATTGAAGCCCTAAATACTGGTAAAACTTTTGATTTTTCTAATCTTGATTCAAATACCTACGATAGTTTAGATTACAGGCTTCTTATGAACTATACACAGGTGATGGATTCGTTCGATGACAAACTTAAAGTATTAATGTTTCTAGAAAATTCAAAGATTAATGACAATAATTTTAATTCTATTTTATTTCATAATATCGCAGTTGCTTATTATAATCTAGATAAGAGTAAAACAGCTCTGGAGTATATAAATAAGGCCATTGAATTAAACTCTAAAGAAAAATCATCTCCAATTATGTTATATATGAAATCCATTATTCTTTATGACCTATCTATAGACTACAAAGAAGTAGCGCAGCTTGCCCTAGAAGAAGCCAAAAAGACTGATAAAAATCTTCATTCATTAATATTGAATAAATACAAAAGAAAATCATACTATCAAAAAAATTTTAAAACGCCATAAAAAAACTCTCCTAAAGTATTGGTTTTATTACAAATTGTTAAGGTAAAAAAATATACCCAAGTACTTTCAATGAGTAGAGTAACTTATCTATGGAAAGTACTTAGATATTTTTTCTAATTTCGAATAATCATTAAATTTTTTATACTAATTCTTTCTTCAAAATTTTCTTGTAAGGTATACCCTAGTTCAAAATTAACTAATCTACTATTGATTTAAATAAAAAATATTTGCACTTAAATTGCAAGATTATTTTATTCTATATCCTGCCATTCTTTCTTACCCATGGCTATGTTCTTGATATAATCAACTATGCCATTATCTTTGATCATATCTCTATCTATGAAGAATACTCCTGCAGCTGCTGCAATCATCTTTATCTGACTTGTGTCATCGTGAGAGTTTGTTGCAACTAACACAGGCTTGGCGTCCATACCAAACTGCTTAGCGTGGTTGTTGATTTCGTATAGGTCTTCATTTCTTATATGTCTTTCAATGGTCGAAATAATTATAGTTGTAAATCCCTTTGTACAAACTATATCTAAGAAGTTTTCAATAGGTAGACTGTCTTCCCTATAATCATCGTAGGCTTTCCATCTTAGGTTTACTCTTAATTTTATCTCGTCAAAGTAATCTGCATATTTTATAAGCTCGAAGTAGGTAAATACTCTAAGTATATTGCCCTTATTGTTATAATTCCTAAAGAATTCTCTGAAAGCTACATCGCCAAATTCGTAGGAAAATACAACAGACTTATCTTTGGCTTGTACATAGGCTTGATCATTTATTCTATTAAATATTCTAACATTACTTAACTCATTTGATAAATCATACTCATCCATTATTTCATTGCTTATCTTGACAAATTCTTTTGGATTTTCCACCTGGTACTCATATTCAAAAGCTAGTTTATCAGATACTACAAAATAGGAGTATTGATAGTTTTTCTTAGCTATTTCTATTTTTACCAGATCAAAGCTTAGATTGTATTCGCATATATTATTAGATATAAATTCTCCCAAGGCCATGGACATCTGATCATTATAAGAATCAATTTTGATCTTGCCTGGATTTATTGGGAATTCATAATTATAAATTATCTCTTCTTTGACCAATTCATCCAATAGATGTTTTAGGGAAAGATATTTGGAAGCGTCGTTTCTTCTAAATTTAAAATCTCCAACTTCTATCAAGGAATGTTCTTCTTCTTTTTCAAATCTATCTAAGTTTAATATATAATCATCTTCGTTATATTTTATTGCCCTAGCAAATTTATCCCAATCATTGGGATCTAATTTTAGATATGTTTGCCAAATCGCATAATAGTGATTAATCAATCTTGTTATATTAGTTAGACTTATATTATCATAGACTTGGGCATTGTTTAGGAAGAAAGTTTCTTCCACAGTAAGAGAAGATCTGCCATTATAAAAGTCCAGAGCCTTATAGCTTCCATTCCATTTGTTTGATCCAATGTATTCTACAAATGGGAGGCCGGCAAATTCAGACCTTTTACCATCTAGGTGGCTATTTAGGGTCAAATCCACTAAAGAATGATTCTTGTTGTAAAGTTTCATTTTACCATAAGGAATCACTTCAATTTTCATAGATTTTTGCAATCTCTTATTTCTCAAAAAGTTTTCTATCCTATTAATCTTGTTGCTATCAACTTTTTCATCTGATAAAAATATGAGTTTTTCTGGGTCAAATTTGATTGCCGCAATGATATTAGCCCACAGATTTTCATCATCATCCAAAAAAGGCTTAAATATAGTCTTTATCTTGTTTGTAGATATAAAAGGTATAGAATCTACTATCATGTAATCTATTGTTCTAGTATCAAATGTTTGATTTCTCTTAATCAGCAAGTTTAAGTCATCTTTAATCTGATAATAATCATTTGTAAGTATGCTCAAATCTGGGTTAGCTTTTTGGAGTATTTCTTCTATTTCATAAGTCAAAATATTTAAAGTATTGTTTGAATAATACTCGTTTTCCATGATGCTATAGGACAATTTTACAAGCTTTACCCACAAGGGTCTGAGCTCTTTTAGATACTGGTTGTCATTCCAGAAAGTATTGTTTAATATATTTAATAGCCTTGATTTTATTTGCTCTTCCTTGTAGATGGTTTTTTCTTGTATCAAATTGTTGATATGAACGGAAATATCAGCTAATTCGTCGTTTTCTCCCTTTTTGACCCTATCTATATGGGTATTGACGATAAGTGGATGGAATTTGTTTTGGAAATCTGCATAGGATTTCTGGTCAACATAGGCATAAGAATTTAGCTCAGCTTCACTTGGAAGCTTAAATCCTTGAGCTATCATAAATCTATTCCAAGAGTGGTGTTCACATTCAGCAAAAATATCTCTAATATTTAATTCATCTTCATCTTGACAAGCCTTTACTACCTTGTTATAAAATAAAGATTCTCTATCATCTGTATTATCTATGCCTGCCATATAAATCAGGTACTCAATTGATAGGGCAACCCTGATGGATGATTTTAAATTGTAGAAATCATCCTTTGAGAAGCTTTCCCATATGCTGTTATAGTCAATCCTCTCACCAAAATTCTCCAAGGCATGCAACCTATATATACTAAATGCCTTGTCTAAAATCTCATCATGGTGATTTTTGTTACTGAAGGTCAATGTTGATGCAAGGTCTAGGTTGTAAAACTCTATGTTTTTTCCATGTCTTATATCCACTTCGTGGTTATTTCTAGAATAGTTTAGGATAATTCTTTTTTGACTGTCATCTTTAAATTCATTGTATATGGCGTCAGCTAAATTGTAATAATCGTAACCAGTCTTATCCAAAATAAGTATGTAAGATTGGTCTATTTTTTCTTTTGATGATAAGAAATTTATATATGCATATGGTTGGTCGGTAATTTTTTCATTAATATTTCTCATGCTTAGCTTGCTATTAAGAGATATTTCTGTAGTTTTGGCCAAGAGTGGGTTTTCTCTTAGCATATCATCATAGAATTTCTTTGGATTCTTGTCATAAAATGATATATTTAAATCTACTCCTTTTACATTTGCAATTGAAAATATAAAAGAAAAGAGAACTCTCGAAATCTCATTGTTGCCAACTATAGCCACATCCATACTTTTCTTGCCGTCTTTGTCGACTATATAATTATATAGTCTCTTATAGTCTAAGAAATATGCAGCTGAAATTATATTAGCAAAATCTTCATTATTCCTAAATCTAAGATTGCTTTCTATATCATCAAGACTATTTTTGAAATCAGATGCACTAATATATCTATGAACTGTCAGTGAGTCTTGCAGTAATTTTATAATGCCATCTGTAGCTTTTGATGTTAGTAGGATTTTGTTTGATTTGTTGCTTAGGGTATCTTCCAGATTTCTCCTCAGATAATCCATATCTTCATTTTCAAGCTCAGTAGGATACCTGCCCATAATCAGTAGGAAAAATGTTACACCCAGCATATAGACGTCAATTTCTTCAGTTATGAAAAAATCTTTTCTATTGGCTATATCTGTTATGAATCTAAGTTCTGGAGGAATAAACGCCCTCTCATTTGGCATAGAAAATTCATTGATATATTCTAGCTCATTAAGGTCAACAGCAGCATCGAAATCAAAAAGTTTCACCTTGCCATTGTTATAGTCATAGAGAATATTGGCTGGTTTCAAATCCATATATATGATGTCTTTGTTGTGGAGGTGAACTAAAATATCGGCAGTCTGTTTTAATATATCTACAATCCTAATCAAATCTAGATTATAATATTTATCAACACTTGTAGCTGTGTCAACTTCATATAGGGAATATAGGTAGGACTTATCAATCTCAACCCTATATGGCCTTACAATTCTGCTTTCCAAATAAGGATCCATATCAAGAATCCTTATATGCTTACTGTAAGCGTCAATAAAAGAATTTCGATCTTTTTTTATCCTCTCTTCGCTTTCAAAATCTACAGAATCAAAATATAATTCCAATCTATTGAGTGGATTTCTTTCTGCAGTTATTTTTTCCTCATCATAATTTGGATAAAACTCTTTCATAATCATCTTCTTTTTTGGTGGGTAAGTATCGTCTACCTCTACCTCATATACTAAAGATGATCCTCCTTGACCGATGAGCTTTTTTACCTCAACCTCATATTTGACCTCACCCATCATGGATATAATATTAAATTTTTCGCCAACAAGCGAAGTTCTTTTACTAGTTTGTTCACTTGTATTAATATTTTCTTGTGAAATCAAAGTGTCCATTTAGAATCCCTCTCATATCTAGGTCGGCAATTTACCCTTTAATTATGAAGTATGTTATAATATAAACATAAGTAAGAATAAATATAGTATTATAACTATTATACAACATTTGACAAATTTAGGATAGGAGGGTACTTTCTTAAGATAAATTATTACTAGGAAAATGTATATTGATTTTTTAGTGAATAATAATTTTCAAAGAGTATAATTAATACAATATATTACTAGGGAGGAAAATATGAAACTAGGGGTCCATGATTTGATGCTCAAATCGCGTGGAATGACCAATCAGGGATTTTTTGATGATACGAGAAAGTTAGTCCACACTTTAGATGAGATGGGATATGAAAGATATTGGTTTGCAGAACACCACGGTTATGAAAGTTTACTTGCTGTAGCTCCAGAAATATTGGCGAGCTACTTTCTATCAGAAACTAAAAATATCCATGTAGGCGCCGGTGGTTGCATGATAATGCATTACTCACCACTTAAGGTAGCAGAAGTTTTTAAAACTATGGCTGAACTAGCACCAGGTAGAGTTGATATCGGTATAGGAAGAGCTCCTGGAACTGGTGTATCAGAATCACGTGCATTAAATCACAAATTCGAAGATAAATCTCCAGAATTATTTGATGAGATTGAAATTATTTTGAATTACCTAGTTGATAAAAAACCAACAGACCCTATCTATAGACACGTAAAAGCTATACCAAACAAAAATGAACAAAAAGTTAATCCTACTATGCTAGGCTCTACTGGTAAGGCTGTGGAAAAAGCCGCAGAATTTGGACTACCATATTCTCACGCAAAATTCTTCTTATTTGAAACTCCAGCTGAAGTTTTCGATACTTACAGGTCAAATTTCAAGGCTTCAGAATTTGCTGATAAACCATATACATCAATGTCCTACAAGATGTTAATCAGTGATGATAAAGATGAACTTGAATACTTAGGAAAATCTTTTGAATACTTCCACATCCAACAAACCAAGGGTGATTGGAGTGGAATCCTCGATCCAGAAGAGCTAAAAGACTACCGCTTTAGCTTAAACGAACAAGCAGTACTAAAAAAAGCCTACGAACAAAGATTCTTACTTAAGGGCAGCAAACAAGAAATAGCTGATATCCTAGAAGATGAAATCGAAACATTCTACCTAGATGAAATCCTATGCTTCGCACCAATCTGGGGCATAGACAACAGAATCGCAACATACAAGGCATTAAAAGAAATATTTGAATAAAATCGAGTAGTGGCTAATTTATATCCCCTCTCACACCACCCGTACGTGCCGTTCGGCATACGGTGGTTCAATATTTTCTTGTATCATATTATTTATTTCTGATGAAACTATTTAACTTTATTCTTTTTGTATTCGAACCTTGAGGAATGAATACGTCATTCCTTGTTTTCCATCAAGTCATAGTGCATCCTTTTCAAATATTACAATGAATATTGTTCCTCCCTTCGCTCCATTTCCATTACAGAAACTTCCTTGCTACTATGGATTCTGCTGACTTCTCATAGTTCGTTGTTACTACTGTGTCGTCTATGAGAACTCACGGGGTTAGTTCTAATACTTTCATCGTTTACTTGCAGAATTTACGCCTTAGGTTTACGGTTACCTTTTGGTTTTTTGCTATCTTTGGCTAGCTTGCCCAACTGTTACGCCTTATATTCTGTTCCTATTCGTCAAGCCACGATTTCGCTACCCGTTCTTCTCTCCTAGATGTTGCCATCTAAAACTTCGGGGGTTGCTATTAGATTCGTTGGTAACTACGCTCTGTAGGGATTTTCACCCCAGCATTAGAACATTCCCGTCATACCAAAAAACCACTGCCAAATTTATTATTAGGCGGTGGTTAAAATATTTTTGAATTTAAATCATATTATTTATCTAATATTTTATAAAATTATTCTTTTCTAAACCATTAAGATATAAGATAAGTCGTTCATATAAAGGTTCTGCTTCATCTTTATATCTACTTTTTAATATTTGTCCAATATCTTTTATAGTATTCTCTCCATCTATAGACTCCCATACTATATTTCCCATGCCTTTAACCTTAACTCGAGTAATTTCTGGTCTATTAAAAAATTTTTGAGCTATCTTATGGTTAAGACCTTTATGGGGCATCAGTATTATATAATTTTTATTATCTTTATCATATTCATAGTCTACATTTTTATTAGGAATTCTATCTAAATCATACATTAACTTTCTCTTTCTTTATAGCTGACTTTGCCTTAGCATAAATTAGTATTGCTAATCCAAAAAATAATACTATAGAAACTTCTTGAGGTAGGCTAAATTTATCAGATATATTTATAGCATCTGCCAAAGTTTTACCATGTGATGGTATAATAGCAAATATTGCAAGTATGATGCCCATTATTCCCTCACCTGCTATAAGACCTGCTGAATATAGCGTTCCTTTTGTTTGTGCATTCTTTTTGCTTTCTTCATCTGCTTTAAATTTATCAACTATTAGTCTAACAGCTCCACCAAACATTATCCCTAGAGAAGTATTAAGTGGTAGATAAAGACCTATAGCAAAAGGTAGAACACTTATTCCTAATAATTCTACCATTATTGCAATCGCAGCTCCTATAAACACTAAGTCCCAAGGAAGATTTCCACTCATTACCCCCTCTACTATCATCTTCATAAGTACAGCTTGAGGAGCTGGTAAATCTTTAGTACCAAAACCTATTGAGGTATTTAATAACCAAAGTATACCACCTATAACTAAAGATGATGCTAGAACGCCTATAATCTCTCCAATCTGTTGGTACTTAGGACTTGCTCCTACAATATAACCTGTCTTTAAGTCTTGAGAGCAGTCTCCTGCTATTGCTGCTATTACGCATATAATAGTTCCTATAGAAATAGCTGCTATCATTCCATCATGGCCAACAAGACCTGTAGCCTTAAGAATAAGTGTTGCTATTAATAAGGTGGCTATTGACATTCCTGAAACTGGGTTATTTGAGGATCCTATAATACCAACCATTCTTGATGATACTGTAGCAAAGAAAAATCCAAATACAACTATAATTATAGCTCCGATAATATTTACAGGAGTAGATGGCATTAAAAATATTAAAATTACAGATACAATTATCAATATCATTGATACCTTAAAGGAAATATCAGTATCTAACCTATCACTACTACTATTATCATCCCTATTTTTTAAATCATTGATTGAATCCTTAAAAGATTTTACAATCATAGGTAAGGATTTCACTAAAGAAATAATTCCACCAGTAGCTACTGCACCAGCTCCTATATATCTTATGTAGTTTGACCATAAATCAGATGGAGCAAGATTTGTAAGTTCTGGACTACCAAAGGCATGAAGAAGTGGCATAAGTACAAACCAAGCAAGCACACCACCTGCTAGCATTATAGCAGAAATATTTGGTCCTACTATGTACCCTACTCCCATCAATGCAGGTAAGGCATCAAAACCTACAGCAGTTCCAGCAAAATTTTTAGCCGATATTTCATAACTAATTTCTTCAGGAAATATTTTTAGTCCATTTGCTAAAAATTTGTAGAGTGATGCAAGTCCTAGTCCTTTAAATACAACACTTGAATCTTGACCACTCTCTTCTCCAGCCTTTAAAACTTCTGCACAAGCTTTTCCCTCAGGATATGGTAGAACACCATCTTCTTTGACTATGAGTGCACGTCTTAGAGGAATCATAAATATTACTCCCAAAACCCCGCCTATCAAAGTTAATAGCAAAATATTTAAGTAAGAAATATAATGGCTATCCCCCCATTCAGTTTCCCATAAAAACGCAGCTGGCAAAGTAAATATAGCACCTGCTGCTAGTGACTCTCCTGCTGAACCTATAGTTTGTACTATGTTATTTTCAAGTATGGAATCACGTTTTAATATCTTTCGAACTATACCCATAGATATAACTGCAGCTGGTATAGATGCAGAAATAGTTAGTCCTACACGTAAACCTAGATAGGCATTAGCAGCTCCAAATACTATAGCAATAAGCATACCTAAGATAACAGCCAATGGCGTAAATTCCCTCAATTCATTTTTTTGGGGTTCATTTTTCATAATAACTCCTTTTCAAGTTTATACAAAATATATAATAAATAATACTTTAATATAGTATACTGCTAAATGCTAAAATTGCTATATTTTAAAATATTTTTTCACACTACATAGGATACATAAAAAGCGGATATAAATTTATACAAATCAGATCAAATTTATTATACGATAGGTTGTAAAATCAAATGCGACACTAGAACAATATAAAAAGCTCATACTAACTTCGTGTAAAATGTTAATAACGACAAAAACACACACGGAGGTCAATATGAGTTATAAACATCTTACCCTAAATGAGAGAAATAAGATAGAGCTACTAAACAAAGAGGGCTATTCTTCTAGAAGAATAGCGATAATTTTAGGTTTCCATCACTCCACAATTTCTAGAGAATTAAAAAGATGTGATAATGAGTATGAAGCTGTCTATGCCCAAAGAGATAAGATAAAAAAATCATCATCTAAAGGAAGAAAATCAAAAGCTGATGATAATGTCACAAAATCCATCTGAAAAACTTCATAAGAAGTGGTCTCCTGAGCAAATAGCAAACACTGTATGCAAAGATATTGTGTGCTTTAAAACAATATATAATTGGATTTATTCAGGGATTATAGACTTTGATATTTCTGAGCTAAGAAGAAAAGTAAAATCAAGAAAGCCAAAAGAAACAAGAGGTAAGTTTAATATTGGTAAATCAATAAACAAAAGACCTAAAGAAGTCAAAAAAAGGAATACTTTCGGTCATTGGGAATTAGATACAGTTGTATCCTCTAGAGGTAAAAGTAAAGGTTGCCTAGCAACATTTGTAGAAAGAAAAACTAGATTTTATATTGCCTTACCCATGGTAGATCGAAGTAAAAATTCGATGTTAGGGGCAATTGATAAGTTAATAAAATCTTTACCAATAGAAACTTTAAAGACATTCACATCTGACAGAGGCAAAGAATTTGCTTGTTATGAAGATGTTGAAAAACGAGGTATAAGTTTTTATTTTGCTGATGCATATTCAGCATGGCAAAGAGGCAGTAACGAAAATTCTAATGGTTTATTAAGAGAATATTATCCTAAGAAAACCGACTTATCTAAAATATCTATTAATGAACTGGTTAAAAACTTAATGGAGCTTAATACCAGACCTAGAAAATGTATAAAATATCAAACCCCATTTGATTTATTTATGCACGAATTTGGTTTGGTTTAGGTGCCGTAATATTATTTGCAATTCATTATCAAAAAGACCCAAAATCGAAAAATTTTGGATCTTTTCATGAAATCATATCTATTTTTGATATTCTTCTTCTGCTTCTCTTTCTTCCAATTCTTTTAGGTTAAGAGCTATGAGTGCATCTTCTGCTTCTTTTGTTTCATAGTCGATTTCTACGTCGTTGTAGCGTTTCATACCAGTTCCTGCTGGTATTAGTTTTCCTATGATTATATTTTCTTTTAGACCCATTAGGTCGTCAACTTTCCCTTTGATGGATGCATCTGTAAGAACTCTTGTTGTTTCTTGGAAGGATGCTGCTGATAACCATGAATCTGTTGCTAGAGATGCCTTTGTTATACCAAGAAGTTCTTGGGTATATTCTGCTGGTTTCTTGCCTTCTTCTATCATTTGATCATTTATCCTATCAACTTCTCTGCGTTCTTGTAGTGAGCCTGGTAGGAATTCTGTATCTCCTGATTCGTCTATTTTTACTTTCTTAAGCATTTGACGGGCAATTACTTCTATGTGTCTGTCGTCGATTTCTACACCTTGGATTCGGTATACTTTTTGTACTTCTTTAGTGATGTAGTTTTGTACACCAATCTTTCCTAGTACATTTAGTACATCGTGTGGATCTAGGGAACCTTCTGTTAGTTGGTCACCTTTTTCTACTACATCTCCATCGTGAACAAGGATTCTTGATCCGAATGGGATGTTGTATTTTTGTGCATATCCATCTTCGGATAGGATTTCAACGTCAGTTTTCTTCTCGTTTTGGATAAGTGTTACTGTACCACTATTTTCTGCAATATAAGCAAGTCCCTTAGGTTTTCTAGCTTCAAATAACTCTTCTACCCTTGGAAGACCTGATGTGATTCCAACACCTGCTATACCACCTGAGTGGAAGGTACGCATGGTTAGCTGGGTACCTGGTTCACCGATTGATTGGGCAGCAATGATTCCCACCGCTTCTCCAATATTTACTGGTTTACCAGTTGCAAGGTTTCTACCATAGCATTTTGCACAAACACCGTGTTCTGCCTTACATTCTAGTACTGAGCGTAGTTTTACTTTTTTAACGCCAGCTGCTACTATTCTATCTGCTGTATCCTCATCGATTAGTTGGTCTTTGTGGGCTAGGATTTCTCCATTTTCATCTTTGACATCTTCAAATGATGTACGTCCAACTATACGAGTGTATAGATTTTCTACTAATTCGTTGCCATCTTTAAATTCATAGGCTTCGACATAGCCATTTGTATGGCAATCATCTTCTGTTACTATAACGTCTTGAGATATGTCTACCATACGACGGGTTAGGTAACCAGAGTCTGCTGTACGTAGGGCTGTATCTGTAAGTCCCTTACGTGAACCGTGTGAAGATATAAAGTACTCTTGTACAGAAAGACCTTCACGGAAGTTTGCCTTTACTGGGATTTCTATTGTCTTACCATCGGCCTGACTCATAAGACCACGCATACCGCCTAGCTGTCTGATTTGGTTGGTTGAACCACGGGCACCAGAGTCGGCAAATATCTTGATGTTATTGTCATCTCTAAGATCTGTTAGTAGAGCATCTGTTACTTTATCAGTTGTAACTCTCCAGATATCGATAACTTTTTCGTATCTTTCATCATCTGTGATAAGACCACGTCTATAAAGTTTTTCATATCTATCAACTTCTGCATCTGCTTCTGCTATTATATCCCATTTTTCTTTTGGAATATTAACGTCAGCCATAGATACTGTAAGTCCTGATAGGGTTGAATATTTATATCCTGTTTGTTTGATGTAGTCTAGAACTTCAGCTGTCTTAATGTTGCCGTGTTTTCTAAAGCACCTATCAACTATGTCTTTTAGGACTCCAGAGTCTGCAACTTGGTTTATTTCAAGTGAGTATGGGTCTTCCTTACGGTTTACATAACCTAAATCTTGTGGAATTCCCTCGTTGTAGATAAACCTACCTACAGAAGATTCTACAATTTTGCCTGGATCTTCATCGTCTTTTTTGATTCTAACGCCAATTTTACTTTGGTATTCTACAACTCCTGCAAGAAGGGCTTTTTTCATCTCATTTGTAGATTCAAAAACCATACCTTCGCCCTTGGCACCTTCTTTGATAGTTGTTAGGTAATATGCACCAAGAACCATATCTTGAGATGGAGTTGTGATTGGTTTACCATCTTTTAGACCCAAGATGTTGTTTGTTGACATCATTAGTAGTCTTGCTTCGATTTGTGCTTCGTTTGATAGTGGCAAGTGGATAGCCATTTGGTCCCCGTCAAAGTCGGCGTTAAATGCGTTACAAGCTAGTGGGTGTAATTTGATAGCCTTACCTTCTACTAGAACTGGTTCAAATGCTTGGATACCAAGTCTGTGAAGTGTAGGGGCACGGTTTAGTAAAACTGGGTGGTCTTTGATTACTTCTTCAAGTACTTCGTATACTCTAGGGTCCTTCTTTTCTACCATTTTTTTGGCAGCTTTAAGATTGTGAGCCATGCCACGATCTACTACCTTGTTCATGATAAATGGTTTAAATAGTTCTAGAGCCATTTCTTGAGGTAGACCACATTGGTTAAACTTAAGGTCTGGGCCTACTACGATTACCGAACGACCAGAATAGTCTACACGTTTACCAAGTAAGTTTTGACGGAAACGTCCAGATTTACCTTTTAGTAGGTCTGATAGAGACTTCATATTTCTGTTTGATGCGCCTGTTACAGCTCGTCCACGACGACCATTGTCAATTAGGGCATCGACAGCTTCTTGGAGCATTCTTTTTTCGTTACGAACGATAATTTCTGGTGCTCCTATATCAAGAAGTCTTTTTAGTCTGTTGTTTCTGTTGATTACACGTCTATAAAGATCGTTAAGGTCACTTGTTGCAAATCTACCACCTTCAAGTTGAACCATTGGTCTAAGTTCTGGTGGCATAACTGGAAGTACATCTAATATCATCCATTCAGGACGGTTGCCACTAGTCATAAAGGCATCAACAACTTCTAGACGTCTAGAAATTCTAACTTTCTTTTGACCTGTAGCATCTTCCAGTTCTTTCATTAGGGTTTCGTATTCTTTTTCTAGGTCAATGTTTGCTAAAAGTTCTTTTACAGCTTCAGCTCCCATTGCAGCCCTAAATTCTGTATCATCTGGGAATTTTTCTAAGGTATCTTGGTATTCACTTTCTGTGATATCTTGTTTTACCATTAGGTCTGTAGAACCAGGGTTGATTACTACATATGATGCAAAATATAGGATTTTTTCTAGTATCCTTGGGCTCATATCCAAGAGTAGACCCATCTTTGATGGAATACCTTTGAAGTACCAAATATGGGAAACTGGAGCAGCAAGTTCGATATGACCCATTCTTTCACGGCGAACTTTTGCCTTGGTTACTTCAACCCCACATTTTTCACAAACTACTCCCTTGTAGCGGATTCTCTTGTATTTACCACAAGAACATTCATAATCTTTTGTTGGTCCAAAGATTTTTTCACAAAATAGACCATCTTTTTCTGGTTTAAGGGTTCTATAATTGATTGTCTCTGGTTTTTTAACTTCACCATGAGACCAGGATCTGATTTTTTCAGGGGATGCGATTTTCATCCTCATCCCATCAAAAGTTTGTAATTCGCTCATAAATCTCCCTATTCTATTTCCTCAATGCTAAATCCTTCGTTTTCAGAATCTTCATATAAATTTTCAAATTCTTTTTCTATTAATAAGTCATCTGAAGATTCAATGTTTTCTTCATCGCTAGCTTTTACAGTATTTTCATTTGTAACTTTTTCAGCGTTTTGACTTAATAATTTACTTTGGGATTTAATCTTTGATGCATCTATTTTATCAACTTGACTAAACCTATCTTGTTCGTCAACATTTTCTTTTATTTCTATAACTGATCCATCATCATCAAGCAATTCAACATCCAAGGCTAGTGATTGTAGCTCTTTTACTAGTACTTTGAATGATTCTGGTGTGCCTGGTTCTGGGATGTTTTCACCTTTTACTATGGCTTCGTAAGTTTTCACACGGCCAGTAACGTCGTCTGATTTAACAGTTAGGATTTCTTGTAGGGTATGGCTTGCACCATAGGCTTCTAGAGCCCACACTTCCATTTCACCAAATCTTTGGCCACCAAATTGTGCCTTACCACCAAGAGGTTGTTGGGTTACTAGTGAGTATGGTCCAATTGATCTAGCGTGGATTTTCTCTTCAACCATGTGGTGAAGTTTTAGCATGTACATGACACCTACAGTTACAGGGTTTTCAAAGGCTTCTCCTGTACGACCATCACGAAGTTCGATTTTGCCTGTTTTGTTGATGTATGGAGCCTTAAGTGCTGCTTCTTCAAGAGCATCTTCTATTTCTGTATCCATTGCCCCATCAAATACTGGTGTTGCAACTTTCCAGCCCATAGTTCTTGCAGCAAGACCCATGTGAACTTCTAGTACTTGTCCAAGGTTCATACGGCTTGGGATACCTAGTGGGTTTAGGCAGATTTGTACTGGTGTACCATCTGGTAAGAAAGGCATATCTTCTCTTGGTAATATACGAGAAACGACACCCTTGTTACCATGGCGGCCGCACATCTTATCCCCTACCATGATCTTACGTTTGGTTGCTACATAAACTCTTATTACTTTGTTAACGCCTGGAGATAGTTCGTCTCCATCTTTTTTGTCATATTCTTTTACATCTACGACAATACCTTGTTCACCATGTGGTACTTTAAGACTGGTATCGCGTACTTCACGAGCCTTTTCTCCAAAGATTGCACGTAGTAGTCTTTCTTCTGGTGAAAGTTCTGTTTCACCTTTTGGTGATACCTTACCAACTAGGATGTCACCAGATGTTACTTCAGCACCGATTCTTATAACCCCGTTTTCGTCAAGGTTTTTCTTCATATCGTCGCCGACATTTGGTATATCTTTGGTAATTTCTTCTGCACCAAGTTTTGTCTCACGAGCTTCACATTCGTGTTCTTCTATGTGAACTGAGGTTAGGACATCATCGATTACAAGCTCTTCGTTAAGAAGCATAGCATCTTCGAAGTTGTAACCTTCCCATGTTGTAAAGGCTATTAGTATATTTTTACCAAGGGCAAGTTCTCCATTTTCTGTTGATGGACCATCTGCAAGGATTTCATTTGCTTCAACGTGGTCATCAAGTTTTACTATTGGTCTTTGGTTGATGGTTGTACCTTGGTTTGCTCTTTCAAATTTTAATAAATTGTATGTTTCTATCTCTCCATCGCTGTCTCTTTTGACTTTGATAGTTTGATCACCTACATAAACAACTTTTCCTGCATTTCTTGAAACCACACAAACACCAGAGTCTTTTGCAGCTCTATGTTCTATACCAGTTGCTATAATTGGAGCTTCTGATTTTAGTAATGGCACTGCCTGACGTTGCATGTTGGCACCCATGAGGGCACGAGTAGAGTCGTCATTTTCCAAGAATGGGATTAGTGATGCTCCTACAGATACAATCTGTTGAGGAGAAACGTCCATGTATTGGATTTTTTCTCTAGGGTAAATATCATTTTCACCATTTAAACCACGACCTGAAACTCTTTCGTTTATAAATCTATCTTCATCATCAAGAGGCTCGTTGGCTTGGGCTATGATATATGAGTCTTCGATATCTGCTGTTAAGTAATCTATCTCATCTGTTACATAACCACCTTCTTTTACAATCCTATATGGTGTTTCTATAAAACCATATTTGTTGATTCTAGCATAGGTTGTAAGAGATGTGATAAGACCGATGTTTGGTCCTTCTGGAGTCTCTATTGGACAAATCCTACCATAGTGGGAATCGTGAACGTCACGGACTTCAACGCCCGCACGGTCTCTAGACAAACCACCTGGTCCAAGAGCTGATAGTCTTCTCTTGTGAGTTAGCTCGCTCATTGGGTTTGTTTGGTCCATGAATTGTGAAAGTTGGGATGAACCAAAGAATTCTTTGATAACTGCTGTAACAGGTTTTATGTTGATAAGTCCTTGAGGTGTAGCAAGATCTGGATCTTGAGTTGTCATTCTCTCACGAACAACTCTTTCCATACGAGCAAGACCTACTCTAAATTGGTTTTGAAGTAGTTCACCAACACCACGAACCCTACGATTTCCTAAGTGGTCGATGTCATCAACTTCACCAATGCCTTCAAATAGGTTGAATTGGTAGTTTACTATGGCAAGAAGATCGCTACGAGTGATATTCTTTGGTGATAATTCTTTCTTTCTCTTAATCATCATGTCAAGAATTTCTTCATTATCACTTGCACTATCAATTATTTCTCTCATAACTGGATAGTATACTTTTTCTGAGAATTCATCTACGTCATAGTCTACATCATGAAGTTCTTCAAAAGAATTTATATCAACAAAGTGGTTGCCCACTATTCTTAAAATTTGGTCTTCGCCATCGTTATTTAATTTTTTGATATCAACTGAATTTATACCAGCATTTTCGATTGCTATAGCAGTAGCTCTGTCGATAGTTTCGCCTTCTTTAACGAAAACTTCTCCAGTTTCACCATCGATTACATCACTTGCTGCAATTCTTCCTTCAATTCTTGGCCACAAAGCTAGTTTTAGGTTGTATTTGTACCTACCAACTTTTGCCAAATCATATCTTCTATCATCAAACAATAGGTTGTTGATGAGATTTTGAGAAGACTCTAAACTTGCAGGATCTCCTGGTTTTAATTTTCTATATATTTCGATTAGCGCTTCTTCGCTAGTCTCAGAATTTTCTTTTTCTAGGGTTGTTCTAAGATGAGGAGTATCGCCAAGGGCTCTTATAATCTCATCATCACTTTCAAATAATAGGGCACGAACTAAAGTAGTTGCTGGAAGCTTTCTTGTTCTATCAAGGCGAACATTTACAGTATGGCTTGCATCTGTATCAAATTCTATCCAAGCACCCCTATTTGGTATAACAGTTGAAGAATAAAGCTTATCACCTGATTTGTCAGTTTCTTCTGCATAATAAACGCCAGGGCTTCTAACAAGTTGGCTAACTATTACCCTTTCAGCACCGTTTATTACAAAAGTTGCTGAATCTGTCATCATTGGGAAATCTCCCATGAAAACTTCTTGTTCCTTAACTTCTTCTGTTTCCTTATTAATAAGTCTAGCTTTAACCTTCAAATCTCTTGAATAAGTTGTATCCTTATACTTTGCTTCTTGGATAGAATATTTTGTTTCATCATCAAATTCATATCCAACAAATTCAAGAATAAGATTGCCATTGTAGTCCTCAATAGGTGAAATATCCTCTAGGATTTCTCCAAGACCTTCTTTAAGGAACCAATCATAGGAATCTTTCTGAACTTTTAGCAAATTAGGTAAATCTAAGACTTGAGGGAATTTAGAAAAACTCACACGCTCAGTTTTTCCAAAATACTCTTTGTGATATTGGGCCATTAATTAAAACTCCTTCACTATAAAAACACAATAAAAACACAAAAGGCTAAGAAAATTAGCCTTTATGAATGAATAAAATCTATATGATTAGATTTCTAGCAATACTTAATTATACCATCTAATCCAGGGTTTTGTCAAATATGATTTGTCAATATCTTATGCTCTTTGCCCTGTAGCAGATCTTGGCTATGGCCAATTATAATACCACTAACTGGATAGTATCCCCTATCTAGCATAAGCTTATCTATGTATTTGGCCTCATTTCCTAGCTTGTTGACTAGGCCTCTGATATAGCAAGATCCTAGGTCTAGGCTAGTTGCTGCAAGACTAATATTTTCCAAAACGCTGCCTGCATCCTCGTACTTGGATGTGTTGTCTTTGTTGGATGAGAAAATTATAAAGACAGGAGCATTATAAAGAGCATCACTATCCTTGCCTGTAAAGTCTTTGTACTCCTGGCTAATCTCTTTGATAAGATCCCTATCCTCTATAACTGTAAGCCTTGAGCTATCGTATTGGCCCATGGCAATAGGGGCTTTGTTTGCAGCATCAAGGAGTATTTTTATATCCTCCTCACTTATTTTTTCATCTGTGAACTTTCTTGTAGAAACACGTTTACTTAATACATCATAAAAATCCATAAATACCTCACTTTACTATTACTATACAAACAAGATCTAGCTTTTCGAGTATAAATTTTAATTATACCACAAATTAATATTTTTACTCTAAATAATTCCTATTTATGTTATAATAAAAGTAACGGAGGACTTATGAAAGAATTAGTTAAATTATTTTCTACTATTACCGGTATTTTTAGATCGGTAGTTACAATTGTTTTTTTGCTAGCCATAGCTTTTGTAGCCCTAGTTGATGTCAACCTTCTGATGGCTGCAGTTGATATAGCAGGATTTCCTAATATAGCAAAAGGACTTATAAAAGCAATATTAATCGGGATTTTTGCGCTTAGTTTTATAATTAATGTCATAATCACAAGACACATCTTTAAGGCAGGGACCACCGGCAAATACCACATATCAAACCTATGCTTCGCCCTTATTTTTATAATAATCGACGCCTTCATATTTGTAATGTTAAGAGATACAAAGACAATCCTTATTTACATTATTATGGCCCTAAACGCACTAATTGTTATAAATTCAATCTTGGGACTTATTGCAAAATCAAGAGGTGCTTATGAAGATGAGCATATCCTAGAAGAAGATGTCAAACCTAAAGAATATATTGAGTTTGAAAATAAAAATGACGTAGTAAAAGCAAATAACGATAAAATAAAAATTGACGATACAAGCAAAATGAAGACAAGTGACTCTAACTACCAACTTTTGGAAAAAGATAAAAAGATGGTTTATGAAAGCAGTCCAAAAACAAATAAAGACCAGGGGCAAACAGTACGAATAGCAAAGAAGAAAGAAAATAATGTAGGAGAAGAACAATAAAATAAAAAAAGGATATAAAAAATAATGTAGGAGAAGAACAATAAAATAAAAAAAGGATATAAAAATGGATGAAAGTTATTACAAATTATTAAAAGAGAACTACAATTCAAAAAGAGAAGTAAGAAACGAACTAATTTCCCTTAGTTCAAAACTATACCTACCAAAAGGAACTGAGTATTTTTTCTCTGACATCCACGGTGAGGCAAGTGCATTTTTGCAACTATTAAAGTCTGCATCAGGCAATATCAGGGAAAAAACATCCATAAACTTTGGCGATACCTTGCTTAAAGAAGAACAAGATAGGCTGACCGAACTTGTTTATAATCCAAAAGAAGTCTTGCACGAATTGGAATTAAAAAACGAGCTTACAGAAGATTTCCTAACTATCAATATCCACAGGCTCATAAGCTTATTTAGATTTGTATCGACCAAGTACGCCAAAGACTATGTAAAGGAAAAATTCGGTGACTTATTCTCACCGATAGTAGATGAGTTGCTCTATACCAACGATTCCGAATACAACAAGAAAACCTACTATGATAAACTCGTAGAAAATGTTGTAAAGTATGGGGCCGGTAAAGATTTTATTATACTAATTTCAACTTTTATCCAAAGAATTAGCGTCGACAAACTACATGTTGTTGGTGATATATTTGATAGAGGACCTGCTCCTCAGGTCATTATAGATGAACTTATAGGGTTCCCAAATATTGATATTCAATGGGGCAACCATGACATAGAATGGATGGGGGCAGTTTGTGGCAATAAGGCTCTAACAGCTGCCTGCCTTGCAAATGCCATCCAATACAGCAACTTTGATATGCTAGAAGATGGTTATGGGATAAATCTTAGACCTTTGTATGAATTCGCTATGACAACATACGGCGATGATCCAGCAGAGATATTCATGCCAAGGGTTTTTGACAAAAACTTATATGACAATATAAACGATGAAGTTGCTGCAAAGATGTTTAAGGCAATTTCTATAATAAGATACAAACTTGACGGCAAACTCCTAGAAAGAAATCCAGAGTTTAATATGGATGATAGGAACTTCCTAAGACATATAGACTACAAAAACATGACCTACAAGGGTGTGGCCCTAAAAGATATAAATCTTCCTACAGTAGATCCAGAGGATCCTCTAAGACTAACAGAAGAGGAAAAATGTGTAATATCTACCCTACAAAAAGATTTTAAACGCAGTGTGAAATTAAACAAGCACATAAAGTTCTTATACGAAAACGGAAGCTTATACAAAGTAGAAAATGGTTCTTTGTTATTCCATGGTTGTATTCCACTAAATGAAGATGGATCTTTCACAGAAATTGAAATAAAGGGCAAAAAATATTGTGGCAAGAGCCTTATGGATAAGCTTGAAAAAATCACTCGTGATGCTTACTACAAAAACGACGAATACTCCATAGACTTTATCTGGTATCTCTTTAATGGCAAATATTCCCCTATTTTTGGCAAATCTCAATTTTCATACTTTGAAAATTTATTTGTAGATGACAAGAAACTAAGAGAAGAAGTCTACAACCCATATTTCTCACTTTGCAACAAGGAAGAAATTGTAGATATGATTTTGGACGAATTTGAAGTCAAAAGTGACAGAAGAAGAATCATAAACGGACACGTCCCTGTAAAAACCAAAAAAGGAGACAGTCCAGTAAAGGCAAAAGGAAAACTATATGTAATAGACGGTGGCATATCCAAACCTTACCAAGCCAAAACCGGCATAGCAGGATACACTTTAGTCTTTAACTCCCACTCAGTTTCCCTGGCAGAGCACAGCAATTACGAATCCATCACAGATGAGGTAAGTTCTTACAAGCCAAATATTAGAGAAGTCGAAGTCCTTCATCCAAGGATGCTAATCAAAGATACTGACGAAGGCAAAACTATCCAAGAAAGAATCAATGTTCTTGAAAAACTATTGGAAAATTACGACAATCTATAGGAGTTAATAATGAAAAGAAAACACTATAACCTAATATCTATAGCCTTGTGGATTGTGGCTTTGATTTTAATTTTCGCCTTTAATAATCCCTTTGCTACAAGTATCACTTGGAATATAGTTCTAGCTATATTACTTGCTGTTGTTGGTATTATATTGTATTTTGCTGCCAATAAGTGTCCATATTGCAATAGTCTAATTAATGATTATTTACTAAAACCAGCTAAATATTGCCCACACTGTGGCAAAGATATTTCTAAATTTTAGATTAATTTTTGATAAAGGAGCTATAAGTGAATTTAAAAAAAGCTAGCCAATTAAATCTAATCTTAGGCTTTATTGGCCTTGCTATTTTAATCTTTGACTTGCTAAACAAGGGAAGGCTATCATGGTATTCAATAATAATTTTTCTAATTATATTTATAATCACAATTATAATTGAGAAAATTTTCTTTAAATGCCCCCACTGCAAGCACCAGATAAAAAGAAATGATTACTTTAGAAAAACTTGCAGAAATTGTGGCAAAGAAATTAATTAAAAAAGACGTTGGTAGAAAATCATCTACCAACGTCTTTTAAATTACATTTTTTCTGGCTCTGGGTAGTTTTCTCCGAAAGTATCAACTGTAACTTTTTTCATTTTTTGTTCTTCTTTTGGTCTATCGGATCTGTCTGTTACAGTTTCTGCAATCTTGTCGACTACTTCCATTCCCTCAATAACTTTACCGAATGCAGCATAGTCACCATCTAGATGTGGACTATCCTTATGCATGATGAAAAATTGGCTACCAGCAGAATTTGGCATCATAGATCTTGCCATTGATACAACTCCAGCGCTATGTTTCAAATTATTTTCAAAACCATTTGACCTAAATTCACCTTTGATAGAATATCCTGGGCCACCCATGCCTGTTCCGTCTGGGTCTCCCCCTTGGATCATAAATCCTTTTATAACCCTATGGAAGATTATCCCATCATAAAATCCCTGATTAACTAAGGATATAAAGTTATTTACTGTATTGGGGGCTATTTCTGGATAAAGTTCAGCTTTTATTATATCGCCATTTTCCATTTCTATTGTAAGTATTGGGTTATTTTGCATATTATCTCTCCTTTAAAGTATTAATTATCAAAGTCTAGATCAGAAAATATGATAGAGCCTGGGTTAAAACCTATGTATTCAGAAATTCCATCCTCAAGTTCTATACGTTTTTTCTCATATATTTTTCTTTGACTTATGCTCTCTGCTACTTGGTTAAACTTCGCTACATCAAAATCTTTGATAATTTCATCTGTCTTGAATTTTTCTTTGAATGAATAATTGTTTTTAATAGTAAATTTATTCTTAGAAGAGTTGTACTTTATAGTTGAACCATTTATGCCCCTGCTGAGAACGAAATGATCATCTTTTTTATTAAAGATTGATTTGTTAATAAGAGATCCTATGAGCTTTTCGTCATAATCATTTTCTTTGATATCTTTTAGGTATTCAATTAGATAATCTTCCAACTTTTTGCTTTCATGATTGTATTCATTTTTTATTTCAGCTTGGAAATTTTCACTAAGTTCTTCAAAATGATCTTCATCTAGTTTATAAACATTAAATAATCTTAGTATTTCGTAGTCTAAGCTTAAAGCTGTTATGGCATCTAGATTTTCTACAGTCTTCTTGCCATTATAGGCTACAATTTTCCTACCTTCTGTATCTACATATACTTCGCGATTTTTATAGTGAAATTTTATCCTAGAACCCTTGTATTCAGCTGTATACAAATCTAGAATAAGGCTAATATCTGTTTCGTCATCAGCTAGTAATTTATTAATTTTTGCATTATCGACTAAATCTCTTAAATAGTAATTAATATCTTGAGACATTCAAAATCCCCCTAATTTTTCATCACTTTGTAACTATTATACTATATATTTGTAAAATCATTGTAAAATCTTTTTTTATTATTAGAATAAGAATCTAAAAGGAAATAATAGAATGACCAATAGTAGAGATATCACTTTCTTAGCTGGGCTAGCTTTTTCATAGGCTTTGCCTGTTGAATTTATGATTTGTCCATCCTTTTTTACAATGCTAGCATCATCTTGGTAATAAGCAAAATCTTTTTTTATAAGCTTGTTAAAGTCTTTTCCATTTATTACTAACATTAGTTCCGTATCAATGTAAACCGACCTCATATCCCAATTAAAACTACCCACAGCTGCAAGATCATCATCAATTGTAAAAGCCTTGCCGTGGTATGAGTTTTCCTTAGAATTCAAAAGTATATTTACACCGAGCGTTTTAAATTTCCTTTTATTGATTAACAAGTCTCCAGTTCCTATCAAATTAGCATTGTTAGCAGCAGAATTGGTAAATAAACTTGTATCAGCGTTATCGGCTATTTGTTCGATTGTTTCATACATTTTTCTATCAGCTATAAAATATGGGCTGTGGATAGTAACATTATCCTTTGCATTTAGCATAAGTTTGCTTATTTCATAAAAAGCCTCTGGCTCCTTGCTATAAAAATCTATAGGGTTTGTTATAAGACTTGCCTTATTAATCTTTACCGCCTTGTCTTTGTAGTTTATTTTTTCGAAATTTCCTGGATTTTGATTTTTATTAGCCTCATATATATGAATTAGTTCCTTTATCAAAGCATCATTGTGCCTATTACTTGCAAATATTGCCACCTGATCTAAATCTTGTCCTTTATTATAAACACTGTAAAAATAATCTGTAAGTTCACTTAATACATCCTTATCTCCAGCTTTTTCCATGTATAATAAAACATCCCAATCATAGCTTTGTTTTTTGTCAGAAATTAAAAATCTATCTTCTAGATTTCTCCCTCCCAAAAATAGAATTTCATCATCCACTATCATGTACTTATCATGCATTCTGCCATTCAAAGACCGTGGTTTTAAGATTCTTATGGGATTATAAATCTTTATATTCACATTATCAAAGCTAGCTAGTGCCTTGTAGTAATTGTTTTTGCCAGCATTGACCCAAAGACTGTTACCATCTAGAATGATGTCTATATCTACTCCTCTTTTAGCAGCTTCTATTAGGCTTGCCATATAGAGCTTGCCAGACTCATCTGACCTTAACCTATATGAGCCTATTATTAACTTATCCTTGGCATTATCAATAGCCCTTATGCGCTCAATTCTAGCCTGGTCATTGTCTCTTATGGGGTAAGCATAGGCAATGGAACTATCATTTTGATAAAATTTACCTATATCAAAGTCTTTTTTATATCCTTCTGATACATCCTTTCGCCATACAAACGGGATAGATGACCCTATTATTATGTATAGGATTATTATTAATATTATCCCGAGTAATTTTTTTCTCATAATTCCTCATTTCTATTTACTATAACTTTACTTTTAATAAATGAAGAAACAAAAAAATCTCCAAACCTATAGGCTTAGAGATTCTAAATTACTTATTTAATTATTAATACCAACCATTAGCTGCCCAGAATTGTTGAGCTGCTTCCCATGATCCGTATCTTTGTGCAACATAGTTATCAGCTGCTGCTTCTTGTTCAGCTGGTGATGCGCCATAGTGAACTAGTGATGGGTTTAATTGGTATCTACCGTAGTAACCACCGTTTGGATTGTAAGCTGTGTATGAACCGTTAGATTCTCTTTGAGCTATCCATTCTTTTGCCCAGCTTGATGATCCTTGGTATGATTGTTGAGATTGTTGTGTTTGTTGTGCTGGTTGTTGGTAAGTTTGTGTTGTTTCTACATATTCATATGTTTGTTTTGGTTGGATAGCTGCTACATTATTATTTGCTTTATTTGTTGTAGCTTGTGTAGCGTATTTGTTTTCGTTAGCTTTTCTAAATGTTTCTAGTAGGTTGTTGTAAACATAACCTTCTTTGTCATTTACTTTTACTTTTACATAACCATTTTCAGCAACTTCTGTAACTTCTACTAGAGTTCCAGCAGGAAGTACGCTTATAACTTCAGAGTCTATTGTTGGTTTGTTTCTAAAGTTTGTATCTGTAATGATTTTATCTTCATCTAATATGTGGAAGAATCTTTTTGCTACATATGCATCCTTACCCTCAAAATCTATATGTAGCCAATCTCCTTCATTAGATTTGATTTCATATGCTTTTTCTTCATTTGAGATAAGGCCTAATACATTATCTCCCATTTTTGCTTGGCTTCTTACATTTACTGCACTTGCTAGTTCTTTGTCGATAATAACCTTAGCTGCATCTGCATCTTTTGCAGAAAATCCAATTACACTTGGAACTATTAATGCTGCTGCTAGGGCGTATTTTTTAAAATTAAACATTTATATTTATATTCCTTTCATAGTCATATTTGACTTACTCTTCTTAATTTCTTACTTTGTAACAAAGGTTACAAAATATTAACAGAATGTTTTTTACAAGAGCTATTATACAGGCTAATTGTGTAGAAATTATGTGGTTTTTAAAAAATGTAGATATTTTGTGAAAAATATTTATTTTATTGTTATTTCAACGTTTTCTCAAGGTGATTTTTTTGAATTTTATGTCATTTATCAGCTATAATACATATTCTTCCACATTTCGGGGCATTATCAGTTTAATATTTTTTGTAACTAGTCAACAAGTTAATTGTTACAATTTGTCTATTTCCAGCTAATTATTTGCCCAGTTTTCTTCAATGTAGTAAAATTTTATATATTAAAGAAGAAAGTGAGATTTATATGATTAATGTCTATTTGCTTTTTGGAGGTCCATCAAGCGAGCACGATATTTCTTTACGAAGTGCCCTAAATATTAGTAAAAACTTAGATAAAAACAAATACAAAGTTAAACTTGTCTATATTGATAAGAAAGGTAATTTTTCTGAATGTTTTTCTTATGTAGATTCAAATGATGAGTTTTCCTTGGTAAAAGAAACAAATGATAACAAAGCAGCTAGCATAGGAGCTTTCCTCCTAGATTTAAAGGAAAATGATCCTGCCAACACCGTAATAATTCCTGCTATCCACGGGACATATGGCGAAGACGGTACAATCCAAGGTTTTTTGGATTGCATAGGCTACCCATATATAGGAAACGGCCTCTTATCTTCTGCTATATGCATGGATAAGGTTACAAGTAATGATATTTTTTACAAAAACGGCTTTAACCAAGCCAAATATCTATACACTTATAAAGAAGGCCTCAATGATGATTTCTTGGAAAAATGTATCAAAGAAATCGGTTTTCCTTTGATTGTAAAGCCATCTGCCAACGGATCTTCTGTCGGCGTAAGCAAGGTTACAAATAAGGATGAGCTAGAAAAAGCAATAAAGCTCGCCTTAGAATATGACGAAAAGGCCTTAGTTGAAGAGCTTATAGAAGGCCAAGAGATAGAAATTGCTGTCATTGCCAATGGGGATAGCATTGACGCATCAAAGCCTGCAGCCTACCTTACAAATCACACTTTCCTAGATTATGATGCCAAATATTTTGACAAGGAAACTGTCGAACAACTTCCATATAAAATGGATAGTGATGATCAAACACGAGCCATTGAATTTGCCAAAAAATGTTATACAGCAGCCGGTTGCCAAGGTTTTGCTAGGGTAGATATCTTTTATAGTAAGGATAAAAACCTATATATAAATGAAATCAACACCTTCCCTGGCTTTACACCTACTTCATTTTTTGCAAGACTTTGTATGCTTATGTATGATGAAAGCTTTTCTCTTATCCTTGATAGGCTAATTGAAGATGGATTAAGGAGATATGATGATAAAAAGAAGACTAGATGAAATTGCTGCCATGGTCGGTGGAGTTCTTTCTGATCCTGACAAAAAAGACCTTATTATAGAAGGAGTTTCCACAGATTCTAGAACTATTGACGAAAATAACTTGTACATCCCTCTGGTTGGAGAAGTTTTTGATGGCAGAATCTTCATCAAGGAATGTGAAGAAAAGGGCGCAAGTGCTTTTTTGATAGATGAGGATTTTAAATTAAATAAAAATATTACTATTCCTTACATAATAGTAGAAGATACCAAAAAAGCCTTAAGAGACTTAGCCAAGGCTTATAGGGACCAGCTTGATATAAAAATCGTTGCTATAACAGGTTCTAATGGCAAGACAAGTACCAAAGACATCCTAGCCCAAGTACTTGCTGAAAAGTACAAAGTTCAAAAGACTATAGGAAACCTAAACAATGACATAGGAGTTCCAAAAACTTTGCTTGAGCTAAATGAAGATACAGAAATTGGTGTAATAGAGCTTGGCACTGACAATTTTGGAGACATATCTCTTACAACAAATCTAGTTTCGCCAGATATTGCAGGCATCCTAAATATAGGCGATAGCCACTTACTTAACTTAAAATCTAAAGAAGGCATAGCAAAGGCAAAGATGGAAATAACAGAAGCCCTAAAAAAAGATGGGGTTTTCATATATAATATAGATGATGAAACTTTAAGAAAAGAAGTTCCAAATTATAAGCTAGACGTAAGAGTTCTTACTTTTGGTATGGATGATAGTGCAGACTACAAGATTGAAAAAGTATCATCTAGCTACCAAGGCATAGAGTTTAGACACGATAGTGATATCTTCTCCTTAAAACTTGTTGGAGACCACCAAATCTATAATGCTGGATTTGCAGCTATGGTAGCTTCATTATTGGGACTAAGTACTGAAGAAATCCAAAAAGGATTTAGAAAATGCCAATCATCAAAAAATAGGGCCGAGCTCATAGAATTAGATGGTTTTGATATCCTAGATGATGCTTATAAATCAAATCCCCAAGCCCTACTAACTGGACTTGATATGACCTATATGCTAAATGGCTACAGCAAAAAAATTGTTGTTTTAGCCGATATGCTTGAACTAGGTGATGATGAAGAAAGTTTACACTTTGAAATAGGAGAAAAAATCAATCCAAACCAAATAGACTACTGCCTATTCTATGGTCCCCTATCCAAACATATGTACGAAGGAGCCTTGCAAAATTTCCCAAAATCTAGAGCCTTTTATTTTGAGGATAAGGAAGATATTTGCAACAAGCTAAAACAATTGATAAGCAAATCTACCCTTGTTTTTGTAAAGGGATCTCACGGTATGCATATGGAAGAAATAATCGAGTGCATCAGAAATCTAAATATATAAGGAGCGACTATGATTTATACTGTAACCCTAAACCCATCAATTGATCTTTTTGTAGAACTTGATGAGCTAACTATGGGTCAAAGAAACAACATATTAGCGGAAAGAACCCTACCAGGTGGAAAAGCCCTAAATGTATCTAGAGTCCTATCTGCCCTTAGAATTCCAACTGTTGCCACTGGTTTTGTCGGTGGTTACCAAGGTGAATTCATCAAACAATGGCTTAGAAACGAAGATATTACCGCTGACTTTGTCGAAACTGAGGCAGAGAACCGTACCAATATCAAAATTTTTAAAAACAAGGAAGAAACTGTAATCAACTACCCTGGTAAGAGAATATCAGCAAAGGAACTAGACGAGCTTCTTTACTACCTATCTAGGGTTAGAGAGGGAGATGTGCTAATCTTTGGTGGTTCTGTACCTCCAATGGAAGAAAGCCAAAGTAGAGACATCTACGATAGACTTGTATCAGTAGCAACATCAAATAAGGCCAAATTTGTTGCAGACGTGCCAAGCCAATATTTGATGAATGTTGTTAAGGCAAAACCTGCTCTAGTAAAACCAAACGGCGAAGATATAGAAAGAATTTTCGGTGTAGAAATCGCAGATAGAAATGATTATATACCTTATGGCAAAAAGCTTAGAGAAATGGGAGCGGAGAATGTAATCATCTCCTACGGAGCCCAAGGCTCTATGCTATTTACCGGAGATAAGGTCTATGGATCAAATGAGATAGACGATGGTAGAGAGATCATAAATACAACAGCTTGTAGAGATTCTATGATTGCTGGTTTCTTGGGATCCAAGGTAAAAGATGGCAGCCCAGTTGAGGCTTACAAGATGTCAATTGCTGCAGCATCTGCTACAGCCCGTGTCCTAGACTTGCCAACTCACGATGAGATTATAGGCATGCTAGATTACGTTAATATTGAAGAAATAGAATAAATTAAAAAATTACTCCTAAGCTTAACTTTGTGCAAAGCTTAGGGGCAAATTTTTGCTAGAATTTTCTCTTATCTTTTTCTATTAGTTTTCTCAAGGCTTCAATGCCTACTTTGATAGCCATTTCTGTGTCATGGACTACTGGATTTTCTAGGCCCTGTTTTTCTCTTTCTTGGTTTGCCACTACTAAAAAGCAGGATCCTGCTCTAACTCTTAGGTAGTTTGCTACTGTAAAAAGGGCTGCAGATTCCATTTCACTTGCAAGAGTTCCCATTTTTACCCAGGCATTCCACTTATTTTCTAGTTCATAGGAAATAGGCATTTTGTCTGGTTCATGTTGGCCATAGAAGCTATCCTTGCATTGAACTACTCCAACATGGCAGGTTTGCTCTAGTGAATTCGCAGCATCTTTTAGTGCACTTGTCACTTCAAAATTACTCACTGCTGGAAACTCTATTGGAGCGTATTCGCGACTAGTACCTTCTGCCCTTATTGCTGCATTGGCTATTACCACATCGCCACTTTTTACCTCTGTTTGCATGCCACCACAGGTTCCAACCCTGATAAAGGTATGGGCTCCTGATTTGACCAACTCTTCCATGGCTATGGCAGCTGATGGTCCACCTATTCCTGTTGATGTTACAGAAACTTTTTGCCCATCAAGATAGCCTGTATAGGTCACATATTCACGTCTGTCAGCAACTAACTTTGGATTGTCAAAATATGCTGCAATTTTTTCACATCTTTTTGGATCTCCTGGCAATATTACATACTCGCCAATCATATCTTCATTTACACCCACATGATATTGGGTATTATCTTCGCTATAATGCATAGTCTCTCCTAATCTAAATCTGGCAGTTCAATCTTTTCATAGCTTATATTATTGCGTTCTAGAAGCTCTATCGCATATTCATCTACCCTGTAAGCCTCTTTATAGTAAATCTGTTTTATTCCTGCTTGGATTAAGCTTTTTGTACAGTTTAGGCAAGGGAAATGAGTCACATAAGCCTTGCAGCCATTTACTGAAATACCCTCCTTGGCACAATACAAAAGTGCGTTCATTTCAGCATGGATGGTTGCTATACAGTGGCCATCACGCATGGTATGTCCTATCTCATCACAATGAGGATTGCCTTTTATAGAGCCATTGTAACCTGTAGTTACTATCCTATTATCTTCATTTACTATAACACAACCTACATAAGCCCTATCACAAGTGCCACGTTCTGACACTGTGATAGCTAGATTCATAAAATATTCATCCCAAGTTAATCGATCTTTTGCCATAAAGTTCTCCTTAAAGTCTAAAATTTAAGTCTTACTTTAAATAGAATATCAAATAGTTTTATACTTATCAAGAGTGCAACTACATATATTATAAGCTCTAGTATCATACTTCCCATGCCACTGATTGGAGCTGAACCTATTAAGTATAAAACTGTTGTAAATGATAATATACCCCAAATCTTGGCAACATATTCAACTGGCTTTGATATTATTAGGTAACCAGATTTTTCTGAAGATGATTTGCTGTTGATTAGATAGGCGAGCAAGGTCCAAAGTCCAGCCACAATTATATAACCTATTATAGTTGGATAATCCATCTTTACGTTGATTAGGGAGAAAAATGGCTTTAATACGCCCGGTAAATTTTCAACAAATTTGGAAAAACTACTATACATGCTGCTCGCAAAATTTGGAGCAAAAATTGTCAAAAATACATTAACTATATATCTTAGTAGTTCTATGGATCCTATGGCAATGATGCCAAGACCTGCATGGCCTAGAAAGTTTCCTGCGATCATACCTGTAGATACAGTGATAAAACTTGTGGCAAATATTAATAGGATTGATTGTAAGATAGGATCTCCTAATTTTGAAAAATCCATCAAAGGTGCAAAATCTGATGAGCTAATCATTGCTATATTTAAAAGCAAATTGATTAAAAACATAGCTAGGCCAATTATAAATACAACTAGAGCCTTCATCCAAACCTCATCTCTTTTCTTCCATGGAAACATCAAGGTGAAATCATAAAAGGACAATGACTGTTCTAGTGAAGTTATAAGCATAGCCAAAATAGCAACTAGAACTACTATACCAAACGCAGTGTCTTCAATATAATAAGTAAAGATATTAGAAACTTCTAAGTTGGATTCTTTGATATTTTGAAAAGTCCTATAATTTGATTCATATTCCCAAAACTTGGACCCATACTTATTTATGGCCTTATCAGAATAATCATTCCAATCTTCATCAGCAAGATTTTTCATTTGATCATCTGTAAGGATTCCATATTTTTCGGCATACTTATCAGCTATAGTAGAAGCCTCATCCAAATACTCTTTTGTTATTTTACCTTCATTATCGATGCTTGTATCCAAATCTTCAGCCATGACATTTACAGAACCCCTTAGATTTTCTGCTTCATTTTTTAGCCTTGCCCTAGATTGTAAACCGTATGTCATGGCAATCATTAAGGATATCAATAATATCCAGATTCCATATCTTTTTACGGTAATCTTAAATAAGTTTTTAAAATCACTCATTTTCTAGCTCCTTCTTCTAGGTAGAAGTAGTCTTCCACCTTTACTTCTAGCTTGTCATATTGGACTATATCAGAATCAGCCAAAAGTTCATCTAAAAATTCGCCCTTAGCATCAATAAGTATGGTATAGACCCTACCAATATTTGATATAATGACCGATTTATTTCTTATATTTTCAGGCAATTTATCCTTTACTACAACTTGTAGCTTATTTAGAGAAAGTTTCTCATCATCATGAGTCTTGTTAAGTACTCCCTCTTTTGATAGGTAGTAAATCTCATCACAAATACCAGATAGATCAGATAGTTCGTGGCTTGATGCAAAGACAGCACAACCCTTGTCCTTAGCATCCAATAAGTATTCGATGATGCGACGTCTATTTAGGATATCCATCCCATCTAAAACCTCATCCACCAAGATGACCTTGGCATTTGATGCAAGGACACAGATAAGACCAAGAAGGTTTTTCTCGCCCTTTGAAAGGTTTCTTATATTTGCCTTAGGATTGTAAGAAAATTTGGCTATTTCGTCATTGAAAAAATCTTTGTCAAAGGTTGGATAAAGTATTTCATAGTATTCTGGAAGCTGATCAATCTTGTAATAATTGAAATAATCAAACCTGTCTGGCAAATATGCCAAATTTTCTATGGTTCTTGGATTGATGTCCAAAGACTTGCCATCTATTTTAATTTTGCCTGAATCTTCTTTGTATATACCTGCTATTATCTTAAGTAGGGTGGTTTTTCCACTACCATTTCTACCAACAAGTCCTGTTATGATTCCCTCTTCTAGACTAAAAGTGACATTGTCCAAAACCTTGTTGTCATCAAAGGACTTATTTACATTGATTGCTTCTACAATCATAAATCTTTACCTGCTCTTTCGTATAATTTTATAACATCATCCAGGGTAATGCCTAGATATTTTGCCTCTATAAAATCATCTGTTAATTTCTTGTTCAAATCATCTATTCTATCTAGGAATTTCGCGTCATCAAAGGATATAAATGTACCTATTCCTGCCTGAGTTTCGATAATTCCTTGCCTATCCAACTCTTTAAATGCCTTGGTAACTGTTGCTTGGTTAACTAATAGTTCTCTCGATAGCTCCCTAACTGATGGGAACCTATCGCCATTTCTAAAATATCCCTTTGCAATAGCTAGCTTTGTTTGATCAACTATCTGCATATAAAGAGGTGTGTCCAAATTTGTATTTAATTCAAACAATTTATCCTCCTTTTGGTGTAGGGTATGTTGCCATACACCTTATAAATAAATTATAGCATCTTTATATCATTTGTCAATTTATCAAAGAAAAAAGAGCACTATAAGTGCTCAATTAAAACAAGGTTGCAAATGGTTTTGCTACATATCCCACTGCCTTAGTTATCAAAGGTCTATTTTGGGCATCTTCTAGACTTATTGGGCTTCCTATAGAGAAAAATACATCAAAGTCTTCTTTGATTTGACCAATAGCAGATGTATCTTTCATCCAAACCCCACACTCAAAGTTTAAGTATAAGGCTCTGTAGTCAAGATTGATGGTGCCGACAAAGGCACTTGAGTCATCAGATAGCCAAACTTTGGAGTGGCAAAAACCAGGCGTATATTCATATATTCTCACGCCATTTGATATCAAATGTACATAGTGACTTTTTGCCAAGGCAAAGGCTATTTTCTTATCCGGTATATGAGGCATACAAATCCTAACATCTACCCCCCTTTTTGTAGCATTAGTGATGGCATTTATTATCTCATCTTCGAGGATTAGATAAGGCGTCATAAAATATACATAGTCTGTGGAATTGTTTAGCATGGTTAGGATGGAATTTTTAGCAAAGTACTCATCATCCATTGGACTATCAGAAAATGGTATGCATAAGCCAGCTCCGTCTGGATCAGATTTTCTTGGCAAGTATCTAGCAAAAGTATCCACTTCTTCAGGAGAATCAGACCACATTTGTAGAAACATCAAGGTGAGAGATTCTACTGCAGCTCCCTTTAGCCTTAGACCACAATCTTTCCAATGGCCAAACCTTTCATATACATTTATATACTCATCAGCCAAGTTTATCCCGCCTGTAAAGGCGTATTCATTATCAATGACAAATATCTTCCTGTGGTCTCTGTTGTTGTAGTAGGTTGATACGATTGGAATCATTGGTGAAAATACCTTGCACTTTATTCCAAGCGAATTCATCTCTTCAACAAAGTTAGACTTAACCCTTACTAGAGAATTGGTCCCATCAAATAAAAGCCTAACTTCTACCCCCTCTTCAACTTTTTTAACTAGTTCTTCAAGGATGGTTCCCCACATATAGCCGTAGGAGATTATAAAAATTTCTATAAAAATGAAGTCTTTGGCTCCTCTTATAGCTTTTATTATATCAGCAAATACATCCTCACCAACTGGATAATATTTTGTGGATGTCTTATCATAGGTCACAAAACCACCCAAATCATAAAAGTAGTTTTGGTAGTTGTATAAGTCTTTGTCGTTTTCTTTTAGTTCATATACCAAAGATAAATCTCTGTTATAAAGTTTCCTAGAAACTTTTTCTAAGTCCAGGACTCTTTTTTGCTCTTTTTTATAACCAACGCTTAAGTGGTCGAGCAAAAACACAGCTGTAGATAAACTTGGAAAGATTGCAATTAGTATAAACCAAGAATTTTTATAAGAAGGGTTTATGGAATCCATATTTAGAATTATAAGCATTATAACTATTCTTAGTACCGTATCTCCTCCTATCAATAAAGATACATCGATATTTATGTAATGGTAGAGGTATATCATAAATCCTATTTGAAGAAGTATCAACAAAATAAATACACCTGCTCTACTAAATACTAGGGAAAGCAAGGATTTTTTTGTTTTTTTAACATACTTATTTCCATTTATTTTTTCCATTATCTTTACATATTCATTATTCATAATAATATTATAGCAAATTTCCCCCTTTAAGTTAAAGAAAAAAATAGGATAATGAATACTATAGAATAAGGAGTAAAAAAATAATGAGTCAAATATTACTTATAAATGATTTCGTATCAAGGGGTAAGATAGCTGGCAATATGGTTGATCCTGTTCTATCCCATGCAGGCCACGATGTTTACTTTCTGCCCACCGCTCTGATTTCACATAACTTTTCTCTGGGCAACGTTGCAGTACTTGATACTAATAAATACATAAAAGATTGCTTAAATGTATGGAAGAAGTTAGATTTTAACTTTGACCTTGTTTTAATTGGATATATAGAAAATATAGAGCAAAAAAATATCATAGTTGATTATCTAAAATCTATACCCGATGAAGTTTTAGTCATCTTGGACCCTATTATGGGTGACGATGGTTCGCTTTATCCAGGACTTGGTGATGAGAAAATACAAATATATAAGGAAATTCTAGCATACGCTGATATTATTCTTCCAAATTATACCGAAGCAAGCCTCTTAGGCTTGAATAATTTTGATGATTTGATAGAAAACGACAAAAAATATGTCATAACAAGTATAGAAGAAGATAATAAATCCTACACTCTAGGCATTTCAGATAAGCTTCATAGGGTTTATTATGAAAAATTAGATGCAAAATACGCTGGAACAGGTGATCTTTTTGATGGCTTGTTTATTAATTATTATCTAGATACTTGCGATTTTAATCTATCAGTAGAAAAAACAGTAGAAGATATGAGCAAGATACTCAGTATACAAAATGAGGACTATAAGGATAATATTTCAATAGCAATTGAAGCAATCCTTCCAAAGATTGGAGGAGCTTGCCATGCTTGATAAAAAATATTACCGAAGAGCCCTATCTATAGCTTGGCCAGCTGTATTTGAATCCTTTTTTATAGCACTAGCAGGTATCATAGATACCTTTATGATTTCTGGCCTTGGACCTTCAGCTGTAGCTGCCATAGGTCTTACAACTCAGCCAAAATTCTTGGCTCTTACTGTATTTTTTGCAATAACTAGTGCAGTATCAGCTCTAGTTGCTAGGCGCCAAGGAGAAGGAAATAGGGAAAAAGCCAACCAAACCCTAGTTACTTCTCTACTCATATCTATGATTTTTGTCATCATAGTGACAGTCGTAATGGTGGCATTTGCCGATCCTATCCTAGAATTTGCAGGATCCACAGAAGAAACCCACGAAATGGCCAAGGAATATTTTGTCATAATAATCCTTGGAACAGTTTTTAATGCTATATGCTGGTGCATAAACTCTGCCCACAGGGGTGCTGGCAACACACAGATTGCCTTTGTAACAAACCTTGTAGCATCAATAGTAAATATTATATTCAACTACCTACTAATCCAAGGAAACTTAGGCTTTCCTGCCCTAGGAACAAAGGGAGCTGCTATAGCTACAGTCCTAGGTACAGTTGTAGAAATGATTATGTGCTTCTACTCCCTAAGTAAGCGCAATTCCTACCTAAACTTTAGAGAGATGAAAAAAGTTCCTATGAAAATTGATAAGACAATTTCTAAGGAAATCTCTAGACTCGGGGTTAATATTTTTATTGAAATTATGTCAATGAGAATTGGATTTTTCGTTACAGCTCTTACAGCAGCAAGGCTAGGAACAGAAAGCTTCGCCCTCCACAATGTAGGCATGAACTTACTAAGCTTATCATTCTCCTTTGGAGATGGAATGAGTGTTGCTGTAATCACCCTCACAGGCAACTCCCTTGGAGCTGGCAATAAAGATGAGGCCATAGTCTACGGCAGGGCCTGCCAGCAAATAGGTCTTATAATGAGTTTAACCATATCTGCCATATTCTTTATATTTGGTAGATCTATATTTGGACTATTCTTTTCCGACCAATCCTTGGCCGACCAAAGTCTTATCATTATAAAATATCTTGGATTCATAGTTATAATGCAAGTACTCCAAGTTATCTTTGGTGGTTCACTAAGGTCAGCAGGAGATGTTAAATACACCTTGGCAGTAGCTATTGTATCTGTATCCATAATCAGAACTGCAGTAACATTGATTACTGTAAATATGTTAAAACTAGGCTTAGACGGAATCTGGATAGGTATTTTATCAGACCAAACCAGTAGATTTATCGGTCTAAGACATAGGTTTAAGCAAGGAAAATGGGTAGACCTAAAAATCTAGAATAAAAAAATGACCTAGTTTAGAGAAGGCAAAATAGGCTCTATGTCAAATAGTGTTGGTAAATAATAATTAACCAAATACTCTTCCATGGATAGGAATTACTATCCATGGAATTTTTTTACATAAGTTTAATAAATGTTTCTCAAATGACCTACTTTTAATCAACTTGCATTAATAAATTTTCTAGTAAGAAATATTTTAATTCTTTAACTAACAAGTAGTCTATAGTCAACAACTACTCTTTTTAATACAATAACATAGTTGTTAATACTTCAAATTAATCCATTTGAGCATTCATAAATAAAAAAAATTAATAAAACCAATATATTTTAAGATGTTTTCAGTAACAAAAAAATCGCATCAGAAGAAGTTTCATAACCTCTTCTAACACGATTTATCGTACAACCCTTTTATATATAATAGACTAAGGTGTTAAATTTTTTTCACGAGCTATACAAAATATATCCTTTATAATATTTTAGTATTTTGAATTATCATAAATAGATTACAAAATGTACTAATACACTATATTATAATTTTATAAACTATTTACTACCATAAAATTCTATAACTCTCCATGTGTATTCATATTTAGTAGATATCCCAATTTTTCAAAAACTTTGTAAGTATTTGAATTAAGTTCTTTGTCTTCTTTAGAAACATACATATCAACATGCCAATATTCAGTCTTTTCAAATTTTTTCATTATTATATCATCATCTAAATTGTACTCATAATAAAAATTTTCTGGCAGTATAGTAATAATATCTTCATTAATTGGGAGCTCTATTAACATCTTATCTGAGGATAGTGTAAAAATATTTTTTAGCGTAATTTTTTTATTATTAATCTTTTCCATAATCATACGATACGTCTGACTTGATTTTGTAGGAGTAGCTATTTTCATATTTTCAAGATCATGCCATTTAATTTTATTATTATTCCCCAAAATATGATTTTTATTCATTATAGCAACATATTCACTCGTAGCTATTCTAATTGAATAGTACTCGGACGAGTCTAATTCATTTAATGAAAGAATTACAATAATATCTATTTTTTTATTCACAAATTCATTAATTAGATACTCTATATCTCCTTCGACAAATTCAATTGATAAATCGTTATTCTCATAAAGCTTATAAATATTGTCTTTCATGAGAATGTCCAAAACCTTTGGTGAAACACCTATTTTTATATCTTTAGAGTATCCCTGTTCTACTTCAGAAACTTGCAATTTTAATAAGTTGTACGAGCTTACTATCTCTTGAAATCTGCTAAAAATTATCTTACCAGTTTCAGTTAATCCTATAAATTTCCCTCTATTTTTTAAAAATATGTCTGTGTTAAATTCATCTTCCATTTGATTAATCATCTTACTAAGTGCTGGTTGTGAGATGTTTACCTTCTCGCTGGTCTTAGTTACGTTATAATCATTTTTACATATTTCTATAAAATTTTTCATGTTTTCTATATCCATATGCTACCCTCTATCTTCATTTATTATATAGTACTTATAATATTATATCCTATAAAAGTAGTTAACAATGTAGAGAATATTATCATCAATACGCCTGAGAAAATAATTAGTTTGCTATTTGAATATTCATGAGAATGTAGCAAAGCAATTGGTGCAAAAGATGATGGTAGTACAAAAGCAAGAGATCCACACATTGTTGTTGTTATAGCCATTGCAACTGGATCTATCGGATTATTACCCATAGATATGGTGACAGCGACAGTAGTCATTACAGTAATTGTAGTAACATTTGATGCAAAATTAGTTAAGATTAAAGTTACAAAAGCTAATAATATTATTATCAAAACTGATGTCGTATTAGCAAGTACTGGATTTAATTTTTCAATGATAAAATCATTCAACCCCACCTCTGGTTTAGATACAATTGATCCCAAAACAACTCCTATTGATATAAACAGTATCACCCCCCACTGGAAATTATTTTCAATTGTTTCTTTTAAATTCAATATTGGTTCATCATTTATTCTAATAATGGCAAATAAAACTACAGCCACCACTGCCCAAAAAGTAATAGAAAACCTGGATAAAAATTCTAAAACCAAATTATCCTTAGGTAAAAATAACGACAAAAATCCAGGAAGTATCCACATAATAACTGTTCCAAAAAATATGACTACAGTTGTTTTTTCAACTAATCCCATTTCTTTTCTATTTTTATCTTTTAGAGATTCAATATCAAAATTTTCAAACTTCGATACGTCTGGCTTTATTATAAACCTAACAGTTAAACACAACATTATAAATAATGCTATCCCAACTGGAACGGCATACATCATGTAAGTTAGTAGGTTAATAGTGTCACCAGTGATTTCTTGAAATATCCCAAGACCCAGCATTACAAGCGAGTGTGAAATTGGAGTCATAGCTCCTCCAATATTTACCGAAAATACAGCACCCATTGTAAGAATATGAGAGTACTTATCATCTTTACAATAACCTATTTTATCTAAAACTTCCTTTGAAAACATCAAAAAAAACGCAGTTGCAGGAACTTGGTCCATAAACATTCCTATTATCATCGCTATCGAATAGAATGAAAATGTAAATATCCAGGGGCTCTTTGCTGCAATTTTCCTTGTCATATAGTACATTGTAAGTCTAGATGTAAATCCTGACTTATTTAATGCTGTAGTCATAATAAAACTGGCAATTACAAACGTTATAATCCAACTACCAAGAGATCCTGCTATTACATCATTTATAGTTACAACTCCAGTTAAAGGTAAGATTGCAAAGCAGAAAAAAACAGGCCATACTATATCCACCATAGATAGTAACAAAACTACACCTATAAATATTCCTATAACTTCCATTCCCGATTTTGTTATTGGTTCTATAGGTGGTAATATCCAAAAAATAGCAATTACAGCAAAACAAAAAATGATCTTTCTTAAGTCTTTTGAATTGTATTTAAATATTTCTTTTTCCATAAAGCAAATCACTCACTCTTATATATCTTAACCAGGAAACTTCCAATTTATAAATCTTAAATATGGTTTCGATACCCTCTTTTCAAAATCTTTTGTAAATTCTTCATCCCAAGTATAAAATCCCTTTCCACTCAATCTTCCAAGTTCATCATTATCTACTAAATCTTTCAAAACTCTAGGTGGCTTATCCTGATTACTTAGGCTAGGAAATATTGTGTTGCACACTTCATAATTTAATATCAATCCTCCATTATCAAAATGTTCAAACATTCCAATCGATGTGTATCGAGGACAAAAACTATATTTTAAACAAATATCAATATCTTCTGGATTAGCAATTCCATTTTGAACCAAGTTCAAAGCCTCTCTATATAGGGCAAATTGTAGCCTATTCCCTATAAATCCTGGCACGGACTTTTTAAGAATCACTACTTTTCTATCCATATCCTCTAGCATTCTCTTTACTTCGTCAATTGTATCTTTATCAGTTGATTTACCATAAGCAATTTCAAAATATGGAACATAATGAGGAGGGAAAAACGGATGTGTAACTAATAATTTTTCTTTGTACTTACTCATTTTTTCGTTTAGTTTATCAACTTCAATTGCAGAAGATACTGAACAAATAGCCTTTAAGTCACTTACATTTTCTTCTATTTTTTGATAAACCTCATGTTTTACATCTAAATTTTCTACTACAGCTTCAAAAATATATTGACAATCTTTTAAATCTTCATATTCGTATGTGTATTCTAAATAATTTTCACATCCTAAAATATTATCTGAATCTATAATATCCTCATTTTTAAGTTTATTTAAAAATTTTTTAAATTGTCCTATGCTTTCGTTTTTTAGTTCCTCGTTTACAGCGAGTACTACTGTTTTTATGGAATGAGATGTCATAAGAACTGCCAAACTTGTCCCTATCATACCTGTTCCAATAATTCCAATTTTTTTCATTTATTCCTCCTAAATTTTTACATCATTCCCGTGATTGAAAAAGCTATCAATAAAAGTATTGCCGATATAAAAGACATAAGTGATACTGTTACAAATATCATTGGATAAGATTTCTTATGAGTTGAATTTGCAGCAGTTATTGCCGTATTTACCACGCCATTTGAAGGCAATGTAAATATCATAGTTGAAAGTGCAAGTATTCTAGTTAAAGCATCTACATTCACTCCCAATGGAATGAAATATTGCTTTATTATCGGAAGCGCCATTGATTCTGCACCTGTTCCTGAACCACATATTCCTGCCAAAACTGAAGTTATTCCTGTTGATGCTATTATAGGATTTGCATTGGTTGCAACTACTAAGTTTATTAAATTTTGAAAAGCTGTGGTCTCCTGTATAACTCCGCCAAATCCAACAACTGCACAAGTCGCCATTAAAGCAGATACTCCTGACATAAATCCTTTTTGTAAATGATCCCACATTCCATCTTTATAGGGTAAATGTCTACTATAGATTATTAATCCTGCTATTATACCTATAAGAAGTCCAAATGCAGGGTGTATATTGAAAAATCCTAATGAAACAATCAATATAACCATTGGCAATATTGCCACAAAAAAGTTTGGATAAATTCTTGATTCATTTTGTTCTAAAATACCTAGTCCTTCTGAACCTTCCCACACAATTCCTTTCTTTTGAGTGTACTTTACATACCAGTTACAGAATAGAATCTCGAGTATTATTTGAATAAATCCTACGACAAATCCTGGCCCAGCTGCTGAAAATGTATTAGTTCCTAAACTCTGTACTGGAATTAGTAACTGAATAGATGGAGAGCCTGGCATCCACACTGAAAAAGAGCCTGCTGCTGCCAAATATAGACCTGGAGCAAGAGTTCTGGAAATATTCGCTTTTTCAAACATAGCGAATATTAAAGGATATAGCGCGAAAATCCCTACGAAAACTGATATTCCACCGTATCCCATAATACCACCAGCAATTATTATGGCTGGAACTATAAATTTTTTGCCAATCTTTGCAACTATATAATCAGCTATTGAATTTGCAGCTCCTGAGAGTTCAACTATTTTCCCAAAAATTGCACCAAAAATAAATATAAAGAAGTTACTTTCTATATATTGAGAGAAAGCTTTGACGTATGTAACAGTAATTCCATCAACAACGTTCATTCCAGAAGTAATTAGTACAAATACACTAGTAATTAAAGCACTGTAAAAAATTGGTACACCTTTAATAGCTAAAACTGTTATTAAAATTACTGCTAGTACTAAAAATAAAGTATCCATAAAGTATTCCTTAATTATATAAATTAGAATCTTAAAAAATAATAAATGTCGAAAAAATGGATTTATAACCCACTTAATTAAATATTTATTAAGTGGGCAAATCAATTATTTATTATAGTATCCATTTTCAAGAAGTAACGCTATTCCTTGTCCTCCACCTATACAAGCAGATGCTATGGCATATCTTATGTCAGGTCTATTCTTGAACTCGTATAAAATAGTAGTAATAATTCTTGCCCCCGTCATTCCTAATGGATGCCCTAAAGCTACAGCTCCACCATGTGGATTAAATTTATATTTATAAAAATCTGAATCAAAGTCAATTCCAAGTTTTATTAAACATCCTACAGTTTGTCCTGCAAACGCTTCATTTATTTCCAACACATCTATATCTTTAAATAGATTAAGTCCATTATTTTTGCAAACATTTTCAATTGCTTCAACTGGACCTAGTCCCATGATTTGAGGTTTAACTCCTGTAATAGAATAGTCTACTAATGTTGCCATAACCTCTAGTCCATGTTCTTTTGCATAAGACTCAGTTGTCATTATTTCAAAAGCTCCACCATCATTTAAACCAGAAGCATTTCCTGCTGTTACTGTCCCATCCTTTTCAAATACAGGTTTTAATATTGCTAAACCTTCTAATGTAGTGTCTGGTCTTGGATGTCCGTCTTTTTCTACGACAATAGTTTTTCCCTTTCTTCCTTTAACCTCTACAGGAACAATCTCTTGGGCAAATCTTCCATTTTCCATAGCTTTCTTTGCTTTCATTTGACTGTCATATGCAAACCTATCTTGATCCTCTCTTGGAATATTTAATAATCTAACTACATTTTCAGCGGTATTTCCCATATGATTTACTCCTGAATCTCTTCCAGAAGCAGTTCTGTGACCTTCATCATTAGCATCAATCAATCTAGAATCTCCCATTCTAAATCCTTGAAATCTCGCTTCTTCTGGCAACATATATGGAGCCCTAGAAAGTGATTCTGCTCCACCTGCCGCTATTACTTTTTTCTTCCCAGCACGAAGTTCCAATGCCGCACTAACTGCTGATTGCATTCCAGATCCACAAATTCTATTTACTGTCATTCCAGTAACAGCATTTTTAAGACCTGTATCAATTGCGATAATTTCACCCAAGTTATTTGTAGTTTGAGAACCTGTTACGTGTCCAACTATTACTTCGTCAATTTCATTTTTATTAATTCCAGCTCTTTTAATAGCTTCTTGCAAAGCTATAACTCCAAGTTCCTGAACTTTTACTGTTTTTAAATCTCCTAAATATGCGCCAACAGGAGTACGTGCTGCGCCTACAAAAACAATTTCTTCATTATTTAATTTGATCATTTCTTCTCCTTATTCTGTTATCATTTGTTTCAAATCATCTGCGACTTTTACATCTGCTTCTACTTCATTAATAATATCTTCAATATCAAATATAGGATTATAATGAGTTAGTAAAAGATACGTTCCCTTAACATCAAAAATTGCCTTTTCAGTAACAATTTGTGTAGCTACATTTTTTGCTGTAAGAGGAATTCTACACTCTTTTAAAATCTTTGGTCTTTCCTTATTTGTGTGAGTTGTAGCTATGATTACATTTCTAGCTCCCACGCATAAATCCATTGCTCCTCCCATTCCAACAACTAACTTTCCTGGAATTGTGTAGTTTGCGATATTTCCATGTTGATCAACCTCCATAGTGCCTAGTACTGTAGCACTTAAATGTCCGCCTCTAATAATTCCGAAAGATAGAGCCGAATCGAAAAATGACGCTCCTTCTTTATAAGTTGTTGGGAATCCTGAAGAACTAATTACATCGGGATCAAATGTCTCACCTTTTTTTACATCTCCAGCAGTGCCAATAAGACCATTTTCGGCATGTAATATAATATTTTGCTCTGGCTTGATATAGTAAGCCACTTCAGTAGGTAGACCTACTCCTAAATTTATATAAGAGTTTGGTTCTAAATTCATCGCGATATTTTTAGCAATGATTGTGTTTTTTTGCTCTCTTGAAAGTTCAGTCATCTTGACCTCCATCTACGATATAATCAACAAATATTCCAGGTACTGTAATTTGGTCTGGATCAAGTTCACCAATTTCTACTATTTCATCTGCTTGAACAATAGATACGTTTGCAGCAGCTAACATAACTTGGGAATGAGCTCTGTCACTTCCATGGAATACAACATTTCCCATCTTATCCGCTTGCCTTACTTTAACTACACATACATCAGCAAAAATTGGTTTTTCAATCAAATATTCTTCTCCATCTATTGTGATTTTATCTTTTCCTTCTTCAATCTCAGTGCCTACTCCAGTTTTTGTAATAGCAGCACCAAGCCCATAACCCGCACATCGTATTCTTTCAACTAGAGTTCCTTGTGGAACAAACTCAACTTCTATTTCACCATTTTGAAATTGTCTGCATGTCTCAGGATTCCTCCCAATGTGTGTCACAATTGCTTTTTTAATTTGATGATTGTCAACTAACACACCCACATGATCGTCTAAAATATAAGTATCCCCAGTATCGTTTCCAATTAATATGAGATCTTTAACGTTCTTTTTTTTTATCTCATGTACTACTTTCATAGGATTTCCACTTCCTGCAAATCCTCCAATCATTATTCGATCACCATTTTTGACAATATCAGCGGCATCTTTCGCAGTTATAATTTTATTTTGCATTTCTTACCTCCTTTATTATTTCTTTGATATCAAATATATAATAAAACGTTTACAATGTAAAATATCGTTTTCTTATCTTGTCTATAACTTAAAGTTATCGACTTTCAAAAAACTATACGCTTTAATTTATTAAAACATTAATTTAAATATTAAAAAATATCTTAATGAATTCACGATATCAACGATAAATAACAAAATAAATGTATTTAATTAATACATATATTTAATCTATCTTCGACTAATGTATATTTATAAAGATTATAAAACAGAATAAAAACCTTAAAATATATAAATTTAGCAATTCTAAACGTTAATAATTTCAAAAAAATCATTAACAATTCTAATAAAATAGGAGCTAAACAGTAGCTCTTTTACACCATCATATTTATAGTCTGGCATATTGTGATTTAATTCAAATAATAATCCTTATAGAGGTACTGAAATAGTTTGTGTATAGAACATACTGATTAGGATACAATAAATAGTACAATTTATACTGAAAAGATATAAGAAATACAATAAGTATGGTCACAGATATAATTGGCAAGACATTATAAAAAGTTTTTAAAAAAACAAAATGGATGCTACTTACAGAGTGTAAGTTAGCATCCACTACAACTATTTGATCAAATATTGTACTCCGTTTTACTGATACACAGCATATCAGGATTAAGGCTGATACACAGAATTATTTACAGCGCAACGTAAAATAAATATTGCTTTTCCTAGCAAGGATCATTTTTGTTTGCTATTAATCTTCCATTCTGATTAGAACTGCATCACCTTGAGCTCCACCAGAGCATATTGCTGCAACTCCTAATTTAGCATTTCTTTGCTTCATAGCGCTTACTAATTGCATTATAATTCTACCACCTGTAGCTCCTATTGGGTGACCAAAAGCAATAGCTCCACCATTTACATTTAGTTTATCATCTGGAATTGCAACGATTTGTTGAGTTCTGTTTACAACCGCTGCAAAGGCTTCGTTTACTTCAAATACATCAATATCATCTACAGTAAGGTCATTAGCTTCTAGAAGTTTCTTGATTGATTCTCCTGGTACATCTACTATATATGGTGAATCTTTTGATACCCAAGCTGTATCTACAATTGTTGCAAGAGGTTTGATTCCAAGTTCTTCTGCCTTGTCTCTGCTTGCTATAACTAGGGCTGATGCACCGTCATTTGTTGCTGGAGCATTGCCAGCTGTTACTGTGTTTTCTTTGAAAAATAAGCCAGATAGTTTTGCTAGAGTTTCTTCTGTTACACCTTTTCTAGGTTGTTCATCCTTGTCAACTATGATTGGATTGCCTTTTCTTTGTGGAACTTCAACTGGAACTATATCTTCATCTAGACGACCAGCTTCCATAGCTTCCTCAGCTCTTTGTTGGCTTATTGCAGCCCATCTATCTTGTTCTTGTCTGCTTATCTTGTACCCAGCTGCTGTTTTACCTGCAGAAGATCCCATGTGTTGGTCATACCAAGGGTCCCAAAGTCCATCTGTTACCATAAGGTCCTTGAATTCTGCATTAAACATTCTATGACCCCATCTCATATCCTTACTTGCAAATGGTGCATTGGACATCGATTCCATACCACCCGCAATTGCAAGGTCGATATTACCAGCACGAATCATCATATCAGCAAGTGTTACTGCTGTAAAACTTGATGCACAAACCTTATTGATTGTTTGTGAAGGTACAGACCAATCGATGCCTGCAGCTCTTGTAGCTTGACGGGATGGTATTTGTCCCTCACCAGCTTGCAAAACATTGCCCATAAGCACATAGTCTATATCGCTATCCTTAATACCAGCTCTATCAATAGCTCCACGGATTGCAATACCACCAAGTTCTGTAGCTTCTAGTGGCCTTAATGCTCCCCCAAATTTACCAAATGGAGTTCTCGCATAGGCAAGTATAACACTTTCTCTTTTTTCCATAATTCTTAAGCCTTCCTTATATTTTAAAATTTTTATACAATTAATTAACTAGACAGTTACACTATATTACTAAAATAGTTTTTTGCAAACATTTTCACTTAATAATGAATATTCATAAAATTATGGTGACCTTGTTTATTATCTAACATTATTTAAAGATAAAATAACAATATAAATTCATATAAAAATAGCGAAGTGCATCATATACACTCCGCCATTTGTTAGTTTATTTTATTTATTTGAAAGTCTCCAAATACCAAGTTTTTCAGCTTCTTTTATTAGTTCATCTCTATTATCTGGGTGAGCCAATTCTATTAGAGCTTCTGCTGCTTGCCATGTTGATAGGCCTTTGAAGTTTTTGATACCTTGTTCTGTAGCTATATAGTGGGTGTTACTTCTAACTGCAGTTGCTTGGGTACCTGGCTTAAAGGTAGGAACGATATTTGAAATTCTCTTGCCTTCTTTATCAACTCTAGAAGATTTAAGGGCAACTATTGAACGACCACCCTTAGATCTATAAGCACCTAGGATAAAGTCAAGAGCTCCACCTGCTCCAGAAATATGTCTTGTTCCAACTGTTTCAGAAGAAATTTGTCCCCATAAATCTACTTCCATAGCAGTATTTATAGATACAAAGTTATCTAAGGATGCTATGGCATCTATATCGTTGGCATAATCTACTGGAACTGCCATAAGTTCTTCGTTGCCATCTATATAGTCATAAAGTTCTTGGCTACCTGCTGCAAAAGCATATGTTTGACGTCCTATATCGTGATTTTTCTTTCTACCTGTAATTTTGCCAGCCATTGCCATATCTACAAAGGAATCCACATACATTTCAGTATGAACACCTAGGTCTTTTAGGTCTGATTTAGCAATTTCTGAACCTATAGCATTTGGAAGTCCACCTATCCCAATTTGTAGGCAGTCGCCATCTCTTAGAAGTCCCACAACGTGTTCAGCAACTTGTAGTTCTTCTTCACCAAATTTTGCCTTGCCAAGGGTTAACATATCACTATTTGCTTCATAAACATAGTCAACATCTTTGATATTGATATAGTTTTGATATCCACCTAGAGCAACTGGAACATTTTCATTTACTTCAAGTATAATTTTATCAGCCATTTCAAAAGTAGCCATTGCGTGACTTGCAGATAAACCGAAGTTGAAGTTACCGTGTTTATCCATTGGCGCAACTTGGGTTACAGCGACATTTAGTCTTCCAGCATTTTCCCTTACATATCTTGGAAGTTCACTGTATTTGATAGGAATGAAGAAAGCGCCATATTTGTTATTGTTTATTAGGTTTCTCTCAGTTCCTGATGAGTGCCAAGAATGGTAGATGAAGTGTTCACCTGTTTGATCAGCCTCACCTATAGCAAGTTTATAAGGAACAACTCCGCCTTTTATCTTGACATCGTGAAGTTCATCCACTCTCTTTGCCAAAGCTTCATCAAAAGCTTTTGCTGTTAGAGAGCACCAACCTATATCTACCCAGTCGCCATCTTTAACCATTCCAGCAGCTTTATCTGCTGTAATTAGCTTCTCTTCATACATTTTTTTATAGTCCATAATACTTCTCCTCAATTTAAAATCGTTTTCTTATATTTAAATTATATCAAATTGATATTAAATATCAACAAAATACAATTTGTAACAAAGTTTTATATAGAAATAGATACTTTGGCCATCAAGTGTAAAAACTTTTCACACCTTGTTTTCTCTTGCTGTGGCCTAATAGAAAATAAAGTAATTTGTTCGTTCTATACTTATTACTTCATCTCAGATATGACAGGTTATAAATCGGCCACCCAAAATGCTCGTCCTCTCGATGGCCACTGCGTGGCTTCCACTAAAACTCGATTCTACGAATCTTTTTCGCGCTTTCGCACTAGTTTTTGGCATAAATGTCCGTTTATAGGACATTTATGTGCTTAGTTCTGCGGATTCAAAACTAGCCTGTCCGGCTAAGTGAGGACCCTCCACGGAGTGGTCGAAGGGCGTAGGCCCGAGAATAGCCCGTCCGGCTCGGGGAGAACCTACGCTTCTACGTTCGTCTCGAAAATGAAAAATGGTCCAGGAGATCGGACACACCTTGCAGTTTCCACCCAAGATGCTAGAGTCCTCTCGAAAACCCTCTTGGGGTTTTCTCGCTTAGTTCTGCGGATTCGCATCTAGCCCGTCCGGCTCGAGGAGGACCTTCGCAACTTCGCTTATCTCGCAGATGAAAAATGCTTCGCATTTTCCACCCATGAGCGTGGGACTACTTATGATACGGATGTCCATTTATTATCCTGTAGGCTCTGTATATTTGTTCTGTTAGTATTACTCTCATTAGTTGGTGGGGGTAGGTCATTTTTCCGAAGGATAGTTTTTTGTTTGATCTTTGGCTTACTTCTTTTGCTAGGCCGTTGGAGCCTCCTATTATAAATACTAGGTTTCTGCCGAATCCTTCGGCCATTTCGTTTTCTATGAATTTGGCAAATTCTATGCTGTCCATTTGCTTGCCTGGGATTTCTAGGCTTACTACATAGTCTTCTTTGCTTATTTTGCCTAGTATTCGTTCTCCTTCTTTTTCCTTTACTTGTTCTAGTTCTTTTTCTGATAGGGTTTCTGCTGCCATTTCGTCTGCTACTTCGATTATTTCTAGCCTGTTGTAAGCTTGCATTCTTTTTAAGTATTCGTCTATGGCTTCTTTGTAAAATTTCTCTTTAATTTTTCCTACTGCTATGATTTTTATATCCATTTTTGCCCTTAGTTCTAGTTGTATTGATTTTGTACGTAGTGGACGTAGGAATCATAAATTTGACTGTAGCCTTCGTTTACTAAGGCATTTTTGACATATTCTTTGATTTCATCTGTTCTAAATACTTTTCTATTTCTTTCTTTCATGCTTTTTTCAACGTCTTTTATCAATATTTCAATGTCTGATGTGTTTAGTTGTTGCTTGTTTTCATCTGCAGCATTTTTTATGGACCTTATTAGCTTATCAAATGAATATTCTTCTATGTTGCCACTTCTTTTGATTACAAATGTCTTATCACTTGTTGAATTGTCTAGATAGTTTTTTATTGCATCAATTTTTAGCTTGTCCATCTCTTCTGCTAATTGATCTATGTTGTAGTTTTTGTCTTTTAGGTATTCGTTTACAATATTACTTAATTCGCTCATTTTGATCCTTCCTTTGTCTTTGTTATTACTTTGCTTTGGCGATTTTCTGCTATTTCTTCTGCTCGTTTTTTGGCCGTTTGCTTTTTATCGTAATAGCCTTCTACTTGGTCTGCTCCCTTTGATTTGACTTGCCACTTTTCCTTATCGTGGTTGTAGGAAACTTCTATGTCTGCATCTTGGAGTCTTGCTCCGCTTTTGCCTTCAGATTTCTTGTGATCTTTCAAATCTTTTTTTCGTATTTGCTCTTTTTCAGATTTGCTGGCATCACTTGCCCAGTCTTTGGCTTGGGCTATGGCTATGGGTATGGCATTGTCTTCGTCGTAGCCATCTTCTAGCATAGCATTGGCAATATCTATTGCCTTATCTCTTATGATCTTGTCCAAGTTTTTCATCGAGTTTGGATAATTTCTTCTGTCAAATACCATCATCTCACCTCTTTTGTTTGCTTTATATATTTCTACCCATTTACATATTATAATGTCTATTTGGTAGGGTTACTATTTCTGTCATATCACTTGGAAGCCCTATATCTTTCTTGAGAGCTGCAAAAGTTATAGAATTTTTGCCGTATTTTTTTCTAATCTTATACAAGCAAGTGTCAACATCTTCACTTTTTTGAAACTTCTCATGGTTTAAAAAAACGTCCATTTGACTGCCTCCGCCCTGACTTCTAAGGTTGATGGCACGAATACCCACTGCCCTGACCGGAAAGGCCCAACGGTATTTTTCTTTGAAAATTTCCATGGCTTCTCTTACTAAAATTATTGATGATTGGCTTGCCATATTTATCTTTTTTGAAAAATTGAAACTTTGAAGCTCGCTATTTCTTACAAACACTTCTACTCCCATGGCCTCAAGTTCTGCCTCTCTAAGCCTTCTTGAAACAGAAAATGAAAGTTCTTGGAGGACGTTGAAGACTTCCTCATCACTATTTAAATCTCTCCTTGTTGTAGAACTATTGCCTATGGATTTGATGGCTTCTTTGTGGTCACGGTCAACAACTGGCCTTATGTCCATACCATTGCAATACTGCCATAGGTAAACACCGTTTATGCCAAGCAAATTTTTCATAAGTTTAATCGGCGTCTGGCTAATATCACCCAGAGTAAAGATGCCAATCTTATTTAATTTTCTCTCTGTGGCAGGACCTATACCTACCAAGTCACGAACAGGAAGTGGCCAGACTTTTTCTCTAAAATTTTCCTCGCTTATTACAGTGGTGGCGTCAGGCTTTTTCATATCGCTGCCTAGTTTTGCAAAAATTTTACAAAAACTTACCCCAACACTTACACTTATGCCTATTTCTTCTTTCATTCTTTTTCTAATCTCTTCTGCTATCTCTTATCCAGATCCAAATAGGTGGACAGATCCTGTCACATCCAAATAGCATTCATCAAGACCAAAGGGCTCTACCTGGTTGGTGTACTCGTAGTAAAGGGCTCTAGCCATCTTTGAGTGTCTCAAATACTCCTCATAATGAGGTGGAACTATGGTAAGGTCTGGACACTTGCTCATAGCCTGCCAAATAGGCTCTCCTGTCTTTACTCCCATCTTTTTTGCCTTCTCACTTTTGGCAAGTATTATCCCATGGCGATTTGCTGGATTTCCTGCTACGGCCATTGGAATTCCCTTAAGATCTGGATTTAGCTTTGCTTCTATGAATGCATAGCAAGCGTTCATATCTGAATGTAAAATTACTCTATTCATTAAAAACTCCTATTGATATTCTTAGACTTTGAATGTATAATATAGACAACAAGCGACTTTCGAGACTATTGTAAGACATTTAGAGTCTTATGTCAACAGGAAATTTTTAGTCATTAAACGACCATAAGGAGAAACAATGCCATTTGCAAAAAAATTAAAAGAATTAAGAGAAAGCAAAAATATGACTCAGGAAGAATTGGCGAATTATTGCCAGGTCTCCCTCAAAACTATATCAAGATACGAATCTGGCCAAAGCAAGCCAAGATATAGGAAGACTTACGATGCCCTAGCAGAAGCCTTGGATACTACCCACGATTATTTGGTGACAGATGAGGAAGACTTCATCCTATCAGCTAGAGAACGCTATGGCAGTGTAGGTGCAAAAGATGCAGAGGAAATGGTAAGGGGAGTAATAGGCCTTATGGCAGGTGGCGAAGTCCCAGAAAAGGACAAAAAGGCAATACTAGATGCCATAAGCGAAGCCTACTATATAGCCAAGACAGAAAACAAAAAATATTCACCAAACAAGGGAAAATAAATGCCTGTATCATATGATAAAATTTATTTGGATACAAAAAACTTAATAAAAAAACACAAAAGTCGAGATCCCAAAGAAATCCTAGAAGATCGCGGAGTATTTCTCTTGCCCTTTTCTACTAGGACAAAGCTTTTGGGCATGTATAAGATTATCAAGAGAAACCGCTTTGTCTTCTACAATCCCTATGTAGGAGATCCAATCATAAATATGGTTTTGGCCCACGAGCTAGGCCACGACTTCTACCACAGGGATGAAGTCAAAGACGGCCTTGCAGAATATCAACTTTTTGATATAAAGACTGATATGGAGATAGAAGCAAATATCTTTGCAGCCCACCTACTTATAAACGAAGATTCCCTCATAGATGATATAAAACAAGGATATACCTACAATGAATTGGCAAGTCTTTATGATGTAAACGTCAATCTCATGATTTTTAAGCTCAATGAAATGCATAGGATGGGTATGCCTATTGTAAAAAATGAAGCAGACTCAAAGTTTTTTACTCAGATTGATGGAAACAATGAAAATTTTGGTAATTACTAATGATTGAAAAAACTACAGAACTTGTAAAAGAAATTATAAAAAGAGAAAAAAATATCAATATTGCTGTAGATATGACAGCTGGCAATGGTTATGATAGTAAGTTTATTTTGGAAAATCTTAATCCAAAAATCCTCTATGCCTTTGATATCCAAAAAGAAGCCAAGGAAAATACAGAAGCTTTCATAGGAAATAGAGATGATTTTAAATTTATCCTAGATAGCCATGCCAATATTGATAAATACATAAGCGAAGAGATTGATTTAGCTGTCTATAACCTAGGTTATCTGCCAAGGGGAGATAAAAATATCACCACAAAAGAAGCTTCTACCCTAGAAAGTTTAGAAAATGTCCTAAATTTACTGGCCAAAAATGGCAAGGTCCTCATTACGGTCTACCCAGGCCACAAGGAGGGTTTCTTGGAAAGTCAAAGCCTAGAAAAATATTTAGGAAATTTAGATCAAAAAGATTTTGTAGTCCTTGAACTCTCCTACAAAAACCAAAAAAATACGCCTCCATATCTATACATGGTAGGCAAAAAATAAGCATATAAAAAGGTTAGCTACATAAATTGCAGGCTAACCTTATTTTTTAGTCATTTACAACCCTATACTTACCATCAATCTCTCTAATAACAGATTTCTTAAGTCCAGTATTTATAGTTGAATTTCCCTTTGGTCTATTGATATCCTCGTCTATACTTCTTGAAGCTTCCATTTCTCTGTCGCTTTTTAGGAAGTAATCATATATTACAAAATCTTCTATATTTTCAACATAGCCATCAGAGAATGTTATGGTTGGATCATCCCATGTTGTATCTATGTTAAACCAATATCCATCTATCTTGACCATATTCCAAATATGAGCTTCTCCAGTTTTCTTAGAAAAACCAGTCGCATAGCGGACGTCAAGCCCTGCCTTGGTTCCTAGCTTGTCAAATAAAGTCGCATAGGCATTGCAAACGCCACCATTGCCAAATAAGATACTTGATGGATGGTGGATAGAATATCCCCCACTCATATCATTGCTATCTCCCCTATTGTAAAAGTTCCTTTTTACAATAAAGTCGTGGATTTTGAGTGCTTTTTGATAGTCGCTGTCACTTGGGCTGATATTTTCGCTGACCCATTGGTTGGCAAAATCTTCAACCATTCTCTCTGATTCATTGCCTTCTCTGTAGATTACAGAATAGGTTGCTGAGTCTACATAAACCTTGCCAGCCTTGGACTTGTTTGGATTGTACTTGGTGGATACATTTGCCTTGTCATACATACTATAGTAAAAATACCAGTCTTCTTTGGCAGTTTCCAAGAACCAGTCTGTTAATTGTTTATTATTTGAGTAAGAGTTGACATTTACGACAAATTTTTCATTTCTCTTGTCAAGATTTGCCTTGATTTGATTCTTTACCCTTATATTTGTATTGTCCTTTGGTCCGTACTTGCTCTTAAATTCGTATACTTCTTTTAAGATTTCTTCGGATTCGGCAAGTAGCCTTTGTATCTTGACCCTAGTTTGTCCGGAAACAGTACGAGGGAAATTTTTGAGCAGGTATTTTGCTGCCGCAACTTGATATTCTAATGGTGAAGGATCAAGATTCTCTGCTAGTTCTTCATTTGATATAGCATAGGCAGGATTTATATTAATTGAACACCAGCCAAAAGCCATGGCCAGGGATAGGGATAAAGTTAAAAGCTTTCTTTTCATATACTTCCTCACTAAATTGTTAATTTTACATCATTATATTAAGTATACAATTTTTGTAAGATTTATAAAGGCTTATCAATAAAAAATCCCCTTAAAAGGGGACTTTTCATGCTAAATTAATTATTTTTTAAGCTCGCTTAGAACTATTTCAGATTCTTTGATAAGTTCTTTGGATTCTTTAATCATTGTTTTTAACTTTTCAGCAACATTTTTTACTGTTTTAGGATAATTTTTTAGTAGGTTTTCTGCAACTTGGATTTGCATTTTATTTTTTTCAATTGAGTTTTCGAGGTCAATGATACGAGCCTTTCTGTTACTTTCTTTTACAAAAGTATCAGCTGCATCTTTAAGATTTACGCTAGCTTCCTTTATCTCAGCATCTGTTGCGTCATCATTATTATAAACATTTAATGCCTTTGCATAAGCCTTACTTAGATTATCATATTCTTTTTGATTGTATTCGCCTACATCAGACTTATAAATAAGGTCTTTAGCTGGGTACATTTGAAGTTTTAGGCTAACTCTTAGTTTTCCTCTTTCTTCTAATGGATTTGTAGTGTCTTCTATTTGATTTCTAGCTTCAAATACTTCTTGAGCTGCAGCTTTAAATTGTTCTTCTGTTGTAGACTCATTTTCTAATAATTCTTTTGCATAACCAATGCTTACTCTGTAGACAGTTTTTTCTCCATCATTAGCATTTTTGTAGGCATCACTTTCTCTAAAAGTACTATCTTCTCTAACAAATCTGCTTATGGTATTTCTATAAGAAAGCTCTCCTTGTGATGCATAGCTAACATTGTCTAAAGAATTGCTAGTAACACCTCCTAGAAAAGAAAATGTTACAACTAATGCTATAGGCAATACTTTTTTTATATTTTTCATATTTATCTCCTTTTATTATAAAGTTTTTAATAAAGCTTGCGCTTCTTTTACAATGGCATTTGACTCTTCTATCATCTTTAAAAGTTGTGGTCTAACCCTTTGTATTGTCTTAGGATAATTTTTTATAAGCGAGTTTACTACTTGCACTTGTAATTGGTTATCGCTTATTGCTTTTTCCAAATCTTTTTTAACTTTGATTTTTTGGGCTATACCTTCTGCTTCTTTATAGATAGCATCTACTGCATCGTTAATCCTCTTTGTCGCTAGCCTTAGATCCTCATATGTGGCATCTTGGCGTGATAGTTGAAGTTCCCCATCAGAAATGGCAGCCTCATATTCACTCTTTAGCCCCTGGCTAGCATAAGAAAAGTAAACTTCAGAATTTACAATCTTTACAGAAGCATCTACTGCCTTTTGTAGTTCTGCTCTTTGGTTTTCTATGGTATTTACAGTTTCTTCTGCAGCATAGGATACGCTGTTAGCATTAAAGCTTGTGGCAGCTGGCACTAAAATAAGCGCCAAAGCCAGACTTAGTATTTTGTTTTTTAATTTCACATTAAACTCCTATCTTAAGTTAATCTTAGGATATTAACCTTGAACATTTTCAACTTCATCAAGGAATTGTTGAGTTTCTTTTACCAAAGCATCAGATTCTTTTAGTAATTGTTCTAATTTAGGTTTTACACTTTGGATTGTCTTTGGTTTTGTTTCTAGTAGATAGCGTAGAGCTTGTGCTTGAATCTTGTGTTGCTCTAGAGATTTCTTAAGTTCAACTATGAGAGCCTTAAGCTCTTTATCCTTTTCGCTATCAACTTTAACTAATGAATCCTTGGCAGCTTTTAGAGCGTCAAGGCTTGTTTGATATTGTTCTTTTGTAGAATTTGTAGAATTTGCTGTAGTTTGTGCTGCAACTAGGGCTTTTTTAAATACTAGGTAAGATTTCTCTGTATATGAAGCCTTGTCAACTTTGTAAGCTTCTTTGATTTCTGCTTCTAGTGCTTCTTTTGCATTGTTGATTCTTTCTGATTCTGCCTTTTCTATTTTATTATAAATATTATTAAGCGCATGGAAAGCTTGGTCGCATTCTTCTTGGGTAACACGTACACTATTTTCCAATATATTTTCAGCATTGGCATAGGCTTCATCAAAAGCATCTCTTTGGCTTTGGCTGGCATTTTTGTAAGCAAAGCTTGCTGTAAAATTACTAGTGTCATTGACTAGACTATTTAACTTTGAAGTATCTGCTGCTACTCCGCTTAGGTCCTTATATTTAGCTTCTGCATATGTCAAGTCTGATCTAATTTTTCTTATAGCTGTTTGATATTCATTTTCCAAAACAAAAGAATTAACATTTCCTGGACTATAGGAATCTAAAGTTTCCTTTAGGATAGTAAGACTTTTATCAAATAAGTACTTCTTGTCAGGATCTTTTTCATTAATATATTTTGGATCATATTTTGCTTTTAATAAGTTCCCATATTTTTCTTTAGTTGCAATGTAAACTGATTCGTATTCTTTCTTAATAGTTTCAAGTTCATTTTCGCTAACACTTGTATCAGCTGCAAATGAAGTTTTCACGCTTGGTGTAACTACTGATAAAGCAAGAGCTAGGGCAAGTGTAGGTTTTAATAATTTATTTTTCATATTCTTCTCCTTTTTAATTAAGAGCTTCTTATAATTTGCTAGCATTATACCTTTTGCTAGCCTAAATGAAAAGATTTTAGTATCTTATCAAATGAGTATACGCTTGTGGTATACGTGGTGGATTTACTTGTAATTTCTCCCCAGTCAAGGAGTAAATCAAATCAGCCGCTTGTAATTTTAGTTCGTGAGATTCTATCAAAAGATTGACCAATTTTTCTTCTTTGCCCTTGATAGTTTTTGGATATTTTTCTAGTATTTCTTCAATAGATTTTACACTTATGTCATTTCTATTAAAAGATTCTTTAAGTTCTGTTATATAAGCAGCTTCTTTTTGAGTTTCTTTTTTGTCTTTAGTTTTGTCTTCACTTGGCAAAACTTCATTTCCTTTACTGTCAGATTTTTCAAGACCAGTAAGCTCACTAATTTGATCCATTTGCTCATGAAGTTGATTTAATAACTTAAGAGCCTCTGTCTCTGAGGCAAAAGAAGTAGATGGGCTTAACATTGCTAGAGATATGGCACAAGCTCCCACTAGTTTTACTGTATTTTTAAAGTTTTTCATAAATTTCCCGCTCCTTAAAATTATATAGATTTCTATTAAAATATTACCCATTATAGTAGCTTTGAAACTTAGAAAACAAAAAAGACCCCAACATTGAGGTCTATCTTTATCTAGGCTATATCTATATCTTCTTTATTGACTGTTTCTATTTGAGCCTTAGTTTTTCCAGCTATTGGACCGTTTTTGGTCACTAGAACTTTTGAATTTACAATCTTATCCATGGCAGTTTTCACTTCTTCATTTGCGTATTCTTCCTTTGGATAATCTATTGTAAGGGATTTGGCGTTTGCTAGGTCGTCTTTGAAATATAATTTTAACTTTCTACTTGTCATCTATATCCTCCTTATAGTCTTTCTTCCTTGATGAGATAAGCTTCATGTTCATTGCCATTATTTAGGCTAGCAAAGGCTTGGGCAAATTCTCTTAGCTGTTCACTTGTAGCTTCTTCATTAATCTTTGAAAATGTCTTTGATACTTTTCTATCAGTATTATCAGCATCTGTTACTTTAAATCTGATTTGTAATTTCATTTCTTCCTCCTAATTTTTTTGTAAGTTGCCTTACACTTATATATAGAATATGAGAAAGAAAATTCCCGATTTATATAAGGAGTTTATTATTTGTAATAAAAAATCTGACCCTCAAATACGCTCGCTAATCAAAGCATTAAAGGATCAGATTTAATTATTTAGAATATAAGCAAATCTTTATGCGATTGTTCTTTTTGAAGCCACTTGGGTTACTGCTTTGACTCTAGGATCACTTAGTTTTTGGTCTCTTGGTAAAAATAAAAACTGTCCAATACTTAGATAGCCATTATAAGCTTTTGCTAATGTTCTTTGTTCTAATACCTATTTTTGTGTATTAGCCCAGCTTAATGTTTCTTTTATAGTTGCTTCTATATCTTCTTCTCTTACCCTAAGTTCATCAAAAGCTACGTCTGTTGGTAGTCTAAATTCCATAGAGTTTGCCCTTAGCATATTCACTTGGCGAATGCCGTGTTCTACGCCCTTTTTATCTGTAAGTTCTTGATCTTCTTTGTAGGCTTCTTCCAATTCTTCAAAGCTCATAATTTGAAGCTTTGTTTTTTCTTCTTGGCCTAGTTCTTCTACAATCTTTTTGTAAAAATCTTCATATGAAATATATCCAGTTGCAAGTGGGTATGTTCTCCTGTGTTGTCCGTTTTCTAGGGCAGATATGGCAGCTTGGCCTACTTGGTTAGCTGTAACTGTAGCAGCTCCACCACTGGTTACAGGCATAAAGTCTTGGCCACGGAGCATATCAACAAACATTGACCATAGAGGAATCTTGCCTTCCATATTTCCAAATATATATGGCAGTCTTAGAACGGATACATTCATTGATCCTTCTCCCCCATACATGGCAAGTTTTTCTTGTAGAAGTCTTGTTTCTACATAAGGTTCTTTGTGGTAGTTATGCTCGCGAAGTTCTGCATTATTTTCGCCAAACTCAGCTGTGTAGGAACCAAATACAACAAAGTTTTTGACTCCAGCTTCTTTAGCAAGACGGGCAAGTCTTTGAGTTGGCAAGACGTTTTTTTCGTAGAAAAACTTACGAGCTGGTTTTTCAGGTACTATCCTCTCGTCAACGCCACCTGCATAAACAAATCCATCGCAGTCTTTTAACATGGCGATAATCTCTTGATCAGAAAGATTGAAGAAGTTTGTAACGATAAATTCAACCTTATCTTCTTCTTTAAATTTCAAATTCTCTGGCAGTTCCACTATATCAACTGTCTTTACGCTATATCCCCTATTTACTGCTTCTTTTAAAGTATGATAGCCCAGAAATCCTGCTCCACCAAGAATGAAAATTTTATTTAATTCTTCCATAAATCCTCCTAGTTATTATTCATATAATCATAGATTATATTATAATAAGCTTCCACAGCTTCTTGTTGAGTGCCCTTTTTTAGTTCTTCTACTGATTCTTTGCCTTTTAAAATCTCAACTAGTCTCATCGCAAGATATACCGTGGTGGCTGCACCTCTACTAGTTGTGATATTGCCATCAGTAACTACGATTTGGTCATCAATATAGGCTCCGACATTATCAATATCTTCTTTCATAGTCGGAAAAGATGTTGCTTTCTTATCTGCCAAAACTCCAGCACGGTTTAAAACTATAGGACCCGCACAAATTGCAGCTATTACTTTGTTCTTTTGATCGAATTCTTTGATAATATCAATTACACGATCGTCATCACGCAAGCTTTCGGCGCCCTTTGTACCACCTGGTATATATAAACCTAGGTAATCATCTGGATTGATATCAGAAATGTGCTTATCAGCGCTTATTTTTATGTTTGACTTTGTTCTAACCGTTAGATCATCCATAACAGAAACAGTATCGACATTGACACCAGCCCTGCGTAAGTAGTCGACAACCGTTAATCCTTCTACATCTTCAAAGCCATCAGCAAGAAAAACAATAAATTTATCCATAGTTATCCTTTCCATTATTTTACATTCTTTTAAGATATATACCCCTTTTGAAATGAAGCTATATATCCTAGCAATAAACTTTAAAGTTTATTAATCGATTGTATTGATTCACATTAAAAGAGCCCCTGCAATCATGCAAGGACCCTCTTACTAACGATAATACTTATTTTCTATCTTTTTAAGGATGATTTAGAATCTTTATTATATATTCCTTTTGTTTTTTCTGTACCTTCTATCCTTCTTTCTGCAAGTCTATTTGCAGCAATGTTTGTTGGAATATCTTCATTTTTGGCAATTTCAAATACTTTTAGGATTTGTTCTCCAATTTTATCAATTTTCTTGTTGGCTCTTTGTCTATTGAAACCACCGTATAGTTCATCGTGGCAATTGATTACTCCACCCGCGTTTACTATGAAGTCTGGAGCATATAGGATACCCGCATCTTTTAACATTTGACCATGGCGTTCTTCTTTAAGTTGGTTGTTGGCAGAACCACATATTATATCAAATTTCATCTTATCAATTGTTTGATCATTTACTGTGGCGCCTAGGGCACATGGACAATATATATCTCCTTGCCAATCCCACATTTTATCAGGGTCAACTATAGTAAATCCTTCTTTTTTTGCATTTTCAATCAATTCTTGGTTGATGTCGCATACGGACACATCAGCGCCTTCTTCTTTCAAAAAATTAGCAATTTCACTACCTACATGGCCAAAACCTTGGATTAAGATTTTCTTATCTTTTAACGAGTCATCGCCGTATTTTTCTTTAGCTGATGCCTTAATAGACATATAAACTCCGCGAGCTGTGGATGGAGATGGGTTGCCACTAGTACCTGGCTTCATGCTTGTTCCAAGTACATAGTTTGTTTCCTGGTATACATAGTCCATATCTTCTTCGCTTGATCCTACGTCTTCAGCTGTGATATATCTGCCTTCAAGAGAATCTATATATCGACCAAGAGATCTGAGCATAGCTTCTGATTTTGGATGTTCTTTATCCACCATTACAACTGTTTTGGCACCACCTGCCCAAATACCACAAGCGGCATTTTTGTAGGTCATGCCACGAGCTAGTCTCATGGCATCTTCAATAGCATCTTCTTCTGAGTCATATTCCCAAATTCTCATTCCACCTATAGCTGGACCTAGAACTGTATTGTGTATGCAGGTAACTGCACGCAAGCCTGTTTGTACGTCATTCATGAATATTAGTTGTTCATAATCATGCTCTTGCATTTTATTAAATATATTTGCCATAGTATACCTTCTTTTTTATTTAATTGTCGCTATTTTCTATTCTTTAGAAAGCTGAATGCGATTGATCAGCCCACCATTGTTCTTGGTGTAGTTTTGTGTGTTCGTCAAATTGATCAAAGTGCATTTTTTCCCATTTAATCAACTCAGTATACAATTTCTTTGATTTTTCTTCTTCTACTTTTTCGCTAGCTTTCTTGTAAAAGTCTAGTTCGTTATATTCTATATACAAAGCATTCTTAAGGGCAGATATGATTAGTTCGCCTTCAAAGTCATCAGCCTTTGAGTCTTCAAATATAGCTGTTGTTTGGTAAGCATCATAATTTTGTTCTAGCTTATCACTGCCTTCTTCCAAAGAAGCTAGTAAATCTTTGATATAGCTTACGTGTTCTTCTTCTTGGATAGCTATTGATTCAAATATTGCCTTATAATCTCCATCTAGTTTTTCGTTAAGTGACCTATAATAATCAATGGCATTTTGTTCAAATTCCAATGCGTATCTTGCAGTTGTAATTGGATCATCGAATATAGACTCATCATATTTGAATTTTGCTTCAAATTCTTTATTTGCAGCAAGGGCAAATGATTTAGGTGTTTTTCTATATTGATCTTTTTGATCTTCATTGCCAGTTTCATTATTTTTTATTAAATTCATTCCTTCATCTAGGGCCTTTTGGTTTGCTGGAATCAAGTGTTTTTTCTTATCTCCAAAAACTTTTGTGAAAGCTTCGATGATTGAATCTAGTTTGAGTAAGTTGGTAACTTCAAGAAAAGAACCAAGCATTACCATATTTGCCATTTTTATATTGCCAAGTTCTTGGGCTTTTCCACTTACAGGAACTTCGTAGATATTGATTTTGTCGTTTTCATAACCTTTTGTATCAATTAGTGAAGTGTTGATAAATAGATTGCCACCTTCTGATACCTTATCTTTAAATTTGTCAAAAGAAGGTTGGTTCATAACTATCATATCAGTTGCAATATCAACGTTTGGAGCTCCAACTGGATCATCTGATATTACTACAGAACAGTTTGCTGATCCACCTCTCATTTCTGGTCCATAGGATGGATACCAAGAAACTTCCTTGCCTTCTACCATACCTGCATAGGTTATCATTTGACCCATTGCAAGTACACCTTGACCACCAAATCCTGCACATAAAATACGTCTTTGCATACTATTACTCCTTTATTCTTCCTAATGGATAGTAAGGGATCATGTTGTCATCAACCCATTTCATGGCTTCTACTGGTGTCATACCCCAGTTGGTAGAACATGTTGAAAGTACTTCAACTATTCCAAATCCCTTGCCTTCTATTTGATATTCAAAGCATTTTTTTATGGCTGCCTTTGCTTTTCTAATTCCTGCTGGAGAGTTTACTGCAACTCTTTCAACAAATTTTGCTCCGTCGATTGTAGCAAGCATTTCTGAAACTTTTATAGGTTTACCTGACCAAGCTTCATCACGGCCTTTTGGAGATGTTGTTGTAACTTGGCCTACTAGTGTTGTAGGTGCCATTTGTCCACCAGTCATACCGTATATAGCGTTGTTGATAAATATTACTGAGATATTTTCGCCTCTGTGAGCTGCATGGACTATTTCGTTGGTACCGATTGATGCTAGGTCTCCATCACCTTGGTATGTAAATACAAATTTATCTGGTTCTACTCTTTTGATGCCTGTAGCAAGGGCTGGTGCTCTACCGTGATCTGCTAGAGTCATATCGAAATTCCAATATGCTGTAGATGGAGCTGCACAACCTACTGGAGCAACACCAACAGTTTTACCATCAACACCAAGTTCTACAAGGCATTCAGCTACTAGTTTGTGAACTATACCGTGGGTACATCCTGGGCAAAAGTGAAGGGGTGTATCTGTTAATGCAGTTGATTTTTCATAAACCACTTTTTCTTTTACTTCAGTCATTATTTGCCTCCCAATATTTCCATTGCTTTGTCTACTATTTCATTTGCAGTAGGAATCATGCCACCAAGTCTATTATAGAAGTGAATATTTGCTTTTCCTTCTGCCGCTATTTTTACATCTTCTATCATTTGACCATTGTTTAATTCTACAACAAGTATGTCTTCACATGGTAAGTTTTTGTAAGAATCAAATGGGAATGGCCATACTGATATTGGTCTAACAAGTCCAACCTTGTAACCATTTTCTCTTAGGATGTGGATGGCAGTTTTTACAATCCTAGCTGTTGATCCATAAGCTGTCAAAACAAGATCGCAGTCTTTGATACCATCTGTTTCTACTACAACTTCTTTTTCCATAACTTCTAGGTATTTTTCGTATCTTTTTCTATTTATCTTCTCAAGTTCTGGAGTTGATAGTTCTAGAGATGTCAAGACATTTCTATGTCCTCTTTGGCCACTATTACCATCTGTAACCCAAGGTTTATTGGCTTTGTTTAAAGCTTCTTCATTAGGCTCTGGGAATTCTACTGGTTCCATCATTTGGCCAAGCATACCATCTGCCATTATGAAAGCTGGCATTCTCCACTCATCAGCTTTGTCAAAGGCCTTGATAGTGTAGTCAACAAGTTCTTGGACATTGCTTGGAGCATAGGCTAATACTCTATAGTCACCATTTCCACCGCCTCTAGTTGTTTGGAAGTAGTCTGTTTGAGAAGGTTGGATTGAACCAAGTCCTGGGCCACCACGCATCATATTTACTATAACCATTGGCAAATCAGATCCTGCTGCAGAAGATATACCTTCTTGCATTAATGATATACCAGGGCCTGAAGATGATGTCATTGTCCTATGTCCTGCAGCAGCTGCTCCATAAAGCATATATATAGAAGCAACTTCACTTTCAGCTTGAAGGAAAACTCCTCCTACTTCTGGCAATTTTCTAGCAAAATATTCTGGAACTTCTGATTGTGGTGTGATTGGGTAACCAAAATAACTTCTACAACCAGCTCTAATTGCAGCTTCTGCTAATGCTTCATTGCCTTTCATTAAAACTTTTGTCATAGTTTCCTCCTATACTAATTTATAAACTGAAATAACTGAGTCAGGGCAAGTTATAGCACAGTTTCCACAAGCTATACAATCATCAGCTCTTACAGCGCTTGATGGTGAATAACCCTTTGCATTGATAGTATTTAGGTCAAGCTCTAATACATTTTTAGGGCATACACTAACACAAAGACCGCAGCCCTTACATTGGTCTTTTTCTATTACTACCTTTCCTAATCTTTTTTTGTTTCTGTCATATTTCCTCCTTAGCTCATCCAATCTGATCTGAAGTACAAATCGATAGGAAATAATTTATCTTTAACTTCATTAGAAACATTCGGATCAGATCTCATAGCCTCCGCTAGATCTCTTTTACATACATTGTATCTAAATTCTATGCCAACTCTTTCAGAAATTTCTTTAACAATGGAATATCCCTTAAGAACATCTTCCATTGATGTATCTTTTAACATATGAGTATTATTTATCAGTGTATTTGCCTTTATACCACCCATCCCTTCTATTTGGTTCATATAAGCTATAATAGCATCTGGATTGCTAGTTTCTGGTCTATTGGTATTAATTACAAAAATATTGTCAGTATCTACTAAATATGGACTATAGGTGCGCAGAATCAAGGCTCCTTTTGGATCTCCTCCTACATCCAAGATTGCCTGGTAATCCTTGTTTTGGATAGGCTTTAGGATACTTGCATCCAAGGCTGGCACGTCCAAAACATCTTGGTGGCCCCTGGATGATGAATAAACCTCTATACCTTGAGTAGCCAAAAAGTCCGTTTTTTCGCGCGACCTAAAATACATATTAATAATATCTAAATCGCAGATAGCAACATTTTCGTATTGCTCTTTCAAATAAAGAGCGTAGTTAATGGAAAATTCAGTCTTGCCACTACCAAAATGGCCAAAAACGATATGAATTCTATTTTCCACTTATAACTCCTTTTTAGATATTGGAATCAACTATTTTTTCTTTAAGTATAAGTAATTATAGTGAAAACGTTATTTATATGCTCAAAAAAATAAGTCAAAAACTTTTATATGATATACAAATAATCACAATAATTAAGTTTAACAATGCAAGCTTACAAGCATTAAGATATTTACCGGCAGATTTTATATGTACTCTCTTTAATGATTTTAATCACCAAGATTAGATTTATTAAGTATTTATAAGCCCTAGATATCCTACTAGTAATCTATAGCATGCTAAGCAAAATATTCTTAAAGATATTCATAGAAAAATAGTTCAAATTCCTTTTAGCAGTTCTCCACTTTCTAATATTTGTGTAGAGATTGATAAAATATATAGGTAAACATACAAACGTTTTTATATATCTTATCAATAATATAATAACACTTTAAAAACTAATTTACAATAATTAGTGAATAAAAGATAAAAAAAATACAAAGTTGACTACGCTTATGAAAGTTCAGCAAAGGTCATAAGACCAATGCTTTTAGAACTTTAAATGGATAAGGTGAAAAATAAATTATTAATAATAAGATGAATTATTCCAATAAAACCGCATAAAATATAAATCTAGCAATCAGTAAGGTAAATAATTGAACCAAGGTCTACTAGGGGCAAATCTGCATACATGAGTTTTATATTAGATTTCTTAGCCTCATTTTTTATAATCTCATAATTAGGAGAATTTTCTATATTTCCATTAAAAATCAAAGTATCTCCTATTAGGCCGCAAGTCCCGCCAATAAAACCATTTGGAAAGCCGTCTAGGGGAATGTGCTCTTCTTTTAGTAAAATTACATTAATATGATTTTTTAATGACTTATAAACCCCATAATCGGAAGTAAGAATCTTTTCCCCCATAGGAATGATAGAACACCTACTATAGCCTTGCTTGGTGTAAAAATGGGTATAAGAATTACTTTTCATATAAGCTTTTATATGGGATTCTGTTATATCATTATGGATATAACAGTTGGCATATTGGTAAATATTATAGATAGAGTCATTAGGATAAGAGTAAGAAACTTCATCGCCATCTATGATGTTTTTAAATTTGATATGTTTTTTATAATAAGAGCTCACGTTTTTATCAATGACAAGATTATTATCATCCAAGACAAAGATAGATAAGTCCGGATGGTCAGCTATGCGAGGATCAAGGCTTGGGTTGTCAATAGTTTCAATAAAAGAAAAATTATTATCGCAAAGAAACTTTTTAAATTCTTCTGATGACTTGTGAGAAATGATAAGCATAAAAACTCCTAACAAAAAAAGCTCTCAAAATGAGAGCAAATTGGAGGCGCCACCCAGATTTGAACTGGGGGTAAAGGTGTTGCAGACCTCTGCCTTACCACTTGGCTATGGCGCCAAAATGAGCCCGTCTGGCTAAAGAAGGACCCTCCATAGAATGGTCGTGCATGGCACGAAAAAAGCCCTTTTGGGCTTTTCTTATATGGAGCGGATGACGAGATTCGAACTCGCGACCCTCGCCTTGGCAAGGCGATGCTCTACCACTGAGCCACATCCGCATGAATTAGGTTACTAATATAGTATACCATAATGTGTTTTGTTTTTCAAATGTTTTTTTGTCTCGGCAATACTTTCTATTATTTTCAATTATAACCGAAAAATGTACATAATGTTCGGCAGCTTGACAAATCAAAGATTTGAAACGCTGCGAACTCTGACCTACCATCCATTTCGCTACGCGAAACGGGGTTATCCGCACGGGCTTTTCTCGGGCTTCGCCCTGCGACCACTCCGTGGATGGTCCTCTCAGGACGCCGGACAGGCGTGCTTTTGGTGCCCAGAGGCGGAATCGAACCACCGACACGAGGATTTTCAGTCCTCTGCTCTACCGACTGAGCTATCTGGGCTTATTTACAATTACTTTACCTATTTTAAACTTAATTTTAATATTTGTCAAATATTTATTACTTTTCAGTGCTTATTGTCTTTTATTACATTTTGCTATAGACTATAATATAGTTACATAAATTATTTTAGAAGGGAAATGCTATGTTTGAATTTCATAACGTCGAGTTTGAAGACATTTTAAATATTGACAATCTTACTATTAATAGCAATGAAATCACTTGTATTATCGGTCCTAGTGGGTCTGGCAAGTCTACTTTATTAAGACTTATTAATAAGCTCATTTCTCCTACCAAGGGATATATTTCTCTTGATGGTGAGGATATTGCAAGTATTGATTCTACTATATATCGCAGGCGTGTGCCTATGCTTTCTCAAAATCCTGTGACTTTTCCTGGGACTGTTAGAGATAATCTATTGATGGGAAGGAAGTTTCAAGAAAAGGACCTGCTTTCAGATGAGATTTTAAATAAAGCTTTAGAGTCTGTAAAGCTTGATAAATCACTAGGAGAAGATATTGATAATCTTTCTGGTGGCGAGGCCCAAAGGCTTGCTATAGCCAGGCTTATGCTTTGCGATTCTGATATTTATCTCCTCGATGAGCCTTCATCTGCCCTTGATGATCTGACAGAAGATTTCGTCATCAAAACCATGGTAGATATGGCTAGAGAAAAGAACAAAACTATTATCTACATAACTCATTCCAATGCGATGGCAGATAAGTATTCTGACAGAGTAATTAAGATTGTAGATGGGAGGATAAGTAATGAATGAATCAGTTATGAATATTTCAAATAGCAAGCTTATGCTAACCTATCTTTTTGCTCTTATTGCTATGTTAATCACATCATTTAATGGCATCAATCACAACAAGGACATAGTCGTTGGCACTCTCAGGATGACCGTTCAACTTTTCATAGCTGGTTTCATCCTTGTTTACATATTCGACAGCGCATCTTTTATCCTTTCAGCGCTCATGATTGCCGTTATGGAGTTTTTTGCAATTTTTAATATTGTTACCAATAAGAAAGGTAAATTAAATAGCGGACTTAAAAAGACTCTAATTCTTGCCCAAGTTATTGGAACTGTTTTTACCCTAGCATTTTTCCTTATAATAGTTGTAAGGCCAGATCCAATCTACAATCCCCAATACCTCATTCCTCTAGGAGGCATGATTATTGGAAATTCTATGACTGGTATAAACCTTGCACTAAACCAAATGCTAAATTCAATTGAAAACAATAGATCTACTATAGAAGGGTCTTTGATGCTTGGTACAAGCTCTAGAATGGCCATGGATAAGATTATCCAAAACGCCTTTGACACAGCCATCACGCCAACCTTAAATTCCATCAAAAATATGGGTATCATCTCCCTACCTGGTATGATGACAGGTCAAATCCTTGGAGGGGTTTCCCCACTTATAGCTATCAGATATCAAATAGCGATTATGACAGCAATAATGAGTTCAGTTGCCATTTGTGTCTTCATATTTTTGCACTTGGGTTACAAGAATTTCTTCAATGACCAAAAACAATTAGTAAAAGCTCAATAAAAAAGCACCTGACCAGGTGCCTTTTTTATGTAAGTCATAGGGTAGCGAAATGTCTTGTCCTTACATTATCTATATATCCGAAATAATCTCTTATTAGTAAAATTATAGTAAAAGTTTTTTAAAATATATGTAAAAACCACTCTCCCCGTATTTGGGAAAGTGGTTTTTTCTTTAGTCTAATTCTAAGGCTCCAGTGTAAAGTTGGTAGTAGGTTCCGTGTTTTTCCATAAGTTCTTGGTGGTTACCACGTTCTATTATCCTACCATCATCCATTACCATTATGACATCAGCATTTTGGATTGTTGAAAGTCTATGGGCTATAACTATAGAAGTCGACCCCTCCATAAGCTTATCCATTGCCTTTGTAACTTTGATTTCTGTTGATGTATCTATTGAGCTTGTCGCCTCGTCTAGTATTAACATAGGTGGATTGGCAACAGCTGCTCTTGATATTGATATAAGTTGGTTTTGTCCATCTGAAAGTGATGACCCATCTCCATGGATTTCTGTTTGATATCCGTCTGGAAGTCTTGTTATAAAAGAATTTGCGCCAGCTAGTTTTGCTGCATCTTTTACTTCTTCCTCACTTGCAGAAAGTTTGCCATACTTGATATTTTCTTCTACTGGTTCAGTAAATAAGTTTACATCTTGAAGTACCATACCAAAGGCTTTTCTTAGGTGGTCTTTTTTGATATCTCTTGTATCTATACCATCAATTTTGATAGATCCACTGTCAATTTCATAAAATCTTGTGATTACATTGGTAACAGTAGTCTTACCCGCCCCTGTCGCTCCAACAAGGGCAATCTTTTCACCTGGATTTGCATAAAATGTCACATCTTTTAGGATCTTATCTGAATCATCATAAGAAAAGTCAACGTGTTCAAAGTCTATGCGACCTTCTAGCTCCTTATATACTTCCTTGCCATTTTCATCTGTCCATTTCCAGGAATAGCATCTTTCCCCAAGCTTACAAGGCATTGGATTTCCATTTTCATCAACTCTTACATTGGCAAGTTCTATATAACCACTATCTTTTTCAATTGGCATATCTATAATTTCAAAGATACGGCTAGCTCCTGCCATAGCAGAAAATACTGCATTTGCTTGTTGGGAAATATTTGCAATTGGATTTTGTAGACTCCTAGCATTGGTCAAAAATGTGGCTAGAACACCCACCGTGAGATTACCATTTATAGTCATAATGACTCCAAAAATCGCTAGTATTGCATACATTATATTAATTGAGTTTACCAAAAATGGCATCATACGTCCTGCATTTACCATGGCTTCAGCCATAGTTGATCGCAAATTTTCGCTTTTTTCCTCAAATTTTTCTATAGTGTCGCTCTCTTTGTTAAAAACTTTTATTACTTTCTGCCCCGAAAGCATCTCTTCGTCAAAACCGTGCAAGATTGACACATTTTTCTGTGCATCTTTAAAGAGTTTACCGGTCTTTTTCACTATATTTTTTAGGATTAAAATCATAACAATTAGGCCAATAAGCATCACTAAAGTAAGTTCCCGCGATAGACCTATCATAACTATTAGAGTTCCTACAAGCATCAACAATGACCTTACTAGGGTTGGTAATGTTGATGATAGGGATTGAGAAAGGGTGTCAGTATCATTGGTAAATCTAGACATTATTTGTCCGTGCTGGTTATTATCAAAAAAGTTTATAGGCATTTGTTGGATTTTTGTAAATAGGTCATTTCTTATGTTTCTAATTGATCTTTCACCTATTCTAATCATTAGCCTAGTATAAACAAATGTAGTGATTATAGAAGTTAGGTAAATCAATCCCATCTTTATTACTCCAGACTTTAGCCCTGATATATCTGATTTTAGGATGTAATTATCTATGATTGGTTGAAGCATGGATATGCCCCACACTTGGGTTAAAGAAGATATTACTACACATATAAGCACAAGTATTAGTTGCCACTTTTGTTTAAAAAGATAGGAGAAAAGTTCTCTTATAGCATGTGAATCTACGTTACGACTATGCTTGTTATCAGATATTTGAATTTCTTCAGTTTTTACACCATCTTTCTTATCTGTCATCTTCCCCTCCTTTGTTTTGTATGTCGTAGGTTGTCCTATACATTTCATTTCTTTGGTAAAGTTCTTCGCCTGTACCAATGTCAGCAATTTCTCCATCGTCTAAGATGACAATCCTATCAGCATTTTCAAATGATGATAGCCTTTGAGATATGATTATTTGAGTCATATCCTTATCTAATTTGTTAAATCCATCTAAAAGTTTTGCTTCAGTTTTGGTATCTACTGCTGATGTTGAGTTATCTAGGATTAAGATTTTTGGTTTCTTTAGTAAAGACCTTGCTATAGTAAGTCTTTGTTTTTGGCCGCCAGATACCCCAGAACCACCTTGACCAAGTTCTGAATCGTATCCATCATTTCTTTCACTTACAAATTCGTCTGCTTGAGCGAGTTTTGCCATTGCTATTACTTCATCATCAGATGCATCCTCACCACCCCATCTGAGATTGTCTATAATCTTACCAGAAAATAAAGTGTTTTTCTGTAATACTATAGATACTCCATCTCTAAGAGTTGTAAGGTCATAATCTTTTATATCGTGTCCGCCGACTTTTAAACTTCCTTCTGTTATATCATAAAGTCTTGGAATAAGTTGTACAAGGGTGGATTTTGATGAGCCAGTTGGTCCAAGTATACCAATTACTTCTCCGGACTTGATATGAAGGTCTATATTCTTTAGTTGATAATTATCGCTATCCAAATCGTATTTGAAGCTTACATTATCAAAATCAATCGATCCATCTTCTAAGTCTAGACCATCTATCTTATCGTCATTATCCATAGAAATTTCTCGTGTCAAAACTTCTTTAACCCTAGTAACTGATGGAGAAGAAGCCATAAGCATAGTTAGTACCATTGATAGGCCTATAAGGCTTCCAAGAAGCATCATAGCATACATATTAAAACTAACAAGATCTCCAACGCCCATATTGCCTTTTATAATTTCATTACCACCAAACCATGCTATTGCAATAAATGTAGCATACAATATAGCATTTGCTGTTGGAAATACATAACTTATTGTTCCTTGGGATCCATCTGATAGCCTAAACATTTCCTCATTAGCCATAGAAAATTTATCTATCTCATATTTCTTTCTTACAAAGGCTTTAACAACCCTCATATTATTAAGATTTTCTTCAATAATAAGATTCAATTTATCATATTGTTTACGAGTTTGTCTAAATTTTGGAATAGCCGATGACGTTATTGTCAATAAAATCAATAATAAGATTGGCATAAGTATCAAAAATATTATTGAAAGCTTCCTACTGGTATTAAAAGCTAGGAAAAAAGCAACTACAGCCATTACAAGAGTTTTTATAATAAATCTTGTTGTCATAAATGTCGATTGGGCCAATGCCTGCATATCACTGGTTAACCTTGTCAGTAGTGACGGTACTCCAAAATACTCAAAGTCTTCAAAAGAATAATCTTGAATCTTCCTAAATTGTTCCTTCCTAACATTATCTGTAAGTCCTGTTGATGTAATACCAGCATTTTTTGAAGCCTGAGTTCCAGTAAACATTGATAAAAGTGAAATCACAATTATAAGTCCACCGTATTTTAAAGCCTGGCTTGTATCTTTTTGATAAATTACTTCATTTAAGATAATGCCCATAACAGCAGGAATCAAAAGTTCAAATATTGTTTCTAGCACAGTCATAAGCATAGATATACTTCTATTTTTCTTATACTGATTTAAGTATTGCTTTAAGTATGAAAAAGCGTGGTTAAATTCTTTTAAGCTATTCATTATCCTCCCCCTTCATAATATTTTCTAAAACGTCAATTATTTGATCGAAATCATCTTTAATAGAATTTATTTTCTCTTCACCTAGTTGATCATAGATTTCTTTGTTGGATGCCTTAAGTGAATCAGTTATTTTCTTTACTTCATTTGCACCTTTTTCTGTAAGGACTAGGGTTTTGACTCTCTTATCTTTCTTAGATGCTTGCATGTAAATAAAGTCATTTTCTTTTAAATTCAGTATTATAGAGTTTATTGTTTGCTTTGGCATTTGAAGTTTCTTTACCAAATCTTTTTGGGTAAGATTTTCTATCTTGTCTATATGAAATAGGATGATCGACTCCAAATTATTTAAGCCAAAACTCTCGACTCTCTGTTTATTTAGTCCATTTAGTTTTCTTAACATTGAAAATATAATAAAAATTTCATATGATTTATCGTCCAATTTCAGACCTCCTTTTAGACATGAATATAATATAGTCTATAAATGGACTTTGTCAAGTGTAAAAAATAATTTTTAATCGTATAATATTTAGGCTAAAGGAGTAATGATGAGACAATATTTAGAAAAACAAAATGTTGATAAAAACTTAATAGATCAACTTGAAATATACAGGAAAGAAAACGGACTCTTTGATGATCCAAGAGTCGTTGAGCCAGAATTCAAATACTATGGCAAAGAAGTATTAGAACAAGCAATATCTGCCATTCTTGCTGGTAAGAACTTGCTTTTAACCGGCCCAAAGGCTACAGGCAAAAACGTACTTTCATCAAATCTTTCCTACCTATTTGCTAGACCTTCATGGAATGTTTCCTTCCATGTGAATACTGATTACAACTCCCTTATCGGTGCAGATACCTTTAAAGATGGAGAAGTTGTTTTTAGAAAAGGACCTATATACGAGGCTGCCCTAAGGGGTGGTTTTGCAGTACTTGATGAAATCAATATGGCAAAAAACGAAGCAATTTCTGTTCTTCACGCAAGTCTTGACCACAGAAGAATCATAGATATAGCTGGATATGAGAAGATTAATCTTGATCCAAACACCAGATTTATTGCAACTATGAACTACGGCTATGTAGGAACTCGTGAAGTGAACGAAGCCTTGGCTTCTAGGTTTATGATTATAAATATGCCAAATATTACTAGAGAAAACTTAGATCAGCTTTTGGCTGACACTTTCCCAAGTCTTAAGGAAAAATACCGCAAGGCTTTCATAGATATGTTCATTTCCCTACAATTTAAATCTGAGAACAATGAAATTTCAACCAAATCGGTCGACCTAAGGGGACTAATATCTGCTATAGATACTATGAAAGTTGGCCTAAATCCCTATAATGCCATACTAATGGGTATTGCTAACAAGTCCTTTGATGAATTTGAACGCGAGATTGTAATTGACACCATTAAGAGTAAGATTCCACAAAATATAGAAGAGAGCATATTCGATGACTGAATCATTGGATAAAATCCGTGAATATAATATTATTTGGGATTTTAGTGAAAACTACAAATTCACTCCCAAAAAAACTTATCCCATGGATGAAGTTTTCAAAAATATTGTAGCGGGTTTTACAATTAAAACTTTTGACACAAAAATGCTCGATTCCTTCTTTGCCTATCTCTACGAAAATAATCCTTTTTATGAGGACTTCAAATTTATGACAAATCTTTTGATAGAAGACATTTGTGTTAAAGAGCTTAGAAAAGATAATCTTGTCATAGAAGATTTGCAAAGAAAATACGCCAAAAAATCACATAGCAAATACAGCCACCACAATCCAGACAATCTAAGAGAGCAAGTGGAAAAAGCATACTATGGACAGATCCTTGGTAAACCTATCATAGAAGGAGCTATTTTTAGAAATATTTACAAGGCCGTTTTTGCCATATACACCACTGATACCAGCACCTTGATTGACAAGCTAAATGAAGTCTTCAAAACTTACTTTAGATTCGATAGAACAAAGGAAGATGAAGAACTATTTGAAGATATGGTTAAGGATAAGGAAGCCAAAGAATTCAAAAATAGTGAAGAAAAGCCATCAGAATATTCTGATGAGAATATAGACCAACAATTTGCCATAGGTTCAGCCGAATTTACCGGCAATATTTACTACGCTGATAAGAAAGAGGACCTAAACAAGAACTTGCTCTTCTTAAACTCTAGCCAAGATGACTACCACTCCTCAGATGAATTTATAGAAGACTTTTTTGGCAAGTCAATTCTTTCTAAAAACATTGTGGAAAATATTGAAAAAGAAGTTGCCAGAGGTATCCACCAAAACAAGAAGCTTTATTTTACAAAAGGCATATATTCAAACAAAGCCAATGCCAGGTTTTATGAAAAAAAGCGCAAGGAACAATCTGATAAAAATAAAAATTATATAGAAAAAAATTACGCAATAAACCACAGAAATATCAACCAGCTAAGCCTTGCCATCAAAAATTCTCTAGCAAGCTATGAAGATTATGAAGACAGGATCAAAAACTACGGTGCCATAGATTCAACCAAGGTATGGCGAGCGCCAATAATCCACGATTACAATGTCTTTAACAACATGGAAAATGACGATGCGAAAAAGTTTAAGGTGGACCTTATCCTGGATTCTTCAGCAAGCCAAATCTACAGGCAGCATATAGTGGCAAATCAAGCATATATAATAGCAAAATCTATGGACTTGGTAGACATACCTATAAGAATCACAGGTTTTTCTACCTTACGTGAACACACGGTTTTTACTGTATATAGGGACTACACAGAAAAAAATAAAAACAAAGAGCTTTATAATTTCTTTGCGGCTGGATCAAACAGGGACGGCCTTGCCTTTAAAACCCTCCACCACATCATAGACACCAAAGATGATAGCAAACACATCATAATAGTACTATCCGATGGCAAGCCAAATGACGAGAGAGCCAATATCAACACAGCCAGACTAAAAGATAAGGACCAATACACAAGCAAAATCGCAATTGATGATACAGCCTTTGAGATAAGAAACCTCCGCAATGACAACGTATCAGTCCTTGGAGTCTTTACAGGTGAAGATGAAGACGTTGAAAACGCAAAGCTAATATACAACAAAGACTTCGTAAGAATAACAAACTTGGAAAACTTCTCCAAGATAGTATCAATATTTATGAAAAATCAAATACTAATGTAAAAAAGCAGGCCCCTCAAGGCCTGCTTTTCTTATCGTCTTTTTCTGGATTCATATTTTCTTGTATTTTCTATTTTCCTTCTATTTTGTTTTGGAAGTTCTATATGTTCGCTTTTATTAGTATTGATGTGCTTTTGAGCTTTTCTTTTTCTAAAATGCTTATGGTAAACGGCATTTATTAGTTCCATTACTTCTGGGATTCTTACTAGTAATATCAAAAATCCATAGACAAGGGCTGCTAATAATATTGCTAGAAGAACCGCCAATATATGTGGAAGATTATCTGCTGTTATAGCATAGATTTTTCCTGCGACAAACGCCATTATTCCTGTTATTATAAGAATCTTCAATATGGATATTAGAGTATTTTTAAATTTGAAACTGCCAAAATTATCTCTAAATTTATAGATCATAAGGCTAGATCCTATGATAGTTGAAATTACTGTTGCATAGGCTATACCATTAAGGCCATAGAATTTGATTAAGATGGCATTTAATATCACATTTATTAATTGTTGGATAACAACGATTATTACTGGGGTTTTGGAATCTCCAACTGCATAGAATCCTCGATCTACTACATCTGTTATAGATTGAAAGATAATAAAAGGTGCATAGGATACCATCATACTTGCAACGGCTATTGTGTCTTCGCTGGTGAAGGCATTTCTTTGATAAACCAATTCTATTACAGGATTTGACAAAACCATCAAGCCAATTGTAGCAGGTATTACCAATAGCATTGTTGTTACTACAGAGGAACTGATTGAGCTTTTCATTTCTTCAATCTTGCCACTTTGACCAAATTCAGCAATTTTGGGGAAAAGAGCTGTGGTTACTGACACCGTGATAACTCCTGTGATTAGTGTTAGCATTGTTTTTGCATAAAATAATACTGCTATACTTTCTTCGCCAAAAAAGGCAGAAGCCATTGAGTTATCAACTATTATGGAAATTTCTCCAGCAGCTGATGATACAATTACCGGTAGGGCGATTATCATCAGCTGTTTTACATATTTATTTGAAAAATCAATTATCTTATTGTGCCTATAGCCAGCTTTTCTTGTGGCTCTTGGAAATAGGATGTATTGTAAAACATTACCCAAAAGGGCACCAATTATTAGAAAGTATGGATTTCCAGTCTTTCCAGTTATAACCGTGAATATTATGATGATAATATTCATTATTATTCCAGTTATGGCTGGATTGAAGAAATCTCCTTTAATGTTTAAGTATCCCCTAAATACGGCAGAATATAGGTAAGCAAATACTGCAAACATCATTATTCTAGTATAATTTGTAGCTAAGTCTAGCAATTCTCCCTCAAGAGATGGAGATAAAATCTTAGAGAATGGTCTGGCAAAGATAAAGCCAATCACTAGAGCTATGGCTCCAAAAACCATCAAGATATTAAATATATTTGAAGTGAATTTCTCTGCTTCTTTGATTCCTTCTTCATTTTTCGCCCTATTGTATATGGGGATAAAGCCTGAAACAATACCAACAGCTACAAAGTTTGCTACTACTACAGGAAGTGTATTTGCAGTTGTATATATTGATTTTATGCCACCTGCCCCAATATAGGATGCCATCACCGCTTCTCTTATAAAACCAAAAATTTTGGAAATTATAGTTATAAGCATAAGCATAAATGTAGTTTGACCCATAATTACCTCACTTATAAGTATCGTCTTAATATTATATCTATATTCATTTTTATTTACAAGTTATAAATAAAAGACATTTTCCAAAGGAATATCAAATTTTGCCATATCATCCTTATCATGAGAAACCAAGATAATAGTTTTTTCCGCAAATTTCTCATTGATAAGATCTATGGCTATATTTTTATTCTCTTCATCAATACCGGCAAAGGGTTCATCCATTATCAAAATATCACCATCAAAGATAAGAGCCCTAGCTATAGCAACTCGTCTTTTCATACCGCCAGAAAATTTAGCTATTGGAGTTTTTAGATTTTCTATATTTAAAATCCCTAAAGTTTCTTCAATCAGTTTAGAATTATCATTAACAATCTTCAAATTATCAAAAGCTGAAATCTCATCAATCAGCCTATCTTCTTGAAAGATGACTGAAGCTTTAGAAAAGTCTTTATAGATATTGCCAGAATCTTCCTTTTCTAAGCCCAAGATTAGATTGATCAAAGTAGTTTTTCCTATGCCAGAGATACCAAATATCCCAAAACGCTCGTCATTTTTTATTTCAAATGACAAATCATCTATGACCTTGTGTTCAAAGGATTTAGTAACATTTTCAAATCTAATCATCATCTTTCTCCAAAATCTTTCTAAGGGAGTATTCAAATATAAAGGATAGCAGAAGGATTGCCAGAGTCCATGCAAGAAGACTTGGCATATCTAGGTATATTTTTGTGTTGTAAAGATTTTTACCTATTGAATTATCTGGAAGTCCTATAACTTCTCCTGCAATACCTGCCTTTAGGACTAGACCCGATACAGATATAATACTTGATTTTATAAAGGACTTGGCCTTGATAAGGTATATATATTTTAACTTATCCAGTTCTTTAACTTCATATATCCTAGCCATTTGCAATAGCTTTTTATCAATTGACTTTAGACCTACATAGGTATTTGTGTAGATAATTGGCATGGCCATGATAAAAGAAACAATGATAGAAAGATTTTTAGTATTAATCCAGAAAAGCAAGAATATCACAAGGCTTGCCAATGGTATTGACCTAAATATTACTATGATTGGGTTGATAAATTCGCAAAACAAATCATTTTTGTAGGAAAAGTAGGCTAGTATTAAGCCAAAAACAATGGAAAGTACAAAGCCTATGAAAATTTTACCAAAGGATGATAATATTGTTATATAAAATTCTTTGGTTATAATAAGGTCAAAAAACCTTTGTAATACAAGAAAAGGAGATGGTAATAGTATCTCCTCTCCTATCAAACTTGCCATTATTTGCCAAATTACTAACCAAACAAGGGCAATTATTATTTTTCTTTTCTTATTTTGTAAAGTAGAAATCATCTTCTGGTATAGATCCGCCTATTAATTGTGGATTAGTATTGTTCAAATCTTCTAGGTGTTTTGCCATCATATCTTTTAGCTTATCACCATCTATATATTCCAAAGCGAGATTTGGAATTGCTTTTTTTGCAACAGGTGCTGGCATTATATCGTATTTTTCTAGCAAAGTTGCTGTTTGGTCTGGATTAGCCTTTGCCTTTTCGATAGAATTTTTAAATGTCTCTAGAAGTTTATCCACATCTATTGTATCAAGATATTCACTTCTGCCAACTAGTACTGATGAAATTAGTGGATAGCCTGCGGCTTTTTCGTAAAGTTCATTTAAGTCAATGGCAACTTTGGCATCTTCTGCCTTTATTAGTACGCTTGATACCATTGGTTCAGGAAGAATTGCAACTTTTGCCTCACCTGCTATTAGTTTTTGAGCTGCTTCATTTGCTTGGGCAAGGTAGTTGATATTTAAATCCTCAGAACTATAGCCATTTGCTTCTAAGATTTTGTTTATTGCAATTTCTGGAGTTGCTCCCTTGCCTGATGCTAGGATTTCTTCACCAGAATTTACTAAATCTTCTAATGAATTTATTTCAACATCGCCATTTGTTACAACATACAAAACTCCAAGGGAATTTGTTGCAAGGACTTTTACTTTGCCCTCTGTTTTGTTATACAAAGTAGCTGCAAGGTTTGCTGGTATGATGGCAAGGTCAGCTTGGCCAGATACTAATTTTGGTACAAGGGCATCTGGAGCTCCATCTACGCTTTCATTTATGGTAAAGTTTGACTCGCCATTTTTTGATTCTTCTACCATATTTATGGCACCAACACTTGTTGGACCAGCAAGCATAGAAAGATTTGCCTCGTAATGCTTAGCATCCTCTTCTTTAGAATCTTCTACTTTTTCTTCTTCTTTTTTATCTTCATCTTCTTTTACATTTGTAGTTTCTTTTGCTTCTTCTTTGCTTTCTTTGTTTTCAACTACAGCTGTATCTGAAGATTTTGTTTGATTTTGGTTTCCACATCCTACTAGGGCCAAGGCTAGTAGGAGGACTAGTGACTTATTCTTTATTTTCATTATTATTCCTATTCTTCGCTAACTTTTAACTTTTCATCATCAGGTCTGTCTTCTGCTGGGATTTTGTCGTTATCTGCTGGGGATCTGTAGATAGATTCCTTGGCAAAGGCGCGAACAGCCTTACCTGTCTTAGTATCGGCAACTACAGTTCCAGGTCCTCCAACACATCCTCCAAAGCAAGCCATACCTTCTATTAGTTTGCCATCCATTTTGCCTAGTTTTGCTAGTTGAGCAAGTTTAACACAGTTTGACAAACCATCTGCACCTTCTACATCAACTTCAATACCTGGTCTGATCTCTTTGGCACGTTTTACTACTGCTTCTGCTACTCCGCCTTTTACAGCGTAGTTTCTACCAGTTTCTGATGCATCCATCATCTCTTCTTCTACTTCTATTTCTGATGGCTCAACTCCCTTGGCCAGGAACATTCCTAAAAGCTCTTCAAAGGTTATTACAAAGTCTATAACTTCAGCTACTTCTTCTTCCAAGGCTTCTAGTTTCTTAGATATACATGGGCCAACAAATACAACCTTACTATCTGGGTCGCGTTTTTTCATTTGTAAACCTGTATAAATCATAGGTGTTGATGATTCTGAAATATAATCATTGATTTCTGGGAATTGGTTTCTAACCATCATCTTCCATGAGAAACAACAGCTGGTTCCCATAAATGGAAATTCTCCTGTAGGAACTTTTTCAAGGTATTCGTGAGCCTCATTCATAGTTGTTAAGTCAGCTCCAAGGCCTACTTCTATTACATCAGTAAATCCAAGTGCTTTTATAGCTTCTCTGATTTGTTTTGGGCTGACATTTGGACCAAATTGGCCTACAAATGATGGTGCAAGGATTGCATACACTTTTTTGTCAGCTTGGATAGCTTTTATAAGTTGGTAGATTTCTGACTTATCAGATATAGCTCCAAATGGACAAGTAGATATACATCTACCGCAAGCAACACACTTGTCAGAATCTATTTGCGCTCTACCAAGTTCATCAGAATGTATAGCCTTAACTCCACAACTTTCTGCACATGGACGTTTTTGGTGGTTGATGGCATTATATGGGCAGACATCGACACACTTACCACATTTGATACACTTATCTTGGTCTATGATTGAACCTTCTGATGTAAATGTTATAGCATTTTTTGGGCAAACATTGACACATGGGTGGCCAATACATGCCTTACATTGGTCAGTAACAGTAACTTTATTTTCTGGACAAGCCTCACAAGCTATCTTTATAACACTAACCAAAGGTGGATGGTAGATTCTCTCTTTGACATCCATTTGATCTAGGCCTTCTGTTATGGCATCTGTCTTATCAGCAGTTCTTGCATCTAGACCTATACCCATACGAAGTCTTTCGCCCATTACAGCTCTTTCACGGAAGATATTTTCCCTATATGTGGCTGATTCTCCTGGCAATATGTCATAAACTTCAAGTCCTATGTCTGTAATTGGCCTATTTTCATATGCAATCTTTGCAATATGCTCAAAGGCCATTCTTCTGATATGTAATATATCTATGTAAGATTCTTTCATCTATTCTCTCCACGTTTTCTTGGATGAAACTGATCAAAAATGTATTCCATCAATACTTCTGGCTTAGCATTTTTGAAATATTTGTCATCGATCTTTGCAAATGGTGCCGATTTTTCTGGTTTGTCAGCCTCATTCATAATATTTTCGTAAACTACTTCAAGTTCTGGTAGTGGACCTAAGTTTTCTATATCATAGGCAACTTCTAAGTCTTTTTTGATTAGATTTGCATAATCATATAGGAACTCATTTCCAGCAGCTGTGCACCTTGCACATGAACAAATTGTAACTTTCATATTTGTCTCCTATCTCTCAATCTCTATATAAATTGTAACAGATAAATAGCTTACAGGCAATGATAAAAATTTATCATCATCTATAAGCTATATTTCCCTATCAAGTTCTAGGGGTATCTCTATAATAAACTTGCTTCCTTGGTTAAGCTTGGATTCAACTTTGATGTCATAAGATAAATATGAACAAATATGTTTTACTATAGATAAACCAAGTCCGGTTGATTTTTGATTTCTTTTCCTGGACTTATCCACCACATAAAACCTCTCAAAAACTCTCTTTTGATCAACTGGACTCATACCTATACCTGTATCTTCGATAATAAGAAAATATGAATTCTCTCCTAGGTCGTAATCCACTATGATGCTACCAGAGACCTTGTTGTACTTTATGGCATTATCAAAAAGATTTGAAACCAAGTCATAAAATAAAGATTTCGAAGTAAAAATTCTATATGGTTTAATCTTATTTGTAACAGTCAAATCTTTGCTAGAAGCTATGCGATCGTACTTTTCTATAGTTGCTGTGACAACATCGTAGATATCGACTTCTACAAAGGATCTCTCAAAATTTTGCTCATCAAGTCTTGAAATCTTAAGGATATCATCTATGATTTCAAGTAGCCTATTGCCCTCTTTGTAGATAATTTGGCCAAATTTTTGGATGTCATTTTCTTTTGCAATACCTGTTGCAATTAGCTCTGCATAGCCATTTATAGACGTGAGGGGACTTTTTAGCTCATGGGTTACATTTGCAGAAAATTCCCTTCTCATTTGTTCAGCTCTTTTTTCTTCTGTATTATCTATAATTATCATGGCAAAGGCTTTTTTTGAATAAGTTGAAAGCGGGTCTATAAATATACGCAAATTATAGCCATTTAGGTTGATATCCAAATCTTTACTGCGTTTTAATATTGCCGCTTCCCTAAGGGCCAGGCTATACTCCCTGTCATCTATTAGATTAGTAATCTTTACAGTGTTGTCTACTCCTAGGTAAGTTTTTGCTGAATCGTTAATTAGCTCGACATTGCCCAAGCCATCAAATAATATAAAACCTTCCTTCATATTTGAAGTAATAGATGTAAACTCCTTAAGCTTAGATGAAAGAGTGTAGTTTTCATCATCTAGCCTATCAATTCTATCAATATAGGCAAGTAATATTTCAGAAAATTCCTCATAATCCTTACTTTTTAGTAGATGGTCTACATATTTTATCTTAAGCCTTGATGTATAAGAATCAATCTCCTTAGCTTGTTTTTTATCAATATATAGATAAACCATTAGACCTAGTAATAAGTGGCCAAGAAGTAAAGGAAATGATAGGTAAAAGCCAATATTATTTCTGGTACTTAAGGCAAGAAGCTTATCAGTATATGACACAAAACTTAACCTATAGCCCAAAAATCCATCGTCAACCTTTATGATATTTGTGGGAGTCTTGGCAAGCTTGGCCTTAGATTTGATCCTACCTGCATTTAAATTGCTAGGATTGTAGTAAATATCATTATCGCCATCTACAAATACTACAGATATCTGAGGGTGTGTATTATTAAATTGTTCTAATGTATGCAAAAAGTCAGCTTCATTTTCCTTAAGTAAAAGAAAGCTCAAAGCATTTTCGTAAAAATTACTTTGAGCATCCTTTTTGTTTTTTATGGAAAAAAAATTGCTGATTAAAAAGCTAGCCAGTATAAGGACTAAGGCTAGACTTTTCATCTTTTTTAAGGCAAGATTTTTCATATGTCTCCAAATTTGTATCCAAGATTTCGAACTGTTTTTATATGCTTGCCACCTGCTAGTAGCTTGTTTCTAAGAGAAGCTATATGTACATCCACTGTACGAGTTTCTCCTTCATAATCATAACCCCAAATCTTTAGCAAGAAGTCTTCACGAGTAATGACATTGCCCATATTATTCATAAATAATAATAGCATTTCAAACTCTTTGAAGGTCAAATCTATAGGTTGGCCATCAACTTTTACAGTTCTTTTTCTAGTGTTGATAGTAATATTATCGTAGTTTACATGATCATTATCTTTTTTGCTAGATCTTCTCAAAATTGCCTTGACCCTTGAAATGAGTTCAAGGATGGAAAAAGGTTTTGTAATATAATCATCAGCTCCAGACTCAAGGCCCAATACCTTGTCAAATTCATCCGTTCTTGCTGTAAGAAGGATTATAGGTATATCAGAAAATTCTCGGATTTCTTCTAGAATTTCTATCCCATCCTTGCCTGGTAGCATGATGTCTAGGATTAAAAGCTCTCCACCATCTTTTTTGATTAGCTCTACAATATCTAAACCGTCTTCAAAAGTCTTTATTTGGTAGCCTTTTTCTGATAGAGCATAATCAACTAGATTTCGTATAGATTTATCATCTTCAACTACATAAATCATCCTACAACCTCGTTGCTAGATCGCCTACTCTTGCTAATCTATCTCCAAGTCGTTCAAAGTACTTATATAATAACACTTTTTCGGATAATTCCATAGGGCCAATTGCATTTTTCTTATTTTGATCAGCTATATAAGATATTGCCTCTTCAAATAAACTGTTGTTTACTTCATCATCTTCGATAGTTTTTAAACCAAGATCATTGTCGTTGTTTACAAAGCTTTCGATACTATTTGTAGCCATTTGTTTTTCATTTGTTATAAATCTTTTTACAAAATCAATCTCTTCATCTGTTAGGCTGTATTCTAATAAAATCATAGCAGCTTGGGCTAGGTGGCTGGAAATCCTTTTATAGGTACTTGCAAGTTTTATACTCATTTGCAAAAATCTAAGGTCTCTGGCTACTGGTTGTTGCAAAGCCAGTAGCTCAAAGCAAAATCTTTCTATATCAGCTGCATTTCTTCTGATATCATCGTTTAATTCAACGACTTCTTCAAGATTTTTTTTATTTTGGTTTTCTAAGTATAAATCAATCTTATCGTAGCAAAGGATGACCAATTCCATTAGTTCATTTGCCATGGATCTAACAGAATCTAGATCTTGTCTATATCTAGTTCTCATGCTGATTAACCAAACCTTCCTGTAATGTAGTCTTCTGTTCTTCTATCTCTTGGATCTTCAAAGATAGTCTTTGTATCATCCATTTCTATAACTTCCCCTGTTAAGAAGAAGGCTGTTTGATCTGAGATACGAGCAGCTTGTTGCATATTGTGTGTTACTATTACTATTGTATACTTCTCTTTCAAATCTTCCATCAAATCTTCAATAGCTGCTGTAGAAATTGGGTCAAGAGCACTTGTTGGCTCGTCCATTAGGATGATTTCTGGTTTTACTGATAGGGTTCTTGCTATACAAATCCTTTGTTGTTGACCACCAGAAAAAGAAAGGGCATTTTGGTCTAGCTTATCTTTTACTTCATCCCAAATAGAAGCTTGTTTTAATGAGGTTTCTACTATTTCATCAAGGGTATCCTTATCTTTTATGCCCCCAATTTTTGGTCCGTAGGTTAGATTGTCATAAACTGATTTTGAAAATGGGTTTGGACTTTGAAATACCATTCCTACATTACGACGCAATTCTACCACATTGACATTTGGTTGATATATATCTTGATTATTAATTTTTATAAGACCTTCTACCTTACAAGAATCAATTAAATCATTCATTCTGTTGAAGCATTTTAAGGTTGTTGATTTACCACATCCTGATGGTCCTATAAATGCTGTTACTTGACCTTTTTTAATATCCATATTGACACCCTTAAGGGCTTGGAAATCACCATAATATAGGTCAAGGTCTTTTACCAAAATAGCTGTTTCCAAATCAGAAAACCTATTTTTGTAATCTAGGGTATGAACCTTTTTTGTCTCATCTCCATCCTTGTTTTCAATATTAATATCTGATGCACTCTTATTAGAAGAAGTACCAGCATTATCTAATATTTCTTTTGACTTTCCCTTATTATCAGATGTAGATGAAGATTCAAATGTTTGCTTATCCATTTACTTCTCCTCTTATTTTACTAATTCTTTTGTAATTCTACTTGATATCCAGTTGATTACAATTACGAATATTAATAGTAATACTGCTGTTGCGTAAGCTTCTTTTACGTGGAATCCTTCTGATGAAAGCATATACATGTGTATAGCTAATGTTCTACCAGAGTTTTTGAGGCTGGTTGGTACAGAAGGTTGGGTTCCCATGGTGTAAATAAGGGCTGCTGATTCGCCTACAATCCTACCTGTTGCAAGGAATATACCACCCAAGATACCATCCATAGCCTCTGGTATTACTACTTTAAAAATTGTTTGAATTTTAGTAGCTCCTAGGGCAAGAGATGCGTGAGCTTGCAAAGGGTTTACTGTATTAATTGCTTCTTCTGTAGTTCTAATAATAGTAGGTAAGATCATTATTGCAATTGTTAAGCAACCTGCAATCAACGAATATCCCATTCCAAGTCCCATGTTTACTCCACTTACAAAGAATAAGTAACCGAAAAGACCATAAACAATTGATGGGATTGATGATAAGATTTCTGTAGAAAATCTTACAGCTTTTATAAAGCGCTTGTTTTTTGCATAATTTGATAGGTATACTGCTGTAAATATACCCATTGGTAATGTGATTAATAATGTTAAAATTATCGTAAATAATGTTGTTACTAATGCTGGCATAATGGAAACATTTTTTGATGTATATTGCCATTCAAATAATCCAGGCGATATATTTGGAATACCTTGGATTAAAATATAAGCTATGATTATTCCACTAAAAGCATACGCCAAAAAAGTAAATAACATTACAAAAATTTTATATGGTTTTGTCATATTTTACTCCTTAGTTTCATAATTATAGCTTACTTTCATTCTTATCTCTGATAATATTAAATAAGATATTTATTATTAATATGAAGAAGAATAGCACCATGCCTGTAGCAATTAGTGATTCTCTGTGCATTCCTGATGCATAACCCATTTCCAAAACTATGTTTGTTGTAAGAGTTCTTGCTCCCTTTAAAATGGAACCTGGCATCCTTGGTTGGTTACCTATTACTAGATATACAGCCATTGTTTCACCTATAGCTCGTCCTATAGCAAGGATTATTGAAGAGAAAATACCACTTTTTGCATATGGAATCATAACTTTGTGGATAGTTTCTTCTTTTGTTGCTCCCAGTGCTAGGGAACCTGTATAAAAAGTTTTTGGTACTTGACGAAGAGAGTTCTCTGAAATATTTACCATTGTAGGCAAAATCATAATACTAAGTAGTATAGATGCTGTAAGCATATTGTACTGTGGTGCACGGAATAACTTTCCTATAATTGGTGCAAGCACAACCATGGCAAAGAAACCATATACTACTGAAGGGATAGCTGCCATTAAATTGATTAGTGATTTTAGAAATCCATAACTTTTACCAGCATAATATGCCATATATATAGAAACAGCTAGGCCAAAAGGAAGGGCTATAAGAGTTGACACTAGCGTTACTATAATAGAGCCTACTATCATAGGAAATATTCCAAAGCTAGCAGGCTTTGCTGTTGGGGCCCATTTAGAACCCGTTATAAATGGAACAAGTCCGTATTTACTTACGAATTTTATTCCTGATCTAAAGATAAAGAATATAATCAATAGTATAAGTATTACGGACATTGCTGCTGATATAAGGAATATGATTTCTCCAAATCTTTCCTTAAAATTTTTCATTTATTATTTTAAATCTCCAGTATTTGTAATTTCACCTGAGAAGATTTGTCTTAGTTGTTCAACTGTTAGGTCTTCAACTTTACTTTCATTATTAACAACTACTGCAATACCGTCTGTTGCAATAACTTCTGGTGTAAGTTGTTCTTTTTCTTCATCTTTAAGTTCTCTTGAAGCCATAGCAATGTCTGCTGATTCGTCTATTGTTGCTTCAATACCTGAAGATGATCCTGTAGATTGTAGGTCGATTTGTACATCTGGGTTAAGTTCTTTGTAAGCTTCGATGAATTTTTCCATTAATGGAGTAACTGATGTAGAACCAGCAACTGTGATGCTACCGCTTAAACCCTCAGCTCCTTCATAAGCTTTTGTATCGCTTAGAGGTACATAACCTTCTTCTTTAACAATTTCTTGAGCTTCTGTTGATAGGCAGTAAGCTAAGAAGTCTTTTGAAATATCGTTTAGTTTGTCTTCTTTGTAAGCAAGGTTAAATGGTCTAGAAATTTTGTATGAACCATTTACAATGTTTTCTTCTGTTGCTTCAACGCCTTCTACTTTTACAGCTTTAACTGTATCGTTAAGTGAACCAAGAGAAATATAGCCGATAGCATTTGGATCTTGAGCTACTGATGTCATTACACCGTTTGTAGAGTTTTGAACTACAGCATCAACTGTTGTTTTGTCTTCTTTTGTGCCATCTGCTGCTTCTTCTTCAAGACCAACAAGTTCGATGAAAGCTCCTCTTGTACCTGAACCTTCTTCTCTTGAGATTACTGAGAAGTCATAGTCTGCTTGGTCAGCAGTATCTTTTGTTTCCTCTTCTTTTTTGTCTTCTTCAGCAGGTTCTTCTGTTTTTGTTTCTTCAGTTTTATCAGCTTCTTTATTTTCTTCTGTTGTTGCAGCTGGCTCTTCTGTTTTGTTTTCAGCTGCGTTGTTACCACATGCAGACAATACTAATCCTAGGGATAAAGCTGCTGCAATTATTTTTGAATTTTTAAGTGTCATGAAAAATCTCCTTATAGTTTGTATAATTTTGTTTTCTTAAGTAGTGTACAGGAAGATAATTAAGATTAGTTAAAGCCTTTGTAAAATTTATGTAAAATCATAAATTTATGGCTAAATATCATATATTCCAAACTACATTAGTACTTTACCCACTTCTAATAGCAATAAACTCTTTATCACACTAATTACCCAAGCTTGACATAGGCTCATATAAAATTATAATTTATAAATAATGAATAATTAGATAAGAGGCAATGATGACACAAGTAATTTTCCCGGAAGGATATAAATCAAACAAAGATTTGTATACCACCCAACTATTAATAAAAGAAATAAAAGATTATTTCCAAATAAACTTAGCAAACAATTTGAACCTTAAGAGGGTCAGTGCTCCACTTTTTGTATCAACAGAATCTGGATTAAATGACAACCTAAATGGCCACGAAGGTCCAGTAATCTTTGATGTACCAAATGCTGACAAGGAAGAGCTAGAGATAGTCCACTCCCTTGCCAAGTGGAAAAGATATGCCCTCAAAAAATATGACTTTAAAGTTCACGAAGGCTTATACACAGATATGAACGCCATCAGGCGTTGCGAAGTTCCTGACAATACCCACTCTTTTTATGTAGACCAATGGGACTGGGAGCTTATAATAGATAAAGAAGACAGAAACGAAAAATACTTAAAAGAAATAGTGGAAGTAATATATAGAACCCTAAAATCTCTTGACGAATACCTATCTACACTTATTCCAGATAGGCACAAGCTTTTAAAGGATCAAATAACCTTCATAACTACAGAAGAGTTACTACAAAAATATCCTGAAATCGAGGATGCAACTGAAAGAGAAAAACTTGCTGCCAAAGAATACGGGGCAATATTTTTAATGCAAATAGGTGGCAAGCTATCAAATGGTAAAAAACACGATAACCGTGCCCCAGACTATGACGACTGGTTACTAAACGGAGATATAATAGTATATAACCCAGTTCTAGATGACCAACTAGAGCTATCATCAATGGGTATCAGAGTAGATCCACACAGGCTAAACGAACAATTAAAACTATCAAATAACCTAGAAAGACTAAAATACGAATACCACAGAATGCTAATAGAAGGAAAGCTACCACTTACTGTAGGTGGAGGTATAGGCCAATCTAGGCTATGTATGTTCTTCCTACAAAAAGCCCACATAGGAGAAGTCCAAGTTTCCTACTGGCCAGATCAACACAGAAAGGCTCTGGAAAACAAGGGCATATACTTACTTTAAAATACAAGACAAAGATACCAGGATTAGTTTTATACTTTTTCTGGTTTTTCTTATGTAAAAATACAATCAGAACTACCAGCTTAGCTGGTAGTTTCCACAGCGCCTAGAAGGCGCGAATACCGGCACGCCCCTATTGGGGCTCCGAGTATTATCTCCACATGCACCACTTTCTCAGCTTCTGCTTAA
>NZ_HG003690.1:267652-284922 GCF_000312365.2 Anaerococcus provencensis | reverse complement strand
CATGTCATCAATCTGTGGTGAAAGTCCACGAAGGGCGTAGTTGCCAGCGAACCTCATAGCAATTCCCAAGGCTTGTACCGTGAGGTACAGGCGAGAAGAAGGGATAGCAAAATTGTAGCCTGACGAACAGAAACCTAATACTAAGGCTTGCACGGTGGACAAGCGAACCAAAAGTCGTGAAGTCCAAAAGGCAACCGTAAACCATGCAAGTAGATTAGGCAGGTAGACAAGGAAAGATTGATGGCTTATCCCGTGAGGTCTCACTAGCGAATAAGTAGTAGCAACGAATAGTGAGAAGTCAGCAAAAGCCATAGTAGTATTGAAGCCTTTGTAATAGAGGTGGAGCGAAGGGCTGAATAATTCAAAGTCAAATGGACTTGCAAAAGTCTGTATCCATATCCGACGAGAAAATCGTACCAAAGACGTAACGGCGGAAAAATTTCACAGGAGCTAGGAGTAAGAGGATACAGAGCATAACAAAGAAAGGAGACAATCCAAATGTCAGGACTGCTAGAACAAATACTCAGTAGAGAAAACATGTTTGCAGCACTAAACAAAGTGAAAGCAAACAAAGGAGCAGAAGGAATAGATGGAATATCCACCGAAGAAATAGACCAATATCTTAAGAACAACTGGGTAGAAATTAGAGACAAAATTCGAAGAAGAAAGTATAAACCAAAACCGGTCAGAAGAGTAGAAATACCAAAACCAAATGGAGGTGTACGCAATCTAGGAATACCAACAATAGTAGACAGAGTCATAGAACAAGCAATTGCACAAGTTCTAACACCAATAGCAGAACCACACTTTAGTGATAATAGTTACGGTTTTAGACCAAATCGCAGAGCACAACAAGCGATAGTGAAATTGCTTGAATACTTTAATGACGGATACACCTATATTGTAGACATAGATCTAGAGAAATTCTTTGACAACGTCCCACAAGACAAACTCATGACCTTGGTTCATAACCTCATACATGACCCAGACACAGAATCTCTAATTAGGAAATATCTTAATGCAGGAGTAATGATAAAAGGAAAATATGAAGAAACACCCAAGGGAACACCACAAGGAGGTAATCTATCGCCCCTTCTAAGTAACATAATGCTAAACGAATTAGACAAAGAATTAGAAGCAAGAGGGCTACACTTTGTGAGATATGCAGACGACTGCGTAATAACTGTAGGAAGTAATGCAGCAGCTAACAGAGTAATGGCATCAGTAACAAAGTGGATAGAAAAGAAACTAGGACTAAAAGTAAATGCAACAAAATCTAAAGTTACAAAACCAAGAAAGCTAAAATATTTAGGATATGGTTTTTGGAAAGACAAAGAAGAATGGAAAGCAAGACCACACAAAGAATCAATCCAAAGATTCCAAAGAAAGTTGAAACAGTTAACAAAGAGAAGCTGGTCGGTAGCAATGACTTATCGAATCAACAGACTGAATCAAGTAATTAGAGGGTGGATAAGCTATTTTAGACTAGGAGATATGAAGACGGTCCTTAGAAAGATAGATGAACGACTTAGAACAAGAATGAGAATAGTCATATGGAAGCAGTGGAAGACTAGTGAAAAACGCCTATGGGGACTTCGAAAGTTAGGAGTTCCGATGTGGATGGCAAAACAGTCAGTAGGATTTGGAGACCACTATCAAGCGGTTGCCAAAACCACAGGACTACATCATATAAACAAAGAAATCCTCGCAAAGCGAGGACTTCAAAGTTGTTTGGATTATTATTTGAATTAAACCGCTGTATGCCGAACGGCACGTACAGTGGTGTGAGAGGGGCTACATGTTAGCTCCTACTCGATTTTTTAGGATATGTAAATAATTTTGTGTATCAACCTAAATCCTGAGTAAGGGTAAGGGTTGATACATTTTTTATGTATCAATATATGTCCATTCCTATAGGAATGGAGCTTGTCTTAATTTTACACAACTTTAATAAACTGTCAAATTTTCATGAAAATTTACAGCAGATTTTATACTCGATTTTTTTACTTATTTAAAACCTCCCTTCAAAAAATATTGATAATTGTGATAAGATTTGATCCCAGCCACGTATTCTGCTTGTCCATTTACTTGAGGCATCTACCATTGCTAAATACAAACTTTTTTGTAGAGCATAGTCATTTGGAAATATGGTCTTGTTTTTAGTAACTTTTCTTAGTTGTCTATTGAAGTTTTCCATGGCATTTGTTGTGTATATTAGTTTTCTTATTCCTTCTGGATATTTGAAATACGTGGATAGTTCTGTCCAGTTGTTTTTCCAAGAGCTTACGCACATAGGATATTTCTTAGCCCATTTTTCTTCAAAGATGCCTAGATTAGTTAGGGCTAAGTCTTCTGTTGGTGCTTTGTATACTGCTTTTAAGTCTTTCATTAATTCTTTTATGTCTTTGTAGGATACATATTTTGTTGAGTTTCTTATTTGATGGATTATGCATTTTTGTATTTCTGCTTTTGGATATACTGCTTCTATGGCTTGGCTAAAGCCAGGTAGGTTGTCTGTCGATATTATTAGTATATCATCAAGGCCTCTTTCTTTTAGCTGATTTAATACTAAAAGCCAATATTTGCTTGATTCATTCTCTCCTACCCACATTCCTAGTATTTCTTTGAAACCTTCAAGATTGTATCCTAATGCAATGTATACTGCTTTCTTGACTACTATGTTGTTTTCTCTTACATGGTAGTGTATAGCGTCTAGGAATACCATAGGGTAGACTTTTTCTAATGGTCTATTTTGCCATTCTTCTATGGTTGGTAGTATTTTGTTGGTTATTTTGCTTACCATTGTTTCAGATATGCCAAATCCATAAATATCTTTGATATGACTTGATATATCTCTTGTGGTCATCCCTTTTGCGTACATCGATATTATCTGGTTTTCTATATTAGATATATCTTTTTCGTACTTTTTTAATGCTTGTGGTTCAAAAGATCCTTCTCTATCTCTTGGAATATTTAAATCTATATTTCCATAGGATGATTTAACAGTTTTTTTACTTGAACCGTTTCTTGTATTGAGTGATAATGGTTTTTCCCCATATTCATAGTCTAAATGTTCATCAAGTTCTGCCTTTAAAAGTTCTTCCATAGTGTCTCCTAGAAGTTCTTTTAACACTTCTTGAATGTCTTGAGCGCTTTGAGGCTTGTATTCTTCGATTAACATTTTTGCTATCTTACTTCCTCTTGATTCGGGCCTTTTTCTTGGCATAAAAAATCCTCCTGATTAGTTGATTTTACCCTAATCAGGAGGTTTCTATACACAAAATTTTACACAGTCTCTTTCCAAAGTGCTACTGCTGAAAGCAATGGTAGGCTTACAAGTCCTAATGAACTTACAATTCCTGTTTTAGGATTTTTGCCAGCCATTTTACCATCTTTATTTTCTTTGGTATTGTTCATTTTATTATTGTCACTAGGCTTCTTATCTTTAGTAGCATCTTTTTTGTCAGGTGTTTTCATATTATTAGATTTGTTGTCTTTAGACTTATTGTCTTTTGACTTATTTTCATCTGTAGCTTTACTTTCTGCTATCTTTTCAATCTTGGTGATTTTAGCAAATTGCGCTGGTTCGCTTGTAAGAATTTCATCTGAGTGGGTGATTTTGTACTTATCACCAACTTTTACATCATCTTTAAATTCTTTCTTCTCAACCATGTACAAGTCGCTACTATCTTCCATTAGCTCTGATCCATCTTCTTTGCTATAGTAAGCTAGGGTAACACCATTTTCATTTACTTCTTTTACCTTGTAAATATTTGTGATACTTGCAGTTTCTTTCGCTGCTTCTTCAATTTTTTCTACATCAAAAATCTTGTTAAATTGTGCAGGATATGAATTCATTACTATATCGTTGTGAGTGATTTTATATTTATCTCCAACTTTTACATCATCATCAAAATATTTTTTCTCAACCATATATTTTTCAGATTCAGATCCAATTTTTTCTACAATGACCCCTTCTTCGTTAACTTCTTTAACTTGAAATTGGCCAGTTACTTTTTCTTCTGTAGCTTCTTCTTTTGCTGCTTCTTTGATTTCATAAATTTTGCCAAATTGAGCTGGATTGGATTTTAGTATTATTCCATCACTTGTGATTTCAAATTCTTTGCCAGCTTCAAGCTTCATTTTTTCAAATGCACTTTTTTCTACTTGGTAAAGGTCATCTTCATAGCCTTTTTTGTTAAGAATTACATAGTCATCTTTGACTTCTTTTACAATATAAGATTCTGTGACTTTTTCATCCTTTTCATCCATTACTTCTTCAATTTTGCTTTCATCTTTAATTTCATCTTTTAAATCATCTGCTCTAACTTGACCAATATTTGTAATTGCCAAGGCAAGAGCTAAACTTGTTGTTAGTATTAATTTTTTCTTCATAATACCCTCCTTAACCTATACCAATAATAACACGGTACTTGTTAAGACTGTGTTAAGCTAAAAAATAAAATGACCTCCTACTTTTTTCCTTATGAAAAATCCTAGGAGGTCATTTTCTTATTTATTATTCGTCTATTTCTTCAATAGTTTCAGTTTCTATATTCTCTTCTACTAGGTTTTCTTCTTCACTTAAACTTTCATCAATAGATGCTTCTTCATTTTCGTCATAAGCTTCTATTTCATCACTTGTCTCTTCGCTAACTTCTTCTTCACTAATTTCTTCTTCGACTACTTCGCTTGGATTCTCTTCTGCTACTAGAGCAGCTTCTGCTGTTTTTATTGCAGCTAGTATCTCTTCATCAGCAGCATTTGCTTGATTTACAGTAGTTTTGCTATCGTTTAATACTCTATTTGCTTTTGCGATTGCTCTATTCAGTTCTTTTATAACAGATGAATCAACATTTCCTTTTAATTTGAAATCACGTAAGTTTTTTGCAACTTGTATGTCTTTTGCAAGAGGAGCTTTTGTAAGCTTATTTGCTGTTCTTTCTCCTTCTGGTATAGACTTATAAGCTTCATCTATTACGGTATTTAGTTCGTCTGTTATAGAGTTAACTTCACTTACTGTAGCTTGACCATTTCTTCTTACGTCTACTGCTTTTTTGATAGTCATATCTACTTCAGCAAGTTTACTTGGATCTAGTTTATATTTTAATTCCTTGTTTCTAATTGATTTGGCGTTGCTAATTGCTCTGTCAAGTTTTTCCAAGGTATAGTGAGTTCTCTTGGAATCATCAGTTAGCTTTGGCACTTGGCGAGCTTTTTCTAATGAAGCTTTCAAGTCATCAGAAGCTTTGTTTAATCCTTCAGGGCCTTCAAATAAATCAACAGCTTTTAGTAAAGCACGAGTTACAGAAAAACCAACTATAACATGAGCTTGTTGTTGGCTATCCACTAATTCTGTAGCATCTGCTGTTATAGTTTCTGCAACATTTATTAGTAGGTCAATTCTTGGGATAAGTTTTGTTCTGATTTCAGAAGCACTTACTAAGCCGTTTTTAAGAATCTTAGATGTCAAATCATAGGCATTTTTAAGAGCCTTTAGCCAATCTAATTGATTACCTGTTAGCCCACCTGCTATATTTTCAATTCCCTTAATCAAATCTCCTAGGTAGTCTAATTTAGCTACTGCGTCACCCTTATCGTTAGATTCTTCCCCAGCTGCGTATACAACACTAGTTCTTAGTGGACTGACATTTCCTGCTGTTTGGCAAGCTGGTACAATTGTGTTAGCAAGAAGTGTTACTGATAGTGCCCCGATAAATAGTTTATTGTTTTTCATTATTACTCCTTTTCTAATTAAAGTTTACTAAATAAACTTTTTATATTATAATAAAGAGGTAAACATTTAAAATTTGTTTTACTTTTGCAGAGAGTAAAATAATCGATTTGGAATATTGGCGTATTTATTCGATTATTCTACCCTCTTATTTTTTTAAAGAGTTTAATTATTGCTATACGTTTTCTACATCTTCAATTACATAAAATTGATCAATTAGATAATCATCCCATTCTGTATTAATGGCTACCTTAGTATCCTTTGCTCCAAAAAATGAAGCTATAGATAATAAAAGTGCAAAAATAAAAGTTTTCTTTAATGATTTCATTTGTCTACCTCCTTGATAGTTTTATAATACCAGCCTTAGCGAAAAAAATAAATACACATTTGCGTGTTTTCTTATTAAATATATTATCTATGATTGCTAAGCATAATGTCTACTTGCTTGGAAATACTTTCGTAGAGTGAATTTTCTGAAAAAATATTTGTAAGTGCTAAAGAGTAATTAAAACTTTCTTTGGCCTCCCTTATCTGTTCCATACCAATATGGTTTACTCCTTTTAGGTAGTAAATCATATTAAGATAATAAGTCTCCTTTATACTTTTAGCATTTGCTATAGCTATATCGCATATTTTTAAAGATTCTTTGTTATTACCGGTTCTTAAATATGTAGTAGCAACATTATAAGCAAAAATATAATAATTATCTATATCAGGGTCCAGGTATCCCTCTATTTCAAACATCATATCTCTATATAATTCAAAATTACCTTTTTTATACTCACTTATAGCCAAGGCTAGTAATATCCTCAATGAGAACTCATCATACTTATAATCTTTAAACTTATTTACTTTAAACTTGGGATTCATATCAGCCATAGCTTGCTCAAGTTCATCTGCTGGACTAGCTTCTATACTATTATCCTTTAAGGTCAAAATACCCTTAAAATAATGTTTAGTAGCGAAAAGTTCCTTTTCGTAGTTTAAATTTGTCTTAAAATCCATGGCCTCAAAAGATCTCATTAAATCTTTTGCCTTATCTAAGGAAGAATTATTGACCAAAAAATTTATATCCTTCCTTAGCTTTACCATATTGTGGTAGAGGGCCTGTTGATGGTTTATTATATCTCTTAGGTCAATATCCAAATACTCGCAAATAGGTACTAAGGTAGAAAGTCTTGGATCATTCTCTCCCTTTTCTATTCTCCTTATAGTTTCCTCAGAAATAAACATTTCTTCGGCGATTTGCTTTCTTGTAATGCCCTTTTCTTCTCTTATTTTTCTTAAATCAGATCCAATAAAGTCGTAATTATAATTAGTGGTCATATCAACCTATAACTTTCTTTACTTTGAATTTTATAATTCTTAATAGCTAAAATAAAAAACAATTTTTACTCAAAAACCTTCAATATTATTATACCATCATAAAAAAATAAAGCCGTGACAAAATTTTTTAAGTATATTATTATACACTTTTTAATTAATCACAGCAAAAAAACACCTCAAAACTAAGTTGAGGTATCTTTGCCAAAGTATACATATTCTATTTTAAGTATACAAAAACCTATTCTACTATTTTTCCATCCTTCATATAAAAAACTTTATCACAAAGTTCTTCAATTATTTCTTTCTCATGACTTGCTATTAAAATTAATTTGCCAGCTTCCTTTTCTTCTTTTATAATCTTTTTCAAGACAACAACACCTTCTTCATCAATAGCATTTGTTGGCTCATCAAATATTAGAATATTTGGAACTTCCATGATAACATTTGCTATAGCTAGTCTTTGCTTCATGCCAAGGGAATATTCTTCGTATTTTTTATCTTTTGCGTCAGTCAAGCCAACTTTATCTAAAACTTCCTTAATCCTAGCTACATCAGCAATTTGTCTAATTGATGCAATCATTCTAAGATTATCAAAACCTGATAAACCTTTTATAAAAGATGGATTTTCTAGCAATAAACCTACATCTTGTGTGATAGAGTTATTATTTAATTTTTTATTATCTACTAGTATCTCTCCTTCATCAATTGTAATTAAGCCACAAATAGCTCTAAAAAGCATGGTTTTGCCAGAGCCATTTCTACCAACAAAGCCATAAATATTGCCATCTTCTAATTTTAGATTGATATTGTCAAGTATTATATTTCCTTTGATGGTTTTTTTAAGATTATTAACTTCTATCATTTTTCATCTCCATAATAATTATATCTATTAAAATATATGTAGGAAAAGACTATCAATATTACAAGCAGAACAAATAAAAAAATAAGATTATTGGTAAATTTCAATGGTCCACCTAAAGTATCCTGCATATAAGCTAAGCTTGATTGACCAATTATATAAGGAAAATTACTTGCCATAGCGATAGCCATATTTGAAATCACCGCAAATATAGCAACCATAGTAGAACTTAGCAGAGCAATAATAATTGCTCCTATGGTAAGAATTATATTTTCTAAGGTTAGGCAAAACATAACTTCTTTAAATAAAGTAACTAGATTAGGATCATTTCCATTTTCAGAACTTATATAAATTAAAAATGGTATAGCAAAAATAGCAATTGATACAACATTAATTATAATAGAAGCAAGTATTTTTGAAAAAAAGTAATGCGTCTTTTTATCAAGTTTTAATATTGTGTATATACCATTTTCATAGTGATCTTTTATAAATATTATCAAAAGACTAATAACAGGTATAAGGTGCAACAAAAGCCACCTATCTGGTATTGTCATACCACTAATTTGTGTTATAACACCAGAATCAAAATAGGCTCCATTAAAAAAACTTTCTATCAGAGACATATCTTCCTTTAGGTCTAACGTTAAAAATACAATAAAAGTATATACAATAACTAATACAAGTAGGGGTAATAAAAATTTTTTAACTTGATACTTTAAATCTCTTATAAAAATTTTCATATAATTTCTTCCGATTTTTCTTTCTGTTTCAAATATATTATAGGTATTAGTAAGCATAATGTTAAATAAACCCAAGAAATTATATTGGAAGGCAAGGATCTATTTATAATAAGCTCTCTGAGTCCTTTTAAGATACTATTGCTATTAGTAACACTGCTATATATCATACAAATAATTGACACAATAATATCAACTGCTAAAACCACTAGGCCACCTACATATTGGTTATTTAATTTATCATTTATAATTAAAGCAAGGGAAGCTATCATACCACCAACAAAAAATACAAAGAAAAAATGTAAAATAAAAAAAACGGGTGTACAATCTACAAATAAATTTGCCAAAAACTCAAAGCCTCCAAGATTGCCACTGATATAGTTCATCGCAAAAAGTGGCCTTACCATCATCCACAAAAATAAATTTATAAAAACAGGCAATAGGGCAAATAATCCCCCGAAGATAAAATTATTTACATAAAGAGATTTTATATATGTTTTTTTAGATATTTTTAGCAAAATCTGATTGGTATATCCACTTTTCCTATCTTCAACAAGAACATCACTTAAAGGAAGAGCTGCTAGAACAAACACCAAGAACATGTAAAGTATTCCTCCAAGTCTCCAAGAACCTTGAACAAGCATATTCATATTTAGGGCAGATTGTAAAGGAAATCTATCAACATATGTAACTTCATTATTTCCTTTATAAAAGTCAAAGAAATTTATAACAATTGTAGCCACCAATAATATCAGAAATCTTTTTCTATTGATAGTTCTAATCAAATACGATTTATTCATCAAATGCTCCTAATGCAATTGTCTTATACAATATAGTTCCATTTTCTAAACAATTATTAAAGTCATCTTCATATAAAGTTTTGTCTATATAAATGAAGTTTTTATCAGTACTTTCATCTTTGCTTAAATAAAAATAAAAAACATATTCTTTTGCTTCGTTAGGCCCTATTATTAAGTCCTTATCATCATAAATAGGAAAATTATTAGACTCATCATCAATACCATAATCTAGATTTTGGATCATACCATTATCAAAGCCTTGATATAAAGTTATTAGTTCAGACACATTGGATAAATCCATATCTTTTGAAGTATTGTTTTTTATGCAAAAATTAATGGCTACTATAGGAAAACCATCAGAATCTTTCTTTGCAATTTTCTTATCAGTAACCATAATGCTTATATCATTTAAGTCCAGATATTCGTTAAGAGAGGTTTCTTCAATTTTTTGCTTTTGTGGAAATCCCTTGTTTGCCCTTACAATCAAAGCTATAACCACTAGTAAAACAATAATAAAGGGCAAAATTTTTATAAATTTATTTTTTTTATTCATTTCCAGTCACTTCCCCGACTGTACTGGCCTTTTCCATGCCATCTATTACCTTAATGTACTTATCATAAGAAGCCTTTACATCATCTTGCTTGTCTTCCAATTTTTGTATAAGTTTTTTCCCATTTCCTTCAAATGCTTCTTCTATTAAATCTAAGCTTTTAAAGTCATATTTTGAATAGCTACCATCATTAAATTTTAAAAGCACAAATTGATCATCTGTAACTATTTCGCTTAATTCTTCACTTAACTCCTGATAAAAATTTATCTCATCATTTTCATCATCATTAATACCATTAGAAGAATCTATATAATATAAGTTTTTATTAGTATTTGCCCAAGTTATAGTTTTCCCGTCATTGAAATAATAATCACTTTTATCCATTATTGTAAATTCTATACCATCATCTATTCCTTTTACCATTTCCTGTATAACACTATTATCATCAGTGTTATAAGTAATATATTTATATACTCCTTTATCTTTATGGTGCGCAATCTTATTTAGAATTTCTTTTTCATCTGGATTATTTGCTTTGCTTAAAACTTCTTTTTTATAATCTTTTGCATAACTACCATCTTTCTTAGAACATGATGTTATTAATATAAGTGATAAAATAATATATATAAACCTTTTCATAAATTATTCCTTTTTTTTATTATAAGAAGGCAAGTCTAAAAATCATTTAATTTAATATTTTACTTATTTATATGAATCTGGAGACCAAACTCCGCTGACTGTTCCCTTATCAAAACTTCCATATTTTTGACATCTTATACTAGCTGTGGATACTGTTCCCCTTGATCGAGCATCTTCTTTTATATTACTTTTTAGGTAATAAACACCAGGTCCTGTAACATAAGTAATGGGAGTAAATGTTGACGGTGAATGGTTCCCTCTAACTGCAGCTAATTTAAAACCATTACCAGTTGTCCAAATAGATTTTACATTACAATATATCGGAGACGTATCATATTTTTTCCTAGGGTCAGTAGATTGAGTGAAATAAAACCTACCAAATTCAAACTTAAAATATTTATCTTCATGGCTGTTTTCAGCACTAGAATATAATGGTATTAAAATTGCCACCATTAATGTCATCATTGTAATTCTTATAGATTTTTTCATATTTTTCTCCTATTGACCTGCTTTCTTTATTTTTATTATAGCCAAAAAAAACGTTTGTAAAATTTTCTTAACATTTTTAGTAATCCTAATTTTATTAGTTATGAATATAGAAAAAATAAATGCTTTGATAAAGTTCTTATAATTATGTAAACAGAAAAGTTCATTTGAAACCTTAACTAGTACAATGTTTTTTACCAACAAAAATACCTAGGAGGAATAAATTACCCAAATACATTTTACAATAAACACAGAAGATGTTCAAAATTTATTCAATGCATAGGTTAAAAACGATTTGTCAAAAGCTTCCTAATTAAAGAATTTAACGAGCTTATATAAAAAGAAAGGGGCGATCACTTAGAAAATAAAGCATATCAAAGAGGTCCTAACTGAAATACTCACCCTAATAGTATCTGGACAAGAGATGATAAATTTTCAACAGAAATCTTTGAAAGATATCAAAGAAATGAAAAAGCATTACTTACCACCATGTTAGAAATGTATGTTCAAGGAGTATCGACAAGGAAAGTGTCCAAAGTAATAGAAACTCTATGCGGGAAAACATACTCAAAATCCTTTGTATCATCACTAAGCAAAGAACTAGACCAAGAAGTAAAGCAATGGAGAAATAGTGACCTAAGTACAATAAAATACCCCTACCTACTAGTAGACGTAATATATATAAAAGTAAGAGAAAACAGAAGAGTAGTGTCAAAATTACGCCATATAGCAATAGGAATAAACGAAAAAGGTAATAGAGAGATTATAGGCTTTGATATATGCGATAGAGAAATTGAAAGCTCTTGGACTAACTTCTTTGAGCATCTGAAAACTAGAGGACAATCTGGACTTAAAATGGTAATATCAGATTTCCACAAAAGTCTACTAAAATCAAGAAAAATTAAAGATGAAATATTCGTAAAATACGAAAGCGAAAAGAAATTTCAAGACTTCTTAAATACTCTAATGAAGGATTTGAAGATGCTTTTGCATATTTAACTAATGATGTAATACAAAGCAAACATAGGTCAAGCAATTGTTTAGAAAAATTAAATGATGAAGTTATAAGACAATAAAAAGCAATAAGAACATTTCCTAATGAAAATTCAGCTATACGCTTAATATCCAGCCCGTTGGCTTTTGGAAACCAATTCTCATCGATATCAACGAGGGTTGTATGTAATATCATCTAAATTATATATTAAAATGTAATAGAAAATATTATTCTAGATGAATTTACACAATATTATGAACTTGACTATAAACTTATCTGCCAGTCTCTATGAGTATCACCTATTTTTAATGCCAAAAATGCCCCAAATCTAAGATTTGAGGCACTTACACTTTGTTATTTTAATGTCTTAATTGCATCTTCTACAAGTTTTTCTGAGCTTTCAACTTTTTCTTTAAGTTCTTTTTCGATGCTCTTTACAGTTTTTGGTGTTTTGTCTAGGAGCATCTTACCTGCATTTGTCATAATCATATTTTGGAAGATTGATTTTGCTAATTCTTGATCACTCATTGATTCAAGCTTTTTATCATATTTGTACTGTATAATCTTAACTATAGCAGTATCTTTATTTCCATTTTCTTTGTCAGTTAAGAACACACTATAGGCTTCTTCCATTAGTCCATTAGTTTCACCCATAAGTTTTTCTAATGATGGTTTAATATTTGCAATTGTTTTTGGACTTTGTTCTAATAGAATCGAAGCAGCTTGGTTTTGTACTAGGGCATCAAACATAGATATAGCAAGTTCTTTCATTTCGGATTCGTCATAATGATTTGCCTTTACCTTTTCAACCCTATATATTTTTCCAAATTGGGCTGGGTAAGATTTTAGTGAAACTCCATCCCAGTATATTTTATAAACATCGCCAACTCCAGCATATTTATCTAGCAACATTTTAAGCTTTATTACATACTTATTATCTGGATTGCCAACTTCTGCAAGAGTCGCCATAGGATTTTCATCCTCTTTGTTAATTTCTAATATTTCAAACTCCATTGATTCATGATCTTCCGGTATCTGATCAATTGGCATATTTTCGAACTCATCGTCCTCATCTAGAGGATCAAGTTTATCTACTCTGTATATGTGGCCAAATTTTGCTGGGAATGATGTGAAGGCAACTCCATTCCAATAAATCTTGTAACGGTTATTTACTTTTACATCGTCGTCACGGAATTGATTTAAGTCTAGTACGTATTCAATCTTTTCATTATCTTCTTGATATAGAACAGCACTTGTACCTTCTTCGTTTATTTCCTTTACAACAAATATTTCGTTTACAGCATCTTCTGGAAGCTTATCTATAGGCATATTTTCTGGTTTGTCAGATTCTACAGGATCAAGTTTTTCTACCCTATATATATGGCCAAATTTTGCTGGGAATGATGTGAAGGCAACCCCATTCCAATAAATCTTGTAACGGTTGTTGACTTTTACATCATCGTCACGGAATTGATTTAAGTCTAGTACATACTCACTGTTTTTATTGCCTTCTTCATATAGTACAGCGCTTGTACCTTCTTCGTTTATTTCCTTTACAACAAATACTTTATTCATAGCATCTTCTGGAATCTTATCTATAGGCATATTCTCTGGCGCTTCTGTGCTTGTTGCAGTTACTTCTGCATTATCACTAGCTTCTGCAACTAGTGCAGGCGATAGAGCAAAAGATATGCAAAGACCTGCTAGCAATAACTTTTTATTCATGGTTTTCCTCCTTATTCATCATCTTTTCTTTTATACATAAGATTATCACAAATGTGTTAAAATTATGTTGGTAAATATATACCCGATTATATTTCTAATAAACATTTATTCTTTATTTTTTAAACATTGCAATATCAAGGTCTATCAGAAGCACTTGTACTTAAATTATATAATTTCTATATGAAAATATAGTTATTTTTTTAGTTATATTTAGTATTTTTTAGTTAAAGTTTATTTATAATTATTAATTTTATCATCACACCTACATAGTTATTAATTGTATTTATACCAATAAAAAACTACTAGTTTCCTAGTAGTCTTAACATCAGACCTTAAGTCTCTTATCTCCGTTGTAAACTTCATCAATAATAGCTGAACCAATGCAAACTTCTCCCATGTAGAATACAGCAGCTTGTCCTGGAGTTACTGCCTTTGTTGGGTCATATGTCACTTCCACATGATTATCATCAAGCACTTTTACATGGGCATTGATATCCTGTTGCCTGTAGCGGAATTTGGCTGTACAATCAAATTCTGTTGGGATTTTTTTATTGGTAAAAGTTGAGAATTCACTTGCCAAAAGCCTATCTGAAAATAATAGTGGATTATTTTTGCCCTGGCAAACTATTAGTTCATTTTTTTCAAGATCTTTGCCACAAACAAACCAGGCTTCACCCTCTCCACCAATGCCTAGTCCTCTTCTTTGGCCTATGGTGTGATACATCAAACCCTCGTGTTTGCCTAGGATATTGCCATCTGTATCTACAATATTGCCTGGTTGGGCTGGTAAGTAATTTGATAGAAATTCATTGAAATCACGCTCTCCTATAAAGCAAATCCCAGTAGAATCTTTCTTGTCAGCAGTTGCCAACTTGTATTTGTGAGCTATCTCACGTACCTCAGATTTCTGCAATTCACCTACAGGAAACAAAACATCTTTGATTTGCTCTTGGGAAAGTTGGCTTAAAAAATATGTTTGGTCTTTGTTATTATCAAGGCCACGAAGCATGACTGTTTCTTCCCCTGATCTATCTACTCTAGCATAGTGGCCAGTTGCTACATAATCTGCTCCCAAGTTCTTGGCATAGTCCAAAAATGCTTTGAATTTGATTTCCTTGTTACACATTATATCTGGGTTTGGTGTTCTTCCCTTTTTATATTCATCTAGGAAATAAGTGAAGACCCTGTCGTAGTATTCTTTTTCGAAGTTTATAGAATAGTATGGGATTCCTATTTGGTTTGCTATAGCTACTGCATCTTCGTAGTCTTCCTCTGCAGTGCAAACGCCATTTTCGTCAGTATCATCCCAATTTTTCATAAAAATACCGACTACATCATAGCCTTCTTCTTTTAATAGTAGGGCGGCTACCGAGGAATCTACTCCCCCACTGATGCCTACTACTACTTTTGTATCTTTCTTATCTTTCATTATTTAGCCTTTCTAGGACTTCTATAACTTTATCAATATCTTCTTTTGTATTGGTATAACCAAAGGAGAAGCGTATAGAATGTCTTGCTCTATCTTCATCATACATATTGGTAATGACATGGCTTGGCAATATGGATCCAGCCCTACAAGCAGAACCGGCCGATGCACAAATTCCATTCATATCCAAATATGTTAGTAGAAAATCTGACTTATAATCACTAAAGTATAAGTTTAGCACATGGTCAGATGAATTTTCTGTAGACCCATTGATTTCATAAGAAATGTTTGACTTTTCAAGTTTTTCTATAAAATATGATTTCAATTCCTTAATATGAACTCTTTCTTCTATCATATGTGGGAAAGATTCTGCCATAGAATATGCTCCACCTACAAAAGAAGTTCCTGCACGCCTATCTTTTTCCTGCTCCCCACCTGTGATTAATGGCTTTAGATTTTCTCTCATATAAAAAATACCAAAACCATTTAGTCCACCAATTTTGTGGCCAGAAAGTGATAGAGAATCACAATGAATTTCTTCAACATCTATGTCAATATGACCATAGGCCTGGACAGCATCCACGTGAAACCAGATGTCCTTATCTTTTAGGTATTCGCCGATTTCTTTTACAGGTTGAAAGGCTCCAGTCTCGTTGTTTACATACATTATAGCCACAAGCTTAGTTTCATCGTCAATCTTTTCTTTAAGATCTCTAAGAGAAATTCTTCCATCCTGATTTGCATCAAGCAATATAGCATTATTTTTATCTATGGTATTAAGTATAGAATCATGCTCTATAGCACTTGTTATAATTTTATTATCTTTAAAAGCCCTGATAACAGTATTATTTCCCTCGCTAGCACCAGATGTAAAAACCACATTTCTTGGATCCGCACCAATTGATTGGGCAATTTTTCTCCTGGAATCTTCTAGTATTTTTTTAGCTTGTCTGCCCATAGCATGCAAGCTATCAGGATTGCCATCAAAGGCTTCCTTGTTTTTTATTATATATTCTAAAATTTCTTCTCTTTTTACAGACGTTGCTGCATAGTCAAAATATATCATATTCACCTTCTATTCTTGTGAAATTATACTATTTTTACACATTTTATCTATAAAAATGGCAAAATAATAAGGTGGTGTTGCAGAATAGGAAAATCTATTCTGCTCATCACTTTTTTTATTGTATATTTATATCAAGCCATAATATTCTGTACAGTTTTTAAACATGAGGATAAATTTTTCCACATTTTCTTTAAAATTAGGCTCAAGTAATAGAGATCCTCATTTTAATATTTTTTTCTTAGGCAGCTTTATATTTTATGATTTCTAAGTTTCTTTTTTCTATTTTTGATGATAATTTGTTTAAGTTTAGTGCCATTGACAATAGGCATATTTCACTTATTATTTTTGCTTTTCCTCTGTGGTGGAATCTATTGTAGTTTAGTCCTGATTTTATTTTGGAAAATGCTCCTTCGGATTGGATTGATCTGTTTAATCTTTCTTCTATTCATTGGGCTGATCTTATGTTTTCTAAGGATTCTTTTCTATATTTTTGGAATGTTTCTGATATGTAGATTCCTTTGGTTTTTTTACCATCTTTGTTCCAGTCGAAACACCTGTAGACTTTAGTTGTTGTTACATATCCGCTTTTTCTTTTTCTATATCTATCTTTACATCTTACGAATTCTTTACCTTCTTCTGATATGTATTTGTCTTGATGTTCATCATAGTTTAAGCTTTCCTTAAATGCTTGTTCTTTTTTATATTTCCGTGTTTTGGATTTTTCATAGTTTGATGGTTTTATGTAGGATGTTAGATTGTTCTCTGCTAGATATACATAGTTTTCTTCACTTTCATATCCTGCATCTGCTACTATTTTGTCTAGTTTGTTTGGATAGTTTTCTTGTAGTTTTTTTAAGAATGGTTTTAGGGTGTACATATCGGATGGATGGTGTGATACATTTTCTCCTATGATGAAGCCTGATGCAC
>NZ_HG003690.1:220996-267514 GCF_000312365.2 Anaerococcus provencensis | reverse complement strand
GATGAGTAGACTTTTTTTAATTCTGCTAGATCTATCCTTTCAATTATATTTTTTACAAGCCTTAGTTTAACATCATTTTGAATGTATATTTCTGTATTAAAGTTTAATTTTAATTGAATTGTATCATTAACTAGTGTAAAATTAGTTAGTGATGATGTATTTGTAACGGTTTTCATAAATACATTGTATCAGAAAAAGACGAGGATGTTTAGTTTCCTCGTCTTTTTTCTATGTTAGGACTTTTGCAACAGCCCCTTATTTTTTAACTATTAAATTTTGCTTTATCAAAGGCTCCAACTGAGTTTGCTACAATTATTGTACCTGTAGCATCGCCAGATAAGTTTATTGTCGTTCTTGCCATATCTAAGATTCTATCTATACCCATGATGATTGCAATACCTTCTACTGGAAGGCCAACTGATTCTAGAACCATTGAAAGTGTTACTAAACCTACTGATGGTATACCAGCTGTACCAACTGAAGCAATTGTCGCTGTAAGTATTACTGTCAAAAAGTCTGTTGGACTTAGGGTAATACCGTAAGCATTGGCTATAAAGACTACTGCTACTCCTTGCATGATAGCCGTACCATCCATATTTACTGTTGCCCCAAGAGGGATAGTAAATGATGATATTTTCCTATCAACTCCCATATCTTCAAGTGTTTGAATATTGATTGGGACGGTAGCAGAAGATGATGCTGTTGAAAAACCAAAGGTCATTACAGGCGCATATTTCTTTAAAAACTTAAATGGATTCACTCTTACAAAGGCAGTCAACAAAATCATATAAACTACTAGTAGTTGGACTACAAGGCCACCAAGAACTGATGCCATATATGATAGCATAGATAAGATAGCATCAAAGCCTAGGTTAGAAAATGTTCTAGATATTAGGAAAAATACACCCATTGGTGCAAGTTTCATAACCCATGCTGTCATTCCCATCATAAGGTCATTCATCTCAGTAACTATATTGCCAAGAGAAACTAACCTATCTTCCATTGATGCAATTAATAGCCCTACAAGCACTGCAAATATTATGATTTGAATCATATTACCTTCTGCAAGAGCCCCTACTGGGTTTGTAGGTATAAAATCAAGAATGGTATCTTTAAGGGAAATATCTGCGTTAGCAACTTCAAAATTTTGATCACCAATTTGCATATTCATGCCCTTACCAGGACCAATCAAGCTAGAAAGGCCAAGGGCTATAACTATAGCTAGAGCAGTAGTAAATAGATAAAATACTACAATTCTTATACCAACCTTGCCCAAAGTTTCTGTATCACCTAAGTTTCTACAACCGTCTGCAATTGAGAAAAATACTAGTGGTACAACTAACATTTGCATTAATCTTATGAAAAGTTGACCTAGGGTATAAAATATTCCTTCAATTAAAATGTAATTTTTGAAATGAGAATCTGGCACAAAATTGTGCAATATTATCCCAAAAATTAAACCCGCAATTAGGGCAATGAATATTTTTTTCGATGGAGATATGTCTCTTCTATTTTTTTTCATTTAATCCCTCCCTATCTATATATTCATGTAAGGTATCCTTCCAATGTGGAATCTTATACCCATCAGTTATTTTTAGAATATAATCTTCCAAGGCATAGAATCCTGGCCTTGCAAGCATACTTGGATTGTCTTCTGTTTCTATTATCTCAGCATCCTTGCCACAATAATCTAGGATTTCTTTAGCAAAGTCATACATAGAAGTATAGGCTCCTGATGAAGCATGGTAGGTACCAAACGAATTAGTTTCAATCAAAGGTATGAGGAAATTAGCTAGCTCAAAAGCAGGAGTTGGTGACATATATAAGTCTTTTGCAACCTCTACTTTTCCACTATCAGCTTGTTTTAAAATATTTTCGACAAACTGATTCTCACGAGAATATAGCCTACTTACCCTAATAATAAAATGGTAATTAGAAAATTCTCTAACATAGTTTTCCCCCTCAAACTTACTCTTGCCATAAACACTCTTTGGATTGGCCTTGTCAAATTCTGTATAGGATTTGAAACTTGTTCCATCAAAAACATCGGCTGTCGAAAGTTGAACAAGTTTTGCCATAAAGGTATTTGAAGCAATGGCAACATTTCTAGCTCCTATGGCATTTAACAAAAATGCACCATCTGGGTCAGCTTCACACTTATCTCTATTTGACATACCTGAACAATTAATAATAACGCTAGGTCTAATACGGCTAACAAACTTTCTAACTTCATCTTGCTTTGTAATATCAACTTCATGCTTATCTGTAGCTATAATTTCTGAATCCAAAGGATCCAATAGTCTTTGCATAGAAGTGCCAAGTCTACCAGAAGATCCGGTTATCCATATTTTTTCTCTTGCTATTCTCATACTAACTCCTTATTCTTAATATTATTGTAACTATTTCTAAAAACAATATTTAAAATAATTTTACCTCTTTTTTGCGATAAAAGAAATAAATTAGCAAATTAATCTATTATTATGCTTTAGAAAAGTGATAAGGGTGGAATCAATTTTTGGCAATTAGGATAAGGAATTTACGAATTAAAATAAGTTTTGAATGATTTTTATGAGAAAGAATTTTAAAAAAATAGGAATAATGACTTTTGCATTATTCCTCAGCTTTGTGGACCGATTTTGTTCCGTGACTTTTGGGCCGAATACTCTCTGGAAGCTGGGTAAATATGCGTTGATTTCGCATATTTACCCCGAAAACTTAGTGCGGTAGCACGGAAGAGCTTTCGAAGAAAGCGGGTTTTCGTAGGGGCTTGTATTGGTCCTCAGCTTTCAGCCTGCGGTTGTTTCGCGCCTGTTGGGCACTGGCCCTTACAGGAATCTGGGCATTCTTGATTTGGTCCTCGTCGCTTCGCTCCTGCGGTTATTCCGTGCCTTTTGGGCACGGGCCCTCACAGGAAGCCGGGCAGGCTTGTTGGCACGCCAAGAGGGAATCGAACCCCCATCTTAGGCTTCGGACACCTTTGTTTTACCACTAAACTACTGGCGCTAGTACTATATTACTATACTGTATTTGGTCCATGAAGCGTAGGGGTAGGAAGGTGTTTCCTAGTCCGCTGTCTATATATATTATTGAATCATTGAATTTAAAGGCTCCTTTGTCATAATTTGGGAAAAATCCTTCTCCCGGGGCTACTAGTCCACCTACTATTGGTAGTCTGACTTGGCCTCCGTGAGTGTGGCCTGAGAATATGAAGTCTTCACTCCCTTGGTAGTTATCCCTGACATTTTTTGAAAAATGACTTAGAATTATATTTACACTTTCATCATCTGCCTTATAATTTTCATATGAAAAATCAAACATACTTGTGCCGTAAAGATAAACTTTATTGCCATTTATATTTAATCTCTCGCCCTCATTTTTAAGGTATGTGATTCCAAGTCTTTCAATCTCGCTTAAAAACTTATCCAAGTTTGCTCCAGCTTCTTCGTGGTTACCTGTTATATAGTAGGTTTTTATATTTAAGGACCTTAGTTTTTCTAAAAAACACACAGACCTTTCTATTTTCTTATCAGTTCCATAGTCTATGATATCACCTGTCAATATTACTAGATTTGGGTTGAAGTTTTGTATATTTTCTAGGACCTCATCAAGATTTTTGATAGCATTTGAATGAAAATCTGTTATCTGGGTAATTTTTATTGGCTTTTTTATTTTTTCAGATTTTAGTATAACTTTTTCTTCTTTTGCGACAAAACATTGTCTATCTACATATAAAGCTAAGCAAAGCCCTGCTAGTGCAAGGCCTGTTATAATTTTAGTCTTCTTTTTCATTTAATTCCTCAATATATGAAGCATAGGACATATCTGATGGTATCTTAAATCCAGCTCTTGGACTAAAGGACCTGCCTGTGATATTTGGCCCATCAACACTTGCTGATCTTTTAAATTGGCTAGATGTAAATCTCTTATAATATGATATTAGCCATTTTCTAATAGTTTCTTTGTCATAGCTGTCCTCAAAGGCGCTATAGGCATCTTCCAAGATTTCTATTGGCCTTGTATGTTTGGTCATATGATTATATATGAAAAAATCAATTAGTTCATATGGGCCTATGATATCTTCTGTTTTTTGACTGATTTCTTCAGCACTTTCATTTACTAGTTCTGGTGAAATTGGTGTATCGAGTATATCATTTAATACACTCTTTAATTTTATATTGTCAGTTTTTTCTGCAATTGCCCCTACAATATAGCGGATTTCAGTTTTCATAAGGCTTGCATTTAGTGAGTAATTGCTCATCTGATCGCCATTGTAGGTTGCAAAGCCTTGCATATTTTCTGATAGGTCTCCAGTACCTATAACTATGCCATTGCCCATATTGGCAAGGTCAAAGAGAACTTGGGTGCGCTCTCTAGCTTGGGCATTTTCATAAGCTGTGTCTGATGTCTTGCCATCATGGCCGATATCTCTAAGATGTATACTTACAGCTTCTGAAATATTAATCTCTTCTAATTCTAAACCTAAAGCTTGACATAACTTATAGGCATTTGACTTTGTTCTATCACTTGTTCCAAAGGCTGGCATGGTGTAACAATGGATACCCGAATAATCCCATCCTTCTTTTTTGTAAGCATGAACTATGGTTAAAAGAGCCATGGTTGAATCAAGGCCACCAGACACTCCCAAGAATACATCTTTTATCCCAATATGCTTCATACGACTTATTAGACCTGTCGCTCCAATATCTAAAACATCATTTACGTATTGTTCGCCTCTTTCATAATCTGGTAGATAAGGAAATTTTTCGCATTTATTAGTTTCTTGGGTAAATGTAGTTGGAAATAGACTGTCCTCGTCAACATTTATATAATATTTGCCTATATAATCAATAGGAGCATTTGATGTATGAGTAAATACTTCTCCATCATTTGCTATGACATTTAGACCACCATAGACAAAATCTGTGCTAGATTCGCCCATGCCAGAAGAAGTAAGAACATAAGTCACATCCTTGGATAAGAATTTTACTCTATTTATTATATCTTCTTCATTAAGAGCAAATTTGGGATTGGCACAAGGGTGTAGGATAATCTCATGTCTTTCTCCTAGCTTTGCTTTATACTCTAAACTACGAGGAATAGTCATTTCTTCGTCTTCGCCAATTGTTACATCAATTGCCAGTCCATCTATTGTACTATCATATATGTTTATATTTGGCCAGCTATCAAAGGCATTTAAAAAATCATCATCTGGCAAATCAGTTGAAAAAACATTTTTTTCAATGGCACTTAAATTTTTCTTTGTCGTAAGGCCTATTAGACTTCCATTTATAATAAGTCCTATTGCATTATAAATTTTTCTATTGTATTTAAAGGGAAAACCAACAGAAAATAGGACCTTATAATCTTTAGAAAACTCTATCAAGTCCATAATTGCATCTTCGCATATTTCTGCCAAATCCCAATATCCATCATAAAGACTTGCTCCTGTTAGAGATAGCTCTGGTAGGGAAAGAATATTTACCCCATCTTTATCAGCTTGTTTAACCAAATCTTTGATAGTCTCTTTATTTTTATTTACATTGCCTAGGGCAAGGTTAAAGTTTGTAGATCTTATTTTTATAAATTCTCTCATAAAATCACCTCTTATCCATATTTTACCACAAAAAAAGAGCCTGCATTTGCAGACTCAATATTTGTGATTAGCCATTTATTTCTTCGATTAATAGTGATAGCACTTCGTGGAAGTCGCCTACTATACCGTAGTCACAGTTTTCGAAGAATGGTGCTGCTTCATCGTTGTTGATAACACAGATTGTCTTAACATCTTTGATTCCTAGTAAGTGTTGAATAGCTCCGCTTACGCCAACTCCGATATATAGGTCTCCTGCCCATTTTTGACCAGAAAGTCCCACATATCTATCAAGTGGCAAGTAATGTTTAACTTAAGATACTGGACGGCTTGCTCCTACTGAAGCATCAGCTGCTTTTGCCAAATCTTTTACTAGATTTAGGTTTTGTTCTTCACCAATACCCATACCAGCAACTACTAGTCTGTCAGATTCTTCAAATTCTGTATCAGCTTCTGATCTGTGGTTATCAAATGTATATCCATCAGCTTTTAAGGCTTCAACGAATTTCTTAACTGATTCTTTTACATCGCCTTTGAAGATTTGTTTTTTTCTATCTCCAACTACTGATTTCTTTTGTTTTGGCTGGTCAGTTTTTACTTTATTTGGTTTTGATAGTAGGTATCCTGCTATAACCACTCTCATGATTCCATTTGTACCTTCGTAGATTTGAGTAATCTTAGAGTCTCTGTAGTGACGTTCTACATCTACACCCTTGATGAAACCAGATCCACCGTACATTTGTAGGGCTTCACTTGTTAGTTTGTTTGCAAGATCAGATGCGTATAGTTTTGCCATAGCAGCATCTTTACCATAACCTTTAACGTGGTTGTCTTTCTTGTCAGCTGCATCATAAACTAGAAGTCTAGCTGCTTTTAGTTGTGTAGCCATATCAGCAAGTTTGAATTGGTTAGCTTGGAAGTAAGCTATAGCTTTACCAAATTGTTCTCTTTGAAATTGATATTCACGAGCTGATTCATAAGCACCTTGTGCTATACCTAGAGCTTGAGATGCTATACCGATTCTACCGCCATCAAGAATCATCATTGCATATTTGAATCCTTTACCAAGTTCGCCAAGTAGGTTTTCTTTTGGAACTTTTACATCTTTAAAGTGAAGTTCTGCTGTAACTGATGATCTGATACCAAGTTTGTCGTATGGTTCTGAGAATGTGAAACCTTCGAAGTCCTTATCAACGATAAACATTGATATGCCGTGGTTACCCTTGCCAGGTTCTGTAACTACAGTTACTAGATATGTTTGTGCTTCTGGAGCTTTATACCCACTTATTGCTTTAACCATTAGCTATATATTTGCAAATAAAGTTCAAAATATATCGTTTTATTAGTTTGATATAATATTTTCCAATATTTTGATAAATTCCAAGCTTAGACAGGAAAAATCCCGTTTAAAAAATACTTTAATGACGTATAGTATTTATAAGTTTCTAAACTAGGAGGTATTATGCAAAACATTAGAGAAGTTTTGGAAAATATATATTATGTAGGGGTAAACGATAGACGTATTACCAGATTTGAGAATATGTTCCCATTAGAAAATGGTGTAGCATACAGTTCGTTTGTAATAAAAGATGAAAAAAATGTACTACTTGACAGTGTTGAATCTGCTTTTACTAGACAATATCTTCAAAATATAGAGAAAGCTCTTGATGGCGAAGATCTAGACTATGTTGTAATCCACCACATGGAACCAGATCACTGCAGAAACATTGACTTTGTATTACAAAAATACCCAAATGCTAAATTTGTTGGTAATGCAAAAACTTTTAAATTTTACGAACAATTCTATAACGACGATTTCAAGGATAGATATTACGAAGTAAAAGATGGTGATGAACTAAATCTTGGAAAACATAATCTTAAATTTGTATTTGCGCCAATGGTTCACTGGCCAGAAGTTATGATGTCATACGAGACAAACAACGGCTACCTATTCTCAGCTGATGCTTTCGGATCATTTAATGCTATCGAAGGACACCTAAAGGCTAAAAATATAATTCACAGGGGAGATTGGTTAGAACAAGCTCGTAGATATTATATCAACATAGTAGGTAAATTTGGTAAACAAGTTCAAGCCCTATTTAAAAAAGTAGAGGGACTAGAATTAAATGCTATCCTACCACTACACGGTCCAGTATATGATGATAAAGAATCAATCGACTTTATCCTTGATAAATACACTAAATGGGCAACATATACTCCAGAAGAAAAGGGTGTAGTAATATGCTTTGCTTCAATGTACGGAGATACAGAAGAAGCTGCCGATATCCTTGCAGCTGAGCTTGCTGACCTTGGAGTAAATGAAGATATAGAAATTTATGACGTATCAAATACAGACCCATCATATATGATTGCAGCTTGCCACAGATTTTCTAATGCTGTATTTGCTCCAATCAACTACAACTCAGGCCTATACTACAAGATGGAAGCATTCCTAACAGAATTAGTTGGTACAGGCTACCAAAACAGACACATCTCATTCTTAAACAACTGGTCTTGGGGTGGTACAAGCCTTAAAGTTTCAAAAGAAATCCTAGAAAAAGGTAAACACGAATATATAGGCGAAGATGTTCTAGTAAATTCTAGTGTAAAAGACGAACAAGTTGAAGGATTAAAAGCTTTAGCTAAAGCGATAAAAGAAGACTTGGACAATAGCGAATATTAAAATTTAAGGGACTGCTACAAAATGTAGGAGCCCCTTAAATTTTACAATTTTTTGATCAAATTTAATTTTCCATTATCATATGGAGGATATTTCATTTTCATATCCAAGTGTCCATTTGATAGCATTATTGATTTTCTATTTGAGAAGTTTTGGAAACCATAGTAGCCGTGGTAGCCTCCTTGGCCACTATAGCCTACCCCACCAAAGGATAAGTTTGGATTTGATACCATCATCAAAGTACCATTTACCATGCCATTGCCAAATTCCATATTGTACATTACCTTTTCTTTGATGCGCTCATCATTGGTAAATAGATAAAGGGCTAATGGTTTTTCTAAAGTCTTAACTTTATACAATATTTCATTTAGATTTGTGTAGGTAATTATAGGGAAAATCGGTCCAAATATTTCTTCTTCCATAAGTTTATTATCAAAATCAACATTATCTACTATAGTAGGTTCTAGTTTTAGTGTCTTTGAATTATACCTACCACCATATATAATATCTTGGCCATCAAGAAGTCCCACCAATTTATACAAGTGATCATCATTTATAATCCTTGGATAGTCACTTGATAAAAGTGGATCTAGACCATAAAACTCAAATAAAGCTTTCTCCAACTCTTCTATAAACTTCTCTTTTATAGATCCATGAACAAGTATATAATCTGGCGATACACAAGTTTGTCCTGCATTTACAGTGTTGCCCCAGGCTATAGATCTTGCAGCAAGACTTATATCAGCATCTTTTTCGACAATTGTAGGAGACTTGCCTCCAAGTTCTAAAGTTACTTTTGAAAGATTCTTGCTGGCCTTTTCCATAATAGTCTTTCCAACAGCACTTCCACCAGTGTAAAAAATATGATCGTAGTTGTAGGATAAGAGCTCATCGTGGCCAACTTTGTCATTATCCACCACATAAATAAATTCAGGATCAAAATTCTTATTTAGTATTGACCTTATTAGTTTTGAAGTTTCTTTTGACTTTCTGCTTGTCTTTAGGATTACAGTGTTGCCAGCTGCTATTGCTCCTATCAGTGGATCCATAGCAAGTTGGAAAGGATAATTCCAAGGGGATATGATTAGAGTTAGCCCCATTGGCTCATAAAGGGTGTATGATTTGGCAGGCATAGATGTTATTGGAGTCTTCTCGCTAATAGGACTCATCCACTCTTCTAGATTTTCTATGGCCATATCTATTTCTTCATAGAGCATGAGTATTTCTGTTGTATATGATTCAAAGTTTGACTTGCCCAAATCTTTTGCAAGGGCCATCAAAATATTATCTTCAAACATCTCTATTATAGCGCGCAATTTTTTTAGATTATAAATCCTAAAATCATATGTTTTAGTCTGACCAGAATAAAAATATTCTCTTTGTAAATTAACTATATTTGCTAAATTCATTATTATCTCCTCGTCTCATAAATAAGTCCTTAGGATATTAATACCCAAGCCAGAGTACATTTTTACTTTAATCTACAATTTAAAAACCTCAAAATCTATTAGAAAGATTTTGAGGCCAATTTTATAAGTTTTCTATAAGTTCTTCAACATCTGGAAGTTCGCTAGCTTCGTATACCTTTACCCACTTAACTTTTCCTTCTTCATCTATTATGACATTGGCACGTTTGCTTGCACCATTTTCTTCATTAAATAGTCCATAGGCTTTGGTTACTTCTGCATATGGGAAGAAGTCGGATACAATTTTTACATTGTCAATGCATAAAATATCAGCCCATTTTTGTTTAGCTGGATATGGGTCAATAGAAAGTCCGATTACAACAGTATCGCCTTTTTCTTGAATCCTATCATAATTTCTCTCTAAGCTTCTCATCTGATCTGTACATACAGAAGTGAAAGCTAGAGGGTGCCAGGATAAGATAACTTTCTTACCCTTTAGCTCTGATAACTTAATATCATTTTTTTCTTGATCTTTTAATGTAAATTCTGGTGCCATTTCTGAAACTTTTATTGTCATTATATTCTCTCCTTTATTTGCTTCTTATATATTTATACCCAGAAAATAAGACATTGAAAAAGGCCAAGCTAAACTTGGCCTAAATTATTGAAAAGCTTATTATAATGTAGCTATAGCTTCTATTTCTATTACCCCACCTAGTGGAAGTGCTCCTACTTGGATAGCAGATCTTGCTGGTTTGTGGTCAGAGAAGTATTCTTTGTAAACTTCATTTACTGCAGCAAAGTCATTGATGTCAGCTAGGAAAACTGTACATTTGATAACCTTGTCCATGCTTGTACCTGCTTCTTCAAGGATTGCTTTTACATTTTCAAGAGATTGTCTTGCAGCAGCTTTGATTTCTGTTACTAGTTCACCATTTTCTGGATTGATAGAAAGTTGTCCAGATGTGAATACTAAGTTTTCTGTACCTATAGCTTGTACGTATGGACCTACTGCTGCTGGTGCTTTGTCTGTATTATATGCTTTCATTATTAATTCTCCTCTTTAATTGATTTTTAAATAGTCTTCCAATGTCAAGTTATTCTCATAAATCTCTTTGGCATTTTCAACGCCAACGAATCTAAAGTGCCAAGGCTCAGCTTTATGATTTGTCTTATCCTCTTTGCCCTTTGGATATCTTTCTATAAATCCATATTTGTAGGCATTTTCTATAAGCCATTGGTATTCAGAAGTTTTTTCAAACTTCTCATTATATTTGTTACCTTCTGTAAAAAAGTCAAAGGCTGATCCTAATTGGTGTTCATTTGTGCCAGCAGCAGAGCTATCAATCTCTCCTGCAGCATACATTTTTTCTTCTAAGTCATAACCCCTATAATCAGAAGCAATTTTTAAGTCCATGCCTTCTCTTTGCATGTCTTGTCTTAGAGTTTCAAATGCACGTTTGGCAGTCTTATCTACACCCGGATCAAAATCTCTAGGCAATTTATAATCATCACTAACATAAGTTAGACCATTTATAACTTTAATCTGATTGTCACTTGTAAGTTTTGATAGGCCGTATTTATTGACATAATAATAGGCATCATCGATTTTAACTTTGGTGAAACCATTTTCCGTGCCAAAACTAGGCACATAGGAACCCTCTTTGATAAACTTTTCAGTTTTGGAAAAATCATTTGGATATTGGTAGGCATACTGAGTTTTTACACAATACAAATACTCCTGTAGATTATCTTGGTAGCCGTCATCGGATACTTGTAATTTTTCTTCAATATCTGTATCGGCAAAACCAATCTGTGTAGCTACATGGATATTGCCATTGTTATTTTCTTCTTCTACTTCTTCTAATAAATTATTTATTTCGCCAGATGCTTGCCTATATTCGGAAGGTCTAGCTATTGTGAAATCATCTTCCTTGTTAAATCCAAAATGTAGGACACCTGCAAGGGCTAGGGCTGCTACTGTAGTTCTTGTTAAAATCTTCTTTGTTCTTGCTTTTCTTTCTCTTTGCTTAATTCTCTTTTTTTCTCTGATACCTTTATTAGACATATAAAAATCCTATTCATTTATTTCAATCGTTTTATATCAGTAAGTCTAAGGGATAGTATATTAACAAACTTATAAAATATATTCCAATTCTAAAAAAGTTTGCTTTACATACTTGGTTAATATTATTATAACACGACTTTGTAATTATGCATAGGGGTTATTTGGCTAAAATCAGACATTTTTCACAAAAAAACGACCAAATAGGTCGAATTTTCGAAAAATTATTAATTTTTTTATTTTCTTCTAAAGATATCTAGGATTCTTTGCAAGTAATTTTTCTCAGAAACCAATTTCTTTCTATCTTCACTCATAGGCTCCCTATTTCTTTTTGCCCTATTTCTTCTTGCAACTTTTTGTGCATTTCTTTCTTCTTCTATATCAATATTTCTTTTCTTGGCCCTTTCTATCAATCTATCTTGGGCATCTATATTATTAACATTTTGAACCTTTGTATACTGACTGTTTGCTAACAATTTCCTAATCTTTACATCATCAGAAAACATCAAATCCAGATAGTCCAGTATTCTCTTCTTGACCTCGTCATCATATATTGGTACAGCCACTTCCATCCTATTTCTGATATTTCTAGTCATAAAGTCAGCTGATGATATATATAACTTAGCATCCAAATCGCGGCCAAATTGATATACCCTGGAGTGTTCCAAGAATCTTCCAACTATCTGGTAAATGTTTATATTCTCAGTCCTATTTGGGATACTTGGCAAGATACAACAAATACCTCTAACTAGCATATCAATATGCACTCCAGCATTTGATGCCTCGGATAATTTGTCGATTAGTTTTCTATCTGAAATGGAATTTACCTTTATCCTTATATATCCATCGTGACTTTGCTTTTGTCTTTCTATTTGTTCGTCTATTAACCTAGCTAGACCTTCTTGCATAGATTTTGGACTAACAAGAAGATTATCATATTCTCCTTCCAAATTGCCTAGTTGGATATTATCAAATAATTCCTTGGCATCTTGGCCTATAGGTCCGCTTGCAGTCATAAATGAAAAATCTGTGTAAAGCTTTGCTGTTTTTTCGTTATAATTACCTGTGGCAACTTGGGTAACATATTCTACATTTTCATTATCATCTACCTTAGTTATAAGGCAAACTTTTGAGTGAGTCTTGTAGTTATCAAAACCAAATAATATCTTACAGCCTGCATCCTCGAGTTTTGTTGACCAAAATAGGTTGTTATCTTCATCAAATCTTGCCCTAAGTTCCATCAAAACTGTGACATCTTTGCCATTTTCACTTGCCTTTATCAAAGCTTTGGCAATCTTACTATCTTCTGCTATCCTATATAGGGTGATTTTAATTGAAACTACACTATCATCTTCTGCAGCTTCCTCTAACAATCTTATGACAGGGTCCATAGATTCATATGGAAAAGATAATATTATATCCTTCTTCTCAATCTGATCAATCATTTTTTCATTTGGATCAACCATAGCAGAATCTAGTGGAGAAAATTTATCATAGGTATGGTTGCTTATTATATTTTCTGGCAAGTCCTCGACAAGGGCAAACAAAAATCCTGGTTGCATCAAAGACTTGGTCAAGAAAATATTCTTTTCATCTAGATCAAATTGTGCCTTTAAAAATTCTATAGATTCTTCACTAAGGTCTTGGTCAACCTCAAGTCTTACCGGGTGTAATCTTTTTCTTTTCTTAAGTTGAGTCTTCATATATGATCTAAAGTCTTGATCTATATCAAAATCATCGTCATCATAAGCAATATCGGTATTTCTTGTTAGGGAAATGATATATTTATTTTCAACCGTGTAACCCTCAAAAACTTGGTAGCCATATTCTTTGATTATGTCTTCTACGAATACGAAAGTAGTATCGTTGATTTTAAGATATCTTTTTATTCTATCAGGAACTTGGATTAGGCCAACTCTATCGCTTACCTTGTCGTTATGTTTTCTTAGAGAAAATAGGACAGATAAGGCCAGATTTGGCAATCTTGGAAATGGGTGAACCCTATCAACTATTTGAAAGTTTAATATTGGTTCGATTTTTGTATTAAAGTAATACTCTACGTATTTTTTATCTTTTTCACTTAACTCTGAAACTTTTAATAAGTTGATGCCATTTACCTTGAGGTCATCAACTAATTGATTGTAAACTTGGTCTTTTTTACGATACAAATCGATACATTCTTTAAGTATTGCATCTATTTGTTCGTCACTGGTCATACCTGATTTGTTATCAACAGGCTTTTTCTTTAGATTTTTGAAATCAGTAAGACTACCAACCCTAACCATAAAAAACTCTTCAAGGTTGGTGTCAAATATGGAGAAAAATCTTAATCTTTCAAGTAAGGGAACACTTTTGTCATTAGCTTCTTCAAGCACTCTTTGATCAAATTGCAACCAAGAAAGCTCTCGGTTTTGCGTAAAAGATATATCAGTCATATTACTTATTCATTCCTTCCTAGTAGTTTACTATATACATACCCTTCTCTTACCCCAGTTTGACTAACTGAAATCTCGCTACAATAAAAATATTTTGCTACACGATTTAAAATAGCCATTCCAGGCAATAAAGTGTGTATTCTGTCAGGTTTAACTTCTAGAATTGAATCAAGTATTTCTCTAGGTTCTTCTTCTATTACTTCTTTTAGCATAGAATTGAACTTATCTTTTTGCATGGTTGTGTTATAAGAATCCAGCTTGTAGTATTCATTGTAAAACTTAAGGCTTGCACGAGCCGATCCACCAACCGCGCAAAGAAGATCGTGTTTTTCCCTATAAAACTTCTTATCCTCAAACATCTTTTTCATATCAGCATCTATGCTTTTCTTCTCAGCTGTAGTCATAAATAGTTGGTCTACATAGTCATTAAAAGCTGACAAGGAACCAATAGAAAGAGAAGTAGATTTTATAACCTTGTTTTGGTCGATAATCACAATCTCACTAGATCCACCACCAATATCAGTAAGGATGCCACGAGAAACTTCAATAGATGAGCTTGCTCCTATGAAAGCAAGTTTTGCTTCATCTTCACCACTTAATATTTCAATATCTAGGTCGAGCTCTTCTTTCACTCTAGATAAAATTTCAACTCTATTAGCGGCATCTCTTATAGTAGCCGTTGCAAATGGGTGAACTTCATCAATATCTTCAAAATTATCCACAACATTTTTGAACATTCGAAGAACATCTATTAGTCTTTGGATGCCTTTTTCCGAAACAACTCCATCCTTAACAAATGATCTTAGTGAAGCTTGCTCTTTCTCATTAAATAAATTGCTAACTTTTTGGCCAACCACCTTATAGACTGAAAGTCTAACAGTGTTTGAACCAATATCTATGACTGCATATATCATTTACAACTCCTTTTCTACTAAATTATAATCGCAATCAATCAAATTTTTAATAATCTTTTCTGTATTAGGATCGATCTTACTCATATAAATATTTACTGAAGACTCATCATTTTTCGGCAAATCTAACTTGAGATAATCAGCTGGATCAATGATATTAGCCTGATACGTAAGATTTTTCCTTATAGCATCTGTAATTATCGGATAATGGGTGCAGGCTAAGATAATATTTTCAATTTTTTCCTTATTGGCAATTTCAAGATATTCGCCCAAGGACTTATCCAATTCATAGCCAGATGTCTTGCCATTTTCTATGTAATCTACAAGTTTTATTCCTGCAACTTCATAGACCTTGCTATTGTTTTGGATATTATTTTTATAAAAATGACTGTTTATAGTAGCCTTTGTTCCAAGAACCAAAAAATCTCCATCATAAAGTTTTGTAGCTTCTATGCCAGCATCTGTAATGGGATAAAATTTCTTCTTGTACTTATCGCTAAGATGTTTACTAGCCAAAGCCGATATAGTATTACAAGCGATGATATAATAATCTATATCAAAGCCTTGTAAAAAATCTACAATTTCTTCAGCAAACTTAATTATCTCAGTCTTATCCCTGTTACCATAAGGTGCTCTGAGGCTGTCACCAAAGTAATAATAGTTGGCCTTGTTTGTCTTTATTAACTTTTGTAAAACGGTTAGGCCACCAAGGCCAGAGTCAAATACCCCAATATTTGTCATATAAGTTCCACCTTTTTTACAAAATCATACTTATCTTTTAAATTCTCATAAGCGAGATTATAGGTCTCATCATCTACAAAAATCCCAAAAATAGATGCACCACTACCGCTAATAAGAGTCACTTCTGCTCCATTATCTAAAAAATCATCCTTGATATCAAGTAAGTGTGGATAAAGGTCTGTGACTACATCTTCCATGACATTTTCAAAGTAAAAAATAGCTGAATAATCTCCATCTTCTAGCTTTTTGACTATCAAATCATTATCAATGTGACCATAGTCTTTTAGCTTTTTATAAACTTCTGCAGATGAAATATGTGTGCCATCGTTGATGAGCAAGATTTTCATATCCAAATTATTTTCAAAGGGAGTAATAATCTCGCCAATACCCCTAGCCCTAGCAGGAGTATTTGTAAAGAAAAATGGAATGTCAGCCCCAAGCCTTACCCCAATATCCATCATTTCTTGGCTAGTTAGAGATAGATTCCAAAGCTCATTTAACCCCTTGATCATCTCTGCTGCATCAGTAGATCCACCAGCAAGGCCAGCAGCTATCGGAATATTTTTAATAAGTTTAACATCAAGTCCAGGATTATCTGTCCTATCCTTTAGCATTTGCCAAACCTTATAAATTAGATTGTCCTCAAGATCCCCTATATTATCGTTGTTTGAAGAATATAAAAATTGTCCACTATCATTTTTATTAATAATTAATTCATCAAATAAATTTATACGAGCCATGATAGTATCAATCTCATGATATCCATCAACTCTTTGAAATAGAGAATCTAAAGAAAGATTAATTTTTGCATAACATTTTCTTTTCATTTTCAACCTCAATATAAATTATACAAATATGTTAAAAATTGGCAAAAAAAAGTGGGAAACCCACTAAATATTTGGTGCAGGATAGAAGACTTGAACTTCCACGACCTAAAAAGCGGCCACAAGATCCTTAGTCTTGCGCGTCTGCCAATTCCGCCAATCCTGCAAAATACTTATTAATAATACTACTTTTTAAAAGGTAAGTCAAATAACCTTACAAATTATCTGACTTACCTCTTCATTTCTTAAACATTTAACTCATCTAAAACAAATTCAATTTGTCTTTTCACTTCTTCTTTTGCTGGACCTCCCAATGATTTTCTTTTATTAATACAATTTATTATGTCGATAAATTCATATATGTCTTTTTCAAACAATTCAGATTCTTTTTTATATATACTTAAATCTACTTCATCTAAAGTTAAGTTGTTTTCGCTTGCATATTTTACTATTCTTGCAGATATGTGATGGGCATCTCTAAAGGATTGACCCTTATTTACCAAGTAATCAGCTACATCAGTTGCATTTAAAAATCCTTCTTTACAAGCTTTTAACATTTTTTCTTTATTTATCTCTAAAGAAGCAATTTGCCCTGCCATTATTTCTAAGGAAATTTTTATGGTGTCTATACTATCAAATATGGACTCTTTATCTTCTTGCATATCTTTAGAATACGCTAGTGGTAGACCTTTTAACATTACAAATGATTGGTTCATATTTCCAATAAGTCTAGCTGACTTACTTCTTAAAAGCTCTGCCATATCTGGATTCTTTTTTTGTGGCATAATCGATGATCCTGTTGAATATTGATCATCTATTCTGACAAAAGAAAATGGTTGGGATGACCATATGATTAGCTCTTCAGATAGTCTTGATAAGTGAATTCCTATTATTGATAAAAGAGATTGTAGTTCCAAAACATAGTCCCTATCACTTACCGCATCCATGGAATTTTGCATTATAGTTTCAAAACCAAGTTCTTTTGCAGTAAATTCCCTATCAATTTGATAAGATGTACCAGCAAGTGCACATGCTCCAAGTGGAGATGAATTTAACCTTTTTTTATAATCTTTTAATCTGTCAAGATCTCTAAGACCCATCATTGCATAGGCCACGAGATGATGAGCAAAGGTGACTGGCTGGGCTGCTTGCAAGTGAGTATATCCTGGCATAATAGTTTGTGTGTGGTTTTCTGCTAAGTCAGCTAAGCTTTTGATGTATTTTTTTAATAAATCATTTATAAGATCACATTCATTTCTAATATAAAGCTTCAAATCTGTTGTAACTTGGTCATTTCTAGACCTTGCTGTATGCATTTTCTTGCCAAGATCGCCTATTTCATTGATCAGAGCCCCTTCAACGAAAGTATGAATATCTTCACTTTTTAAATCTATTTCAAGGTCCCCATTTTGAATTTTTTTATAAATTTCATCAAGACCTTCCAAAATTTTATCCGCTTCGTTTGCTTTTAAAATATTAGATTTTTTTAGCATCTTTACATGGGCAATTGATCCTTTTATATCTTCATTTACTAGCCTTTTGTCAATCATTATAGAAGAATTAAATTCTTCAGCTATTTGATCTAATTGACCCGAGAGCATCCCACTCCATAATTTCATTTTATAAACCACTTTCTTTTGTAGCTTTGGCATAAATTTTAGTAGATAAACCAAATAAATTTATAAATCCACTTGCATCTGCTTGCTTATAAACATCATCTTCTTCAAAGGTTGCGTATTCTTCAATGTAGAGAGAATTCTCTGCAAATATTCCAGCTGGTTGCATAGAGCCTTTATAAAGTTTAACCTTGACCTTACCTGTTACATTTTCTTGACTAGTTTTTACAAAAGCATCCATAGATTCTTTAAGAGGAGTCATCCATTTACCTGCATAGACTAATTTTGCATAGTCAATAGCCATTTTTTGCTTATACTCTAGAGCATCTGGGTGGACTGTTACTGATTCTAATTTTTCGTGAGCAAAGTATAAGACTGATGCTGCAGGGTTTTCGTATAAACCTCTAGATTTCATGCCTACCATTCTGGATTCTACGATATCATCTATTCCTATACCATGTTTTCCCGCTATTTTATTTAATTTTTTTACAAGATCAGATCCCTTTAACTTCTCTCCATTTAACGCTACTGGGATACCTTTATCAAATTCTACTTCTACAATTTCTGCCTTATCTATTGCTTTTTCAGGTGGCGTTACCCAACATAGGACTTTTTCTAAGTCTGCGGGATTTTCGGGATCCTCTAAGTCTAGCCCCTCATGGGATAGGTGCCAAATATTTTCATCCATGGAATAGGCTTGGTCACTGCAAGTGCTTAAGGCTATATTATGACTTTTTGCATATGCTTCTTCTTCACTACGTCCTTTTATATCCCAAAATCTCCAAGGAGCAATGACCTTAATATTTGGGTCAAGGGCCATAATGGAAACTTCAAATCTTATTTGGTCATTGCCCTTTCCGGTACAGCCATGAACTATAACATCAGCATTTTCTTTTTGAGCTACATCTACCAGAACTTTTGCAATTAATGGGCGAGCAATGGCTGTTCCTAGCAAATATATATTTTCATACTTTGCTCCAGCTTTTAGGCTCTTAAATGCATAATCTTCTATAAATTCGTCTTCCACATTTACATTATAAAATTTACTTGCTCCTGACATTATTGCTTTTTCTTCTAACGCTTTTGCATCTTCTACCTGTCCTAAATCTACTGAGACACAGATAACTTCTTCTACACCATTTTCTCTAAGCCATGCTACTATAACAGATGTATCAAGTCCTCCAGAATAAGCAAGGACTACCTTTTTGGCTTGTTTTAATATTTCAAATTCATTTTGTGGCATAATTTTCCTCCATATATTTTTTTATCAAACTTAGTTATCCGTGTCTTTTTTGGTAATAAAAAAGAGCCTTCTTCCCATAAAGGGACGAAAGCTCGTGATACCACCCATATTTATCTATTTCTCGCGAAATAAACCTCATCAAGTACTAACATACTCTAACTCTATAACGGGAGTTCCCGTATAGGTCTCCTTGTATCGACCTATAAGTTCGGAGGTTCTTTTCTCTATCTTAATACTTATCCTCTCACACCAAACAGGATTCGCTTTAAGCTTTAGGATAGATACTCTTCTCTTCAACACTTTTATTAACTAATGATTTGATTATATGCATTATAAGCTCAGTTCTTAAATTTGTCAAATAATAAAAGGATGTTGCAAAATTATAGATAATTATTGTTCCATCATTAGAGTGCACTCACAGAAAGTTTGAGATTTATCCCGCCAGCTTTTGGAGGCATTTAGCCCGTCGGTTGACGGAGACCTTTCTGAGAGGGTGCTCGAATGATTTTGGAACAATTTATCTATTCTGCAACAGCCTCTAATTTTTCTATTAGATGAATAGACCTGCAAATACTACAGATACTATTGTCATTAGTTTGATTAGGATGTTTAGAGATGGTCCTGATGTATCCTTGAATGGATCTCCTACTGTATCTCCAACTACTGCTGCCTTGTGAGCATCAGATCCCTTGCCACCTTCTACACCGCTTTCGATGTATTTCTTAGCGTTATCCCAAGCTCCACCAGCATTTGACATAAAGATTGCCATCATTACGCCAGTTACAAGAGCGCCTGCTAATAGTCCACCTAGGGCATGTGGTCCAAGGATGAAGCCTACAGCAATTGGTACGAGTATTGCTAGTACGCCTGGTATTACCATTTCTCTTAGTGATGCTGTTGTTGAAATTTGGATACAATTTTCATAGTCTGGTTCTTTGTTACCAGCTAGTATTTGATCATCTTCTTTAAACTGTCTTCTTACTTCTTCAATCATTTGGCTTGCTGCTTTGCCTACTGAGTTCATTGTTAGAGCTGAAAATAGGAATGGTAGCATAGCTCCTATAAACATACCTGCTACTACTCTACTATCTAGGATAGAGATAGCATCAAGGTTGATTGATTCTGCATAAGTGATAAATAGTGAAAGTGCTGTTAAAGCAGCTGATCCTATAGCAAATCCTTTACCAATAGCAGCTGTTGTGTTACCAATTGAATCAAGTCCGTCTGTGATGTCACGTACGTTTTCTGGTAGGTAGCTCATTTCTGCTATACCACCAGCATTATCTGTAATTGGTCCGTAAGCATCTACTGTTACTGTAATACCTGTTATAGAAAGCATTCCTACAGCTGCAAGAGCTATACCAAATACTCCCATTAGTTTAAATGAAACCATGATAGCAATTGCTATAACTATTATTGGAAATACTGTTGAAAGCATTCCTGTAGAAAGACCTGCTATTATGTTTGTTGCAACACCTGTTGATGATTCTTTTGAAATGTATTTAACGTGTCTGTAATGGTCAGAAGTATAAATTTCTGTCAAAAGTCCAATTGCTATACCTGCAACAAGGCCTGTTATTACAGCAAATGCTGCGTTAAAATCTCCAAAGTATTTATTTGATAAGATAAGTGATCCAACTAATACTATAGCCCCTGAGATATAAAGAGTATTCATTAGTGATTTTTGTGGATTAGGATGTGATTTTGATAAAAACACAAGGCTTGCCACAATTGATGCAGCTATTCCTAGAGCAGCTAAAAATAGAGTAAATCCAAGGCCTGCTTCTGCAAAATACACAATACCTAGAGTCATTGATGAAATGATAGCACCAACATATGATTCAAATAAGTCAGCGCCCATACCAGCAACGTCACCTACGTTATCACCAACGTTATCTGCAATTACTGCAGGGTTTCTTGGGTCATCTTCTGGGATTCCTGCTTCTACCTTACCAACAAGGTCAGCACCAAGGTCAGCAGCTTTGGTATAGATACCACCACCAACTCTTGCAAATAGAGCAACAGATGAAGCTCCTAATGAATATCCCATTAGGATTGTTGGGTCTTTGTAAAGCATATAAGTAATGATGATACCGATAAAGCCAAGGCCAGTAACAGCCATGCCCATTACAGATCCACCAGAAAATGCTACTTTTAATGCTCCATCTTGACCTTTTTCATAAGCCTCATTAGCACATCTAACATTTGATGCAGTTGATACTCTCATACCAATAAAACCTGCAAGCATTGATAATGTTGAACCTATTATATAGCAAATCATAATCTTAACATTAAAGAATATTAATAAAAGTATTGCTACTATAGCTACAAAGATTGCAATGAATTTGTATTCTCTGCTTAGAAAGGTCATTGCACCATTTCTAATATAACCAGAAATTTGAACCATACGGTCATTTCCAGCTGAAAGTGGGTTTATTTTAGCCTTAATAGTAAATAGCATAAATACTATAGCCAAAATAGCCACGATAAGAGATAAAATCTCTACAGACATAAGTCCCTCCTTATATAATATTATTTAGTTATATTGTAATATTCTTTATGCAATATTACAATATAGATTTATATTATCAAATAAAAATACGCTAAAATTAATGCCAATTGCATATATTTTAGCGCTTTTATGCTTATTGAATGTGTTTTTTTATTTTTTAATTAGTTTTCTTCGTATGGTAATAATGCAACTTGTCTAGCACGTTTAATAGCACGTGTTACTTCTCTTTGATGTTTTGCATTAAGACCTGTAACTCTTCTTGGTAAGATCTTTCCTCTATCTGAGATAAATCTTTTTAAAGTTTCTGTATCCTTGTAATCAATCACTTTTGATGGATCTTTTACAAATGGATCAACCTTTTTTCTTGGTCTAAATCTTCTATTTTGAGCCATGGTATTCCTTTCAAATTATTTCTAGAATGGAATCCTGCCATCATCCTCAATTTCTGTGAAGTCATCATCGAAGAAATCATCACTACTATCAAAGCCAGCTTGGTTTTGATTGTTGTAGTTATTATTGTTATAGTTGTTATTGTTTTGGTAGCCAGTTTGTGAGTAATTATTGTTGCCATAATCTTGGTTATCACCATAATTGCTATTATTGTAGCTAGATGATTGATTATCAGATTTTGAACCTAAAAACTCAACATTGTTAGCCCATACCTCTGTGGTATAGATAGTTTTACCAGTTTCCTTATCTTGATAAGAACCTGTGTTTATGCTACCCTCAACAGCACATTGACTTCCTTTTCTTAAGTATCTTGATGCATTTTCACCTTGCTGACCCCATACTGTAATACGGATAAAATCAGCTGTTGGACGATTTTGAGATTCTGCTTCTTGTCTTTTTTCCCTGCTAAGTCTTTTGTCAACTGCTAGGGTAAATGTAGCAACTGCTTGGTTATTTTGAGTATATCTTAATTCTGGATCTCTAGTAAGTCTTCCAATAAGTATAACTCTATTCATTGATTAGTCCTCTTTTCTGATAACCATGTATCTTAATACAAAATCTGAAAGTCTTAGTCTTCTTTCAAATTCTCTGATATGGTCTGGAAGAGAATCAAATTCTACGATGTAATAATAACCATCTCTAATGTCATTAATTTCGTAAGCTAATCTTCTTTTTCCCCAGTCATCAACGTTTGTAACTGTACCGTTTTCTTCTATGATAGCTTTAAATCTATCTAGTAGGTCAGTTCTACCTTGATCTGTCATATCAGGTTTGAAAATCAAAACTGCTTCGTATTTATTCATTATTTCACCTCCCTATGGTCTATGACCCCGTTAATTTCTTACGGAGTAGAGTGTTACTGGTATATTTTACTATCGCTACTATTGGTTGTCAAGGTTAATTTTTCTCATAATCCTAATATTCCTAAGGTTAAAATTATTAATGGAATAGCTACTGCCACTATATAGTCAGTCTTTTTAACATACATTATTTTATAATTTGTTCTATCCTCACCAAATCCTTTCGCTTCCATTGAGGAAGCAATATTATCCGAAAACCTAACAGATCTAACTAAAAGTGTGAATACAGGTCTAATATTTAAAAAACCATAACTCATACTTCGAATATCATAGGATAACTTTATATTCTCCAAATCATTTTTTAAGTTAGGTATCATATTTATGGCTGATAGGATACCATATGCCAAGTTATTAGATAAATTTAATTGCTGAGTGAAGCTATATATTAGTTCTTTAGAGTCAGTCGTCATGGAATATGATATTCCTAAAAGAGCATAAGCTAAAATTCTGGATCCTAACACTAGACCATTCTCAAAGTTTGCATGTATATTATTATTTATCGATGCTGTTAAACCCGAGGCTGAAAATTTATATCCTGCCATAAAAAAACTTAAAGACAGTAGTAATACAGGTACTAATGCAAGTAAAATACTTTTAAACTTCACTCTCTTAGAAGTTAATAGAAAAATAATTCCTATTCCCGTCACAAAAAAATTGAGCCTATAAGAGGTGAAAAATCCTACTATTAATGAGCTAAGAAAGATACTTATAGTTTTAAAGCTGGGGTTCATCTTATCAAGCAATTTTAATCACCTTTTTATCTGTTATTTTATATTCAAGATCGGCGTATAACTTTACTAAGTTTTTGTCGTGGCTAGTAAAGATGATTGTAATATCTTTGGATAAACGCTTCAAATCATCCATTATGAGACTAGCATTTTTTAGATCCTGACCGTATGTAGGTTCATCAACTAGCAATAAATCTTTATTTAGTGTAAGCATTGTTATTACTGCAAGCCTTCTTTGCTCTCCTTGGGATAGCATCCATGGAGATTTTTCAATATATCTGTCTAGTCTATAAGATTTTAATAATTCCTTGGTTACTTGGCTAACATTTTCATAATCTCTTTCACCAGTAAGTTCCATTAAAACATTGGTAGTTACAAATTGAAGTGTTGGATCTTGAAAAACAAAGCCGATTTTTTTAAGTAACTCTTTTCTTCTGAAGTTCTTTAATTCTTTTCCCCAAATCTTTATCGAACCACCATAAGAGATTTGTTTAAGCAAAACTTTAAATATGGTACTTTTCCCAGCTCCACTATCTCCTGTTAGAGCAATCAACTTTTTTTCTGGGAAGGAAAAAGATGCGTTTTTTATAATTTGATTGATCTTATTATTAGATTTATAGGATAAATTTATGTTATCTGCTTGGATAAAGTCATCTGTATGATTTATATTTTTTATCTTAAGATTCTCACCATCAATCATCAGCCCATTTTCTATAAAAATTTTCTTCATATCATCACATTGATTTTGAAGTTTGATATTATTGTCTATTATCTCGCCATCTGACCCTAATATGACTACTCTATCTACAAAATCCCAAAGTTCCAACCTATGATCAATTATCAAATAAGAAGAGCCTTCATTTAATCTTTTCCTTATTATTTTTTGCAATTCCGAAGTAGAATCGTCATCTATATTTGCAAAGGGCTCATCTAGCACATAAAGTTGGCTATCAATCATATCTATGGCACAAAAAGCTACTTTTTGTAGTTGGCCACCTGATAGGCTATCAAATTTTTGGTCCAGTAAATCTAATAAACCGTGTTTATTTGCTTGATTTATTGCTAATTTTTCAATACGCTCCCTAGGAGTCTTAAGGTTTTCTAAAACGAATATTAATTCTTCTCTTAAGTTTTGTGTGCAAAGTGACAATCTTGCATTTTGAAATGATACAACTAGATGTTGATAGCGATTATAAGTTTTGAAATTTTCTATGTCCTCATTTGCAATAGTTAATCTGTCAAAGTCTACGTTCGCAGACATATTTTTATAATATCCACTTAAAACAGAAGCAAGAGCTGATTTTCCTGATCCGCTTTTACCACAAAGCAATACTATCTCTCCTTTTTCAATGTTAAGATTTATGTTTTTAAGAACTGGTTCATTCTTAATCCAAAGAGATAAGTTGTCAATTATAAGAAGATTATTAGTTTGTTCTGTCACTGATAACTCCAGTTTGATATAGCTTATCACAAATGAATTTTGCTAAAAAACCTGTAAAAATTAACGAGGATATTAATCTAATTACAAAAATCATTAGAACAATAGATAAATCTAGGGTCCAATATTGGTTCCTAAAACCTGTCCATAAAAAGGTAAATATTGTACAAAATACAGCAGCCATCATTGTAGTTTTATATGAATAGTCTTTATAATTACCTATTTTAAATGCAAGCTCAACTCCAAGACCTTGGATGATACCACTTATTATTACCATTGGCCCAAACATATTTCCTAATAGCACCTCTATAAGTGCAGAAATAACTTCGGTCACTACACCTACCATTGGCTTTTTTATGATATAAGTTGCTGTAACAGCAGCCATAAACCAGATACCATAAAATGGTTCGTAGCCTAGAATCCCATATCCAGATGGTGTTAGACTCGTAGTTGCAAAAGCTCCTAAGTATACTGCTCCTAAATATATTAGCCCATAAATAACAGATAATAGACCCATCAAAACAAAATCACTTGTTTGAAGTTTATTTTTAATCATTATCCTCTCCTAGTTTTTTTCTGGTAAATTGCAAAGTAATTGAGCTTCAATTACAAAGTGACTGACTTTATTTTCTAAATAAGTATAAATATCTGCAAGATATGAAAAAATATCATGAACATCTGCATTTAAAAAAGTTACGTAATGACCTGTCCCTGATATAACACCCATATCTATTCCTCTATTTACAACTGTCTCTATTTCACTCATATAATTATTATCACCAAAAATATATAAAGAAAATTTACCAGTGATATCAAAATGCTTGTCTTTTATATAATCTTCATTTATTTTTTTATCTTCTGCTTCTAATAAATAATCAGCGTCGGTATCTCCTGGGCAGCCCTTAGATAAGGTTAAGTTCATACTCATATGAACATCATTCCTGTATGCATTTATATAAAAAGCTTTAAGAGCATCAAATAAAGCATTGGTTTGGCCCCTGTATACTGTGGATGTATTATCTGTTTGTGTCCATAAGTTCGATGTATCAGTTTTATCTAAAGCCCCTAGGATAATTTCGATAAAATCATCTGACATAGGCGACAGACTAAATCTCGCTCCTGATATACCAAGTTTCGAACCAGATATACCACAGCTGGTATTGGAATAATCAACATAAGCAATTTTTGACATAATCAGAACTACCAGCTTAGCTGGTAGTTTCCACAGCGCCTAGAAGGCGCGAATACCGGCACGCCCCTATTGGGGCTCCGAGTATTATCTCCACATGCACCACTTTCTCAGCTTCTGCTTAAGCAGTTTATTTATTGCTTCTTTTTACTGACTCTCCCGTAAACGGGTCATAGTATTCCTTGATACTTATTTGATCCGCATAATAGTCTTCTTTTAGTTGATTTTGTATATATTCTTTTATCATTTTCTCATTTCGCCCTACTGTATCCACGTAATAACCTCTACACCAGAAATGTCTGTTTCCATATTTATATTTTAAGTTTGCGTGTCGATCAAATATTATTAGTGAACTTTTTCCTTTTAGATATCCCATTATTTCTGAGATACTATATTTTGGTGGTACTTCTATAAGCATATGGACATGATCTGGGCACAGCTCCGCTTCTATTATGTTTATTCCTTTTCTTTGACATAGTTCTCGTAGTATTTGACCTATGTCTTTTTTTAGTTTCCCGTATATTTCTTGTCTTCTAAATTTAGGGGCAAATACTATATGATATTTACATCTCCATTTTGTATGTGATAAACTATTGTTGTCCAATTTATTCTCCTTGTTTTTATTGTGCATGTGGTTATCACAATTATATTACAAGTGAGAATTTTTTGGTCTTGAAGCTAAAGCTTAATTCCTCCACCTGCAGAGCAGGTGGTTTTTTGTTTCGCTCACATTCGTTCGCTCAACTCACTTAAGTGAACAATAAAAAACCAGAGCTCATATTTATAGCTCTGGCAAATGAACCAACATCATCGTCAGTTAAATTTTATATTTTCTTTCAAATCAGCTTTCTATTCTGCACTCAATAGCTCAACAGTTGATGTTAAAATATCTGAATAAGAATATGAAACTGTTCGTTCTACGTCAAAATCGTTGTTAACTTTTACAGTAAAAACGCTAGGGAATGCATCTACAATGACACCAGTTTTGGTTTTGATGCGTTTTCTGCCCATATCGGCTTTAAGAATTACTTCTTTACCAATACTGTCTTTGACTTGCCTTCTGATATCATTTACTGACCTTTGCTCCATCTAATCATCCTCTCATTAAATACTAATAACAATTATACTTCGTAAAGGTCAAAATGTCAAAAAAGCGATATATTATACTAGTTTAGATAACCTTGTCAAATATTTTCGTAAAAGGCTTTGTAGGCCTTGCAAGTTGAGTATAAATCAGCCTTTGAAATCAATTCTGTTGGAGCATGCATTGACACAACTGGAGTGCCACAGTCAACCACATCCATATTGTATTCTGCAAGTATGAAGGCAATAGTTCCGCCGCCACCTGCATCTACTGCACCAAGTTCACCTGTTTGGTAGATGACATCTTCTTTATCAAAAGCAGATCTTACTTCTTGCAAGTATTCTGCATTGGCATCGTTGCTGCCACCCTTTCCACCTGAACCTGTGTATTTTGTAAGGGCTACTCCACAGCCAAATTGAGCAGAGTTATCAAGTTCTGACACATCCTTAAAGTTTGGATCATAGGCTGCTGTTACGTCTGCAGAAAGTACTTTTGAATTAGCTAAGGTACGTTTTAGGGAAATTAAATTTGCCTTATCATTTATATTTAATAGTTCAAGAACTGTGTTTTCAAAGAATTGTGAATACATTCCTGTATTACCCTTTGAACCGATTTCTTCCTTATCAACAAAGAGTCCTACTAGAGTTTTCTTTGGATTTTCTACACTTAATATTGCATTTAAGGCTGAGTATGAACAAACTCTATCATCGTGGCCGTGTCCTATTATCATAGAGCTATCAAGACCTGCATTTCTAGCTTTGATGGCAGGAATAGCTTCAAATTCTGCTGTTATGAAGTCTTCTTCGATTATGCCATATTTTTCATTTAGGATCCTAAGAATATTTTTCTTAACTGGGTTGTCAGATTCATCTTTTAGTGGGATTGAGCCAACAAGGATTTTTAATTGTTCACCTTCTATAACTTCTCTGGCAGATTTATCCATTAGTTTTCTTGATAGGTGGATTAATAGTTCTGATATTGTAAATACTGGTTCATCATCATTATCACCTATTGAGATTTCTAACTTTTCACCAGCTTTTGTGTATATTACTCCGTGAAGTTCTAGTGGAATAGTTGTCCATTGGTATTTTTTAACTCCACCATAATAGTGAGTTTTAAAATAAGCTAGGTTTACATCTTCAGAAAGAGGAACTGGCTTGAGGTCAAGTCTTGGACTATCTGTATGAGCTCCTACAATAGCCATACCATTTTCCATATCTTCGCTACCAATTACAAATAAAGCAACTCCCTTGTTTTTGTTTAAGGCGTATACCTTATCACCTGGCTTTAGACTTTTTGCTGCAATTTTTTCATTAATGTCTACAAAGCCTTTTTCTTCAGCTCTTCTGATAATTTCTTTGGCAGCAAGTCTTTCGGTTTTTGCTGTGTTTAGAAAGTTGATATAATCTTTTGAAATTTCTTCAAGCTCATTTTTTTGCTCATCATCGATATTTAGCCACACATTTTTTCTTTTGTATTCCATATTTCCCCCTAAATAAGTTTCCAAATATTTTTTGTAAATTCTACTGGATCATCTATTTCTAGGCCTTCGATTAGTTTTGCTTGGTCTAGTAAGAGATTAACTATCTCTTTTTTCTCATCATCTTCTGCATTTTGTAGAAGTTCATAAGCCTTGGTGTTTTTGCCGATTTCTAGGACTTTTTCCGCCTTAATATCTGGTGAATTAAGTTGATTTTTGAGAGCTTTTTCCATCTCTATTGAAATATCTCCTCTTTGTTTAATCATTGCTGGTACATCTTCTAGCTTGTCTGTAAACTTGATGTCAACCACATCATCTGACAAATCTTTTAGCAATTTTTCTACCAAGTCCTTATCGTCTGTATTTTCCTCAGCTTTTTCATCTTCTTCTGCTATGGACTTAAACTTCAATCCTTGGTATTCATCTAACATCCTAATTAGGAATTCGTCAATGGTTTGGTCTAAGAGTAGGACATCTCTACCATCATCCACCATTGATAAGGCTGGAGAATTCTTGATTTTTTCTATGGAATCACCTGTTGCATACAAGATATTTTCATCAGTTGATTTCATACTTTCTTTGTAAGCCTTTAGTGATATGAACTTATCCTCATTTTTTGAATAGAAGAGTAGTAGGTCTTCTAGGTCTGCTTTTTTTGCTCCAAAGGATTCATAGATGGCTACTTTTATATTATTTCCAAATTCTTTAAAGAATTCTTCATATTTTTCTGGTTCTTTTTCCATCATTTCAAGCAAATGAGCGTTGATTTTCTTGTTAATTTGTCTAGAAATAACCCTAAGTTGCCTATCTTGTTGTAGGGTTTCCCTTGATATATTTAGTGTCAAATCGTCACTTTCAACAACACCCTTTGCAAATGAATATGCATCATCAATAAGGTCTTCGCTTCTGTCCATAATCTTTACACCGTGAGTATAAAGTTGCAAACCCTTTTGATAGTCTTTTGAATAATAATCAAAAGGAGCTTTTTTAGGAATGTAAATTATAGACTTAAATTCTACCATGCCCTCTACTTTAAGGTGTAGCCATGAAAGTGGTTCATCAAAGCCAAAATGTTGGTCTTGGTAGAAGTTGATGTAGTCCTCATCTGTTAGGTCATTCTTATTTTTCTTCCAAATTGGAGTTTCAGAATTTAGGATATCATAGTCTTTATAATCTTCATATTTTGGTTCATCTTCTGTAGAGTCCTCAGCAAGTCTAGTTTTATTAACTTCCATCTTGATTGGATATCTGATGTAGTTGGAGTACTTGCTGATAAGATTTTTAATCCTAAATTGATCTAAATAATCGTCATAATTTTCATCTTCAGTATTTTCTTTTAGGAAAAGAATTATTTCTGTGCCGTGATTTTCTTTTTCTATTTCAGAAATTTCAAAACCATCGGCATTTTTACTTACCCACTCATAGGCCTTATCTTCGCCATATTTCTTTGATCTTACTATAATCTTATCGGCTACCATAAAGGCAGAATAAAACCCTACACCAAATTGACCGATTAAATCCTTAATGTCAGAATTTTCAACAGTTTCCTTAAAGCTTTGGGTGCCAGATTTTGCTATAGTTCCCAAGTTTTCTTTCAAATCTTCTTCATTCATTCCAATACCAGTATCGTAAACTGTAAGTGTTCTATTTTCACTATTTGGAATAATTTCTATATAATAATCTTCCTTGTTTGTTTCGGAATCAGATTTTAAATCCTTGTAATATATTTTATCTAGTGCATCTGAAGCGTTTGATATCAACTCTCTTAAAAATATTTCTTTGTTAGTATAGATTGAATTGATCATCAAATCCATAACTTTTTTTGCTTCAGCCTTGAATTCTTGTTTCATATAACCTCCTTAGCACTCTGATAGACTAACTGCTAATATTATACTAAGCCTAGGTTAATTTTCAATTAATTTACTTTCTATCTCAGCCATCCTCTTAGATTTTTTTACAAGAAGCTTTTGTATGGCAATCCTCTCTACTATATATTTTTCTTTATTTTCCTTAATCTTTTTTTGCGAAAGTTTGCTTGTGATAAAAAGGCTTATGGCAAATACAAAAAATATGATGCCAACTAAGCCGTTATTTTCACCAAAAAAATTAATCTTACTTACTAACAATCCAACTAGAATTGTAATTATTATAGGAGGAGTAACTACCTTATAAAAAGCAACTGAATTTCCAGAATTTGCTACAGCATCATTTGCTATCTTTAGATCCCCTCTTAACTTTAATATGTCCTTTGTAATATCTTCTTTTTCTCTTAATAATTCTTCTTTTCCCATCATTCCTCCATAAAAAACAAAGCTCAATCCCTAGTCAAGTACTTGTATTTGCTCCAAATTTGGAGTAACATAGTCTTATGAAAAGGGGGCGCTTAAATGAAAAATACTAATACAACTGGCACAGTTGAAATCACCCGCGATATGCTTATAGGTGAGATTATCCAAGCTAAGCCAGAAACTATAAATACACTACTAATGGCCGGTATGGGATGCATAGCTTGCCCATCTTCACTATATGAAACATTGGAGGAAGCTTGCATGGTTCACGGTATGGACTGTGAATACCTACTTGACCAATTAAATAGATAAACTCGAAGTTTTAACTTCGAGTTTTTTATATTTCTACATATCTATTGTCTTTGCTTATATCAAACAAAAATCTTATGAAACTTTCCTTATATCTTACGAATTTTTCCTCTCTTCTAAGCTTGATCACTTCGTCAAGGCTTGCCCGCTTGGCATCTGATACTTCTTCTGCCTGTAAGCTTAGAGTATCTAGGTCTACATCTTTATTGATTACATAAAAGTCATCAAAGCCCATAGGAAAATTTGCCGTTACTAGGGGTCTTATATTTTTGAAATCTATATCTAGACCTAACTCTTCAAAAAGCTCTCTTTGAGCCCCCATTTGTGAAGATTCATGTGTTGATACTGCTCCTCCACAAGTCACATCCCAAAGGCCAGGCATCTTTTTATTTAGGGTTCTTTGTTGGATTAATAGCTGACCAAGTTTGTTAAATATACAAACATGAACTACCATCCTATAAAAGCCCTTTGGTTGAGCAGAACCTCTTATATAAGTTTTATCAGTTTTTTGCCTATTCTCATCGTATAAATCCATTATCTCCATGACATCACTCCTAGAGTATTATTACCCAATTAGTCTAATATATAAAATAATCCTAGCCGAAGCTAGGAGAATTTTAATTATTATTGGTCATTGCATTTGTTAGTCTAGGTATTACTTGTTTTTTACGGCTTAAAACTCCAGGAGCTGATATAGTTCCATTTGTTACCTTGTGACCAAACTCTTCTTCAATATCCTCAATGTGCTTACCTACAACAAGTAGTTCGCTTGTTTCATTGAATATATCTGTTAAAACTAGAACAAAGGTTGATTCGCCATTTTTGTGAATTTTTTCTTCCATAAGTCCCACTATCTCATCTCTTAAAGGTTCTAGTTCTTCTGGATTCATGGTCATCACTTGGCCAACTCTGACATTTTCACCACTAATTGTGAAAGTTTTTACATCACCTTCAACTATATCTTTTGGAGATTTTTCTTTTAAAGAAGTACCTGCCTTAAACATTTGATTTGCAAAGTCTTCTACGTCAATATCAGCAATCTTGCTCATTCTGTCTACCATACGTCTATCGACATCGGTTGTTGTAGGTGACCTAAATAGCAGGGTATCTGATATGATTGCCGCACATAGGATGCCAGCTATTTCCTTGCTTGGTCTAAGACCACTTTCTAGATACATTTCTGAAACAATAGTTGCTGTTGAACCAACTGGTTCAGCTCTGAAGAATAAAGGTGCTGTTGTAGATATATTTGCTACTCTGTGGTGGTCTATAATTTCAATTATTTCTGCTTGATCAATATCATCTACTGATTGGTTTTTCTCGTTGTGGTCAACTAAAATTAGTTTTTTCATCTTTGATGAGATGAGGTGGTATCTAGAAATTGATCCTACAACTTTTTTGTTGCTATCAACAACAGGATATGATCTAAATCTAGATTTTCCCATGACTTCCCTTACTTGGTCTATGGTGTCATTTTCAGAGAAATATATCAAATCTCCTGTAGTCATAACATGGCCAACTGGTATTGTCATAGGTAATAGACGAGAGGTCATAAAGGTATTAAATTCTGTGGATAGGATTGTTACATTATTGTTATATGCATAGTCCTTGAGGTCTTCATCCATAGTAGAACCATTTGTAAGAATGATTAGAGAAGCCTTCCTTGCGATTAGATACTCTACATAATCTGTTCTGTTTCCTAGAATAACAATTTCGCCTTCACCAAAGTATGAATCAAAGTCTGGATCATCGTCATTCATGGCCATGACTGTCATCTTTCCATCTAATTTGCTTGGATTTTTTGGCATTACAATTGGCTTTGCTTTCAAAACATCTATGATATTTTCAATTGGTGTGTTTGCTCTGCCGATTATCTGGTCATCCCACACATCCATATATGATTTGGTGATATTTGAAAGTGAAGCTATACCAATCAATTTTCCATTATCGTCAATTACTGATAAAGAGTGAGTAAGTCCTTCTTGGAAGATGTTCCAAGCAGTTCTCACAGGGATTGATGGATCTATAGCAAAGGACTTATCAATGTTTATATCCTTTACTTGTAAAAGCATAGATTCTTTAAGAAGAGGAGCTTCTAGTCCAAAATAATTTAGGACAAATTTGGTTTCTGGATTAAGCTTTCCTAATCTAATAGGAATAGCATGCACATCTCCTTGCCTATTCTTTAGATCTGCATAGGCAAGACTTGCTACGATTGTATCAGTGTCTGGATTCTTGTGTCCGGTGATGTATACAGTTTCTTTCATCTTCTCTCCTTAAATAAACTCAACTTTTAACATTTCGATTTTGTATCTGTCAACCTTATCCACTATTATATTTATATTATCAACATTAACCATATCCCCTTCAACAGGAATTCTCGATAGGTGGTCTATAACATAGCCCCCTATGGAGTCATTTTTGATCTCTTGAATATCCAAGTTAAAATAAGCGTTAAAATCGCTCAAGTGTAGGGATGGTTTTACTAGGTAGGTATTTTCATTTACCTTAAAAATATCTTTGTCATCTGTATCATACTCGTCGTCAATTTCTCCAACTAGCTCCTCAACAATATCTTCAATTGATACAAGTCCACTTGTGCCTCCATACTCGTCAATAACAACGGCAAGCGATACATTTTCACTTCTCATATTTGTAAATAGGTCAAATATGTGCATATTGTCATAGACATAAAAGGCTGGTCTTACAATTTCTGCAAGATCTAAATCTTTTCCTTCAGCAATGGCAGAAACAATATCCTTCATATGTAAGATACCTATAATATTGTCAATATTTTTACCATAGACAGGTATTCTTGAATGATTGGTGTTTTTTAATAATTCCTTTAGCTCATCTTCAGTACAATCAAGAGATATAGCTTCCATATTAGTCCTTGGAGTCATGATATCTGACACGTCAGAATTACCGAACTCAAAGACATTATTTATCATTTCACTTTCTTCGTTATTGATGACACCCTGCTCTTCAGAAACATCAACTATGGTTTTCAAATCTTCTTCTGTAACTATGCTAGTTTCTTCCTTCTCCCCAATAAGGGCCTTTGAAATAGCTCCTGTAATCTTTCCTAGAATAAAATTAATTGGTTTTAAAATAATATCACAAAATCTTATTGGCCTAGCTACCCTTAAGGCCAGCTCTTCGCTATTTGCTGTTGCTATATTTTTTGGTGTTACTTCGCCAAATATAAGTACAACAATCGTAAGAATAATTGGTGAAATAACTGCTCCGCGAGCTCCCATGACCTCAGTAAAAAAAATAGTCGCAACTGTTGTAGTTACAATATTTACTATATTATTGCCTATAAGTATTGTCGTTAGAACAGAGCCTATATTATCCACTAATTTTTTCACTAAAGGAGCCTTGGCAACCCCGTTTTTTTCCATTTGTCTAATTTTAAATATATTTACACTTGTAAGTGCTGTCTCAGATGATGAGAAAAATGCCGATAAAAAAATTCCAATTATTATTACTATTAATCGGATTATATTTGTAGTACTCATATATCCTCCTAGGGATATTATAATGTATGACCCTTAAAAAATAAAGAACTTTAGCGAATTTTAATTTATTGCGTATAATACCCTTGTATCACAAAATATTAGGAGGAAATAATGGCACTCGAATCGTTTAACGAACGTAGATTCAAACTACGTGAACATGGTACAGATACTCGTACAGAAATTATGGCCGGCATAACTACATTTATGACAATGTCCTACATCCTAGCTGTAAACCCAGCAATCCTTTCAGACGCGGGAATGGATGGAGGAGCGGTATTTACTGCAACAATCCTTGCATCAATCATAGCAATGCTTTGCATGGCATTTTATGCTAATATGCCTTTTGGCCTATCAGCAGGCATGGGATTAAATGCGTTTTTTGCTTATACTGTAGTAAGCCAAATGGGCATGAGTTGGCAATTTGCACTAACAGCAGTATTTCTTGAAGGACTTATATTTATAATTTTATCATTCACCGGCATACGCGAATCACTATTTAATGCTATCCCACTAAATCTTAAAAAAGCAGTATCAGTTGCTATAGGACTATTTATAGCCCTAATAGGTTTGATAAACGCTGGTATTGTTGGAGTAGGAGAAATCTCTCTAGAGCTTTCAAACATAGCATCTGCTGAAGGTTTTGTATTCTTTTTTGCACTTATCGTAATGGTAGTACTTACAGCAAGAGGTGTTAAAGGCGCCCTATTATGGGGAATCTTAGCTTCAACTATAGTAGGACTTATCACAGGAGTAACACATTTCCCAGAAGGAAATACTATCATGTCCCTACCACCAACAATAAAACCAATAGCATTTCAGTTAGACTTTTCTAACATTTTTTCTTTTGAAATGTTCTCAGTTTTATTTTCATTTTTATTTGTAGATATCTTTGATACCCTAGGAACTCTAACAGGAGTTGCTACAAAAGCAAAAATGCTTGATAAAGACGGTAATCTGCCTGATGGATCAAAGGCCTTATTAGCAGATGCAGTAGGTACAACATTAGGTGCCTTACTAGGAACATCAACAATTACAACCTTTGTAGAATCATCTGCTGGTGTAGCAGAAGGTGGAAGAACTGGTCTTACTGCCTTATCAACAGCAGTATGCTTTGCAATTGCAGCATTTTTCTTCCCACTATTTTCTATAATCCCAGCTCAAGCAACAGCAGCAGCTCTAGTAGTAGTAGGATTATTTATGTTATCAACTGTAGTAGAAATTAACTTCTCAGACATTACAGAAGCTTTCCCAGCATTCATGACCATACTAATGATGCCTGCAACATATTCTATAGCTGAAGGCATATCATTTGGAATGATATCATATGCAGGAATCAAACTATTAACAGGTCGCGGCAAAGAAGTAAGTCCACTTGTATATGGTCTTGCAGTAATATTTTTACTAAGATATATAGTTCCAGTTTTCTTATAAGAGCAAAAAATGCGCAAAAAAAGATTGCCACAAAATTACGGCAATCTTTTTAATTTACATTTTTTCATTAACAGATTTGATTTTTTCTTCCATATGAGCTTCTTTGTCTCTCCTGTCATCCATCTTAATAACAGAATAAACTCTCTTAGCTCCTGCATCAAAGACTTCTTCTTGCATTTGTCTAACCACTTTTAATAATTCGTCTGGGTCTCCTTCAAGAACTGTGCCCATAGGGTTTAACTCATGCTTTATCCCAGATTCTTTGAGCATTTTACTAGCAGCTGCTACATATTTACTCACAGATGTAGACTCAGTTCCAATTGGTACCAATGTTAATTCAAGTATAGCCATTTCTTCTCCTTAAATATTTGTTTCGTAGAATGCCTTATAAATCTTATAGGCATCGTAGTGATCTTCTATGCCACCTAGTTCTCTTATGGAGTGCATGGCAAGTATTGGTTCTCCTACATCTATTGATACTATTCCAAGGCCAGTTGATGCTATTGGTCCTATTGTTGATCCACCTTGCTTGTCATTTCTGTTGTGGAATTTTTGAATATTAGATCCTATAGAGCTTGCTAGGTCTATTAGTCTTGCATTGGATGCTATGTTTGATGAATAAGCACCATTTGCTGCAGTTTTTATTACAAGTCCACCATTCATTTTGATAGGATTTGTTGGGTCATGGTATTCTTTGAAGTTTGGGTGAACCGCATGGGCTTGATCTGCAGAAATGAGGTATGAGTTAGCTAGTGCTATATAGAAATCTTCCTCATCTAGACCGCATTTTTCGCACAATCTTTTTAGTGTATCTCTTAAAAATGGTGAGAAAGCACCAGTTGGGGTCCTAGATCCTATTTCTTCGTTGTCGTTTAGTACTAATACATTGTTTTTATTAGCCTCACTATCGCATATGGCCATAAGTGATGCATGGACAGAACCTAGGTTATCTATACGTCCAATTTGGTACATATTGTTGATGATTGTACCTTTTTGTCTATCATATAGACCTAGGTCAAAGTCTAATATAGAGTCTTTATCTATATCCAACTCTTCTGCCAATAATTTTTCCAAGTATCCACCTTCAAAGTTTTCTTCTATTGTTTGAATTATTGGATAGAGATGGTTTTGTGGATTGATTTCAAAACCCTTGTTTACTTCTCTATTCATATGGATGGCAGCATTTGGTATGGTTAATAAGTCCTTGTCAAAGTTTACAAGCTTAGTTTTAATCGCCCCATCTTCTTTGTAGGATACTTTACCAGCCAAGGATAGGGTTCGGTCGGTCCATGTTGAATAAATCATACCACCGTAAGGTTCGATATTTACCTTTAGATAGCCGGAATCTGTCATCTCAGAATTAGATTTTAGCTTAAAAGTAGGACTATCGGTATGAGATCCAATGATATCAAAACCTTTTTTTAGATCATCTCCTACAGTGAAAGCGATTAGAGCTGTGTCATTGCGACTTACATAGTAATTACTATTTTTTTCTACCTCCCACTTTTCGTTTTCTTTTAGCTCTTTAAATCCATTTTCATTTAAGATATTTTTCGCATTTTCTACTGCAAAATAATTCAAGGGACTTCTGTCAATAAAATTAATTAAATCTTTACAAAATTCTAAACTGTTCATATTTATATCTTACCCATTTTCAGAACTTGGTCCTAATATAAGCAAATCAACCTTTGACTATTTTTCTTTTAGTCTTATAATATTAATAATAAGTTTTACATAAATTAGATGAAGGAGTTAAGATGAAAGAATTACAAGATAAAATTCTAGAAGAAGGCGTTGTTCTGGGCCATGATATATTAAAAGTAGATTCATTTTTAAATCAACAAATAGATGTAGAATTGATTTCTAAGATGGGCAAGGAATTTGCTGAACATTTTAAAGATAAAAAAATCGATAAAGTCTTTACTGTAGAATCTTCCGGTATAGCACCAGCCCTTGCAACAGCAAGCGAGCTAGGTGTTAAATGTGTTTTTGGCAGAAAAAAACAATCTCTAACAACCAGCGAAGAAGTTTACCACTCAAGTGTATTTTCATTTACTAAGCAAGTTATGAATGAGCTTATTGTAAATAAGGAGTTCATAAATGAAGGTGAAAATGTACTAATGATCGACGACTTCCTTGCCAATGGCCAAGCTGCAAAAGGAATGATTGCAATAATCAGACAAGCTGGTGCAAATCCAGTAGGATGTGGCATAGTTATAGAAAAATCTTTCTCAAATGGACGTTCAATCATCGAGGATATGGGAGTTGAAGTTTATTCCCTAGCAAGAATAAAAAGCCTTTCAAAAGACGGTATAGAATTTAAAGAAGACTAAAAGCTAGTGGGTTAATTTAACCCCTAGCTTTTTAATTTATCCAACCTATAAATCCCAATAGCGTATATCTTTGCCATATCTAGCAAATCATCTATGTCTATCCACTCATCTGGCAAATGGGCTATGCCATTTTGCCCTGGAAATGATGGGCCAAATCCTATTACATTTGGGCAATAGTGGGCATAGGTCATGCCTGTTGTTGTATTTGGACTGATATTATCGCCAGTATAATCGTTATAGACTTGGTTTAGTCTTGATACTAAAAGAGAGTCTCTTGATTTTCTCGCGGGCCCATAATATTTTACCAATTTGACATTTATATCCTTGGCTTTATCTTCTATTTTCTTTGTCAAATCATCTATTTCTATTTCTGGTGTAGATAGAACTAATCTTATGGAAGAATCATTTTTTTCTGCAAGTTTTACAATTATTTGACCAAAGGTCCCATCTTCAAAATCTAAGTCCAATTTTTCTTTGATTTTGTCTTTATCACTTAGGAAATCTTCATAAAATGGATTTAAAGCATCTCCTGTGATTTCAAATTCTGCTCTTCCTCTTTCTGCAAAGATTGCCGGGAATTTGTTGTCTGGAACAAAGCCCATTAATGGTGGCTTTTCGTTTTCAAGGTAATACTTTAGGTCATTCATACCAGATTCTTCATCGGAACCAAAAACCATTCTAACTTGATGATTAAATGTATATCCTAGGTTCTTAAGGGCAAGCAAGGCATAAAAGGCTGCCATAGACGGTCCCTTATTATCCAAGGCACCCCTACCATAAATCCTATTATCTATGATAGTTCCCTCAAAAGGCGGATAAGCCCATTTATCTTTATTACCTGCTTCAACAACATCTAAGTGACCAAAAATTCCAATATATTCATCACTAATCCCAAGATAACTATAGGCCATATGATTGCCTACAAAATGAGTTTCAAGGCCCTCTCTTTTTGAAATTTCCATAGCTTTTTCCAGAGCCTTCTTAGGATATGGTCCATAGGGAGCATCTTTCTTAGCTTCTCCTTTTACACTTGGAATTTCTATGAGACTTATAATATCATCTATCAAATTGTCTCTTAATCTATCGATTTCACCTATTAATTTATTTTCAAATTCACTTAAATCTTTCATAGTCACCTTCTAGTCGACATATAATTTTCAAACCAATCTTCGCTTGCTTTTTCTATCCTTGTTTTACCATCGATGTTTTTGGCAAGATAAATTGTAGGCTTTTGATTTTCTGATGCGTAGACAAAAGAAAATTCCTTGGTATTGGTTGCCGCCCCCATATTTCCATTCCTATCTATGGCTATGATAGATAAATCAGAAATATCTCTCTTGGCTTTTAGTTTCTTATCAATCTCTTCCATAGCCTTATTGCAAGCTTCGTAAGCATCTAGGCCATCTTTCATATTCCTTACTACTTCATAGCTTATTAGATGTCTCATAAGGTCTTCGCCCATACCAGTTGCAGCACAAGCTCCATACTCACTATTTGCATAAAAACCAGAGCCTACTAGAGGACTATCTCCTACCCTACCAGGATGTTTCATAAAAAGTCCTGAAGTTGAAGTTCCAACAGAGATATTATTACTATCATCTAGGGCACAAACACAAACCGTATCAGCCGCATCATAATCAGACCCATCGTAGGCTGATAGCTTTGCCCTGTCTTCCTTGAGTCTGGCAAAATACTTGTCCTTGGCCCTATCTGTAAGCATATTGCATCTCTCAAAACCATTTTGATCTGCATATGCTTCTGCTCCAATACCAGCCAAGATATTATTGTAATTCTCTTTTGAAAGCTTTATGGCAAGATCTATGGGGTTTTTGATATTTTTCACAGCCATGACGGCTCCTATATCAAAAGTATCTCCATCCATAAAACCAGCATCTAATTCAACTTCCATATTTCTATTTGGCAATCCTCCATAGCCTACCGATTTGAAATATGGATTGTCCTCCACATCATTTATTGCTATTTTAATAGCTTCTTTACTAGTCGCACCTTCCTTAAGAAGATTATTTGCTTTATCCAGGCCATTTTTTACCATGGCCCAAGTTCCAATTATTGCCCACATATCAGCCTCCTATTTGATCCAAAACTTTTCTAGCTTCTTTTACCTTGTCAAAACTTGTCACATATTTACCCTTGGAAGGTATTTCTAGGTCGGATTTATAAGTGATATTGGATTCTTTTTTAACCTTGGCAGACATATGGAAATTTGATATCTTGGTCTTTTCATAAATCTCTCTTATATTGCAAGCATCTACTCCAGATCCAGCCATAATTTCGATTTTATCTCCGTATTCTTCTTGGATAAGGGAAATCAAGTCTATGCCTTCAAGAGCTGTTGATTTTTTACCAGAAGTTAATATTCTAATAATTCCCATGTCAATTAATTGGTCAATCACTTGGTCTCCATCTTTTGAGTAATCAAAGGCTCTATGCAAGACTAGAGGGTATGGTTTGGCTAGCTCTACTATTTCTCTAAGTAGGTTCAAATCTAAGTGTCCATCTCCCTTTATAGCTCCAAAAACAAAGCCATCTATTGGATATTTTTTGTAGGCTTTGACTGCTTCTTTTACTTGTTCTACTTCCTTTTCATCATAGGTAAAATCTCCATCTCGTGGTCTTAGCATTACAAATTTTTCTATTTTTTCATTATTACAGGCATAGGAAACAAGACCCAGGTCCGGACTTAATCCATCAGCAAATAAAGCCGAACAAATCTCAACTCTATCAGCTCCTCCAGCTACTGCATTGTCAAAGGATTCTAGTGAATCTATACATATCTCAAGTTTCATCTGCTAACCTCAATCCGAATCTTTGCCATGGTTTTAGGAAATCGATTATAAAAATTTCATCTTCTACTATATGACCAACAACATTAGTAAGACCATTATTTATCATATCCTTTTTTGCTATTTGTAGCTCCCCTGTGTAGTGGCCATATCCATTGCCATCAATCAGTATATCTCCCTTTTTGATTAATTCTGGAGTATTTACTTGTAGGAAGTCACTGCCCTTGTACTTAACCCTAGATTGTGATGATCGTATGAGATGGTCAGATACATCTCCCCTGTATAAATGTTCTTCCTCAAGAACTATTTTTTTCATCAAATCAGTGATCTTATCTTCCAACTTGACATTAAAAACTACTTTTGTTAAATCTACATTTGATAATTTTTCAAGCTCATCAGCACTAGCATAGGAATTCGAAATCAATATATCGTCAATATTATCCATGGCAACATAATGCTTTAACTGAACATCTATAGGAAGATTTCTGTGCATTTCTAGGGTTGGTAGCTTATCATCTACAGGCCATGGTCCAAAGGCTTCTTTGTTTTGGCTAGTTATAAAGGCTGCTGTTCTTAGTTTATACTGGTTGAACTTTTCTGTTGTCTTGTAGAAAAAATCAAGAGAAAGTCCCGTGTAATTGTGGGGGTAAAAGTTATGGCAGCCTATCAAATTGTATTTATTTGGCTGATAGTCCATGATTGCATCAATCATATGGTTATCAATGCTCATATTTATTTCCACCTTAAGATTCTGATCATTATGGGTCATGGAAGCTTCTGGGAATCCATTAAAGCCACCATCAAGCCTAATCCCATCTACATATATTTCATTAAAAAAAGAATAGTCACCTGCCTTGACTCCAAGTTTGTCAAATACTGCTGGATTGACATCAACTATAATCTCATAGCCAAGGTCCTTGGCAAATTTATTAATCTCAACAAATTTATCTTTTCTCTTCTTATCTTCTAAATCATCAAATTCTATCAATGATGAGAAAATCCTTCTAAAACCCTTGCTATAGGCAAGTTTCAAATACTCTTCCAGTTTATTGGTATCAGATTTATCTGGATATATGGATATGCCCAAACGTCTCATTTTATAATCTCCTTTTAAGTTCCTATTTTATATTTACCCTGAATATATATTTATAATATTATAAAGTTGGACTCTGGTAAAGTATTCAATAATAGTTTATAATAATATTAAATATTCATAAATGGAGGAGTAGTAATGAAAAGGTTTTATTTATTTTGTAGTGCAGGTATGTCTACTAGTTTATTAGCTAGTAAGATAGATAAGATAGCCAAGGAAAATAATATAGATATAGAAGTTAAAGCTTTTCCAGAGGCTAAGCTTGATGAAATTGTAGCATCTCTTAATCCGGATGAGATTTTGTTAGGACCACAGGTTCGCCATATAGAGGGTAAGGTCAAAGAGAAATATGGCAAAGATGTTCCAGTTATGGTGATTGATACTGTAGATTATGGAAATATGAATGGTGAGCGTGTACTAAAAAAAGCAATAATTGAATACAAGAATTTCAAAAAATAATTTATAGAGGTATTTTATGGAGAGATTAGAAAAAACTATGACCCCCATAGCTGATTGGCTTACTAGAAATAAGATTCTATCAGCTATTAGAGATGGTTTCATAATTACAACACCAATTGTTATAATAGGTTCATTTTTCTTACTTATTTCTAACTTCCCTATACCTGGTTATAATGAATTTATGGCTGGTATTTTTGGGGAAAACTGGACTTTTAACTTAGATAAGGTATCAACTGTAGCTTTTAGCTGTATATCAGTTATGGCTGCTCTTGGCATAGGATATTCTTATGCAAGAGAGCTAAAGCAGACAAATAGGATTTTACCAGCATTTACAGCTCTAGTGTGCTTTTTTATACTAGCACCACAATCACATCCAGATTTTGTAAATGCTGACGGCAATGCTTTTTCAGGTTTTTCATTTACTCATATGGGCACCCAAGGTATATTTTTGGCTATGGTAGTAGCTCTTGTTTCTGTAAGAGTTTATTCATTTGCCATGGATAAAAAACTAACTATAAAACTTCCTGATGGTGTGCCGCCAGCTGTAATGGAGTCATTTGAAGCACTTATACCTGCTGGTTTTGCTATGGTTCTTGCATTTATTACCAATATAGTTATTGGAATGACTTCTTATGAAACATTGCATAACTTTATTTATAGTATTTTACAAGCACCACTTGTAAATCTAGGAAGACTAAAATTGTTTGAAATTGTATACCAATTTTTATCATCTTTATTTTGGTTTTTTGGTATCAATGGACCTGCGGTTACAAACACAATCTTTGCACCAATTCATAAGGCACTAACTCTTGAAAATTATGAAGCTTTCCAAGCCGGTCTTGAAATGACCAATGTATTTACTCAAGGATTCTCTGACTTCTTTGGTAACTTTGGCGGTGGAGGCTCAACACTTGGACTAGTTATAATGATGTCATTTATGGCAAAATCTGAAAGAATGCGAACCCTTGGAAAATTATCACTTCCTGCTGGCATATTTGGAATAAATGAACCAATTATATTTGGTCTTCCAATAGTTCTAAACCCAGTAATGCTAATACCTTTCTTACTTTGCCCAATACTAAATATAGTAGTTGCTATGATTGCTACCAACGTAGGCTTTATACCAATAACGTCAGGAATGCAGTTGCCGTGGACAACGCCAATACTTTTTTCTGGATTCTTGATAACAGGATCGGTCAATGCAGTAATCCTGCAATTTTTGATGCTTTTGATGAATATGGCTGTATATTATCCATTCTTTAGGATTTTAGACAAGCAATTCCTAGCCGAAGAAAATAGCAAGGTAGAAGATATAGATGAAATAGACGAATTATCCTTTGATGATTTGGACATAGATGATTTATAGGATTTAATATGAGAGTAGTATTAATATTTGATCAAGGTTTGGCAGGAGCTGGCGGTAAATCAAACCCCATGGCTCCTCTCAAAGCCGAAAAAGGTGGTATAGGTTCATACCTTATGCTAAAGCCTCATTTGGATGAAGTATGCGCCGAAGTTCTGGCAACTTTATATTGTGGAAATGAATACTATCTTGCCAACAAAAAAGAAGTTATATTAAAGATGGCTGCAATGGTTAAAAAACTAAACCCCGATATAGTAATTTGTGGTCCTTGCTTTAATTACCTAGACTACGGTCAAATGAGCGCAAATATTGCAAAAGTAATAAAAGAAAAGACAGATATCGGTGCAGTTGCAATGATGTCTAGTGAAAATAGCGACACAATAGAAAAATTTAAAAACGATATTCCAATAATTAAAATGCCCAAAAAAGGTGGTACAGGCCTAAATGAAAGCTTTGATCATCTGATTAAATGGATGAAATATTATTATAGCAATAATTCGGACCTTAAAGAATTGGAAAGTGAGATTTGCTATAATTAAGATAAACTGGTGGATAATAGATATTCTGTCATCTACCAGTTTTTTCATAAAATCATTTATTAATTCTCCACAATATCTTTTATTTGAGAAATCAAATCATCATCAGATAGTAGGGTCGGGTTATCATATTTGCCAAGCTTATCATAAAAAGTATAGTGAAATTTATTTGTAGACTCATCTCTTATAGAGTCATACATATAAATACTTTCCTCCCTATCCTTATTTTTAAAATTTATAATAAGACTATTAGCATCTGGGATGGATGCATATGAATATGACTCGTCTACTACTTGGCATTTTGCCAAAAGGCCAACTATCTTTTTTGTCTTTTCTTTGTCATCAACACTAGAAAAGATTTCTTTATCTATCATTTCTTCTTCGTCAGTTATTGTAGAAACTGTCAAATCTTCAAAATTATAAACTTCTCCTGTAGCAAATTTAATTTCGTAGCTTTCATCTTTATTACAAGCACTTAGTAAAAATAAAGAAATTAGCATAAGAATAATTTTTTTCATAGAAACCTCCATTTACTTCTTGTTTTTTATAATATACTAATCTTCCTAGTAAGTCAATACACAAAAAAGGTGGTGTTGCAGAATAGGAAAATCTATTCTGCTCATCACTTTTTTTATTGTATATTTATATCAAGCCATAATATTCTGTACAGTTTTTAAACATGAGGATAAATTTTTCCACATTTTCTTTAAAATTAGGCTCAAGTAATAGAGCTCCTCATTTTAATATTTTTTTCTTAGGCAGCTTTATATTTTATGATTTCTAAGTTTCTTTTTTCTATTTTTGATGATAATTTGTTTAAGTTTAGTGCCATTGATAATAGGCATATTTCACTTATTATATTTGCTTTTCCTCTGTGGTGGAATCTATTGTAGTTTAGTCCTGATTTTATTTTGGAAAATGCTCCTTCGGATTGGATTGATCTGTTTAATCTTTCTTCTATTCATTGGGCTGATCTTATGTTTTCTAAGGATTCTTTTCTATATTTTTGGAATGTTTCTGATATGTAGATTCCTTTGGTTTTTTTACCATCTTTGTTCCAGTCGAAACACCTGTAGACTTTAGTTGTTGTTACATATCCGCTTTTTCTTTTTCTATATCTATCTTTACA
>NZ_HG003690.1:177644-220127 GCF_000312365.2 Anaerococcus provencensis | reverse complement strand
TTTTTCTTCTATTAGTATTTGGACCATTTGATTTAATAGATTGGGTGTTAGTTCTACTATTTTTTGTCTGAATCTGTTTATGGTAGAATGATCTGGTGGGTTTTGTCCATCTAGTAAATATTTTATTCTTAGATCATATTTGCATGATTTTTCTATTTCCCTTGATGAGAATATTCCTTCTGAATAGCAGAATATTATTATTTCCAGCATAGTTACTGGATTTACAGTAGGTTTTCTTCCAAATGATGAGTAGACTTTTTTTAATTCTGCTAGATCTATCCTTTCAATTATATTTTTTACAAGCCTTAGTTTAACATCATTTTGAATGTATATTTCTGTATTAAAGTTTAATTTTAATTGAATTGTATCATTAACTAGTGTAAAATTAGTTAGTGATGATGTATTTGTAACGGTTTTCATAAATACATTGTATCAGAAAAAGACGAGGATGTTTAGCTTCCTCGTCTTTTTTCTATGTTAGGACTTTTGCAACAGCCCCCTTCTATAATTTCTTCTATTTTGCAAAGTTTGCTGCGTTCTCACCAGCTATTCTACCGTATACTGTGATATCTGCTATAGCTGCTGATCCAAGTCTGTTTGATCCGTGGATTCCACCAGTTACTTCACCTGCTGCGTATAGACCTTCGATTGGGTTGCCATCTTTGTCTATTACTTGAGCATCTGTATTGATCTTTAGTCCTCCCATTGTGTGGTGAACTGCTGGAGCTGCTTTTAGCATGTAGTATGGACCTTCTTCGATTGTCCAACCTAGCATTCTTAGGTTGAATTCTGGGTCTTCTTCTTTTTTAGAGTTTTCGTTAAATGTCTTAACTGTTTCTAATAATTGGTCTTTATCAAGGTCAAAGTGTTCAGCTAATTCTTCGATTGTGTCTGCCTTAACAAGGTTTCCTTTTTCGAATTGTTCTTCAGCTTCTTCTGGGTTTGATGCCATTGTTCCTGTCACTTCGTTTGATTTTTCATCCCAAAGTAGGTATCCAACGTGGTCTGTTTGAGCTTTGATAGCCATAGAAATTTCACGTCTTGTTCCTAGCTCTTCAACAAATCTCTTACCTTCTTTGTTTACTAGTAGAGCACCACCAACAAGTCTTGTATCTCCTACATATAGTAGTCTACCTGTTTCTGGGTCACATACTGGATAAAGTTGGATTTTATCCATATCAACAGTATCAGCATTTAGAGCTTCTGCCATGATGATACCATCACCTGTAGCTCCTGGTGAGTTGGTTGATTTTACGTATTCGTCTATTTCATGGTCGTTTTCATATGTCATTTCATCGTTTGAACCAAAACCACCTGTTGCAAGAACAACTGATTTAGCATTAACTGTCAATTCTCCATCATCAGTTTCAGCTTTTACTCCAGTGATTTTGTTATCTTCTGTAAGAATCTCTTTGACATCTGCTTCTGTGATTACTTCAATGCCAAGTTCTTCACATTTTTTAAGGTAATTTTTAATTAGTTCGTTACCTGAGTGAGCTGCTGGTATTAGTGATCTTTTTACAGAGTGTCCACCAAAGAACATTAGGCTGTCTAACCATTCAACTCCGATATCGTCACGTAGCCAATAAGCATCTTCTGTTGCATGATCAGCAAGGACATCTATTAGTTCTGGATCTCCGCCAGCTTCTTTTACATCGTTCGCGAATTGTTCTTTGCTATCTTCGATTCCTTCTTCTTTTTGAAGGTCGTTTTCTGGAGCAGCGTATTCTCCACCAGAGATTAATGTGTTACCACCAACTTGTGGCATTTTTTCTAGTAATACTACATCTGCGCCGTTTTCTTTAGCGGTTACTGCAGCTGCAAATCCTGCTCCACCACCACCAACTACAACAACGTCAACGTCTTTACTTGATTCTGTCTTTTCTTTGTCGCCAGCAACTTCATTTTGAAAGTCAGCAACATCTCTGCCACTTTCAGTAATTGCTGCGCTTACAGCTTCAATTAGGGCTGTTGATGAGAATGTAGCTCCAGATACTGTATCTATATTAACTGTTTGGTTATCTACCATTTCTGGAATAAGTTTTTCGATAGCAGCAGCGCCAAGACCTTCTGTTTCTTCATTTTCTGTTTCAATAGATGCTATTTTGTCTCCATCAAAGGTAACTTTAGCTATAACATCTCCCTTAAAGCCTTTTGCCTTACCTTCAAATGTTTCCCCTGTTGCATCTTCTTTAGAGCTTTCAGTCTCAGTAGTTTCTTTTTCTTCTACTTCTGTTTGCTCTGTTTGTTCTGTCTCTGTCTTTTCTTCTGCTGGCTTATTGTCAGCTCCATTTCCTCCACATGCTGTTAAAAGCATAGAGAATGATAATATGTATGGTAATATTTTTTTGTACTTCATAATCCCTCCTGAAGTTATGTATTATAGTGCTTATATACTAACAAAGATTTCAAATATATACAAGGCTTCTAAATAACAAGACTTGAAACTTTAACATTATTTTGCAATGTCCTTGTTTTGCTAGGTATATAAGCACAATATAGTATTGCTCAAAGGAATATTACACCCTAATATAAATATTAAAAGCAAAATTCTAAACTTTTGAGCAATTTATTGATTAGATATACTACTAGTTATTTATTATTACTTCAATTTGTTCGTGTATCACGCCCAAATTGTGCTTGTTTTCAGATGAATAGGCAAATATCAGCCCTTCATCTTCAACGTCTAATTTCTTCATAATAGCACTTATGTGTTTTTGTAGTTGATTTTTTGAAATTTTGTCGTATTTTGTGGCTATGATAAAGCCAGTAAAGCCTGAATCTATGATCCAATCATATATTTGCAGGTCTAGGTCAGTTGGTTCGTGGCGAATATCTACAAGGAGAAAGACTTCCTTTAAGTTTTCCCTATCATGTAGATATTCGTTTATTAATTTATCCCACTTTTCCTTTTCTTTTTTGCTCACCTTGGCATATCCGTAACCAGGTAGATCTACTAGTCTAAATTTATTATCTATGTTATAAAAATTGATAGTCCTAGTTTTGCCTGGTATTGACGAAGTCTTAGCCAAAGACTTTCTACCCAAGAAAGCATTTATAAATGAGGATTTACCAACATTAGATCTGCCCACAAAGGCAATTTCTTCGATATTTTCACTTGGCCATTGGGACTTAAATCCAGCTACTTGTTCTAATTCAATACTTTTAAATTTCATATCAAGGCCCTATCTAATACTTCAGAAACATTGGAAACTTCAATAAAGTTAATCTTATCTCTGATTTCCTTTGGTATATCTTCAGTATCTTTCTTATTTTTCTCTGGAATTATTACATCCCTTATTCCATATGAATAGGCTGCAAGGGCTTTTTCCTTTAGTCCTCCTATTGGAAGAACAGTTCCTGTTATAGTTACTTCACCAGTCATAGCTATGTTGTTTCTCACCTTTTTGCCAGTAAGTGAAGATACCATAGCTGTTGTCATAGTTATACCTGCAGATGGGCCGTCCTTTGGAGTTGCTCCCTCTGGTATATGGACGTGTATGTCCTTGTTGTCATAGAATTTGCCACGAATTCCTAGTTCTTTGGCATTTGACCTAATATAGGTCATAGCTGCTTGACCAGATTCTTTCATAACATCCCCAAGAGATCCAGTGAATTCTACACTACCCTTGCCATCCATTACATTTGCTTCAATGGTTAGCATGGTTCCACCTACAGATGTCCAAGCAAGGCCATTAACAACGCCAACCTTATCCTCACGAGAGATATGATCGTCTAAGAATCTTTCTCTTCCTAGGTACTTATTGTAGTTTGTCATTGTAACTCTAACCTTATCTTTGCCTTCTAAGATTTCCTTTACAGCTCTTCTACAAATCTTATCAATAAGTCGCTCTAGTTCACGAACACCAGCTTCTCTAGTGTAGTTTTTGATTATATGTTCTATCACAGCATCAGAAATTGTAAGTTCGTCTTCCTTGAGGCCATTTTTCTCCAATTCTTTTTTGATTAGATATTTTTTTCCTATATTTAATTTTTCGTTCATTGTATAGCCAGAGATCTCTATTATCTCTAATCTATCGTATAGGGGATCAGGAATTTCATTTGGGTCATTGGCAGTTGTTATGAAAAACACATCTGATAGGTCAAAGGGTATATCTAGGTATCTATCGATAAATTTATCATTTTGTTCAGAATCTAGAACTTCTAGGAGGGCAGATGATGGATCTCCCCTAAAATCAGAACCCAATTTATCAATCTCATCTAGCAAAAACACTGGGTTTTTGACCCCACACCTGTTGATATTGTTCATAAGTCTTCCAGCCATTGCTCCAACATAGGTTCTCCTGTGGCCTCTGATCTCACTTTCGTCAGTTACACCACCAAGCCTCATAGAAACAAATTTGCGGTCAAGGGCTCTTGCTATAGATTTGGCTATAGAAGTCTTTCCCACTCCTGGGGGTCCAACTAAACATATCACAGACCCTTGGTTGTTTTTGTTCTTAATTCTTACAGCAATCGATTCTAATATTCTCTCTTTTACTTCATCTAGGCCATAGTGATCTTCGTTTAGGACCTTTTCTGCTCTCTTAATGTCTAAAAGATCTTTGGTCTTTTTTGACCAGGGTAAGTTTACTGTAAAGTCGAGATATGAACTAATCACTCCATAATCAGGGCTCATTTCTGGTATTGTTTCCAAACGTGATAGATCTTTTAGCAAGGATTCTTTGCTGTCCTTATCAATTTTGAGTTTTTTTATTTTTTCCCTCAATTGATCAGTCTCGTTGTCAAATTCCCCTGTCGTCTCGTTTAGTTCTTTTTTTATGACGTCAATTTTTTCTCTAAGATAGTATTCTTTTTGGGATTGGTTGATATTTTCTTGAACTTCTTGGTCAATTTCATTAGAAAGATTCTTTAAGTCTATTTCTTTCATAAGAATTTGGTGAAGGAGGGTTAGTCTTTTTTCGCAATCAAGCTCTGCTAAAAGCTCATAATATTCATCTGCCCTTAAGTCTAGGTGGTATATTATGATATCAGCCAACCTATGAAGATTGGTAACTTCGCTTATGGAAAATACTGAATCGTCAAAAGTATTGCCATCTAGCTCTACATATGTTTTGAAATCTTCTATAAGTAGTTTTCTAAGAGCTTGCTTTTTCTTAGTGTCTTTTTCATTTTCTTCTATATATTCATATTCAGTGACGCTTGCCCTGTAGAATCCCTCGCCAATTTTTACTTCTTCAATCTTTGCAATCGCCTTTGCTTGGACATAGACTCTAATATCTCCATTTGGCAAGTTAAATGATTCCTTGATACTTACAACCATACCAAAATCATAGAGTCCATCCGCCTTTGGGTTTTCCTCAAATACATTTTTTTGATTTACTAAAAACACATCTGTGTTTCTAATGTTCGCATCTTCTATGGCTTTTTTGGATATAGGCCTTGCACAATCAAAATTAAGTATGGTATTTGGATATGCCCATAGTCCCCTTAGTGGAACAAGAGGATATTCATTTGTGCTTATTTTATAAACATCGCTCATATATATTTTCCTCTCAAAAAAGGGAATGGTAAGCCATCCCCCTTTTCAAATCTCTCTTATCTTTTCTTGTATTTTAGTTTTGACTTATCGTCAATAGATTCTTTTGTAACAATTACTTCTTTAATGTCAGTTTTTGATGGTATTTCATACATAACATCTAAAAGCAAATCTTCAAGGATAGTTCTAAGACCACGAGCTCCAGTCTTTTGGGCTATAGCCTTGTTAGCTATCTCAATAACAGCATCATCCTTGAAAGTCAATTTGACATTATCTAATTCAAACATTTTTTGGTATTGCTTGATTAGCGAATTTTTTGGTTCTTTTAATATTCTCACTAGGGCATCACAATCTAGGCTATCAAGTGTTACTATTATTGGAACCCTGCCAATAAATTCAGGTATCAAACCAAATTTTAATAAGTCTTCTGTATTCACATCAGCTAGATTTGCCTTGTGGTCTACTGACTTGATCTCTGCACCAAAACCTATAGTTTTTTGAGCTTCTCTGCGATTGATGATATCTTCAATACCATCAAAGGCTCCACCAAGTATAAACAAAATATTTGAAGTATCTACCTGGATATACTCTTGGCTTGGGTGCTTTCTGCCACCTTGTGGTGGAACGTTAGCAACAGTACCTTCTATTAGTTTTAGCAAGGCTTGTTGGACTCCCTCACCTGAGACATCACGAGTTATGGATGGATTTTCGCTCTTACGAGTGATCTTGTCAATCTCATCTACATAGATAATCCCATGTTCAGCTTTTTCTATATCATAGTCTGCTGCTTGAATTAGCTTTAATATTATGTTTTCGACATCCTCGCCAACATAACCTGCTTCTGTAAGACTTGTCGCATCTGCTATAGCAAATGGAACATTGAGCTTTCTGGCAAGGGTTTGAGCAAGGAGAGTCTTACCAGAACCAGTAGGTCCTAGCATCAAAATATTTGACTTGTTAAGCTCGACCTCATCGTCTATATTATTGGAACTAATGCGTTTGTAGTGGTTATAGACAGCTACTGCCAAGGTCTTTTTTGCCTTATCTTGACCAATAACATAATCATTTAAAAATTCATCGATTTCTGCAGGTGTGGATAGTTCAAGTTGATAGTCCTCGCCATCATCTTCAGTAAATCCAACTTCATTGTTAATGATTTCAGAACAAAGGTCTATACATTCATTACAAATGTATGCATTTGGTCCAGCTATTATTCTTTTTACTTGGCTAGAATCCTTGCCACAAAATGAACATCTTATATCGTCGTTTTCAATATTTGCCATTAATCTAACTTACTTTCAATTACTTGGTCAATTAGTCCGTATTCTAGGGCTTCCTGAGCTGTCATTGCAAAGTCCCTGTCGGTATCTTTTACTATTTTTTCTAGTTTTTGACCAGTGTTATCAGCCAAAATCTTGTTTAATCTTTCTTTGATTTTGATGATTTGTTCAGCTTGGATCACTATGTCTGAAGCTTGACCTTGGGCACCACCAGATGGTTGGTGGATCATTATATTTGAATTTGGTAGAGAGTATCTCTTGCCCTTTGCTCCAGATGATAAGAGTACTGCACCCATTGAAGCAGCTTGGCCTATACAGATAGTTGAAACATCAGGTTTGATATAATTCATTGTATCGTATATAGCAAGACCACTTGTAACAACTCCACCTGGGGAGTTGATATAAAATTGGATGTCCTTATCTGGGTCTTCGCTTTCCAAAAATAAGAGTTGGGCGATGATGATATCGCTCATTTGATCGTTGACTTCGCCAGATAGGAAAATAATCCTATCTTTTAGAAGTCTTGAGTATATATCATAGGCTCTTTCGCCTTTGTTTGTTTGTTCTACTACCGTTGGAACTAGGTAATTTTTAGTATTCATTACAAATCTCCTTATATATTAAGGGTTTGCGATATCTTATTTATCTTCGCCTTCTTTAGAATCTTCTTCGTGGCTGTGGTCGTGGTCTTCACCTACTGCTTTGTGGTATTCTTCGTGAGGTAGAGCTTTTGCTTTTTCTACTAAGAATTCAACAGCCTTACGTCTTCTTATATTTTCTTTTACTGTATCATCAGATACATTTTTGCTAAAGATTTCTTTGAATTTTTCGATATCATCAACCCCATACATCTTAGCTGATTCGTTGATTTCAGCTTCGATTTCTTCATCACTTACTTCAAAGCCTTCTTTTAGAGCAACTTCGTCAATTACAAGGTTAGCTTTTACTCTAGCTTCAGCTTGTTCTTTGTATTGGTTTCTGATTTCATTGATATCCATTTGTGTCATTTCAACATATTGAGCTAGAGAAATACCCATTTGTTGTAATCTTTGGTCAAGATTTTGCATCTCGATATCAATTTCACTATTTACCATAGATTCTGGTGCACTTACTTCGCTTGCTCTTACTAGGGCATCGATAGCTTGGTTTTGCATCATATTTGTTCTATAGTTTTCTTTTTCTTCTTTTAATTTTTCTTTAATGTCCGCTTTTAATTCATCTAGAGTTTCAAATTCTGAGATGTCCATAGCAAATTCATCGTCAATTTCTGGTAGTTCTTTTTCTGTAATAGAGTTGATTTCTACCTCAAATTTGGCATCTTTCCCTTGGAATTCTTTTGCTTGGTAATCTTCTGGGAATGTTACATTTACATCAAATTTGTCGCCAACTTTGTGACCTTGAACTTGGTCTTCAAAACCTTCGATGAATGTCTTTGAACCTAGTACTAGGTCGTAGTCTTCAGCTTTGCCGCCTTCAAATCTTTCCCCATCTAGGTAGCCGTCAAAGTCGATATTTACTGTATCTCCTTCTTTAGCTTCTCTATCTTCTACTGGGATTAGTCTAGCATTTTCTTCTTGTTGTTTCTTTAATTCGTTTTCGATATCAGCATCAGTAACTTCAGCTTCAACTTCTTCTATGATTAGATTGTCATAGCTGCCTAATACTGGATGTGGTTTCGTTTCAACATCAACTTTGAAAGTGATGTCTTTGCCTTTTTCGATATCGTCAAGGTCAACATTTGGTTGATCAATTGGTTCAAGTTCAAGTTCTTCGATTGCTTTTTCATAAGGTTCTGGGAATACTAGTTGGATAGCTTCATCGTAGAAGATTTCTGGGCCGTACATTTTTTCTAGAACTCTTCTAGGTACGTGACCAGCTCTAAAGCCATCTAGTCTATATCTTTTCTTATTTCTGTTATAAACCTTGTTTATAGCTTTTTCAAAGTCGTCATATTTTACATCAAATTCAAATTTTGCAATATTATTTTCATGAGATTTTAATTCTGTCATTTATTCCTCCTGCTTGATAGCTACTCATTTTGTTAATATACTTCAATTTAGCTATCAATCAACAATATCAAGTCTTTCTTTAAGGTAATTTATAATATCTTTTTTATTGTTGATTAGTTTCTCTTCATAAATTAAGTTTTCTATTTCTCTTAGGGTATTTCCTAATTCTTTGCCTTCTTTAAAACCCAAGTCTTTTAGGTCATTGCCATTGATTTCAATTTCATTGCGATTCTTGGGTATATCGTCATCTTTTACCTCAGCTAGTAGGCTAAGTCCCAAGTCAATATTAGAATCATCAGCATGTTTGGTTGATAGGACGTCCGCCCTTTGGAGAGCAAATAAATTTATTAGATTTTCTTCTCCAATGTTTCTAAGAAGCTTTCTAATAGATTTTTTGCTGTAGGTATTGGTATTATCCATGTGTCTTTTTACCAAGATAGATGCATCTTCTATAAATTTTTTAGAATACTTCAATTCTTTAAGACGCTTTATCAAAAGTTCTTCCGAAAGATTCTGGTGACCAAAAAATCTGCCTTCACCATTTTCATCTATAAAAAATGTATCGATTTTGCCCACATCATGGTAAAGAGCTGCCATCCTTACTTCTAAGATTGGTGGAGTCTTATCTAGGACCTTTAGGGTGTGCTTAAATACGTCATCGGCATGGTGGCTTGAATGTTGGTCAAAACCTATAGTTTTTTTTACTTCTGGAAATATAGATTCTAACAAATTCAATTCATCCAAAATCCTTATGCCCCTTGATGGCTTTGTTGCCAACAAAATCTTGTTTACCTCATCTTGGATGCGTTCTTTTGATATATCATTAATATATTTACTTTGACTTCTTATGGCTTCTTTTAAGTTTTTATCTATATCAAAACCAAGGACTGTTGCAAATCGCACAGCCCTCAGAGATCTTAACATATCCTCACTTATCCTATCATAAGGATTGCCCACTGCCCTTATGATTTTCTTCTCTAGGTCATCTTTACCATTAAAGGGATCTATGATGATTTCCTTTCTCTTTGCCATAGCATTTATGGTAAAATCACGTCTTTTCAAATCTTCATAGATATCGTCAGTATAATAAACAAGACTAGGATGTCTCTTGTCAACGTAGGCATTTTCTGTTCTCATAGTAGTGATTTCATATTCACTTGAGTCTAGAATAACTTTTATGGTTCCAAATTTTTTACCTATATCGATAGTCTTATAGTCTTTGAAAACTTCAAGAATTTCATCAGGCCTAGCTTGGCTTGTGATGTCTATGTCAAAATTATCTCGATATAGAAGTTCATCTCTGACACATCCACCGACAAGATAGGTTTCAAATCCTGCATCTTCAAGCTTTTCTACGATTTCATTTGTCATCTTCGTCTTCAGTCTTTATATCTATACCAGCTCTTGCTTTTCTTTGAACATCTATCTTGTAAGTTACTACATCATCTCCATCGTATACTTCAACAGATTCTGGTAGTTTTAGTTTTACTTCTCCGCTCTTAGATGTCTTTAGGTTAAATAGATTAATAGGTTCAGTTAAAACTTCGTCTATTTCTTTGATTATTGATTCTGGTCCTTTGATTACTATAGAATCTGGAGCAGTGTATGCCTCTGTCATCTCATAAGATGGGTTTATAGAGCCATTGGCATCAATCTTTATTGGCACTCTTTTTGTTTCAAAAACCCTAAAGGATATGTTGGCATCCTCGTCAGAAATATCTAGATTAGCAAGCTTTTTGCCAGAACGATCTAAGACATTTATATTGACATTGTGGACTTGGCCATCTATAAGGCTTGGATCGTCAATCTTTACTTCTGCTCTGTCAACCTTGTTTATAAGGCTGGCAGGACCTTTTACCGTTATTTCTTTGGGGTTTATTTCGTTAAGTTCTACTATTTTTCCATCTTTTATTTGATCAGATATAACATAATTTACAGGTAATCTTTTTTCTATTACTTTTTGTATATTTAAGGTAATCTGACTGGGGTCGGCATCTTCCACATTTATGCCAGATGGTATATCCACCTTTATATTTAAGGATTGGACTCCTTCTTTCAGGTCAGATATGTCTACTGATGCATAAATATTTTCAGGCCTTAAGTCTATAAGCTTTTCTCTGCTTCCCTTAAGTTTTAATGTAGTTGTGATGTTGTCATTATTTCCTATTATGGTGTAGCCATTTCTTTCAAGATCATCTTGATTTTTTATGACAACTGGCACGCCCCTGTAAACTTTATTTACATTGGGATTTGTCGAATTGGTTACATAGGTCCACATAAAAATAGCTAGTAGAACTGAAAGGATTTTTAATTTGTTATCAGTCGTTTTCATCATTATCATCCTTTTTTTCTTGGTCAGTTGGTTGGTAAAATAAGTCTTTTTTTAGTCTGATATTAAGTGAATCATCATCAAAATACCTATCTATCCTACCACCTTCTACAACAGAAATATTTCCTGTCTCCTCAGATACTACAAGGACTATACAATCAGATCTTTCCGATATACCAATGGCCGCCCTATGCCTGGTACCTAGTTCCTTAGAAATTGTATTTGAATTGGACAAAGGCAAATAACAAGCTGCTGCTATTATTTCATTCTCATTTATTATTACCGCACCATCGTGAAGGGGAGTATTTGGAATAAATATATTAATCAGTAGTTCGCTTGATACATCGGCATGAAGCTCTGTTCCGCTTTCTACTATATCATTTAGGCCAACCTCTCTTTGGATCACAACAAGGGCGCCAATCTTTTGGCGAGATAGAGAGCTTGCTGCTCTAACTAGTTCATCTATCGTTTTTTCGTTTCTTTTTACCCTATCGCGGGTTAGGATTGTTCTACCACGGCCGATCCTCTCAAGGGCTGATCTTAGCTCTGGTTGGAAGACCACTATAATGAATACTAAAGCCACGGTCAAAAATTGGTTCATAACCCAGCTTACTGTATTTAGGTTTAAAATATCTGCTAATGAAGCTATAATCAGCACAATAACAAGTCCATTTAAAACTTGCTCTGCCCTGGTATTTCTTAGCAATGAAAATAGCTTATAGACAGCAAATGCTATGATTGCAATGTCTATAATATCTGTAATTCTAATTAAAAGTATAGAATTAATAAAATTTGTAAGATAGTTCATAATTCCCCTCTTTGTTCTTCTATTAATATGTTACTATTATTTGCTTATAAAGGGTAGTAATTGGCCGATAAAAAAGACCCCGAAATCCTCTAGGGACTAAGGGGTTAGCCAAGCATAACATCTAGTATCATCATTATTGCAAATCCTGCAGCAAAACCAAGAGTTCCTATGTTAGTATGGGTCTCTCCTTCGCCTGTTGCTTCAGGGATTAGCTCTTCTACTACTACATAGAACATAGCTCCTGCAGCAAATGACAATAGATATGGTAGTATTGGAATCATTATTTGTGATAACAAGATGGTAACAAGAGCTGCAATAGGTTCAACCACGCCTGATCCTACTCCAGCTAAGAAAGATTTTTTCTTATCTAAGCCAGCTGACCTTAGTGGCATTGATATAATCGCTCCCTCTGGGAAGTTTTGTATGGCTATACCAAGTGATAAGGCCAAGGCTTGGGCGAGGCTTACAGAACCCTTGCCATATATTGCACCAGCATAGGTAACACCAACTGCCATTCCTTCAGGAATGTTGTGGATTACTACAGCTAATACCATCATTGTCGTTGATCTTAAATTGTTTTTTGGTCCTTCAGGTTGGTCTGAATCAATGTGTTGGTGGGGTATGGAATTATCCAAAAATAACAAGAAGAATATTCCAATCAAAAAACCAACAGTAGCTGGTATCCAGCTAAATTTGTCCATTTTGACATCAACCATATCCATGGCCGGTATCAAAAGCGACCAGATACTTGCAGCAACCATAACGCCTGCTGCAAAACCTGATAGGCCCTTTTGAACTTTTGGATTAATCTGGTCCCTCATGACAAATACCAGGGCTGAACCCAAGGATGTGCCAATTAAGGGAATCATTAAGCCCCAAAATACTTGTGAATTCATAAGCTACTTCCTAATAATTTGGAGAATCTATCTTCCAAATATCATCTGCATAGTCGATAATAGTCCTGTCTGATGAGAAGTATCCAGCATTAGCTATATTTATCAGACATTTTCTTGACCATGCTAATTTGTCTCTGTAATCAATATTTATTTGCTCATGTGCTTTTTTGTAAGCTTCAAAGTCCTCTAGGATGAAATATCTATCTCCACGTGATCCATCTTGCGGATTGATCAATTCATTGTAAATATCAAGGAACATGTAGGAGTTATTGTCATCAAGCTCACCATTTACTAGGGCATCAACAGCATCCTTAATATCCATATCTGTTTGGTAAAGCTTTCTAGGATTGTAAGTGTCTTCAATTTCCATTAGCTCTTCTACACTTGCGCCAAACCTGTAGTTATTTTCTTCTCCAGCCGCTTCAAATATTTCAATATTTGCCCCGTCAAAAGTTCCAAGAGTTGGAGCCCCGTTTAGCATAAATTTCATATTGCCAGTACCAGATGCTTCCTTACCAGCTGTTGATATTTGCTCACTTACATCTGCTGCTGGGTATATCTTTTCTCCATAAGAAACTCTAAAGTTTTCTACAAAGACAACCTTCATCTTGTCATTTACATCTGGGTCATTATTTACAACCCTTGCTACTTCATTGGCAAGCTTTATTATCCCCTTGGCTCTGAAATATCCTGGAGCTGCCTTTCCACCAAATATGAATGTTGTTGGGTAAAAGTCCATGTCAGGATTTTTCTTAAGCTGATGATACAAATATATTATGTGTAGTATATTTAAGTGTTGGCGTTTGTATTCGTGGATTCTCTTTACTTGAATATCAAAGATTGATTCTGGGTCAATCTTGATTCCTTCGTGTTCAAGAATATAAGAAGCTAGGCGTTTTTTATTTTTTTGTTTAATATCCCATAGCTCTTTTAATGTCGCCTCATCATCAGCAAATTTTTCTAAGCCCTTAAGTTCGTCTAGATTATAGATCCAATTGTCATTGCCAAGTTTTTCTGTAATAAAGCTTGATAATAGACGGTTGGAATACACTAACCATCTTCTTGGTGTTATACCATTTGTCTTATTATTAAATTTATCTGGGAATATCTTATACCAATGCTTGAATGTATCAGCCTTTAGTATTTCTGTGTGAAGTGCTGCAACTCCGTTTACAGAAAATCCAACATATATAGCAAGATTTGCCATATGAACTTGGTCATTTATAACAATCCTATATGGGTCAATGTCAAAATCAGATAAGCCCTCGTCTTTAAAGTGTTTTACTAAAGCATCATTGATTTGATAGATAATTTCTAGACATCTTGGGGATACTTCCTCAACTATGTCAATTGGCCATTTTTCTATAGCTTCTTGGAGGACTGTGTGGTTAGTAAAGGCAAATACTTTTTTACATATTTCAAGTGCCTGATCAAAACTTAGACCATTTTCATCAACCAAAACTCTAATTAGTTCAGCAATTGCTATGTTTGGATGAGTGTCGTTTAGTTGGATGACATGGTATTTGTGGAAGTTTTTAAAGCGCATGTCATCTGAGAAATATCTCTTATATTTTTCTACCAAGTCTTGGATTGAAGCAGATACAAAGAAATATTGTTGCTTAAGTCTTAGAACTTTACCAGCTCTTTGCATGTCGTTTGGATATAAAACCCTTGTTATATCCTCTGCCCTGTTCTTTTTGGCAACTGCCGCATCGTACTCAAAATTGTTAAACTTATCGAATTCAAATTCTTCAAATGGTTCTGCCTGCCATAGTCTTAGGGTATTTACCTTGCCATTTTTATATCCAACAACTGGCATATCAAATGGAACAGCCTTTACCTGTTGGTCCCTAAAATTGACAATTCTTGAGTCTGAATCAACTCTAATGGACCAGCCATCTCCATCTTTTATCCAGCTATCACCGTGTTCTTTTTGAAATCCATTTTCAAATGTTTGTTTGAAAATCCCCTCACGGTAGCGAACTCCATAGCCGTACATATTGATATCTTGGGTTGCTGCAGAATCCATAAAACAAGCCGCAAGTCTGCCTAGGCCACCATTACCCAAAGCAGCATCGTCTTCATAATCCTCTATGGCTTCAAAATCAACGTCAATCTCGTCTAATAATTCTTTTACTTCATCATAAATACCTAGGTTTATGAGGTTATTTCCTAGGGACTTACCTATCAAAAACTCTGCAGAAAAATAATAAGCACTTTTCTCATGGCGAGCATTTGCCTTACTTTGCCTCCAACTTTGGTTTATACGTTCCATTATTGTGTCGCAAAGGGCATCGTATTTATCTTTTTCACTTGTTTCATCAAAACTTTTCAGAGTAATCCTCTGTAGGTTTTCTACATAATTTTCTATAAATTTATTTTTTTCTATTTTATCCATTGTATCTCCCATATAATCTGGACATTTCTTTGATTTTTAGTGCCAGACTGTCAGTAAAATCTTCTTTTTTCGCTCTCCACTTCCAATTGTCACCCAAAGTTCCCGGACTATTGATTTGTGAAGTGTTGTCCAATTCCAAGAAATCTTGGATTTCAAACATAGCCAAATCAGAAACTGAGGCCATAAGATTTCTGATGATCCTCCATTGGTAGTCATCACCTTCCTCAAGACCAAAGTATCTTTCTACTAATTCTAAGTCTTCCTCATCCATAGTTTCAAGCCAACCCTTTAGAGTTGATGAGTCGTGGGTTGATGAGTAAACTACAGAGTTTCTCAAGTAATTGTGAGGCAAGTAATTGCTATCAAAGTTCTCACCAAAGGCAAATTGAATCACATTCATCCCTGGAAAACCATAAGTATCTTTTAGGTCATCGACCTCTTTAGTTATATAACCCAAATCTTCTGCAATAAATTGTTTGTCTGGGAATTTCTTTTTTATATGATCAAAAAAGTCATAGCCTCCGCCTTCTATCCAATCACCAAATTTGGCATTTTCATCGCTTGCAGGTATGGCATAGAACTTTTCAAATCCCCTAAAATGATCGAGTCTTAGAAGATCATAGGTTCTAAAGGCCATCTCTATTCTTTTTTCCCAAAAGCTATAAGAGTCTTTTTTCATCTTATCCCAATCGTATACAGGGTTGCCCCACAGCTGGCCATCTTCAGAATAGGCATCTGGTGGAGCTCCTCCAACTGTGATAGCTTCTTTGCTTTCTGGATCTAACTTCAATATATCATAATTGACCCAAGCATCGCAAGAATCATAGGCCACATATATTGGTAAGTCTCCGATGATTTGAATATTTCTCCTGTTGGCGTATTTTTTTAGTTCATTCCATTGTTTAAAAAATTCATATTGGATAAAAATATAAAAATCAATATCTTCTTGGTGTTTTTCTTTAAATTCTTTTAGAGCAGTTTTGTCCCTATCACGTAATTTCTCATCCCATTCAATCCAACTAATGTCAAGAGAGTCACGTTTTATAGCCATAAACAGGGCATAATCTTCTATCCAAAATGCTTCTTCTTTTCTAAAAGCTTTAATCTCTTTATCGAGTTTTCCCTTGGAGTTTTCATAGGCTTTTTCTAATATCCTATATCTTAGATTGTATTGGATAGCATAGTCAACATATCTATCGTTATCACCAAAATTTAGCGACTCCAAATCATCTTTTTCCAAGAGACCATCTTCTATTAGCATATCCAAGTCTACAAAGTATGGATTGCCAGCAAAAGATGAGAATGATTGGTAGGGACTATCGCCATAGGAAGTTTGTCCCAATGGCAAAATTTGCCAATATCTAATAGAAGCATCAGATATAAAATCCACAATATTATAAGCTTCTTTGCCAAATGTTCCTATTCCATAAGATGATGGTATAGAAAATATAGGCATTATAAGGCCATTTCCTCTTTGTAATCTGTCTTGTACTTTCTTCATCAAATCTCCTTAGACTAGTTTCATAAAATTAATAACAGGAACTTCATAAGGATGGTTTTCTTTTATTATCATTAAAACTCTGTCCTTATCGACTTCTTTTATCCTAAATTCTAACTTTGCTTCTTTAACGCATGTGTGCTCTCCTATCTTCCCTATGTCGGGATTTGATCCAGAAAGAGGAGTGAAATGACCTAGCACAGAACTTTCTGCAAAGACTGAATCATATCCGTCATCATATAAAAATCCATCTTTATTTAGTGCATCTATTAAATTCCACTTATCTTCATCAGGTATATAAATCTCACATTTAAGATATGCCATAATCTTTCCTTTCAAAATATATAAGTCCACTATAAGTTCTACTTTGCCTTTCAAATTGATCAAAATCGACTCTGTATGGTCTGCCCCAGCTTGATATAAGAAGCTCGTGGTGATCTCCCATATCATTACATTCGGTAATAGTCACCCCATGATGGCTCATAACTTTTACATCAGGGCTTGACCAATTTATAAAAATTACAGGTAGGTCCCTATACAAAGCTTCATTGATAAAATCAATCTTTTGATTTTTGCTTTTCTTCTTAAATATAAAGTCTTCCATAACATGACTATTAAGTTTAAGATTCCTATCAGTTATTATTCTCTTGCTCCTTCTATCAAGGGCAAGGGCTGTGGGCACTCCATTTGCATGGGGTCTGAGTTTTTTAAAAAATTCATAATGATAGGCATTGTATTCTTCAAGGGTAAAGATTTCATCTCTGTGGTAGAGATAAAGATAGGTGTTGGTAAAGGCTGTCACCACACAAGACCTGTCTCTATAAAATTTGTTTACCCCCATGTGCATGAGAGAATTTTGAAAACCACCGTAGTAAATACCCTGAGGGACATTTATTGGCACAAACTTACCTACTTGACTATTTTTTAGTTTCATCTTTGTATCCTTCAATAAAATTCTTCTTTTGCTTATCCATAATATCTTTTTGATTGAAACCTTTCTTCATAAGTCTTTGTTCAACCTTCTCATGGGCTAGAGCGTATAAAACAGAAGCAACTGGGATACTAACAAGCATACCCACAATACCAAAAAGTGAACCACCTATAGTTACTGAAGCCAAGACCCAAACGGCAGGAAGGCCTACTTGGGCATTGGCAATGGCAGGATAGATTACATTTTCTTGAACTTGTTGCATAATCACATCGTATATCAAAAATATAAGGGCCTTGATCGGGATTCAATAAATATAATTACTGCAGATATTCCAGCTCCAGCTATAGGACCAAAGATTGGAATCAAATCAGACAGACCCACCAATATTGAAATCATAGGAGCATTTGGTATGGCAAAAATTATCATGCCAATATAAGTTAGGACAATAAGCAAGGCCACTGATATCATCCTAGAATAAATATAGTCTTTAAAGGTGTGGTAGGATAAAGAAAAAACTTTATTTACATAGTCCGCATCTTTTTCATCTAGAAAAGCATAGAGCAACTTATTTCCATTTAATTTTAGCATATCTTTATAAATAAGTACAAAGATTGAAAAGACAACCACAGTAAATATAGTAATGGCACTTGAACCAATTGAATTTATTATACTTGAAGTCATAGTAAGCAATGATTTGCTGTTGGTATTTATATATTTAAAAATAGGTCCATTCACACTTAGCCAATTTACATCCTCGGTTATTTCCCTAAAATCATTAGCATAGTTTTTTGTTAGGGGATTATTCTTCAAAATTTTATAGGTCTCATCTACAAAAACTGGCCATTTGCGGATTAAGGTTAGGGCAGATTTGATAATTTGTGGAATGAAGATATTTAATAGCAAGGTTAAAAATAGCAAGACGCATATCCAGGATAAAACTAAAGATACGCCACGAATTGCCTTCTCTTGCTTTGGATCCTTGTAATTTTCTCTAATCAACCTATAGAAAAAGTTCATAGGTATATTTATGATGTAGGCTAACATAAATCCTATGATGAAGGGTTGGATAATCCTTATAAATTTGCCTACAAAATCCAAAATTTCCCTAAGATACCAGAAGATAAAAAATACCCCAAGTCCTATAAGTATTATTTTGAGTATGTTTTTTGATCTTTCATCTAATTTGTTCATTTGTTTTCTCCTAGTAAGTCACAATAATTTTACCCAATTTTTTCTCTAAAATAAAATTTGGTATATAATCTATATAAGAAATCCTAAGGAGGAAATTTTGAGTAAATGTTATATAATCGCTGGTGGCGAATTTGATGGTTTTTATGACCAAATCCAAGATGATGACCTAGTAATTGCTGCTGATAAAGGCTATGAATATGTAAAAAAGGAGGGCCTAAAAGCTGACTTTATTGTGGGAGACTTTGATTCAACTAGCCTACCTAAAAGTGGAAATGTTATAAAACTAAGTCCCATTAAAGATGATACCGACACAAAGTCAGCCATGAAAATTGCCCAAGAAAAGGGCTATAAGGAAATAATAATTTATGGAGGCTTAGGAGGCCGTGAGTCCCATACTATATCAAATATTAGAAATGCTCTCGAATTTAAAAAGATGGGCATAGATGTAAGGCTTAAATCAAAGAATAAGGAACTAATAATTATAGGAGATGAGCTTTCCCAAAAATTTGAAGATGATTATTATGTGTCAATATTTGCCCTATCTGAAGTTGCAAAGGGCCTTACTATAAAGGGACTTTACTATGAACTGGATAATTATGATATGGAGATATCCGATAGTCTAGGAGTTTCAAATGAAACTTATGGCAGAGATTTTACTATAAAAATAAAAGATGGCTATATTCTAATTATATTTGAAAAAAAGTAGGGCAAATTACATTATTTGCTCTACTTCTTCTTTAGTAAAATCTTCTTCTAGTCTTTCTTTGCGCATTTGCTCAAAGTTTTTGTTGGCTTTTTCTCCTAGACTTTGTTCATCAATTTCTTTTTCTTTTAGTTTTTTTATAGTTCTATCTTCTTTTAAGGTATAAAAGACTGTTGCAAGAGGCATAAATAAAATCATGCCCATGATGCCGAATAATCTTCCACCCAAAAATACAGACACAAAAATCCATATAGCTGGTAGTCCAGAGTGTTTGCCAATAACTAATGGATAAAAAATATTTTCTTGGACTTGTTGGAGTATTACCAAAAATATTATAAATACTAATGATTGAAATGGTGATTGGATAAATATCATAAGCATTCCAAAGGCAGCCGCTATAATTGGACCAAAGTATGGGATAATATCAAGGGCTCCAACCAAGATTGAAATCATACCAGCATATGGCAATTGCAAGATTTTCATACCTATGTAGTTAAAAACTCCTAGAGCAAAACATGACAAAAACCTCGTGTCTAAAAATTTGGCAAAGGCATCATAGGTCAATTTGCACAGATAATTTATAGTATCCGCTCTACTTTCATCAAAATTAGCATATAAGAACTTATTGGAGTTTATTTTCAAGCTCTTCTTATTGATGCTGACATAAATAGAAAATATGAAACCCATTGCTATAGCAATCAGGGTCGAACTTACTGATGATAAAATACTTTGAGCACGATTTAGGACATTTGATTTCTCACCACTTATGTAGCTAGTTATCTTGTCGGATATGTTGTTTAGATCAAAGTTTCCAATTTGATCCCTAATATCAACTATAGCTTTATTCAAAGCTGGTATTTTTTCTGTATATTTTATAAGTGCATCAGCAAAGGCTGGAATATTTTTTATAGCAGTCTGAGATGCATTTATGGTCTCTGGTATTATTACTAACAAAATCAAAGTGACTGCCCCAAAGAATATGAGCCAGCTAAAAATCAAAGATAAGATTAGTATAAGTTTTCTATGCTTTTTGGGGTCAAATAGTCTGCCAAAAACTTTATCTTGAAAAAAGTTCATAGGTAAGTTTATGACAAAAGCCATAGCAAAGCCCAACAAAATTGGTCTTATGACAGCATAAATGCTCACCAAAAAAGAGCTAACTGGCTTTACATACCATAGGGTGAAAAAAACCAGTAACAAGATAAGACCAACTCTCAAATTATTTTTGGATTTTCTATCCAAGTTGTTGGTAATCTTCATTATTTTCCTTCCTATTATTTACAATCTATCCTTCCAAGGATAAGTTAAGTTCAAACCAAGTTTCGTCCAAGTTTTCTTTTTCTTCTTCCAAAGATTTAATCTGTGCAAAGGTATCTTTTACCAAGTCTTGGTCTTGATAAAAATCAGCTGATATAGTGAGATTGTTTAGTTCTTCTAACCTCTCTTCAACTTCATCCATCTTCTGTTCGATTTTTTTAATATCATTTTTTATTTTTTTATCTCGTTGCGTTTAAGATTTTGCTTCTTTTTCTCTTTGTTTAGCTGAGTTTTTGAAATAGTTTGACTTTCCTTATCCTTAGCCATCATTTCTTTCTGCTTTTCAACATAATAGTCATAATTACCAAGGTATTCGCTCATGCCATCATCTTTCATTTCAAGGATTTTGACTGCAATTTTGTTTAAGAAATACCTGTCGTGGCTTATAATTAAAATAGTTCCTTCATAGTCAAGTATGGCATCTTCTAAGATTTCCTTTGAATCAATGTCTAGGTGGTTGGTTGGCTCATCCATTAGGATAAAATTGGTGTCAGATATCATTAGTTTTAAAAGCGATATTCTAGCACGCTCACCACCGGAAAGTTCAGATATTTCTCTATCCACATCTTCATTATAGAACATAAACTTGGCCAAATATGATCTGATTTCAAAGTTAGTTAGCATTGGATAAGTATCTGATATCTCTTCAAATATAGTATTAGACAAATTCAAAGATTTTTGTTCCTGGTCAAAATATCCGATATTTACACTTTGACCAATTTTTATTTTGCCTGAGGAAGGAGTTTCTTCAGCCAAAATGATTTTAAATAGACTTGTTTTCCCAACTCCATTTTCGCCAATAATAGCTGTTCTCTCATTTCTAAAAATATCAAAGCTAATATTTTTGAAAATTTCTTTGTCATCATAAGTTTTTGCCAGTTTAGCCACCTTAAGAACATCTTCTCCACTTTGAATTCTAGGGGTGAATTTTAGCTTCATTGCATTGGCTATTTGATCTGGTGCTTCAATTCTTTCCATCTTGTCAAGAAGTTTTTGCCTAGATCTTGATTGAGATATTCCTCTTTTTCTTTTGGAACCGCCTTGGTTTTTTAGTCTATCAATAATTTCTTCTTGCCTAGCGATTTCCTTTTGCTGGCTCTTGTATTGGTGTAGCCTTACTTCTAAATCTTTCTTTCTTTTTTGCATAAAGCTAGTGTAGTTGCCCGCATAAATATTAAGCGACCCATTTTCCATAAGAAAAACTTTATTTACAGTCGCATCCAAAAAGTACCTATCGTGGGAAATTACCACAACGGATCCATCATAGTTTTTAATAAAATTCTCCAAAAATCTGATGGCGTTGATATCCAAGTGGTTGGTAGGTTCATCTAGTAAAATCAAATCTGGTTTTTCTAACAAGAGATAGGCAAGCTCTACCCTTGCCTTTTGTCCACCTGATAGAGTGCTTATGCTCTTATCAAAGTCCTCGCTCTCAAAGCCCATGGCTTTTAAGGTTCCCTCAAGTTCAGACTTTATAGAGTAGCCGTTGTTTTTTTCAAACTTTTCAAATAATCTATTGTGATCTTCCAAGAGCTTATTCATTTCTTCTTCAGAAAGGTCAGTTCTTGTAAGTTCCTTTTCAATTGACCTCAGCTCTTTTTCTATGCCGATAAGATTTGAAAAAACTCCCATACAATGATCATAGATACTTTGGTCGGTGTCAGTAGATAGTTGTTGTTTTAGATAGCCGATTTTTAGGCCATTTGGTATATAGATTTCTCCACTATCCTTAGATAGTTCTCCTACTAAAATTTTAAAAAGGGTGGATTTGCCAGCCCCATTGTTGCCAATAAGACCAACCTTATCACCCTTTTCTATTATAAAGCTAATATCAGTAAATATATCCCTAGTAGGATAAGACTTACTTAAATTGCTTGCCGATAATATATTCATTAAAAATTATAGTCCTGTGGAGAATTGATGAAATATGTAAGTGTAAACAATGATTCATCTAAGTGTACGTTTTCTAACACTACTCCATTTTTAGTTTTTAAATCTACTGGAGAAAAATTCCATATACCCTTTACATTGCCATCACAAAGTACATCGCAAATCTCTTGGCTTGCTTCTTTTGGAGTTGCAATTATTCCTATATCTACCTTGTTGTTTTTAAGATAAGTCGCAAGATTGTCAACATCTTCTATTTTTAAGTCAGAAGGTGCATTTTTATTAGGCTCTTTATCAAAAACTGCACTAAATTTGTAGCCTAAGGTTTTGAAAGATTCGTATTGATAAAGGGCATGGCCAATATTACCATAGCCAATTAGTACCATTTTGTATTCTTTATCAACGCCGATTATCTTTGATAATTCATCCATAAGATCTCTTACATTGTAGCCATATCCTTGTTGACCAAAGCAGCCATAGTGGTTTAGGTCTTGTCTGATTTGGCTGGCCGTAAGGCCAGTGATCTCAGAAAGTTCTTTTGATGATACTCTTACAATCCCCTTATCATTGATACTTTCTAAATATCTGTAGTACTTTGGTAATCTTTTAATTACTGATAGAGATACTCCATTGTCTTTAACCATTATTTCCCTCGCCTTCTTCATTGATTAAATCTTCATCTGTTAAATCTTCTACAAAAATCACTTTTTCAGTATTATACTCTATTTTTTCATCATTGTTAGATTCAAAGACAATTTTTTCACCAATTTTTAGGTCTTCACTAGAAATATTATTATTTTCTTTGGTAATTTCTTCATTTTCATCCTTAAGATTATCATCAAATAAATTATTATCAGATGTATCCTCATGATCATAAGCTAGACTTTCTTCTGATAAATCTTGACTATTGGTCATAGCTCTTTTAAGTTTTAGTGAGTTTATTAGGTGAAAAACATACAAGACTATAAGACTTGTGTATAAAATCATTTGACTATTTTTGTTTAGCAACTGATTAGCAAAGCTTATAGTTGCTGGTATCTGTGGTACAAACCTTGATAGGACAAGTATAGCTGGTATGCTAAGTAGTCCAAAGGCTAAGGCAGTAAGTATAGCCGTTAGTATAGAAAATCCAAAGGCATCTTTTTGTAAAAGTATGTGTAGGGCAAAAACTAGCATCAAAATCCAGGCAAGTAAAAAAGCAAAGGCCCAAATATATGTGACAAGCCAAATTGGAGATCTCATAGAGATTATTGTAGTCACAAATATTATTAGGATTATAATGCTTATTGTTTGACTTAGGACTTTTTCAAATCTTTTGTTCATATTTCACCTACTTATTTTTCTTTGATTTGTATCTTAGGTTTGAATCTAGTATTCTCTTTCTAATTCTTAGATTATTTGGTGTTATTTCAATTAGCTCGTCATCTTCAACAAATTCCATCATTTCTTCCACACTCATTTTTTTGGCTGGCGTTAGCATGATGGCATCGTCAGAACCGCTCGCACGGGTATTTGTTAGTTTCTTCTGCTTACATACATTGACATCTATATCTAGGCCCTTTGGGTTCATACCAACTACAAGACCTTCGTAAACCTCATCTCCTGCTTCTACGAACAATAATCCCCTAGATTGGGCAGCGTTTAGGCCGTAGGCGCGAGCTATACCTTGCTCACTAGCTATAAGAGATCCATCTTGACGAGTTTCAATCTCTCCCTTATATGGAGCATATCCTTCAAATTCTGAGTTTAGGATACCTGTACCCTTAGTATCAGTTAGAAATTCTGTTCTATAGCCTATTAGACCCCTTGCAGGTATTCTAAAAATCATTCTGGTATAGCCAGAAGATGTTGGAGTCATGTCAATTAGCTCGCCTTTTCTGCGTCCCAATTTTTCTATGACAGAACCTGTGTATTCTTGATCTACATCTATTGTGGCGATTTCTATAGGTTCATTTTTCTTACCATCTATTTCTTTATACATTACTTCTGGTTTAGAAACTTGGAATTCATAACCTTCACGTCTTAAATTTTCGATTAGAACTGAAAGGTGAAGCTCTCCACGACCTGAAACCTTAAAGCTTTCTGTAGAATCTGTGTTTTCTACTTTTAGTGAAACATCTGTTTCTTTTTCTTTAAATAACCTATCCCTTATATGTCTACTTGTAACATATTTTCCATCACGACCAGCAAATGGTGAATCATTTACTGAGAAAGTCATAGAAAGTGTTGGTTCGGATATTTTGGTAAACTCAATTGGTTCATGGTCCGCTTCTGTTCCAATAGTATCTCCAATTGAGATATCTTCCATACCAGAAAGAGCCACTATTGATCCAAATTTAGCTTCCACGACTTCCACTCTATTTAAGCCATCAAATTCATAGATAGTTACGATTTTTGATTTCATTTTCCTATCTTCTTCGTTGTAGTTTGTGATTATTGCATCTGCATTTTTCTTGATAACCCCTTGTTCAACCTTGCCTATGGCAATTGATCCAAGGTAGTCATTGTAGTCTGTAGTTGATACAAGAACTTTAAATGGTGCATCTTCCTCTGCTTCAAAGGCAGGTGTGTAATCTATTATTGTATCCAAAAGGTCTGACATATCGTTCTTTACTTGACCCTTGTCTAGGCTTGCCCAACCATTTTTTGCTGACGCATATACAAATGGACTTTCTAAGTATGATTCATCCGCATCAAGTGATATAAATAAGTCTAGGATTTCATCCTCTACTTCATCAATTCTTTGATCAGGCCTGTCAACCTTATTTATACAAATAATTGCTGGAAGTCCCAATTCTATAGCTTTTCTAAGGACAAACTTAGTTTGTGGCATAGGTCCTTCGTGGCTATCTACAACTAGGACAACGGATTCAGCCATATTTAGAACACGCTCTACCTCACCACCAAAGTCAGCGTGTCCTGGGGTATCGATTATGTTTATTTTCTTATCTTCATAATGGATTGCAGTATTCTTAGAAAGGATAGTAATCCCTCTTTCTTTTTCTATAGAATTTGAATCCATTACTCTTTCATTTACCGCTTGATTTTCACGAAATGTTCCTGCAGTTCTTAAAAGTCCATCAACAAGGGTAGTTTTGCCGTGGTCAACGTGGGCTATAATTGCAACATTTCTTACATCTTCTCTTCTCATAATTCCTTCTTTCAAACTTATAAATTCTATCAATATATTATATCTTAGACTATATCATTATCAATTAAACACATAAAAAATCACCTAGAATTAAAATCGCTAGGTGTATTTATAGCATGCTTTAGAGACGAACAAAAGCTACTACCATATTATCTTTGACTATCAAATTATCAGATAAAGTATTTACTATCTGTATTCCCCTGCCGTGATGAGATAGTAAGTTTCTATCCTTGCCATAATTTATACCTTCACCTTCATCTTTAACCTTTATCATACAATAATCTTTATCAATTAGGATTATGACTTCTATAATCTTATCAAAATCTTTTGCATTGCCATGTTTATAAGAATTCACTATAAGCTCATCTAGAATAAGCCTAAGTTTAAAAATCATATCTTCATCAAGATTTAGATTTTCGAGAAATGCAGTTGTATCATCTCTAAATTCTTTGATAAGTAAAAGATCGGAGTGAAGCAAATTTCTAATAATCTCCATAATTAGCTCCTCTTAACTTATTAACTTTATACCCAAAGAATTCTAAATAACATTGACAAATTCAATAATTTAATAATTTTCTGTCAAAATATGATAGAAAAACAAAATGTGTGGTATAATATATATGTAATAACAATGAAAGGAGACATTGGTATGAAATACGTATGTACAGCATGTGGATACATTTATGATCCAGCTGAAGGCGATGTTGATAACGGAATCGAAGCTGGAACAGAATTTGACCAACTTCCAGAAGATTGGGTTTGCCCAGTTTGTGGAGTAGGCAAAGATATGTTTGAACCACAAGAATAATTAAACAATTAGAAGAGGCCTTTGGCCTCTTTTTCTTTTAAAAAAATCCAAAAGCTAAGTAAGTCACCTAATTTTTGGATCTAATCTTTTTATTTTCTCTAACCTTTAGAGCTAAGCTTAGAGCAACTGATATGCCAATTACTAGTATAATCCCTAAGATAATTGGTAGAGATGATTTTTTACTATCTTTCTTATTGCTTAATTTGGGAGATCTTGATAGAGATGAAGACTCGCTTTTTATCAAATCTTTTTCATCTAAATCTTTGGCTTCATCATTTGAATTATTGTCATCTTCATCAGAGCCTGGTGCATCAATTTCTAAAACTAGAGTTTCATTTTTTTGATCAAACAAGGTCACTTCATCATCTTCTTTATTGATATAATCATAGGCTTCTTTTGATGCCATTTTCACATTTTTATTAATCTTATCTATAGCTTCTTGGGCAAGCTCTTGTTTTCTTGCATCAGATTTGGCCGCTTCAATTTTTTTGTTATATTCTTTGACTATATATTTTGTAGTCTTGGCAATTTTTTCTGATTCTTCCTTGCTTATCTTTTTAGAAACTACTACATCGCTTACTTTTTCAACAGTCTTTGTTATATCATCATCTTTTTTATAACTGTCAGCTTTTCTGTTTTGCTCCCTTTCTTTATTTTTTTTCAAAAATGTTTTGATTTCTGCCATCAACTCATCTACATCCTTGCTTGATGATGTTTGCTTACTAATGTTATTGGGAGCTGGGCTAATATCAAGAGTAGATGATGAACTGTTTTCTTTCGATTCCTTGGAGTTTTCTGTAGTATTTGGATTTTTTAAAGGCTTTGATGTCGTTACACTATTTGTAGTATTTTTACCTTCCTTTTTTTCAGGATTATCCTTACTTTCACTAGAAGGTTTTTCTTGTGTTTCTACTCTATCTTTAATTTCTTCAGTACTTTCGTTTAGATCTTTGATTACTTTATCTACGTCAGTATCGGGCTCTGTTAAAATTATATTTTCTCCCGTTTTAAGATCTGAACTAGCCGTCTTGCCATTGACCTCTTCTGCTTCGTTTGCATAAGATTTAGGAGAAAAACACAAAGCCATGGAAAGGAAAATTAGACTTAATTTACTAATTGACTTCATATATCCTCCTTAACTTGGTCTCTACTTATATTTTACACTTATTTCCTACACAATTCAAAGCAAATCTTTATTTTTCTATAGCTTGATGCCAGAAAAATTTGTACAAACTATCAAATTTTCCTATATAATTTTTTAGCCATGGTTTTCTCTTGCCACAAAAATGTAGGATAGCAGTATTTTCCATGATATCGTCCAGATTATAATCATACATTAGCTTGTACGTAGTAAATCTTCTGGCATCGTAATTGTATTTTAGCTCTGGAATCTCCATAATTTCATTTCTAAAAACAACATTTAAAAGGTCTTGGTCGGGCATCATAAGCCCTGCCTTTCTGGTGTTGTTGGCATAGTCCAGAATTTTTTGCTGGTAGATATCACCTCTGGCCTTTTGTAGATTTATCATAAGTATGCCAGAATTGTAATATCTAGTAATATCAGTCTTTTCACTTGTTATCATAAGTCTAGCCTTATTGGCAGTTTGAACCGTAGGGATGGTATGGATGGCCGCCATAAAAAGATTGTCTTTAAAATCCTCATTATATAAGTCTTCTAGTGAATTTAAAATTAAAATATCTGGGTCTAGATATAAAATCCTATCCATATCTTCTGGAAGGTACTTGTAGGCAACTAACCTATAGTACATTTCACTTGTGTAATAAAAAGTAGTTAGGGCAGACGAAAATTCATCATCTACCCTAACATTGTTCAAACTTGCTTTATTATTTGATTTTTCTTTTAAAAACTCTCTTAAATCCTCAATACTTCTATCGTCAATAGACTTGTGCATGAGGTAGATGTTAATGTCACTCTTATTAGTTAAAAAAAGTGAATATAGCATCGTCTTTAGTGGCTTAAGATAGTTTTGATCACAACTTACTAATATATTCAATTAAATCTCCCCTATTCCGAATCGCTAGTTAGGTAAAATCCTTTACCAATGATTTTTGATGTATTTAATATAGTTATGAAGGCATATGGATCTATATTTTTTAGAAAAGCTCTTGTCCTAGGAGCTTCCTTTGGTGATAAGACCAAGAAGAATATAGATCTTTTGACCCCCTTGTATAAACCCATCCCATCAAGGACAGTGGCTGAACGGTTCAAATCATCTCTGATGAAACTACCAATCTCCTTAGGCTTTGTAGTAATTATTATGAAAAATTTATCTGTATTAAAGGATTGTATGATTACATCTACGAAAATCCCTTTTAACAAAAGACCTAAAACAGAGAGTAAACCAATTTCAACGTCAAAAATCCAAATAGAAGCAATAGTAAAGATACCATCTACCGCTAAAAGAGCCTTGCCTACTTCAAGTGATGAGAATTTCTTCAAAATCATAGCAATTATATCAGTTCCCCCAGAACTTGCTGCAAGGTTAAAAAGTATTGCAGAGCCAAAGGCTGATATCAATAGTGTGTACACTAACTCTAGCATTTTGTTGCCTGTAAGCGATCCTTCGATTGGACAAATGTAATCTAGGGCAAGTGCTGTTAGTGAGTTTAGTATAGCAACATATCCTGTCCTTAGGGTGAAGTGCTTGCCGAGGATAAAGAAAGCTATTACTAGCAAAGCTATGTTTATAATTAGGGTTAATTGAGGTCGTGTAAGAGGAACGAAGGTTGATGCAATGATACTCATTCCCTCAACCCCACCAATTACAAAGGAATTTGGATACTTAAAAAAATGTGTACCACAAGCCATAAGTATTGCGGCAAAAGCCATGAGCAAATACCTAGTCAACTCATCCATAGGATCGTGATTGTATTTGGCCATAGCCCTTCTTTCCAAGTAATTATTTATAAAATGTCTTCCAAAAATTTCATTATTCCTTTTCTCATCGGAACATTCTTTAGCCACCATTATCTCCTTAATTAGTTGTCTGAATAATTATCAAAATAGCCTTGGACTAAAACAATTGGTGTTCCCTTATCTCCAGAACCTGATGTTAGGTCAGCTAGAGATCCTAGCAAATCAGTGATTTGTCTAGGTGTAGTACCTAGGGTTTCGTTTTTGCCTACTAGTTCTTTTTCTTTTTTTGAAATCCTATCAACCATAGCATTTGTCCTATCTTCTATGGACAAATCAGCAAATTCGTTATCTGCTATATATTTGATTTTGATCTCGCTTGGAGTACCCATAAGACCCTTTGTAAAGGCAGGAGATACAACAGGATCTGCTAGCTCCCAAATTTTGCCTACTGGATCTTTGAATGCTCCATCACCATAGATCATAACTTCGATTTCTTTGCCAAATTCTTTTATTAATTTTTCTTGAAGCTTACTTACAAATACTTCTCCATCCCTTGGGAAGAGTTTTACCATATTTTCTGTAGATAGGTTTGAACCCAATAGACCATATTGGCTGTTGTAGCCTGAACCATCTATAGCTTCTGTCATAATATCGTCTAAGGATAGTATGCTTTCTCCGCCAGCTTCTTTTAGTTGTCTTTTTACAATATTTCTTGTGTGGATTGAGCAAACTAGTACATTCTTTGAAAACTTAAGTGAATCAACTGGATTGTTCAAAAAGTGAATCTCAGAATTCTCTGCCATATCAGTGTAAAGTGATGGATAGTCAATACCAGTAAATGTGTGTTTGTACTCTCCCGCAACTTTTCTAAATTCATCTAGGTCAAGTACGTCTTTGTAAGGATTGATGTCACTATTAAATAGGTCCATCTCATCCATTAGGTAATTTCCTACCTCATCTTGTGGATAAGATAGACAAATATGTAGTTTCTTGCCTGATTTTGCTATAGCCTTTAGTAGAATTGAAAATCTATTTCTTGAAAGAATCGGAAATAAAACTACCAATTCATCACCATCAAATTTATTGTTGATGTCCTTAGCTATTTGATCTATAGAAGCGTAGTTGCCTTGAGCTCTTGCTACTAAAGATTCTGTGACGCATACAACGTCCTTGTCGTTAATTTCTATATTGTGGCTCTCGCTTGCATCTTTTACGCTTTTAGAGACGATTTCTACTAAATCATCACCTTTTTCTATAATTGGTGCACGAAGTCCAAAAGTTCTTGTTCCTATATATCTTTTCATTATAATCCCCTTTCTAAAAAATTATACTTTCATATTTCCAATATAAAAGATGCTAAAATTAACTTCTAGCATCAAATTTTGATCCACATTTTGGACATTTTACTTTTATCTTGCCTTTTTTCTTTGGAATTCTAAGTTTTTGCCCGCAAATTGGACAAGTAATGTACTTGTGATTTTTGTCATTTCTTTTTGTTTTTATATCTCCTTTAAATCCTCCAAAGGATTTTTTAATCGGATTTAGGAACTTATCCTTAAAGTAATTATTCTCAAGCCTTCTCTTTTCAATATTTTTAGAAAAGGCTCTAAAAATAGCATAGGCAAAAAACACAAATCCCAAAGTATACAAAAAAGATGATTTGGCAAAATATGAGATTAGGGATGTGATTATCCCGGCCCATAGTAAAAATATTCCAAATTCGTCTGTATTTATTTTATTATTCATCAATCCCCTCAACTAATTCTTCTAAAATTTTGCTGATATCTCCTTGGATGAGATAATCAGCCCTGGAATCCCTACCTGTAGGGTCCATGTTTATTAATACTAGTTTATTTCCCCTATAAAAATCTATAAGACCCGCTGCAGGATATACGGCAAGAGATGTACCACCGATTATTAGTACATCAGCATTGCTTATAAGATTTATGGCATAGGAAATATTATTCTGGTCAAGACCTTCGCCATATAAAACTATGTCTGGCCTTACAATACCACCACAAGCTTCGCATTTCACTAGGCCATCAAATTTTTTTGTATAGGCAAGGTCAAAATTCTTGCCACACTTGGTACAATAAAAATCAACTAGGTTGCCGTGAAGTTCTATGACATTTTTGCTTCCCGCATCCTGGTGAAGGCCATCTATATTTTGGGTAATAATGCCCTTAAGCTTGCCCATTTTTTCAAGCTTGGTTAAAGCATAATGGCAGGCATTTGGTTTTATCCCCTCTATCATTAGATTTTCTCTACAATAGGTCATAAATTCATCTGGATGATTTATGAAAAACTCATGGCTTAGCATATATTCTGGCGAATAATTTGAATTGTTTTCTTTGTTATAAAGGCCTGTAGCAGACCTAAAATCAGGCAGACCTGATGCAGTTGAAACTCCTGCCCCGCCAAAAAATACAATATTATTAGAATCTCTGATTATTTGTTTTACCTTATCAAAATTTTCCATAATAACTCCAATCTATAAATCTAAGTTCTCCTCTAGATTACCAGTATTCAAAGTCCACATTCCTATCAAAACTATTATATAATATATTAGCGTCGTTATGTTCTTATATATGCCCAAATTCCCTATGGCAAAAGGATATATGAAGGCATAATTCATAGGCAAGGCGTGCTGGATACCAGATCCTACTAAAACTAAAGAATAGTGCTTGCAAAGGAAAAATCCTAATATAAGGACAAGGCCTATAATAAGTATTATTAGCGCATTGCCATAATCTTTCTTAGTAAATCTATTTGTTGCCTGGCCATAAAAACTTATGGCAAAAAATATCAAAAACCAAATAAGCCCTAGGAAAAAGTAGTATAGTAAATCACTTGTGATTTGATAATTCAATAGTTTCAATAAAATCAAAGTAAATATCAAATTGTAAATATAAACTAAGACTAGCAATAATAATTTGCTTGTAAAATACTTAGATCTTCCCATAGGCAAAGAAAAAACAATAGTTGATGAGCTTGTAAACAAGTCTTTTCTTATAAGGCCTATTGCAAAACTTACTATAGCAAAGGCAAATATTATTAATATCACATTGAAGACCATCTTATAGGATAGGATGCTATCAAGGGATAGAAAATTAATTGGTGCAAATTCTAAGGCCAGGCCCAGGACTATAAGTAAAGCAAAGAGAATACTTATATTCCTAAAATATCTTTTATTTCTTATAAAATCAAATTTCAAAAAATTCATAATATTAACCTAAATAAATATTGTCATAAAATTCACTTATGCCAACTTCTTCTTTTTTGCCAATATTTATAGCTGTATCTCTATAGTGAATCTTTCCATTTTCAAGGAAAATCACTTCATCGAGGAGATTTTCCACTAATTCTAGTTGCTGAGAGGCAATAAAGAAGGTTTTATTTCCATCAATTCTATCAATCAAAAGATCCATAGCCTTACTAGTAGATATTGGGTCTAAGCCATCAAAAACTTCATCCAAAAGGAAAATATCTGCATTGCTAGCAAGAGCCAGGGCAAGATTTAACTTCTGTCTTTGGCCCTTTGATAAGCCCATAGCCATTCTTTTTTCATCAAGTCCAAGAAATTCTAGGATTTCTTTTGACTCATCTGCTGAAAAATCAGGATAAAAGTGTTCATATAAACTGATTAAATCGATTATCCTAAGCTTTTCCTCAATAATTAAGTCATCAGCCTTATAAATAATATTTCTCTTTATATCAGGGCTAAGCTTTTCACCCAAGATATTAAAAGATCCAGAATCCGCCTTAACAAGACCAGTCAAAATCTTAATAAGTGTAGATTTGCCAGATCCACTTGGGCCAAGCAAGCCAACCACCCTTCCTCTTTCAATGTCAAAAGATATGTCATCAAGGGCTGGGTTATTATTATATTTTTTACTTATATTATTAACTTCAATAGCCTTATCCATTTGCAAGACTCCTAAGTTTCAAAATCTCTATAACATCATCGAGACTTAAGCCGATTTTATTGAGATTAGTTGAGAAATCATTTATATATCGGTTTAGATATTGATTTTTTAACAAACCAATTTTTTGATTGTCAAAAATATAATAATATCCATCAGATTTTTCTTCGATAATATTTTCATTCTTTAAAATTTCTACTAAGTCCAAATAATAATTTGGATTTATTTTAAACTTACTGGTAAAAAACTTTCTATCCTTCAATCTTTCGCCACTTTTTATCTTTCCGCTTAATATATCAATAATTATATAATCTCTGATTTGGTCTACTTTGCTAGTATATGTCATATCAATTAATCAAACTTACCTTACTATCATAATCTTTTACAGCATCAACAAAAACTTGGACGACCCTTTGGCCATATTCGCCCAAATTTTCAAATATCATATGAAAATTTATTATCTCAATCTGATTGTCCTTGACAACTAATTCATCGTAAAGGGCATCGAGATTTTCTACATAATAATCAAAAATACATTTTTCATTTAATAATTTGTAAAAAGTTTCTCTATCTTTAAAATCATTGGCATCAAATCTAATCATAATATTCCTCTATTTTACTTTTTACTTACTTATGGTATTATTATAACAGACTTTGGAAAAAAGCTCTAAATTTCATAGTTTTAAAAATTTTCAAGAAATTTATAATAAAAGCTTGACAAGATAATTTATTTATCGTATACTAAATGAGTAATCGTTAATAACGGGGTGTGGCGCAGCTTGGTAGCGCGCGTGTTTTGGGAACATGAGGTCGAAGGTTCGAATCCTTTCACCCCGACCATATTATTAGTAATCAGACTTTTGTCTGATTTTTTTGTTTATAGTTTTATTTACTAAGACTTTTTGATAACTCTAGGTTTTGAGAAAGTGAGGCTCGAATGTTCGAATCCTTTCACCCCGACCATATTATTAGTAATCAGACTTTTGTCTGATTTTTTTATTTATAATTTTATACAAGTACCACTGTCATGTTGAGCACAAGCGAAATATCTCCTAGGTAATGGTGCTTTGGGAGGTCCTTCGCTCCCTTTGGTCGCTCAAGGATGACAGGAATGTTTAGTTTCCATTATTAATACAACAATACTCTACTGTCATATTGAGCGAATTTGAAATATCTCCATAGCAATAGTACTTTTGATTATTTTGCGTCTTATTATAATGTATTTTTCTAGTTTTTAACTTTCTTTGTAATAAAAAAACCTACAATCACTTATGATTGCAGGTTTTTTTCTAAAATGCTTGCATTTTGTTAAATGTTTGGCCACTCATTTCGCCTTGTTCACTTACGTTTAATGTTCCATTTTCAAATGTCGCATTTATTGGAGTGTCTACGTTTACTCCTTGTATTGTTAGGCTTATTTCGTTTCCATTTTCTTGCCAGCTTCCTTGATGGACTCTGTTATCTTTTTGATATTTCAAAGTTCCATCTTCTCTTAGGCTTAGTCTAGTGTCATTGCCTTGATATTCATTTGCTACTCCATCTGTCTTTGTGAAGTAGTTTGATTGGTCAACAGCAATGGAATCATCTATTGTTAGCCCTGATAATGAGTTGTTTATTCTAGCTATGACCTCTTCTAGGAATCCAAAACCATAGTATGGGATTTCATAGTAGGTATAGTCATCAGCCACAAAGAATTTGTGGAAGATTTCATTATCTGTTGTTAGTGGACCTTGGCTATAGAATTTACCGTCTTGGTCTTTCTCACCTTTAACATTTTGGTATTCTACAAATGAATAGTAGGTGTATTGATTTTTGTAGAGTCCTTCATAATCTTCATTTGCCTTGATTTCATATACTAACATAACTCTATTTTTTAAATCTTCACTATTTGAATCTGTTCCTGTGATTGCGCCAAGATAGTTCATTGATTCAATTTGTGTGAATGTTCTTTCGTTGAATGTTTCTTTTATCAAGGTTCCAGAATTTGTTTTTAATATATTTAGTAAGTCTTCACTTAGATTGTCTACACTGGCTATATAACCGTCGCTAGATTCGCTAGACTCTTTGTCCTCTTCTTCATCCTTTTGGTCACTTGACTCTCCTGGAACAGTGATGGTTTTATCAAGTGGACTTAGCCTTACTTTGTAGTTATTAAATATTTCTTCTTCATTTAAGTTTATTGTAATATTTACTTCTTCACCAGCTTTTAATTCGCTAGTTTTGCTTGGCATAATTTCTAGCTGACTCATATATTCTGGTGCGTCTTCTGTTAGATTTGTTGTTAGACTTATGTTTGGATCATCTCCTTGGAAGTTTATATCAATATAGTTAAATGGATCGATATATTCTTCTACATTTAGTCCATCTACGATTACAGATTTCATTGTGCTTGCAAATAATACGTTGTAATCATCTGCAAGGCTTGGGTCTGACACATTAGCCACAACCGTTATCTCTTCACCGTTTGAAAGATTAGAATCTTTTGAGAATTGGAAGGTCGTTGCACTAGCTAATTCTTCTACAAATTGGTTGGCAGCTGATCCGTATTGATCATTCTTCCTATCCTTGTTTATATATTGAATTTGGCTAGCAAAATCATTTAGAAGTTTCGTAGTGTCAAGAGATGCATTTGGCGATGCACTAGCATTGTCACCTGTGTAAGTTACATCAATATAATTGCTTAAATCTATCTCAACATCTTTTGGTTTTCTATTCATAAAGAAATAACCAATAACAATAGCAAGAGCTAATAATAAGATTGGCAATAGATAAATTGGCTTGAATTTAAATCCTTGCTTATTATCTATCTCTTCTTTATCACTTTTGACTTCTTGGCTTTCTTTTATGCTCGGTTCATAAGCTTTGTTTTCTGGTATACTTTGAATGTTGTTTTGATTATAAGTCTCTTGATAAGTATTATTTTGAGCGTAAGTCTTTTGATAAGCATCGTTTTGACTTTGATTACTTCTAATCAAGGCTGCAAGGTTACCAGAGCTAGCCGCTTTTTTGTCAGAATCTTCAGAGCTTTTCTTTAGGAGATTAGCAATCCTAGCTTCAACATATTCACTTGGTATGTCGTCAATAGTAGGTGAATTTTTTACACTAGAATTATCATGAATATTATGAGAATTTGCTAAACTTTGATTATTTGAAGAAACTGCTTCCTTTGAACTTTCAAAGCTTCTTTGGCTTAGAACTTCTCTAGATTCAAAGCTATTTACTTCTCCTGTATTCTTTCTTCTCTTATCCTTGCTTTTTCTATCATCAGTAGGATTATATCCATAGTAAGCTGGAGGGATTTCTTCTTCAAATTCCACTCTTTGCTCCAAGGATTCTTCTGGAGTATTATTTCTAAATTCTGATTGATCAGATTCAGAATCAATGGAAGTTTCTTCAAAAGCTTTTTCATTTTGAACAGTTTCTTCCTCTGCGGTCTTGTTTTTACTTTTAAAGACAGAGAACATTTCTTTAAACTTATTAGATTTAACTTCGCTATTATCTTTATTACTGTCTTCTTGATTTTTTATTAAATTTTCATTAGTATTTAGGGATTGGTAGGTTGATCTGCCTATTAGATTGTCTTCTTCACTTGTTTCAATATCTTTTTCTATAGGATTTTTATCAAGTTTATTGCCACAAACAGGGCAAAATCTAGCATTATCATCAACCTTTGCCCCACAATTAGAACAAAACATTGATTCTCCTCAATAAAGGTATATATATTATAATATACATCATTAATAAAAAAATATAAACCCTTTGCAGAGTTTATATTTTTAAATTCTAAATATTATCAAGATTTAGATATGGTTTACCAGAAGCTTTTGGAGCTTTTGACTTCCTTTGGAAGATAATTAGTATCAATAATGTTGCAATATATGGAATCATAGAAATAAATTCTATTGGAACGCTTAGGTTTGATCCACCAAGATATGTTGCTATTGATTCTGCTAGACCAAAAAATAGTGAACCAACTAGGACACCTTGTGGCTTCCAGTTACCAAATATAACTGTTACAAGGGCAATATAACCTTGACCTGCGATTAGCGTTGGTGAGAAAGAACTTACTACTGCAAGTGACATACTTGCACCACCCAAGCCAGCCATAAATCCTGAAAATATTACTGCTAAATATCTAGTTTTCTTTACAGGAATATTTAAAGTTTCTGCTGCCTTTGGATGTTCACCAACAGCTATAAGTCTAATCCCCCATTTTGTCTTGTACAAAAATAGGTATAGAACCACAACCATAAAGATAGCTATATAAACAGTTGCATACTGTCCGAAAATATTTAAGAAAATTTGATTTTTACTTATAGATCTAAATAATCTAGGAATCTTATTTTCTAGTGGGATTGAAGGTGTTTGTGTAGCACCATCAAAAAATAACCTAGCCAAAAATAGGGCCAAACCAGGTCCTAGGGTATTGATAGCTATACCTGATATAGTTTGGTCTCCTGCAAAACTAACCGAAATAATAGCATGAATTAGACCAAATACAGCGCCAGCAAGGCCGCCTGCTATAAAGGCAATCCATGGATTACCCACTTTAAAGCCTACAGTTGCCCCGACAAGGGCTCCTATTGTCATCATTCCTTCAAGACCGATGTTTACAACACCAGATTTTTCACTCATCATGCCACCAAGGCCTGTCAAAAGCACAGGAGCAGCATTTGAAAATGTATTTCCCAATATGAGTGCTAACATTACTAAATTCATCTACTCCTCCTCACTTTCTACTTTTCTAACCTTAATCTCTTCGCCAGTTTCATTTATAATATTTGGATTATTATTACTTTCCTTGTTATCAAAATCCTCATTAGGATCTTTTACGTCAATTTTATCCGTCTCATCTTCTTTAACTAGAATTTTTTCTTCTTGACTTTCTTTATTTGATTTCTCACTAACAAATTTGTCACTTTCAAGCTTAGCATTTTTTTCTGCTTTTTTCATTTTTCTTCTAGCTTTTATAATTCTAAAGATAAGTGGAACAGCTGTAAATAGGATAATTGTACCTATGATAATATTAATTAATTCTGATGGAACGCCAAGAACTCTCTGCAAGTTGCTACCTGCATATTTTAAAGATCCAAAAAATAGACCTGAGAATATTACAGCAATTGGATTGTTGCTTGCTAGAAGCGCTACAGCAAGTCCATCAAAACCGTAGTTATCCATAGCAGATAAAACTGATAGGCAGTATGTGTATCCTAGTACTTGACAAACACCAGCAAGAGCACATATAGCCCCAGATATAGCCATGGATTGGATAATTTTATTGCCAGAGTTTATTCCACCATATTCACTTGCTTCCCTGTTTAGTCCAACAGCCTTTAGTTCATAACCTAATACAGTTTTGTTTAAGATATACCACACAGCAATTACCGCAAGGATGCCAAGTATTGTTCCAAGATGCACTGGTGCCTTAAAAAATTTGCTGAAAAATGGTCCAAAGTTTTTGTATGAATCCTTAAACAATGTAACCTTTGCACTATCTAAGATATCAAATGTAGAAAAAGCATTTGGCTTTTGGTATTTATAGGCTATAAAGTTTTGGAAATAAAATGCTATCCAGTTTAACATTATTGTTGAAATTACTTCATGGATTCCAAATTTTGCCTTTATAAAGCCAGCTATAGCTCCATATAAAGCACCTGCAGCCATTGCTAAAATAATAGCTACTATTGGGTGGATGATTGGAGGTAGTGGCAAAGCGTAAGCAACCATAAATCCTACAATTGTTCCTACAATATATTGACCCTCAGCCCCCATATTGAAAAGCCCTGTCTTAAAGGCAAAGCATACACCAAGACCTGTTAGGATGATTGGTGTAGAATATACTACCGCCCAGCCAATATTTCTAGGTGTCTTTATAACACCAGAAACAAGGGCGCCATAGGCTTCAAGTGGGTTATAACCAGATACGCCTATTACTATTGCTCCTATCAAAAGTCCCATAAATATGGAAACTAGAGTAAACAAAATTTTTGAATTATTTAAGGCAAGTTTTCTTTTTGCTTTTATTTGTGTATCTGTCATTTTCCACCTGCCATTAATCTTCCTATTTCAAACTCATCAGTCTCACTAGGAATTTTTTCTCCTACGATCTTACCATCATAGATTACCAGAATCCTATCTGATAAGTCCATTACTTCATCTAGCTCAAAACTAATGAGTAATACTGCCTTGTTATTATTTCTCAAATCCACAAGATACTTGTGAATAAATTCTATAGCTCCAACGTCTAGTCCACGAGTTGGTTGAGATGCTATTAGTACATCAGGGTTATTTGCAATCTCTCTGGCAATTATTACCTTTTGTTGGTTACCACCAGACAAACTCATAACTTTTTCGTTGATGTTATTCGGTCTAACATCAAATTTCTCTACCAAGTCTTTGGCATTATTGTCTATATTTTTGAAATTAAGCTTGCCCTTTGTTGAGAAAGGTTCCTTGCTAACATTTTCCAAAATCATATTATCCTTTATAGGATATTCCAAAATAAGGCCTCTTTTTTGCCTATCTTCTGGGATTGAGTTCATGCCAGAATCTATAATAGTCCTAGGATCTTTATTTGTGACATCAACGCCATTTAGGGTTATTGTGCCACGATTTGATTTTGCCATACCGGTTAAGCAGTCAATAAGCTCACTTTGGCCGTTGCCATCAACACCAGCTATACCTAAGATTTCTCCTGCTCTAATCTCTAGATCAAGACCCTTTAGTATATCTATGCCTCTCTTATCCTTGGCCCATAAGTCTTCTACCTTAAGAACTACTCCACCTGGTTCTTGAATTGCCTTATCTACTTTGAAGCTTACATTTCTGCCGACCATTTTTTCAGCCAAAATATTTTCATCAATATCAGCAACCTTTAGCTTATCTATATACTTACCACGTCTTATAATTGTACAATAGTCAGCCATAGCCTTTATCTCTGCTAGCTTATGAGTGATAATAATAATTGATTTCCCAAGCTTAGTTAGTTTGTTAATAATTTCTATAAATTCGTTAATTTCTTGTGGAGTTAATACAGCTGTAGGCTCGTCAAATATCAATATATCAGCTCCCCTATATAGGGCCTTCAATATTTCTACTCTTTGTTGTTGGCCAACAGATATATCTTCAATTTTTGCATCTGGGTTTATTTTTAGACCATAATCATCAGAAAGTTTTTGAATCCTTTCCTTGGCTTTTTTTCTATCCAGAAATAGACCATCGTCGTCTTCATGACCTAAAATAATATTTTCCGTAACACTTAGGGGTTCTATTAGCATAAAGTGCTGGTGAACCATACCAATTCCTGCATCTATGGCTTTTTTAGGAGTCATATTTGGAATACTTACTCCATTTATAGAGATTGTCCCACTAGTTGGAGGGAACATTCCATACAAAATATTCATCAGGGTTGTCTTACCAGCCCCATTTTCTCCCAAAAGAGCGTGAACCTCAGATTTGTGAAGATCAAAGTTAATATCAGTTAAAACTTCATTGTCTCCAAAACGTTTGGTAATATTTCTCATAGATACTACAGGATTATCATTGTATTGTTTATCCATAATATCCTCGCTAAATTTATACTCTTATTTATTTTAACACATTATCGATAATTATTGTAGATAAAAACTTATAAAATACTCTATTATGCATAAATTTTTTGCAAATTAATCTTTAACGTAAAAAAAAGGGGCTGTTGCAAAAGTCCTAACATAGAAAAAAGACGAGGAAGCTAAACATCCTCGTCTTTTTCTGATACAATGTATTTATGAAAACCGTTACAAATACATCATCACTAACTAATTTTACACTAGTTAATGATACAATTCAATTAAAATTAAACTTTAATACAGAAATATACATTCAAAATGATGTTAAACTAAGGCTTGTAAAAAATATAATTGAAAGGATAGATCTAGCAGAATTAAAAAAAGTCTACTCATCATTTGGAAGAAAACCTACTGTAAATCCAGTAACTATGCTGGAAATAATAATATTCTGCTATTCAGAAGGAATATTCTCATCAAGGGAAATAGAAAAATCATGCAAATATGATCTAAGAATAAAATATCTTCTAGATGGAGAAAATCCACCAGATCATAGTACAATAAACAGATTCAGACAAAAAATAGTAGAACTAACACCCAATCTATTAAATCAAATGGTCCAAATACTAATAGAAGAAAAACAAATAGACCTATCAAGCATATACATAGACGGAACAAAAATAGAAGCCTACGCCAACAGATACAGTTTTGTATGGCGAGGAAGCATAGAAAAATGGCAAGAAAAACTAAGAGTAAGAATAATAAAGCACTTCGATTTAAGTAATGAATTAACCCCATCCCAAGTATTAGAAATAGTAAAAATAGTATTTAATCAAGTAAGTAAAGAATGTAAAGAAAAAAGATAAACTTTGTACATGGGCAAGGCAAAAGAAAACACCAACTTCAACGAGACTATGAACAATTAAAAGATTGGAAAAACAAACTAGAAACTTACAATAAACATTTAGAAATAATGGGCGATTACAGAAACTCCTACTCAAAAACAGACTATGATGCAACCTTCATGAGAATGAAAGAAGACCACATGAGAAATGGTCAACTAAAACCAGCCTACAAAAATTAGCCCGTCCGGCTCGTGGAGGACTAGCAAGTGCATCAGGCTTCATCATAGGAGAAAATGTATCACACCATCCATCCGATATGTACACCCTAAAACCATTCTTAAAAAAACTACAAGAAAACTATCCAAACAAACTAGACAAAATAGTAGCAGATGCAGGATATGAAAGTGAAGAAAACTATGTATATCTAGCAGAGAACAATCTAACATCCTACATAAAACCATCAAACTATGAAAAATCCAAAACACGGAAATATAAAAAAGAACAAGCATTTAAGGAAAGCTTAAACTATGATGAACATCAAGACAAATACATATCAGAAGAAGGTAAAGAATTCGTAAGATGTAAAG
>NZ_HG003690.1:44965-176786 GCF_000312365.2 Anaerococcus provencensis | reverse complement strand
GACTAAACTACAATAGATTCCACCACAGAGGAAAAGCAAATATAATAAGTGAAATATGCCTATTGTCAATGGCACTAAACTTAAACAAATTATCATCAAAAATAGAAAAAAGAAACTTAGAAATCATAAAATATAAAGCTGCCTAAGAAAAAAATATTAAAATGAGGAGCTCTATTACTTGAACCTAATTTTAAAGAAAATGTGGAAAAATTTATCCTCATGTTTAAAAACTGTACAGAATATTATGGCTTGATATAAATATACAATAAAAAAAGTGATGAGCGGAATAGATTTTCCTATTCTGCAACACCACCTTCTAAATCTAAATTATTCTGCTTCAATATATCCCATTTCGATAGCTTCTTCTTCGTTTTGTGGAACTTCGATTTTGCCATCTATGATATCTTGTTTAATTTGTTCAACTTTTTCTTTGATTTCATCTGTAACTAAGCCATTGTCAGCATATTTGATGCTTACCGCATCTCCATCAGCAAGAGTAAATCTTACAGTTTCTCCACCCTTGAATTCACCTTTTTGATAGTCGTCAATGATAAGTTTAACTGCATCGCCTACACCTTTGATTGTTGATACTAACATATTATCTGGTGCTTCTTCTTGTTGGTCACGGTCAACACCGATTACCCATTTATCATTTTCTTTTGCAGCTTCAATAACACCAATTCCTACACCACCTGCAGCGTGGAATACTACGTCAGCTCCGTTTTGATACATTCTGTCAGCAATATTTTTACCTGCAGCTTGGTCATCGTAGCTGTTTGCGTATTGAACTTGTACTTCAATATCTTCACCTTTTTCACGAGCAGCATGTTCTACACCAGCTCTGAAACCATAGTCAAATCTGCTGATTATAACGCCTTCCATACCACCGATGAATCCAACGTTGTTAGTTTCACTCATCATACCAGCAATGTATCCTACTAAGAATGAGTTTTGGTGATCAGCAAAGCCAACACCTACAAGGTTTGGTAGGTTTTCTTGGTTATCACTGTCGATAATTACATAGTTTTGATCTTCGTTATTTTTAGCAGCTTCTACTGTTGGTTCGTAGAGAGCATATCCTACTGTTAGGATGATGTCTGATTCAGAATCTAGAGCTGATTCAAGGTTCGCTTGATAATCAGCGTCCTTGTGGCTTTCTATATAGTCAAATGTTGCTGTTCCATCAGATTCAGCCCCTTGTAATCCTTCATAAGCAGATTGGTTGAATGATTTATCATTGATACCACCAAAGTCTGTTACCATTGTTACAGAAACAGTTTCACCTGTTGGAGTTTCACTTGCTTCGCCTTTGTCGTTTTCTTTTTCTTCAGTATCTGCATCTTCAGTTTCTGTTGTTTCTTCACCTTCTGGTGCAGTTTCTTCTGTTGTAGCTTCTTCTGTTGTTTCAGCTGGTTTATCTTCAGCCTTGTTAGTATCTCCCCCACAAGATGCTAATACAGCTGTAAGAGATAGTGCTAGAACACCTGTCATGAATTTCTTAATTTTCATTACTTCCTCCAAAAATTAGTAATTGTATTCATATTTACAAGACTTATTTTATCCCATATGCAATCATTTGTCCATAAATAACAAATTTTTAACAAATTCTATACTAATCCCATAGCCTCCGGTAAGAACATTATTATTTGAGGTATAAATGTGAGTAATAATAAAACTACCATATTAGCTATTAAGAAAGGCAATAATACTTTTGCCAAGTTTTCTAACTTCACTTTTGTTATTCCACTTGCAACAAATAATATAGAACCAACTGGTGGAGTCATTGTTCCAATACACATATTATAAATAAGAACGATGCCGAATTGTATAGCACTCATTCCTAAAGATTCTGCTATAGGCAAGAATATTGGTGTAAATATTAATATAGCTGGAGTAATATCCATAAACATCCCAACTAGTAGTAAAATCACATTCATTAGTAGCAAGATTATATATTTATTATCAGTTAATCCCAAAATACCATCAGATATCGCTTGAGGGATGCCTGTATATGCCATAACCCAACTCATTACTGTTGAAGCAGATATTAAAAATAATACAACTCCTGAAGTTTCCGCCGTTTTTAATAAAATCTGTTGTAAAGTCTTTAAATTAATTGACTTATATATAATTGATAGTATCAGAGAATAAAGCACTGATATTCCAGCCCCTTCTGTGGCTGTGAATACACCCCCTACTATTCCTCCTATTACAATAATTATCATTAATAAAGAAGGCAGAGCTTCCATAACTACTTTGCCAGCATTCTCAGGTTTACCTGCTACTGGATAGTTGTTCTTTTTTGCATATCTATAACCAAAATAAATGGCTATTAAACCCATCAATATTCCTGGTATATAACCACCCATAAACATAGCAGAAATTGAAACACCGCCAGCAACTGTAGAATAAACTATCGGAGCTGAAGTTGGTGGTATTAGAAGGCCTGCTGGAGCAGATGCAATATTTACCGCTGTTGCAATTTCCTTATCATAACCTTGCTCTTTTTGTACTGGATAAATCGTTCCTCCCATAGCTGATGCTGCAGCAACTCCTGATCCAGATAGCGCTCCAAAGAATATATTTCCAAGTGCATTTGCATGAGAAAGTGAACCTCTTATATTGCCAACAAATAGTTGAGAGAATTTAATAAGCCTGCGAGCTATACCACCATTATTCATTATATTACCAGCTAAAATAAACAAAGGAACAGCCAAAAGTGAAAATGATTCAATACCTGAATTCATCTTTTGCATAGCTATAAATTGGATATGATCCCAGGTTAGACCTGCTAATAAAGCAGTTGCTATGGACGATAATATAATTGATACAGAAATTGGCACTCCCATAAATAAAAATATAAAAAATATTAAAAACAATGCTAAAGTTGTCATTCCTACTGACATAATAACCTCCTAATCTAAATCACTTTCAAAAGTCTTGCTTTTTATATAAGAAGAATCGTTCTTTTTAGCATCCATGCCAAAATCAATGCCGTCATATCTGTTTTTTTCTTCTTTTAAATCATCACTATTTGTAGTGATTTCAACCACGTTTCCTGTCCAGGATTCCCAAAGATTTATTATTTGAGCTAATATTATGAAAATCCCACTTATTGGTGCCACTACATAAACCAAAGATCTAGGAATACCAAGCAAGGCCGATCTTTGAGCTTGAGCAGAATGAACGAGCTTAAATCCTCCAATGACAATGACAAAAAGCGCTACAAGAAGAATTATTAAGTCTATAATCACCCTTAAAACTTTTTGAGCCTTAGGATTAACCCTATCTGGAATTAGTGTTAGAGCCATATGTTCTCGAGTTAAAAAACCATAAGCAGCACCAATGAATCCTGTCCAGATTAACATATATCGAATTATCTCTTCAGTAAAATCAGCTGGATTATTCAATATATATCTTGTAAAAACTTGATATATAATTAGGATAGTCATCACTGAAAGAAGTATAGCGGCTATTCTTGAGAGTAGCCAAATAAGAAATTTCTTAAGTTTATAAAAATTTTTGTCCATTACTTGCTCCTTACTTTCTCTATAGTCTTTAGTAAGTCATCAACTTCTTTATATTCATTTCTATATTGTTCCACTAAAGGTTTTGTTTTTTCTATAAATGGTTCTTTATCTATATCATCTACAAACTCTACTCCCAAATCTTTTTCTGCTATTTCTCTAGCCTCTTTTATAGATTCTGCCCAAAGCTTTTTATGAAGTTCAGTCGAATTTCTAGCAGCTTCCATAATTATTTGTTGATCTGTTGAATCTATTTTTTCCCAAACTTCAGAAGAAATTACGAGAGCATCTGGAATCATAGCGTGCTCATCTTTTGAATAAACTTTGGCTATTTCTCCGTGTCCACCTATAGTAAGCGCAGTTTCATTATTTTCTGTACCATCTATTATTCCAGTTTGAAGAGATGTGTATACGTCACCATAGCCCATAGCTACAGGTGTACCACCCAAAAGATTGACCATTTCCGTTTGACTTTTCATATCTTGTACTCTTATTTTTAAGCCTTTTAAGTCTTCTGGAGTCCTAATAGCTTTATTTTTTGTATAAAAACTACGAGATCCAGAATCATAGTAAGTCAAAGTTAGAAAACCTTTATCTTCACTAGACATAAAAAATTCCTTAATTTCGTCTGAATCCATAATGTTATAATAGTCTTCAGTACTTTCAAAAATGTATGGAAGTCCGAAAGTATCATATCCTCTTTCATAAGTTGCCAATCCAGGCGAAGCAATCCTCGCCATTGATAAAACTCCGGCAAGTATTTGTTCCATTGATTCATTCTCTGAGCCTAGTTGTCCATTAGGGAAAATTTTAACTTTGTATCTACCATCTGTTTTTTCTTCTACTTCTTTTGCAAATTCCTCAAGTGCAATGTGTACAGGGTGATCTTGACTTAAAGAATGAGCTAGTGTTAGGGTTGTCGTATTGTTTTCTGGATCTTTTTGATTACAGGAGCTTAAAGTCGCTATAAGCAATAAGCTACAGATTAAATATAAAATTTTTTTCATTTACATACCTACCAAATCAAAGTCTTCAAAAGAAACTAAAATATCATAATCATCTTCAATATTAGCATATTTTATAATTACAGAACGTGATGAATTATCATAATACCAACCTTCTTTAGCATTATTATATAATCTCCTGTTTAAATATTGTTCTACTGTCCTATCTCCAATTTTTACATAGTAAGGAGATTTTTCTTTATTAATCATTTCAATTTCTATATTTTCTATAGTAGACTTAAATTCGCCTTCCTTTATAAATTTGATTAGCGTTTTTTTATCACTTATTAGTTTTATATTAGTTTTTAAGTATTCGCCTTTTTTATAGTTATAAGTTTTTCCATCATCTTCATACATAGTAAAAGTATTGTCTCTGCCATTGGCGATTAGGATATACAGTTCCTTAATTTCATCTTTGCCTAGATTCATTAATTTTGTTTTTGAAATTGGTACAATAGATCCGTCTTTTACAAACATTGGGATTGAAGTAATATCCACATCTATACTATAGGTCTTGCCTGATTCATATAACTTTTTATTATAAAAATCATAATAATTTTCATCTTTTCCAGGGAAATATATCTCATGTTTTTCTTCTCCTTTTTCAAGAATATTTGAAACAAAGAGGTTATCACCAATGAAAAAATCTCTTCCATTGTTATAAGTATTTTCATCGTTTTGATATAAAGCAAATGTTGCTTGCATAATTGGTATACCAGATTCACTTGCCCTATACATTAGAGAATATAGGTAAGGAGATAGGGCATATCTTAAATTTATTGCATCTCTAATGATATCTTTTACATTATCAAACATCCATGGTTCTGTTACTGTATTATCAGTACTTGCAGAGTGGATCGAAAATCTTGGTTGAAAGATTCCGTTTTGTACCCACCTAACAAATAATTCTTCACTTGGTGCTCCTCCAGCAAAGCCACCTATATCGCATCCTTGATTTGATACACCTGATAGTCCCATACCAAGAATTGTGGAAACATTGTATTTTAAGGTATCCCAACTAGTATAATTATCTCCTGCCCAAGTTTGAGCATATCTTTGTATTCCTGAGTGACCGGATCTGCAAACTACAAAAGGTCGAGTATTTTCATATAGCTCTTTTATGGCATCGTTGGTAATCTTGCACATAATATTGCTCATAATTACTCTATTTCTGGCAATGGTAGTTTTTTCACCTTCATAATCACTAGTCACATTATCATCAAATACAGAATCATACTCACAATTGTCGTTCCAAACAGAAGCTGTGCCCATTTCTAGTAAATTGGTTTTTAGCATGTCTTTCCAAGTATCGCGTGTATGTGGATCTGTAAAATCTATGAAAGCTCCATATCCTCCCCACCAGTTTCCTATATATTCTTTTTCGCTAATAGGATCAAATAGGAACATATTATTCTCTTTGAAATAATCGTACTTAGGATGGATTTTTAAAACACCTGGTTTTACATTAGGACTAACAACTATTCCCTTTTCAGTCATATTTTGAAAAAAATCACTAGGGTTAGAAAACCTTTTTTTATCCCAAGTTAAAACACATCTTTTAGGCCCGTCAACTGAATTGTAGTTGGTGTATCCACTAGATAATTGGAAACCATCTATAGGAAAATCCTCTTGCCTAGCTATATCAATAAATTTTTCTATGGCCTTATCACATTCTTCAGGCAACTCAGAATAATACATAGAGCTTGCTAAATATCCTAAAGATTTCTTTGGAAGCAAAGCGCTCCTGCCAGTTAAAAAGGTATACCTTTCAATAACATCGTTAATTTTAGGACCGTTGATAATAAATAAATCGATATCTCCGCCATCTGACTTAAAAGTAGCGTACCTATGCCAATAATTACTTTTCTCTTTTCCCATATCAAATGAATTTATAAAAGTATTATGGTAAAAGAATCCACTAGCTCTTTTGGTATCTCCATCTAGTTTAATAAAAAATGGTATATGTTTATACAAAGAGTCAGTATGTTTAGGATCATATCCCATTGAATCCTTGGGATTATTAATCATCATGGTCAATTTTTTATTAATTAATCCACTTTTTTCTCCAAATCCATAGAAATTATCATTATCTTTTATTTCAAATTTATTAATTATTCTATTGTTTCCATCTTCATAAAATCCTATGTCATTCAAAGATTTGTATATTTGTTTACCATCTAAGTCTATAACTTTTAAAGTAAAAGGATTTTTGGTCAATTCAACTATTAGATTACCGCCACTTATAATAGCTTTATCATCATCTTCATAAAATTTATAACTAATTGAATTAAACCTAGTTCTTTCTTCACCAAAAAAATCATCTAAATCATCTTCATAAAAAGTAGAGACAAGTGAATAACTTTTTTCTTTAAAGTTATCATTAAAACTTGCCCTAATCCTAAGGATATCGTTTGTTAAAAAATAAATTCTTATTTCATTAGATTCAGATATAAGAGATACATAGCTTTTATAATCTATTATCTGGTCAAGCTTTCTTGTTAATTTCATTCACACCTCCTAATAAAATGATATATATAATTATTAGTTTATTCTAGTATTGTTTTGTACGAAAACGATTGTTTCTTTACATATATTGTCTTTTCTCATATAATTACAATAAAGGAGATTGATTATGTTTGACAAAGCCGCCATTTTTATGAATAAAGGGGACTCTTTTTCTTTAGAAAGAATGAAAGATGTTAATACTAATATGTCACAAGCTCACAGCCATCCATATTACGAACTCTACTATTTGCTTGATGGCGAAAGAATACAAGTCATAGATGGTAAAATTACGAGGATAACTAAAAATGAATTTGTTGTTATAGGTCCTAATGTTAAACATTTTTCTTATGGTGAAAAAGATATTGCTTTTGATCGAGTATTGATTTATTTTACCAAGGATATTTTTTCCTCTAGTGAATTAGAAAAATCTTTTAGCCCTTTATTAAATAACGGTTTCAGTGCTAAAGAATCTTCTTTAACAAGATCATACATTCTAGAACTAATGAATTTAGCTCTGTTAAATCAAAATAAACTGGAAAAAGAAAAATTTAAATTGATATTTAACCTGCTTCTAATAAGTATAATAGATCTTAAAGATAATATCTTAGTAAAAAATACAGATATGACAGCTCTAAATATTATGGCCTATATAGACAAAAACTATAACAAGCAAATCACATTAGACGATATAGCCAACCAGGTCTATCTTAATAAATATTATATGTGTAAAAAATTTAAGAAACTAACAACTTATACTATTTTTGACTACCTGAATACAACAAGACTAACCGTTGCAGAAAAACAGCTTATGGAAACGGATAAAAATATTACTCAAATAAGTGAGGAAGTTGGTTTTAATAATTTAGTTAGCTTTAATAGAGCTTTTAAAAGAAAAAATAAGATATCGCCTTCAGAGTTTAGAAAAATAAACAATAATTCTTTATAGAAATTTTAATAACACTATTGCTATATTTTTTAATTAATGCTATAATTAATACAGAAAAGGTTTCCACAATAAAATATTTGAAAGAACGAGAGCGGGTTGTATTTTTTGTACACTCGCTCTTTGTCTTTAACTAAGGAGGTTATTATGAGAGATATTTTTGTGGCAGAATTCGTAGGCACTTTTTTACTTATTTTATTAGGTGATGGAGTTGTTGCAAACGTACTTACACGTAAGTCAGGAATGGCTGGTGCAGGTCCAGTTCAAATCACTTTGGCATGGGGTCTTGCAGTAATGATTCCAGCTACCATATTTGGCGCAATGAGTGGTGCACATTTTAACCCAGCTTTGACTATTGCCCTTGCTTTTAAAGGCGATATAGCTTGGGATACAGTACTAACTTACATACTTGGCCAAATGCTAGGTGCTATGCTTGGTGCTTTGTTAGTTTATTTACTATTCAAAGATCATTTCAATGATACTTGTGAAGTTGACCCAGCTATAGTACGTGGTTGCTTCTGTACAGCTCCTTCAATCAAAAACACAGGTAGAAATTTCCTATCTGAGATGGTTGGAACATTCGTATTAGTTTTTGCTATCCTTGGTTTTGGTAATGTAGCAGGCGCTGGAGATGTTGGAATGAATTATCTTTATGTAAATGGTCTTATAGTATCAGTTGGTATGTCTCTAGGTGGACTAACAGGTTATGCAATTAACCCTGCTCGTGACCTTGGTCCAAGAATTATGTACCAAATACTTCCTTTTGACAAAAAAGTTGACGCTATGTGGGATTATTCATGGATTCCAGTTGTTGCTCCAATAGTTGGTGGTATCATAGCTGTACTTTGCTTCAATTGGGTATTCTAATTAATTTGATATAATTTAGATTGTAACAGCAATTAGAAACTGGGTAAGTATCCTAATAGGACAAGACTTACCCAGTCTTTATTTAAAGCTTTATCATAGAAAGAAGGATTATATATGTATGATGTTTTAATAATAGGCGCTGGCGTTTCCGGAGCCTCTATTGCGCGCCGTTTATCAAGATATAAGCTCGATATAGCCATAGTTGAAAAAGCCAACGACGTAAGCATGGGCGCATCAAAGGCCAATTCAGCTATAGTCCATGGTGGTTATGCAGAACCTCATGATGAGCTTCGTGGTAGAATTTGCTATCCAGGACGTAAACAATTTGAAGAGCTTAACAAGGAATTAAACTTTGGCTTTCTTGCAAACGGATCTTTAGTCCTAGCCTTCGAAGAAGAGGAAAAAGAAACTTTGCAAAAACTCTATGACATGGGGATAGAAAATGGTCTAGATGATATGGAGATAATAGATCAAGAAAAGCTCCGTCAAATAGAGCCAAATGTATCTGATAATGCCATAGCAGCCCTTTGGTGTAAGGGAGCTGGAGTTTGCTCACCATATGAATATGTCATAGCCCTAGTTGAAAATGCCATTACAAACGGAGCTGAGCTTTTCCTAAACTCACGTGTTTGTGAGATTGAAAAAACTGATGATCATTTCCTAGTAAAAACTGAAGATGGCAAAGAATTAGAGGCAAAATATGTTATAAATGCATCAGGCCTTGAGGGCGCAATAGTTTCAAAAATGATAGCTCAAACTGATTTTGATATCCACCCAAGAAGTGGTGAATATCTAATATTCCAAAAGGGAACGGGTAAGAAAATCAACAATGTCTTATTCCAAGTTCCTACAGAAAAATCCAAGGGAATACTTGCAACAAGAACATTCCACAACAACCTTCTATTGGGTCCAGATGCCATAGACGAAGAAGAAATCGACCTATCAACCCATGAAGATAGGCTAATGTATATCTACAAAGAAGCCCAAAAATCTGTAAAAGATGACGTAATAAATTTACGTGAATTTATCAGATCCTTTACAGGACTTCGCCCAGCAAGCTCAACCCACGACTTCATCATAGAAGAAAGTAATGTCCCAGACTTTGTAAATGTAGTTGGCATCCAATCTCCAGGCATAACTTCATCTCCAGAAATTGCAAAAATTGTAGAAGGTATTTTAAAAGATGGTGGATTAAAATTCGAAGATGACCCAGACTACAATCCTCACAGAGATCCTATCATAGAATACAAAGAACTTGAAGATATGAACAAAATCAAAGATAGGATTGATTTACCACTAGGTAATCCAGATAGGATTGTCTGTCGTTGTGAGCAAGTAAGTGAAGCTACCATTCGCGATGCTATGAATCGTGGTATTCCTGTTGAAACTCTCGATGCTGTAAAACGTAGAACTCGTGCAGGAATGGGTTTTTGCCAAGGACAATTCTGCAAGCCAAGAGTACTAGAAGTAATGGAAGATGAAGCAGGCAAGAAAGCTATCGATGACTTGTTTGACAGTGAAAGAAATGGCCTTTCAAGATTAAATAAGAAAAGAATAAATGAATTAATAAAAGAAATGCAAGAAACTTCCAAGAAGGAAATCGAAGAGAAGGAAAAGAAATAAAAACCAGAGCTATTGAACTTATCCCCAAAAGCCAGAATATGGACTTTGGGGTTTCTTTAACCCTGGTTTTTGTTTATGAATTTTCTAATTTTTTTGCAATTTCTCTTTTGTAGTTTAAAAACTCATCTGAAAGTTTGAAGCTTTCTCCCCTATTTTTTTCTTTGATTACAACTTGGTCATGAAGTTTGCCATCAGTTTTTAATATTAATATCCTGTCAGAAAGATAAATTGCTTCGTCTATGTCATGACTTATGAATATGCCAGTCATTTGGTATTTTTTTATTATATCCAAAAACCAATTGTGCAGCTTATCTTTGGTGAGTTTATCAAGAGCTGAGAAAGGTTCATCTAGCAAGATGATAGGTTCTTTGTTAAGGTAAGTCCTAAGCAAAGCCACTCTTTGCCTCATCCCACCAGAAAGCTCTCTAGGATATTTATCTTCTTGATTTTCTAAGCCAAATTCTTTAAAGTAGGAACTCGCTGTCTCTCTTGCTTTCTTTTTGTCCATACCCTTAATCCTTAGGGCAAGTGCCGCATTATCTACTACCTTCATATGATCAAAGAGCAAATCTTTTTGGAGCATATAGGAAACATGGCCTGTTTCTCCTGTTGTTTCCTTGCCATCTATAAAGACCCTGCCATTATTTGGCTTAATATTTCCAGATATTATATTGAAAACTGTAGATTTGCCACTGCCACTTACTCCAAGTAGGCCAACTATTTCTCCCTTTTCGACAGAAAAAGATATGCCATTTAGCACATCTTTTTCGCCAAAACTTTTATAAATATCTTCTAATCTTAGTACATTCATTCTACAAATTCGTTTGTAAATCCTGAATTTACATCAAGTTTTTCTTCTACTAGGTCATTGTCATTTAACCATGTGTAGTATTTTGCCCATCTATCCTTATCAAAGATGCCCCATTTGTCAGTATCTTTTTTGTATTCCTTGCTCAAAAATTCTTGGGAAGCATAGATTATATCTTTTCCTAGAGAGTCATCATTGGCAAGCAAGATGTCTGCTGCTTCTTTAGGATTGTCGATAGCAAATTCATAGCCTTTTTTAGTCGCTTCTACAAAGTCTTTTACATAGTCTTTTTCATTTGCTATTAAGTCATTATTTGAAATTAAAACTGGTGTATAGAAGTCAAAGGTATCATCTATATCTTTGAAGTTCCAATAATCTACTGGATAATCTTGGACGTCAGCATTTACCTTGCCCCAGCCTTCAAATATCCAAATAGCATCAGTTTGATCTTCTCGAAGAGCTGCAACTTCATCAAGTTGGCTTGCTGGGATCATTTGTAATTTGTCAAAATCTCCGCCGTCTACTTCCATTACTTTTTTGATAGTATTTTGTTCTACTGGAGAGTTCCAAGTTGAGTATCTCTTGCCCTCAAGTCCTTTTGGTCTATCTATTCCCTCACCCTTTCTTGACATAATACCTGATGTATTGTGTTGGATGATTGCAGCAATAGCTGTTATTGGCATCTTTGCATCTCCTGCCAATACATTTGCCAAGGAATCTTGGTAGGATACACCAAAATCAGCCTTGCCAGATGCTACAAGAGCCTCTGCCCCATCTTCTGGTGGTTGAACGATTTCTACATCAAAGCCTTTTTCTTCATAAAAGCCTTTGTCTTTTGCAACATAAAGACCTGTGTGATTGGTATTTGGTGTGTAGTCTAGGACTACTGTAACTTTCTTAAGTTCCTTTGTTTCAGGATCTTTTTCTTCTTCTACAACTTCTTCTGTCTTATTTTCTGTACTAGCTGCTTCTTTATTTTCTTCTTTTTCTGTATTTGTTGCTGCTTCTTGGTTATTTCCACAAGCAGTAAGTGTCATTAGTAGAGCAAGTACTCCTGATATAATCTTTTTTTGCATATTTTATTCCTTTTCATTTACATAATTCCATTTCAAAATGGATCTTTCAATTATTGTGACAATTCCAACTAAAACCATACTTAATAGTGATGTAATGATTATTACCGCAAACATCTTGTCCAGGGCATAGGCCTTTCTTACCCTGGTCATATAAACCCCTAGTCCCATAAAGCCTCCTAGCCACTCTGAAACAACAGCAGCAATTACCGCATAGGAGCTAGAAATCTTTAGTGATGAGAAAAAGTTAGGCCCAATCATTGGTATCTTTGCATACTTATATTTATCTAAGCTACTAGCCTTCATACTATCGAGCAACACCAAGTAATCTTTGTCAATTTGCTGGAGGGCATCATAGACTCCCATGGCTATGGGATAGAAAGTTGTAAGCACTATCAAAATAACCTTTGGTAGCATCTCATAGCCAAACCATATGACTAGAATTGGTGCGATAGCAACTGTTGGTATAGTTTGAGATAAAACTATAAATGGATAAAAGGCAGCTCTTACAAATTTGAACCTATCCATAAGTATGGCAAGAATAAAGCCAATTGCGACCCCTATCATAAGACCTAGTAAGGTTTCTTTGATAGTGACTAGGCTGTGGTCAAATAAAACCTGGCTCTCTTTGGCCAAGACCTCTAAAATATCGCTTGGAGCTGGCAATATATACCTTTCTACCTTGCCAGTTGCTACAATATATTCCCATATAATAACTAGGATTATAAATAAGGATATGGGAATGATCTTATTTCCTATATTTTTTTGTTTTGTCTTCAATAGACCAACCATCTCCATTTTTTCTAAAACTTGTTTTGATGTAACAATTTACACCTTCCATGTCTTCTTCTAGCATAAGCTCATGGGCTTTTCTTATAATATCCATAAGCTCGTCAAATTCACCATCAACACTTGTTTCAAAGGCAGAAACTTCATAGTCTAGGCCAGTACTAGCTATATATTCAATCACCTTGTCTACCTTGTTAAAAATATCATCACGATTTGTATCAGGTAAGACCTGGATAGCTATAGAACCTCTCATATTTCCTCCCTAAAATAAAAAAATCCTAGGCAATAAGCCTAGGTTTAAGAATCATTCTTGCTTCCTTACGTCGGTTTTATCCGCATCAAGTTTAAAGGGTTTGCCTTAAAGACATCTCAGCATTTTGCACCCCTAGCCTTATAAGTATATTATAAATCTTTTTAAAATATTTTCAATTTTTCTTAAGTCAAATTCACCTATTTCTCACCATAAATTCATTGATTTCTGCTATAAAAATATCTCCATACTGAATGAGCTTCTTATCTCCTACTCCTTTGATTTGCAAAAACTTTTCTTCGCTTGTTGGCTTGTAGGTTGCCATATCTTTTAAGGAAGCATCTGAAAAAATGATAAATGGCGGAACATTTCTTTGTTTTGAGAGTTCTAGCCTTACTTTCTTGAGATGGTTAAATAATTTATCATCATATGATCCCAGGCCGCTAGTTACTTTTTCTTTGATAGGTTCTTTCTTGCTCTTATTTACAAAGACTTTTTTCTCGTCAAATAGCACATCTTTTGATTTTTCGGTAAGCTTTAATATCGGATAAGTGTTGCCACTTACTCTTATATAGCCATCTGCTACTAGGGTTCCTATGAGGTCTCTGATATACTTCTCGTTCTCTTCTTTCATCAAACCATAGGTTGACACTTGATCTAGGTTTTTCTCCCTAGAATTTTTGTTTTTTGATCCCTTAAGGCAATCAATTACAGTTTTTTGCCCATATCTTTGGTCAAGCCTATATATACAAGATAAAACTTTCTGACTATCGATAGTTGCATCTTCTCTTTTGATTTCTCCAAGACAGTTAGAACAATTATCGCAAGTTTCGCGGGCTTCTTGGCCAAAGTAATTTAATATGAAGGCTCTCAGACAGTTAGTAGTATTTACATAATTTATGATAACTTGAAGTTTTTCTAATTGGTAAGCCTTAAAGCGCGGATTGTAACTTTGGTTAATCAAAAATTTGTTTAGTATTATATCTTGGGAATTGTACAAAAGTATACAATCACTAGCTTCCCCATCTCGGCCCGCACGACCTGCTTCTTGGTAGTAGGATTCCATATCTTTTGGCATATTATAGTGGATTACATATCTGACATTACTCTTATCAATTCCCATACCAAAGGCATTTGTAGCTACTATTATCTTTTTTCTCTCATAGATAAAATCATCCTGGCTTTTAATCCTAGTCTTTTCCGCAAGACCTGCGTGGTACTTTGAAACATCTAGGCCAAGTTTTTTAATAAACTTGTATACTTCATCTACTTTTTTGCGAGTTCCTGCGTAAATTATTCCAGAATCTTCCTTGTGGTTTAGTAGATAATCTTTGAGAAATCTAAGCTTATCTTTTGGTTTTTCTACCAAGAATGTAAGATTTTCCCTGTCAAAGCCTGTAACTTTGACATATGGATCATCAAGTTTTAGATTTTCTATGATATCTTCTCTGACTTCCTTAGTTGCAGTTGCTGTAAAAGCAGCTTTTGGAATGTCTGGCAGATACTGGTAGATCATTGGTATTAACTTATAAGAAGGCCTAAAATCGTGGCCCCACTGGCTTATGCAATGAGCTTCATCAACAGCTATTAGAGATACATCTATGTCTTTTAAAAATTCTATAAAGTATTCATTTTCAAGTCTTTCTGGAGAAATGTATAGGATCTTGACCTTGCCAGCTTTTACAAGGTCCAAGGTGTTTTTGTATTCTTCAAAAGTTTGACTTGAGTTGATAAACTTGGCACTTATCCCATTTTCTACTAGGGAATCTACCTGATCTTTCATAAGAGATATCAAGGGAGATATCACCAATGTTAAGCCATCCATAAGTAGAGCTGGCAATTGGTAGCAAATTGATTTGCCTCCACCAGTTGGCAAGACTCCAAGAACATCCTTCTTTTCCAGGATATTTGTAATTATTTCTTCTTGACCATCTCTAAAAGATTCGTATCCAAAATATTTTTTTAATGTTTGGTATATATTTTCCATATTGTAAAAAAAATGGAGCCGTTGCAAAATAGATAAATCGTTCCTAAATCATTATAGCACCCTCTCAGAAAGGTCTCTGCCAGCCGACGGGCTAACTGCCTCCACGAGCCGGCGGGCTAAACCTCAAACTTTCTGAGAGTGCACTCTAATGATGGAACGATAATTATCTATTAATTTGCAACACCCCCATTATTTTCTTCACCTTCACTTTGTTCTTCATCTATATTTTCATCTGTCGTATCGGTTTGACTGCCATCATCTACATTTTCTTCGTCTGTGGCTTCTTCATCGTCTTCGACATTTATATAATCGTATTTAGATTCTTCTTTTTCCTCTTTGTTTGACTTGTTGGTTATATATTCTTCTTCATCAAGTATTGCGCCCTCACCTTTGTTAAAGATTATATCGCCTACTCTAGTCTTTAGGCTAATTTCTTTTTTAGCCTTATTATCTCTTGCAAAACCATTCTTGATATTTCTATAAGAAACATTGCCCAAGATAAAGTTGCCAACTTCAAGATTTGCCTTGATATTATAATTATCAATGGTGTCAGTTGATTTGATTATAATATCCCCACTTTGGGTTGAAAAATCAGATCTAGCACCTATCTTGCCCTCTTCTATGCTTATATCTCCAGCATTTGTTGCAAGTTTGGTATTCATCAGCTCTGTATTAGTAAGAATGATATCACCAGCTTCATTTGTTACAAGACCTCCAAAGAAAGAATTGTCAAAAGTTATATGACCACTTTTTACATTTAAATCCAAATCTTTAACTTCTAGGTCAGTAATTTTGACATCACCAGCCCCAATCTTAGCCTTGATTTCTTCTATTGGCTTATCATTTGGCAAGAATATCCTAACAATTTGGATTTTATTCTTCATATTCAATTCCTTGCCTTGGATGTTACTCTTAAGATTTAGGACTCCATTTTCATAGGATACATCTACTGTGTAGATATCTTCTTCACCCTTATAAAGGTGGGTATATTCTATGTATGGATTTGTTGTGGACTTTTGAATTCTAACATCAGCTGTCTTAAGGTCAATGTTGATTTTGTTGACTTGGTTTAGGTCGACTCTCATGATATTGGATCCAGTGTAAGAATTCTCGTCAATAACTTCACTTGTTTGAAGATCCTTATTTTTGGCTGCTTGGTGATTATTAAAGTAGTAGAGAGCTAGTAAGGCTACTATAGCGACTAGGCCAACAATTAGAATATTTCTCTTTGTTTTCCTAGTCATATGTTTTTTTCGTGCCTTTCTTGGCTTTTTCGTCTTAACTTCAACTTCGTCAACTTCTTCTTCAAGTTCGTCTTCTTGATATTTATTTTCTTCGTTTATATTATCTGTCATTGTTTCCCTCGTTAGGATTCTTCTTCATATTTTCAAGGATAAATAGGAAAGTTGTCAAAACTAGTATCCAGCCTATGTATCTTATGTCTATTTTATCATTAATTATAAAGGGCTTAAATATATATTTTTCAATCTTTGTTAGAGATACTTGGCCCTTATAATATTCTATTAGGGAAAAGATACTGGCTATGTTATAAAATGAAATTACTAGGTAGTAAATAGCCTTTGATATTTTCAAATTATTTTCCCTTATATATGCCCCCACAATCAATAAAATAAGACTTGCAAGGCCTGCAAAAATTATAAGCCTACCTTTAGTAATGAAAGAAAATCCAACTATAACAAATAGAATTAAAGATAAGGCCTTAAGTTCACTTTTGTTATTTTTTGTATCAGTCATAATTTATCCTCCATAAATATAATCCTTGAGGATTCAAGGTTGGGTTTGCTTTCTTACCATTGTCAAAATAAGCTTTTAAATCGTCAATTGAAAGCTTATTTCGGCCAAGCTCTACAAGGCTTCCACACATGATTCTCACTTGGTTGTGCAAAAAGCTATTGGCTGTAAAATATATTTCTATCTTATTTTTATCTTCTCTTAGATAGCAATCGTCAATTGTCCTTGTGGTGTTGATATCTAGATTTTTATCAGCCCTCATAAAGGCTTTAAAATCGTGCTCACCCTTTAGGATAGAAAGTCCTTCTGCCATCTTTGATATATCAAGAGGATAAGTTATATGCTCCATATACTTTCTATAAACAGGATGCATGACCTTTCCTGTGTAGATCACATATTTATAAGTCTTATTAATAGCTGAAAACCTAGCATGAAAGCCTAGGTCAACTTCCTCTGCCTCTAGAGCCAAGATATCATCTGGCAAATATGGGTCTAGGTGAAAGTTGAAAGCACTAGGATTTATAGGACTTGCTGTAAGAAAATTGACATATTGACTTTTGGCATGAACGCCTGCATCAGTTCTTCCTGCAGCAATTATCCTATTATTTTCACCAGTGACCTTGTGGATGGCCTTCTTTACTTCATCTTCCACATTCCTATGATCATTTTGCGATTGATATCCATGAAAATCACTACCATCATAGGCAATTTTTAGTCTTATGTTTTTTATCATATAAAGTGTTTGACGATTATTATGATACAAAATCCTACAAATAGGAAAAGTGTCGTATAGTCTGTCCTATCCATATATATTTCATTTAATTTTGTACGCTCTTCGCCAATCCTATACATACGAGCTTCCATAGCTGTGGCAAGTTCATCAGACCTTTTAAAAGAATTGATAAATAGTGGCACAAGTAGTGGAATCATAGCAACAGCCCTATTTACAATGTTGCCTGACTCAAAATCTGCTCCCCTAGCCATCTGAGCCAAACGAATTTTTTGGGCCTCATCAAATAAAGTTGGAATGAATCTTAGAGAAATACTAATCATCATTGCAAGTTCTCCTGCTGGAAAACCAAAGCGTTTCAATGGTGAGAACAGTTTTTCTAGACCATAGGTTAATTCCATCGGGCTTGTGGTATATGTTAGCACAGATGTTGATAAGATTATCAATATTAGTCTAAGTAGTGTAAAGGCAGTTCTGTATATGCCCTCATAAGTGATATTCAAAGGTCCAATATTTGCAATAACCCTACCTGGCGTTGTAAATAAATTAATGATTCCAGTAATAATCATGATAAATAACAAGGGTTTTAGAGACCTAATGACACTTTTGATTGGAATTTTCGCAACCTTTAGCATAGCAATTAGCAATACTACAAAGGGTATGAAAGTTATAAAATCATCTACAAAAAATATGGTGATTATAAATAGAAAAACTCCTACTATTTTCACTCTTGGATCTAGCCTGTGAATGAAGGTATCAAAGGGCAAATATTGACCTATACTTATTTTATTCATGGCTTACTCCTAAGTGTCTAGAAAGTTCTGCAACTGCTGCATCTATAGTGTAGATATCATCTCTGACATCTTCACCCTTTGCCTTGTAGGCTCTCATAAATTTCGCAATTTGTGGTATGTCTAAACCTATGCTCTCAAGGTCGGCCTTGGTAAAGGTATCATATGTTGAGGCATCGCTAAACATCTCTCCCTTATTCAAAACAACAACCCTGTCCACATATTCTGCCACATCTTCCATAGAATGGCTAACCAAAACAATGGTGAGTTCTGGGTCATTATTGTAAATATTTATTATTTCTCTAAAAATTTCTTCGCGTCCCTTTGGGTCAAGGCCTGCGGTAAGCTCATCTAGGACTAGAACCTTTGGGTTCATAGAGATGATTCCTGCTACAGCAACCCTTCTTTGTTGGCCACCTGATATTTCAAAAGGTGAGACATCCTTGTAAGTTTCATAGTCAAGTCCTACCTTTTCCATGGAGGCTTTTACTCGCCTATCAATCTCATCATCAGATAATTTCATATTTTTAGGGCCAAAAGCTATGTCCTTTGCTATTGATTCTTCAAATAGCTGGTGTTCTGGATATTGGAAAACAAGACCCACCTTAAAACGTACATCTCGCCTCTTATCCTTATCCTTGGTGTTTATACCATCTACAATAACATCACCATGGCTTGGTAATAAAAGGCCATTTAAAAGCTGAACCAAGGTTGATTTCCCTGATCCAGTTTGTCCGATTAGGCCAATTATTTCGTGGCTTTTAATCTTTAAATTAATATCTTTAAGAGCATATACTTCTCCAACTACTCCCTCATTATAAATGTAATCCACATTCTTTAGTTCAATATTCATATGCTCTCCAAAAATTCTTCAATACTAAGAGGTAGATTATCAAAATCCACCCCTTTCTCCTGTAATTTATAGGCAACTTCTGTAACTTGTGGAACAGCTAGGCCTAGTTTTTTCATTTTCTCAACTTGGGAAAATACTTCTAATGCCGAACCCTCAAGGGCCTTCTTGCCCTTATCTAGGACAATTATCTTATCTGCCTTGATAGCCTCTTCCATATAATGGGTGATGTATATGATTGTTTTGCCATAGTCCTTATTAAGCTCAAGAACTAAGTTTATAACATCTTTCCTACCCTTTGGATCTAGCATAGCTGTTGGTTCATCAAAGATTATATAGTCGCTCATCATAGCTATAACCCCAGCTATAGAAACTCTTTGCTTTTGCCCACCAGAAAGGGTTGAAGGATTTCTCTTCTTATAATCATCCATCCTTACTAGAGATATAGCCGAATCTACCCTTTCCCTAAGCTCTGGATTTGGTATTTGCAAGTTTTCTACACCAAAGGCTACTTCTTCTTCGACAGTTGTAGCTACCATTTGGTTGTCGGGATTTTGAAAAACCATAGAACATTTTTTTCTCACATCCCATATTTTATTTTCATCTTTTGCATTTAAATCATCTATCCAAATATCCCCAATTGTCGGAAGTATCTGGGCATTTATGAGTTTGCCAAGGGTTGATTTGCCCGAACCATTGTGACCTAGGATTGCAACAAAGTCACCCTTATTGATGTCAATATTTAGTCCATCGATGGCCTTGTGCCCCTCATTTTCATCATTTGATGGATAGATGTAGGTTAAATTTTCAATTTTTATCATTATATTTCCTAATAAGTCATAGCTGGTGAATAGTTGGTGCTTGATTCATAAACTACAACTGGTGTTAGAGGATCGACATTGTCAAAAAGTGTCTGAGCCACAGATGGTGGTAGGTTATAGCAACCATGAGATCCATTTGATAGGTAGATTTGTCCACCAAAGGCTCCCCTCCAAGGTGCATCGTGGAATCCTTCCCCGTCCCAACCTGTTGGCATCCAATACTTAACTTTGGTATTATACTCAGTTATCTTATCGAAATTTTGCCCTTTAAGAGTCGTATCTCTTACCTTTGATTGGATAGCACCTACGCCGACATTGCTTGCCCAGCCATCTTGAGGAATACCTGTGACAATATCAGATTCTACGATTAGCTCACCATTTTTGTAAAACCACATTCTTTGGCGAGATAGGTCGACCTCAACATAAGTATCGCCTATATCTTCTCCACTATCAGTACGAGTAAAGGCTTGGTTGCTATATACCGGCTCTATATCTCCACTTTGTCTTTGATTGACAAGTTCATATATCTTATCAATAGTAGCATCTACATCCAGTTTAAAACCATACACTCCAGGGCCAACAACTATTGGTCCTATTCCAGTAGCGTTGAAATTACGACTTTTACCATAGGTATTAGTAGCCTCTGCCATATCACTTACATAGGCTAAGACCTTGTCGTAATTTAGTTCATAACCCTTATCTGTGAAGTCCATCAAATCTATAAGGCTAGCACCTTCAAGTTTGTAGTCAAAACCATTAAAATTAAATTTGATAGACATATCATTAATTTTTTTAGAATCGGCAACTATATCTTGCAATTCTTTTGAATCTGACCTTACTTTTGGTCCTATATAAAAACTATCGTCCAAGGCTATCTTGTTATTTTTGGTATTTATACTATCAATAATTTCTTTTTTTAGCTTAGCCTTGTCAACTTTGTTACCTTCGACTTCTTTTTTAACAACAAATTCATTATTTTCTATAGCAATCTTTGCATCTTCTGGCTCTGTGATGCCATTCATTAGCTTTGAATCGTCTATGATTTTATCAAGCTTGTCCTCATCATAAAAGACCCTATATTCAAAATCATAGTATTCTTTCCTGCCTGTTATTAGTGATACTGGCCAAACAAAGGGATTTTGATCAATTTTTGCTTGGCTAGGTAATTCTACCTTATAATCTATATCTTCTGGTTTGATAGTAAGATTTCTATCGTCTCTACCTGTGATTTCAAGGTTAAAATTCTTGGGACTAGAAGCCAAAGCTTCTTTTTTTGATGCATAAGAAATATCCCTACCGTTTAAGTATGTCCCTGGTAGAGCTATAAATGAAAATATAACTGTTACAATCAAATATATAGCTACTATAAATAAAAGTATTGATAGGCCTATTTTTTTGCCATCATTTTTCTTATTCTCAGTCAAGATTTCCTCTGCTTATTTATTTGCTGGTTTCTTGCCAAAATATTGGTAAAAATCAACTTTTTGGCCACCATTATATAATTTTCTCTTCTTAGAAAGCTTTTTGCTAAAGCTTTTATCAAAATTTTCGTCACTTGTTATAAAATACAAGGACCAAGTATCTATATTCTTAAACTTATCATTTATCTTCTTATAAAGATCGTCTGTGTCAAAATCAGAAAGTCTCTTACCATAAGGAGGGTTTGATATCAAAATCCCATAGTCATCCTTTAGGGCCACAGATTTTATATCTCTTGTAATAAAGGAAATATCCTCCCCCACACCAGCATTTATGGCATTATTTTTAGCAAGGCTTATTGCCCTGCCAGATATGTCTGAACCGAGGATATTTAGTTTTACATCGTAATCAATAGCATCTAGAGCTTCTTTTTTGGCCATCTTATAACAATCCTTATCTATAAAAATAAAGTTTTCAAAGTCAAAGGACCTATCAATGCCTGGCGCTATGTTACGAGCTCTTCTTGCAGCTTCGATTAGTATTGTTCCAGATCCACAAAATCCATCAAACAAAAACCTATCTGGCTTGTAGAAAGATAAGTCTACTAATCCTGCTGCCAGATTTTCCCTAAGTGGAGCCTTTACAGAATCTTCTCTATATCCACGTTTGTGAAGACCTTCTCCAGAAGTATCAATCAAAATACTTGCTATATTTTTATTTATAGAAACTTCTATTTGAACTCTATGAGAAGATTTGCTAAAGTGACTAATCTTATACTTAGTCTTCATTGATTCAACTATAGCCTTCTCGCTTATAGATTGGATTGTCCTTACAGAGAATAGTTTTGACTTATAAGTCCTAGCACTGACAATAAAATTGGAGTCTTTGTCTAGAAAATCAGACCAGTTTATGGCTTTTATCCCTTCAAAAAGTTGATCAAAATCTTTTGCCTCAAATGTCTTAAGGATAAGATAGACCCTGTCAGCTTCTCTAAGATTAATATTAAGTTTTCCTACATCATCTAGATTAGCATCCAAGATGATTTGTCCATCACTAAGCTTAAAATTTTCATAGCCCATATCTTTAAGTTGCCATTTAACCAAGGATTCTAGGCCAAAGCTAGTTGTAATCATAAATTTAATCATAGTATTATTATAACAGCTATTTCAAATATTTCACCCAAAATAGAGCCTTCTTTTATTTAATTTCAATCGAATAGGGCTAAGATCTAGCCCCTTTCACACCACCCGTACGTGCCGTTCGGCATACGGCGGTTCAATATTTTCTTGTATTATATTATTTATTTCTGATGCAACTATTTAACTTTATTCTTTTTCTATCCAAACCTTGAGAAATGAATACGTCATTTCTTGTATTCCATCAAGTCATAGTGCATCCTTTTCAAATATTACAATAAATATTGTTCCTCCCTTCGCTCCATTTCCATTACAGAAACTTCTTCGCTACTATGGATTCTGCTGACTTCTCACTATTCGTTGTTACTACTGCTTCGCTAGTGAGACCTCACGGGATAAGCCCTAATACTTTCATCGTTTACTTGCAGAATTTACGCCTTGGGTTTACGGTTACCTTTTGGGTCTTTGCTATCTTAGGCTAGCTTGCCCACCTGTTACGCCTTGTATTCTGTTCCTGTTCGTCAAGCCACGATTTCGCTACCCGTTCTTCTCTCCTAGATGTTGCCATCTAAAACTTCGGGGTCGCTATTAGATTCGCCGGTAACTACGCTCTACAGGGATTTTCACCCCAGCATTAGAACATGCCCGTAATACCTAAAAACCAGACGTGACTTTTATTCACATCTGGTTTTTTATAATGCCAACTTAATAGTGCTATTTAACGCTTGCATAAAAAGCAATAGATTTTTTATATAATATCTATTCTTCTATAGCTTGTTTTGGTTCTTCAAATCCTAATATATAAGTTAGTACTGCAGATACTACAACACATATTCCCAGACCGATTATTGCATGTATCATATTGCCAGAATCTCCTCCTGAGAATGATGGCAATGTAGTTAGACCACCATAAGTAAACGCATAAGATTTAACATGATTAAATCCAATATATGCCCCGCCTACAGCTCCACCTATTAATGCTGATATAAAGGGTTTCTTTAATGGTATAGCTACACCATATATAGCTGGCTCAGTAATACCGGAGAACGCAATTGTCAATGCAGTTGTCAGTGCATACTTTTTAAATTTTGGATTTTTTGCTTTCAACCAAACACCTATTGCTGAACCCATCATTGCGAAGTTTGTAGCAAAAGTAAATGGTACAATATAATCATAACCTAGTGTTGCAACGTTTTGAATCATTATAGGATTAACAGCCCAGTGAAGACCAACCGAAACTAATGCATTCCATCCACCACCTACAAAAGCTCCTGTCAATAAAGCATTTTTCTCAATTAGAGAATTTATAAAGCCTGCTAGTCCATTACTTATATTTACAGTTATCGGACCAATTGTAATCAATGTTAAAGGAATCATTATTAAGAAGCTTAATAATGAAACAAAAACTAGATGACCACCTTCTGGTATAACTCTTCTTAAAAATCTTTCTAAATATGAAAAAACCACTACAGCGGTAACCACTGGTAATACAGTTGATGAGTAGTTCATCAAGATAACTGGCATCCCAAAAAATTCAGTTCTAGCACCATTCCCAATATTTCCCATCATAGATGTTATTTGCGGATTTATTAGAGCTGCACCTATAACCATAGCAAGTATAGGATTAGATTTCAAATATTTAGAAGTAGTATACGCTAACAGAACAGGTAGAAAATAAAAAACAGACATAGCTGTTATCTCTAATATTTGAGCTGTACCTGAATCAGGGTTTAATAATCCAAACTGTATTAGTAATAGAGTTATCCCCCTTAAAACACCCGCACCAGCAAAAGCCGGTAAAATCGGTGCAAAAATTCCTGATACGAATGTAAAGAAGTTGAAACTTTTGTCTTTCTTATTTACTTCTTTAACGTTGTCTTTAACATATACGGTTTTATTAGAATTTAGAACTTGATCAATTTCTTCATATAAATCGGCTACATGAGAACCTATAACAATTTGATATTGTCCACCTTTATCTAATGTTGAAACTACACCATCGTGATTTTTAATTAAATCATTATTAACTAAAGACCTATCCTTTAAATTAAATCTTAGTCTGGTCGCACAATGAGATACAGAAAGTATATTATCTGCGCCACCTACATTATCAACAATAAATTTAGCTAATTCCCTCATCTTCGTTCTCCTCCATTTTTTGAATTAGATTAATTCTGTTGAGATGTCTACCACCCTCAAACTCAGCATCCAACCATTCTTTAACTATCATTTTTGCTAATTCAGAACCAACTACCCTAGATCCGAATGCTAAAATATTTGTATTGTTGTGCTCTTTTGAAAGCTTTGCTGAATAAGGTTCACTACATACCACAGCTCTGATTCCTTTTACTTTATTTGCACTAATCGAAATCCCCACACCTGTTCCACAAATTAAAATTCCACAATCATTTTTCCCAGAACTTACAGCTTGCGCTACTTTTTGACCATATATTGGATAATCAGTTCTTTCGTTAGTATTTGTACCAAAATCTTCAACCTCATGTCCTAAATCTTCCAAATATTCAACAATAGTAGATTTTAGTTCATAGCCAACATGGTCGCAACCAATTGCAATTTTCATATTTTTATAACCCTCTTAATTCACTTAATATATCACTATAGCTTCTATCTTTTCCAAATAATGATGAGGTTCCCAAAACAAAACCATCAACTCCAATATTTGACAGATATTTTACTTTTTCAGGTGATATAGCTCCATCAACAATTACCTTAAATGAGTTTTCTGATTTTAGGTTTACTAAATCTTTTATTTTAAGATCAACATAATCTTCGTAGCTTTGACCTGCAAAACCTGGGTTTACAGTCATTACCATTACATAATCTAGTAAACTAATCACAGGTTTAATAGTTTCTATTGATGTAGCTGGATTAATAGCTAAACCAACCTTTTTGCCTGAATCACTAATCTTATTAATAGTTCTGCCTAACTGATTATCTGATTCTGGATGTACATAGATTATATTAGCCCCAGCTTCAACAAATAAATCTATATACCTACCTGGGTTATCTATCATTAAGTGAACATCTATAGACTTTTCAGTTATGTTGCTTATGACTTTAAGATCTTGCATACCCATTCCGAAGTTTGGAACAAATGAACCATCCATTATGTCAATATGAAAACTATCTACACCTGCTTCTTCTAGATTCTTAACTTCTTTTTCAAGATTTCTAAAATCAGCGCACATCATCGATGGAAATAAAAGTTTTTCCTGCATATATCCCTCCTTTATTTGAGTAATCCTTTACTCAGCGCGACATTAAAATTGAAAAATAAAAAATTAAAAGATATAATAATATTGAGTAATCCTTTACTCGATATGATAAGGTTTGCTTATCATTGATAAAATTATATACCTAATAAATCTATATGTCAATAAGGAAAATATGTATGAGTAAAAAATTAACTATAAAAGATGTAGCAGAAATGGCGAATGTTTCTGTAGCAACCGTATCAAGAGTTATAAATAATAATGGTAGGTTTTCTGAAGAAACTCGAGAAAAAGTATTAAAAATTATAGACGAAACCGGTTACGAAATAAATTCTATTGCAAAGTCATTGAGAGAAAATAAAACTTATACAATTGGTATCATCGTACCTGATATTAGTAATTATTTTTTTTATTCTGTTGTTCAGAAAATAGAGCAAATTATATTTAATTTAGGATATGCCACTATTATATGTAATACTGATAGAAATAATAAAAAAGAACAGTCGTATCTTAAAGTGCTTCAAAGTAAGGGTGTTGATGGTATTATCGCTATTTCTGGTGATTCAAATTTCGTTTTTAATAATCCAGACATACCCTATATTTGTATAGATAGAGAACCAAGTAATAAATCGAATACTATTTTTATAGGATCGGACCATTTTAAAGGTGCTTACTTAGCTACCAACGAACTTATAAAACGAGGTTCAAAATATCCTGCTATAATCTACCATAGTAATGATTCTGCTTATTCAAAAAAAAGAATAGAAGGGTTTTATGCAGCTATTAATGATTCAAATATAATTGTCGAACAAATAACAGAATTTAAATTAGATCAAAATTCTACAGATGGAGGAATTAGAAATCTATTGAAACTTAAAAATATTGACAGTATCTTTGCTATAAATGATAATGTAGCTATTAATATTCTACAAATTCTTAATAATGAGAATATATGTATTCCAGATGAAATTCAGTTAATAGGATTTGATGATAATTCTATAAATTCTTATTTATTTCCAACATTGTCTTCTGTTAAACAAGATATTGATTTAATTGCAAAATATGCTGTCAAATATCTCATTTCACTTATTGAAGATACAAATCCTCCAGGATTATCTGTGATTGTACCAGTAGATTTAGTAATGAGACAATCAACTAAAAAGTTAAAATAATTTAAGCTAATCCTAATATTAGTTCAAGGAAGCACAATGACTTAATTACTGTAAATGCAATAGGTCTAGGATATTTTGCATCTGAGATGACCCAAGACTTGCTTGAAGATGAAGCTTTCAACCAATTTATAGCAATGAGCGACCCAATGGGCAGAACTGGCAAGCCAGGCGAACTAGACACAGCCCTACTAATGTTCGCAAGCCACCACTCCTCATACACAACTGGCCAATTACTAACAGTTGACGGCGGTTGGATAGCAATTTAAGGAAAAAAATAGAGTCTAACTATAATAGTTAGACTCAGACTGAAGACAAACCCAAGTTTAATTTGGAGTTTGTCTTTATTTTTCTTTATTACTGCTTTTATTGCATTAAAAAAGACCCTCTTGGAGTCCATTTTCCACAGTATGCTTGCTAATTTTTTCATATTCATGCACGTAAAAGTTAGGGCGCTTTTCATTCTCATTTTTGCTAGCCCTTTCATATTTGTATATCTAAATCCATGATTTTCTTTTGCACTACCAAAGCATCGTTCTACGGTTTCTTTTCTTTGTTTGTATTCTGCTTTACCTGTTGGTGTTTTTCTGTATTCTTCTGTTATGTCAATGTAGTCTTGCCATATATGTCTGATTATGGTTTTTTGATTCTTTTTATTTTTGTTACACTTGCTTAAGCTTGGACAATTTTTACATAAGCTTGCTTTGCTTTTGTATATCCTATATCCGTTTCTATCGGTTGTTGAATAAAGGATTATTTTATTCTCTGGACATATGTAGCAATCATTAGCTTCATCATAGGTGTAATTTTTAGGGTAAAACATTCCTTCTTGTTTCTTACTTCTTCCTTTAGGTCTTGTGTAAGGGAAAACAGGTACTATTGAATTTTCTAGTAGTTGTTTTGCTATGCAGGGTGTTTTGTATCCAGCATCTAATACTAATTTTTCTGGGTGTAAGTTCTTTAGTTTTTCTTTGAAGAATTTATCAAATGTGATGCTGTCGTGCAGGTTGCCTGCGAACGGTTCATAGGCTAAGACCCAACCATTTTTGTCACAGGATGTTTGGACTGTGTATGCAAATACTTCTTTATGCTCACCTTTATGAAAGAGCCCGCTTTCTGGGTCACTTGTGCTTTGAACTTGTTGGCTTGTTCTACATTCTTTGCTTCTTGATTTTAATGCTTTCTTTTCATGAGCTTGCCTATCTTCGTCTATTTCTTTGTTTAGTTGGTGTTGATATTTTTTTGTTTGTTTGTTGACTTCTTTTTTGATTGTCTTATGTCTATTTGCATGGGCTTTGACATGAGTTGCATCTACAAATTGAATTTTTGTATCGACTAAGCCATAGCTCATTGCTTGAAATAGTATTTCATTAAATATTTGCTCAAATATGTCTGTATCTTTGTATCGTCTTTGGTAGTTTTTACTAAAGCTTGAGAAGTGAGGTACTTTATCATAGAAGTCTAAGCCTAAGAACCACCTGTAGGCTAGATTTACTTCTACTTCCTTTATTGTCTGACGCATACTTCTAATGCCAAAAAGATATTGTATGAATGCTAATTTCATTAATACTACTGGATCTATGCTTGGTCTGCCGTTATCAAGACAGTATTTTCCCTCTACTAGGTCGTATATGAAGTCAAAGTCTATGTATTTATCTATTTTTCTAAGTAGATGATTTTCTGGTACTAAATCCTCTAGAGCTACTAGCTGTACTTGCTTTTGTTTATCCTTATCATTTTTATTGAGCATAATACACCTCTTTCTTTAGTATATTCATACCCTAATATATTGATATTAAGCCATTTGAAGACAAAAAAAGTAGATAAGATTGTACTTTATTACCTACTTTGTCGACAGTCTGAGTCTAACTATAATAGTTAGACTCTATTTTAATTCTAGCAGCTGCAAGTACCTCCGCTACCACATCCACAAGCTTCATCGCCAAAATCATCAATGCCATCAAGGTCTGAATCTGGGAATAATAGCTCGTAAAATTCACTTTCACTAGGATATCTGCGAGTGATAACCACCTCATTATTTACCATAACAATAGGAAGCACTTCTTCCCCACCATCATCCAAGAATCTTTTTACAATCTTGTTATCATCAAATTTATCAGTATTTTCTTCTAAATTATATAGTCTAATATCCGCACCAATCTTAGTAAAATGATCAACTAGACCAGAAACCCTATCTATTTCATCCTTATCAAGCCCATTAATAGGCCCCTCATATATATACAAAATTCTCATAAAATCCTCCATCGAGATTAATTATCATTATTAATTATAATACCTTTTAAAATCCAAGTTCACTAGGCGTTTGATAAAAAATATCAATCTTTACATTTGACAAAGATAAAAATCCAGTCTATAATCATAACAAGAAATAAAAACGTTGATGAGAAAAGTAGGTTTTTGAAAACTTCACAGAGAGACTATGGTTGGTGGAAATAGTCAAGTAGCAGAAAACTGAAAATGGCCTCTGAGTTGTTTGTCCGAATATTTAAGACAATCCGTGTGCGCACGTTACAGCGATAGGGTATAAATTTGTACCTGATGAGTTATTAATTGTGAAATTGATATGAAATTAAGGTGGTAACACGAGTGACCTCGTCCTTTTTAAGGACGGGGTCTTTTTGATTTTTGCCATAAGCGTTTTATTTCTAAAATAAATAATAAAGGAGCTAATCATGAGCAAAAGATTTTTAACAGTAGGATCGTTACTAAGAGAGGAAGAACTATTAAAATACAAGGATGAAATAAGAAAACGTGATGATATCACCTATCCATTTTACGATGACCTAGAAGGATACAAAAAGGTTGAAGATCAGTCAGTGGCAGATGTAGTTAAATCCCAAAAAGACCACAATCTAGTACAAATCAGCGATGGGGAACACTCCAAATCTCTTTGGCACCTGGACTTTATATGGGGACTACACGGAGCAGAAAGATATATAGCTGACACAGGCTATCTATTTAGAGACAAGGGCAATGAAGGGATCTATGAAACAAGAAAAGATATAGGTATCAAGTTCGTAGACAAGATAAACGGCAAAAACCACCCATTCATTGACCACTTCAAAAGACTAAAAGAAGAAGCGGGAGATGCCCAAATCAAGCAATGCATCCCTTCACCATCCCAAACATATGGTGGAGAAGCCCTATTTGGTGGGCTAAAAGGCGGCTACTACGAAGGCAAGGAAGAAGAATTTGAAAAAGATTTAATAGAGTCTTACAAAGACTTCCTAAAAGAATTCAAAAAAGCAGGAGGCGAAATCATCCAATTTGATGACTGCCTATGGGAAATATTCTCAGAAGAAAATAAAAACGCACCAATATCAGGAGGAGCGGAAACACCATCTGAAGAAATAGCACTTAAATTCATAGACATCAACAACGAAGTTATAGACTATGGCCACGAATTGGGACTAAAAGTTTACACCCACAACTGCCGCGGCAACTACCAATCAAGATCAGCAAATGACGGAACATACGAATCCATAGCCCACCTATTCTTAGAAAAACAAAGCTACGACAGATTTTACCTAGAATGGGATGACGAAAGAGCCGGATCTATAAAGGCACTTCAAGCCTTCAAAAACCGAGATGTTGAAGTAGTACTAGGACTTTTATCAAGTAAAACAAATACCCTAGATGACAAAGAAAGAGTCCTAGACCTATTAGAAAAAGCAAGCGAAATTATCGACAAAGACAGACTATACCTCTCCCACCAATGCGGATTTGCATCATGTGATGAAGGAAACGAGCTGACCGTTGATGAACAATGGGCAAAGATTGACCAAGGGCAGAGAATTGCGGAAGAGTTTTGGGGCGAATAATAAAAGAGTTTAGACCTTTTTCAAAGATAAAATAAACATATAATAAACTGGCTGGCATAAGACAGGAAAATAGGAAATCATAAAGCGAATATGACGGATAAAATACCTATTAGCAAAAAGTGAAATTCTCCTAAATACATTCTACTAAAATTTATTTTTAATAAATGATGGATGAACATTTGCAAAACTTTTATATGACAGGCTCATATAAAATTACATGATAGTTAAAACAATGCTGTTACACTAACAAACTTAATTACTACACTCCTCTTAACAAATATGGCCAAGATGAGATGGCCAACTATCATATCCATCCTAAATTTGATAAAACGCTTATATCACACGAGCTAATAAGTAGATGATTTTCGTATATAAAGACCAGCCAGTTACCCTCCTTATATAAAGATAGCCAGTATAAGAACCTCCTCTATATTTATTGAAGCTTATACTGGTGATAATCACTTACTAAAAAACCCATCTGCTAACCTTTTCTTTCATAGGCTCGTGGATGGGTTTTTCTTATCTATTAAATTTATATTCCATTGAGTTAGCAATTCTTACTAATAGTAGCATTACTGGTACCTCTACCAAAACTCCTACCACTGTTGCAAGGGTTGCACCTGATGATAGGCCAAATAGTGAAATAGCAACAGCTACAGCTAATTCGAAGAAGTTAGATGCTCCTATCATGCCACATGGAGCAGCTATAGAATAAGGCAATTTTGCAAGATATGCCATACCAAATGTTATAGCAAATATCAGGAAGGTTTGAAGAATAAGTGGTACTGCTATAAGAGCAATATTTAGAGGTTGGTCGATAATCTTCATCCCTTGGAATGAGAATATAATTATCAAGGTTAGCAATAGACCAACCATAGTATACTTATCAAATGATGGTATAAATTCATTATTTAAGTAATCTTCACCCTTATTTTTTATCACATAGTTTCTAGTAATCATACTTAGGATAAGAGGAACTACTATAAATAATACGATTGATAAAAGTAGGGTCCCCCAAGGTATATTGATATTGCCCCTCTTTAGTAAAAAGCTTACTATTGGTATGTAGGCAATTAATATAATCAAGTCATTACTAGCCACTTGAACTAGGGTATAGGCACTATCCCCTCTTGTTAGCTTACTCCATACAAAAACCATGGCTGTACATGGAGCTGCGCCCAATAATACTGCTCCTGCTAAGTATTCGGATGCTAGATTTTCGTTAATGATATTTTTGTAAATTCCAAAGAAAAATAATCTAGCTATTAGATACATAGTAAAGGGTTTGATAATCCAGTTGGCAATCCATGTTATAAATAAACCCTTAGGATTGTTTTTAATATTTTTTATACTGTTAAAGTCAATCTTTAGCATCATCGGATAGATCATGATCCATAAAAGTATGGTTGTTGGTATGGATACATTGTAAATCTCTAATTCTCCCAAAGCCTCTGGAATAGCAGGTATGAAGCGTCCAATTAAAACACCTATAACCATGCATATCAAGACCCAAAATGTAAGATTTCTTTCAAAAAAGCTTATATCTTCTTGTTTTTTCATCTAGCTACCTCCTCATCTATCTCTCGGATTAAGGCCTTTAATTTTCCTTCAATTTCATCTATTACTTTGATAAAGTCTTCATCAGACTTGCCGGTAGGGTCTTCTATACCCCAATCATACTTTTTGTGTTTAAATGGAAGGAATGGGCATACCACATTGCAACCCATAGAGATGACATAGTCTACCTCTGGTAGGTCATCTATGAGCTTGGAATATTGGTCAGCTTCCATATCTATTCCGTGTATTTCTTTCATAAGTCTGACTGCATCTTGGTTTATCTGATCTACTAGCTCAGTTCCAGCAGAGTAAAAATCTATTTTTTCTCCTGCAAATTTCTTGCCAAGGGCCTCAGCTATCTGAGACCTGCAAGAATTGTGAACGCATATAAAGGCAACTTTTGTTTTTTCTGTCATATATACCTACTTAATTAATTTATCTAAATTAGAACCCTTAATCTGATCACTAGACCACGGGATTATTGTGAAGTTTCCATTTGTACGTTTATCAACCTTGTTTATCCATTCTAACTCACTTTTAGCCTTAGCTTCTAGGGTTTTGTTAGTGGATCCAGTCTTATATATAGATGAATTTATAATCCACCACTTGCTATATATTCCCGCTCTTTTTAGGTCTTCTTCAAGTCTTATGGACTCATAGAAAGGAGTAGGTTCAGCTAATGTTACTATTAGCACCTCGGTTTCATCACTATTTTTTAGTCTAGGTAGAAGTTTTTTTGCTGACTCTGGAACATTACCTTGGTTTTTTTCTATCTCTTGGTTGTAGGATTCTGTCGAATCTAGAAGCAATAGCGTATGTCCTGTTGGAGCTGTATCTATCACAACAACTTCACTATCAGCCTTATCCACCACATCTGCAAAGGCTCTAAATACAGCAATCTCTTGAGTACATGGTGACCTTAAGTCTTCTTTTATATATTCCAAATCATCATCAGACATGGTTTTTTTAGCATTTTCTAAAACTTCTTCTTGGTATCTTCTAAGCTCTTCCTCTTCATCTATATGGCTTATAGTTAATAAGTCATCTTCTTCAATCATTCCAGTCAAATGGTTAGCTGGGTCAGTTGTAGTTAGGTGGACCTTTTGTCCCTTATCTGCAAGCCCCTTGGCAATAGCAGATGCTAATGTGGTCTTTCCTACACCACCTTTTCCCATGGTGAAGATAACTTTTTTCTCATTTTTGTATAAGTCATCTATGATATCTTTTAGGCTAGGGGTTTCATCTATGCTAAGATCTTCATCACTAGTATAGTCTTTATCCTCAACTAACAAGGACCTTAAATTTTCTATACTATTTAAGTTGTATCCCCTAAGTGGGATAAAGTATGTTTCAAGACCCTTAATACCATCTGGCATCGCATCTAGGGATTCTTTTTGTTTTTTATAAAAAGCTTTAGAAACTTCATCATCATAAGTATTTAATAGTCCATTTATGATAAGGATTTGGTTGTTAATACCTAGTTCTGAAAGTTCATGAGATGCTCTATTTGCTTCAAGAAGAGGAGTTTCCTCAGGTCTTGCAACCAATACTAAGCTTGTAAGACTCCCATCAGCTAAGGTTTCCACAGCATACTTATATGTTTCTTTCTCTTCTTCTAGACCTGATAATTGACCTAGGCATGAAGCTCCGTGAGTACTTTCGCTGATAAAGCTCGTCCAAGCAGAAGGAAGTTGGAGCATCCTTAAGGTATGGCCAGTTGGCGCAGTATCAAATATTATATAATCATATTTATCTTTAAGGTCTGGAGCAGTTATAAACTTAGAAAATTCATTGAAGGCAGCTATCTCAACAGTACAAGATCCGGATAATTGCTCTTCCATATTTTCTATTACACTATCAGGTAACTTTCCTCTGTAGGGACCAACCACACTTTCCTTGTACTCATTGGCTGCTTCTATAGGGTCTAAGTTGGCAACAGTAAGCCCATCCACACCTTCTATCCTTACACCCTTGTTATCAAGGTCAGTCTCAAAGACATCCTGAAGGTTTGATGCAGGGTCGGTACTTATTAATAGGACTTCATTTCCCATATCGGCTAGACTTATAGCACTAGCACAGGCAGTAGAAGTCTTGCCTACTCCTCCCTTTCCTGTAAAAAATAAGTATTTGGTTAAATCAATTTCCTTGATATCAAATTCTTTCACTTTAAGTCACTTCCTTTTTCTTATTGCTATTAGCAGCATCCACTGTCAGAACAGCCACAACCACCATCATTATTTGTTTCTTCTAAGGCATCATCAGATAAAAATAACATTTCATAAAACTCTTCATTGCTAGGATACTTGCCTGTCATAACAACTTCATCATCCACAATTACAATTGGTAGAACATCTTCACCCTTTTCATCCAATAGTTTATTAACAGTTTTGTTATCTACAAACTCCTTAGGATTGTTGGTTAGGTTGTATCTCTCAATGCTAGCTCCACTTCTTGTAAGCTTAAAGACCATAGTAGACACTCTCATCAATTCATCATCAGGACTTGGTCCACAAACACCTGTTGAGCAACACATAGGGCCTTCATATATATACATCTTCTTCATAAAAATCCTCCTTAAAATTAAAATCATCCTATAATTGGTAAATCACATATAGACATATTTAAATACTTCTATATGTTAGATAAAAAATATTTGCTTTGGATTTACTCCTTACAAATACAATCATCTTGGATATGAAATATAAAGCTTAAACCATCCTCAATCTCATCCAAACTAGCCTTATCTAAAGAGTAATAGGTATTCTTACCCTCTCTCCTGCTAGTCACAAGACCAACTTCTTCAAGCTTTCTCATATCATGAGATAAGGTAGGCTGAGTAATATCAAATTTTTCAAGTATCTCACAAGCACAAAGCTCATCACAAGAAAGCATATCAATAATCCTAAGCCTCTTAGGATCAGATATTACCTTAAGCTTCTTAGCTATATTTTCATAATCAACTGCCATAATCCACCTCATATAGAAATCTTTCTATATGTTATTTTACCGGGGGATCAGGTGGTGTCAATAGATGTGATTAGTGAATAGAAAAAGGTGAGAAATTTAATTCTCACCTTTTAGTATCTTCTGTAATTATGTAGCATTGAACTAAGTTTATCATTTAAATCTATGAAATCTTTTATATATTTTTCTGTTATTCTAAATTGTTTATTTCCATCAGAAGCTTTCTCCTTAGTTGCTAATATTTGAGAACCATCTTCTGCAGTTATTTGATAGCTGTGAACTATCCTGTTTCTCCTGTTAATAAGATCCGAGAATAGATTAAAAATATCATCATTCCCTATTTTTTCTGAAAGAATTTTTTCTACAGTAGGTTTTAATTGTCCTGATGTATAATCAATCAATCTGTACCAATCTTGTTCTGGATCTGTTCTAATTATATTTTCAATTATAAAAGCGTTATTGGAACTAAATACGCATATAGCTGTGCCTATTAATTCTCTATATTCTTTATCTGGTAGAGCTTGTTTGGTATAGTCTTCGTACATAATTCTCCCTATAAAATTATTATTTATTTGTTTCTATTTCGTTTACTGTTATTTTTAGGCGAATTATTTTCAGGAATGTATGACCTTATTTTAGAAGATGTTAGTTCTGTTAGTGGTATACCTATACCCTCTTTAAAATTATATCCCAATAATTGCAATGTTTTCATAGTCTCCTTACTTATAAGATTTTTTAAAGTATCAAGCGCTTCATTCTGTTCCTCGTTATCTTCAATTCCTAATATAGATAACATCTGATCAAATGATTTTTTTATGTATGCTATATCATCTTCACTTACAGAAGTTTTCTCATACATTTCTTGATATTGCCTAGCAATCCCTTCAATTTCATTCTTATCATTAATCAGGAGGTTAATTTGTTCTTCAAGAATACTTATTGTTTCTTCTTTATTTTCCTTTAATTTTGCAACTTGAACTTTGTCATAAACCTTTGTAGCACTATTCCTAATAGCCGCTTCTGTTAATTTTATACCTAAAGGTAAGAGTTGTTCCATATTACACATCCTTCATTTACTTTTACTTTTTCTATTTAATTTTTGTAATTATTACCGTTATTAAAGATGACACTATCTCTATTTATCTGGGTTATTGTTGCAATCATTTAAATTCTCATATCTATCAATCACTTTATTAATTGGATTTAAATATGATTCACTAGCTTTAAGCAGAGTTTTTCCCACATTTTCAACTTTAAAAGCTAAAGAATTTATATATACCTTATTTAAATTTTCAAACATTTCTTCTGTTTTATAAGATCTTTCAATTAAATCAACAAATGATTTTTCCAATCTAGAAATGTCTACTGTACTAATTCTTCCTGACTTAATATAATTTGCAGTAGCACTCAATTGTTCATTAGCTTCACTAATAATTTTTTGATATTTTATAAAAGCTTTATAATCAATATTCTTATTATGCATAACTCTATTTCTAAACTTTCTTATGGAATTATGATTATTACTAATACAATCTAAATTATTTCCATTAAAATATCTTTCCCAATTTGAAAGAGGTTTTTTTGAATCGAGATTTTTTCTCCATTCCGATATATTAAAATCTTCACTATTTATATCTTCTGTTATTTTTTTCAAAGTTTCAGTTGGATCTTCACTATATACTTTTTCAAATAATAGATATTCGTAATCTTCAAGGTTAAAATCTTCTAAAACACTTTCAATTTTACTTGATTTATCTTTAATTTTTTCGTTATTCTTTATAATTTCTTCCATCCAATTATTGCCTAGTGATCTTATAAATTTTAGATATAAAATGTATCTAAGTAATCTCTCATATTTTGATAGGAGCGGAAATATTTTTTCTGCCATATATTTAGATGATTCATCATAAGCAACTGTTAGATGATATCTTTTTCTATGATCACCTTTTTTTAGAATATTAAGACAATTATTTAAAATTCTCGCTTCACTTTCTCTATACCCATCAATAGACAAATAAACAGATACGCTTTTATTGTAATTAGAATTTTTAACAACACATTCTATTTCATTGTCTTCTAAATTAATTATATTATTGGAATAATCAAATTTATTTTCAATTAATGAAATAATATCATCCACTTGTACTACATTCTCTTTATCCTTAGACATGAATATTAAATCTATATACAAATCTATCTCCACTTTTCTAAAATCTAAATTATTTAGATAAAACTTTATATTTTAATTCGCTATAACAATAAAAAACCATTTTAACTCACACCACCATCCCATCAAAATACTCAGCCTGCTCCACTAGCAAGTTGATTATCTTGCTACGAGCTTCTTTTGGATAATCGTATTTTGCTAGTAGTCTTTTGATGGTTCTTTGCATGTTTGCTCTGCCGGATTCTCTCATCATCCAGTCTAGAGCATTTCTTCTTATATAGTATTGTTAGCTTTTGGGTGAATTTTATTAGTTATTGATCTGCACTGAATATTCTGGTTTTTTTGGGGAGTAAGCTAATTCTCATTATTGTCCAATTCATTATTCTCTAACAATAATACATCATGAATCTATCATAAATTTTACAAAATTTGGCATATTCATTATTCTATTTCTATTATTCATATCAATAGATTTATCTATATCATCAAGATATATCCAATTAAGAATAGACTCTTGCTTTTCTTTACCTATATTAACCCATTTGTCATGGTTAAAATAATAATGTTTAATGGTTGTCGATTGCAATAATAACTCAGATAAAGCTAATTGAAACTCTTCTGTATCTTTTGAATTAAAAAATCTAAAATTTTTGTCTACTTCAAAAAAATTATTGTCTCTAATACAGGCCATTAAAACATAACTTTTATAAATATTTGGAATTAAAATAGTATACATAACAGTAGTCCCATCATATTCAAAAAAATTACCTGCAATATTTAAGTTCCCATTTATTTCATATGCTTTATAGTATATTTTATTTCTTACGTTATTTATATTAGATATAAGGTACTTTACATCTCTCTCTAAAGCATTTTCAGAATTCATAATATTAAAATATAATTTATCAAATATCCTATGATTAAATTTCTTTCTTCTTTTATCGGCACATATCCTATTAGACATCCTTTCATACCAATAGTATATCGAGCACCTTAATACATACTCATACACGGTTTTATCGTTAATCACAATATTTTCTGATTCATCAATCAATTTAAATAAATCATTATCATGTTTTTTACATAATCCATTAAATGTTGATGCTGATTCTATCGGAACATATTGCTCTATATAATTTTGTTCATAAGGATTCAAAGTAGTAGTATTTCCCTTTTTAAATTGTCCTACAACCTCAACACCATTTTTATTCCGTGCAGATATTCTGCTCAATCCATTTTTCTTTGATATAGAATGTGCTTTTATTATTTTTCCATCACATTTATCAGTATAGCCATCTAACATACACTTTTTTATAGCTTTACATGTTTCGTAGCTATTATAAAATTTAAATATTTTTTGTCGTGTATCTATGTCATTATTTAATTGAATGTTACCAATATCCATAACATCTTTTTTACTCAATTATTACCTCACATATTTTATAATGTTTAACACTTAAAGTTATTCCATTGTATCCCCTACTCCAAATACCCCAGCACTTCCCCTTCTACAAAGTCAGCCGCGACAGTTCTTATTAACTTCCTGTATCTCAGCAAGCTAATCTTTTCCCCATTTGCCTCGTTGTAAGCGTCTTTGTCTGCGTTTTTTATTAGGTCATCTTCCCCTAGTGTCTTGCTATTTTCTTGTTTGTCTTTGTAGTTGCTGGTGTAGAAGATTAAGTCGTCTTTTACTACCTTGTATTTGTCAACAAATTTGTTTATTTTTTCTTCTATGATTTGATTTATTTTGATTCTTGCCAACTCTTCGATATTTTGATCTACAAATTTGTCTGGGTCTTTTGTCATTTCTTGGTAAATTTCTCTGTAGACTTCTGCTTTTTCTGGGTTGGTTTTGCCTAGATCTTCTATAGTTTTTTCGATTTCACTATCTTGTTTTGCATCATAGTCAGACCTATTTTTGGCCCTTTCTTGCATGAGACTTACTAGGTAGTTATAGTCTATGGTCCCTTGGTGGACTGATATTGGTTCATAGTAGAGATCCACTGGCAAGCTAATGTCCACTTCATCTGATTTTGGCAATAATGCCTTTACATAATTATATTGATCAAAATATTTTTCTAATGTATCGCTATCTATAAGATTTTTATAATATTCTTCATCTTCATCATATTCACTGTAGACCATGACTGCAGCATTGGCCTTGTCGAATTTTTGGAAGGCTGAAACAAACTTCACCAATTCCTCATAGCTATTCTCAATCTCTGGACTATCTACTATCTCATAAGATAAAAGTTCTTCAACCGCCTTGGTAAATCTCTCTTTTGATTCGTTATAATCTGGTGCAGTCACATAGTTTTCTCCACCATTTGAATAGAGTTTGAAGGCATTTTCGATTGCTTCTTCAAAGGCTTTTGGTGATCTAAAAGTTATGATCTGCCCATAGGCCTTGCGATCATCGTAGAGTCTATTAGTCCTGGAAAATGCTTGGATAAGTCCTTGAGGAGTCATAGGAGCCCTGTCTATCAATAGTAGAGACATACTTGGAGAGTCAAATCCTGTTAGAAGCCTATCGACCACTATAACTATATCCACCTGCTCAGTCCTAGACTTGTACTTATCTTTTTTTCTTGCAAGCCTCTCATTTAGGTTGCGGTTGTAGGAGCCTATGGTTTCTAAGGAGAAACTCATCCCATATTCATCATTATAGTAAGCCATGGCTTCTTTCATAGCCTCGTTATTTTCTATGGTTTTTTCATCATTTTCTACAATAGAATAGGTCATAGCAACCTTTGGGAAATCGGCCACCATTGACTTAACCCTATCGGAAACTTTTACCTCTGACTCACCCTCAATAACTTGTCTAAAGAGCCTATAATACTCTTGGGCATCCTTGATAGATGATGTTGTAAGTATGGCACCGTAGGTCTTGCCTCTGCCCCTATCTAGGGCAAATTTTCTTGGCATACCATTTATGATTTTATTTATAACAGCAAGCTTATACTTATCCTCTCCATAAACTTCATCTGGTATATAGGCTTCAAGTTCTGATCTCTCATATTTGTAAACATCCATATCTGGCTTAACATTTGCCACAATATCATAGACACCCTCGCCTATCATATCCAAATTATCTACTTGGAAGCCCAGAACTGCCCCATCGCCTATGGCTTCTTTGACTGTATATTCGTGGAGCCTTTTGCCAAATTGCTCCTCTGTAGTTTGTGGCAAATCTCCCACAGCAGCTTTTTTGTTTTCTGCAAAAATCGGCGTACCTGTGAAGCCATACCACAAGGAATTTATGAAAAATTTCTTCAAAATATTTTGCTGGGCTGGAGATATGGCTCTGTGGCATTCGTCTATTACAAAGGCAATCTCTAACTTTCTAAGCTTTGCAACTTGGCTTTCCTTTAGCCATTTTCCCTTGTTATTTATCAAATAATTGAGTTTTTGGACAGTTGTCACAACTACTGACCTATCATCTGATAGGAGGTGGTTTTTTAGATTTTTGACATTGTCAGTAGATTCTATATCAACCGTATCATTAGCGGCATAGGCCAAAAATGAACTTGTGGTTTGCTGGTCCAAGTCCACCCTATCCACTATAAATATTGTCTTCTCAATCCTTGGAATCTGATAGAGATTGCGGCTAGCCTTGTAGGAAGTCAGAGTCTTACCAGATCCAGTTGTATGCCATACGTAGCCTGATTCGTGCTTGCTTGCAGCTTCTTTCAAGGCTTTGATGGCATGGATTTGGTAAGGGCGAAGAATTATAATATTTTCCCCCTCATTATCCAAAACACTGTAGTGGCTAATTAGCTGGTGAGCTTGGGGAATAGATAAGACTTCCTTGGCAAATCCAGACAGGTCATCCACGGGATTATTATCCCTATCATTCCACCTGGTCAAAAACTTTTTGTTAAGCTTAGTATCAGTATTGGCAGCTATGTAGCGAGTGGTCGAGCCATTGGAAATGACAAAGCATTGTAAGCAGGAAAATAGACCCCTGTACTTATCAGTGGCTATATAATTTTTGATTTGATTGAAGGCATCCATGTGGGAGATAGATTTCTTTTTTAGCTCTATTTGGATTAGAGGCAATCCATTAATGAGTAGGGTCACATCAAAACGAGCGTTCTGGTCAAGACCCATAGTTTTTGGTGCGACAAATTGGTTGATGACCTGGTAAACAGAAGAACCACCAGCTACGTCCTCACGTTTGAAAACTACAAGTCTGACAGTACCAAGGCTGGCATCTTCCCTTTGGACAGAGACTTTGGCTATGCCATTTTCCCCAACTAGGAACTTGCCCGCCTCATAAAATGAAGAAAAAGTGATGGCATTTTGGATTTGTCGAAACTCTGAATCAGTCAAAGGATTCTCAGCAAGGACAGACTTGTTGTTAGTCTCAAGGATCCTCCTAAAGTTATTCCAAAGATCCTCATGAGTCTTGATAGATGGCTCGTAGGTCCACTGGCCCTTGTCAGTCACGAGCTGATTAATGAGGTCTTTTTCTAATTTTAATTCATCATCAAATTTTATCTCTACCATAGTATCTCCTATACAAACATCTTTTGGAGTAGGGACTTTTTCATATCCTTGTATGAGTCTAGTAATTTCTTTTCTGTATCGATTTGGGCGTCAAGGTTTTTGAAGAATTGTCCTATTTTTGCTTGTTCTTCTAGTGATGGAATTTTAACAATTAATTCTCTAAAATCATCAAGTTTTAAAGTATAACGTTGTGCTCCTTGTGCTTTTATCTTTAATTGTTTTCTCACTGGTTCAATATTAGCAAAATAGTTAGAAAAATTAATATCAAGAACATATGATTCCGGTCTAAACCTAAATATGTGATATGAGTAGACAAATCTTTCTAAATCATTAGAAATAACCATTGAATGACCTATATCTTCTGATGTTTCTGATGTAGGTGTGAAGAAAATATCACCCTTTTTTATATTCTTATTTAAAATCTCTTTTGGACTTGCGGATGTCTTCATAAAGGTATATTTATTGCCAATGTTAGGAGCCTTATTATTATATACATCCATATAATTAAGTAGACTGACAATCTCCTGATCTTCATATATTACTTTGTCTACTCCTGATGATTCTATTTCACCAATATGGCTTAGTTTCAATTTTCTCCACTCCCCATCGAATCCATCAAACCTAAACTCAGGGACAAGCTCGCCCTTTTTAGGGAACATTTTCTGGAGCATGGATTTTTTGAAATCTTCCATCTTTGCAACTTTGCCTTCTTGAATTTCGATTATGCCATCAATCTTTCTAAATAATTCTCCGATTTTTTCTTGTTCACTTAATTTTGGATAGGATATTTTTTTTCTAAGTAAATCTTTATTATAAAGCCTTTTTATAGTCGAGCCCTCAAGTTCATTCCAATTTACCGTTTCATAAAACTGCTTTAAAAAACTATTTTTTACTTTTTCATTTATATCTAACCAGACTATATTACTATCTTGGTAATAAGCATCTTCACCTTTATACTCAATCACTTTTCCAATACTTCCAGATGCAGAAATAAGAAGATCGCCTACTTTAGGATAAGGGTACTTAGATTTGTACTCTTCGAATAAATCTCTGCTTATATAACTATCAGCTCTAGCTCCAAATGTACCAATCTTATAAAACGGAACATCTCCGATTTCGGAAGTCTCTTCTTTATATATTCTCCTATTCATTGATACACTCCCCAAATCACTTAGAGTTCCCATGTCCCACTCCCCATCAAAACCAGCAAACCTTAGCTCTGGCACCTTTCTCATAGGTCACCACCAAGGATTTCCATAAATCCTTCAAGCTCAGCCTTGGCCTCATCAGTATTTGCTACAAGGTCTTTCATATCGGCAAGGATTTCTGCCTTAAGCTTGTCGGATTCTTCATTGATAGCCTTAATATCTTTTGATACTTCTGCTAAGTCTATTGGCTCTTCTTCTTCGAAGGTATCCACATATCTTGGGATATTTAAGTTGAATCCATTTTCTTCTATCTCATCAAATTTGGCCAGGTGGGCGAATTTGTCTATGTCTTCCCTGGACCTTAAGGCCTTAAATATCTTTTGGATATTGTCTTCTGTCAGTTCATTTTTGTTGCCTTTTTTGACAAACTCTTCGCTTGCATCTATGAAATAAACACTCCTGTCGGTCTTGTCTTTCTTTAGTATTATCAGACTTACTGGTATTCCTGTGGAATAGAATAGATTTGGAGCAAGGCCTATGACTGCATCTATCGATCCATTTTCTAGCATAATTTTCCTAATTTTTTCCTCTGCACCAGACCTAAATAATACTCCGTGTGGGAGGAGGATTGCCATGGTTCCTGTGTTTTTCAAATGGTAAAAGCCATGGAGAAGAAAGGCATAGTCTGCCTTTGATTTTGGTGGGAGAACACCGTATTCTGCAAAGCGAGGATCATCCAAAAATCCCTTGGAAGCATCCCATTTGGCAGAATATGGTGGGTTCATGAGAACTGCATCAAAGTTGGTAGGCTCATCCACTGGCCAGTCATCTGATAGGGTATTGCCTTGATTTAGGGTCTGATACTCTAGTGGCACTTCATGGAGGATCATATTCATACGTGATAGGTTGTAGGTGGAGTTGTTAAGCTCCTGACCAAAATATCTGATTCGACCCGGTTGGTTGGAGAAATTTTTGACATTCAAAAGCAGAGACCCAGATCCCTCTCATGTCAAGCTTATGACAAAAAAGAGGTTATAGTTATGTAATTTAAAAGAGAGTGATTGATCACTCCCTTTGCTACTTCCATATTATGTTCAACACTTCGTTTCCTTCACAGAAGACTGAGTCTATATATTTCTCCATCAATTCTCTGGTAAGTTTAGTGTTGTCTATTACTTCTTTTTCTTCTTTTGCTTTTAGTATTTTTTCTTTTATTGCTTGTATTTCTTCATCTATCAAATTTTTAGAGTCAATGAATTTTTGTCTATTCATCTTGCCTGATTTATACTTCTCAAAATTCTGCATTTTTTTAGCTTCAAGATCTTCGATAGATTTTTCCATTGGTTTAACTTTTACTTTTTCATCCTTGATTGGATCTTCTAAACCATATTTTACCTTTATTGCTTCAAATACTTGCTCTTCAAGGCTTCCTGCTCTTGAGTTCTTGTGTTTTACATTATTACACTTACATATCCTACAAGTAAAATATGTGTGTACTCTAAGGCTTCCATCAGGTCTTTTGTGTTTAGATTGAGTACATCCTAGAATGTGATTACAAGTTGGACATTTTGCAAAACCTTGTAATGGTGATTTCTTTCTCCATTCATAATCGGTATTTTTACCTTTCATAAACAGATTCTTCTCTTTAATCTTTTGAACTTTTTCAAAGTCTTCTTTAGATATAATAGCTTCATGATTATTCTCAACTCTTCCCCATTCCTCTTTTGGTTTGAACTTAAAAGAAGATGGATTTAATACTGACTTATCTTGCATATTGAAAGTGTAAGTTCCAGTATAATTTTCATTTGCTAATACATCTATTACATTACCATTAGTCCAAGTTGGTCTAGGCTTTTTCGCAGTTCTAATTATTGAATATTCAAAATCAAGATTTGTTAATTCGCTCTTTCTTTTTGATGGTGTTGGAATTTTTTCCTCATTTAATATCTTAGCTATATTTCTTGAAGATATACCATCAAGTGCAAGTTTAAAAATCTTCTTTACTATCCAAGCTGTTTCTTCATCAACTATGATTTTGTGTCTATCGTTAGGATCTTTCATATATCCCAATGGTGGACTCCAAGCTAAAAACTTTCCTTGTTTTTTAAGTGTAGTCATAGATGACTTTACCTTTTCAGAAATATCTTTTGTGTAGAAATCATATAATAGTCCCTTGAATTGAATATCTAAATCTGTTCCATTCCCCTTTTCTTTGTTACTATCATAGCCATCATTTATGGCAATGAATCTTACTCCAAGGAATGGAAATATATTTTCAAGATAATCTCCAAGTGTTATATAATCTCTCATAAATCTGGACAAGTCTTTTACAATTATCGTCTGGATATTATTTTTCTTTACATCTTCCAGCATTCTTTGAAAGGCTGGTCTATTTTCATTTGTTCCAGAATATCCATCATCAACATATTCTTCTCTTGTGAAGTTCTTAAATTCTTCATTCTTGTCGAGATAATCGTTTAGATATGCTCTTTGGTTTATGATACTTTCACTCTCATCAGTCTTTATCATATCTTCAACGGATAATCTAATATAAAGAGCAACCTTACTCATCGTCTGTTCCTCCTACCAAATTATCTATATTGAATTTAAAGACTATTTCAAATTCATGTTTATCATAAACTATTATTTTTTCGATTAAGCTATGGATTAAATCGCCAGGTAGCTTTTCCAAATTCTTTGAAGCATATAAATCATTTATCCATTTTGTTGATTTTAATCTTTCTTTTTTAAGCTTTGATATATTAACTTCAATTGCTGAAATCTCGTTATCAAATGTAGACATATGACTTTGAGCAATCTCTCTTTTTAATAGATACTCGTCTCTATCAATCTTACCTAGACTATATTCTTCATAGGCTCTTTGAATGATATTTTCTTCATTTAGATTTTTTCTTTTAAGATTTTCAATGTCTTTCTTAAAAGTATCTATTGCTTTATTAAATCTAGCTTTAATTTGATTAACAAATTTCGTCTTGCTAGTTGTCTTCATAATAAACTCAGAAACTTTATCACTAATAGCCTGATCCAAATCCCTTTCCATAATGAATACTGATTTTTCGGGTTTTATACTTCCACTAAATCTCTCATTTTGAAATGAATAGTAAAGTCTATCTTTATTTTTACCATAGATACGAGTTCTTCTATTAAGTTCTTTGCCAGTATTATTGTTGATTACAAGCCCTTTAAATCTGTTCTCATAGTCCCTATTTTCAAAATTGTGCATTGGCGAACTGAAAACATGATTTTTCTTTCTTTCTTGTCTTTCTTGTAATATTCTTTCATGAACTTCCTTAGAAATGATTGCTTCATGTGCATTCTCACAAATTATATACTGACTTTCGTCTACAAAATGTTGTTTAATTCCTTTTGCAAGATTTTGTTGCTTAACTCCTTGTACTAAAGTCCCCGTATAAGCTGGGTTTGTAAGCATTTTAGAAATTGTCCCTTTATTCCATTCAGGATCATCATTTTCTCTGTAAACTCTCCCAGTTTTATAGTAAATCATTCCAGGAGCATAGCCTTTTTCATTAAAATGCTTTGCTACTTCATATTGGCTTTTGCCTTGAAGAGTCAAATCAAACATCTCTTCCACAATAAATCTAACATTTTCATCAATTACAAGTTTTTGACCTTCTTTAGATTTTTTAATCTTGTAGCCATAAGGTGGAACAGAACCAATAAAATATCCGTTTCTTGCTCTATTGTGTTTTGAGGTCTTTATCTTAACTGAAATATCCTTAGCATACATATCGTTGATAATATTTTTAAGAGTAACCTCAAAAGATTTCTTTGAATCTGTTTCTTTGACTGTGTCTAATTTATCATTAACCGAAATAAATCTAACACCTAAAAATGGAAAAACTTTATCAATCAATCTTCCCATTTCGAGATATTCTCTTCCAAGTCTTGATAAATCTCTGATAATAATACAATTGATTCTTCTATCTCTAATATCTTGCATCATATTCTGAAATGATGGTCTTTCAAAGTTTGTCCCACTATATTCATAGTCAGTGTAAACTTCTAAAACATCTATATTTTCTTTTAATGCATATTCTTTACAAGATAGAATTTGAGTTTCTATTGAATAAGATTTTTCTCTCCAATCTTCTGTTCTTTCGTTGGATAGCCTTGTATAAATTCCGGCCTTAAAGACTTTTCTTTCTGTCTTTTCAATTTTCTTTTCAATATATCTTTTGGAAGTTCTTGCCATTATAAAACACCTCCAGCTAATTGCATTGGAGTCTTATTTTCAAGAGCATTTCCAAAGACCTTATTTATTGAAATCAAATTCTTCTTTACTTCGGACTTACTTTCACTTTCTTCTTTTATAAGAGTCTTCAGTAAGTTAACTGTTTCCAAATTATTAAAGACAAAATTAATCTCATTATTTTCTCCGATTTCAATTCTATCTATAAAAGATACAATTGTTAGTCTATTTAGACTGCTTAAATCAGTGGGAACAATTTCGGAAACCAAACTGTCCTTTTTTTTCATCTTTTCTTGCAAGTTGGCAAGTATATTTTTCTTTGTAGCAATTTGTTTCTCTATTTCCCTGATTTTAATAAGATAATTTTTTCTGAACCTTTCAAACTCTTCAGAAGTTATAAGTTCATCTTCTAAGTCCATATATAAAGATTGTCTAAGTCTTTCATACTTTCTCTTTTCTGAGTTTAAGCTTTCAAAGTCAATATTAAATGTAACTTTTGATACATCTAACTTATTAACTTGACTTAGTAATTCATTGTATTTTTTTAAATAATCTTTAAGTGCAAAAAGAGTCATATCAAGTAGATAGTCTTCTTTTATACTATGTCTTGTGCAATCTCCTTTGTTATTATAGTGAGAACAAATATAAAAAATATTATATCCATTCTTGGACTTAACCTTTCTTCTAACCATTGAAGATCCACAATCTTTGCAATAAAGCATTCCTGATAAAATATGTGGTATATCTGCTGATTGTTTTACATCTCGGAGCATCATCTTATTAGCCAAAGCATAAATGCTTTTTGAAATAATAGGCTTATGAGAGTCGTTTATTACAATCCAATCTTCTTCATTTACTTCTACTTCTCTCTTAGACTTGTAATTTAGTTTTCTAGTTTTCCCTTGTTCAAGCACTCCTATATAGACCTTGTTTGTAATAATCCTATTGACCATTTTTGCGTCCCATTTAGAGACTTTAACAATAAAACCAGTAGTATGATTATCGCCAGAATTTTCTTTATGCTTAGATGGTGTTACACAACCTATGCTATTTAAAAAATCTGCAATAGCCTTAGATGAGTAGCCGTCTATCTTCATATTGAAGATTCTTTCAATTATGTGTGAAACTTCTGTATCAACGACTAACTTATGTTTGTTTTTGCTGTCCTTCTTATAACCAAAAGGAGCAAATGCACCAATAAATTCACCATTCTTTCTTTTGATCTCTTTTGAAGATTTAACTTTCATAGAAATATCCCTACAATAAGAATCATTAATAAAGTTTCTTATCGGTAGAATTAGGTGTGTATCGCTTACATCTGCATTTTCACTGTCATAGTTATCGTTTACGGAAATAAATCGAATACCTTTTTCTGGAAATATCTTCTGTAGATATTTACCTGATTCGATATAATCTCTCCCGAAACGGGATAAGTCCTTCACAATAATTATTTTGAACTTCTTCTCTTCAAGATCTTGAATCATCTTCTTAAATTTTGGTCTGTCAAAATTAGATCCTGAAAAGCCATCGTCTACATATTCAGCAACAATTTTAAAATCATTGTCCCTTGCATATGATTTGATAATCTGTCTTTGATTTGAAATAGAATTACTTTCTGTGCTATCTCCATCCTCTCTCGATAAACGAAGATACATACAAGCAAATTTTTCCATCACAAAACCTCCTTAATTTGTATTTGGGCAAATAGTCATTAAGGAGTTCTTCTACCACTTATATTTTACCGCACCCAAGTTTTTAAGTCAGCACCCCAGCTTATAGTCTTATACAAGCTCTACATAAATAAAGCTCAACAATATCTAGTAAGTCGAGGGACTCTTTATCACTTTGAGTGTAAGTAATTTTTTTAGAATAATCTTCTTTTGATATTTGCTCTTTAGGTTTACATTTCTTCTTTTCTTTTGTATTCATAGGTTTTACCTCACAATATAAAATTAAAGTTTTTTGACATTGACAAGTGCCTTGGATTAGCAACATAGGAATCTCACCTCCGCCTCTGTTCAGGATGAGCCGGCTTCAACCTTAGAAGTATCATTATCCTCATTTTCTTCATAGCGAATAGGGTATCCCTCCCTATATTCAAACTCTTACTTATCGCTCCCTTTCTTCTTCCCTTGCTTTTAGCTTAGCAGTACTTATTTTGCCGAATTATTCAGCAGAAAGATCTTGGCGGATAGGTTATTACGCTCCAAAAATGATTAATGTCTTGTCTTGGTCTATTCAATTGTTAAGGTTCAAAATTTATCGAGAGTTATTAATCTTTTTTTAAATTTGACCATCAGAAAATAATTATCTTGATGAAACAAAATTGTTTAAAATTACCCTCTTATACTTAACAGTGAAAAGAAGTCTTTCTTGCTAACCAATTTTCAAAAATAAATTTGGTTAAATGAAAAGGTCCAATTCCCACTGCATAAGTAACAGTGAAAATTAGACCCTCTTGGTAACTGTCATCTAAAAGTCTTCTAACATTTCCTTTAGTTTTTCTAAGACTTTATTACGCCTTTTAATAACGGCTGGATTAGAAATATTCAGTTTAGCGGCTACTTCTCTAATTGTTTCTTCTTTATAAAAAAGACTTTCTATCAAATCCCTTTCAACAGGGTTGAGTTTAGAAATAGCTCTTCTTACTTCTTCAATCATTTCCTTTGTTTCGATAATTTTTTCAACATCAAATTCCAGATCTTCTAAATTTTCTTCGAAATTTCCATCATGATCATAGGAACAAAAAAAGAAACAGTTATTTAACCTGTCTCTTCTCATTTGATATTTCTCTTTATTCAATTCACTATGGTAAGCAAGATATACTTCCTTGCTAACAACTACTTTTTTTCCTTCTACAAATAAATAATATTCTTTGTCCATTAATTTTTCCTCCTTGCCCGCTTGAATTTCTTTTGTTTGAAAATGAAATTCACACAAGGAGGGCTTCTAATTCTTTGCATATATTCTCCTGGGCATAAAAAAAGACCGAAAGAAAATAAATTCTTTCAGTCAATAAATGCCAATATTAAATTCAGGTGCAAATCACCTATCATGGATATTATATATGCACTTAAGTACACATAAAATTCGTATATGGTACTTTTTTCATTCGGAAATAGTACGCAATAAGTTCGTCATAAATTAATTTCTTAGATGTTCATTATTTCTTCAATGCTGCGACCGTCTTTAAGTTGGCTAATAGCAGTCGGTAAAGTATATCCCCAAATTATTACACCAACCAATGCAATTGCTTCCTTCTTTCTTTGATAATAAACAGTTCTCTCTAAAGACACACTTCTCATACAAGCTTCATCAGTAATCTTTTTTTCAGAAATGTAGTAGTTATAAATAATCTTATGATAGATTTCTCCATATTCTGGATAAACTTTTAGCCTAACACAGGCATCATAAATTATTAAAAGCATAAGCTTACTATCCATTACATTGGAAACTATATTATTAAACTTTTCTTCAACTCTTTCTGGAGCAAATGTAGAAAGATACAAGTAAGCAGATTCTGAAGTTGATCCATAGTTTTCTTTACTCTCAAACATCATAAAATTTGCCCTGCTATCTACTGCCCAGGTAACTTGTCTATATAAACTTAAAATAAGTTTTGCAGCCGAACTAATTTCTTCAAATTTCAAGTTGCTATCTACATACATGTTCATTATATTCTTTAAAGTTTTACTTATTCTCAATCTAATCACCCCAATACAACTTATTTACAAACTTGAATGTTTGTGCTATAATATGAATATAAGTTCAGTTTGTATTATATCTCAAATTGAAAAATAATTCAAGCACTATTGTTCGTATTAAAAGTTATAAATGCACATTAGTTCAGGAGGTTAAAGTTATGGCTTTTGCGGATAGATTAAAGGATTTTCGTGAAAAAGAAAAGTTAAGTCAAGCAGATTTTGCAAAGATGATAGGAATAAGTACAAGAACTCTTGTACATTATGAAGACGGAGAAAGATACCCAAGAGATGTCGAGGTTTACAAAAAAATAGCTGAAGTTATGGACTGTGATTACAATTATCTTCTAGAAGAAAGTGATGAGTTTTTAAATAGAGTTTATAACATGGGTGGCAAAAGAGAATTAGAAAAAGCTAGAGCATTAACAGAAGGTCTAAGCTCTTTATTTGCAGGTGGAGAAATTTCTGACGAAGATAAAGATGCTGCTTTTGAAGCTATTACTCGTGCTTATTGGGAGGCTAAAAGAGAAAACAAGAAATACGGTCGTAAGAAAAAAGATTAGGTGATTTTATGAGCATGAATCGCTATATATATGATAAGGTTAATCGACTTATAAAAAAATATAAGACACGAGATCCTATCGAATTAATAGAAGCTTTGAATATTAACCTGGTATATCTACCTAAAACAGAAATACTTTTAGGAATGTACCATTATATTCAAAGGAACAGATTTATTTTTATCAGTAGCAACACAAATTTTAATAGAAAAACGATATTAGCACATGAATTAGGTCACGATCAACTACACAGAGATTATTGTATGAGAGGTGGAGCTTTTCATGACCAAACAGTATTAAACCCAACAAACAAATTTGAAACTGAAGCTAATATTTTTGCGGCTCACTTATTAATAAGTGATGAAGATGTCCTAGATAATATCAATGATCAAGTTTGTGATTATGAAATTGCTGGAAAATTAGGTGTAGATATAAATTTACTAAATCTAAAAATTTCTGAGTTAGCAAAAATGGGCAAGTTTAATAAACCAATTAATGTTAATATACCTCAGGGAGATTTTCTTAAAAACTATCGCCCTGAACATGATGATTATTATTAGGAGACTCTATGGGAATTTTTATTGCAGGATATTTTTTATTAATCCTTTCTGGAATAGTTTTCTACTATCTCATCACTACCTACTCTGTAAAAATCTCAGCATTTTTGATTGATTTTATAGTTGTAGGTTTAGGATTTTATATATCCATAAAAGATAAACTAGATAACAAATTAGCTATTCCCATTTCAATTACAGTAGTAATAATTTATGGAATATTGCTAATTTTAATAAATCAAAAGCTACCAAAAATCAGTAAACTTTTAAACTATATAATTGCTTTCATAGGATCAGCAGTTGCCTTATGGTTGGCACTTGATTTTATAACAAACACCCTAGCCGCTTTTAAAATAATCGGTCAAACTTATCATCAATTACCAATAACAAAAAGTATGATGATAAATTCCTTTATACATTATGTAATTGTATTCTTAATTAGTATTCCAGTGTTTAAAGGTAGAATGAAATTTATACTTGGAGGGACTTATGAGTAAAGAAATGGATAAAAATAAAGACGAAAATCAAGAAAAAAAAGAACTTCAAATTAGGTCATCTGCTGCTGAATACTTGACTTTTATTGCAGCAAATGGTGATGATCAAGAAGCTATCGAAATTAGATATGAAGATGAAAATATTTGGCTTACTCAAAAGATGATGGCAGCTCTTTATGATGTTAGTGTCGCCACAATAAATGAACATCTAAAAAAAATCTATGCTGATAGTGAGTTACAAGAAGAAGCAACTATTAGGAATTTCCTAATAGTTCAAAAAGAAGGTTCTAGAAATGTTTCAAGGGAAACAAAACACTATAACCTACAAGCAATTATTGCAGTAGGGTTTAAAGTAAATAACGAACGTGCCGTCCAATTTAGAAAATGGGCAAACCAAATTGTAAAAGATTTTACAATTAAAGGGTGGGCAATGGATGATGAAAGGCTCAAGAATTCTGGTACAAAACTTACCAAGGATTATTTCGAAAAATTACTTGTAAAAATTCGTGAAATTAGATTATCTGAGAGAAGATTCTATCAAAAAATCACAGATATTTATGCTACATCTTTAGACTATGACCCATCTGCAAAAGCAACAAAAAGGTTTTTTGCAGCTATTCAAAATAAATTACACTATGCAATTCATGGAAAAACTGCAGCCGAATTAATTGTAGATAGAGCCAATCACAAAACTAAAAATATGGGACTTACTACTTGGGAAGGCTCTCCAGATTCAAAAATTCATAAATATGATGTAGTCGTTGCAAAAAATTATCTAAACGAAGAAGAATTAAATCAAATGCAAAGAATTGTTTCATCATATTTGGACATGGCAGAACTACAAGCAGAAAGACATATCCCTATGACTATGGAAGATTGGGAAAAAAGATTAAATGGATTTTTACAATTATGGGATAAAGAAATTCTAAACGATGCAGGAAAAGTCTCTGCAGCTCTTGCTAAAAAGCACGCAGAGAGTGAGTTTGAAAAATATAGAATTATACAAGATAGACTCTACAAAAGTGATTTTGATAAATTCTTGGAATTAGAAGATGATACTAAAAAATTAGAAGAATAACTTAATATACGCTTAACGCTTGTAAGGGGCGGAAATGTAAATAATTTTGTGTATCAACCTAAATCCTGATTAAAGGGTAAGGGTTGATACATTTTTTATTCTTAATCTTCATTTGTGTGGCTACAACTTATTCTACATCAACATTTTTATCTTCTAAATTATCTTCAAAATTCCCGTCATGATCTAATGATGAAAAAAAAGAGCAAGTGGTTTTTCTTGTTCACCTGCTCTAAATACTTTTCGTGTTCTTTTTCTAATAGTAATTGTATTTAATTTTTTAACTGAGTTATCTAACTTGTAAACAGCGTAAACCAAAGAAAAAAGGTAAATTTACTTTAATTATATTTATTTGCATATTTCCCTCCATTCTTTTAAATAAACCTACTTATTATTCATTACTTGAATTTTTCAAACTAATTTTATCCATCCTATTTAATTCCCCAAACATCATTACTACACCAGCTATTATCATAATTAAATCTACAAGGGGTTCTGCAAACCATACTGCTTTAACTCCAAATATCATTGGTAAAATAATCATGGCAGGTACGAATAAAAATAACTGTCTTAGCATTACTATTATGCCGGCTTTTTTAGCGTTTCCTATTGATTGGAAGAATGTTATAGTCATTACCATTACTCCATATAGGATAAAGATAGAATAAAATAGTCTAAAGTTTCCTATTCCCTGAGTTATAATACTTTCTTCTACTCCAAATAAAGACAGAATATTCTTTGAAAATGCTAATGCTGGTATCCAAAATATTGATGCAAGAACTAATCCTCCGATAGAAAATACTTTCATAGCTTCTTTTACTCTGTCGTATTTTTTCGCTCCAAAATTTGTACCAACTACAGGTTGTAAACCTTGACTCATTCCCCAAAGTGGAATGAATGAAAAGGCATATATTCTAAGTGTTGCTGCCATCAAGATAGCATTTGTATCTCCGCCATATTTAAATGACATTTTATATAGCATTGTTTGTTGAATCATAAATAAAATTTGCATCATCATAGCAGATGACCCTACGCCAAACATTTCTTTTTTTATTTCCTGATCAGGTTTGATTTTATTTATTTTTACTGCTTTACTTTTATATTTGAAGTAATGGAGTGTTATTATCGCTTGAACAAATTGTGCTGTAATAGTTGCAAGTGCAGCCCCTTCTATTGCGTATTTTCCCATTAATTTCATTAGAATGGGATCAAGAATTATGTTTAAAAAAGCCCCTAGCCCCATAATGAGCATTGCTTTTTTCATTAATCCTTCTCCACGCATAACCATGTTTGCTGATTGAGTAAAGTTTACAAATAAAGAACCAATGAAAATTACTCGTAAATATCTGATACCATATTCTTTAATTTCTCCACTTGCTCCAACCATATCTAAAAAATGTGGTGCAAGTAAAATTCCGCCTATTGTAATAATTGATGAGAATAGAATAACCCAAAAGATTAAATTCCCCATAATTTTATCAACTGTTTTTTGGTCACCCTTTCCTATAGCTCTTGATAAAACTGATGCTGAACCTACACCTATGAGTGTAGATACTCCACTATTAAAAAAGGTAAGTGGCATAGCTACACCACAAGCTGTCATTGCAGTTTGTCCTATAATATTTCCTGCAAAAATTCCATCCATTAGTGGATAAAGACCTATTACTATCATTCCTATTACAGCAGGGACAGATAATTGAAAAAGTAAATCTATGGGTCTTTTTGTTAATAATTGTTCTTTCATATCTTGTTTCATAAAATCATCCTCTATTAAATTTTATTCAATTTTCCAACCAGTAGCTTTTTCTCTTTTCTCAATAAAACTCTTGTATATGTGTGATTTTTCCATAAGCTCTTTATGTTTACCAATACTTTCAATATTTCCTTTATCCATAACAACAATTTGATCAGCATTTTTAATAGTTTCAAGTTTATGTGCAATCACAATTACAGTTTTATCTTTTAACAAATTGTTTAAAGCAGTTATAAGTTGTTGTTCATTTTCTGGATCTACACTTGAAGTAGCTTCGTCAAGAATAACAATTCTGCTTGGTTTTAGCATAGCTCTTGCTATAGATATTCTCTGACGCTCTCCTCCAGATAAATTTGAACCACCCTCTTGTAAAACTGTGTCATAACCATCTGACAACTTCATAATAAATTCATGACACTGTGCTTGCTTAGCAACATTAATAACTTCCTCATCACTAGCTTCTGGATTTCCGAACTTAATGTTGTTTTTTATAGTGTCATCAAATAAATAGACGTCTTGAAAAACAAAAGTGAAATTAGATAACAGATTGTCATACCTAAAATCTTTTATGTTATTATCATCAATCAATATTTCTCCAGAATCTACATCCCAAAATCTAGCTATCAAATTACAAAGTGTTGTTTTTCCACTTCCAGAACCACCTACAATTGCTGTAGTCTTACCTTTTGGAATATCTAAATTTAAACAGTTAAATAAGTTTTGTTCGTCATATGAGAAGTCAACGTCCTTTAGATTTATATCTCCTTTTTCAAAGCTTGTTCTTGTGCCTTCTGAAATTGTTGGTAGATTCCTAAGTTTAGCAATTGAATCCAAGTTTTGTATAGCTATTCCTCTAACGTTTTGCATACTTCCAGCCATTTCAAAACCAGAAAAAACAATAAAACTAGACACTACAAGCATTACAGCTTTATAGTGATCAATTTCTCCTATACAAAATCTATAAATAGCTGAAAATATAATAAGACAAATCCCTAATTTAAATATAATTAGAAATATCAAAGCAGCAGGTGCTACAGTTTTTTCAACATTTATAAAGCCTCTTCTATTTTTATAAATCTCTCTGTCCAATTCTTTGGTCATTTCACCACTTTTTCCAAACGACTTAATGACGCTAATACCTTTGACATACTCTAAAGTAGATGCGTTTAGATTTATTTTTAACGCTTGTAATTTTTTAGTCAACTCATCTGATTTCTTTTGAAAGATAACATTGCATAACATTCCTAAGAATAAAGTTCCTAAAATTATAGAACCTGTAACTATATCAAACGGAATCATAAATATCGCCATTATTATAGTTTGAATTACTCCCACAAATAAAGTTTCTATTATATTAACTCCTACGGTTTCAAGTTCACCTATAACTGTGGTTAATCCGCCTGAAATGTTTCCAAGGCGATTACTGCTAAAATATCCCATATTCACTTTTTTTAGCTGATCACCTATATATAGCCTATTTTCTGCTCCCATATTGTAAGTTGCGATGTATTTATTTCTATCAGCCATATAACTAGATAATATTTTCCCTACTACACTTAGTAGAGCTATTGCAAATACGACATAGATGTCTTCTTGTGTAATATTTCTTCCTTCAAATATATTTTGAAATATTTTAAGTAAAAGCAACATTGTAGCTCCAAGGGATATTCCTTCAAATATACTTTTTAATACTTCAAAGAAAAACATCTTGCTAATTTTGGAAGATTCTTTTCCAGCGACCCAATATAACTTGTGAATTAATTCTTTCATTTACTCACCCCTATCGTTTGATAAACTTATGTGTGATTTCCACATTTTTGCATATGTTTCACTTTTTCCAAGAAGTTCTTTATGAGTTCCTTCTGCTTCAATTTCCCCATTGTTTAATACTATGATCTTATCGGCTCCTATTATTGTAGAAAGCCTATGAGCAATCATAATAACCGTTTTATTTTCAACTAATGCATCTATAGATTTTTGAATTTCAGCTTCATTATCTGGATCAGAATATGCTGTAGCTTCGTCTAATAAAACTATTGGGCTATCTTTAAGCAAAGCTCTTGCTATTGTAAGTCTTTGTCTCTCTCCTCCAGACAAGTTGCTCCCAGATTCTCCAATTATGGTTTCATATCCATTAGGAAGACTCATAATAAAGTCATGACAAGAAGCTTTTTTACAAGCGTCTTTTATCTCTTCAATACTAGCATTTTGATTTGCCATTCTCATATTATCTATAATACTTTTTCTAAATAGATAATTTTCTTGTGATACATAGGTTACAAGTTCCATGTTCTTTTCAAGAGAAACATCTTTAAGATTTACATTTCCTACGGATATTTTTCCTTTATTAATATTCCAATATCCCGCAATTAGCTTAGCAATAGTGGATTTTCCACCGCCAGAATAACCAACAATAGCTGTAAGTTTATTTTCTTTTGCACTAAAGGATAAGTTATCAAAAACTTTTTTCTTATCATTATAGGCAAAACATACATTTTCAAAATTAATATCGTATGATCTTATTTTTTCCTCTCCATTACCTCGTTCTAACTCTGGTAACTCCATAACATTTTTTATTTCATCTATTACAACTCTTACATTCGCCATAGTATCCATATGACTCATAGCTTTAATCAAAGGTTTGTAGCAGGCATAAGATAATAAAACACACATTATTAGATTGCCTACTTCAATACTTCCATTCATATACAAGTATAAAGAAGTTGGTAAAACAAATAATAAAGTTGATGGTAAAACTTCCATTGCTGCTGTCATATAGAAACAAACACTTAAATACCAATTTAGCATACTGTCTCTATTACTATTTACAGCATCTACAAATTTTCCATATGATGATGCAGATTTATTGAATGCCTTTATAACTTGAATACCTCTAATATATTCAACAGCTGTTGTATTCATGTTTTTTGCGGCTTCTTGATAATTTCGTGATTTTTCTTCATATCCACCCATCATTAGAATTGAAAATAACACCCCTAGTGGTAATGTAATAAGATTTGCAATTCCAATCCTCCAATCCATTATAAAAATAATAACTACTAAAGCGATTGGAATGATAAGATTAGCTATTACTTCAGGAATAACATGAGCTATCGGTTGCTCAATTTTATTCAAAGTTTCTACCATAAACTGAGTCCATTCTCCACTAGATCGTTTTTCAATCTCTCCCATTGATAATCTATTAATTTTTCTTACAAGTTTCTTCCTCTCATCCTCTATTATGCGAAATGCTAAATTGTGAGAAATTAAAGTTGAAATCTCATGGAAAATAACACTTCCTATTAACCCACCTAAAATAAGCAAAATTGGTCTTATATAGAATTCTAAATCTGTATTACTAATTGCTATATTTTGAGTAATCTTAGCTAAAGCAAAATATGGTACAACACTACAAAAAACACCAATTACTGCAATAATAACTGATGATAAAATTTGTCCTATATGCTTTTTTAAAACTTCCATTACGCACCTCCTAAATTATTTAGCCTCCATAGCTCTTAACAGCTGTCCTATATTATCAATATAAAAATCTTCTGTTATTATCCCATTCTCTAGTTTTACAAGTCTATCACACGTCTTTGCTATAAATTCAATATCATGAGAAATTATCAAAAATTTTGTTCCTTTTTTTTGTTCCTCTTTGATTAATCTCCCCACCTTATCCATACTCCTGAAATCAAGCCCTGATGTCGGCTCATCCAATATAATAAAAGGAATTTCTCTTAACATAGCTACGCATAGAACCAACCTCTGTTTTTGACCACCTGATAAAGTTGCTGGATGCTTCTCTCTTATATCAAATAAGCCAACTTTTTTTAAAAGTTCCTCTGCTTTCGTGATATAATCTTCTCTATTTTTTAACCCAGTTAATAATTCATCCATCAAATCTTCCCCAAATAATTGAGAGTCTAAATCTTGAGGAATATACCACACTTTGCTTAACCTCATCTTTTTATTAGCTTTGAGTCCATTTATCTTTATTTCTCCATCAGTCTGATTTTGAATCCCAGAATAAATTTTACCGAGTGTACTTTTACCTGTTCCATTTATTCCTACTAAAGCAATAGTCTCATTGCTATCAAATTTAAGTGACACATCTTTTAGTACAAAATTATTTTTATATTTTTTACTAATATTTTTCACCTCAAAATCAAAAGAATTGTCACTACTAATTTCTTTTTCTTTAACTTTGTGCTCATCTACAACAATATCATCAAGATTAATTGAGCGTAAGCCCAATGCATTTAAGTCTTTTGAACTAATTTTTTCAAATTCTTCTGCTTTATAACTATTTGTTAAAGATCCATTTTGTATCAATAAATACCTATCAGCTATTCCTTTTAAATAAAATAACCTATGCTCAACAATTACTATAGTTTTCCCTTCGTTTTTTAAGTCCATTATAAGTTTTGAAAATTTATATATTGATTTCAAATCAAGATTTGCAGATGGTTCATCAAATACATATATAGATGGTTCGATAGCTCTCGCTGAACAAATTGCTACTTTTTGCCTAATTCCATAGGATAAATTGTATATCCTATTATTTAACAATTTATCAATATTCATTTTCTCACTTGATTCATTTACTCTTCTTATTATTTCATCACGCTTATATCCCAAATTTTCCGGTCCAAATGCAATTTCTCCATTAACTTCATTGGCAAAAAATTGGCTTCTAGGATCTTGAAATACATTACCGACTAACTTTGCTATCTCCCATGATTTTAAATTTCTGATAGATTTGCCATCAATAAATACTTCTCCATCTAAATTTCCTTCGTAAAAATTTGGAATTAATCCATTTATAGCCCTTGTCAAAGTAGACTTGCCACATCCCGACTCCCCTATAATTACACAACATTCACCATCTTTAATGTCTAAATTTATATCTTTCAACTGTTCATCTTTATTGCTATTATATGAAAAAGATAATTTCCTAATTTCCAGTTTATTATTCAATGATGCACCTCTCATATAAGACATAATATAAATAAAACAAAGCTTGCAGTTATTATAATTATGTCTAATTTACACAACTTGTTACTATAATATGAATCCCTTTTTATTGGGTTTTCAATTCCTCTAACAATCGCTGCTGCTGATAATTCATCTCCTACTTTTATAGAACGAAAAATTAAAGGAACTATAGCATATTCAAGAGTCCTCAAAGGATTTGATAAAATATGAAAAAAGTTACCTGTAAATCCCCTTACTTTCATAGCTTCTTTTATTGTTCTAAATTCCCCAGCAATTGTTGGTACAAATCGAATAATTACCGTTAATATAAGTACAAAATTTCGTGGCAACATTAATTTGTGAAATATTGAAATTAATTTTCCTGATGGTATCTTAAAAGTTAAAAATCCTGCCATGATTGGAACTATGAATTTATACAACATTCCCAAAAGCATTGGTGAAATTATAACTACACCACTAGGTATCATTTTTAATAACCAAAATGTAGTAAAACTATATATCATAAAATAAATTATGCTCTGTTTGATAAAACCAAAATATGCTAAAAGCATACAAAGCCATCCTACAAACAGAGCATGCATATAGTAACTTTTTGTAAATATTGACACCATACAGGAAATAATAGTTAAAAAAAGACAAGTTATTCCACTTATTTTTTCTATTTTCATTTCCCATATATCTCCATTTACTCTAAAATACCCGCCTTTTTAAAGTGCTTTTTAAGAATTTTTTGTGCAAACAAAACACCTAAAGCAGATAATATAACGGTTATTGTTACACCTAATAATAGTAGTTTTGGTGAAGATACCAAATTATATTGCAATGTTAATGTCTTATCTGCAAACCCACTCTCTAAAGCTTGCTTTTGATAAGATTCCCAAGCTATCCAACATGGAACTCCTATTCCCATGAACATACCAGCACCATAAACACTCCAGCCAATCATATTTCTTATTGGATTTATATAAGTGTCTTTGCCTATCATTACTATTTCGCACAAAATAGCAAGTCCAATAAAATATGGAAGCATAAACACATAACCCATAGCTGCTGTGATAAGACCATAAATTAATATCCATATAAATAATAGCCCGTGTTTATTAAGTCTGTTAGCTGCTACTAAGTAGAAAATAGCTCCTATAAACATTTCAATTCCAGCAGTACCATAAATATATACAACCGGAACAGCAACCATACTCATTCCAATAACAATAGATATTGCATAAAATAAAGCAATCATAATAGCTACTGTTACTACATCTTTTGTAGTCATTTTTTTATTGTTCATAAAACACCTCCGTTAATTAATAAAATGTACATAGAATGTGTATAGAGAATATTTACAAAAAAATATCCATCTCAACTTTATTATAAAGTAAGATGGATATTTTCTTTATAACCTGACAGCTCTTTATTTGCTCTAAAAAGGTCAGATGGATTTTTTTCTATATTCTTGAGGAGTTTGCCCAAAATGTTTTTTGAATGACTCAGAAAATTTACTAGGATTCAAATATCCTGACAAATCAGAAATCTCTCCTATTGACATTAAGGGTTTATGAATTAATAATTTAGCAGCGGCTTCTAAACAATTTTCCCTAATAAAATTACCTATTGAGCTTCCAGTTATGTATATGAAACATCTCTTCAAACTGGATTCTGAAATAGCATATTTTTTTGATAAATCAGAAATAGAATATCTTTCAAAAGGATTATTTAGAATCGTCTTATATGATTCTACAGTTGCTTTATATACTGGTTCTGAAAAAGATGTTAACTTAAATGTATCTGAACTTTCAACTAAATTTAAAAATAATAACAACTCTATTGTTTTTATAATTGAATAAGAAAGTCTTATTCTAGAATCTACTCTATAAAGTTCACTAATAACATGGTCTATCTCATGACGTGAATGAATAATTAAAGCTGCACCATTTTTACATAAACGGTCTTTTATTTCTAACAAATCAATTTTTGCGTACGGAAAGTATTTATCAATAGATTTTTGTGCCTTTTCAATATCAATAAATATTGAAAGTCCCACATATTTTTTTGTTGGTATGCATGAATCTTCAAAAGGAACTTTACCTATTTCGATTACACTTAGATCGCCTTTACCTATCAGAGCGCGCTCATTATTTTCAAGTTTAAACTCATAACATCCCTCTAAACAATGATCTATTTCTAAAACCCCGCTTTTAGGATTTATTTTTTGATATGCTGTCTCCATATTTAGGATATTATAAGATAATTGAATACCTTCAAATAAATTGTAGCAGCGCATTTCGCCACAGCCAGTAGAATTTTCAATTGTATAAATTTTACATTCATCAGTAACCTTTTTTTCAGAAAACATATATCCTTCAAGGACATTTTCTATAATATCTTCATGATTTAATTCCAAAACTCTACCTCCTAATGCATCATAATAATCAATTAAATTATACCCAAAAATTAGTTTTTATACTAAAAATACACTATAGCATATTAACCGTACATCTATATTTTAAGCTTTTCTATTAGATACAAACATTTCAATTTTATGGTATAATGGTAGTAATTAAATAACAAGCTTAACGCTTATAACTTTAATAGCAAGCTTAACGCTTATAACTTTAATAGCAAGCACAGTAAGTGAGTACCCACTTACGAAAAATTGATGAAGCAGAACCTTTATGGACTGCTTCTTTTTTTTATCAATTTTACCTTGTTAGGGAGAACCCTAAGACCCCAATAATTTATGATAAGGAGATATACTATGGATAATAGAAAGAGAAATAATCAACTAAAAATATATTTAACAGATGAAGAAAAAGAAGTTTTTGAAAAGAAAATGAAACTTGCAAATTGCAAAACCATGTCCCACTTTCTTAGGAAATGTGTATTAGAAAAAGAAATTTATGTTGTAGATTTAGAACCATTTAGAAACTTACAATGGCTACTTTCAAATGCAACAAATAATATAAACCAGATTGCAAAAGCTACTAATACAACTGGTGTTATTTACAAAAATGAAATTGAATCAATGAATAAAGAGATAGAAAAATTATCAAAAGAAATATGGCAGATCCATTCCCTACTTCTTAACAAATCAAAAGAAAGTTCTGGTGATTAGTATGGCAATTACAAAAATACATCCTATAAAATCAACTCTAAATTTGGCAATAGATTACATTACTAGGAGTGAAAAAACTGATGAAAAAATCTTGGTATCTTCATTTAAATGTCATCCATCTACTGCTCATATTCAATTTATAAAAACACGAGAAGACAATGATACTAAAGGTACAGTTTTAGCTAGACATTTAATCCAATCTTTTCTACCAGGAGAGGTTGATCCTATAAAAGCTCACGAAATTGGAATGGAATTATGTAAGAAAATTTTAAAAGAAGATTATGAATTTGTTCTTGCAACTCATATAGATAGAGGGCATATCCATAACCATATTATTTTTAATAATGTTAACTACAAGACTGGTAAATGCTACCAATCCAACAAAAAAACTTACCATAAAATCAGATATCAAAGTGATGAGTTATGTAAAGAAAATAAGCTTTCAGTCATTGATGAATATTATGAAGCTTACAAAAGAAAATATAAAACTGCTGGTAAATCTTGGTATGAATTTGACCAAAGTAAGAAAGGAAATTCCTGGAAGTCTAAACTGCAATTTGATATAGATAGAATGATTAATAAGTCTAAATCTTGGGAAGAGTTTTTAGAAAATATGAAATCTCTTGATTATGAAATTAAGTATGGTAAACACATTGCTTTTCGTCATAAAGATAAGCAAAGATTTACAAGATCTAAGACTATCGGAGAAGATTATACCGAAGAAAATATAAAAGAAAGAATAGATTTAGCTATTAAAAACAAAGCTAATCCTATTAAAAAGCGTGTAGGAAATGTTATTGATATATCTACTAATAAAAAAGCACAATCCTCTAAAGGTTACGAAATCTGGGCAAGAAAACACAATATCAAAACTATGGCTGATTCAATAATTAAATTAAGAGAGCAAGGAATTAATTCAATCACACAACTCGATGATTTGATTAAAAAATCTGCTGATGATAGACAAGACTTGTTAGATAAAATAAAGAAAATTGAAACTGAGATGAAGAGTTTATCCCAAGATATGGAAAATATAAATACTATAAATAAGTATCGTGAAATATATAAATACCACAAGAAAAATCCTGACGATAAACAATTTGCAGAAGAATACTATAGTGAACTTTCGGTCTATAAAATAGCTGCTAAAGAAATTTTAGAAAAATATAAAAAGCTTCCAAATACAAAAGAAATATTAACCAAACTTGATGAATTGCAAGAAAAAAAGAACACCCTTATGCAAGAGTATTCTTTGAATAAAGAACAGTTTTCTGATCTTGTTCAGTATAGGAAAAATTATGAAAATTATTATGGAAAGGAAGTGGAGAGGTAACTACTTCCTTTCCGAGACTGTGCAAAATTTTTTACCAATCTTCTATTTCTTATTTTCAAGCCATTTCATATATTCCATCCGCTACCGTATTTAGAAACTCATAATCATGCGAAACAACAATTACAACTTTATTAGATTTTTTGGCTAATTCTTTTATAGCTTCTGACACAATTATCATATTTTTGAAATCTAAGCCACTTGTAGGCTCATCCAATATTATGATTTCTTTATCTGAAAGTAGAGCTAAAGCAATTGTTAACCTTTGTTTTTGTCCTCCTGAAAGCGACATCGGATGCTTATCTTTATATTTATCTAATCCAAGCCTATTTAGAACTATATCTACTTGATTTAATCTATCCTCAGGTAAATTTAATTCACATTCTTCTTTTACGCTTCGAGTGAATAATTGTGAATTAATGTCTTGTGTTACAAGGTATGTTTTTTTAATCTATCTTTATTATTTAAAAGTTTATTCTCAAAAAAAACATTTCCTATATTTTTCTTTATAAGCCCTGAAATGCACTTTAACAGACTAGTTTTTCCTATACCATTTTTCCCTATTATTCCTAAGACTTCTCCTCTATTTAAAGAAATATTAATATCTTTAAATATGAGATTTCCATTTATTGTATACGATAAATCTTCACATAAATACTCATCATTTTTATTAAATTCTTTTTTAAGAACTTCCAACTTAGGAGTGGATAAAGTTCTAATTTTGAGATTATTTTCTTTTTTTGAGTTAAATAATTTTACCTCTTCTTGTGTAAAACAATCCTTAATTATGCCTTCATCTATATAATATGCTTTATCAATTATGTCTTTTAAATAATATAATCGATGTTCTGCAACTATAATTGTCTTGCCTTCTTTTTTAAATATTTCAATATTATTTTTTATCGTTTCAATTGTATCCATATCAAGATTTGAAGATGGCTCATCCAATACGACAATATCTGTGTTTAATGCAAAAATAGATGCAAAAGCTAAAATTTGTTTTTCCCCACTCGACAATGAGAAGACATTTTTCCCTAATAATCTATCTATATTTAAATTATTAATAGTTTTTTTAAGCTCTTTTTTATTAACTCTGGATCAGTTCCCATATTTTCAAGACCAAATACAATTTCTCCCTCGACATCAGAATTAAAAAATTGAGATTTTGGATTTTGAAATATCGAACCAACTTTTTCTGAAATTTTATATTGTGATATATTTCTAGTAGATTCTCCCTCTATTAAAACTTCTCCAACAAAGTCAGTTTCTTCTTCAAAATGTGGTATAATTCCATTTATTAATTTAGTCAATGACGTTTTGCCTGAACCACTTAGCCCCATAAGAAGTATACATTCGCCTTTTTCAACATTTAAGTTGATCCCTTTTAATATTTTATATCCCGTTTTAGAGGTACAAGATACATCATTTATATTTACATAACCCATTCTAACTCACCTAAAATATAACCATAATTAAAACAACAAATAAAATAACTAATACATCATAAACAGTGAATTTAAAATCAATTATAGTTGTTTTTCTACCTGGATTCTCGACTCCTCGTGTTACAGCTGCCTTAGATAACTCTTCAGACATATCAATTGCAGAATTTATTATAGGTACAACAAATATATCCATGTTTTTAATCATACTAATTCCCCTAATCTTCATTGATTCTCTAACACAATGTATATCTTGTCTTAATGTGGGAAAATATCTATAAGTTATCATAAATGCTAAAATAAAATTTTCTGAGAATTTAAATTTTCTAAAAACTCCTGCAATTCCTCTTACGGTCACCGTTTTGTATAACAATGTTCCTGCCATTATGCAAGGAAAAATCTTCCTTGCATAAGAAACAGGTACAATAAATGTCGTTACAATCCACTTAGGTGAATAGGGAAAAACAAAATAATTTATTATTAAAAAAGTAATAAAAGTTAAATATACTTTTAATCCCGATTTAAAATTTCCGCAAACTGTCAAAATAATCAACAAATAGCTCATTAAAATTAATTCACTCGTTACAGGTCTACTTTTAAATAGAAATATATTTACTAATAAAAGCAATATTATTGATGTTCTAGGATCTAATTTTAATCGCTTGGACATTTCAATTTCTTGCCTCAAAATTTTTATATAAAAATGATTTTAAAATTCCACAAGATAATAGTCCAAAAACAAACGGTGTTACAATTAATACAATTAACATCGGTGTGTTAATAAAAGTCTTTAATATATTAACATAATCTACTGGCATCCCCATTTCAAGCATTTTTGATATGAATTCATCTTTTAGAATCCATACTTGTGCTGGAGAACCTATCATACCTAATGAAAAGAAAGCATAGGAAAGTGAATTCCATTTATAGCTATCATACTTTGATAGGTATCTTATCACTTCTGCCAAAATACTGGCAATTGCTAATGATGCAATTATTATTAAACTAAATTGACCAGTTAAATAGTATATTATAGCAACAATAGCTCCCATTATTATGACTGCTCCTGTTTTTTTTACTTTTTGAACCATAATCATATATGGTATAGATCCAACCAATGCTATAAAGCCAGGCATAAGTATCCACATTAATGGATGGAGACCTCCTAAAAGCATAAACCCAAAATTGATTGCAAAATATATTGCAGTAAATATTCCTATTGTAATAACATCTTTTCCCTTTAGTTTTTTATTATCCATTTTAACCTCCTAATAAATAAATTCTCCTGTCATTTTTGTTTTTCTCTTTATTTTCAATCATTTACATTCATATTTGAAAGAGCCTTTGCTTGCATTGCTAAACCTACCATTATCATAGTAAAATCTACAACTGGTTCTGCCCACCAAACAGCCCCTGCTCCAAATACTCTTGGTAATATAAGTAAGGCTGGAACAAGTAGTATTAACTGTCTTAGCATTACAATCATTCCAGCTTTTTTCCCATCCCCTATCGCTTGGAAAAAAGTTATTGTCATAATCATAATTCCATAAAGAATAAATACTGAATAGAATATTCTGAAGTTATTAACTCCGCTCGAAATTATATCCTGACTTACTTTAAATAAACCAAGTAACTGTTTTGAAAATACTTGTGCTGGTAACCAAAAAATTGCTGCAAGTACTGTTCCTCCTATAGAAAATATCTTCATAGTTTCCTTTACTCTATTGTATTGTTTTGCTCCAAAGTTTGTGCCAATAATCGGCTGTAACCCCTGACTCATTCCCCAAATTGGTATAAATGAAAACCCATAAAATCTCAAAGTTGCTGACATTAATATTGCATTTGGATCTCCACCATATTTAAAAGCTTGTTTATAAAGTAATGTTTGTTGAATCATAAGAAAAACTTGCATTATCATGGCTGAGAAACCTACTCCAAACATTTCAGTTGATATATCTTTTTCTTTTTTTATTTTCCCTATTTTTACATTTTCACTTTTATTCTTAAAATAATAAAGAGTAATGACAGCTTGAATTATTTGTGCTGTTACAGTGGCTATAGCTGCTCCCTCAATGGCATAATCACCCATTAATTTCATTAGTATTGGATCAAGAGCTATGTTGATAAAGGCACCAAGCCCCATGATACTCATTGCTCTTTTCATAAGCCCTTCACCACGCATAACCATATTGGCTGACTGAGCAAAGTTCACAAAAATTGAGCCTAGAAATATTATTCTTAAATACCTTATGCCTAATGCCTTTATTTCTCCTGTTGCTCCAATTAAATCTAAGAAATATGGTCCTAGAAGTATTCCTCCTATTGTTATAATCGTTGAAAAAAAGATAACCCAATAGATAAGATTTCCCATAAGTTTGTTTATAGTATCATTATCACCCTTTCCCATGGCTCTTGATAAAATGGATGCCGAACCTATCCCTATAAGCGTTGCAATCCCATTATTAAAAAATGTAAGTGGCATAGCTATTGAGCAAGCCGCCATAGCATTCTCGCCAATTATTTGTCCAGCAAATATTCCATCCATAAGTGGATATAGGCCTATAACTACCATCCCAATTACTGCTGGTATAGATAATTGAAACATTAAAGACAATGGCTTCTTGGTTAACAACTGTTCTTTGATGTTTTGTTTCATTTTTAATCCCCTCAATAAATAAATTCTTCTGCTAGTTTTGTTTTTTCTAATAAATTGTTATACAATTTTGATTCTTCTATCAGTTCTTTATGATTGCCTTGACTTTCCACATATCCATTTTCTATGACTATAATTTTGTCTACATTTTCAATAGATTTTAATCTATGGGATATAATAATAACGGTTTTATCCTTTATTAATTTATTCAAACTTTCTTGGATTTTCTTTTCATTGTCCACATCTAAACTTGCTGATATTTCATCTAATATAAGTATTGGTGCGTCCTTCAGAAAGGCTCTAGCTATAGAAAGTCTTTGTCTTTCACCACCAGAAAGCTCTGACCCATTTTCTCCTATAACTGTATCTAACCCATTAGGAAGTTTATTAATAAAATCCATACAATTTGCAAGGGTAGCTGCCTTTACAACTTCTTCATCGCTGGCATCTTTTTTACCTATACGAATATTTTCTAATATAGATGAGTTAAATAAAGTAACATCTTGAAAAACAATAGATATTTTCTTAAATAAAGAATCTGTGGAAATGTTTTTTATATCCTTTCCATCTATTAAAATTTGACCTTTATCATAATCATATAATCTTGATATTAATCTTAATATACTTGTCTTTCCAGAGCCAGAAGCTCCAACTAGAGCCGTTACCTCTCCCTGTTTCGCAGTAAAGCTAATGTCCTTTAAAACCTGATTATCATCATAAGAAAAAGCTACATTTTTAAAGACTATATCAAACATATTCAGTTCTACATCTTTACCCTCTTGAATTTTTGTTTCCTTAATCTCCCTAATCCTTTCAACACTTGGATCTATAGAGAACACTTCTAATAATCCTTCTTTTGATAAATCGAAAATATCTTTTATCTTTATGGCAGCCATTAAATAACCTAAGAGATATAAAATGTCAATCTCCCCAGATAGAATAAGGCTAATCCCAACAAAACTAACTACTGCAATACTTACAAAGCCAAGAGCAGAGGACAAACCCATTACAAAAAGAGAGCCTTGTTCAACTTTAAGATGTATTTTTTCACTTTCATCCATCTGCATATATAACGAAGACCTCACTTCATCGGATAAGTTAAAACTATTTATTTCTTGTTGAAGTTCAATGGTTTCTTGGAATTTTTCTGAGTTTTCTCTAAGTACCTTGTGATATTTCTTGTTTCCTTTTACCTGCGACTTTTTAGCAATAGGTATTAGTATAAAACTTAAAATAGTTGGGATCATTACTGCTAGCCCCATCTTAAAATTACCTATCATTAACATAATTCCAATTAGTGGGAAAAATAAAACCATTCCTCCTACTTTAGGAATTGAATGACTCATAGCGTGTTCTACTTTTTCCACATCTGCCATAATCGTTTGAGATATATCTGATAAATTATGTTTTGAAAAGTAGGATAGGGGAAGTTTTGATAGAGTTTCAGCAATATCTATTCTTAAATTAGCACTCTCTTCATAAGTTGTAGTATAAAGATCATCATATTCTTTGGCTAACAAAACATACATTATTACTAATGTAACAACAGAAACTCCAAAATATAAATAAGGGCTTTTAACATTTTTCAAAAGAAGCTCATCTGTTAACATCATTAAAATAAAGGCAGGAACCATATTAATACAGTAAACCAAGAAACTCGATATAGTAGATTTAGTGAGATCTTTAGCCCCTTTATCAGTCAGACAAAATCGTTTTTTATAAAATTTCCTCATCTTTAACCCTCCATTGATTTGCACTGTCATAAAGCTCTAATAATTCCTTATATTTTCCACTTTTTGAAATAAGTTCTTGATCACTGCCTCTTTCAATTATTTCTCCATTCTCTAAAACTAAAATTTCATCAACAGAACGAATACTACTCATCCTATGGGCAATCATAATAACTGTTTTATCTTTCATAAGGTTTTTAAAGGCCTTTTGAAGCTCATACTCATTGTCTGGATCAATAGAAGCACTCGCTTCATCCATAATTACAATTTTAGATTTCTTGAGCATGGCTCTCGCAATAGCAATTCTCTGTTTTTCTCCTCCTGATAAATAGACTCCTTTTGAGCCGATCATGGTATTCTCCCTTTCAGGAAACTTATTTAAAATAACATTACAACCTGCAAGTTCCATAGCCTTCATAACTTCTTCTCTACTTGCCTTTCTATTAGCAAGAGCAACATTTTCGTAAATAGATGTCTTAAAAAGTTTGCTATCCTGAAAAACAAAAGAAATTGTGTTTATTAGAGTATCCTTACTATAAGATTCTAAGGGTCTCTCTCCAATCTTTATACTGCCACTATCTACTTTGTAAAAACCAGATAATAGCTTTACAATAGTCGATTTACCTGATCCTGAATGACCCACCAAAGCATATTTTTTTCCTTCTTCTAATTTAAAAGATAAATTTTCTAATACTTTATTTCCATTGTAACCGAATGTTACATTATCAAACTCTATATTATAGTTTTTGAAATTAATATTCTCTCCATAAGACAATTTATCTTCATTCATCTTTTTATATAAATCTTCCAAAGTATCTACCGCATACCTAGCATTAAAGATGTTCATACTAGCCCACATAATTTTCATAAATGAAACCATCATTACTCCACTTAAAAACAAAATCATGAATAGTTCAACAATAAGCAAATTAGCATTATTAACTTTATTTATGGTAAAAACTAAAGGGATAGACAAAATTGTAATAATTCCAAAAAATATCCATTGATATAGTACATAAGGTTTTTTAGAACTAATTGAGTAATCAAGAGCATACTTAGAATAATCCTTAATCGCCCTATAAAGAGTTTTAAAAGACTCTACAGTAGCTCCGAATATTTTAACAACTTGCATTCCTCTGACATATTCAACTGTTTCACCACTTAAAATTTCTAAGGATTTTTGGTAGTATTCCATGAACTCTCCTCCACCCATCATGTTCTTTAAAATAAGAGCCCCTACTATTGTTAGTATAAGAATAACTAATCCCACTCTGCTACTAATAGAAAAGGCAAGTATTAAAGATAATACTGGAATTAAAAAAGCTTGAGAGTTATCTGGTATCATATGTGCTACTGCCGTATGAGTTTTAGCTGCATTGTCATCAATAGTTTTTCTTATAATTCCAGATGGGTTTAAATCATAAAAGCGAAAACTTGCTCCTGTAAGTCCATCTATACCTTTTTTTCTTAAATTAGTTTCTAAGCGAAATCCAAGTTTATGAGAAAAAAAGCCCGACAAAAAGTAAACTAATGCCCCTATCGTCAAATATAAGACAGCTTGAATGGACAAAGTCCTAGCTACTAATAAATCCCCTTCAAAAATGGAACTTCTTAAAAGTTTATACAGTAACGAATATCCGTACACCATTAAAAATGCAGATAGTGCTGATAAAAAAACTGCTATATATCCATTATGTTTTTCTTCAGGCACATAGGAAAAAAGCCTTTTATAAATTTTCATATTCCCCTCCTTAATATTCCTATTAGATTCAAATTTGCCTAGGAGATAATAATTATCATTGCGTTTTTATTATACATCAGTTATAATTACTAATACAATAGTTTTGAATTAATAAAGCTAATTGGAATATTGTCTAAAAGGGATAGTGTGTTATGACATATTATGATTTTGTAAAAGAATATATGAACGTAGATGAATGTAAAAATAATAAGAAATATTCAAGTGCAGGGCATACATTTTGTTGGAGTAAAGATGATTCAATTAATGCAGAAGGCCTATATTGGTTTTATGAAGGAAATGAATTTATTATTGATATCCACGATTTTTATATCAAAGAAGAAGTTATTCAAAATAGTACTTATAGTATGGAAAACTATGTTTCGATATGCTCTAGCTATATTGTAAGTGCAAACGGTGAAAAATTTAACCCTTATCAAACTTTGACGCCAAACTCCTTATATACTCTTGATTTTGACAATATAGAAGATGACTTTCTATTTTTATTACACGAGAATAGTTACTATCTCACTGTTTCTGTTGGATTTAAAAGAGAACTTTTAGAAAAGCACCTGTCATCCATTAATATCGATCTTGAATCCTTTTATAGGGCTTTACTTCAAACAAATCAAATAATACTTACAAAGTCATTGGAAAAAGTGGCAATGGAAATATTAAATTGTAAGATGGACGCTCCTGCCGCTGATTTTTTCTTTAAAGCCAAAGCAAATGAGTGGATAAGTATAGTAATCGATACCTACTTAAATAGAAAAAAATATAAAATTGAATCTGATGATAATAAAGCACTTGAAGATGTAGCCAGATTTTTAGATGATCATTTCGCCATGAATGTAAATCAGGAAACTCTTGAAAAAATATCTAAAATGAGCGGAACAAAATTAAAAAATTTGTTCAAAGAAAAATATGGTCAAAGCATTACAGAATACACCCAAAGAAAAAGAATGAATGTAGCTGAAACTCTTCTCTTAAATACCAAACTTCCTATAAAAGAAATTGCCGAATCTGTAGGATACACATCCCATAGCAAATTTTCCATTTATTACAAAAGATACAAGGGAAAACTTCCTAGTGAAGTCCGTAATTTAGTTTGCAAGGATCACAAGTTAAAATGCGATTATTGTGATTAAGTATTTTTTTACAAGCAATATTTTTGTATGAGTTTAAGTGGATATGCATATATGACCTAAATAAATTAGATTAAAAAATGAGCAAAAAATAAAGGCAGTCCGAAGACTGCCGATATTTATCTCTCTGTACCTTTGCTATGGTCTTTCTTATTTGACTTAGCTTTGTCATCTGTCTTAAAGCTTTTTATTTGCCCTAATATTGACTTTTTATCCTTGTATTGACTCTTTACTTGCTCTTTTGCTTTTAAGAGCTTAGAAGAGAAAATACGAACATTCTTGTGTTCTTTCCCATTTTTATCAATGCTTGTTTTTACTTGTCCGAAGATTTTAACAAAATCTCCTTGTTTTAAGTTTTCCAAATCTTTTGTCTTATCTCCATAGGCTGAACAATTGGTATATACTTTATTCCCATCATCATCTTTTGAAACAATTGAAAAGTTACTTACTTTAAACTTTTCTCCATTGGCATTCTCTCTTTCCAAGTTTTCTACTTTACCAGCTATATTACCCACGAGATTTATAAGATCATCTTTTTCTTCAAGTTCATTGGTATTTTCAACAATCTTACCTTGTTCTTTCATATCATCAATCATATAGTCAAAGTCATCATTTAATAGACCTGTTGTGTCTTTGATCATAAATAAAACGTATACTTCTTCAAGTGCTTTTTCATCATTAACACCTTTTTCTATGCTCACAAGTGCTTTTATAAAGTCCTTGTAATTATCATTCATCATTTCTTCTAAGTTTTCTCTAATATCTTTGTATTCCATAATTTCCTCCTTGTACTAAATAAGGAGGAAATTCTTGGAAGTCTAAACTGCAATTTGATATAGATAGAATGATTAATAAGTCTAAATCTTGGGAAGAGTTTTTAGAAAATATGAAATCTCTTGATTATGAAATTAAGTTTGGTAAACATATTGCTTTTCGTCATAAAGATAAGCAAAGATTTACAAGGGCAAAGACTATCGGAGAAGATTATACTGAAGAAAAAATCAAAGAAAGAATAGATTTAGCAATTAAAAATAAAACTAATCCTATTAAAAAACGTGTAGGAAATGTTATTGATATATCTACAAATGAAAAAGCACAATCTTGTAAAGGCTATGAAGTTTGGGCAAGAAAACACAATATCAAAACAATGTCTGATTCAATAATTAAATTAAGAGAACAAGGCATTAAATCAATTACCCAACTCGATGACCTGATCAAAAAATCTGCTGATGATAGACAAGACTTGTTAGATAAAATAAAGAAAATTGAAACTGAAATGAAGAGTTTATCCCAAGATATGGAAAATATAAATACTATAAATAAGTATCGTGAAATATATAAATACCACAAGAAAAATCCTGAGGACAAACAATTTGCAGAAGAATATTATAGCGAACTTTCCGTCTACAAAATAGCTGCTAAAGAAATTTTAGAAAACTATAAAAAACTGCCAAACACAAAAGAAATACTATCAAACCTCGATAAATTACAAGAAAAAAAGAACACCCTTATGCAAGAGTATTCTTCCTCAAAATCCACTATGGATGAGTTTTATAAGATACGAAAAAATTACGGAATTTATATGGATAAGGAGATGGAGAGATAGTGTCCTCTCCTCTCTTTAAAATTACTTTCAACTTATTTTTCCAACTATTTTCTTTTGCTAATTCTTTTCTTTTTGCCAACTTTCATGCCCTTTAATATTTTATATGAAATAAAGCAACAACCAAAATTTACAAGTACACTAATCGCAAATTCCAACATGGATGTTTCATACGCTCCTGACAAAATAAACACAGATGATATTGGATAAATGGCTCTTAAAATTTCCTTTGAGGCAAAAAATATTCCCACAAAAGAGTATATCTCAGCGATAATCAGAGCTATCCAGTAGCTCCTTTTAACAAGTCCAATAAGTGCAATAATTGGAGATATTACCATAAAAACGCTTATTCCAGTTAATACATATACAACAAAATAGTGAACTACTTCACTCATATTTACTGCGTGTAAATGCAATACCGCTTCTATAATTAAGGATGCCGTAAATAGTATTAAATAAACAAAAATACTACCTAATAGAGTAATTATCATTTTTGCAGTAATCATATTACTCTCGTCTATCGGTATTAGCCTTAATGATTTCAGTACATCTTCTTGTTCCTCACGACAAATAATATATCCTCCAAACAATGCTATCAAACTTGGCAAGACAAAATATGTGGTCAAAGAATGCACCTGTAAAATATACCATCCAAATGTGTCTATATACTTTTCCCCACTAAATGTAAATTGTCCTTGAAGAAAAACAACTCCCAAAGTCATTATGAGTGCAAATACAAGCAAAAATATCAATTTTGATCTGTGAAGTTTTTTATATTCAGCTAATAAAAGTGTCTTCATTTACCATCCTCTCCTTTTCAATAATAATTTTGTAACTATTGTAAATCCGACGACCCATATCCCTATACAAAGAAGAGAATAAAATATATTTATATCCTGATTTAATATTATTCCCGGGACATCCCTCAAAACAATTGCTGTAGAGCTTGATAATGGGTGTATATACATATTAACCATTAAAATTACAAATCCCGAAAAGGCATAAACAATCGTAATGCAAATCGGTAAAATGTATTTTTTTGTTAAAAATGCGATAGATAAAATAGGCAGCATGGAAACTGATAAAAGTCCACTAATCTCAAAACACTTTCTAATGAGAAAAATCAACAAAAAGTGATCCATCTCTATATGATGAATAATTCTTCCAAAAAGAAGTGTAAAGAGAATTGATAAACCCATAAAGACTAAAGTATATAAAAACACAATTATAAATTTGCTAATTAAAAGCTTCGTCTTTTGTATCGGAACAATCCATAATGCTTTAAAAGTGTCATTTTCATAATCCATAGACACAATCATTGTGGAAAATATTCCTAATATAATTGGTAAAATCAGCCATAAATTATAACTAAAGATTGTCCATTTGAAATATTTCATTGCATTGTCTGAAAGGTCTATATTCCCAAAGTATATAGTGGCAAGCAATGGCATTAAGAGTGTTGCCAGAAACATCATCCAAACAATCTTTTTCCTTTTCAATTTAAGAAACTCTACTTTAACTAAATTAAGCAATTCCCTCTCCTCCGGTTATCTTCTTGAAGTAATCTTCCAAAGAATCATTACAGGTTTGTGATGAAGCCACCGATATTCCATTCATAACTAATGACTTATTAATTTTTGCCATATCTAATCCGTGACTATATATCTTTACATGATTATTATCTTCAACAGAATAGTTGGTTATTCCGAACTCTTTTTCCAACACAATAGTCGTCTTTGATACATCAGACACTTCCAACATAATATACTTTCTATTTTTTTTATTTAATTCTTCCATGCTGCTTTCTTCTAAAAGAACCCCTTTATCTATAATGCCAACTGTATCAGCGAGAAGTGTTATTTCAGATAAAATATGACTGGAGATTAAAATTGTCTTTCCTTTTTTTATACTTAAATCTTTTATAAAATTTCTAACTTCCGCTATTCCAATGGGATCTAAGCCATTTGTCGGTTCATCTAAAATTAAAACCTCTGGATCATGTAAAATTGCATTAGCAATCCCAAGTCTCTGCTTCATTCCTAAAGAGTAATTTCCGAATAGTTTCTTATCTTTATGTGGTAAGCCAACTACTTCTAAAGCATTTTTTACCGCATCAGGGAAAGCCGTTCCTCTAAGCAGTGCAAATATTTCCAAATTCTCCGTCCCTGTAAGATTAGGATAAAATCCGGGTGTTTCAATAATCGCACCAATTCTTGGATAAATCTTTTTCTCATTACCTTTTATATTTTGGTTAAAAACACTTACTTCACCATTCGTAATATCAGTAAGTCCCAGTATCATCTTCATAATAGTGGTCTTTCCTGCTCCATTTCGTCCTAATAGCCCGTATATAGAACCTTTTTCAATGTGTAAATTTACCGAATTTACAGCCTTTTGTTCTCCATACACTTTTGTTAAATTCTTTGTTTCAATAATATAGTTTTTCATTTTCTTTTTTCTCCTTAATAATTTTGTCTTTTCATAGATTTTATAGAGAACACAAAAAATAGTGTTCCAATTGTTAAAATATGTAACAAACAACTAAACTGCGATACATTTAATGAATATCCACCTATACTGTTTTCTACCATTTCTTTGGCAGCCGATGATACATTTTGATAAACCCCTAATAAACTTGCAAGCGGATGTATATGAACTAATATCGAAGCTCCAAATATCCCAATTCCTAAATAAAGCAAGCACATAGAAATAGGTAAAACATAACTCTTAGAAAAAGTAGCAATATAAATTACCGGAAGCATTGCAATCGGAATTAATAAAGCTGCAAGCATATATAATATTGCTGCCTCTTTTAATGTAATTAAATTAAAATCTACGAATCCGGCACTTAATACTGCACCCAAAACTGATGACATATATGTTAATACCATCAAAAATATAGTCAGTAATTCTATCAAAATAAATTTCGCAAAAAATACTTCAAATCTACTAACCGAAGTTATTAGTACATTCTTTAAAGTGTCATTCTTCCTTTCGTCAAAAAATAACATTGTAGAAATCATTCCAATTACGATTGGCAAGAACACAAAAGTTATATTCTTAAACGCTAAACAATATAAGTCTCCAAAACTATCCATGATAGGACTTTCTCTTGAAATTGAAAATGCTCTTTCAATTGCAAACAAATTCAAGATAACAGTTAGTATAATAATACCTATCAAAATTTTACTTCTCTTCCATTTTTTTATTTCAGCTTTTATCAAGAACATATCGCACCTCCTTACAATAAATATTATAAATGATTAACCTTGCCATAATCTTGCGACACCCTTGTTTTTATCTTGTTTCAATAAAAAAAGCCCCAAAAGGGGCTTTCTAAATCAGCTACTTACATTGCAAACTCCACAGTAAAGACAGTTTTTATGTTAGGTATACTACTTACCCTTATTTTGGCATTATTCACTCTTAACAATTCTTTAGCAATTGATAAGCCAAGTCCCGATCCTTTTGTTAATCTTGAACTATCTGCCTGATACATCCTATCAAATATATATGGTAAGTCCTTTTCACTTATACCATTTCCATTATCTAAAATCATCAAAGTAGCTTTTGTATCCGATTCTTCTAATTTCAAGTGTACTCTATCACAATTACTGTGAATAATAATATTGTTTATAATATTGTTTAAGCTCCTAAAATAGGCATTTTCATCTATCTTTATATAGAATTCCTGTTCCGGAATTTCAATTTCATAACTTATATGTTTTTCTTCAAAAATAGGAATCCAGTCGCTTATCACATTTCTTGTTAATTCATTCAGGTCTTTATCTACAAAAGAAAACTTCCATTCTCCTGAATCCAACTTTACCCAATCAAAGAGTTTTTCTACAAAATCCTTCAAGTAATGTGCCTTACTTAAAGAAATTTTTATATAATCTTCCTTCTCATCTCCCGTAACAATTCCCTCTTGCACTGCTTCCAAATACCCGACCATAGATGCTAAAGGAGTTTTCACATCATGAGACAAACTTGTCATAAGTGATTTATACGCCTGTTCTGACTGCTTTTGTTCTATTAGCTTGTTCTGACTTTGTAGAGTTATCTCATTTATATCATGACAGATCTTTTCTGTAGTTTCATTTTTCTTAATTAAAATTCTGCGATTGTAATCACCATTTTTTATATCAACGAGTACTTCCTGAATACTGTTTATTTCTTTTTTTATGTTGGTAATTTTTTTTAACAAACAAAAAATTACAAATATCAATAATAAGATTATGATGATTTTTACATCCATATATCATACCCCCTTACTAAAACGATAACCCACGCCCCTAACTGTCAAAATATAAGTTGGTTCTTCAGGGTTAGGCTCTATTTTTTTTCGAAGCTTACTGATAAAAGACATGATATTACTATCATCAAAAAGATAATCTTCTTCCCAAACATTCGTATATATTTGTTTTTTTGTAAAAATCCTCCCTTTATTAGACGCAAGAAAATACAATAAATCAAATTCTTTATTTGTTAATTCTATGTTATTATCACTTATTTTTACAATTCTATTTTCCTTATCTATTTGCATACCATCTATTGTGAGTATATCAGACTGGTCTGTGCTTTTCTGATTGAAATCTATATATCTACGAACCATAGCTTCAACTCTTGCCTTAAGTTCATTTATATTAAATGGCTTTGTCAAATAGTCATCAGCACCTTGTTTAAGTCCATAAATTTTTGAATCATCATCAGACTTCGCAGTCAGCATTAAAACCGGAATAGTGCATTCTTCCCTTATCATCTCCAGAACTTGAAACCCATCAAAATCAGGAAGCATAATATCTAATAAAATCAGACACAAATTATTTGCATTTCGTATTTTCTTATATCCGTCTAATCCATTATTGGCAATATCAACAGAATATCCATCAGTACTTAAACACTTTTTAATTAAATTACATAATGCAATATCATCATCTATAATTATTATCTCTCTCATATCTCATAACTCCATACTTCTTATTCAATATAATTATCATCAAAGGAAAATACATCATTCGGTGTACAATCTAAAGACTTACATATTTTTTCTAAGTTTTTAAGTGTTATAGGCTTATTTTTTCCCATCTGTGCCATAACATTAGTGGTAATCCCTGCCATAACTATTACATCTGTTTTCTTCAAACTTTTCTTCGCCAATAGTATCCATAATGGTTTATAATTCAATGCCATACTAATCCTCTTTTCTTTATAACGATTTTCGGAGTAATTATATCACTTTTATTGATTATATTCAATTTTTATTTGATTTTTAAAAGATTGTTTACAACCATTTTTTACATTTTGTCTTTATACAGACTTAATAAACTGAACAAAAAAGAATACCCTTATGCGAGAGTATTCTTCCTCAAAAAAACAATGGACGATCTTTACAGGATACGAAAAAACTAGGAATTTATATGGGCAAGGATATGGAGAGATAGTGTTCTCTCCTCTTTTTTCCTCCAAACAAAAAAGAGTCGGTGCAGTACTAAGACCACACCGACCATAAGTTTATCTTTCAGCTTCTTTTGATATTTCTTTCTTTTCTTTAGGCTTTCCCTTATCTTCAGTCTGATATTTTTTGATTTCTCCAAGCACAGACTCTTTCTTTTTTTCTTGTCCTTTCATTTGTTCTTTTGCTTTTAAAAGCTTAGAAGACAAAATACGGACATTTTTATGTTCCTTTCCGTTGTTATCAATGCTTGTTTTTACTTGACCGAAGATTTTAACAAAATCTCCTTGTTTCAGGTTCTCTAAATCTTTTGTCTTATCTCCATAGGCTGAACAATTGGTATAAACTTTATTTCCATCGTCATCTTTTGAAACAATTGAGAAATTACTTACTTTAAACTTTTCTCCATTGGCATTCTCTCTTTCCAAGTTTTCTACTTTACCAGCTATATTACCCACGAGATTTATAAGATCATCTTTTTCTTCAATATCACTGACATTTTCAACAATCTTACCTTGTTCTTTCATATCATCAATCATATAGTCAAAGTCATCATTTAATAGACCTGTTGTGTCTTTGATCATAAATAAAACATAGACTTCTTCAAGTGCCTTTTCATCATTAACACCTTTTTCTATACTCACAAGTGCTTTTATAAAGTCCTTGTAATTATCATTCATCATTTCTTCTAAGTTTTCTCTAATATCTTTGTATTCCATAGTTTCCTCCTTGTAATGAATAAGGAGAGCCTTTCGCCCTCCTTTACCTTTCTTGTCCTTTTTCGTTTTTTTCTTGATTTTTATCTTTTTCTTCTTCTGATTTGAATTTTGATATTTGACCCAATATTGATGGTTTCTCTTCTCTTGCGTGAAGATTATCCTCTACATCATAAGTTGATTCAAAGTAATCACTATCTTTAAAATCATTGTCATACCTATCTGGTATTCCGTCATTATCATGATCTTTTGCAAGTGGATCATAGAAGTTTCCGTCATCATCTATTTCTAAGCCCAGTGCTTGTTTTAAATCTTCTTCATCTACTGATACCAGATCATCAAAACTAGACATCTTTATAGCTTCGGTCATATCTTTAATAGCTTGTGAGTTAGATATATCTTCTTCTACAAAAGATTCTGTTCTAATAGCTACATTATCTACATACTGAGTCCATGTTTTTTCTTCCAAATTTACTTCATATTGAATAGAATGCTTACCATCAGGTGTTTCTGTATAGGCAAGTCCTATATGACTTAAATCAGGGTATAGTTTGTCAAAGTCTTCATAGCTATTAGATTCTGAAAACTCATAGTTGGAATAATCAACTATTGCCCTCTTTAAATCTTCTAATAATGGTGATTGGTTTTCTAATTCTTCTACTTCTCCCATATCTAAAAGTTTATTAATTTCAGCTAGTCTTAGTGTCTTTTCCCTTAACTCATCTGCTTTTTCAAATGGTTTGATTAATTCTACTTTGGCATTTTCTAAAGATTCCTTATAGTTTTCAAGGTTTTGATTCAATCTTTCAAGTCTTGAAGGCATTTTTTCAATAGCATTATCAAGCCTTGTTATATTACCATCAGTAGAGTTTGAAAACTCTCCAAAGTATTCTGCTTTTCCTAGGAGTTTAAATGTATGAGTATTAGTCATAAAGTTATATGAAACTTGTAAGTCTAAATTTCTATATTTACCAATGACCTTACTATCATTTATCTTTACTTTTTTTATTTCTTCTAATAGCTTCTCTCCAGCTTCTTTCTTATCTAAAATTTTATTTCCACCAAGACTCATTGATGTAAATTTACTATCTCCTTCTCCTAATTTCTCAACACTTGCAATATCTTCTTTAACTGCTTGTATTTCCATTTCAGTTTTTAAAATACTTTGAGGATAAAATTTATTTACCTTATCTTCAAGCTTATATTTATTAGATTTATAGTTTGCTTCCAGCATTTTTAGCTTTGTAACTTCGTTATCTAAATCCATTTTTTCTTTAATTAGAGGATTGCCAGTGGCTAAAGCCTTAATTTCTGAATAAGATAGACTTGCTTCATCAACATCTTCTGCAACTCTTACTGGAGTTTTTGAAGTCATAATTTGAGAAATGAATTTTTGCTTATTCTCTATCGTCTGGTCGAGTAGGTCGGGGATATTACTATCCCTTTCCCCTCTAAGAACCGTGCATGAGAGTTTCCCCTCACACGGCTCAAGTTTTTATAAGCCCTAATTAAAGAGCCAGCGTGTTTTCTTCATCATTTATATGCAATTTTTTATGACACCAAGGGTGTACTAAAGTTTTAAGGGTAATTTTATTTTGAATTGTTTGATGTACTCTAAAGTCTGTATCCATAGTTATTTTCTCTCCACAAACAGGGCATATTCCATTTTGCGTTTTATACAGTTTATTTATAACTGTACGTCCTTTAAGTTCGTTTCGTATTTTTAACTCTTCTCTTTCTTCAAAGTATATTTGCCAATTTTCATCAAATGGATTTGCTTCAGCTTGTATTTTGGTAAATCTTTTAATATCAGTGTCTGTAGCATATTTAAGACGAAGATAGTATTTCTCGCCATTTTCCATTCTGTCGCCAGTTGCTACACTGAAAGTCCAGGTTCTGTTTCCAATGGTATTGAAGTATTTCTTAGCTATCCATTTTCTACCTTTCTTTGGGTGTCTACGAACGCACCAGGTCCACAAGCTTTTATATATTTCATAATCAAGTTTTTCAAAGGCTTTAGATGAAACATTATATTTCTGATAGTTTACCCAACCTATAATGATTGGATTTAATTTTCTAATCAAAATTTCTTGTTTCATTGACGGATTATCTTTTATGATTCGTCTGATTTTATCGACAATAGCCTTGAGGTTCTTATCAGATGGTTTTGTAAGCAACTTATCTTTATACATCCTAATATTAACTCCAAGAAAATCAAAACCGTCATTTATGTGTGTTATGAGTGTCTTTTCCTCTGATAATTCTAGACCTCTTTCAGCCAAGAATTTTACAATGATTGGCTTTACACCATTTTCAAGCAATTCTGCACTTTCTCCTGTAACGATGAAATCATCCGCATATCTAACAAAGTTAACCTTTGGGAAATATGTTTTCTTATTTACTGTTCTTCTATGGTATTTCTCTTTGATTGCTTTTTCTAAACCATCTAATACCATATTGGAAATAATAGGTGATATTGGCGAGCCTTGTGGACTTCCTGTTTCTGTTGGAAATAGTTTTTGTTTTTCTATATATCCACACTCAAGCCAGAGTTTTAATAATTTCTTGTTCATTGGGATATTATTTAATATCCATTCATGACTTATATTATCAAAACAACCTTTTATATCTCCCTCAAGTACCCATTTTGCAGATTTCTTTTTATTAAGTGATGTAAAGCACTGCTCGATAGCGTCTTGTGTACATCTTTTTGCCCTAAATCCATAAGAATTAGGGTCAGCAGTAGTTTCTGCTATGGGTTCAAGTGCAAATTTATATAGTGTTTGCATTGCCCTATCTGTCATTGTGGGAATGCTGAGGGGTCTTTTCTTACCATTTTTCTTTGGTATATACACTCTTTTAAGAGGTTTAGGTTTATATCCTCTTAAATTTAACTTTTCTATCGCCTTATACTTTGCCTGTGGTGTTAGCCATAATTCGCCATCTACACCACTTGTTTTCTTGCCTTGGTTTTCAGTTACCCTCTTAATAGCCAAGGCTTTTGCATAAAATGAAGTTGTGAGTAAATGCTGTAAAGATTTTACCTTTCCATATTTACTCATTTTCCACGCTTTCACAATACGCATTTGTAGTTTTTTAACATAGCTTTCTGCTAGAGAAAAGTCTATACTTTCCCAGTTTTTAGCTCTGTTAGTAGTAGCACACATTTTACTGTTCATTTGCTTTCTCCTTTCAAAAATTCTACAAGTTCTCTTGTGATTAAAAACCAAATGGAAGTCTGCACTCTTTCAAGTTAGGGCAAATTTTGAACCCCTATCCATCTCATTACAAGATGGCATTCGCTTTTTCCATTCTCCTTTACCTGCACCATTATCAGCATTTCTTACGATTTGCCTTGCCTTTTGGCAATAGTACAGGCTTACCATGTTTCACTTAATTAACATTGATAACTTAGGCTCTACCTCTCTGCCGGTAGTCTTTTTGTCCGTGTAATCCCACTGTGGAAAGGATTATCCGACTACACACCATTTTGGTTCAGGCTTATCAGCAACTTTAGCCTGTTCGCCTTAACGACATTTATCAGTAGTTCACATATGTTAGCCATATTATCAAGCCTCGCTCCCTAACCACTTTGTTGCTGGCAGTTTCGGTATTTCCTCACGGTTTTACCTCAAGTAGGGCTACTTTAATATCGGCTTACCACACTTAAGTGCAGTCGATACTCGGCTCAACTAACGGAATAGTTGGTTTGGTCATCATGCCAAACAGTTAAATTAAGCGACTTCATGTCGCACCCACAAATAAGAATCAAAGGTATTTTCTGTTACATATCTAAAGATATTGACTTTATCATTTTCATTACCTTGACGAACAATTCTACCACTTCTTTGCTCTAGGTCAGACGGTCTCCATGGGACGTCTAAATCGTGTAAGGCTATTAGTTTATTTTGTACATTTGTACCTGCTCCCATTTTTTGAGTAGAACCTAATAAGACTCTTACTTCTCCTCTTCTTACCTTAGAGAACAATTCATCTTTTTGTTTGTCTGTATCTGCTTCGTGGATAAAGGCTATTTCTTCTTTAGGTATTCCCATATTCACTAGCTTATTTCTAATATCATCATAGATATTAAATTCTCCATCTCCTTTTGGTGTAGACATATCTGAAAACACTAATTGTGTCGATGAATTTTCTTTTGTCTTATCCCAGATCGAAAAGATATTTTTTACACATACATTTACCTTTGAATTAGGATCATCGGGAAGTAGTGGATTTATTAATCTTTGGTCAAGGGCAAGTTTTTTACCATCATTTGTAATCTTTAACATATTATCTTCTGTTGGCTCGACTTGGTTATTTCTAACTGCGTCAGCTCTTTCTGAAATAGCTTCTAATATTTCTTTTTGTTCCTCAGTAGGTTTTGTTTTAATAACTTCAAAATTTGCTTCTGGCACTGGCAAATTTAACATATCTGAAGTCTTTATATCTGCTACTTCTTTAAACATAGACATTAACTCTGGCAAGTTATAAAACTTTGAAAATCTTGTCTTTTGCCTATATCCAGTACCTTCAGGAGATAATTCAAAGGTGTTTTCTGTCTCTGCAAAAGTAGAAGCCCAAGCGTCAAAATGTTCTAATCCTCTTGCCTTTAAATCGTCATACTGAAGGTATCTTTGCATTGTATAAAGCTCTGTCATCGAATTTGATATTGGTGTACCAGTAGCAAATACAACACCCTTTCCATCTGTCATTTCGTCCATATACCTACATTTCATATACATATCTGAAGACTTAAAGGCTTCACTCTGACCGATACCCGCAACATTTCTCATCTTGGTATGCAAGAATAAGTTTTTGTAATTATGAGCTTCGTCTATAAATAACTTATCTACTCCTAGCTCTTCAAAGGTTATTACATCATCTTTTTTAAAATCATCATTTAGTTTTTCCAGTCTTACCAAAAGCTTCTTCTTTGTCTTTTCTAGTTGTTTAACTGTGAAATTTTCTCCTCTATTTCTTTTGTTCTCATCAATAAAGGAAACTATATCATCTATTTGGTCTTGTATATGCCTTACCTGGTATTCTTTGGACATTGGTATCTTTTCAAATTGAGAGTGTCCTATAATGACTGCGTCATATTCTCCAGTTGCAATCCTACCAATAAATCTTTTCCTATTTTTAGGTTGGAAGTCTTTTTTATCGGCCACCATAATATTTGCTGACGGATATAATTGCATAAACTCTCTACCAATTTGAGTGGTTAGATGGTTAGGAACTACAAATAATGACTTACTTGCAAGTCCCAACTTTTTAGATTCCATAGCAGAAGCTACCATTTCAAAAGTTTTTCCTGCTCCTACTACATGGGCAAGTAGTGTATTTCCACCATAAAGAGTCCTTGCTATGGCATTTTTTTGATGTTCTCGTAGTCTGATTTCAGTATTCATTCCATCAAAAGTTAAGTTAGAACCATCAAATTCTCTATTTCTAATTGAATTGAATTTTTCATTATAAATCTTCTCTAGCCTATATCTTCTATCAGGATCTTCAAATATCCAATTCTTAAATTCTTCTTTAATCAGTTCTTGCTTTTGACTTGCAAGCATAGTTTCTTTTTTGTTTAATACAGAAGTCTTAGAACCATCATCATTTATTACTTGGTCAAATACCTTTGTATCTTTTAGATTAAGGGCATTTTCAATTAGCTTATAGGCATTTACTCTACTTGTACCATAAGTCATGTTAGCAAGGTCATTAGTTGAGTCAACACTTTTACCTTCAATGTTCCATTCACTCGTGTGTGGCGAAAACCTAACATTTATATTCCACCTATCATAGCCAGGTGTTTTTAAAAGATTAAAAGTAAAGTCTTCTATATCTTTTTGAGGTATCCAAGTTGCTCCTAACCTTACATTTATATCAGAAGCAGTGAGTTCTTCAGGCATAACTTCTTGTAATTTTTCTCTCTGATATTTGAGTTTGCCTAACTCGTTTAATAATGTGTCTTTCTTTTCAGAAGGTGCTAAATCTATTACATTTTCAATTTCTCCTATATATGAATTGAGATAACCAATCTTTTCTCTAATATTGCCACTTAAATACTCATCAGCTGATACATATGAAAAATGAAATGGATCGTCATTATTAAAGTTTTCAAAGGGCATTTTGTTATTTATTAGGTCTGTATCCTTAATATCTAAAAATATTTCGCCCTCAAGTTCACCAATTAAAGTATTCCTATCTTTATTAGTGATAGATTCCATATATTCAAAATCTACATATCCTTTTTGTGAAACTGATAAGACTAAAGCTTCAAGGGAAGTATCTACATGGTCTACTACTTTTGCCTTTGTTATTGTTCTTTTTGAGAATATATCACTCTTAGCTTTGAAATTATCCTCATCATCAAGTATTTCTATTGATGAAACCAAAGGAAAGTTTGAGTCTTCCTTTAAAGCTCTAGTATTTGATAAGGAGTTAATAAAGCCATGTTTCTTTGAAAAGTTATCATAGACTTCATTTAACTTTGCTTGTGACTCTTTTATTTCTTCTTCAGAAAAATCGTCCTTTTGTTTTTCTATTACATCTTTTAAAGCATTCATTACATCAAGATAATCTTTTATCTTTTCTTTATTTTTATCTGATATATTCTGCTTGATTAAGACTGAGTTTTCTCTTAGGTAGACCTCTTCATCAATAATAGTGTAAGAAAAATTCTTAACATCATCTGTTGCTGGAAGACTTAATTCTTCATCTTCCAATAGTTCGACCTCTTCATATTTTGAATTTGAAGATATTTCCTTACTTGCAATATCCATTAAGTCTTTTAACTTTTCATCTTCTTTTTCATCACAAGTAATAGTATTGCCAAATCTGCCAGATACTTCTTTCATATCCCCTAATACCATCTGAGGATTATCTACAAAGTATTTATTATAGGTCAAACCCTTTTTATCAGTTGATAGGTGTATCCAATCATCATCTCTTTCTATAACTGAATCTCTCTTCTTTAAGAAAATAATATCTGAAGTAACTTCTGTACCAGCAAGTCCTTTAAATGTTGTATTAGGTAGCCTCATAGCTCCTAAAAATTCACATCTTGCATTAATATATTTTCTAACAGATTCATCTTTTTTATCCATAGTTCCAGATGAAGTTATGAAGGCGATAATTCCTCCATTTCTTACCTTATCTATTGACTTTGCAAAAAAATAATCGTGAATCAGAAAGTTATTTCTGTTATATTCACGATCGTTAACTTTAAAATCTCCAAAGGGAACATTTCCAATTACTAAATCAAAGAAATTGTTTGAGAAGTTTGTTTCTTCAAAACCTTTAATTTGAATATTAGCTTCAGGATAAAGTTCTCTGGCTATTCTTCCGCTTAGGCTATCTTTTTCTACTCCATAGATTTTAGACGCTTTCATTTCATTTGGCATATTACCAATGAAATTTCCGACTCCTGCAGATGGTTCAAGGATATTCCCAGTCTTAAATCCCATATCCGTTAGAGTTTTATATATTCCATCCATTACCTCTCTAGGTGTATAAAACGATGTTAAAGTAGACTCTTTAGCATTCAAATACTCTTCATTTGTTAGATTCTCCTTTAAAATATTCCTTGCTTCAAGCCATTGACCTCCCTTTTCTTCATCAAAGACATCGGCAAGACCACCCCAACCTAAATAATCAGCAAGATAAGCTTGTTCATATTCTTTTGGACTCCTATTTTCATTTTCAAGTCTTTTGAGCATTTTAATAGCTTTGATATTTTTATCTAGCTTTTCTGATGGTGTTAGGTATTCTGAGTAGATATGATTTTTTAAGTCATAATTTCTAGCAAAACTTAGTCTTTCCTTATTAGGTTCATAGCCTAGATTCTTTAAATCTTCTTTTCCCCTCAATAAGTTTTCGGCTGCTTCCCTAGGCACATTGTATCTATCCATCATTTGGTCAATTTCTGGATTGTAGTTATCTATAAAGCTTTCTTGTTCTACTTGTCTTTCAATTTGTTTTTCATGCTCAGATAATTTGTATATCTCATAATTTCCACTATCTAAAAGGTCATCAATCTTTCTACTTTCTTCAAATGTTTCACCCTTATATAAAGGATATTCTTCCTCATTAACTTCTACTTTAGTTTCTGTTTCAATTAAGTTAATTCCATGAAAGGTATTCTCATCTTCTAAAATAAATTCCTTACCAACCTTTACTGCTAGTTTTTCTGATGTTTGACTTAGATTTTCAAAGATTTCTTCAAGGTATGAATCGTTTCTATATGGAATTACTTCCGAACCCCTAATCATACCTCCCATATATTCCATATTATCTCTGATAGTGACAGTTTTAAGTCCTCCACTTAGTTCATCAAAATCTGTAATGGTAAAGTCCTTATCTTTATATCTAACCTGATCGCCTATCTTAAATTTAGGTTCTATCTTTTCCTTAACTTCTTCTTGAAAAGATTTTTCCTCACTTAGTGCAACTTGGTCTTCTAAATATGAAAATTCACGCTCATTTACTTCTTCACCATCACCAAGGTCAATCCTATAATGCTCGACAACTTCGCCATCTACATAGTGGTCAAAATAGAATTTGAAATATCCGATATAATCATCAGTCATTTCTCTAAATTCATTTTCTCCAAGAGTTTGATTATGGTATTTAACATCAATATCCTTTTGTCTTAGGACATTTATTAATTCTTTGGTTACTATCTGCGCACTATAATCGGGAACTAATTCGTGGTTTTCATTAAATTCTACAATCCAGTAATCTTTTCTGTTTTCAGTGGTTTTGCTATCAAAAAAAGAAGCTTCATCAGCTTCCTTTTCTTGGCTTATTTCATTTTCTAAGCTTCTACGTATTCCTTGATTGCCATTTTCTTCACTGTTGCCATCAAGTTGTTCATCTGTCCTTGATATTCCTCTGGATTCTCTCTCATCATCTTCTCTGTCAATCCTTGTGCTTTCATCATCTTGACTTTCTCTCTCTTGATAAAGTCCACTGCCTGATTCTGAATTTCTTTCAGATGGTTCAAAAGTGTTTTCTCCTCGTACATTTCCTGAAGTTTCTTCCAGTTCTCCATGTCCTCGCTCCCTACTAGGTAAGACAGTCTTAGAACTGCGTATGTCGGATTCGGATATCTCTCCATAAATTCCAGATCCTTCTCCATCATGTCCAAGGTTTTCTCTTCGATCTTCATCGCTATTTCCTCTGTCGCTTCCATCTGTGAAAACTCGTCCATCTCTACTTCTTGACCTATCATCTCGTCTATATAAATCATCTTGACCTCCTCTATCTTCATTTATATTTTCTATATCTCTATTATAGTCGCCACCAGCCCTTTCTGTCAGCAGCCTAGCTCGATCCATTTCCTTAGATTTTTCTATTGTTCTATCTATAATATCTTCACTAACCCTTGATATTACAAGACCTATCTGCTCTAAAGAAATTGTATTAATCCTAGAAAAATTATTTTTTAAATTTTCCATATCCATAGGGTAGGCTGTATTAAACCTATTAGCTACCGCATAGGATATTGAGTCCCTCATAAACTTTTCAAAACTAAGTCTATCCTCTATATCTATCCTTAAATCAGCAAGAGCCAAGTTAATATATTCATCTCCATAAATTCGACTCAAAGAAAATATATTTTCATTGAGTGAATCACTAGCTTCAAATGAAGAATTATTTATTATTTCTTTTAAAGCCTCGTTATGGTTTTCGTGGTCAAATTGCCATAAGCTAACCTCATTAATATTCCTATCCATTGATGTGGTCTGACTAATATCAAAAATATATGAAACTTTTTTGTTTATATCACTTCCAACTAAAATTGGAATGCCCTTTTGACCTCTCATAACAACTCTGCCAAAATATTTTTTCCACATTTCAAAAGTCGCACAAGCTCTAGCTTCAGGTTCTTTGTTATATATACTTAGTTGGCTAGAAAAATCATATTTTTGATTGTTACCTACAACCTTTAAGAGTTTTAAATATTCTTTTTCATCTTGTAACACTTCATATTTTATAGCTTCTTGTATATTCTTAAAATCATTTACTTGCATTTTATACCTCCATTCTATGAATTTCTTTTATAATAGCCATTAAAATATCGACCACAATAGAATTGCCGGCCTGCTTATATAGTTTACTTGAAGTGCAATTTTTTCTTCTTGGATGTGCTTCTTCTAGTTTGTTAATATCACTGTCATCAAAACCCATTAGTCTTAAACATTCTCTTTCTGTTAAATACCTATACTGACCATTTCCAATATCTATTATTCCAGAATTAGGTACTCTCATCTGTTTTGTAGAAATAGTATAAGAAAAATCTTTAATCACTTTTAGTCGCCCTCTAAAACTGTTATCTATACCTTTATTTAAAAATTTCAGCATATAAGGTTGGGTCATTGTGTAAAGTTCATTTACATTCTTTTCTAAAAATTCACTTAGTGGTCTTGTTTCTTTCCTCTCCAATTTATTAAAAGAAAAGTTATTTGCTCCAAGATATGAAACAACAAATATCCTTTCTCTTTTTTGAGGTATCCCAAAGTCCATTGCATTTAAGATTTCATATTTGCTTTCATATCCAAGGCTTTCCAGCTCTTTTAGATAAATAAAAAAGGAGTCCCTCATATTTCTATCAAGGACTCCCTTTACATTTTCCCAAATTATCCATTTAGGTTTATTTTTCATTTCTTTAATTATTCTAATTGTTTCAAATAGTAAGCTTGATCTAGTTCCTGAGTTTTTTACTCCTCCCTGCTTTTTTCCTATTCTTGAAAAGTCTTGGCAAGGACTTCCATGCATAACTAAGTCTATCTTTTCATTAGGAGCTTTATATCCTACTACTGATTTTGCTTTATATTCTTCTCCATAAAGTGCGTTATATGATTTAACACAAGCCTTGTCTATTTCTACATAATCAACAACTTCATAAGGTATCTTTAAATTAATAAAAGCCTTTCTAATAGCACCTATGCCACCGAAAAGCTCTAATATTTTTACCTTATTCATTTAGATTATTCTTGTACCTATCTACAAGCTCCCTTATACTATCTTCAATTTCTCTTAAAAAGTCTTCTTTGTCTACTTCACCAGAGCTAATCTTTGCAAGTTTCATTTCCCATTCAGATGTTGTTTCTGCTGATTTAAACTTATCCTCAACAATCGATACAAGCCTATTGCCTTTCTCTGTTACAAGTAGATTTTTCTTATCTCTTCTTATGAGATCTTTATAGATAAGATTTTCGATAATTCCTGCTCTTGTAGCTGGTGTTCCTAAGCCTTTTCTCTCCACTTCTACATCTTTATCCAAGGATTCTACCCCTGCACTCTCCATAGCCTTTAAAAGTGTATCTTCATTATAATGACCTGGAGCTTTTGTGAATTTCTCAGATATATTTTTAGAAGTTAGCTTAATTTTATCTCCAGTCTTTATATCTGGTAATTCATTTTCTTGTCTTTCCTTTCCATAGCTCTTTAGATACTTGGTATAACCTTCATCAATTACAGTCTTGCCACTTGCATTAAAGTTAAACTTGTCATATTCATATCTGATTTTTCTGCTAGATTCCTTTAAGTTATCCGAGCATGAAGCAAGTAATTTACCCTTAATTAGATTATAGATTTTACTTTCTTTATCAGATAAATCTTTGGCTTTTCCGATACCTGATATAGTAGGAATAATTGCATAGTGGTCTGTAACCTTAGATGAATTAAAAATAGACTTAAAGTTTGATTCATTGATTTTAAAACCTTCTTCAAGTCCTTCTAATAATTCTTTTATAGTATTAACCATATCATCGGTTAAATACCTACTATCTGTTCTTGGATATGTGATTAGCTTCTTTTCATACAAACCTTGTGCCAGATTTAAAGTGTCATTTGCTGAATATCCAAAATACTTATTTGCTTCTCTTTGTAAGGTAGTGAGATCATAAGGCTTATCTGGTTTTGTGCTTATTTCTTTATCTTCTACATCTGTAATAACTATTTCATCTTCTAGTAGATTTAATAGTTGCTCTGCCACTTCAATTCTATCAATCCTATCTGATACAAGTTTCAATCCTCCATAAGATAGGTCTACCGTATAATATTTTTGCTTCTTAAATAGGTTTATTTCACTATCCCTTTTAGCTATTAAATATAGGGTTGGTGTTTGTACTCTACCAACAGAATATGTTTCCTTGTAAATGCAAGAATAAAGCCTACTTAAATTCATTCCCACCAGCCAATCAGAGGTAGCTCTTGCACTTGCTGATTTATATAAGTCTTCAAAGTTTTCTCCATCTTTAAGATTTCTAAAGCCATCTTCAATAGCTTTGTTTTCCATTGAAGATATCCAAAGTCTTTTAATCTTCTTCTTACATTTAGCTTGATTATATACAAGCCTAAAAATAAGTTCTCCCTCTCTTCCAGCATCACAAGCATTTATTACTGTATCGATGTTCTTATCATTTAAAATTTTCTTTAAAATTCCATATTGTTTTTTAGTGCTTTTAGATACTTCATAAATATATTCTTCTGGAATTATAGGAAGATTTTCTATTGTCCATTTCTTCCATTTTTCGTCTATCTTATCTGGACTTGCCATTTGAATTAAATGACCGACACACCAAGAAACAATGTATCCATTCCCCTCATAATATCCATTTTTTCTTGTTCTTGCTCCAATTACTTTTGCAATTGTAACTGCTACACTTGGCTTTTCTGCTATTACTAACTTCATTAATACCTCCATAAATAAAAAAAGAGCGAAAGATTTCTCTCTCGCTCAAAGTTTTTCTCCCGAATATTATATTATTTTTGGGAGAATTCGATTTACTTATTAATTTCTTTTTCTAGTTCTTGAAGAACTTTTATAATCTCTTCAAAGTTTGGATATTCTCCATATATCATTTCTGACATAGCTTTATAATCTTTTTCTATTTCAGAAAATCGAAACTCTCTTGGAACTAACTTCAATCTACCATTTAATGCATCTTCATACCTTGCCCACTTTCTAGGGTAGAATTTCATCTTAAATTCAGTCACTTTTTTTAATAAATCTTTATCCTCTAAAGCTTTGTTTTTAAAATCTGAATTTGCTATTTTATATAAGTCATAAAAGTGTCTTGCGTATCTGTGTGGCATAGGAGAAGATTCTGGTCTATTTGCTTCGTGGTGTAAAATAGTTGCCTTTTCCCAAAATGTTCTCTCTGCTGATACTGTTCTTATATTAGTTTTTTCTTGGAATACATTTGAATATGCTTCGCCAATTATCGGCAAAACTTCAACATCAATTGCAGGTGTCCATGCTGCAATGCTTCCTATTTCAAGCCTTATATTTTGTGTTAAATAATTAGATTCAAAAATTTTAGGATATTTACATAGAATTGTTTGTGAATCTATACTATCTATAGAAAATTCAAAATCAAAATCCTTTAAATCTTGTTCTAAAACTTTTAAAAATTCATCTCTTAAAAATACTTCTGTCTTTTCATTAACTTCTTTGTTAAATTTATCTTGTTTGGTATTTGACCTTTCTAACCATGGTTCTTTTTCTTCATATCCTAATACTCGCCAATCTAAGATTAGATCTATATCTTCAGAAAATCTTTCTATAAGTCCAAAACACTTTGAAAGTGATGTGCCACCTTTAAAGGTAAAATAATCTTTCCATTTATTTTCATTGAATAGATAGTCTAAGATAAAAGTAACCCAATAGTCTTTTTCAATGACTGCTTCAGATATATTTTTCTTTCTTGCTGTATTTACTATTAAAATTCTTAAATCTTCTTTGTTTTCTATATAAAACTTACTCATTTTTGCCCTCACAAATTTCCCTTATTACTTCATATATCCATGCTGGCACTGATTTTGATTCGTTCATTAAGTCTGTTCTTTCTTTTTCACTTAAATTTTCTCTTATCTTTTTTATAACTTCATTAGTTATATTTTCTTTTCCCAAAGACTTAATTGCTTGAATAACTGTCGCTGTCTTCAAAGACATATTGGCAATTTCTCCTGGATTTACTTTTTTAAATTCTAAAACTGTATCCCCAATTTTATATTCTTTATATCTTCCACTAGATATATATTTATAGTGAGTTGGAACTTGTGTTGAAAGTCCTAATAAGTTTAAGGCTGTGCTATTATATGGTGCAATATTCCAATTGTATTTTCTTGCTATGGCAAGTGCTAATTCGTGAATTGATACTGCTTCGTACTCTCCAATTAATTCACTATATCTTGGATTGTAATAAAAGCCATCAATGACACGCTTAATTTTATCTTCATTTACCATCCTATTCAATGTCTTTCTAGAAGTTTCATAAGAAGCAATATCTAAAAAGTCATTAGCAAAAAATACTTTATGTGAGTCAAAATCATTTATTTTATCTGATATTTTTTCTATATATGAACTCATTACAATCCTCCTTTGTCCCAAATATCATATCATATCTGGGACAAAAGTTCAATTGTACTTAAATTTAATATTCTTATAATAGTTCATCGCCATCATCATCTAGTGATTCTTCATGACTTTCATCATTGTCAGATTCATCTTCCGACTCACTAATATAATCCTTATCATCTTCTTCAAAGTCTTCCAACATTTTATCTTCCTTAGCTTTGACTACCTTAAAATAGTATCCTGCTCCTATAACTCCTCCAATTACAAGTGCAATAATTAGAAATGAACCTATTCCACTTTTCTTTTCTTCTTTTACTGGAACAGTCTTAGGTTCTTCTTTTTTTACTTCTTCTTTCTTAGGCTCTTCAACCTTTATAGTATTTTTGTCTTCTGATTCAATCATATTAAGTAGGTCTTTCTCTCCTACTTCTGTCAATAGCCTTACATTATCTTGATTTGATGAGTGATCCACTATTAGGTGCATAGTTTTTCCACTTTTAGTTTGAAATGTTAAAAATTGTCTCACATCTACTGGATTTTCTTTATCTTTTTCTGTATCTCCACTTGGTGTTATATCTTTTCCATTCCTATCTACATTTTCAATTACTGAACCTCTTGCCTTATTTTCTTGTGTCGCAAGATTATTTACTGCCTTTGTATTACCACCTTTTACAAGTGGGGTTTTCTTTGGAGGATTATTTGAAGGCTTGTTTGCTTCACTTGTATTTCCTGGTATTCTTGGAACATCTTGATAAGGAATTTCTTCTTTTGATGGTGTAAAAACATCATCTTTCAACATTTTTTCAAATTCTTCTTTTTGTGGTTCATAGATTGATTCATTTTGACTTTCTATTTGCCCTTCATTTGTCATCGCAAATGTAGCTTTTGGTACTGTAAATGTAAAAAGGAGTAACGCTATGGCTACTCCTCGTTTAATACTCTTATTCATTTTTCTATCCTTTCTTATTTTACATTTTTAAATACATAGACTGCTTTTCTAGCATTGTCCCATTCTATTGTTTGGTTTTTGCCATCTTTAATATCTCCATGACTTGCTCCAAAAGCTTTAGCAATATTTGAAATTGAAGCATGAATTCTTCCATTTATAATCACTGGCTTAACATCTGAATTGTAGACCTTTCCATCTGAATCTTTCATAACACCAGTATCAATATTTAGTCTTAATGTCTTTTTAGCTAGGATATTATTCTCTTTATTTGAGAAAATAGCTTCACGAGTAGAATTGTCATACTCAACATTAAAACCTAGAGTATAAGCGATATATCTTACTGGAATCATAGTTCTTCCTTGATCTACATAAGTTTTTACATCCATATAGACTGTTGTCTTACCATCTTTATTGATAATGTTATAAAAGTTTTTGTCTACTTGAAAAACTGCAAATTCTTTTTCATCTTTATCTTGTTTTTTGCCTTGTTGTTCCTCTTGCTTTTTCATCTTGTTAAGATCAAATTGATTTAGGATATTCTTGTCATCAGCTTTCAAAAGTTCATCCCACTTCTTATCTTGAGATTTCTTATCTTCTTTCTTTTCTTTGTTTTCTTTTTGGAGTTTTAGAAGTTCATCTAATTTCTTAGATAAGTCTTGGTTTAGATTTTTATCTTTTTCATCTTTAGATTGTTTTTCAAGTTCTTCTTTCGCTTTTTTATTTGCTTCCTCGATTAACTTCTTTGCTTCTTCAATTTTCTTATCTAATTCTTCTTTTAGCTTTTTAATTTCTTCTTCAGAAGCTTTTTGTTTTTCTTCTAACCCTTTAATCTTCTCTTCTAAATCTTTTTTCATATTTTCAGAAGATTCTTTTAAACTATCAATAGCCTTTTGAAGCTCTTCAATTTTCTTAAAGCATTCTGACTTAGTCTTTTCTGTTTCTTTCTTTTTATTCTCTAATTCTTTTATCTTATTATCTTTTTCATCAAGAGCTTTTTCCAAACCCTTAATTTTATTATCTTTATCCTCAATTTCTTTAGTCTTCTTTGCAAGTTCCTCTTCTAAAGACTCGAGCTTTTCTTGCATTTCTTTGATTTTATTTTCGTTTTTATCAGCCTTTTCTTTCTCAGCTTCTAACTCCCATTTTGTAGATGAATAATCTTCTTTTAGTTTTGCATTTTCATCTTGTAATCTTTTTAATTCATCTTTAAGCTGAGTAATTTCTGCGATTAGTTCATCATTATTAGAGTTTTTAAGATTCTCAATTTCTTTATTCAATTGAGCAATCTTATTGTCTTTATCTATAATTTCTTCTTCTAGCTTAGTTTTTTCTTGTTTTAGTTTTTCTCCATTATCTTTGCAAGATTCTAACTTTTCCTTTAATTCATCTATCTTTGTTTGGTCTTCTTGTTTCTTATCATTTAAGTCTTTGATCTGATTTTCCAAGTCCTTAATATTTTTAGTTAAATCATCAATCTTATTGTCCTTTTCATCAATATCTTGCCCTGTTAAATCTGTTTGAGTATCAATGGAATATTTATTTGGATTGTATATAGTCATCTTTCCTTGATACAAATCATTGTTATAATCAAATTCAAGTTCTACACTATCTACGTTCTTATCAAAGACAAACTCTCCATTTTCAAACTTTAATCCATTAGGAATAGATTTGAATCCTTGATTTCCGTTGAAACCAAAATGATTTTCGTAAAATGGATTTTGTTTTGGTCTATACTCAACTTCTTGATTATGGAATACTCCCTTACTGTTAATGTTTGGATTGCCTAAAACTTTTACAGTGTGCAGTTTATTTCTTGAAAAAGCATACTGTTCAATTGTCTTCACAGACTTCGGTATAGTTATTTCTTGAAGGTTATTTCTTTCAAAAGCATTATGTTCAATATTTACCAAAGTATTAGGTAAAGTTACTTCTCTAAGTCCACAATTGAAAAATGCTAAACCACCAAGATAAGTTAGACTATTTGATAGTTTTACTTCATCTATACTTGCTTCGTAAAAGGCAGCATAACCTAAATGCTTAACAGAATCAGGAATAATTACTTTATCCCAATGTTTGCCACGCCCAAATTCTCTTTTATATCTAAGTTCATCGTTTGAATGACTTAAAGAATAATTTCCATTTATAGACTTCGTTCCTTCAGGAAATACTAGAATATTTGTCTTTTCTTTCTTTTCTAAGCCCTTATCACTAAAAGCGATTATATTTCCCTCAGAGGAATACATAAAATCATCTTCCGTCCAAGTAACATCAGACTTTGCAAATGCACTTGTATGCACAGTTGATGTTAAAACTAATAAAAGAGCCATAAAAAAGGCTCTTAGTCTGTTCGTATTAAATTTCTTCATTATGAATGTTCTCCTTTTCTTTTAATTTCTCTTCTCTTTTTCTATCATTGATTTTCTCCATTAATTCTTCCAAGCTAATATTGTTCCTCCTAAGAGTTACAATTATTTCTTCATTTTCAACCTGTATTTCTTCATCGCAAATTTCCTTGTATTTTGCATTTAAATCTTTCAATTTCTCTTCTATTTTTTTCTTTTTGTTTCTAATACTTATAAGCTTCCTGTTCACATAATATCTCCCTTCTATCTAGGTCTTCCAAAACCATAAAAGTGTGATTTCCAATATTTTGAATTTATTGATGTGTATTGAATTGGATCTCCTGCGTGAATCATCATTCCATTACCTGCGTATATTCCTACGTGAGATATTGGTGTTCCACTGTTATATGTTGAATGGAAAAATATAATATCTCCAGGTTGAGCTTCACTTGGACTGACTGGGTTACAATAGTCTTTGTATATTCTCCATGCAGTTGTTCTTGGCATTCTCTTTACACCAGACTTTGTAAATGACCAACATACAAAACCTGAGCAGTCAAAGTTAGATGGTCCACTTGCTCCAAACACATATCTTTTGCCTATATGTTTTTCTGCTTCATTAAATAAGGCTTTGGCAGTAGCTGAATCAAAAGCAAGACCAGGATTTCCAAAGTTTGGATTATCTACTATTTCTCCTAAGTCCCCATTACCTGATCCAAAAACATCTCCCATATTTCCCTTAGCTTCAAGAAGAGCTTCATAATGAACTACATTGTCTGGATAATCTTTAAATATTTCCCTAACAACTTCATCCATTTCTCTTTTCTTTAAAGTTACAATTAACTTTTTATATTCGTACTCTTCTTTTTCATAGCTAGTATAGGGATTACCACGACTATCATATCTAGTTCTTTCTACTGTTCTTGTTCTAATTTCGATTTCTTCCTTAAAATCAAGCTTATACATTTTATCGAAAAGCTCTTTTAAAATTCCTTTTACTTCAGATGCTGATTTTACTTCACCACATCTTGAAGTTATATAGGATAAAAGTTCATGGGTATTATGACCAATTTCTCCATCTTTATTTATAATATATTCGTCATATCCAGGATGACTTGTTTTTACACTTTCGATTTGTGATTGTAGGTCATACTCCATTGATGAAAATTCTTGATTAACTTCACTTAGAACTGTATCTTGTGATAGGTATGTTGTTGTCATTACTGAGTTAACAGAGTTACTTAATCCACTCATACCAACACTTCCACCACCAATCATGATTGATAGCATAAGACCTAGTCCTATTACTAGAAATAGAACCATCTTACTTTTTCTTACGATTAGCTCTTTAGAAGCCTTACCTAAACTTAAAATAGCTTTTTTAACTCTATCTACCAGTCTTGTTTCGTGCTTTTTAGCTATCATGCTTTTCATTTGTTTTCTTTGGTAAAACTTCTTAAATCTATTTTTCTTTATATAGGAGTCTGACTTTTTTAAATCTTCCAAGCCACTTTTAAACTCCAACTTGCTTTTTCTATTTCTTATTTTCTTATCAAGTGTAGATAGCTTTTTTAATGACTTTTTCTTTTTGTCTAACTTATACTTCCTTATTCCATGCTGAAGTTTAGAGCTTACATTAGCGGCCTTTTCTCCAGATTCTACACCAGTATTATCAGATCCTGAACTTAAATAATCTCTCACTAACTCTGATGACTTAGCTCCAGATAATAAAACCCCAGAAGATAGACTTCCTTTAGTTTTATTCTTTAAAATATTATCCTTTAGCTTGCTTTTAGACTTTTCAAGCTCTCCAATCTTTTTATCTGATATAAAGTCTTTAACATCTTGTGCCTTCTTAGAATCTTTCGGTGTAACTTTCTTAGATTCATTTTTTAAGTCATCGATTTTCTTTCGAGTAAATTTATCACTTTCATAATTTTTTCTCTTGTAGTAAGTCTTCTTTTTATTAACTTTCTTTTGTTCTGAAGGTTTAAGGCTTGTTTCTTTTTCATCTTTTATAAATTCTTGATTATTGTCTTTAAACTCAGGATTATCAAAAGTTTTATCTGTATCAACTTCGTTTAGCTTATTTTCTTTATCTTTTTCTTTAGAAATTTTCTCCTTATCTCTAAACTTCTTTTCTTGATAAAGTTTCTGTTTTCGCTTTTTATCGATATTAGCATTACTGTCGTTCTTGCTCACTTCATCTTTAACAAGCTTATCTTTTCTATATATTCTCTTGCTTTTCTCTGCTTCGATAGGTTTATCTTCACTTGTCTGGATTCGCTTAGACTCTTTCTCGTTGATTTTGTCTTGGAATTTATCCTTACTATGGATAAGTTTATCCTCATAATTTTTAAGAACTTTTCTTTTACTTGATGCCTTCTTATTGCTTATTGGTTGAGCGTTAGCTGAAATATCATCTGTTGTTAATTTATTAGAATTAATATTTCTACTATTTTCACTTTCAAAATTTACCTTTTTGAAGTCTACATCTAACTCTTCATCAAGTTTAAAGCTTTCATCTGTCCTTATTTCAAGATTAGTTTGTTTTGTTTCTTCAACCTTATCCTTATTATCTAAAAATTCTTTTCTAATTCTTTCCTTGTTTTTAGACTTCTGAAAATCTTTTAGTTTATCTTGTTTTTGATCTTTAGCTAATACATTCTCATGAATAAGTTTAGATTCTTTTTCTGAAATTTTATCTCCGAACCTATCCTTATTCTTAATAATCTTATTGGTATAATCATCTGAATGAACAAGTTTACTATCCATATTCTTTTCAGGAGCGTCCCTATTTCGTATAATTTTCTTTTGAAAATCTTTTTTTAGTTTTTTATCCATATCACACCTACTTAGCTTCTTCTGGTTTTGTTGTCATTAGCTTATATAGCATGGTGTCTTTAGGGAATTTATCTATAAATGGAACAATAGTATTTCCAAAGAATAAGAGTCCCTCACCTGCATTTGAATTAGTTATATAGTTTAACTGATAAGGCGATATTTTTAATTTCTTAGCAAGAATATCCCTATCTCCAGATGCTTGATTTAACATTAGAACAAAGTCTGTATTATCAAAGATATTTTCAATTTCCTGACTTGTTAAAAGGTCTTTTACGTTTTGTGTTATACCTGTTGGAATACCACCCCATTTTCTAAATCTTTTCCAGATTTCTACTGAATATGAAGCAGTTTGTGGGTCTTTTAATAAAAGGTGGAACTCATCTATATAGTATCTAGTAGACTTGCTTCCTCTATTTAGGGAAACCTTGTTCCAAACCTGGTCTTGAATTACAAGCATACCTATTTTTTTAAGTTGTGTTCCTAGCTCTTTTATATCAAAACAGAGTAGTTGTCTATTTAAGTCAACATTTGACCTATTATTAAATACATTAAGACTTCCCTTAACATAAATTTCCATTTCTGTTGCTAGTTTTCTACCGACTCCCTCTTCTTGAGATAGGAGCATATCGTATAAATCTCCTAATATTGGCATATTTTCTGGTTTTGGGTCTTCAAAATATTTTTGGTATATCTTTGGTAAGCACCTATCTATAACAGATTTTTCTGCAGCAGTAAGACCAGATCCTCCTACTACAAGTTCAAGCATAGACATTATGAAGTTTGCCTTATCCTTTAAAGGTGCGTCCCCATCTCCATAGTTCATATTAATATCTAGTGGATTAAGGTAGTCCTTTGATTTTGCTGAAACTTTAATAACTTCTCCATTAAATTGTTTTACAAGGTTTGAATACTCGCCTTCAGGATCACAAATAATTACATCATCGTCTGTTACAAGAATTGCATTTGCCATCTCTCTCTTTGCCGAGAAAGATTTACCAGAACCTGGTGTTCCTAATATTAATCCGTTAGGGTTCTTGAGTTTCTTCCTATCTGCCATAATTAAGTTTTGGCTAAGGGCATTTAAGCCATAGTACAAAGAATTTGCTGAATCAATAAATAGCTCTTCTGTTGTAAAAGGCATAAATACTGCCGTTGATGATGAAGTTAAAAATCTTTTTATCTCGACTTGGTTAACTCCTAGAGGTAAGACAGAAACAAGTCCTTGCTCTTGCTGATGAGATAATCTTTTCACCTGACAATTATGTCTGTTAGCAATTGATGAGATTTGAGCAATAGTATTTTCTAATTTTTGATTAGTCCTAGCAAAATTCATCATTACTATGGTAACTACAAAGAGCCTTTCATCTCTATTTTGTAAGTCAGATAACATGGACTTAACATCCGCACCAAAAGTATTTATATCTGATGGAATAATATCCATATCATATCCTGCTCGAACTGCTTTCTTTTGTTCTTCAATTTTCATTCTATCCAGGTCTGTATTTTTTCTCTTAATGAGTTTAATGGCTTCTGCTTGTTCAACTACATCTATATGAAAAGCTACATAAATATTGTCATCAATATCTAAAAACTCAGATAACATTCTGTCTGATAACTCACTTGCAAGTATTTGAAAATGGCTTACTGCTCCAATATATTTACCAAATTTAAAATTATTTGCTGGTGCAAAATTAAAGATATTGGGAGTTATATGTGACTTTGTAGACTCTTTCTTCTTCAAATCTTTATATGAAAAATAAAAGTTTTTGTCTGGATTTAACATATCGTGAACAAGTCTTAGCCTTTCTTCACCATCAAGGCTTTCTGCTCTTACTCCCATAGATTTAAAGTTAGATAAAATATCTACTTCAAGTCTATTTAACTTTGCTCTTGCTTGCTCTAGGTTATCGGCTTCTGTTGTAAAGGTTATATACTTCATCTTTTTAAGTCCGTTATTGCCCTTTGCAAGTTGAAGCTTTAACATCTCCCTAAACTCTTTTCTTACATCGTCATAGAAGTCTCCCTTATCAGCAATTTTAATTGCATCTTGTAGGTCTTTATTTCTTCCTAATTGATTTACATACGAAAGTTCAATGTGGACACTTGGATCAAAAGAATTTAAAAAGTTGGCAAATTGGTTAAAGATTAAATCTCTATCTTCTTCCAATGCCAACTGGTAATTTATATCTTGAAATGAAATTGTCCTTGAATAATTTTTTTCATCTAACTGGCAAATGCCCTCTGGTAACATTCTTATATAGGGAATTGTATCTTCAACAGTAAATCTCTTTTTCTCTTTCTTTAAAAGTACACTTAGAAGACTATTTGTTGGATCTTTCTTTGTTTTTAGCCTTCTTACTTCCTTTCGGTCTTTTTTTAATTGTTTTTCCCTTAGATTTAAGTCGCTGATTTGCTTTTTTCTTTGCTTCAATGTATGCCTCCTTTCTTATTCTCTTAGTTGGTTGATAAAACTTATGAAGATAGAAAAATTTAAAATATTTTTCAAAAGTTAAGGTATCTTTTTCATATAAGGTTATAAAAAAGATTGGCAGGGTTACTATTAGCATTGCAATAATTGAAACATCATTAGGTAGATATTTCTTCATAAATAGATAGGTTGGTATGCCAATTAGTCCTGCCACAGAAAAACCTATTAGTTGCCTTTTAGTTAAGTTAAAGGCAACCTTTGTTTTAATCTTGTCCAAATCTTTTGGTATTGGTACATATGCCATTTTAATCTCCCTCTACTTCTTCTTTAGAAAGTTCAAGTATATAGTCATAATTAGATGTTGTTTCCTCTTCCAGGTAGCTAATTCTTTCTTCTAATTCTTCTTGTTTTTCTTCATTTCTGTCATTGTATTCTCCTTGATACATAACAAATTCATTATGACATCTTCCGAGTCTGTTTATTCTTTTCTTTAAGTTTCTAATCTCTTCATTTCTTTTTTTCTCTTTTAAGATTTCATAAGTTCCTCCCAATAAAATACCAAGTCCCAATAAAGCACAATTTTTCTTTTTTAACATTTATTCCTCCTAGTGCGTATTCATAATACTTTTTGCAACTGTTCCACTCTTAAACATCATAAGTCCAAGTAATAGAGCATATCCTAATATACTAAACAAGCTTGCGTGGATATCTGTAACCTGTACCGTTCTTATTAAAACGGTGTAGATACCTAAACATATCATCAAAAACAAACCTTGTAGTCCCAAGGCAAAAAGTCCCTTGATATAATTTGTTCCAATCTGACCCCATTCTTTATTTCCCATTGTCGCAAATGGTATGGATGATACTGATGAGTAGACATATATTTCAAACATACGCCCATATACTATTAAGGTAATAGTTAAAGATATACATTGAATTGCAATCCTTACAAGGCTTGTTTCAACTAATATCATTATTAATGCACCAACATCTTTTTCTTTCAATGTATCAACCATTGCAACTATTTGATCTCCTGAAACAGTGGCAGAAGTAGTGATTACCCCTGCCGCTTTGTTTACAAGATTTTGTGCCACATCAAAGACTGCCATTGAAAACTCAAAGGCATGGCTTGCAAGGTAGACTGCTATAAACATCTTTATAATGTATTTGAAAAACTCAAAAGTATCTGTATCGTGCATATTATTCTTTTGCATAACCATATTTATGAGTTCAATACATAAAACTGCTGTTATGATAAGACCTGCTATTGGAACAATCACATTATCATTAATGTTTTTTATGAAGTTATATACTTCTCCATTCCAACCCATTGGTGTTTTACCAACATCAGTCGCAATAACTCCTACCTTGTCATTTATATCTAAGAACATGGACTCAAGATTTGCTTTGATACCTCCGAGTAGCATATCCTTAAAAAATTCAGTTAGCTTGTCAAAGATACCAAACATAGACTTTCTCCTAATTTAAAGTATTTGCAAGTAGTGGAATTAATTTAATACCAATTAGTACAATTCCTCCACCAGCCATAAGCTGCTTAATACCTTGAGATTTAGCACCAGGGTTATCATTACCATAACCTTCCATTAAGTTAATAACTCCCCATGCTCCTAAACCTGCACCAATTGCAGTTACAAGTGTCTTTAAAACTCCAACTCCAGCTGTAAAAAATTCCATATTATTCCTCCTCGTTTTCTTTCTTATTTTCTATTTTGTTTAGTGATTTAACTATAAAATTCTTGTAGACCTTATCTCCTTTTTTGTTTTCTTTGAAATATCCAAAGACATGGATTAGATCTCCTTTTTCAAATTCTTTTGCAATTTCTACCTTTTCTCCATATACTGAGCAATTTGTATATTCTTTGCCCTTTCCATATTTTTTCACAAGAGCAAAATTTGCTACTTGAACACTTTCTCCATCTTTTTCAAATTCTGAAAAATCAGCTTCCTTAACTAAATTTGCATTAATATTTATCATTTCTCTATCCATTAATTTCTTCTCCTTAATCTAAAAATTTCAATTAAAAAAGCGACTGAACTTATATTTCAATCGCTAAATTTCTTATATATTAAATTGTTTTAAGTGGGACTTCTTATCCTTACCATCTTAACCTCCTAATTTTGAGTATAAAAAAAGACGATAGAGTTTTTAATTTCTATCGCCTATTAATACCTTATTTCTAATCTTCTAAAATCGATACTTCAAGGTCTATCGCTTTAAATGTAACAGTTATTCCTACTTCTTCTTTTACTGTTTTTTCAAATAGCTTAGCAATATCATATGGGGACATATCGTATATATCATCATACCATTCATTACTTTCATCGTACATTGTCTCGCATATTGCTCCAATATAATTTTTCTTATCCATAGTGAGTTCTGTATCACTTTCCAAAATAAACTGCTCACCGTTTATATTTAATATAATTAAAGATGATTTTCTATTTTCACACATTTCGCTTACTCCATAAACTCAAATGTTTAACCTATTTATTCTATAACTTGATTTTAACTTTACCTTATTTCTATTTGTTAAATACTCTTCCACATCAAACAAGTTTTTCTTATCGTAATCTTCCAACAACTTGTAATTCTTATGTTTTGTAATATCAAACTTATCAGACAAGAAAGGTCTTACTCCTCTTAACTGATAAATACACTTCCCACCATCCATTACAGTTATTTCATCTTGGCTCATAAGTTCCTTGCCAGTTTTTTGATAATTTAGACCAAAAGATTTCTGGTTGGATCTTGTTTCTGATGTGTTATATAAGTCTATGGTTTCTTTTCCTAGGGTTTCTGATAGTTCTTTTACTGTTGTTTTTTCTTTTCCTCCTAGAAAGAGTGTTGAGTCACAGTTACCAACTATTGTATCTGCATGATCTTTATAGATTGCCTTTAATTGAGATTGTGCTTGCAGAATGATACTTGCTGATATTTCTCTTGAACGAATTGTTGCAATCAGTTTTTCAAATTTAGGAATTAAGCCAATATTTGCAAACTCATCAAGCAAACACCTAACATGAACAGGAAGTCTTCCGCCATACACATCATCAGCCTTATCACATAGTAGATTAAATAATTGTGAATACATTATTGATACTACAAAGTTAAAGGTATCATCAGTATCTGATATTATTACAAACAAGGCAGTTTTTCTATCTCCAATTTTATCGAGTTCTAATTCATCTTCGCTCATTAGTTCTCTAAGCTCTCTTATATCAAAAGGTGCAAGTCTTGCTCCACAAGATATTAAAATTGACTTTGCAGTTTTCCCTGCTGCCAGTTTATATTTCTTATATTGTTTAACTGCAAAATGACTTGGGTCTTTCTTTTCAAGAGCTTCAAAGAGCCTATCAATTGGGTTCATATAGGTTTCGTCATCTTCTCTAACTTCACTTGCATCAATCATATCCAAAAGCGTCTTAAAGTTCTTTTCTTCTTCTGGTGCTTCATAATAGATATAACCGATAAGGGCAGTGTAATATAATTTCTCAGCCTTTACCCAGAAATCTTCTCCTGCCTTTTCTCCATCTCCCTTGGTGTTAGCAATAATTGTTTGCACAAGTTTTAAAATATCTTTTTCTGATCGAAGATAAGCAAAGGGATTGTATTTCATAGATTTTTTAAAGTTTATTGTATTTAAAATCTTTATGTCATATCCATTTTCATAAAGCATTTTTCCGCACTCTAACACAAGTGTACCTTTAGGGTCTGTTACTACATAAGAAGAATGCATTTGCATTAAATTTGGCTTTACATAAAATCTTGTTTTACCAGATCCAGAACCACCTATTACTAATACATTTTTATTTCTCGCATATTTAGGATTCTTAGGTCTTGAGTTCATTGTTAGCCTTTCGGTATTAGTTATAAGAACATTGTTTTCAAACTTAGGGTCAATGTATGGAGCAATATCCTTGCTTTCTCCCCATCTTGCAGATCCGTATTCTTTACCTTGCCTATATTTCTTTTTGTTTTTACCTTTGCTATAAACAATTAACTTAACAAGAGCAGCAGCTGAAATACCTACTAACAAGTCCCTCGGATTAATACTTGGTATATAAGATAAAGTTCCTATATCAGAAATTCCCACCATTATTCTGTCAATAATATCTCCTCCTACATAAGAATTGATGTGCTTAGAAAAAATATTTCCAATGTAGAAAAAGGATAAATAGGGAATGTTTGATAATATAAATTTCTTTGGGTTGTCTATTTTAATTAAGTTTTTAATATCAGAAAGAATGGCTTCTAATACCTTATTCATCGTAGAAACCTTCGCTATCTAATAAAATTAGTAGGTAGTGTCTTCCTTTTGGTGTTATAAATGTTTGTATGCCTACAAGTGTACCTAGTGGATCAACCCATTCTTTTACTTCAAAATATCCCTTGTTCTTATCTGCATAAGGTAAGAGTTTCTTTTTCTTATCTCTATAAATTAATCCCTTATCCATTAAAAAACTTATAAATTGATTTTGTGGTATTCCTAACTCCTTGGCAGTATTTCTAAAGTTTGTAAGTAGATTATAATCTACTAATTTGTCATAATAATCTGCCTTTGGTCTTAATTCTTCAATCTCTTCTTCTCTTTCGGCAATAATTCTATTGGCTACTAGAATTGCATCTGCAAGTAGCTCTTCGTTAGTTTTCTTTTCTTGCCCTACTATATATCCTCCGTTTTTTCTAATACTTGGTAAGACTTCTCTAGTTACCCAAGCTTTGAATATTTTTGCTTTTGGCAGTTTTGATGAGAGGATAAGTGAATACAATCCTGACTCATTAATTATTGAAATATTCTGTATTCCTCCAGGGGTGTTCCATTTCGTTACACCCTTATCTTCTTCATCTACATGGTCATAAACAGCTTTTCTTGGATTAACATATCCTAACATAGTTGCTACTTCATTTGCTATAAAGAAAAACTCACCGTCTTTTTCTATAACAGTGAGTTTCCCAAAATTCTTATTTTCAAATGTTTTTAAATTACTTATCATAAGCTTTGCTCCTTATGTTTATTTTTAACTTTATCTTTACTAATGGTATCCTTAGCCATATCTTTAAACTTATTTATTGTCTTCGTTATTGAATCTTTTCTATCTGACTTTCTTTCAGAAGCTCTAACTGCTTTTTTAAAGGCGTGTTCCATTACTTTTATATCCTTGGATTGAAAAAACACAGAGTGGTTTCCAGTTTCCTTATCTTTCATAACAGAAAACTTCACTCCGTGTTTATTTAAAATTTTCTTTAATTCTTTTAACTCAGGATCCTTTAGATTAATTTCTTCTAACTGTCCCTTTTTAACCATATCTTTTAGCTTTACTTCTTCTCCATTGTTTTTTATTACATTTTTCAAGCCTCCTTGTTCTTCTATTTGCTTGTGTACTTTCTTTAAGGCATCAAGAATTGCTTTACTTGTTGCTTTTGCAAGTCTTACTTCAAGATTAAGACTCGACCTAGATACTTCTTCATTAATCATCTATTCCACCTCCATATAAAAGTAACTCTTTGTATTTTCTTAACTTCTCTTGATGGATTTTTCTTCTAAAATCTTCTCCCGTAACTTTAACTGGTATTGTCATTTCAAGTATTCTTGAATATATCCTCTGATACTCAAGGTCAATATTAGGATTTTGAATAATTTCCAATGATAAGTTTGTAGTAAAAATTGTAGGCCTACCCTTTAAGTATCTTGAGTTTATAATGTTATATACTTGTTCTCTTGCATAAGATGTATCCCTTTCAATTCCAAGGTCATCTAAAATTAACAAGGGAATATTAGAGAGGTTACTTATTATTTCATTTGAATCTAGTTTAAATGCTGATTTTTGTATTTGGTTTATAACTTGAGATAAATTCATAATCTTAACTTTAACTTGTTCTCTTTCAATTAATTCATTTGCAATAGAACAAGCAAGATAAGTCTTTCCACTGCCAACATCTCCATAAAATAAAAGTCCAACATTGTCTTCCTTCATTTGTTCAAAATTTTTGGCGTAATTGTAAGCAACCTTGTAAGCTTGACCTTTTTCATTTAAGAATCTCTCAAAAGTATATTGGTGCTGGATATGCGATGAGAAGCAATCTCTTTTCAATGAAGATATTTTCATCAGTCTTTCTCTTTCTTCATTTTCCTTATCTCTTTTTATTTCACATTCACATTTAATTCTGGGAATAAACTTTGTAAATCCAAGGTCAAGTAATTCTCCATCGACTCTTTTACCACATACCTTGCAATAAATATGTCCATTTCTTTCAATATCATTTTCTCTTAATACAAAATCTTTTAAGTTCTTCATAAACTCTCTCCTATATCGTAATTCATTTTTCTTGTTGACTTGTCATTAACGTTTTTTGCCTGATCATTAAGATACCAATTGATTATCGTTGCCTTATGATCTTGATACGCTCTGTTATTTGCTTTCATATATGACGACAACCTATCAATGTATTCATTAATTCTACTTCCTAACTCATTTGTTAAGTCCTTATATTCTTCATCAGTCAAAAATATATTTTTATATATTCCATAAGGCTTTTGTCCCTTACTAAAATCATTCTTTCTTAACTCATTATTACTAATATTGTTATAGTTACCTTCCGATTTTCGAAAATCTTGACTTTCGATATTCGAATCTCTTGAATTTCGATTATCGAACTTCTGGAATTTTGTTTTTCGAACTTCTTGATTTTTTAATTCCATATTATTAAATATGCTCATAAAGTCTTTAACATAAATTCTATTAGGCTTTCCAAGTCCTTGTCTTTTCTTTTCAATCAGTCCTATCCCTGATTTAATATCAAGTTCAGCTATTAATTTATTTGCTTTTTCACTTGCACAATTAAATTGATCTTTTATGCTTTCAATTGTGTAATAAATAAAGACTTTTCCATCTTCATCTATCCAGCCATTTTTATATGAAAGACCCATTCGATTAAGCATATATGAATACAAAACTTTAGCTTCAATAGAAATGCTCTCAAAAATTTCATCTTCCATTAATACCATAGGTAACCTAATGAAGTTATACATCTCAGATTGCCTATTATAAAAATAATCAAAATTCATCCTTACCTCCTTTCTTTGAAATAAAAAAAGACGACAGAATTATTACTTTCTATCGTCTGAGATTTGCATATTAAATTTTCATAACAAAATAAGACTCTTTAAAGAATCCTTAGTTTTATTGGTATGCTATTTACAATACCCATTGTTAAAATGGATACTCTAAGCAGCACACCAACTATTTATTTTTTGAGTTTTAAACTTTGGTAGAAGTCTTGAACTCCTTATATTTACATAACTATTTGCCTCTATCACTATTATGACACGAAACCCAAGAGTTGGGTCATATACTGTAAGGCCTTGTTTGTCCTCATTGCCATCCATAGCTATCATTGCCATAAGCCTAGATACTGGCTGTGGAGTGTAGAATTCCCCTGCCTTTTTTCCCGATTCTGAGGCGAAATTTGCTAGCATATATTCGTAAACATCACCAAGGACATCGCCAGAATAGTTGGCGAAGTTGACTTCTGCAAATTGCTTCATAACATTTGATATGCGTTTGTTTTTCTCTTGTGGAGCCTTACCTAGCTTGTTGGAATAGAGGTCAATATCCTCGAAAAGTCCTATATAGTCTTCATCAGAACGTTCGATTTCATTGAAAGCCTGTCCCAAGTCATCTAGCTGAAAAGTCCCCTCCTCGATTTGTTTTATAAAATGAGTAAAGGTATGGTCTGGCCCTATGATAAAGGAAAATTTGTTCCTTAGCTCCTCAGTAATAAGGTCAGCATCATCCCCCTGCATCTCTTCTGCATAGATTTCCTGAATCTCCACTAGATCAGAGCTTTCAACTTCAAGTAATTTGCCAACCTCATCTAGCATCTTGTCTGATAAGTACTTATAAAAAATGATACCTAAAAGGTAGTTCTTATACTCATTGGCATCCATCTGAGAACGCAAATCATCAGAAGCCGCCCATAATTTTTGGTAAAGATTAACACTAGTTTCCATATACACACTCCTTTTGTATATAAATTTTTTAAAAGTCAATTGTATCAATTTTTTAGGATTAGTTTTCCTTTAATAACTTCTGGTATATTTTTTGAATTTATTTCATATTCAATTAACTCAGGAACATCTTTAAACATAAGAGCTGAAGGAAAAGCTATTGATGTATTATGCTTTAAATAGTCTATATTGAACATTAACACGTCGGAATCTGATTTCTCTACTATCTTATACTGAAATATTGTATCCAACGAATCTCTATAATCTTCTTTATTATCTTCATATTGCTCATCCCTACTCTTTTCTAAAAAAGATAACGATAAAGATCTATTCATATTATTAAAACTTGGGGAATTTGGTTTAGTAAATTCATATTTGTTATAACTATCACTATCTTTAAAAGAGAAAGCGTAGTTAATAAAACCATTACTTAATACTTCATCAATAATATCAATGCCTGGATAAGGTAGTTCATCATGTTTTAGCAAACATCCTTTTGGTATCAATAATTTAACATCAATATCTTCATCATACTTAGTTCCTAAATTAGAAACCCTTAGTTTTAAAAAGTCTACATTATCAATGTATCCTAAATAATCAACATATTGATTATAACCTTCTATTGACCTGTATAGATCTCGTAATGAAAAGTAATAGTTCTTTTCCTCATCAGTTCCCACAAGTGATGAACCATTACTTGAAAAAATAGATTGATAGGTAGAATTACGTATCTTTAAGTTTCCTATATTCCAAAAATCTTCATGTAATTTAATATCGTTATTATAAGCAAATGAATTTACAGTATTTTTCCAATTATCATTAACTTTTACATATTCACTACCAAAAATAGAAACATTATCGATAACATTTTCAGTTTTTTGGGAACTATGAAACTTATAGGTAATATTTCTTTCTTCAATATCACCTTCTTGTACATTTAATTTTTCATCCTTTGTTACAGGTAAAACATTATCATTTAATGTATTAATATTTTCTATAATCTTGTCTTTTTTTCTTTTAATAAATCTTGATTTTAGTAAATTAGTCTTGACAAGTGAAACCTTATCTTCTGATGATGCATCTAAATCCCTTATTGTTAAAATGGGTCTCATTTTATCATCTGTTGTATCTTTTTTTGTGATTAGTTGTAAGAAATATAATGATAAATGGTTTGTAAGTTGTTTATGAAAATCATCCTTATCATTTACTAATGTATATAATCCTATATTCTGATATTTTTCTTTAAAATTTTGAACTTTTTGATATTGATCTGGATTATGTTCAGAAGGGATAATTGGAGCTTCCAAAAAATACATGAAAACTTGCTTATCCATTGATAACATCTCTTCTATTTCCTCTTCAGTACCAGAACCATATTTTTCTGTCGGCGTACCAAACCTAGTCCAAAAAATTGCAATGGCCGCATCGCAATTCCTTACAAATTGATTGTTTAGCAGTTCCTGAGCTTTGCCTCCAGACTGAGGATAGCTATCCTTAGACCAATGCTTAGTCTCTAATCTAATATTATTTAAGTTGCCGATAGATTTATTAAAGTTTTCTACACACTCTTCTATTACACTAACATACTCTAAAACATCTCCAGGGCACGAAATTAATAAGTCGTAAATTGTTGTATTTTTTGGCATATATCATCCTTTGTATATTTTTATATCTGGTTAATCTTATTTTTTATTATTTTTAAATATTCAATAGTTTTATTTCATAAAAATAAAACTTGCATTCTCGTAGAGATATTAGTATTTTCTTGTATAAAACTCTTTCCCTAGTTGACATATATATCTGTCAATATCTTTTAAGTTAAATTCTTCTAATTTATAATGTTCTCTGAAATCAATAACTATGCATTTAAATTTTTGAAAGTCTTTTAAATCTTTCCTTTTAGATTCAGAGAACCCATCTCTCTTATTAAGTTCCATTAACACCTTTTCAACATATATATCATATATAGGATTATTTACTAGATTGTGATGACTACAGTGCTTAGTAGCCAAGGAAAAGAAGTTTTTGTATTTTCCATACATATTTACTAACGCAATCTCATCAACTATAGTAGTATCTTTATCGTATAATTTTTTATCAATGTTTAGGTTATGAATGTGTTTAGTTACTTGAAATATTGAGTAAATATTTGTGCTATAAAAAATCATTCAATGTAGAAGCTTTAACAAGGATTTCACTAATATCGATATTGTATGGATATGTTTCAAGGAATAGTTTGTCTAGGGCTTTTTCTTGCATAACATAGCTCTCAAGAGAATCCCACCTTTTTAGATATTTGTCAACCTATGGAATAGTAGGACAATAATTATCTTCGAGTACTTTTACCTCCTATCTTATATGGCAGCCTATTAATTAATGAGGTGTGCGTTATAAAATATTAAACTCTCAATCAAAGAGATAGGCATTTCACTAAGCTCAAGTTCTTATATTATTTATTTTTTAATAATTTTTTTATTTGATTTTCTATTTTATTTGAATCTTTAGATATAGCTATTCTTCTTACAATCGAGTTGACTTATTAATAATATAGAAGAACTTATTTTATAGGAAGAAGACGTATACTTTAATATTCTTATCTTAAATGTGTTAACAAGGGAACATAGCGAGTGCTTCTGCCTCCCCCAGTTTTTTCTATTATGTTTAAGTCAATGAGATCTTCTATAATTCCTAATACTTTTGTTCTACTAAATTTACTTCTCTCAGATATTTCCTTACTACTATTAATACCGTGCGTTATTAAATCTAGTACCAAAGATTGGTCTTTGCTTAATTCAATATTTTTAATCACTGGTAAAATTACTTTTATAGTATTTTCTGTAAATTTAAATTCCGGCTTAACAAATGAATCTTGGTATGATTCCTTAATTCTTCTAATACCTGTTCCAAACTTTTCTATAATGTCTAATCTATAGAATAGATTAGCTATTATAGGATTTCTGATTACTGATAAATCTCCGTTTAGATATTCTTCTTGGCTTATACCTCTTGGCAAGCCTCCTGGTGATACAATTTCAATCCTATCCCCATACATAGATATTCTTATATTAGCATCTATATCCCATTGTCTGTGGACAAGGGCATTGGCTATAGCTTCTCTTAGAGCAGTTTCGGGAATCATTTCATATTTATTTCTGATCGTTCCCTCTATCTTCTCATATTTATAATTACTTCTATAAATATTCATGCTATCTTCAAGTTGCTTTAAGATACTGTCATTATTTGCTTTTTTTCTTTCTAATATTATATTTATGCTTTCGCCAAATCTAGCTATATCTATGCCAGATATCAAATTATTATCAGAAAAAAGCTCTCCAGCTATCGTATAGTATTGGTAGTCCTGACTATAAAGCTCCAGAGTTTTTAGTATATCTAGATTAAGCTTGCTTATACCAAGTTGTCTTATTAGATAATCTTCTAGATAGTCAAACTTTAGTTCTTTATTGTTACTTTCAAGGGAGTCATAACTAATATTAGAACTTTCTAATATCATGGATTGAAGCTCTCTCTTATCCATTTCAACAGTAGCTGTATCATTTCTAGCATATGCCTTAGATTCATAATAATAAGGTCTGTACTTGCCAGGATTGATAGTTAGGACTACTGTATTGTTATCTTGATCAATAGATAAGCTATAGTCTGGATTTGGGTTTATAGAATCGTTTATCTTGTTTTCAATATTTAATTTTTGATCTACTGGATTATCAAGGCCTAAAATTTTTCCATTATCAGAAACTCCAAAAATAATCTGACCTCCATAGTAATTGGAAAATGCACTAACAGTTTTTAAAAATGAATTGGTCACTCTCTCTTTTAGCTCTAGCTTAGATGTTTCTTTCATATCTCACCTCTTCTATATTATATAACACCTGCGTTAGATTAGGAAATATTCTCACATATTCCGTGCGAATAGGTGTTAGAATAATTATTCTCACGGATTTATCTAGTTCAAATATTTTCTTTATAAGATAAAGCTCTATAACTAGCCCTTTTTAAATAATATATTCTCACAAATAGATTTGTTAGAATAATTTAATCTCACAGATTTATTCTTATTAAACTTGTGGTAAAGGTGTTTCACGTGAAATATTCGTGAAAAAAAGAAGCAGTTTTCTGCTTCCTCCTTAGAGCCTTAGTTTATAAAGATTTTTTATATAGCATCACTTTATAAGTGGCTTCACTTCATTTTCCATCCAGTTAGAGTCTTTAAATACTGCTCTTCCTACTCCAACTAGGTCACATACATCTCTTTGAAGTATTTCTTCGATATCTTTTCCTTTTTTGACCCCGCCTGTGAGAATTACTGGAATATTGACTTCTTCGTAGATAGGCTTTGATAGGTAGTCGAAGAATCCTGGGTAGTCATAATCGGTGAAATATAGGCACATGCCTCCTGATATGTCAAGGGCATCTACTCCTGCTTTTTCAAAAGCTTTTGCTGCGTAGACTGCATCTTTTTGTGATAGGCCAGCTTCTTTACCATCTCCTGCTCCTAGTCTTAGAAATATTGGATAATCTTCTCCTACTTTTTCTCTGACTTTTTTGATGATTTCTAGGTGGATTTTGATTCTTCCCTCGATGTCCCCACCATATTCGTCTTCTCTTTTGTTAGTAAGTGGGGATAGGAATTGGTTTAGTAGGTATCCGTGGGCTGAGTGGATTTCTACGCCATCAAAGCCTGCTTTTTTGACCCTAAGTGCTGCATCAGCAAATTTATCCTCTATTTGTTTAATCTCATCTATTGTAAGCTCTCTTGGTAGTTCTGTATCTTTTTGGGAAGGGTTTTTGATCTCTGATGGACCAACTGGCCTTTGACCTATTATTTTTTCTCTAGCAGCGCTACCTGCATGGTTAATTTGCACGACTGCTTTTGAACCATTGTCTTTGATGACTTTGGCAAGTTTTTTTAGTCCCTCTATAGATGAATCGTCTGATATGGATACTTGCCTCCCGCTTGCCCTGCCAAGGGGAGCTATGAAGTTGTGTTCGACTATCACTAGTGAAAATAATCCATGGGATGTTTTTTCTTCGTAGTAATCGAGTATTTCTTTTGAGATATGACCATTTTCATCTGCTTTAGCTGTAGCCATTGGTGGCATGATAATCCTATTTTTAAAATCTATATTTTTAGCTTTTATCTCTTCAAATATTTGCATATATACCTCTACTTTCACCTTTATATAAATTTTACCTGTCAGTGTAGTCCACATTCGGGAAGACTTCTATGTTGTAGTTTGGGAAGTGATTTTTCACATCGCTTACAAGTTCTTCTAAGACTTTTAGCCTGTCTGCTGCATCTAGGCTTATTATGACATCAAATCTGATTTCCTTATCTTTCTCATCAACATATAGGCCATGGATGCCGTTGATGTATTGGTGGGAGAAGATTATTTCTTTGATTTGGTCTTTGATGCTTGTAATGTGGCGATTTATGGCGTTGATAGGATATACTCCTACTGCTGTGAGCATTATTTGATGCTTGTAGTAGACTTCTAGCTGAATATCTCTAATGATCTCATCAAGTTCTTCCGCTGTGTAGGTCTCTGGCACTCCTATATCGATAGACCCATTCCAGTCGTTTGGCCCGTAATTGTTAAGGACAAGAGCGCTTGCTCCCTCTACCCCTGGGAAGTTTTCTACTGTTTTGATTACTTCTTGGGCAAATTCTGGGTCGATTTTCTCTCCTAAAAGTTGTGATATAGTTTTGCTTAGCATATCTACGGCAGATTTTATAATGATAATAGATATGATAGCTCCCAATTAGGCTTCTAGGGAAATATTAAACATTACAAAAATGCCTGCGGCTAGGAGAATTGACAATGATACTATAGAGTCAAGTTTGGAATCTTCACCTGAGTTTATGAGAGAGTCGGACTTGACCTCATCGCCTACCTTTAGGAAATAGTGGGCTATAACTAGTTTTACTATAACAGATAGGATAACTATTATAATACTCAAAAGGCTATATGATGGCTCTATGGGGTTAAATATTTTCTTTACTGCTTCTACTAGGGATGTTATACCTACGTATAGGATGATGACTGATATCACCATAGCAGATAGGTATTCTATCCTACCATAGCCAAAAGGGTGCTTGTTGCTAGCTTCTTTGCCGGCAAGTTTGGTTCCGACAATGGTTATAACAGAGCTTCCTGCATCTGATAAGTTATTGATTGCATCTACTAGTATAGCTATGGAATTTGATTTCATTCCTATAAATATTTTAAATATTGCAAGGACTGCATTGCCAATGATGCCAAATATGCTAGTTTTTATAATTTTATTTTCTCGTTCTTTTTCTAGTTGATCTAGTTTCTTAAAATCTTCAAATCTTTTCAATTTATTAACTTTCTACTTCCTGTATAATTATCATTTTTGTTTATAAATACTATACTGTTTTGCTCTAATAATAAACATGTGCGCTTTTTACTTGTCATAAATCAAGTGATTACAAAATTAATAATTCTAAATAAATTTAACTATGTCACAGCTAGCATTTTTGGATAGATATCCTCCAGCAATTGATAAATATTCTCTTATCTTTAAAAAATGTTTCTTAATATAAATCTTAAACTATAGCTAATATGGATATTTTCTGCTTTTATGAAGGTTTATTCCCTATGAAAGGCACTTTACTTTTGTAAAATATTAAATTCTTGTTATAATTAGATAAGAGATAGTATTTGAATGCAAAACTATACTCTTACACCATTTTTATTTGAAAAAATTGAGCTTATATATTTAATGAGACTCAAAATACAGTGTTTATTAAGCATGCTATTTTTGTTTTTTGTTAAATTATAGACAATTATGGCGTGCTTTTTTTGTTAGGAGATGATATTTGGATAAAGATTGATTTGAGCTTTACTTTTTATTATAGAAGGCATCAAATTGTTTAATAATTTTAAAGATAATACTAGATTGTATGGTGTTAAGTGCTATCTCAATTTATTTTGTCGGATTTTTTCGATAAATTTTGGAGGTAATTTTGAAAATTGCTATACTTGGTGCAGGTGCTATGGGATCTTTGTTTGCTTGCTATTTGTCAAAAATTTACGAAGTTTTTCTTATTGATCACAAGATAGAAAAGATCGATAAGATTAATAAAGACGGCATAGAGCTTATTGAAAATGACAATTCTAGTCATTTTTATAATATTCCTGCATATATGTATGATGAAAATTTGCCTAAGCCCGATATTATTTTTTCTTTTGTAAAATCCATCAAAAATATGGAGGCTTTAGAAAATATTTCTCATCTGATTTCTGATGATACTATTCTTGTAAGCCTACAAAATGGTTATGGTAATGACAAGGATTTGGAAATGTTTCAAGATAAAAGTCATGTTGTGATTGGCTCTACTACCCATGGTTCAACTATTCTTTCTTATGGGAAAGTTTTTCATGCTGGTAGTGGGAAAAGTTTCTTGGGTGAGAATGATTTTAACAAAGACAGTCTAAATATTGTAAAAAAAGTCCTCATCGATTCTGGTTTTGACCTTGAAATTAGTCAAAATATTGAAAAATTGATGATTGAAAAGTTGTTCATAAATATTGGCATTAACGCTATTACAGCTCTTGCTGATAAGGAAAATTCTTGTATATACAAAAATTCTTATGCCAGAGAGATGTCTAAGCTTCTGGTTAGTGAGGCTTGCCATATTTTCAACTTGTATGGATATGATTTTGATAAGGAAGAAATTTTTGATAGGGTTATTGAAACCGCAAAGAAAACCGGGAAAAATACTTCTTCAATGAGGGCTGATCTCTTGAAGAAGAACGAGAGCGAGATTGATAAAATCAACAAGGTCATTGTCGATAAGGCTATGTCAAAGGGTATGACTTGTCCTTATAACGAAGCTATAACATTGTTGATTAAGGCTAAGGAGGGAAATATATGAAAAAGAAAATGTCTATACTGGACTTTAAAAAATACAAGGAAGAGAAGAGAAAGTTTGCTTATGTTACTGCCTACGATTATACTATGGCATCTATAGTTGATGAGAGTGATGTGGAAATTATTTTGGTTGGGGACTCTTTGGGCATGACTATGCTTGGTTATGATTCTACAGTTCCTGTTACTGTTGATGATATGATCCACCATGGAAGTGCTGTTGTTAGGGGAGCAAAAAATACTTTTATTACTGTTGATATGCCTTTTGGTTCATATGAAATTTCCAAGGAAAAGGCTGTTGAAAATGCTGTGAGGATTTTTAAGGAAACTGGCTGTGATTGTGTAAAACTTGAAGGTGGAGTGGAATACGTTGATACTATCAAGGCGATAATTAATGCAGGTGTTCCTGTCATGGGCCATATTGGTCTTACTCCTCAATCTTCAACCATGCTTGGTGGTTTTAAGGTTCAGGGAACTACCAGGGATTCTGCCAAAAAACTTATTGATGATGCCAAGGCCTTGGAAGAAGCTGGTTGTTTTTCTATAGTTTTGGAATGTGTTCCAAGTGTTGTTGGCAAGAAGATTGCTGAAAGTGTTTCTGTGCCAATATTAGGAATTGGCGCTGGAAAAGATGTGGATTGCCAAGTTATAGTTTTACAAGATATGCTTGGTATGTATCCAGATTTTAAACCAAAATTTGTAAAGATATTTGCCAATGTTAGAGAAGCGATGTTAAAGGGCCTCAATGCTTACCACGATGAGTCTGTTAGCGGCCAATTCCCAAGTGAAGAATATTCTTTTAATAGGGATGTGGACTTAAGCGATTTATAATAAATTTTAGAAAAACAAGGGGTTGTGCTTACAGCCCCTATTTGTTTTCTCTTTTGTAGCCTACATTTAGTGCTTCTAGAGTATCCCCGTGCATTTTTTCTTTGATGTTTTTATCTTCGTCTACGAAAAAGGAGTAGAGAAGGTCTACCATTACTGATAGGGGGAATTGGGGACTGATTACATTGCCGTAGTTTAGGTGTTTGAGTGATGGGACTAGGACTATTTCGTCGCAGTAGTCTTTTAGTTCAGTCCTATTTTGTGAGCTGATTAGAACAGTTTTGGCCTTTTTCTTGTGAGCTTCTTTTAAAAAGTATAGGACTTCTTCTGTTTCCCCACTTATGCTAAGACCTATGATTAGACTATTTGCTGTGTGAAAGACAGCTCGCATCTTCATCTGATCTGTGTCTGTGATGGAGTCTATGTTTACTCCTATCCTCATAAACCTCATTTTCATCTCGCTTGCTGCAAGACCTGATGATCCCTTACCACATACGAAGACCTTATTGCTACTATTAAAATAGTCTATGACTCTTTTGATTTGATTTTCGTCTATTAGCGAATATGTTTTGTTCAATAGTTCTTGGTAGGTTGTCAGTACTTTGCTCACATTTTGGGTGATAACTTCTTGTTTTACTACAAAATTTTGCTTATACTCGTAGATAAATTCCCTATAGCCTCTAAATCCACATTTTTGGGCAAATCTTGATAGAGAGGCTTCGGATACAAATAGTTTTTCTGCTAATTTTTTGGCTGCAAAGTCTCCCTTTTTATTATTGTGAATGAAAAAATCAGCAATGTTTTTTTCTACTGGTGTGAAGTTTTCATAGTTTGATTCTATATTTTCAATAACTGATTTTCTGCGGTAGTCTATGGCTGGCCTCCTTACTTGTTTTTGTAATTATAGAAAGCCCCCAGCATACCTGCTGAGTTTCTGTGTTTAGCAAATTTGAGGCTGATTTGCTCATAGATTGGCTCTGCTAAGTTTTCTCTAAGTTTGCCATCTATTATGTCATATAGGTAGTCTTCTTGGGCCATAATGCCCCCTCCTAGTATTACTGTATCTGGGTTTAGTACATAGGAGATATTGGCTATGCCTATGGCTAGGGCTTGGCACATTTCATCTATGGCCTTTGTACATATGGGGTCAGATTTCTTGGCTAGGTCAAAGATCTTTTTACCATCCCAATCTTCTACACTCTCGTTTTTTTCTCTTGCCACTTTTTCTACTAGGCTTTTTGCTGAGCCTAGGGACTGGAATGTGCCATTATTTATTTTCATATAACCTACTTCTAGGGCAGAGCCTGATACTCCTTGGTATACCTCACCATTTATTACGGCACAACCTCCTATGCCAGTTCCTATGGTTAGGATAAGAGCAATCTTGCTATCCTTGCCTGCTCCTGATATGTATTCGGCAAGGCCTGCACAGTTGACGTCGTTTTCTACTGAAGAGTTAAGGCCAAATTTTTCCTTAATTGGTTTTTTGAAGTTGATGCCTGTGTAGTCAGGTATGAGCTTTGAGGCATAGCGAATGGACCCATTTTCCCTATCGACCATGCCAGCTGTGGATATGGCTACTGCTTCGATTTGCTGGGCTTTCATATAATCTTTAATGATATTTAGGACCTTTTTTAGGATTTCTTCTCCACCTTTTTGGGCCTGGGTTGCCGTCTCGTGTTTTTCGATAATATTGCCCTCATCATCTATTAGCCCGTATTTTATGTAGGTCCCACCTATGTCAATGCTGATATATTTTTTCAAGTCTCTCTCCTTGTTTTTATAATCGACAAAAAGGCAGATAAATCTGCCCCTGTCAAATTTTTATTTTAAATATGGCCTTTTTAATCTTCTCTGGCCCGCAAGCTTTAAGGCCTGTCATATGTCCATCGTCTGGATAGCATATGAGAAAATCACCCTCTTCTAGGATAAGGGAAGTCTTGCTTTCTCCTTCTATAGGCAAGAAGTCGTCTTCCTTTACATAAGCTCCTGGCTTCATATTTTCTAGGAAGTTTAGGTCGATTCTTTCTCTTCCTTTTAAGATTATGTGCAAGTCTAGGTAGTCCTTGTGGGCTTCCCAGAACCTATTTTCTGGACTTGTCGTCTCATATTCTGCTATATTTACAAAAAGCTTGTCTCCATCGATTGGATGGCTGCCTGGATTATAGGCTAATAGGTCATTTGCCTTGTAGTAGTCAATGGCAGCTATGATCTCATCTGATAGGTAGCTTTCTAAGTTTGCTATATTTCCAAATATCATATTTTTCTCCTATTTTGCCTTATAAATTGTTGTGCCAGCTGGTGCTAGGTCTTCTACTCCCTTAACTTTGTTGTAGATTATAGACCCAATTACTCCAACCACTAGGGAAACTACTATTGAAATAATGGAATATGACCAAAATGATACTTTTGCTGGATCTACAAAGTATTTGATGTATACCATTAGTAAAGATGATACAACAAAGGCTAGGCTTGCTCCGAACTTATTTGCTACTTTTGTAAATGCTCCTAGTATGAATATACCTACTAATATGCCTAGTACTAGACCCATGAAGCCGTTGAACCATTCATAGGCTGACTTGATGGAACCGTGAGCTAGTATTATTGATACGATTATAGCAAATATACCAACTATTAATGATACTCTTTGACCGATTTTGGTTTGTTGCTCAAATGATAGCTCTTTTTTGTTTAATCTTGATTGAATATCTAGGGTCCAGCTTGATGCTACTGAGTTTAGGCCAGTTGATAGGGTTGATTGGCTGGCTGCGTATATGGCTGCAAGTAATAATCCAGTAACACCTACAGGTAGTTCAAAAGCTATCCAAGATGCAAATATTTGGTCTTGTTGAGCTGCTGGTGGCAAAGGGTTGCCTTGGACATTATAGAAAACAAATAATCCAGTACCTATTAGGTAAAATACTGTTGATATAAATATGGAAAGGAGTCCATTAGTTTTCATCATTTTGTTAAGTTTCTTAGTATCAGTTGTCGTTGTAAATCTTTGTACAATATCTTGACTTGATACATATGAACCAATTGTATTTAATCCTGCACCAACTATTAATAAAAATACACTATCTCTAAATATATTTGGGTCGAACATTGGTTGATCTACGGCTAAAAATTTGTGGTTGGTGAACAGTTCTAAGTTTATTGCACCAAGTCCCCCATCTATATGAGAAATTAGGTATATTAATCCGAAAGTTACACCAATTAATAGGACAGATCCTTGGATAAAGTCAGTCCATAGTACTGATTTTAGTCCACCTGTGTAGGAATATATGATAGCAATAACTCCCATAATAATTATCAATAGATCTACGCTAATGCCCATAAGCTTAGAAAGTACCATACATGGTAGATACATGATGATAGACATACGTCCTACTTGATAGATGATAAACATTATAGCTCCAAGAACTCTTAGGCCCTTGCTCTTAAATCTTAGTTCAAGATAGTGGTAGGCTGTATCAATATCAAGTCTGCTATAGATAGGCAAGAAGAACTTGATTGTAAATGGAATAGCTATGATCATACCCAATTGGGCAAACCACATAAGCCAAGTGCCTGCATATGAGTTTCCTGGAAGGGATAAGAAAGATATAGGACTAAGTAGGGTTGCAAAGATGGATACTGATGTTACCCACCAAGGTATGGATCCATCTCCCTTAAAATATTCCTTGCCCTTCATCTCTTTTTTTGAGAAGTGAAGACCAGCAAATAGAACAGCCGCTAAGTAGACTATTAGTATTGCTAAATCAATATTTGTAAATCCTTGCATAAGTTTCTCCTGATTTAGTTTGTGATGTATTTTTCACGAGCCTTATCGATCATGGCAGCTGCTTCTTTTACTATAGCTTGATCAGAATCTATAAGTCCTGCTAAAGGTTTTCTTACAGAGCCAAGTTCTAGGCCTTCATTTTCTTTAAGTATAGCTTTTATAACTGCATACATATTGCCATGGCCTGATACCATCTTGTAGATGATAGCATTGATGTCATATTGCATCTTTCTAGCTTCTTCTAAGTTGCCATTTACTAGGTGTTCGTTCATCTTTAAGAATAAGTCTGGCATAGCACCATATGTTCCACCGATTGCTCCTTCAGCACCGATTAGACGGCCTGAGATAAATTGTTCATCTGGACCGTTGAAGATGATGTAATCTTCGCCAGCATCTTGCTTGAACATTTGTATGTCTTGAACTGGCATAGATGAGTTTTTAACGCCTATTACTCTAGGATTTTTTCTCATTTCTGCAAATAGGCTTGGTGTAAGTGCAACACCTGCTAGTTGTGGGATGTTGTAGATTACAAAGTCTGTATTTGGAGCAGCTAATGATATGTCGTTCCAATATTCTGCTATAGCATATTCTGGTAGTCTAAAATATATAGGTGGTATAGCAGCTATGGCATCTACTCCAAGGCTTTCTGCATGAGCTGCAAGTTCCATAGAATCTTTTGTGTTGTTGCAAGCTACGTGGGCAATAACTGTTAATTTGCCTTTTGCTTCTTCCATGACATTTTCTAAAACGATTTTCTTATCCTCAACACTTTGGTAGATACATTCTCCAGAAGAACCATTGACATAAAGACCCTTAACGCCTTTTTCTATAAAATATTTTGTAAGATTTCTCACTCTTTCTGGACTAATGTTGCCCTCATCATCATAACAAGCATAAAATGCTGGAATAACTCCCTTGTATTTATCTAAATTTCTCATAATGTCCTTTCCTTTAAAAATATTAATTATTCTGCTAATTTATCAACGAAATTCTTTGTAATAACTTGTGGTCTAGTTATTATTGAACCAACAACTACACTATAAGCACCTAGGTCTATAACCCTCTTTGCCTTTTCTGGCGTATTGATATTGCCCTCGGCAATGACCCTTGCACCTACATTTTTGATAATCTTCTTAAGTATAGCAAAGTCATCTGCCTCGATCTTATCTTCCCTAGATTGGTCTGTGTATCCAACCAAGGTTGTGCCAACAAAATCAAAGCCAAGTTCATCTGCGTGGATGGCTTCTTCGACAGTAGAACAATCGGCCATCAACAATTGGTCAGGATATTTATCTCTGATTTCCTTATAAAAATCATCAAGGATAAGTCCATTTGGTCTAAGGTCTCCTGTAGCATCAAGGGCTATTATATCTACATTAGTTGGTATAAGTTCCTCAACTTCAGCCATAGTTGGTGTTATGTATACTTTCGAATCGTCATAGTCTCTTTTAACTATGCCTATAATTGGAAGATCCACTTCTTTTTGGATTTCTCTAATATCTTCGCTAGTATTCGCTCTGATGCCACTTGCCCCACCTACTTTGGCAGCCCTTGCCATCCTTCCCATAATAAATGAAGAATGCAAAGGTTCATCAGCCAAGGCTTGGCAAGAAACAATGAGCTTACCCTTCAAAGATTCAATTTTTTTACTATCACTCATTCCTTCCTCCTCATTTAAGGAAATTATATACCGTCTTGAATATAATTTCAATTTACTTGCTACATTCAGAAATTACTTTCAGTAACAAGCAAAAAAAGATAACATTTTCCCGTTTTCCTTAAGTTTTTGGTGAAAGTGAATTCAGGAAAACAGGAAAATGATATGACCATTATTTTTGCAAACAAAAAAGCTGATAATACAGGATGAACTGCTCACCAGCTTTATTCTATTAATTTTCACACACAAACAAAAAGTGGTTGCTTGCTGATAATAGATTTTCATTTTTTGAGTGGCTTTGGTGCCAAGCTAAGTATGTGGAGAAACTTTCTTCTGACATTTGATTAATTTTATCTGCTAAAATTTCAGAAAATCCGTCGCTTGCTATCCTCTCTTTTATTTTTAAGTTTTCTTTTTCTAGCATTTTTGTGCATTCATCTAGAGTGAAATATATGAATGGAGTGTTTTTAACCCTCAATTTTCCTTGGTCAAAAAGATCTGTTGACATGAAATTTGGATTGTACTTAGTTTCTGTCATTGGAATCATATCGTGATTTATAAATGCTATTAAGATATGACCACCCTTCTTACATACTCTTTTGGCCTGCTTTAGGGTAAATTGCCTATCTTCTTCATTTGACAGGTGATACATTGGACCAAAAAGTAATACTAAGTCAAAGTAATTGCTAGGTAGATCACCCATATCCATGGATGACTTTTTGTAAGCTTTGATATTTTTAATATTTCCTTGAGAAATCTTCTCATCTAATTTTGAAAAATTAGCACTAGATGGCTCATATGATACGACTTCATCTACTTTTTCTGCTAGATAAAGACTATATACACCTGTTGCTGCCCCAATATCTAGGACTTTTGTTTTGCTGTTTATAAGTTTATCAATTTCATTAATTGTTGTTATTTTTTCTACTGATCCAGCTTTACTTTCTAGTCTTTTTTCTTCATCAAATATTTTATATAGTTCGTCATTTCTTTTAAGATCATCTGTGATTTTCAAAATATCATTTATGTCCATTTCTTACTCCCCATCCAAAACCGTATCAGAAAATACTATCAGAGTATCTAAGCCAGTTGAGTTATATAGGGACAAGAATCCGTATTCTACTAGATAAACTTCTCTATTTTCTTTATATCTCCTATCTGGGCTGCCGTCTTTGTTGGTATGCTCATAGGTTTTGCCAAGTACTGTGCCATCTTTTGCTGGAGTCTGGTCTTCTAGGAAGGTCATTTTGCCTAGGTTGATGTCTATGTCTTTGAAGTTTAAGGCATTTACCTTGTTTCCCTCTTTTATTACTATAGAATCTGGCAAAAATATAAATTTGCTAGATGTTGCGTCTAGGGTAAAGGTCTCTGCATTTGTTTCTATCTCTTCGTTGCCCTTGTAGTAGCTTATTGGCATGCGAGATAGGATTTTCATATCTGCGCCCGTTTCATCGCTTAGTTCTTCTGCTTCTGTGACTAGCCAGACCTCATCTGATTCCATAATTCCTTCTAGGAGTTTGTTGGTTTGGCTTAGTTCTTTGGCTGCTTCATCGGTGAAGTCGTAGTCTATTTTTATGGTATCATTATTTTTGCTATATAGGCCAAAGACTAGTCCTAGGGCTGATATGATCAAAAATAGTGGGTTTATTATTGCAAGTCCTATTCCTGCGAGAACCAATATTCCAGCAATAATTTTATTGGTCTTGTTTTGATTTTTGGCTGCTACTAGCTCTCCCATATCTCCTGATTTGATATTGCCTATATCATTAGTAAAATTCTTGGAATTATTGCTTACATCCTCTCTTTTCTTGCTAGTTGTGGCCTTTTGGGCCTTGGTATTATTAAAAGGGTTTTTGAATTCCTTTTGGTAGGAAACGCCCGTGCCTGGTATGTAGGCAGTTCCACGTATGTTGCCCTTGGCAGTTCTTGTAAGCCTAAAGCCCTTGCCGCCCCAGGAAAATCCTGGCCCAGATTTGCTCATGTTTACTCTAAAGCCCTTGCCTAGATTTATACTTTTTCTATATCTAAATCCCATACTATTCTCCTTTGTAATATTATACCAAAGAAAAGATTTTTTATAAACATTAAATATAATTAACTTGACTTTTAAAATATTCAAGTATAATAATCTTACAAGTTAATATTATTTAAACTCATTTTAAGAAAGGGGTTTTTATGAATAAATTAAATACAATCAGAACATCCATTCCTGCTTTTATGAAAGCTCTATTTAACAAAAACACACCTGCCAGCGCAAAAATCGCCGTACTAGCAGCAATACTTTACGCAGTAATGCCAGCAGATTTGGTAGCTGACGTTGTTCCATTCTTAGGATGGTTTGACGACGCAATTGTAATGGCTATTTTGTTTACAATTGCAGGAAAAATGATCCCAGATACTGTTATGGATGAAAAAAAGGATGAAATAGAAGATATTAATTATCAAGAAATGGATTAAAATTTCCAGGCTATGCCTGGATTTTTTTATTGCACTAAAAAACCCAAGCATCTATTAAAATCATTCTCCAAACAAGGGCTAGATAAGTCGTCTTGACTATTTTCTTACTTTGCGATTTATCCTAGCATCAACTGGTATTGTTGACTCCTGTTTTTATAATAATCTTAAAAGCTTGGGTTTAGTTGTATTCTTCAAAGCAAATTTCTTTAATTACTCATATCGCCATATCAAAACTGAAGTGTGTACATTGGACTTATCCACTTTCTTTTATTCTCTAAGTTTCAACCGAGGCTTAATAGCAATCATTTACTACATATTTTATCTTAAAGAAGATTTTCTTTTGCGTATTCAATTATATCGTCAGATTCATACATTGCCTTACCATCTATAACAAGACATGGTACCTGGACCTTTCCTCCGACTTCTTCTAACTTTTTCTTATTTTCATCTCCGCAAGTCGCATCTTCTATGTTATATGATGGGAATTTTTCAATGTCATTTTCTCTAAAGAAATTTAACACCTTCAAGCAATATGGACAATCTGGCTTAAAATATAGCTCAAACTGTGAGTCTTCACTTTTCATTGGACTGTCCTCCTATTCCATCAGTTTATGAAAAATATATTTTTCTTATTTATATTATACCCAGCAAATGATTTCCTAAACACTTTTTTAAAAAATATTTTTAATTAAAGTCAACAGGTGCCATCAAAACTTTGCCTGTTCCTCTGTATACATTCACCAAGCCTTCTCCACTTACTGCCGATCCCACTAGCGAACTTGTTGAGCGCTCTACTGTAAATTTCAATGATCCCGACCAAGCTATGGCAAATGACCCATCTATTTTTAGTTCATCATCAACTAGGTCGATTTCGATTAATTCATTCCTAGCTACTGGTGACTCAAGGGCAACTACGCCATTTCCCCTAAGGCTTAGGTTGAATAGTCCTTCTCCACCGGCAACAGCAGATGAAAATGAACTTCTTGTTGCTATTTTATGTTGGAGACTTGCTTCACTGGCCAAATAATATCCATCTTCTAGGACGATTGATCCATTCCAAGCTCCAACATCTATAAGAATTATATATTTATAAGTAGGTTCTAGGACTATCATGCCTGTTCCATGGTATTCTGGTTTTACAGCAGTTTCCTTGGTAACTGTACTTCTTAAACTTTTGCCTATAAAATCACCAACTCCTTTGATGCCAGAACTAGCATTTACATTTCCTATCATCCATTGCATAGCACCCGCTTGTACAGTAACTGGGCTTTGTTTTAGGTCACATACTAGTTGTTTTAATCTAACACCCATTTGTGAGGCAAAGTATTCTCTTTGGGCAGTTTCTTTGGTAACTGATAGGTCTCTCTTGTACTCAGCAACTCTAAAGGCACCCATCTGGTAAGTTACGTCAATATCATCATTGTTTAGAAAATTTTCAATCTTATACATAAGTTCTCCTTATACTTTTGAATTTATTATATCAAATTATTATTAAACATATTAAATCTATCTATTAATGATAATATTATTTTAAATTTTGAATGTTAAATCATATTCCAATTATTTGCCTTTAAGATTTGTAAATTTTTCTCGTTATCCATGAAAATCTTGCCCTTATAAGGAATTTCATAGCTTATCTTTTTACCTAAGTGTAGTAAGTTTATAATTGTTTTGTTAGATTTTTCTTCTATTTCAAAGTCTTCTATTTCATTTGCTGACAAGAGAGTAAAATTTCCCTTACTTGAATTGCTTATTTCTTTTTCATATATGCCTTTTGGGCTGAAGTATAGGATAAATGTTCTTGCCGAATCCATTGTATATAGCAGATTACTAATTACAAGTTTTCCTAGTCCTGTTTTTGTATCATTATATTTCATTGCTACTAGGAAATTTTTATTATCGCCAAAGTTTTCTTTAACCTTTGTTTTTATTTCATTTGTATCGTTAAATAATAGTCCCATTATCTTCTCCTATTTAAAAATAAATACTTCTTTGATATCCTTGTCCAAGACCTTGCAGATTTTGTAGGCTGTTTCAAGTGTTGGGCTTATGGTGTTGTTTTCATAGGCCATGATCGATCTCCTCTTTAGACCAACAGCTATTGCTAGCTTATGCTGAGATAGGCCTTTTTCCTTTCTAAATTCTGCAATTCTATTTTCTATTTGAACTTCCACGTGCTTATCCTTTCATAGAAAATGTTACATTTATAGTACTAAATATGTTACATTTATAGTACCAAAGTTGTTTTTAAATGTCAAAAATTTTTTCCACAATCGAGTAGGAGCTAACATGTAGCCCCTCTCACACCACTGTACGTGCCGTTCGGCATACAGCGGTTTAATTCAAATAATAATCCAAACAACTTTGAAGTCCTCGCTTTGCGAGGATTTCTTTGTTTATATGATGTAGTCCTGTGGTTTTGGCAACCGCTTGATAGTGGTCTCCAAATCCTACTGACTGTTTTGCCAT
>NZ_HG003690.1:0-44267 GCF_000312365.2 Anaerococcus provencensis | reverse complement strand
GACCTCACGGGATAAGCCATCAATCTTTCCTTGTCTACCTGCCTAATCTACTTGCATGGTTTACGGTTGCCTTTTGGACTTCACGACTTTTGGTTCGCTTGTCCACCGTGCAAGCCTTAGTATTAGGTTTCTGTTCGTCAGGCTACAATTTTGCTATCCCTTCTTCTCGCCTGTACCTCACGGTACAAGCCTTGGGAATTGCTATGAGGTTCGCTGGCAACTACGCCCTTCGTGGACTTTCACCACAGATTGATGACATGCCCGTCATACCAAAAAATCCTATGATCTTTTTCTAAATCATAGGATTTTCTCGTTTATAATAATATTGCAAAAAGCAAGATCGGGCCTACTACTATTAGTAGGGCTGGGAAGAGTACTTTTATAGCGGCAAGGAACATTGCTAGTCTGTCGTATTTTTCTAGATTGTCGTCTTCTAGCAAGGATTCCTTTTGATAGATTTCTTCATTTGATTTGTCAGAAAACCTATCTATTGGCTTTCTCATAGAGCACTCATCTCTTCTAATTCTGATTCTTGTTTTGCTTTTGCTGCCTTGTTCTTTTCGTAAGCTTTTTGCTTTTCTTCTTCGCTTACTTCCATCAAGTGGCAAGCTACAAAGTGGCCATTGTCGTAATCTTTGAGCTCAGGCTCATAGGTCTTACATATGTCCATAGCGTACTCACATCTGGTGTGGAAACGGCAACCCTTTGGTGGGTGAACTGCTGATGGGATGTCCCCTTCTATGACTGCAAGTTCTTGGCCTTGGTCCACGTCAGTTCTTGGTATGGCTTGTAGTAAGGCTTGGGTGTATGGATGTAGAGGCTTGTCAAAGATTTGCTCTGTGCTTGCAAGTTCTACTAATACTCCAAGGTACATTACACCTATTCTATCAGAGATGTATTTTACTACTGATAGGTCGTGGGTGATGAATAGATATGTTAGATTATTTTGATCTTTTAGGTCTTGGAGTAGGTTTATAATTTGTGATTGGATTGATACGTCTAGGGCACTTACTGCCTCGTCACAAACTATAAAGCTTGGTTTTAGGGCAAGGGCTCTGGCTATACCAATTCTTTGTCTTTGCCCACCGGAGAATTGGTGAGGGTATCTGTGGAGGAAGTATGGTGCTAGTCCACATTTTTCCATGGTTTCTTGGATGTATTCGTTGTATCCAGCTTCTTTTCTGGATTTGAATAGTTCGTGTCCTAGTACGCCTTCACCGATGATGTTTCCTACAGTTATCTTTGTATCCAAGGATCCGTATGGGTCTTGGAAGATCATTTGTAGGTCTTTTCTCATCCTTCTCATTTCTTCTGAGTTTAGTTCAGATAAGTCTATACCACTATCTTTGAGGGCTTCTAATTCTTCGAATCCTTCTTTTGAGCTTAAGCTTTGTCTATATTCGTCGACAATATTTAATTTTTCGCCAACTTTTTTTGAAAGTTCTGCTCTTTTTGTGGTTAGTTCTTTGTATTTGTTGTCAGCTTCCAAAGCCTTGTGGTAAGAGTCCCAATCACGAGATCTCATTTTGAGTTTGTCTTCGAAGTCTTCTATGTCTGCTAGGACTACTGCTCTTTCTTTTAATGCTTTGTAGTAGTCTTCTAGGAGGCTTGATACCTTTGATAGGTCATCACTTGCTAGTAAACCACCAGCAATTCTTACCATATTGGTGTATTTTTCTTCGATTTCGTGACGTTTTAACATAGCACGTTCGTTTATTTCTGCACGCGCTTGGTCAGTACTTGCGCCTTCTAGTTCAGTGTATATAGCATCCAATTCCTCTTTTGCTTTGGCATAGTTTGGATATTGGCCTGGTATATTTTTGATCATTTTGCCCATATATTCTGGAGCAATATCTTCTATTGTTTTGCCATAATATAGGGTGGTTCCTTCAGTTTGTTCGTAGATTTGTAAAAGAGTTCTACCAAATGTAGATTTACCACAACCAGATTCTCCAACTAGGCCTAGGGTTTCACCTTCGTAGATATCTATTGTGATAGATTCGTTGGCATGGACATAGTCTCTTGGTCCCTTATCAAATATAGATTTCTTTTTTAAAGGGAAATATTTTTTAAGGTTTCTTATCTTGAATAAGACCTTTTTATCGTTAGTTGTTCCCATTTTCCCTTTCCTTTCTATTTGGATAATGGCATCTGATTCTTTGATTCTCATTTACAGAAACAAGTTCAGGCATTTGATTGATACATTTTTCTGTAGCAAATTTACATCTGTCGGCAAATTTACATCCCTTTGGTAGGTTTAGTGGGTGTGGTACTGAACCTGGTATAATGTCCAATCTCTCATTCTTATCACTTGTTATAGATGGTATAGAGTTTAGTAGGGCTACTGTATATGGGTGGTTGTAGTCTGTAATATCTCTTTTGAAGATAAATTCTACTGGAGATTGTTCTACTATTTGTCCAGAATACATAACCGCTACTTCATCTGCCATTTGATTGATAACCCCAAGGTCGTGAGTGATAAATAGGATAGAAGTGTTAAGTCTATGCTTTAGGTCATTCATTAGCCTTAGGATTTGAGCTTGAATTGTTACGTCTAGAGCTGTTGTAGGCTCGTCGGCTATTAGTAGCTTTGGTTCACAGGCTAAGGCCATAGCAATCATAACCCTTTGGTTCATGCCACCTGATAGTTCAAATGGATATTGTTTTGCAACAATATGTGGGTTAGGAATCTTAACAGATGCAAGAAGCTCCTCACATCTTTTGGCTGCTTCAGCCTTTGACATATGTCTGTGAAGAATCAAAACTTCTGAGATTTGCTTTTCAACAGTAAATACTGGGTTTAGTGAGCTCATTGGCTCTTGGAAAATCATGGAGATTTCATTTCCCCTGATTTCTTCCATTTGTTTTGTGCTATATTTTGTTAAATCTTCGCCTTTGTATAAGATTTCTCCCTCATAGATCTTTTGGTTAGGTTCAAACAGCCTTAGGATAGACATGGCTGTTTGGCTTTTTCCAGAACCAGACTCACCTACAAGTCCAAGGGTTTTTCCTTCATCGATAGTAAATGAAACTCCATTTACAGCTTTGATTAGGCCTTTTCTTGTGGAGAAATATGTGTGAAGCTTATTTATTTCTAGTAATCTCATCTTTACCTCTATCTCTCATTTGCTCTTGGGTCTATAGCATCACGCATAGCATCACCTATAAGGTTTACAGAGAAAGATGCTAAGAATACTGCAAGTACTGGGAATATCCATCTCCACCAGTAGATGTTTAGTACATCAGAGCTTTGTGCTGCTGTCAACATATTACCCCATGATGGAGTAGGTTCTTGTACACCAAAACCTAAGAATGATAAACCAGATTCTGTTAGTAAGTTACCAGCATATCCTAGTGTTGCGTTTACTATAACGATTGAAAGGATATTTGGTAAAATATGTTTCATCATAATTGACCAGTTCTTAACACCAAGGGCACGAGCTGCAGTAATGTAATCACGTTCACGTTCTGCAAGGATTTGTCCACGTACTAGACGGGCAAGTCCTGTCCAACCTAACAAACCTAGAAGAACCATTACCATGGTGATTCTTTGAGTTTGGCTAGCTCCTGGTGGCAATAGTGCTGATAGGGATATAAGCATTGGATAAAATGGGAATGATGCAATAATTTCTGACATTCTCATCAAGATATTGTCCACACGTCCTCCGGCAAAACCTGAAATCATACCTATAAGTACACCAAGAACTACTTGAAGTACTGTAGAGATTAAGGCGATAATCATAGTCATACGACCACCGTGGATTAGTCTTGTGAAGATATCACGACCTTGGTCATCAGAACCAAATCTAAATCCATTAAGTCCCCAAGTTTTGATCTTGCCTTCCTTGTCAACTGCGTATTGGTTAAAGTAGGATGCGTATATTTGATCAAATTCACCATCTGGTGCATTTAGTTCACCGTAGTTATCTAAACCCCAAGTATAGATCTTGCCGTTTTCATCAAGGGCAGTAAAGGTAGAATCTCCACCTTGGATATCTACTATTGGAGCTTCAAATTCTGGAACATTATTGCCAGAAATACCAGCTCTAGATGGTCCCCAAACATATAGTTTTCCTTTGTCATCAAGGGCCGCAGCTGAGCTTGATGTTAGGGCAACTTTTTTGACAAAAACTGAGCCATCAGTCAATTCTTTTGGCATAGCTGTTTGGTTTTCTGCACCCATTACACCTATAAGTTGAACTGTTCCATCTGTCTTTGCAACAATCATATTGATTGGTGAAGTATCAAAGTCTTCGACTTGGCCTTGAACTGTTGATGGAATCATGTTCAAACGGCTGGCCATAGTTGAACCCCAAACTACAAGGTTTTTCTTTTTGGTAACTATAGCTGAATATTGAACACCAGCACCAATTTTTTCTATACCTTCTTCTTTGATTTGAGCTTCTTGCATTGGCGGAATCTTTGTTTGATCAAAGGAGTTGTTACCCCAACCATAAAGCTCATCATCTTCTGTAGCTACAAGGATATGTCTATCACCAGCTGCCACATCTTTGATTTCTTTGCCAGCAAGGCCTTCTTTTACTTTATCAGGTATGGATGTAATATTGTCTTCGTTGTTTGATCCCCAAACATAAACATTGTTTTCGTTTGTAAGGCCAACAGCAAAGGTATTACCCATTGATATCTTCTTTGTACCTTCTTTTTCCATTTCACCAGGGAAATTCATATATGCCCCACCTGGAGCAACGTTAGTAAGGTTACCTTGTGAATAGTATTGGTTAAAAGGTAGGACTCTAGAGCCTATAAATATAACTAGTATTATAGCTATAAACATTATAAGTCCAATAACACCAAGTGGGTTTCTAAAGTAGTTTCTTAGTGCTACTTGACCTGGTGAAAGGATGGCTTCTTCTTTTAGGTCCTTATTTTCTGTGGAAGGATCTCCACTTGTACCTATATTTGAATTTGGTCCGTTGAGATTTTCTCTCATCTCTGGATCAAGTCTATTATCTTCTACTTTTTTAGTTTCGTTTTCATCTAAACCATCTGCAAATGTAAAGCCTCTAAGGAAATATGACTTTAAAAACTTCTTATATGATTTTAATGATTTGTTAAATGTCTTGTTCATATTACCCCTCTTAAGCGTCTAGTTTAACCCTTGGATCAACTAGCGCATAGGCTACGTCCATTATCAAGTTTCCTAAGAGTGTAAGTACTGCATAAAACATTGATAGGGCTAATATAATATTGTAGTCTTGGGCCATAACTGCAGAAATAAGTTCGTTACCAATTCCTCTATATGAGAAGATCCTCTCAGTAATAGCAGAACCAGAGAACATACCTAATACTGCCCATGTTAGGGCTGTAACAACTGGAATAAGCGCATTTCTAAAGGCATGTGAATAGATAACAGTCTTTTCCTTAAGACCCTTAGATCTTGCTGTTCTAATATAATCTTGGTTTAGGGCATCAAGCATTGAGTTTCTAACATACCTAGAAAGCCCTGCAAGAGAACCTATAGTAAGCGTAAGTGTTGGTAAGAACAAATATCTCACCCATTCACCAAATTCGTTGGTCCTTGGCATACCATTAGCTGGGAACCATTTAAGTTTAAATGCAAAAATATAAATTGCAATAAGTCCTATGAAGAATACTGGAATAGACAAACCAACCAGTGTTAAAGTCTGGAAGGTCCTATCAAAGACCCCTCCCCTATGGGTGGCCGACCTTATACCTATCAGTACCGATAGTATAAAGGAAATAATAGTAGAACCAATATTAAGATATATTGTATTTTTTAGTGGTTCTTTTAAATATTCTTTCACATCACGTCTAACTCTAATTGACTCACCAAAGTCACCTTTAAGGGTTCTGCCTAACCATCTAACGTATTGCTCTGGATAGGACTTATTTAGTCCATAACGTTCAGAAAGTGTCTCATAAAGCTGTTCTTCTTGTGCCTTAGTCATACGAGTTCCTTGTGGCATCATGGCCTTGATAGGATCCCCAGGCATAGCTTTTGAGAAAGTAAATAGCAATATAGATATGATTATTGCAACTGGTATCATGTTTAAAATTCTCTTTACTATATAACGGAGCATAATTTCCCTTCCTATTTTATTATATAATTGATTTTTTTATATTTACTAAATCGTTATCAATTGAATAATTTCTATGTATTTATTTAGTAAAAATCAAATAGGTTAAAAACCCCAAAATAACATTTTTTATAAGTTATATATTAATATATTGGCCCAACTTTGTCAAATATTATTAATATAATAATAAGAAATAATTATCATTTTTATGTATAATTATTTATTTATCCTCATTTTGAATATCTATATATTTATGCAAATAAACTAATAAATCTACCAAATTATACATTATCATTAACTAAAAAAGCTCACCTAGGTGAGCCCTTTTAGTTTTAAGAGATTTTCGATAACTATTTAGCTATTGTAATTGCGTTAACTTGATCTGCAAATTGCCATGTTGGCGTATTGATATCAAATCCTTCAACTCTGTTTGTGTAACCTGTGTGGAATAGGTTAGAGTATAGAGGAATTTCTGGTAGGTAGTCATTGTACCAAAGTTGGAATTTCATCCATTCGTCTAGGAATGCTTCCTTATCATCTGGAGCGATTCTACGTAGTTTTTCTGTGATTTCATCAACTTTTGGATCATTTGTTCTTGTCTTGTTATCACTACCCTTTGAGTTGTATTGATACCATGGGTCAAATATTGGTGCAAAGTTGGTACCCATGTTAAATGCTGTATATTCTGCATCTTCTGCTGGAGATACGTAATATTGCAATAATGTTGCAAAGTTACCAGCTGTTACGTTATATTCCATACCAACTTGTTTAGCGTTGTTTGGAAGTTGGTTAGAGATTAGTGTTGTAATTGGAGATTCATCAGAACCATATTGGTTTACAACTAGTCTATTACCATTTTCATCGTATCTAAAATAATCAAAATTATCAGCATTTGAAGCGAATTCTTCGTCAGCTTTTGCCTTATCCCATGGAGTTTTTCCATCTGCTTCAAATGTAAATGGTGTCTTGTCAAGTAATTCGTTAGCTGTATCAAGGTTTAATTGATAGTTGATCATATTAGGATCACTTTCTAGGTCAGCTCCTCTTTCCTTGTACATCCATTGGCTTTGGCCGTACATACCGTTTGTTACTACACCGTAACCACCAGCATATGATTGTACGAATGAGTTTCTGTCCATTAAGTGAGCGATAGCTTGACGAACTTCTTTGTATTGTGTGCATCCTCTATCTGTTAAGAATGTAAGGTTACCATAACCAGATCTTTCAAATTCGTTGAATTTGATCTTGCCAGCGTCAGCTGCAGCTCTCATTTGGTCAATCTTACCACCGTCTGCTTCTGCTTCCCAAATATCTATATCGCCATTTTCTAGTAAGTCTACAGCTATATTTGAGTTTACTGTTTGTACTATGATATGTGGAACTGTTGCCTTGTCACCCTTAGCATTTCCTGCATAGTTAGGGTTTAGAGATAGTTTAACCATGTTGTTTTTGAATTCATCAAACATATATGGTCCAGCTGTAACTGTTGGGTTAACCCTATATTCATTGTAGATGTTAAGCATAGCTTGTTCGATTAATTGCAAGCTTGGGTCAACATCGCCATTCATCTTGTCTTCAAGGATTTTTACTTCTTCATCATGAGCTGCTTTTTCTTCTTCGTAAGCTGCCTTATCATCTTCAGAAGCATCTGCTCCTGGTTCTTCTACGTTTTCTTCAAAGTCTGCGTTTAGATTGTCGATTTGTTTTTGAAGGTCGTCTTTATATTTTTGGATTTCTTCTTCGCTTGGTTCATATCCATCTTTTGCAACAAGTTTTGTACCATCTTCGTTAAGAACTAGGTTTTCACTTACTGCATGAAGCGGGAATGGGTCAGCTGAAGCTAGAGCTGCTTCTTCAAAATATGGTAAGAATTCGCTATCAATAGTAAATTCGAATGTGTAGTCATCGATTTTCTTTAGACCTTCAAAGAAGTCAACATCGTTACCGTCTGCATCTTTACCAGTGTGGTAAGCTTCGTAGCCTTTTAGTGAGTCAGCACACCTATTGATGTAGATCCTGTTACAGGTATATATGATGGGTGAGTAAAGATTAAGTTACCATATAGGTAGTTATCTGCTGTAATTGGCTCACCATCAGACCATTTTAGGTCCTCTTTGATCTTATATTGATATGTTTTTGAACCATCTTCGTTTTCAGTAACTTTTGGTTCTCCATCAAGAACGGTCGGGTTATTTACCCATTGACCATTTTCATCTTGGACTACAGTAGCGTAACCAGAGTTACCTTCGATACCAAGTAATTTTCTTACAACAACGTCGTTAGTGTTGTTAGTCCAACCAACTAAGAAGTCACCGTTCATGTCAGCAAGACCAAGTACTAGAGTGTCATCAGCAGTTTGAGCTTCAAAGTTTTCTACTTCTTCGCTTGCTTCAGCATCTTCCTCAGTATTTTCGTCTTCATTATCAGTTGTTTCTTCTGCATTATCTTCGCTAGCATCATCTGTTGTTTCTTCAGCGTTATCTTCTGCTGCAGTATCTTCAGTTGTTGCTTGCTCAGCTTTATCATTTTCAGTATTTGCTGAATCAGTGTTTCCTCCACAAGCTGCTAGAGTTGCTGCCAAGCCTAGTGCCATTAGGGAAGAAAATACTTTTTTAATTTTCACGAGTATACCCTCCATTAATTTTATGTTAAGTAAATTTTAATCTATATTTCAATTTTTGTCAATAGAAAAAAGCTGTTATTATTTATCTTGTTGCATACTTATACATTATAACGGTTGGTTTTTCAGGCTTTAAGTATCACTCTCAAATAATTATGAATAAAACTTTATTCTAATAATGTAGTAAACGTAGGCGTTCCAGCACTTAGCTAAAGTGATTGTTATGTTTTTCGCTTTAGTCCGATATATTTCATTTATACATTTTTATCTTATATATACGAAAATAAATTTTTGCTTTTTTTGAAAATTTCTGCTAAAAGTTTGTTATTATAATCACTTACAGAAAAAATTACTATAAATGAGTCAATTATGATATTTACTAATTAGATTTTTCTTTTTTAAAAATATAATAAAAAACTATAAAAGGTGATATTATAAAAATCACTGGTAAGATTAATTTTGAAAATATGAAATAATCAATCTCATCTAATTTTCCCCCCATATTTTTCACAGCTTGAGGGAAAGCTATAACTGAAATAGCTAAAAAAACTGTCAGTATTAAAAATGGCATTTGCCTTGGATCTTTGTTTAAGCCTCCCTCCATTATCCCAAAGTAATATAGTAAATAGAAAATAAGCCCAATAGCCGCATATAAGAAATCCCAAAAAATATTTGATATAGGGGGCTTATTATCTTCGCCATCATTTTTGAAGTATGCCATATCAACTCCAAATATTTCAGATAATTTAACAAGATTATCCATGGAAGGCTCGGAAAGTCCTTTTTCCCACTTTGATACGGCTTGCCTTGATATATTTAATTCCTTAGCCAAGTATTCTTGAGTAAGATTTAATCCTTTTCTTTTTTCTTTAATTTTTTCTCCAATCATAAGACCTCCTTTTTCTATTGTAGGGACGTTTTTGATAAAAAGCTAGCAACTATAGGGCAACTTGGGTGTTTTTACTGGTATTTCCTGATTTTTTGTTTTTATTTTTGGGATTTTATTTATGTTACCATAAAAAAGACCTCCTCAAGTTAGTTTTACTTCTAACTTTTGGAGATCAGTTTATTTCTCATCAACTATTAAGTAGTGAGGAAATATTTCTTTATTCTATTGTTTTGCTACTTGATATTATTCTCCGAGTGTTATGGCATTGATTTGGTCGTTTAGGTGCCATACTGGACTCATGATATCAAATCCCTTTACTCTGTTTGAGTATCCTGTGTGGTAGATATTTGAGTATAGTGGGATTTCTGGTAGGTAGTCATTGTACCAAATTTGGAATTCTACCCATTTGTCTAGGAAGCCTTCTACATCAGATGGATCTGTTTTTCTCAAATCTTCTGTGATTCTGTCAGCTTCTGGGTCATTTGTTCTTGTCTTGTTAAATGGACCTTCTTGTGAGTAATATAGCCATGGGTCAAATGGCACACCAAAGTCTGATCCCATGTTAAATGCTGTATAGTCTGGGTCTTCTTTTGGATAGTTGTATAGCTCTATTAGAGTTGAGAAGGAACCAGATGTTACATTGTATTCCATACCAGCTTGGGCTGCATTTATTGGTAGTTGGTTGGAGATAAGGGTTGTGATTGGTGATTGGTCTGAACCGTATTGGTTTACTACCAATCTCTTGCCATTTTCATCGTATCTATAGTAATCAAATCCTTCTAGGTCTCCCTTGAAGTTTTCTTCTAGTTTTGCCTTATCCCATGGTGTTTTTCCGTCTTTTTCGTATTTGTATGGAGTTTGGTCTAATAGTTCATTAGCCTTGTCTATATTTAGAGTATAGTTAATCATTTCGCCTTCAACATCAGCTCCACGTTCCTTATACATCCATTGGCTTTGGCCGTACATACCATTAGTTACAACACCGTATCCACCTGCATAGGATGCAACGAATTCGTTTCTATCCATTAGGTAAGCTATAGCTTGGCGAACTTCTTTGTATTGGGTTGGTCCCCTATCTGTTAGGAATGTGATATTACCATAACCATTTCTTTCAAAAGATCCTATTTGAATTTTGCCTTCATCGGCAGCCTTTCTCATTTGGTCGATTTTTCCACCTTTATTTTCATCTTCCCAAACGTCTATATCTCCATTTTCTAGTAGGTCTACAGCTATATTGTCGTTTATTACTTGGAGGATGATATTTGGAATTGTCGCCTTATCTCCTCTGAAGTTGCCAGGATAATTTTCATTTAGGCTAAGTTTTGTCATATTGTTTTTAAATGATTCGAACTTATATGGCCCTGGTGTAACTTCTGGCTTAAATCTATATTCTTCTGTTTCAAAGATAGCAGCCTTGTCGATTAGTAGGCGAGTTGGGTCTATGTCGCCTTCTTTGCTTGCTTCAAGTTCGGCTATTTTTTCATCACGATCTTTGAGGTCTTGGTCGTATTCTTCCTTTTCCTCGCTGCCATCTTCTGGCACTTCTGGATAATTTTCGTCAAATTCTTCATTTAGTTTGCCAATTCTTGTATCTACTGATTGGATAAACTCTTCTTTATCAGATTCTGTTACTTCATAGCCATCTTTCACTTCTAATCTCTTACCATTTTCAGCTACTTGAAGGTTTGGTGCAATGTAGTGAAGTGGTCTAGCTCCCTCATTTGATAGGGATTGAACGTCAAAGTATGGTAGTTCTTTTGCATCTATAGTCACACTAAAGCTATAATCATCTATTTTTTCTAGACCTTCTAGTTCATCTGCTTGGTTATTGTGGAAGGCCTCATAACCTACTAGTCCATCGTCACCTATTTGTAGTGAACCAGTCATGGAAATGTAGTTGTAATCAGATTGTAAAAGTGTCAAAAATAAGAAGTCATCAGCTGTAAGTGGCTCTCCGTCTGACCATTTAACATCATCTTTTAGCTTAAATGTTACTGTCATTGAACCATCGTCATTGTTTACACTTGTTGGTTCTTCAGCTAAAACTGCCTTGTTCCATTGCCATTGTCCGTTTTCATCTTGGACATAGGTTGAAAAACCATTGTTGCCCTCTATACCTAGAAGTCTACGAGTTTTAACGTCATTGGCATCATTACCGAATCCTTGGATGAAATCACCATTCATTGATCCAACACCAACTACTAGGGTGTCGTTTGATGTTTGGCTTTCAAAGTTATCCAAATCTTCTTTGGCATCTTGGTCAAGGTCATTTTCTTCTTGGCTATCAGTTGATTCATCTGTACTTTCCTTGCTTGTTTGTACATCTTCGCTTGGGTTGACAGAGTCAGTGTCTGATCCTCCACAGGAAGCAAGGGTTAGAGAAAGGCCTAGGGCCATTACAGATGAAAATACTTTTTTTATTTTCATTATTATATCTCCCTTAAATTGTTTTCCTACGACTTATAGTATACGATAAATATAAATATTATCAATTTTTGTAAATTTATGAATATAAATGAATATTTATCTTCAATCTTTTACATAAGTAAAGCTTTACAAAAAAATACACCCTAAGAATTACTCCTAGAGTGTATTGATATGATTATATTATTTCTTATTAAGATAGGTATTTGCAGAGCTTCCACCTACAAGTCTAAAGTATTTTACTGGAAGTCCTCTAGAATCGCCCATGTAGCCCTTACGAGGTGTTATTGCTACACCGTTTTTACTGTAGGACATATGAATGATTGTATCATCTGTTGGGTTTAGGATAAATCCAGTGTGGCCTGCTGCTCCTGCAGATCCACCTGGCGTACCTGCTACGAAGATGTCACCATACCTGATGTCAGATTCTTCTACTTCATACATTACCTTACCCTTAGCTCCCATTTGGAATAAGGTTTCGGTATTGCCTACCCATGCGTTCTTATCTAGGAATCCACCATATATTAGTGACCTATATACGGCTGATGAGCAGTCTGCTTGGCTGGCTGAATTTCTACCTGCACCCATATTGTATGTTAGCTTGTTAGCTCTGGCATTGAACATCCATTCCATAACTTTATCAACAGATTTTTCGCCTGGTATGTTGTTGTCTTCTTTTGTAGCCACACCATTTTCATCTACCTTGTATACTACACCTTGTTGTGTAATTGTCTTGTTAGCTGTTAGACCATTTGATGTGAAATAGTAGTATTTGTCATCTATCTTCCACACGCCTTCTTTTACATATCCGTTTTCGTTAGTGTGGTATTTTTTACCATTGTATGTTACCCATGAATTCTTAGGATTTTTAACTAGGCCGTTCTTGTCTATATTATAGTATTTTCCACCAGCAATTATAGAAGTATTTTGGAATAATACGCCTTGGTCGTCAAATACGTATGTATTTTTTCCCTCGTTAAATAGACCCGTTATTATAGAGCCGTTTTTATTTGTTCTATATGTCTTGCCACCAAGGTTGAACCAATAATTCTTTCTATTGGTTGCTATACCATTTCCATCCACTGTGTAGAATCTTGATTCTGTTAGAACTTTTTTATTTGTTTTTAAAACTCCATAATTGTCAAAGTAATATGTTTTATCGGCGATTTTAGCTATACCCTTTAATAATTTTCCATTATTGTCGTTATAGTATTTTTTATTGTTAATTGTCACCCATTTATTTCTTGGTGCAATCATTTCGCCTTCGCTTCCAATATCATAATGAGATTCATTTGTTACTAGAAGTCTGTTTAATTGTAAGATACCGTCATTGTTAAAATAGTATTTTTTGTTTTTGATTTCTTTGATACCTCTTACAATATGACCTGTCTCATCTGAATAATATAGGTTTGCTCCCATTACTGTCCAGTAAGCCTTTGGATTTGTAGCATTACCCTTGCTATCGATATTGTAGAATCTATCATTAACTATGACTTGTGCATTTGTAACTAACTTATTGTTTTCGTAATATTTTGTTGTATTCTTTTCCTCAACTATAACACCTGTTGCCTTTGGAGCATAGTAAACTTTTTGATCAATATTTGTTTCTTCTGTAATAGTTTGATCTTCAGTATTTTGATTATCAGTAGCTTTATTATCAAGGGATTGACTATTTTCGCTTGTTTTAGCATCAACATCGTCAATCATTGTTAAAATTTCGTCAAGATTTGTATCGTCGTAGTAAACTAGGTCATTTCTTTCTTCTTTTTCTTCTGATTCATCGTTGATTTCATCAGTTAATTCTTCTTGCCTAGTTTCAGCTTCTTCATTTTCTTCTTTTTCGATACTTGTATTTTCTTCTTTTTCTTTTAATTCTAGCTCTGGCTCTAGCTCTTTATTTTCTGAGATAGCTTCATTTTCATCAAGGCTTTGGCTACTTAGAGTGATATCTTCATTGCTATCTTCATAGCTATCTACTTGATCTTGGCTGATTGGTTGTACTTGATCATTTAAGCTAGCATCAGAACTTTCCTCAGTGCTTAGTTCAACATTCAGATCGTATCCTTCATCAGCATATGCATTTTCAGAAAGAGTTACAGCTTGAGATACAAATAATGTTGAGGCAAGCAATAATGTTTTATTAATTTTCTTCATATTTTATTACCTCACTTTTATTACAATATAATTACAATAAGTCTATTTTTTTAGTTTACAGACCTATTATAAACCATTTAGAATCTAATTGCAACAAAAAAGTTACAAATATTTGCGTAATTTATATTTTTTACCCAAAAAAATTAAAAAATAATTACAAATATGTATTTAACTACAAAAAAATAAAGAAACGTGATAGAATTATAATAACTTAAGGAGGCCATATGACTTACAAAAAAATACTAGCAAGCCTTGCGTTAATAGCTGCTTTAAGTGCTTGTAACAATAAAGAAGCAAAAAATGTCCAAAATGTAGCAAATGATGAAGAAATATCTCAAGCTCTCGAGGATAATAATACAGAATCTACAGCAGAAGATAAAAAAGGTGAAGAAAAAACTGTCACAGAAAAAGAAGTTGACACAATCGACTATGATAAGTGGAGAGATATGATAGTCGAATTTGGTGAATTTGACCAAGACTTTGCCGATGAGCTTTCTGATGAGGAAATTGATACAGTAGTAGAAAAAGCAAAAGAACTATCAGAAGAAACTGGCTACTGGGATCAAAAAGACTTTGTATTCCAAGAATTAGCAAATGAAAACCCATACCAATCTAGCAAATTCCCTCTAGATTCTATAGCAGCCAAATACAACCAAGAAGCTGCTGTAGAAGGAGAGCTTACAGATAGGTTCAACTACGAGAGAACTTTGATGGGAACTTGGGGCTATCCAGCAGATAAGGTTTGGGCAACAGATGATTATTACATCCAAGAAGCTCTAAAGATTGCCTATATGGAAAATGAAGAATTATACTTTGACGATTATATAAAAAGAGCTGCGGACATCTTATTTTTAAACAAACTTTCACCAGAAGAAGAAAGCGATGAAAGTACCGACTCAGAAGAAGATACTTCTGACACTTCAAAAGAGGAAGACGAAAAACCTAAGAAACCAACTATGAGAAGATTTGGCTCAAGCCAAACAGACTACGATGCCATAAAAGCAGCAATGGTCCAATATTACGAATTTAGTCCTTCTATAGTAAATCAAATGACAAACGACGATATAGACAAGGCCTACACCCGTGCCATGGATAGGCTAGAAGAAACAGGATTTGGCGATATAGGACTAATATTTGACGAACTAGGCAAGATGTACCCAGGTGCATCAACCATGTATCCAGGTGAATAAAAATTAGGGGCTAAAAGCCCCTTTTAAATTACAAATTTTCTATTGCTATAAAATAATCTTGTTTTGCATTGAAGATTCTAATTCACCACTAGAATTTACTTCATACATCATTGGCCTTACTTTTTATTTAGGTCATTTAAATTTCATATTAAGTTCACGAAATACATCCTCTGCCGATCTATAATTCCCATTTTCTATATCTCTATAACCTTTTGATAATTCTTCAAGTAAGTCTTCCTCACTCATATCCTCTACAACAGGTAATTTAGGTCTAGTAAGCTTTACTTCCATAGAAATCCCATTCTTCTCAACTATTTGCCTGTAGTACATATTGATAGCAGTAGAAACAGGTATGCCTAGCTTTGCCAAAATTTCCTCAGCTTGTTTCTTAATTTCTGGTTCAATTCTTACATTTATAGTATCAGTTTTGCTCATAAACTCATCTCCTTATAAAGATCATATTATATGTAATGCAATTTGCAATACATTTTTTATAGGATGTATAATAGTATATATTTAATTTGTAGTAGAATGAAAGTAAGGAGATTAAAAATGAATAAAAAAACAATGGTTTCTATAACAGAAGCCAATCAAAATTTTTCCAAAGTAGCAAGATTAGTTGATGAAAAAGGCTCTGCAGTTATTTTAAAAAATAATGCACCTAAATATATAATGGTTCCTTATGAAGAAGTCGAAGAAGAATATATATCTGAAGATGAACTAAAGAAAATTTCAGATAAATTTTTAGAAAAAAATAAAAAAGCCTATAAAAAGTTGGCTGAATAATTAGATTTTTTAAAGAAGATATAATATTTCTAGGCGAGCAACTCACTAACAAAATAGCGGAGATAAGTCTATAAGAGTTCTATTATTTTTTATCTGTAAATTCTCCTTACAAAACATTCGAGCTAATAATCACATCAATAATACAAAAGCATGAGACTAGGAAAACTTATTAGCCTCATGCTTTTTATAATATTTGATATAAGTATCGTAAGAGCTTTTAATATTTATGTCAAACATATCCTTTAATTCTGTGGCAAAGTAGTCTGTGTCGTCAGCCTCAAAGAATATTTCTTCATATTTGTCAAAAAGGAAAGTTAATAAGGCATTGAGGAATACTCTTCTGATTTTTGAATCGGATTTGCTATTAGCTAGGTAGGCAATTTCATTTTCTTCTACAAAGGCACAAATTGTTATGACCCCATCTTCTCTCATATAGATTGCTTCCTTGGGAAGAGTACTTACAAAGTCATCAAAACTTGCAGTTAGTGGACTAATATCATAGTGAACTAGAGCGTAATAATCATAAAGAATTTGGCAACATTTCTTGTATTCCAAACTCCCATATTGACATTGGCAAATATCCGACTTTTCAATGGGATATTTAAGATCATCCTTGGTAGCTTCGATTTCATAGCACTTTCTCTTTAAGATAAAATCATTTTTTACCAATAGATCAATCAAATTATCATTATCAGAATCCACTCCTACTTGTAGGGGCTTTTTGTATTCATCAAGCAAATAATCAAAATCATTGATAGTGGATATCTCTGAATTTTCTATATTTAAATATGTATGTTTATTGTGAAATTTATTAGTATAAGTTTTCATATTAGCTCCCACATCTATAGTACTTTAAAATAAAAAAACTGACCTCTCTTAGTTAGTTTTTAGGTCTAACTTTTGGGGGTCAGTTCAAAAACAATAATATCAGTTCTTAACTTAGAATCTCAATGATAAGCAAGTCAAACTACCATCTATTTTCTTAAATTCATCAGTATTAACAACCTTAACAGGATATCCTAGAGATTTGATGTGTTCAAGTGTCTTTGGGAATCCATCTGGTACTAGGACGGTGCCGTTGATATATAGGCTGTTAATAGCATATAGTTCTTCTTTTGGAACTACAAAACGGTTGAAGTCTTTGAAAGCTTCTTCTTCGTTCATCTTTTCGCTTACAAGCATATTGTTATTTTCTAGATAAATAGCAAAGTCTTTCAAGTGTAGGCCTTCTGTTACAGGAACAGTAGAAGTTGTATATCCATATTTTTCAACTATTTCGCTAAATTGCTTAGCACCTTCAGCATTGGTTCTATCAGATTGGCCGATGTAAATATGTTTATCAACAACCATAACATCTCCACCTTCCATTGTACCTGGAGCTTCTATATAGAATATTTGATCATCTGAATAATATTTCTTGATAGCTGGCTCTATCTCAAATTTTTCACCATTTCTGCTCTCTCTAGGAGAATTTGTAATAATAGCACATTCCTTCAAAACAACAGCAGGGTCTTCAACAAAGCAAGAATCAGGATATTCTTCCAAAGCTTCCAAAACAAGAGCCTCAAGACCCAAACTTTCAATAGTCTTTACGTATTCAGCATGTTGGTTGATAGCATCCTCATAAATAGGTTTATCCTCACTAAACATACCAGTACTAATACCCTCTATCATAGACTTACTTGGTTTTCTTACAATAATATTTTTAAATTCTAACATAATATCCTCCTAATTATTTTATATAAATTCTTTTTCAATATATTCTGATTGGCTAGTCATCAACAAATTTTCATACATTAGGTGAAATTTTAAAATATCTCCTAACTTGTATTCATTTTTACATTCACTAATATCTAAAATAGTATGATCACTACTACCACCAATTACTTCAATTTCACTATCTAAAGGTCTCAAATGCATGCAATCACCAAGGTCTTGTCTACCTACAGCAATCAATGCCCTTCGACGTATACCTTTGTCCTCGTATTCCTTTTTATTTCCGAATGCATCCACAGCTATTGTTCCTACTGGATGACTAGGCTTATCTTTTACTTCAATTATCTCAGCTTCTAAAGTAAATGCCTCGTCTTCATCTGTGAATACTTTATAATCAAAACAATCATCTAAATCACTAATGTATAGTGCGTCACCTATACGCAAATGAGTAATCCCTTCAGGCATTTTGCCTTTAGCTACTAAAGGTATGCTAGTTGAGGCTCCTCCTGAAACCACTTCTAATTTGCGCCCAATTGCTTCATTTATCTTGTTGGCTTTTTCGATAAGCTCGTTCATTTTTTCTACAGTTGGCATTATTGATCCATAACATCCCAAATTTGTTCCTACACCTAGTAAATGAAGATTTTCTAATTCATTTTCTACAACAACTGCAGTATCTATTAATTCTTTCTCATCATAGATACCTTCTCTAAGATCACCACATTCAGCCATTAAAATAACACTATGAGTTTTATTTTGTTCATTAGCGGCTTTATTTAGTTCTCTTAAAGTTTGTAAAGATGAATTTAAGCTTATATCAGAACATTCGATAAGTTCATCTACTTCACTTAACATAGGTATTCTTAAATTAAATGTTTTAATATCAGGATTTATTTCTTTAACTTTTTTTAATTGTGACAATCTTGATGAAGCTAAGGTATCAAAACCTGCGTCTATTAATATTTTTATAACTTCATCTAGTCCATTTATTCCCTTAATTACTCCAGCGACTTCAATGCCATCATCATTACACATATTTAAAATATTCTTAGCATTATTTCTAAGCTTATTACTATCTATTACCACTTTAGGATATGACATACTAATCTCCTTAATTAACTTAACTACTAAAATTACTATTATATTTACATAGTAGAAAGATCAATAGTACCATTAAATATCAATACTAAACTTATTATTGCAAGAATAATTATTAATATTGCAATAATTTTTTCCTTACTTGTGAGGAATTGTTGTCCATATTCTTTTCTAGCTAAATAGTAAACTATTATACAAGCAGCAAAGAGCAATGCAGTTATTATGATATATTTCCAGCCTGTTGAGTACATTAAATATGCCATAGCAATAGTTGATAAACAACCCAATAAGGAATTAAATTTAAATCCGCCATCAAATTTCATGGATTCTTTTATCATTGCTAAACTTACTGTGAAATATGGAACAAGCATAGTACTAGAAGCAAATAGAGCCATAACATTATAAATGGATTCATTTATAATTATAGTAACAAAAAATATTTGTTGAATTATTGTAGAAACTAGTAAAGCTTTTTTAGGTTGTCCTACTTCATTTTCTTCTCCAAAAGCTTTTGGAACGATTTGATGTTTAGCCGCAACGTCCAATACTTCACCTGTAAATAAACAACAACCAAACCAGCAACCTGCAGCTGATAAAGCAATGCCAAAGTTCATTACTACAGCACCCCATTTTCCAACTACACTTTCCAATATTCCTCCTAATGCAGGAACATCTGTATTTGCGATTTGTTCTTGGGATAGCACACCAAATGTTAAAAATATTAATAGTAAGTAAGTAACTGCAATAACTATATAAGATATAACAATTGCCCTAGACGCATCAGATTTTGATTTAGCACGAGCTGAATATATTAAGGCTCCTTCAATACCAACATACACCCAAATAGTTGAAGCTAAAGCTGCAGATATTTGCCCACCTGTCGATGTAGGCATTCCTTCTGATGCAAAAGCATTTTCCCATAGACCAGATTTAAAAATGTCTATGTTGAAAGCCCCTATCAAAGCTACGACAAATACTACTATAGGTATCATTTTTGCTATCCATACTATTGTATTAAATATTGAAGCGTTTTTTGCACCTGAAATGCAAATGAAATAAAATACCCACAAAATAACTGATAATAATATTAGAGAAGCGACATTATTTCCTCCTCTAAAAGCAGGGATAAAATATCCTAATGAACTTACAGATAATACACCCAAAGATACATTCCCTACAACAATAGATAACCAATAACCAGCGCAGGATAAAAATCCAACGAATTTTCCAAAACCTTGTTCTGGGAAACTAAATATACCTGCATCTAGGTGTGGATAATGATCTTGCAGATACTTTAAGCAGTATACAAATATAGCAAAGGCAATACTTGCTAATACTAAAGCCCATAGCGCTGGCCCAGCTGCGGAAGAACCTGCCAAATCCCTTGGTAAGTTAAATACGCCAGCTCCTATTACTGTTGTTACAGTTAGAGCTACAAGACCTAATAAACTAACTTTTTGCTGGGTTGAATTATTTTCAGCCATCTTTTTCTCCTTGTAACTTTATTAAAAATAGTGAAAAAAATACTCTGTTATTTCTACATTTCTTTTTCCCACTATTTTAAATTTATAAATAATTAGAATCTTAATGATAGACAGCTTAAGCCACCATCAATTTTTCTATACTCTGAGGTATCAACTACTAGAACATCATATCCTAGATGTTCAATTGCCGCTTGAACTTTTGGGTAACCCTCTGGGACAATTACAGTTCCATTTACCCAAATACAGTTTGCTCCATAAGCTTCTTCTTCATCAACTACTATTTTATTAAATGAATCAAAAAGTGGATTATCAACAAATTCACCTGCAACTAATAAGTTGTTATCTTCTAGATAATTAACTCCAGTTTTTAAGTGTAAAACTTCTTCAAGTGGAACTTGAATTACTGTTTTTCCATAACTTTCCAGAATTTCTTTCATTTGAGCAAAACCTTCATCATTTGTTCTTGCAGATTTTCCTATGTAGAAAGTATCTCCAACCATCATAATGTCTCCAGGCTCAACCATACCAGGTTCTTTAATTTCATGAACATTTGTATAAAAGCTTGAAAGTAATTTACGGAAATCATCTAGTTGAGTTTCATCACGACGAGTTTCTGCACCTGGTCTAGAAATGATAGCGCACTTATCAGTACATAATGCTGTATCTTCCATAAAACAAGAATCAGGGAATTCATCATTAGGTGGTAGAACGTTTACCTTAACACCACATTTTGACAAAGCTTCAACATAATGCTCATGTTGAACTAGAGCTTTCTCATACTCTGGTTTACCTAATTCAGGATTTGAAGTAATTCCTTCACTTATTCCTCTTCCAGGAATACGCACTATAACATTCTTGAAATGTCTCATTTATTAATACCTCCGTTAATAATTTTTGAAAAGAGAAAACCTTTCCTTTACATTATATAACTTTTAGATATATTAATCAACACCTAAAATGTCGAAAAATTTTAATTATAAATTGTCATTTAATTTGAAATTAAGAAAGATTACGTTAATAATATCTCAAAAATTAATCCTTTTTGTAAAATACATAGTCAAATCGTCATCATTAATGCAAGTATCTCCAGATTTTACAATTTCACCCTTGTAGTAAATTCCTTTGCCATCAGGGATAAATCCGTTTTTGATGTACATTCTCTGCGCTTTGCCATAGTCTGGATTAAGTCCTACTCCAATACCTACTCGTGGACCATTTACTTTTTTGATTATAGCGTCCAAAAGTTCTTGACCTATACCTTTATTTTGATATTTTTCGAAGACGTTAAAGTCTTTGATTTCTGGGATTTTTGTGTTCTTAAATGGACCTGAACTTGGATTTTTTACTAGAGTGATATATCCCTTCACTTGGTCATCATTTTCATATACTAAAACTATACGATCTCCCTTGTTTTGTTCTTGTAAATATGTATTTAAAATGTCAGTTCTCTCATCCCAACCTTGGTCGGCAAAATTCTTGTTTATTTTCCCTATATGGTCTGCTGTCATTTCTACTATCATAAGTCCCCCTTTGGTACTATTATATTAGTTTATTGTTTCACATGAAACAAAAAAGCCACGATTTGTATCGCAACTTTAGAAGTTTTTATATTTTTTCACTTACTATTATTTTCCCCTCATCCATATGTATCAATTCATCAAATCTTGATAGGTTTTCTTCTGATAAATCATGGGTGATTTCAATTATTATCTTATCTTGTAAGTTTAGAAGATAATCTTTTATTATCTTGCTTGTTTTGTGGTCAATACTAGCAAAGGGCTCATCTAAAAGTATTATTGGTCTATCTGCTACTAGCATACGTACTATGCCTATAATTTGCTTTTCTCCTCCACTTAGCTTATTTATATCCTCATAATTTATGATTTTGTTTCTCATCTTTTCATTTAGGGCCATCAAGAAATTATTTACTAATTTCGTGTCAGTTTCCATGCTTTTGAATATACTAATGTTGTTTATGAAATCTGTTCTAAATAGATACTCATATTGTTTGAGTGAAAATATGTATTCGTCCAAATCATCTATAGGATTCCCATCTATATAAATTTGCCCAGTTTCTGCTTCTAGGCTTCCATCAATGAGTTTTAATAGGCTAGATTTGCCAGATCCGCTATGTCCGAGAATAGCATATCTTTTATTTTTCTCAAATACATAGTTTACCTTATCTAAGGAAAAATTATCAAAACTTATAGATAAATTCTCTAAGCTTAGTCTATCGACTTTTTTATCTTCCCATTTGTCTTTTTCTTCTATTAGGTCTCCATTAATGAAATCCATAGTTTCATCAACTAATTCTTGGGTAGAATTTATAAGATTTATGCAACTTAGAATATCATTAATAGGATCTAGAAAACTAGTAGTGTATCCAAAAGCTGCTATTCCAACTCCAACAGTGATTTTCCCTTGAGCCAGAAGTATGGCTACTATAACAAAGGTATTAAATTCCACTAGAAATATACCAAAAGCTCCTGCTAAATCTGAAATAGTTTTAAACTTACCAAACTTATATCTTTTGTCCTCACTATCAGTAAGATATGACCTATGCTCGTTATTAATATTTTTAAAAGTTACTCTATTGATTCGTGATTTACCAGATAATAAGTCAAGAACCTTATCAAAGTATCTCTTTATGCTTGCTATTTGCTCTCCTCTTAAAAATGACAATCTCTTTTTAAATATTTTAGGTATAAATACAATTAAGACAGAAGATAATAGGACAACTATACTTATCCTATAATCCACAAAAACTAGCAAGGTTGTTAAAAACACTATAATATTAAGGATAGATTTATAGAGATCTATGTAGGCACTTAGATAATCCTCGTCTATTGCTTCCACATTCTCAGTAAAAATCACCAAGTAATCAGCAACTTTTCTTTTATTAAATTCGTGGATATCTAAAGAAGAAATATGCTTAAACAAATCATCTTTAATCTTTACAAAAAATAACTTAGAAACTTTCCACTCGTATAACCTAGATATGTATTGAAAGAATAAATTTAGAAGAATCAATAATACATAAAGACCTATAAGTTTAAAAACAAGACTTAAACCTTCTTCTAAAATATGATCAAATAAATATTTATTAATAAGAGGAAAAATAGCAACAGTAATTGAGTACAATAAAGTAAATATGATTTGTATTATAATGGGAGCTTTTAATTTTCGTATATAATTTTTCATTATCTATTCTCCGGTAATAAAAATAATCTATCCAACTTACTTTTTCCACCTAACTTAAACTATAAACTCTTGTTTATATTATAACATATGGTATTAGAATATTGAAAACCTTGTTTTGATTGTTGTTTTTAATTCAACCATTATAAATAACTATGCAAAATAAAATTTTTCTGTTTATGCTTACAATTTAATCTTTGTACCATTTTGATTGGGAATTATAAAGTCTTATATATTCTGGATTATTTTTTATCAGAGTGTTATGATCTCCAACTCCTACCAATTTACCTTCTTTCATAACTAGAATTTTATCAGCAAACTTAGCAAGACCTAATCTATGAGAAATTATTATTGATATAGCTAATGGATCTTTTTTGCTTTGTTTTATTATGTCTTTTAATATCTTATTTTCTTCTAATGGATCTAATGAAGATGTCGGCTCATCAAATAATTTTAATTTACTATTTGTTATATTAGATCTAGCTAATGCCAATCTTTGCCATTGTCCAGTAGATAATTCTAATCCATTAAATTCTTTTCCCAATCTTTTATATCCTTCTTTATCTTTAAGGTGATCAAGGGATAGATATGACAAATTATCATCGATTTCTTTATTATTTTTTCCATCTGTTTCTTCTAATAGTATGGATTCATCTGCCTTTAATTTATAATCTACTATATTTTGATTAACTGTACTTGTAAGGGCATATAATGAATTTTTAGACATCTCTTTAATGTTAATATCATTTATTAAAATGTCTCCATTGTAACTATCATATAGATTAAGTATCAAATTCTTAATAGTTGTTTTCCCGGATCCATTTTCTCCAACTATTACTATGCTTTCTCCATTATTAATTTCAAAGCTTACATTTGATATTGCTTTTTTTATTGTATTCGGATAAGTGAAACTAACATTTTTAAATTCAATTGATCTAATTTCAGCTAGTTTATATCCTTCGTCCAGATCTTCTTCTTCTAGTTCCAAGAAATCAAAATAATTATTGGCGAATAATAATGATGATGGTATGGCTCCAACATTTATTAAAAAATTCTTGCTAGCCTCACTTAGATTTTCTAACCCTAAAATAAGAGCTGAGAATTGCCCTACATTTATAGCTCCATCAACCATTAGTTTTAAAGATAGGCTTAAGGATATACCAAAACCTAAAATCACTAAGATTTCACATAAAGCGAAGTTTCTATTATCATTAAGCTTAAATTTCCATAATTCATCTTCAAGCTTAAATAATGCATTCATATATTTTTGCTTTATATATTTTTCTTTATCATATACTTTAAGCTCTTTGTTAGTATCTTTACCTGCTATTAAAGAGTATAAGTAATTCTTTTCTCTCTCATCTTCACTTTGGAATTCTTTAATCTTATAAAACTCTTTTCCTCTAACTAATCTATTTATAAAATGAGGAATTGTTGCAATAATTGAAATAAAACTTAGCCTATAATCAAAGGTAGATAAAGCTACAATCATACTTATAAATATTATAAGATTTTTAAAAACTTCTAAAAATTTATAATATACCATTGATATAACTTCATTTTCTACTGCAGACTCTGCTCTCCTTTTTATATTTAAAACTTCTGGATTTTCATATGATAAGATGCTAATTTTTGATGCTTTTCTAACCAAATTGATTTCCAAAATATTATTTAGTTTTTCAAACAAATAAGCATTTAAACTAATACTATAAATAGAGCTATTAATCCCCTTTATAATAAATACGCCAACAAAGATACACATCCAATATTTTATATCATCAATCCCTGAATTATTATTAAAATATAAGTTTATTGAACTTACCAGTTTAGATATTATATAAGTTATACTAACTGGAACTAGTGCTTCAATGATAAAATTTATTGTTACAAGAAGACTTGCGATTGGAATAAATGTAAATATTGTCTTTAGTAATTTCTTAAACATTTCTATCACTTTCCCCATACCAGCTACTTTGCTCTTCGTACATTTTCTTATATAAGCCATTTTGATAAATTAAATCTTTATGACTGCCGTATTCCTTTACTTTACCATTATCAATCAAAATAATTTTGTCACACATTTTACATGATGCCAGTCTATGAGATATAAAAACTGATCCATGCGTTGAACTTAAAATATGAAGATTTTCATACATTTTATTTTCTGATATAGGATCAAGACTTGAAGTAGGTTCATCAAATATTGTAAATGGTGCTTTTTTAAAAATAGCTCTAGCAAGTGCTAATTTCTGCCATTGACCAAATGACAAATCTATACCGTCTTCCCTTATTTTTCCAAGATTTTGATCTAGATTACCTAACTCGCTAAGCTTAAAACTATCTAGGCAATTCCTTATTTTCATATCATCATCTATCTTGCTAATATCTGATAAGGCTACATTTTCTCTAACAGTAATCTCATACTTTGAAAAATCTTGAAATACTACAGAAAATAAATCTTGTAATTGACTTCTGGAAATATCATCTATAGTTCTATTACCAATTAGGATTTCTCCACTATCAGCTTTATATAGTTTTAAAATTAGTTTTATAATGGTTGATTTCCCAGATCCATTTTTCCCTACTAAAGCAAGAGTTTTATCCATATCTATTTTAAAAGAAATATTATCTAGAACCTTATCTTTAGTATTTGGATATGTAAAACTAACATTCCTAAATTCAATAAAAGAGGGGTCTATTTTACTTTGACTTACTTTGTCATCCTCTTCTTTTTGAGACATGAATTTTTCAAAATGTTCTAAATTTAAAATATTTTGAGATATAAATGAAAAATCATAGGATATGTTTTCACTTAAAGATAAAATTTGATCTATACTTGTAATTACAGCTACGAAAAGACCTATATTAATATACGCATCCATTATATTTTTATACACCATATAAAGAATACTTATGACCCATATACTAATTAAAATATTGCTAGCAATATAATATTTTTGATTTTTTATACTAGTAGAAATTCTTTCATCTATCTTATCTTTATTAGCCTTAGAAAATTTCTCATATATAAAATTAATAGCTTTATAAACTCTAAGATCAACTAAAGAGTGTTTATCTGATAGTAATTTTTTAAAATAGTCTGATTCTCTTTCTGAATAAGATTGATTATTGAACATAGTATTCATCTCGTTCATAGCCATAAAGTCAAAATAACATATAACTGCAATAAGAATACTATAGGTTAAAGAAAATATTGGTGAAATCTTTGATATTATAATGTTAACTGATACAATACTTATTAGCGATTTAATAATAGACATATAAGATTTGTATATATCAAAAATTTTTTCATCAGGATTATTTTGCATCCTTTTTAAAGTATTATTAAAGTTTGAATCTTCAAAGCATTCATAAGTGATATTATAGAATTTATCCGTAATTTCAGAAGAAATATTTTTCTTTATATTTCTTTGCAAGTGTATGTCCACTCTATTTGTAAATAAGTCAAAATTTGAAACTAGAAAAAATGTAATTAAAAATAAGAGTAAATATCTAATAAGTAAATTTAAATTACCCCTTGTTAGGAAATAATCTATACTTGTATTAACAAACTTTTCCATAAGTAGTAAACTTAGGGGAAAAATCAAAGCAGATATTATTTCCAAAACAAAGCTTAATATAAAAAAATATTGTCCATAAGACTTAATTATCTTGAATATTTTAAAAGTACTGTTTTTTATCATTAGCTTCTCTTTCTGTACCTACCATTAGATAGCTCATTAATGTGATTATTTAACTTTATTTTAATCGGTAAATAAAAAACATGCAAACAATAATAATTGCATGCATATTTTTCATATTATATATATTTCATAATTTTAATTTGTAATTCTAGATATACATACAGGTGTTTATCTGATACAAGCATAATTTGCTAGTTGGCAATACACGCCCACTACTTTTTAACAAATTGCCCCTCATCCAAAAAAATATAATATAGAAAAAATTACATATAAAAAATTTCTTAATAAGATTTTCATTCTATTACCAGCTGATCCTTTTCACAATATTCTAAGTCACTAAACTTACCCATATCCGCCATGTACGATAAATTATTAATATTAGCTTTTCAATTAATCATGATTAATTTGTCAGTTTAATTAGATATCTTGATATAATTATAAATAATTTCTCCATAATATAAAACCTGCACTTGTGCAGGTCTAAGCAGGTATTATTCTTGTAAAATTTCATCAATACTTAAAATTAGAACTTTCTTTAAATCATTTTTTAATAATAAATCACACAGTTTTAATGAGGAATCTAAATAAAATCTATAGTCAAGTTCTCCAATTTTATATTTAGATATTCCTATCATATAATATAGCAAAGGAAAGCTATTATAATTACTTATTTTTGATCCTTCTTCTAAGCCAATTTTGCACAAAAGTATTGTATCATTATATTTTTGTTCAATATAGTAATACCTAGCCAAATTATAACAAATCTTTGGAAATAGTTTTGATTCTGTTGGTGTTACTTCTTTTAAATGATTTAATATGTTAAACGCTTTTTCATTATCTTCTATATCTATATAATATTCAGATAGAGATTGAAGAATTCTTATTTCTAGTTCATTGTAATTTGAGCTCTCACTTAATAAATCTTCTGATTTTTTAGTTAAGCTCAGTGCATCTTCTAAATATTTTTTATATAATACTAAATTTTTATCTTTAGATCTTGACAAACAAGCTTGGAAAAACAATAGATACTGGTCTAATTTGATTTTATAGCTAGTAGGTAATGTATCTCTGTAATAAATAAGTTGACTAATATATTCAGAAACATTATCTAAATTATTTTGATCAAGTTCTTGGCTTGCTTTCTCTAAAATATTCTGTACATCTTGCCAAGATGATCCTTTTTTTGTTTTAAGTAGTAATTCCCACTCTATACCTAAAACTTTAAAGATTGGAACAATTGAATCTAATCTAGGCAAGGTATATCCATTCTCAAGCCTCCTGAGTGTATCAATAGAAACACTGGACTTTTCTGCGAGTTCAGCTTGTGAAATTCCCATTTCTTTTCTAATTCTTTTTACTTCACTTCCTATGTAATCATATTCTGCCATTTGATTTTCTCTTTCTACTACTTGTTTGTATTAAAAACCACACCATAGCTTAATCGCTTGGTGTGGTTTCTTAGATATTTTCCATTTTTTCTAGTTCCATGGTGAATTTTTGCAAGATCTTTTTTTCTATACGGCTTACTGTCATTTGGGAGATGTCTAGGGTGTTGGCTATGTCTATTTGAGTTCTGCCCTCGTAGTATCTTAGTTCTAGGATCTCTTTTTCCAAATCGTTTAGCCTTGCTGTTGATTTTTCTATAAGATCTGATAGTTCTATGGAGTCGAAGTTTCTGTCTTCTTCTCCTATCATATCGGCCAAGTCTATGGAGTTTTCTCCCTTTTGGACTTGGTATTTCATATCAAGGCTTTGTGGAGCGTATACTTTGCTTGCTTCCATGGTTTCTAGTATTGTTTCTTCGTCTTCTCCCAGATAGTCTGCTATGTCTTTTATTGTTGGGGTTCTTTGCAGTTCTTGGGGTAGGACTTTTTTGGCATTATTTATTTTTTTGTAGAGGTTTTGAATTCTTCTTGGGACTCTGATGACCCAACCCTTGTCTCTAAAGTAGCGTTTGAGCTCACCCATTATTGTTGGTGTTGCAAATGATGAAAATTCGTAGCCCTTACTTGGGTCAAATCTTTCTACTGCATAGATTAGTCCAAGGCTTGCTACTTGGTAGAGGTCTTCTCTCTCAATGCCCTTTCCTACGTATTTGTTGGATAGGATATCTACTATATACATATGCTCTTCTATTAGTTCATCGCGAAGTTTTTTGTCACGAGTTTGGTAATACTCTTCAAATTTCTTCTTGATTTGCTCTTTGTATTCTTGATCAGTTAGATCTTTTTGCTTTGTCATTAGTTTGCCCTTTTTATGATTTTAATTTCTCCACTTGTGATTTCAACTTCATCTGCAAGTTCTTTTAAAATTAAATCACGCATTTTGAGTGCACGTTCGTCTAGGCTCTTGTCCTTGCCTATAACTTTGATTTGAAGATTTTTATCTTCTGGCAAAAATTCTATTTTTACGTCCTCATCGCTTAGCTTGTAGTTGATAGCCTCGCTTACTACAACTCTAAGGTCTTCAACTTCTTCTATATTAAATCCTAGATCACTTGCAAGGGAAGCGGTAAACAATCTTATGGATTTTAGATAGATTTTGCGAGCGGGGATTGTTATGGTAATTTTATCCATTATTTACTCCATATCAAATAGATCGGATAGATCAGTTATTTTGAATAATTTTTTGATATTTTCTTTTGTGTTTATTATTTTTACTGATTTGCCATTTTCTTTTTGCTTATTGTAGATAAGCATAAACATACCAAGGCCTGTTGAGTCTAAATAGTCTAGGTCCTTTAGGTCAAATACTAGGTCCTTGTTGACATCTATTTTTTCTTCTATGAATTCTTTGAAGTCTTCTTCTGAATACACATCTAGGTCGCCAACAAGTTTTACTGTCTGAATATCATCTTCAATTTTTATTTCTTTATCAAACATCTTCTTCCCCTATTTAATATCTTCTCTTTGGACATCGTATGCGCCATCGTCGTATTTGGTTACTGATACTATTCTATCTTTGTCATCTTTCATATTTTTGAGGGTGACTCCCATGGTGTTTCTTCCTGTTATAGAGACATCTTTTGCTCTAATTCTTATTATATCACCTCTTAAGGAAACCATCATTATATCTTCGTCTATATCTACTGGGATAGTGTCTACTACAAAGCCTGTTTTTTCTGTTACCTTGTGGCATCTGATTCCCTTGCCGCCCCTGTTTTGGTTTTTGAAGTTGTTAAATGATGTCTTCTTGCCGAAGCCATTTTCTGTTACGACTAGTAGGTAGGTTTCCTCGCCTCTGATGTTCATTGCTACTACTTCGTCATCTTTGGCTAGTTTTATAGCACGGACTCCACGAGCTTGGCGGCCCATACTTCTCACATCTTCGGTGTTAAATTGGATAGTCATACCGTTTTTAGTTGATATTATTAGTTCTTCTTCTTTTTCTATGTGGCGGGCAGATATTAGTTTATCGCCTTCTTCAAGGCCTATGGCTATGATTCCGTTTCTTTGGATAGATGTGAAGTTATCGGCATCAGTTTTCTTAATTTTACCATTTTGTGTTTGAAGTACAATCTGATCTTCTTCACTTAGCTCAGATAATGGCATAATCTCAGTTATTTTCTCTCCTGAGTTTAGGGATAGAATATTGATTATAGCTTGACCACGGCTTGTCCTAGATCCTTCTGGGATTGCGTAGCCCTTTAAGCTATAGACCCTACCAAAGGATGTGAAGAATAGTAAGTCTTCGTGAGTGTTTGTAGTCATGATGCGTTTGATATAGTCATCTTCCTTGGTATTTGCCGCAGAAATTCCCTTGCCTCCCCTGTTTTGTACCTTGTAGGTATCTACTGGTAGGCGTTTGATGTATCCATCATTTGTAAGGGTGATTAGTATATCTTCTTCTTCTATAAGCTCTTCTATATCTATTTCACCTTCATCTGGAGCAAGTTTGGTGCGACGTTCATCTCCATATTTTTCCTTAATCTCATTTAACTCTGTTTCTATTAGGTCTATAAGCTTTTCATCTGAGTTTAGAATTGATAGGAGATAGGTAATTGTCTCTTCAAGTTCCTTATTTTCTGCATTAAGTTTTTCAATTTCTAGTCCTGATAGACGTTTCAATCTCATATCTAGGATAGCTTGAGATTGGAGGTCTGTTAGGCCAAATCTTTCTAAAAATATTGCCTTAATCTCATTGTCATCATAGGAAGAACGGATGATTTTGATAATCTCGTCGATATTATCTATAGCGATTATCAAACCTTCTACTATGTGCTTGCGAGCCTTTGCCTTGTCTAGGTCAAATTGTGTACGTCTGGTAACTACATCTTTTTGGTGGTCGATATAGTATTTGATCAATTCTTTTAAGGTTAGAATTCTTGGTATACCATCAACTAAAGCAAGGTTTATGATACCAAATGTTGTTTCTAGTTGGGTGTATTTATAAAGGTTATTTAGGACAATATTGGCATTGTAATCGCGTTTAATTTCAATTACAATCCTCATTCCCTTTCTATCTGATTCATCACGGATATCAGATATACCATCTATTCTCTTTTCTTTTACAAGGTCAGCTATCTTTTGTATGAGTTTGGCCTTGTTTACTTGGTAAGGAATCTCTGTAACTATGATTCTCTCGCGGTTTTTCTTGAAAGGTTCGATACTAGCTATACCGCGAAGTTTAACCTTACCACGACCTGTTTCGTAGGCATCCTTGATTCCTTTTTTGCCGAGGATCTTTGCCCCTGTTGGGAAGTCTGGCCCCTTGATGATTTTGTTTAGTTCTTGGATGCTTATCTCAGGGTTTCTCATGTAGGCTATAGAAGCATCTATGGCTTCATTAAGGTTATGTGGAGCCATATTTGTAGCCATACCTACAGCTATACCGTTAGAGCCATTGACCAAAAGATTTGGAAATCTTGATGGTAGGACTACTGGTTCTTTTTCTTCTTCGTCGAAGTTTGGTACAAAGTCTACTGTATTTTTATTGAGGTCCCTTAGCATTTCCTTGGCGATTTTTGACATACGAACTTCTGTATAACGCATAGCCGCTGGATCATCGCCATCTACAGAACCAAAGTTACCTTGGCCTTGGGCTAGGGGATATCTGGTTGAGAAATCTTGGGCAAGACGTACTAGGGCATCATAAAGAGCTGTATCGCCGTGAGGGTGATACTTACCCATTACCTCACCAACTACTCTGGCAGATTTTCTGGTTGGTTTGTTTGGATCAAGACCTAGACCTTCCATACCATAGAGGATTCTTCTATGTACTGGTTTTAGTCCATCACGTACATCTGGAAGTGCACGAGATACTATTACAGACATAGAATAATCCAGGTAGGCATCCTTCATCTTTTCTTCTAGGTCTACATTTATAATATTGTGTTCATTGTTAATTTCAGTCATCTTGCCTCCTATACGTCAATATTATTTACGTATTTGGCGTTTTCTTCTATGAATTCACGTCTTGGTTCTACCTTTTCTCCCATAAGTAGGCTAAAGGTGTCGTCTGTACTTGTTGATTCTTCATTTTCTAAGACCCTAAGCAATATCCTGTTGTCTGGATTCATGGTTGTTTCCCAAAGTTGCTCAGCATTCATCTCACCAAGACCCTTGTAGCGGTTGATCTTGTAGTTTTCGCCTTTGATATCTTCTATGACCCTATCTCTTTCGGCATCTGAGTATACATAACGTTCAGACCTGCCGTGGGTTATTTTGTATAGAGGAGGTTGAGCAACATAAACATGGCCATCATCTATCAAATCTTTCATATATCTATAGAAGAATGTCAATAGTAGGGTTCTGATGTGAGCACCGTCGACATCGGCATCTGTCATGATGATTATCTTGCCGTAGCGAAGTTTTGATATATCAAATTCCTTACCAACTCCTGTACCAAAGGCTGTGATCATTGCCTTAATCTCTTCTGAATTTAATATGCGGTCGATATTTGCCTTTTCTACATTTAGAATCTTACCACGTAGAGGAAGTATAGCTTGGATGCGGTTATCACGTCCACCCTTTGCTGAACCACCAGCTGAGTTACCTTCGACTATAAATATTTCGTTTTCGGCAATATCTGTAGATTGGCAATCAGCTAATTTTCCTGGAAGTGTTGCGCTATCAAGTATAGAACGCTTGCGAGTTAAGTCCCTTGCCTTTCTTGCAGCCTCTCTTGCTCTTCTTGATTGGAGAGCCTTGTCAAGGATGGTTTGGGCAACTTTTGGATTTTCTTCAAGGAAGCTTTCTAGCTTGGATGAGAAGAAGCTATCCACAGCCCCACGAACTTCAGAGTTACCAAGTTTTGCCTTGGTTTGACCCTCAAATTGTGGTTCTGATATCTTTACTGATACTATGGCTGTCATACCCTCTCTGACATCTTCACCTTGGAGATTTTCTTCGTTTTCTTTGATAAACTTATACTTTCTAGCATAGTCATTGACTCCACGAGTTAAGGCAGACCTAAAGCCTGATAGGTGGGTACCTCCTTCTGGAGTAAGGATATTATTTGCGAAAGTTAGGATGTTTTCAGAATATGAGTCTGTGTATTGGAAGGCAATTTCTATTTCTGTATCTTCTTGGCTTCCAATAAAGTGTGGGATTTCAGGCATTATAGCATCTTTGTTGCGGTTTAAGTAACCAACAAATTCACTAACTCCACCGTCATATTTGAATGTTTGAGAAGACTCATCTCTTTGATCTTCAAAGATTATTTGCACACCAGAATTTAGAAAGGCCATTTCACGGAATCTGCGTTCTAGGGTCTTTTTGTCATATACTGTTGTATCAAAGATTTCTGGGTCAGCCTTAAAGCTTATAGTTGTACCAGTTTCGTTAGTTTCTCCCAAGATCTCCAAATCACTTGTAGCAACTCCACGTTCAAAGGTCATGCGATATAGGTGGCCATCTCTTTTGACTTCTGCTATAAGGTATTCTGATAGGGCGTTTACTACAGAAACACCTACACCATGAAGTCCACCTGAAAAATGATAGGCTGATGAGTCAAACTTACCACCAGCGTGAAGAACTGTAAGAACAGTCTCTAGGGTTGATTTGTGAGTTTGTGGGTGTTCTTTTACTGGTATACCTGATCCGTCATCTTCTACTGTTATAATATTATCTTCTGATACGGTCACTTTTATGTAATCGCAACGGCCGGCAAGAGCCTCGTCTATAGAGTTATCTACAACTTCATAAACTAGGTGGTGTAGACCTTTTTCACTAGTTGAGCCTATATACATACCAGGTCTTAGTCTAACTGGCTCTAGTCCCTCTAAGACCTTAATATTACCGGCATCGTAATTATTTTCTGTCATAATTTTCCTTTCTAAAATCTCCCTTATCTCAAGCTTTGGTATATTTTGCCATTCTTAATGTATCTAAGGGAAGATTCATCCACCATATCCAAGCTCTTGGTATTGGTAGCTGTTATAATTGTCTGGTAGCCCTCTAGGTTTTCTAAGAGGAAATGGGATCTTTTTTCGTCAAGTTCTGAGAAAACATCATCAAATAAAATGACAGATTTATCACCTGTCACTTCCCTTATCAATCTTACTTGGGCTAGTTTTATATTTAGTATTGCTGATCTTTGCTGGCCTTGAGATCCAAAATTTTTGATTAGCTTATCATTTATGGTGATTTCTATCTCATCTTTGTGGATGCCAGCTTGGGTCGTCTGATACTTTTTGTCTAGGTCATAGGATTTTATAAACTTTTGATAATAATCTTCTTGGCTAGTGGCCATGATATCAGGTCTATAGTTTATTTTTAAATCCTCTTTGCCTTCTGAGAGCAAATCATGATAGTCATTGGCAAATTTTCCTATAAGTTCAGTAATCTTAGCCCTCTTCTTGTAGATCCTATAGCCAAAGCGGCAAAGATTTTTGTCGAAGGCTCCTACTTGGTCCTCAAAATATGGACTTTTTTGGTTTTTCAAAAGTTTATTTCTCTGAAAAATAAGCTTATCATATTGTTTTTTGATCTGCTTATAGGAAAAATCTACACTTATTATTATATCATCAATTAGGTCTCGCCTTAAATTTGGTCCCTCTTTTATTATAAGCAAGTCTTCCGGTGTAAAAAGCACCAAGGAAAAGAGAGCCTTTAAGTCTTTGTTCCTCTCATATTTTACTTCATTTACATAGATATTCTTATTGTTTTGGTCAACATTTATGTAAACGTGTTTAAAATACTTATCTTTTCTAATAATGCCCTCAAGGGACATATTATCCCTATCAAAGGAAATGATGTCCTTATCTCTAATCTTTTTAAAGCTTGTAGCATTGGCCAAATAGTAGAGGGATTCTAGCAAATTTGTCTTGCCTTGGGCATTATCGCCTATAAAGATATTTATATCCTTAGAAAATCCTACATCTGCCTTATCATAATTTCTAAATGAATCTAAGCTAATATTTTTAATCCACATTATACAATAGTAATTTTGACATCATCAAAGATTAGCCAGTCGCCTTTGTAGAGTTTTTTGCCCGGAACAAAGCAATCTTCTCCATTTACTATTACTCCCTCATCCTTGATGACTGCTTTTGCAATACCACCCGATGGGAGAAGTTGAGTAACTTTTAGCAAATCTTTTAATGTTATCATTTCTGTTTGAAATTCTAATTCTTCCATAGTTTTATCCTAATTTGCTAGTCTTACTGGAAGAACTAGGTAGGTAAATTCTTCATCTTCGTATTTGCTGTCAACTGGATCTATCAAGCATGGATTTAGGGAAGATTTGAAGTTAAGTTTGATCTTGTCACTGTCAAAGGCTCTGACACCCTCTTGCATATATCTTGCATTGAAGGCTATGTTAAGGTCTGGTCCTTCTTGGTCTATTTCTATAACTTCTTTTACATCCCCTATTTCAGAATTTGATTTGATAATCATGTGGTTTTCAGCTATTTCTATTCTAATAAGATTTGCCCTACCTGGATCTGACAAAACTTGGGCACGGTCTAGGGCAGATACTAGCTTAGCCTTGTCAACTATAACACTCGTTTCTGATGTTTTATTTATGATATTTCTGTAGTCTATATAGTTTTTATCTATTACTCTGCAATACATAGTAGTGTTTTCAGCTTGGAAAACTAAGTCATTTTCATTTTTATATATTTTTGTAATAGAATCATCAGCTATAATCCTAGACCATTCCATAAGAGATCTCTTTGGTATGATAAATTCGCTATTTTCGTATTCTGATTGGTAGTCCATGGAGTTTTTCTTTAGGGCTACCCTGTAGCCATCAAGGGCCACCATATTTAGGCTAGCATCTTTTAGCTCAAATAGAATTCCTGTTAGAGCTAGCTTTGTTTCATCTAAGCTTGTAGCAAATTCTGTTTGAAGGATTGATCTTTTTAATTTATCATTTGATATCTCTAGTGGAGATGTATCTGGCAATTCTAGGTCTTGTTTTTCAAAATACTCAAAGGCAAGGAGGTTGAAGTTTGAATTTTGACTTCTTATAGATATTTTGCCATCCTTACTTTCTATCTTTACAATGTCATTAGGAAGTTTTCTAATGATATTAGTAAATAGATTTGCCTTTAAGGCCATCTCACCTTCTTCTATTACTCTTGCTTCTATAAAGGTCTTGATTGTGATTTCTCCATCAAAAGCAGTCAGTGAGAGTCTATCTTCTTTTGCTTCAAAGTATATTAATTCATGAATTTGTATATTGGTGTTTTTTGATACTGCCCTATTGGCAATATTGATAGCATTTATCAGCTCATTTTGTTTAACTTCAAATTTCATGGTGTCTCCTCATATAACTATATATATTTAGTAGTATTAGTAGTAGGGCCTGTATATATGTGGAAAAGTCAAGCAAATCTTTATATCAAGCCATTACTTATACAAAATATCCTGTGGATAAGCCAAGGATAAGTTTGGACTTTATCCACATATTATTTTGAGATTATTTTTATAAATTTTAAATTTACTTATCCACAAGCTTATCCCAAAAGTTATGCACATTTTGCCCTTAGTCAGTCAAAGAATTTCTCAAATCTTCTACTTCTGTTTTAAAATCTTCATCGCTTTCCATCTGATCTTTTACCTTATCTATGCCATGCATGATGGTAGTATGATCTCTTTCAAAAGCATTTGAAATAGTAACAAGGGATGAATCGGTCAAATCTCTTGATAGGTACATGGCTATATGCCTTGGGTTTACTATTTCCTTTTTCCTGCTCTTGCCCTTTAGGTCGGAAACTTTTATAGCATATTTCTCTGCTACCTTTTTTTGTATATCGCCTATATTGATGTGCTTTCTCTTGTTGATGGACCTTGTATTGATGCCCTTTGTCGCATCTTCAAGGTTTATGGTATTTCTTCCATCTCCCTTGGCATAGGCAATGGCTGTTGATAAAGCACCTTCCAAATCTCTAATGTTTGTATCGATATTTTCAGCTATATAGGTCAATATTTCATTGTCTATAAAGGCACCTAATTCATCAGATTTTTTCTGAAGTATGGCAACCCTAGTCTCAAAATCTGGTTTTTGAATATCAACGGTAATGCCCCAAGAAAACCTTGAAAGTAACCTATCTTCCAAGTCTTTGATCTCAAGAGGAGGCCTATCTGATGATAGGACTATTTGCTTATCAGCATAGTATAGGTCATTGAAGGTGTGGAATAACTCCGTTTGTGTACCTTCCTTATTAGATAGAAACTGGATGTCGTCTATAAGGAGGATATCTGCTGACCTGTACTTGTCCCTAAATTCTTGGTTTAAATTTTGGTTTTTGGACCTGCTCGTTGGCTGGATACTTGCTATAAGCTCATTGGTAAAGCGTTCACTAGATATGTACATGACATATAAGTCGTCACGCTCTTCAAGGATCTTATGGGCTATGGCCTGCATCAAGTGAGTTTTGCCAAGGCCCGAATCTCCATATATAAATAGAGGGTTATAGACCTTATTTGGGTGGCCATTTATGATATTTTCAGTAACTGCACTGGCAACAGCTAGGGCGTATTGGTTGGATTTGCCTTGGATGAAGTTTTCAAAGGTATAGTTCCTATCCAAAAGTGGCTTTGGATACTTGTTTACTCCCTTTATCCTCATTTGTCCATCGTCATCAAAGTTATTGCCCAAGGTCAAGATCCTTGAATATGAATCAGAATCCCTTGCAACAACCACGACCTTATAGTGGCCAGGCTCATCTTTTGTAATCCTATCCAAGCTTTCTTGGAGGGACGGGGTCCATATCTTATCGTAAACGAAAATCATATTGGACTTTGGTATTTCCAAATACAGAGTATTTTCATAGAGATTTAATGGTTTTAAAATATCTATCCATGTGTAATATTGACTCTCATCTGGAATATTCATTTTCATTTCATTTTTTAATTCATCTGTAATGTATTCTAAATTGATCATCATCAAGCCTTTCTTATTAAAAATCTTTCCACAAGTATAAAGACCTATATTTAAAGGATTAGACCAAATAATAGGACTTATCCACTAATGTGGATTAAATTGTGGATAAGTCGAAAATTTTTAAATAAAGCTCTATTTTATGAGATTAAAATTATAAAAAATCGAGAAAAATAAAAAAATTAAAACTTTTCCACAAAAATATAACCTATGAAAAGCAAAAACTGGCTTTTCCATATATTTTTACACCTCAAATTATACTCTAAAATAGAGATTTGTACAAGTTATCCACATCTTGTTAATAAGTTTTGGGAAAACTCCCCAAGAAAATTATTAATTAAGATTTATTATTGTTGATATGTGGATAAGTCTGTGTATTTATTTATGATTTTTATAATTTTACTTTGCCTTTGTCCATATAATGGGATTTTGATTTTTTTATACTCACATATATTAATTTTTTTTCATTTGGATAAGTGTTCAAAAATTGTTGATAAAAAAATTTCCTAAATTATTTATCCACATTGAAAAAATATAAGGGAATTCTCTGATATTTGGTATATTTATAAGGAAAATCCTAGAATTTTTATTCATGGTAAATATTCTTAGTTAATTTAGGATCAAAAGAGCTAAAAAACCTTGACAGAATAGCTATTTCTACATATAATAATATGAGTCAAAATTTATGAGGAGGTGTAATAATGAAAAGAACCTATCAACCAAATAGAAGAAAAAGAGCTAAAGATCATGGTTTTAGAAAAAGAATGTCAACACCAGGTGGCAGACGCGTTATTAAAGCTAGACGTAAGAAAAACAGAAAAAGACTTTCAGCTTAATTTATAAGCTATAAGTTTTGCTTTTTTACTTAGATTTAAGGACATAGATGGAAAAGCGAATAAGTTTAAGAAAAGATACTGACTTTCAGAGAGTATACAAAAAGAATCAAGCTTTTTTTAATAGAGACTTTACTGTATTGATCAAAAACAATGGCCTCTCCCATCCCCGCTTTGGTTTTTCTATAAGCAAAAAGATTGGTAAGGCCAACCAAAGAAACAGACTTAAGAGAAAACTACGCGATATAGTAAGGAATAATTACAAAAATCTCAATGGAGTTGATATTGTTATCATTCCAAAAAAGCATGTCACAGAATTTGACTACATCAGACTTAAGAAATCTCTAGGTCACGTACTTAGCAAAGCATTTAAAAAGAATAAGATTTTTTATGTTAAATAAAATTTTTATAAAAATCATTATATTTTATCGAAACTACATTTCTCCACAACTTGGCTTTGGAAAGTGCAAATATCATCCGACCTGTTCTAGCTACGCTATTGAGTGTTTTAGAAGGTATGGATTTGTAAAAGCATTTTTGATGTCTGTGTGGAGAATTTTACGATGTAATCCTTTTTCCAAGGGTGGATATGACCCTGTCCCTTAATTTATATTATATGGAGAGATTATGATAAATTTTTTAGCTAGCATTTTGGGCAAGCTAATGAGGTGGATATATGATTCGCTATCAGCAACCGGTGTAGAACCAGAAAACATTTCTTATTATGCCATAGCAATCATTATTATGACTCTTTTAGTTTCCCTAATCACAATACCAGTTACAATTTCCAGCCAAAAGCAGGCTGAACAAACTCAAAGAATAAAACCTAAGATGGATGAAATCCAAAAGAAATATTCCTACGATCAACAGATCATGCAAAAAAAGATGCAAGAGCTATATAAGGAAGAGGGAGTCAATCCAGGTATTTCATCTTGTCTTATGATGATTTTTCAACTTTTAATCCTCTTTGGATTATTTAGAGTTATGAACGATACAAAAACCTTTGTCTTCCCTGAGGGCATAGAAAATCTTAGAAGAGATTTCTACTGGGTACCAGATCTAACACTTGCAGACCCACTATGGTTCGGTTTGCCATTACTTACAAGTATATCCCAATTTTTGGTAACCCTATTTTCAATGAAGACTAACCCTCAAATGAGTGAAGGACCAATGAGTGCCATGAATAAATCTTTCTTATTTATGCCACTAATTTTCTTTATGACCTTTATCAGACTACCAGCTGGTCTTCCACTTTACTATACAATGAGTTCTCTTATCAGACTTATAATTATGGTAATAATGCATTTCACAGTTAAAAAACCAAAACAATTAGATGAGGTAAAAGATGAAAAAGTCAATAATAAAACAAGCAAAAAATAAAGAAGAAGCTATTAGCTTAGCCTTAAATGAAATTGGTAAAGACAGATCAGAAGTTGAAATAGAAGTCATAGAAGAAGGATCTGCTGGATTTTTGGGTCTTGGCAGCAAGGATGCTGTTGTAAAAGTAATCTATGATGAAAGTGTAGAAGAAAGTCTTTTTGATTTTGAAGAAGAAATCAAAAGAGATAGCTCTAAAGGAAATGACGAATCTTACAATATTTCTAAAAGATCAGAGTATTACAAAAACGAAGCTTCTGCAAATTACAAAAGTGATGAAGAGCAAGAAATTCCTAGCCAAAAGGAAGACTACCAATATGATTCTGATGCCTTTGAAGATTCTATAAAAAGTATCAGAGGCGAAGAAGAAGACTTAGGAGAATACTCTAGACTTCAAAAAATCAATTCTTACCAAGAGAATTCATCAAAAGAAAAAAGGAAAATCCAGACTTATCCCAAGTTTTAGACCACAATATTGACTCAATAACAAAGGATGGCTACAAGATAGAAAGACGTCCAGAACCAGTTTTTGAAGAAGAGAAATCTATAGAAGAATCTAGTGAAGATTTAGCAGAAGATTCAATAGAAGGATCAAATGAAGAAAGCAAAGATGAGTCAATAGCAAGAGTATTTACTGCAGGTGCAGATTCTCATAAGGTGAATATTGCCAAAGAAAAACAACAATCTGACATTGATAAGTACTACAAGGCCAAGGAATTTTTAGAAGAAATCTTAGAGCAAATGCACTTTGAAAATGCTACAGTTTATGGCAACTTAGAAGGATCAATCATCAAACTTGATGCCAAGGTTGATGAAAATGACACAGGCATTGCCATAGGTAGAGGCGGCCAAACCCTAGATGCCATAGAGCTTTTGATTAGAAAATCTATTGATTCAAGGGCAAACAACCTCAGAGTAAATGTAGATATCAATAATTACAAAAAACGTAGAGATGAAAAAATTGTAGAACTTGCAGCAGACACAGCAAGAAAGGTTCAAAGAAGCAAGAAATCTTGGAACTTAAAATACATGAACTCCTACGAAAGAAGACTAGCTCACGAAGAAATTAGCAAACATGCAAATGTAACTAGCCACTCAGAAGGCATAGAACCAAAACGTTATGTAGTTGTTTCTTACCTATCAGATGAGGAAGAATAAATTTAAAAGGAGTTGTTGCCAGGATTGCAACAGCTCCTTTTTTTAATTTATAAACTTTTTTCTAGTTCTATTATAGTTTCTTCTGCTTGTTTTTGATATTTGATTGATTCATCAATTAATTTTTTGACTTTATCCTTAACGCTTTTTATTGTTTTTGGATATTTATCTAATAACAATTTTGCAGCTTCGCATTTAACTCTGTTCTCATCTAAAGATGATTTTAAATTCTCTATAATTTTTTTTGTATTTGCTTTTTTATAGTCTTTAATATCAGTTTCACTAGGTGTTTTGCCATTTACTGTATAGTCAATGAAGTTAGCACTTGCTATATCATCTATTACTTGGTCTAATTCTGGATTAGTTTTTTCTTCATGGTTTCCAAGGTTAAGGTAGATATCTGAAATCTTCTCTCTATAGTTTTGGTAAGGCTCACCTAATATATTTAAATCTTTATCCATCATATAAATTTCGTAAAAACGATAGCTTGGGTCGTAATTTCCATTCTTCTCGTTTATATATTTGTTGATTTCATCAGTTTGACCAAAAACTGTCCACTGTGGACCTTTAGAACCGTATAAATTTTTGATGTCATCTTTGGTGAAATTTTCGTAATCTGTAACAAGTCCAATTACACCTACATCGTAATTTTCTTGTTTCTTCAAATATTCAATATATTTTTCCATAGCTAAAATTTTATAGTTATTAACTGATGGATTTTCTGTTTTAATAGCTTTGTATGGGAAAATTACTGTATAATCGTGCTTTTGCACTTCTTTTTTAAATTCGTCAAGGCTTGGACTAGCTATATCACTCTTATCAGATTTTAAGACAAATACCATATTTTCATAGTTTTGATAATTATTTTCCAAAGAATAGGCTCTAAAAGCTAACTTATGAACAAAATCTAGTAAATCTATGTATTTCTTGCCATCGTGTGTTTGTTTTCCTATTTTGTATGAATTTGTATCACTTGAATTTGTCTTTTTTATTTCGATTTCGTTTTCATCTTCTCCTATGATTTCAAAGTCAAAATTAGTATCCTTAACGGCACCTTCGAATTCATCTAGATTTACTAGGTGATAGTCATATCCGGATCCAGGAATAAGATCTGCTATTATTGTATCTAGTGGACAATCTTTGCCATCTAATTTATAAGCTATTTTATAGTTTGTATACTTCCAATCTCTCTTACCAACATTTATTGGTTCTTCCGTGTTTGTTTTTTCTTTATTGTCGGCTTTTTCACCTTGGTCGGCAAATGAGTTGTTTACGGGAAAAATCATTCCTGCAGCTAATGCTATAGCCAGAGCTTTCTTTAAATTATTTTTCATTATAAGCCTCCTATTTACTCGCTCTTTTCATATATATTTATACCCACTAATTTTAAGTTAAACTTTTTTTATTAAGATTTATATTTAATAATATTATCCTAAAAGAGCCGATTAGCAGAAAATTAGCATAAGGCCCTTTAATTATTAATTTCTTTTAGTTTATTTAAGAACAGCTCCTGCAAAGGGTTAAATAACAATGGCTCCTGATACATTTGCTATTCCTTTTTTGGGGGATTCAGTAATGTTTGTATTTGGAGTTTTTTGCTTTAACTGCGTTTTTATTGCTTCACTTAAGTGAGTTGAGCGAACGGATGTGAGCGAAACAAAAAACCACCTGCTGTGCAGGTGGAGGAATTAAGCTTTAGCTTCAAGACCAAAAAATTCTCACTTGTAATATAATTGTGATAACCACATGCACAATAAAAACAAGGAGAATAAATTGGACAACAATAGTTTATCACATACAAAATGGAGATGTAAATATCATATAGTATTTGCCCCTAAATTTAGAAGACAAGAAATATATGGGAAACTAAAAAAAGACATAGGTCAAATACTACGAGAACTATGTCAAAGAAAAGGAATAAACATAATAGAAGCGGAGCTGTGCCCAGATCATGTCCATATGCTTATAGAAGTACCACCAAAATATAGTATCTCAGAAATAATGGGTTATCTAAAAGGAAAAAGTTCACTAATAATATTTGATCGACACGCAAACTTAAAATATAAATATGGAAACAGACATTTCTGGTGTAGAGGTTATTACGTGGATACAGTAGGGCGAAATGAGAAAATGATAAAAGAATATATACAAAATCAACTAAAAGAAGACTATTATGCGGATCAAATAAGTATCAAGGAATACTATGACCCGTTTACGGGAGAGTCAGTAAAAAGAAGCAATAAATAAACTGC
>NZ_HG003689.1 GCF_000312365.2 Anaerococcus provencensis | reverse complement strand
CGATTGCTTGTTGGATTATTCTGTCCATTACTGTTGGTATTCCGAGTTTTCTTTTTCCTCCGTTTGGTTTAGGGATTTCTGCTCGGAGTACTGGTTGTGGTTTGTAGCGTCTTTCAATAATTTCTTGTCTTATCCTTGTCCAGTTTTCTTTGATGTATTCATCTATTTCTTCTACACTTATGCCATCTATTCCTGATGCTCCTTTATTGGAGATAACTTTTTCTTTGGCTTGATGCATGTTTTCTGGGTTTAGGATTTGACTTATTAGTTTATCTTCCATGTGCGCACTTGCTCCTTTCCGCTTGCATAACTTATTTCTTAGGTGTGAGATTTTGAGTTCATTTACGTTTCTTCTACTTTCTCTGTCAGATTTGTTATGCTACATACATTTTGCTTGTGCTTTTAAATTGTTCAGTCCTTCGGTGTTTCTACCTACTATGACTTCTGCTGACTTCTCATAGTTCGTTGTTACTACTGTCTCGTCTATGAGACCTCACGGGATAAGTCCTAATACTTTCATCGTTTACTTGCAGAATTTACGCTTTGGGTTTACGGTTACCTTTTGGGTCTTCGCTATCTTGCGCTAGCTTGCCCATCTGTTACGCCTTATATTCTGTTCCTATTCGTCAAGCCACGATTTCGCTACCCGTTCTTCTCTCCTAGATGTCGCCATCTAAAACTTCGGGGTCACTATTAGATTCGTTGGTAACTACGCTCTGTAGGGATTTTCACCCCAGCATTAGAACATGCCCGTCATACTAAAAAAACAGTAAACCGATTTAGTTTACTGCTTCGTGAATTGCTATCTTGTATCTTTTATTTGGTTATTTGAGTTTAATAAACTGGGATTCACAAATTACTATCTAACCATGTTTTTAGTTCATCAAAACTGTAATCTCCTTTTAACGCTATTCCATCTTTAATAATTGAATTCTTACATTCCTTTTTGTAATCTTCAATCATTCTCCCAAAACCACCTCCGCCATGCGTGCAAAACGGAATAATTGTCTTTCCATTTAAATCAACCGTTCTTAAAAACGATAGCACGGGTGGGGCAAAAGTTTTAAGCCAATTAGGAGAACCAATAAAAACCACCTCTGCATCTTCAATAGTTTCCGCTCCTTGAATAAGAGGTGGGCAATATCCTTTTTCAATTTCTTCTCTCACTTCTTTTACAGCTGTATTATATGAGAATGAATAAGGCTTTTGTGGCTTCAGCTCTCTCAAATCTCCATCAGTAATCAACGCAATATCTTCTGCTAATCTTCTTGTTGTTCCTGAATATGAATAATATACAACTAAAGGACTCATTATAATTACCTCCTTAATTCAACCTAATTACTATTATATCATTTTTATTATATGATAAGTAGCCTGATATTATCTATCCTGTTCACTCCCCCTAAAATATACATAGTGTTTACACACCCTGAAATAATCTACACTTGAACTGTTTCCAAAAGGTGTTTTTTAAATAGAAAAATGGCTTTTAAGATTTCTTCTAGAAATCCTAAAAGCCACCTGTTTCAAGAGTTTTATTTACCATTATCCTAATTTCTTGACATCAATACTATAATTAGTCATAACATGTATCAAGACCACTCTGAGGATAGCAGTACATCAAGAAGAGAGCCTTCACACTCGTTGCACGGTGGAAGTTGCAAAAGAAATGATATATTCGGGTACATATCAAAGCCCGTTCAATTAGAATATACACTACTTCTGCTGCTTCATTTCAATCACTGCATCAACGAACTGTTCCGGTAAGTCAGCATGAATATCGTGACTTGATTCATAACCAGATTTAAGCGTACTGTTTTTGATTAAAGTATGAACTTCTTCTGCATCTTTTTCGTCCATGGCAGATAGTAATATTCCTTTTTCATCATAATAGCTCGGCGCAGTTTCCTTTGAAGGCGCAACATGAAGAATGATCGTCGGGCATTCTATTTCGCTCAACATCTTTTTCTGGTCAACTCCATAAAACCAGGAAAAATCGTAAAAAGCCTCCCCAAATCTTAAATCATAGTTTCCTGTTCCGTCCTGCATGTTACGTGTTAAGAATATAATTCCATTCAGCCCGATTTCAGGAGGATAATACCAAACAATTGGCATTTTGCTACTATTTTCTCTGATTCTATTGGAAAAAGGATTTTTAACTATAAAGTCCCAATTATCTTTTCCATCTTTATTAAAAAGTGATTTCATGTAAGTATGATCAAGATAATATCTCGTATAATTCTTCTCCGCTTGCTGCGACAGAAAATCATGGATTGTCTTGAACTCAAGATAAGAAAAAGTATTTTCTGCTCTAGCAGGCTCTGTAGAGAAGAAAGGTCCATCTTCAAGGAGAAGCCCTTTTACCTGTTCCTTTTCCTTTGCAGCTATTGCCGCTGATATCAAAGCACCTGAGGAATGTCCTGAAAGATATGTTTTCTCACCAATCACATCACGCATGAAGTCGATCAAATCATCACGAATAGGAATTAGCTGATACTTATCAGGATGTTTAGACGATTTTCCATGTCCGTAGCAGTCTATTGCAAAGATGTGAAAATGATTTGAGAGTTTCGGTAAAACCTTCGCATAGTCTTCTTTTGATACCATCTGACCGTGAATTAGTAAAAGCGGCTCCCCATTATCAGGTCCTTCTAAGTATGCTATTTTACTGCCATCAGTAGTCTTGTACACTTTTTCTGTAAATCCTAATTGCTTCCCCTTTTTCCTCATAAACTGATCATTCCCATAATCAAAGTGAAGCGTTCGATATGCAAAACCCACTAGAATCACAACTATTACAATCAAAATAACCATAATAATTTTTAATCGTTTCATTCGTTTCATAATATCTTTCCTTTAATTGCCTGTAGCATCTCAGCCATTTTATCACCACTTATCAATGCTATTCCCTGATTTTGGTCACCCAGCAGGAGAATTGTGTCACCACTTTCTATATGGAACAAATTTCTTGCCTCTTTTGGAATTACAATCTGTCCTTTTGAGCCAACTTTTGCAGTCCAAGCATAAAGCCCCTGTTCGTTTTTCTCAGTTTTATTCTCATATTCCAAATTACTATGATATTGCTTGCTTTTTTTCATATTTTATCTCCTTGAGGATTAGTATCCTTTGTTATACATTTCATACTATTTATATCATAAATTATTGACTTGTCAAGTAAAAATATGTTAATCCCAACTCGACAATGCCGTAACAATTTCATATGCTTTTTATGTTTAAAGTATTCCTACAAAAAATCACCCCGCCATTTCCTGACGAGGTGCCCTATTTTAATATATTCTTTTCATCCATCTCCTTTTATCGCAAGGCCTGATTTGAATTCCACAGCCTATTTCTCATCGTAAACCGTAATCTTTTCACTAAGTCGTCTGACCGGACGTTCAGTGTATTCAGTAATCTACCTGACCCGTTTGTCGAGAAATATACAATTGCAAACAGTTTTATTGTCTGAATATCTCCAAAGCCACCTCCGACTACATTTCTGAAGTCTCAATACGTCAAAAAGCAGTTCCATAGTTACTTTTCCGGAAGACAGAACTGTTTTTAAAAGATCTAAAAATGAGATTACGATGATGCACTTTTTCTTGGCAATACCATCAAAACCCGTTTATTTCAAGGCTTTTCTATACAGTTTAGTCCCTCACCTTGACATCAATACTACCGTCTCTACATCTGGTAGTTAGGTTATATCTTATTTGTCTCTTATAACACAAAACAGCAACTTATATCTATTTTGTATTATAATTGTCTTCTCTAACAACTATTCTGATCAGGCTATTTTTACATTTTATAGATGTCATCTATTTTATTAATTTACTATAACCATTCATATAGCTTGAAGTTTCATATATTATTAATCTATAATGAGCAGCCTAATAGTATCCACCATGCTCACTCCACATAAAATATCCATAGTGTCTACATACTCTGTTATAATCTACACTCGAATTGTTCCCACAAGGTGTTTTTAAATAGAAAAATGGCTTTTAAGATTTCTTCTAAAATCCTAAAGCCATTGATTTCAACAGTCTTACAAACTCTTATCTTATTTCCTTGGCATCAATACTATAGTCTCGACGTAGCTCTAGTGGTCAGTATGGATAAATTTGGTAATTCTTCAAAAGCCTCGTATGTGGGAACATATTAATAATTATCAACTCATCGAATGAATCCCTATAAATCTAAACTATCTCTATCCAATAAAAAGTCAAACAAATTAATAGTTAGTATTCCATGTTCATCTAGAAATGGTTTTACTCTGTCTTTTACGATTATAATTTTTTTGAATGAATCATCAATATTCAATAAAGATGCTTTTTCTTGATTTATTTTTTCTATGGAAGGGAGGCTATATGCAGATTGAATATAATATTTTTTATTTCCAAGGTTGGCTATGAAATCAACTTCCAGCTGTTTCTTTATATCTTTATTATTAACATTTTCCCTTTTCATGACCATTCCTACATCAACCATATAGCCACGATATCTTAATTCGTTATAAATGATATTTTCCATTAGGTGGGTTGGTTCTATCTGTCTAAAGTTTAATCTTGCATTTCTCAACCCTACATCTTCAAAGTATATTTTATAAGGCGTGCCTATATATTTTCTCCCTTTAACATCGTATCGATAGACTCTTTTTAAAATAAAAGAATCTTCAAAATAGCCTATAAACTTATCAATTGTATTTGCAGAAATTTTAGATTTTTTTATGGACTTAAAAGTTGAAGCTATTTTACTTGGATTTGTAAGACTTGAAATGCCTGATGCCAAAATATTGAGTAGGTCTTCTAGTTCAGAAGTTAAACGTATGTCATACCTATGAACAATATCGCGCAAATATCATTTTCGAGTTGCCCCTTTAGATAATTCATCTTATCTTCATCCCTTTTCATTAAAGCCCCAGCTGGTAAACCGCCGTAAACTTGATATTCCGCAAAAGCATCTTCTTTGTCGCCATCATAAGTTTGAAGAAATTCAGAAAATACAAGCGGCATAACATGAATTTCATCACCCCTACCTGCAAATTCAGTAATGACATCTTTAGATAAGAATTTAGAATTACTCCCAGTAACATAAACATCAAAATTATCTTGACGCAAAAATCCATTTAAGACTTGCTCAAAAGATTTAAGCAATTGAACTTCATCTAAGAGGATATAAAATTTTTCCTTGTCATTCGTTTGGCTCATAATATAGTCTAAAAATTTTTTAGGATCTACTAATCTTTCACCACTTAGTAGATCTAAATCCATTAAATCTTCGCCAATTTTTAATAAATCCCTAGCCGAATCAAAGGCAAATTTTATAATATACTTATTATCTACTCCATTTTCAAGCAAATGATTATAAAATAGATTATTCAGCAAATAAGATTTTCCGCTCCTTCTAATTCCTGTAATAATCTTAATAAATCCATTATCTTTTTTTCGTATTAATTTATCTAGATAGTAATCACGTTTTATTTCCATAAACCTACACCTTTTTCTATTTAGAATTATTTCCGTTTTGGAACTTAATCTAAGTACATCATAAATGATAAACCCATGTAATTCAACTCTATTTAGAGATAATTCCATATAGGACCTATTTCGAAGTTAATTTTACATCGTTTGAATTAGTTTTTAATATCCTTAAAGTGTTTGTTAATTTTTCATTCAAGTACTTGACCATTTTTTCTTATATAATACTTATGGAACAAGCCCTTACCATAACATGGTGGAGCTATTTTTACAACTAAAAGACCCAACTTACACCACTTTAAGAGGCATGTCGGATTCTGTGGGATTTATTGTGTATTTAGTTTTTATTTTTGTCAATTTTCTATTTCAACTTCAACTGAAGATTTAAATATTACTTTAATCATTTCATCATAAACTATAATCTTTTATATTAGTTAATTTGTAATTGAAGCCACCGCTTACCTTCGCTATTACATTAGCATTAATAATTGTATTTACATTTGCGTTCATACAACATTCGCATTAGCAGCTAAAATTATAAGAATTAATACTACAACCCTAGACTCAATGTCGTCACCTTGTATTACCAGTTTATTTTTTCATTTTCAATATACACAACTTTATCTTTTTTTAATTCTTAATAGATTCTAACTATTTTCTTTTTTCGCCAAAGCATTATTAACTTTATATCCAATGATGAAGTAGAATAGCATTTGCAATACAACTATGATTGTCATAGTTGTATTAGTTAGACTATTACTAAATATTATTATAATATTTAGTAATATAAAAAATATAGTATATATGCGCAAAAGTTTAGCTGCATACTTATGGGCATAATTCCAGTTTTCTTTTGATTTCATACTTAATGCTGTTCTAAATCCACTATACTTACTTATATTTCCATTTGCTTTATACTTATAAAAGAAAGACAAAAGCAATCCTGCTATAGGTAATAAACTAATTACAATTTTTTCAAAATTCATACAAACCCCTCTAAAAATCCTAAAAGCTACTACTTTCAACAATATTATAACCTATAATCTTATTTTTGACATCAATACCACGCTCTCAACATGGCTTAAGTGGTCAGTATGGATAAGATTTAGTATTTTCCAAACGCCTCGTATGTGGAAATATATCCATAACGAATAAGTTAAGCTATTCATTATAAGTCTAAACTTTCCTTGTTTAACAAATTTGGACCTTAATCTAAGTATATCATGAAGAATAAGGTCATATAATTCAAATCTATTTAGAAATAATTCCGTATCGGACATATTTTTAAATTAGTGTTTTAACATTCCCATTATCATCTTACTTTACTAGCAAAACTTCAATTTCCTGTTTTCTTTTCGAACACACAACAATTTTAATATTTATTTAGACCAACCTGATGATATACATACATCAAGATGTGAGCTCTAACACTAATTGCATGGTAAAAATGCAAAAAATATATCCTAGGAAGTGTAAGTTAAAGTTCAATATCAACTAAATTTCGTCATCCTTTAAGTGACTTTAAATATTCTTTTTGTTTCGGTGTAATGCGCCTACTTTCACGTGCCTTCTGTATTGCCTTATTATGAGTCCATGTATCTAGGTGCTGTTCTTCAATATATTTTATGGTCGCATCCCATTGCTTTGCCAAAGCCGTTGCAAAAAACCACGCAATCATCATCTTAACATAATACTCTTCACTATTAACAGAGACTGGTATCTCCAAATATTCAGGCTTAAAATCATCATCAAGAAAGTAAGACATCAAGATCTCAATTCCAAAGCGGCAAGTATAGGTCTTTTCCGATGCCGACCATTCTTTAATTTTTTCCAAAAGTGCTTTTTTATTTTTTTGAAAATCTTTGGAGACATAATATCGCAAACAGCCCAATTATCTACATAAGGCAGAAATTCATCAACTGCCACAATACAGGCATCATAGTCTTTAATTTCAGAAATTAGGAGTCCATGAAGTATATTTTCATCATAATATTTATGGGGTAAATCCCTTAGAAATTTTGATGTTTCCGGATCTCCTATAATTCTTTTAGCAAGCTTTCTAGCCTCTGGAACTCTAACCCCTATCAATAGGTCTCTTGGAATATTTGGTGTCAATTTCGCTTGAAAATCAGCATATGAAATATCCTGCAATGCCAATAATTCTTCTTTGATGTTCATTTCTCTCACTCTCTATATAATTCTAATTTGCCGCTCTACTATGGATTTTTGACATCAATACTACACTCTCGACGTGGCTTGAGTGGTCAGTATGGATAATATTTAATATTTTAGGGAAGCCTCGTATGTGGGAATATATTTATTCTCAATTATTCTAAATTCTTTTAACATTTTATTTAAAACTAATGCATTTTCATATTCTTCGACAAATGCTCCATTGTCTCACCTAAAAGGTATATTAGAGCATCTTGTAAATCTTGTGCTGTTTCTTGTTAATATTCTTCAATTAACATCTTAGAGATTTTGTTTCTGATCGCTTTCTTATGGCATAAAAATTCCTCCTGATTAGTTTTTCTTAACCATAATCAGGAGATTTCTATACACAGAATTTTACACAGTCTCAAATATCTAGTACTTCTACTATCTCTTCTCTTTTTTCTTTCATTATAATTTTTTTGATTACTTCTTCATCTAAGTATTTTGAAAAATTATCCAATTCAGATGTTACTTCAAATATTATATTATGATTTTTATCACTTAAATCAAAACTCGAGTCATATTTTGTTTTATCTGACCAATAATTCCAATTTATATCTGTCCTTTCATAATATACATAATTTTTTTTGGGAGTTACAAACACTCTTTTATTAATGAGTTTTTTTCCATCTTCTGCTTTAAACATTTCAGAATATAATTTTATTCCTTTGAATTCTTTATAATTACTAATATTATCATTTGAAACATTTAATCTAATATCTTCATACTTCATAAAATACCTCCTTATGTTAATCAATTTTACTATATTATCAACACAGACAATGTAAATTGATTATTACAAACTAATTATAATTTTTAAGCTTGCAGATTTTCTAACAATACTATACCCCCCCCTACATGGCCTATGAAAACATAATGGTTAAATTTATAGTACTTAGGGTAAAAGTCTCTTGAGGTGATATTATGAATATAAAAGAATTAAATAATGAAAAATTATATATAGATGGCCAATTTGTAGACGCATCAAGCGGAGAATTCATAGATGTAGAAAATCCTGCAACAGAAGAAATCATAGCAAAGATTCCTTCTGCAAGCAAAGAAGATATAGACAAAGCTTGTAATGCAGCCTACGAGGCCTTCAAAACTTACTCGAAGACTAGCCTTGAGGAAAGAATTGCCTATATGGAAAAGCTAAAGGATTGGATAGCCTATCACCAAGATGACTTTGACGAGATTATCCTCCTAGAACTTGGTATACCAAAACACATAGGTCACGATTCTCAAGTCAAAACTCAAATTGAGAGAATCGAAACTTTTATAAAAGAAGTAAAAAACATAAAAACGGAAGAAGAATACGAAGGCGGATTTTTACTACGTGAACCAATTGGTGTAGTCGCATCAATCACCCCATGGAACTACCCACTTGGACAAATAGTACAAAAAGTAATTCCTGCCCTCTTGTCAGGATGTACAGTTGTTCAAAAACCAGCAACTGCAACCCCACTAACAGCTTACCTATTTACCAAGGCCCTAGATGAAATTGGACTTCCAAAGGGAGTATTTAACCTAATCACAGGCCAAGGTTCTGAGGTTGGAGATGTCCTAAACAAGCATCCAAAAGTAGCCATGGTTTCATACACTGGATCTATAACAGGTGGTGGCCAAGCAGCAGGTCTTGCTATGGAATCTGCCAAAAAAGTTGTCCTAGAACTAGGTGGCAAGTCCCCAGCAGTATTCTTAAAGGGAGCTGACATTAAAAAGGGTGTCAAACAAGTCCTAGACACAGTTTATAGAAATGTAGGCCAAACATGCTCATGCCTATCTCGTGCTGTAGTTGTCGAAGAAATTTATGATCAAGTAGTGGAAGAATTCGAAAAACAATATGAAAATTACCCAGCAGGAGATCCAAGAGATGAGAGCACAGTAGTAGGCCCACTATCTAGCCAAAAGCAATTTGAAAGAGTTCAAAAATACGTAAACATCGGTCTCGATGAAGGAGCTAAGCTTCTAAAAGGTGAAGCTTTAGAAAAGAATGGCTCTGGATATTTTGTAAAACCAGTTATATTTACAGATGTAAAGCCTGGTATGACAATCCACGATGAAGAAATTTTTGGACCAGTCCTATCAATTATCAAGGTTAAAGATAACAAAGAATCCATAGAAGTAGCAAATGCAGTAGAATATGGCCTATCTTCAGCAGTATTTGGCGAAGATGATGAAGCCTTGGAAGTTGCAAGAGAAATCAGAGCTGGCGAATGCTATGTAAATGGTGGATCAAAAGCCCATAACCTACCATTTGGTGGCTACAAGCAATCTGGAGTCGGCAGAGAAGGTGGCATCCACGGTCTATTAGAATACTACGAACTTAAATCAGTTTATAAACAATAAATCCTATAAACAAAGTCCCAAGTAGAAATATGTAAATTTATTTTTTCTATAATCGCAAGCTCGTTCATGTCAAATAATGCGGTTTTATAAAATACCAATTTGGAAACCAAAAGATTTTACCTATTTCTTGCAAGGGACTTTTGTTTATATAAAAGATAGAGCTCTGACTCTTCTTTTTTTATTGTGAAAATTTGATATACTAGACTTATGAGAAAATTAGATTACATACCAAAAACAAATATAAAAATGATACACATAGACAAATCCTATTCCTTTGGCATCGATTCAATACTATTGATGGATTTTGCCAAGATGCGATCTGATAAAACTTTGATAGATATAGGAGCAGGTTCTGGAATTCTTTCCCTTGGGGCCAATAGCCTTTATAATCTAAAAGAAGTTATGGCAATAGAAATTCAAGAAGAAAAGGCAAGGCTATTAGAAGAAAATATTGCCTTAAATAATCTTAATAATGTAGTGGTGATTAACGATGATTTAAATAATGTAGAAATTGAGACAAATTCTTACGATTACATCATCACCAATCCCCCATATTACAAGATTTGCGACAATATATCCAACAAAAATGAGGAATTTCTAATCTCTCGCCAGGAAAAATATCTCAAACTAGAAGACATTTTCAAATTTGCCAACAAGGCCCTAAAGGATAGGGGCAAGCTATTTATGATCCATAAGCCTGAACGAATGGTAGATATATTCACTCAATCCGGCAATCTAAAGGCCAAAAGAGTCCGTTTTGTATCTTCCACTTACGATAAAAAACCAGAATTTATCCTCATAGAATTTGTAAAGAATGCAAATGACGGTCTAAAAATTGAAAAACCCTTGATTATCTACGAAGATGGCCATTATAGCCAAGAAGTCAAAGAAATTAATGGCATAGAACAATAAAATATTTTAAAGGAGTTTATATGGACTATCAAATATACTTTATCCCAACACCTATTGGAAATCTTGAAGATATGACTATTAGGGCAATCAATACTCTAATGGAAGTTGATATCATAGCTTGTGAAGATACTAGGGAAAGCAGGAAGCTCTTGGATCACTTTAATATAAAAAAAGAACTCACTTCCTACCATAAGTTTAATGAGCTAGCAAAAAGTGAAGAAATAATTAAAAATTGCAAAAATGGTATGACCTATGGAATAATTACAGACCAAGGTATGCCGGGCATATCCGACCCTGGCCATATATTGATTAAAAAATGCATATCAGAAGGCATAAGATACACAATTTTGCCTGGCGCAAGCTCCATACTTACAGCCCTCGTTGGCTCTGGTATAGAAAATAATTCTTTTATTTATTACGGCTTCATTCCCAAAAAACAAGGAGATAAAGAAAAGCTCTACCAGGAGCTAAAAGAGCAGACTCGCACAAGTATTTTATTTGACACTCCCCACAACATAGGAAAAACTATAGAAGATTTTAAGGAAATTTTCCCAGAAAGAAAACTTTGCATAGCCCGAGAGCTTACAAAGAAATTCGAAGAATACTATATAGAAGAAATCGGCAAAATTAATATAGACGAACTGACCTTGAAGGGAGAATTTGTCCTAGTCTTATCAGGCGCATACCTAATAGTAAATGAGTCACTAGAAGTTTTTGAAGATGATATCAAAGCCTATATAAAACAAGGACTTCGCACCAAGGAGATTTCAAAGATTATAAAGGATAAATCTTCTTTTAGCAAAAATGAAATATACGAATATGTTTTGACTTTGACTAAATAAAATGATTAGTTATTTTTATAAAATAATAAGGCCAAGCTAATATTCCTGCTGAGCCTTTATTTTTTAATTAATCCTATTTTTACTATCTCCCGTTTCCAAGACTTCTACCACTGCATTTAAGGCGTATTTGACTTGGTTTTCTAGGGATGTATTGGTCAGATATGTTATGTGAGGATAGTAGTCGACCCTATCATTAGACAAAAGCCTATCAAGAATATCATCTTGGTAGTTTGGGTCTTTTTTACCATTTATAACCTTCTCATTTTCATAGACATCAAGGCCAGCAAAGGCAATCTTTCCACTATCAATGGCTTCGAGCAAGTCTTCTGTATTGATAAGACCTCCCCTAGCACAATTAAATATCATTGCTCCATCTTTCATCTTGGCAAAAGCTTTTTTATCAAAGAAGTGATAGTTTTCCTCTGTGAGGGCGGAATGGATTGTTATGATGTCTGATTCTTTCAAAAGCTCATCATAGGAAGATAAAAACCTCACCCCATCAATGTCTTTCTTGCCACGAGAACTGTAGGAAACTACATTTGCTCCAAAGGCATTTGCAATCTTTGCTACATGTTGACCAATCCTGCCAAGGCCATAGATACCCAAAGTCTTGCCCTTAAAAGTTTGTCCTAGGATATTTTCCCTTTGCCTATAATCATTTTCTTTTAAGTTATTTTGAATTTCTTTATCTTTCTTTAATGCCTTAAGTATCATCATTACGGTAAATTCTGCTATGGATTCTGGGGAATAATCTGGGACATTGGTGATGATAATGTCATTTTCCCTTGCCTTTTCAAGGTCAAAGATATCATAGCCAACAGAAGTTAAGGCAATCTGTTTCAGACCTAAATCGTGCAATCTCTCATAGATAGAATTATCAAAAGATTTGGGTAGGGTCATGGCAAGGCCATCGTAATCAGCCAATATGTCCACATTATCTGGGCTGATTCTCTCATCAATTATATCAACTTTTATCTTATTCTCATCTTCCCACTCTTTGACATAGTCATAAGCCAAGTGATGGGCGTTAAAAAATGCTATTTTCATATTTTTCTCCTCATATATAGGATATCTACCCAATTTATGGCAAAATAAAAAGAACCCTAGGGTCCTTTAAAATTTTATTATTTGTTTTTTCTGTTTTTTCTTTTAGCAGCGTCATTTTTTTTCTTTCTAATAACGCTTGGTTTTTCGTAGTGTTCTCTTCTTCTGTATTCAGAAAGTACACCGGATCTTGCGCATTGTCTTTTGAATCTTTTAATTGCACTATCGATTGATTCGTTTTCTCCAACTCTGATCTCTGTCATCTCTATCCCCCCTCTCGTATAACACAATTTTTTCAATATTCTAAGTTACAAATCAGCCTGGTGGCCAGTTAAATGATCTGCCGCCTAGTACATGAAAATGCAAGTGAGGAACGCTTTGTCCCCCTTCTTCGCCGATATTTGTGACAACTCTGTAGCCTTCTAGGCCTTTTTCTTTAGCAAGTTTTGCTATAGTAAGCATAATTTGGCTAATAAGAGCGCTGTCTCCTTCATCAAGCGTAGCTAAACTTGTTATGTGCTTTTTTGGTATAACAAGAAAATGGATAGGTGCTTGTGGATCTAGATCATTAAATGCAATTAAATTTTCATCTTCATAGATCGCTTCACTAGGAATTTCTCCTGCTGCAATCTTGCAAAATACACAATCCATACTTCACCCCCATTGCTATATATAATACCACAAGAAAAAATCTCAGTCAACAAAATATTGATAAATAGACATCTAAAAATTTAAATAATTTCTCCTACAAGTTCGCCTTTTATAATATCTGTTATTTTAACACTTGCTATAGTATTGGCAAGTATTTGATTTTTGACATTTACCTTTAGATAATTTGTAGAATATCCTCCAGAGTACCCTTCTAGGTCAGACTTAGATTCTATCAAGACTTCTAGGACTTTGCCTATTTGTTCTTCTAAAAAGGCCATCCTGTTTTTTTCTTCGATTCTTTCAAGTTCGTGGAGTCTTTGCTTTTTGATATTGCCATCAACTTGGCCAGTCATTTTAGCAGCTCTTGTCCCTTCTCTTGGAGAATATTTGAATAGGTGAGTTTTGGCAAATTTAATCTCATCTACAAATTCCATAGTCTCTTCGTGGTTTCTTTGGCTTTCTCCAGGAAATCCTACGATTATATCTGTTGTAAGGCCAGCATTTGGGAAGACTTCTCTTATGAGGTCGACTTTTTCCTTATACATTTTCCTATCGTACTTGCGGTTCATTGCATTAAGAATATCGTCAGATCCTGATTGTAGGGATAGGTGGAAGTGGTCGCAGGCCTTGCCAGTAGCTTTCATTCTTTCTAGGAAATCTAGGCTTATATGTCTTGGTTCCATAGATGAAAGTCTGATACGCTTAATTTCATCAACACTAGCAACAGCTTCTATGACATCTATTAGGGAAATGTTACTATCAAAATCCTTGCCGTAGCTTGCTACGTGGATTCCTGTTAGGACTATTTCCTTAAAACCATTACTAGCAAGCCTTTTAGTCTCTTCGACAATAGAATCAATATCACGGCTTACAATGTTGCCCCTAGCATAAGGTATTAGACAATAAGAGCAGTACATATTGCAACCATCTTGGATTTTGATATAAGCCCTGGTCATTTCTGTCTGGTTAGATATCTCTAGCTCTTCGTAAGTTTTAGTTTCTGATGGAGCTATGATCTTGTCAATGGCATCTTTATTTTGGAGTATGTCTTCACATAGGTCAACTACATTTTCCTTGTTGCGAGATCCTAGTACTATATCAACGCCTTCGATTTCTGCTACTTCTTCTGGTTTTACTTGTGAGTAGCAACCCATTACAGCAACTATGGCATCTGGGTTGTCGCGGCGAGCTTTGGATATCATTTGCCTTGACTTTCTATCGCTCATATTGGTCACAGTGCAGGTGTTTATTACGTATATATCTGCATTTGTTTGGGCTTTTTCATAGCCTTTTTGTAAAAATAGTTCTTCTACTGCTTCTGATTCGTATTGGTTTACCTTACATCCTAGTGTAATGATGTTAAATGTGTTTGCCATTAATCAAATAAATCCTTTAGTTTTTCGAAGAAGCCTTTTTCGTGCTCTTTTACTTCTGCACCTACAGTATTGGCGTAGGCCTTGAGGGCTTCTTTTTGTTCGCTGTTAAGATTTTCTGGAGTTAGGACTTTCACATAGAAATACAAGTCGCCTGTTCTATTAGTCCTTGCATCTGTAATTCCTTGTTTTTTGACCTTAAACTTAGTGCCTGTCTGAGTGCCAGCTGGTATATCAAAAGGCATTTTTTCCTTTAGGGTAGGTATTTCGATCTCGCCACCAAGGGCAGCTGTTGGGAAAGATATTGGCATATCGTAGTATATGTCTAGGCCATCGCGTTTGAATATGTCATGTTCTTCGACATGCATTATGACATATAAATCCCCATTTGGCCCACCATTGTAGCCAGCATCTCCCTTGTTTGAAACACGCATAACATTATTTGTTTCAACACCAGATGGGATTTCAATCTTAATTCTCTCGCTTTTTTGAATCCTACCTTCCCCGTGGCAATTCCTACATGGCTCTTCTATGACCTTGCCTGTTCCATGACATTGATCACAGGTAACAGTCCTACTCATTCTACCAAAAGGCGTTTGGCTAACTTGGTTTATAACACCTTGGCCATTACATTTTGAACAGGTATGGATGGAGTTTTCATTTTCAGCTCCAGAGCCTCCACAAGTTGGGCATATTTCTTCCCTGCGAACTTGGATTTCCTTATCAACACCAAAGGCTGCTTCTGCAAAAGTTAGATTTACAACTTGTTGGATATCGGCGCCCTTAGTAGGTCTGTTTGTCTGTTGGCTTCCTGCTCCAGAAAATAAATCTGTAAACAAGTCCCCAAACAAGTCTCCAAAGCCTCCAGTAAAGCCACCAGAGTAGCCTCCGCCACCATTGGTAAAGGCAGCTTCGCCAAATCTGTCGTATTGGGCTCTTTTTTCCTTATCTGATAGGATTTCATATGATAAAGTTGCTTCTTTGAACTTTTGTTCTGCTTCACTATCTCCCGGATTTAGGTCAGGGTGATATTTCTTGGCAAGTTTTCTATATTCTCTTTTAATCTCATCTGCTGTGGCATCTCGGCTTACGCCAAGCACTTCATATGGATCTTGCATTTTTCCTCCACTATTTAGACTTAAAAAAAGCTATTTCATTATGAAATAGCCTTTTTATTTACTTATTATACTCAAGCTATATTTATTTGCTAATATTATTCTTCATCCTCATCGATTACTTCATAGTCAGCATCAACTACGTCTTCATCAGCGCTTGCTTGTTCTGCGCCTTGGGCATTTGCTTGGTACATCTTTTCGCTCATTGAGTAGATTGTGTTTTGTAGTTCTTCTGTTTGAGCTTTGATTGCTTCAGTATCATTTGAATTGATAGCTTCTTCTAGTTTGTTGATTTTTGCTTCGATTTCGTCTTTTTCAGCACCTTCGATTTTGGCATCTTCTAGTGTCTTACGAGCTTGGTAAACTAGACTTTCTGCATTGTTCTTTGTATCGATGTCTTCTTTTTTCTTCTTATCTTCTTCAGCAAATTGTTCAGCTTCTTTTACTTTTCTGTCGATTTCTTCGTCAGTTAAGTTTGAGCTTGATGTGATTGTAATCTTTTGTTCTTTACCTGAACCTTGGTCTTTTGCTGTTACATTTACAATACCGTTGGCATCTATATCAAATGTTACTTCGATTTGTGGCACACCACGTCTTGCTGCTGGGATTCCTGTAAGTTGGAAACGTCCAAGTGTTGTATTGTCTGCTGCCATTTCACGTTCACCTTGAACTACGTGGATGTCTACTTCTGTTTGTCCATCTGCTGCAGTTGTAAATACTTGAGATTTCTTTGTTGGAATTGTTGTGTTTCTTTCGATAAGTTTTGTAGCAACTCCACCTAGAGTTTCGATACCAAGTGATAGTGGTGTAACATCTAGTAATAATAGGTCTTTTACTTCACCTGTAAGAACTCCACCTTGGATAGCAGCACCTAGAGCTACTGATTCATCTGGGTTGATATCTCTTTGTGGCTCTTTGCCTATGATGTTTTTAACAAGTTCTTGAACTGCTGGGATTCTTGTAGATCCACCAACAAGCAATACTTTTTCTACTTCGCTTGCAGATAGTCCAGCATCTTTAAGAGCGTCATTTACTGGTCCTCTTGTTGCTTCTACTAAATCTTTTGTAAGTTCGTCAAATTTAGCACGTGATAAAGATATATCCAAGTGAACTGGTTGACCATCAACAGCTGTAATAAATGGTAGGTTTACATTTGTTGTCATTGTTGATGATAGTTCTTTCTTAGCCTTTTCAGCTGCATCTTTTAGTCTTTGCATAGCTGTAAGATCATTTGTTAAGTCTACGCCAGTTTCTTTTTTGAATTCGCTTGCTAGGTAGTCTACTACTTTGTTGTCAAAGTCGTCTCCACCTAGTTTGTTATTACCACGAGTTGAAAGTACTTCAAATACTCCATCTCCAACTTCAAGTATTGATACGTCGAATGTACCACCACCAAGGTCGTATACCATGATTTTTGCTTGGTCGTGTTCTTTATCTAGACCGTATGCAAGAGAAGCTGCAGTTGGTTCGTTGATGATTCTATCTACTGTAAGACCAGCGATCTTTCCAGCGTCTTTTGTTGCTTGTCTTTGAGCATCTGTAAAGTAAGCTGGTACTGTGATTACAGCATTTGTTACTGTGTCATTTAAGTATTTTTCAGCATCTGATTTTAATTTTTGTAAAATCATTGCAGAAATTTCTTCTGGTGAATATTTTTTGCCGTCAATTTCAGCTGTTTTGAAATCAGAACCCATTTCTCTTTTAATAGAAGAAATTGTTCTATCTGGGTTTGTTATAGCTTGCCTTTTTGCTGTTTCTCCAACTAATCTTTCTCCGTCTTTTGAGAAAGCAACAACTGATGGAGTTGTTCTATTACCTTCGCTGTTTGGGATTATTACTGGGCTACCACCCTCCATAACAGCTACAGCTGAGTTTGTTGTACCTAAGTCAATTCCTATAATTTTTGCCATATTAATTAGCCTCCTATTTTGCTACCTTAACCATTGCAGGTCTTATTACTCTATCGTTTAACTTATAACCTTTTTGAAAGGTTTCTATTATATGATCGCTTTCTACAGTGTCTGATTCTTCTGATAAAACTGCTTGGTGAACATTGTAATCAAAAACTTCACCATCAGATGGAATTACTTCCAAGCCTTCGTTTTCAAGGATCTTTAGCATCTCATCGCGAGTCATAACCACACCCTTTATAAGTGGGTCATCTTCACTAGCACTTGCTATAGCCCTATCAAAGTTATCCAAAACTGGCAAGAGCTTTTCTACTAAGTTGGAACAAGCGTACTTTTTAAAGTCAGCCTTGCTAGCTTCTTCTCTTTGCTTATAATTTGTAAAATCAGCTAGAAGTCTTTGGTACTTATCCTTAAATTCATTGAAGTCTTCCTCAATAACTTCTTCGCTAATTTCCTCATCTTCATCTTCTACTATTTCAGCTTCGATTACTTCTTCATCGTCGCTATCTTCTATGATTTCTTCTTCTAGATTTTCGTCTAAATTTTCATTTTTTATTTTGTCATTATCCACTACAAACTCCTTTATTTATTAAGCAAATCTGATATCATTATTATATTTGATATCACATCCAGGTAATTAAGTCTGGTAAGGCCAACCACTCCAATGTGGCCAACTACTTCATCATTGACCTTAAAATATGATGTGATGATAGTATTATCCTTAAGCTCATCTAGGCCATTTTCATAACCAATGGAAACATATAGGTCATTGTAGTTTCTATCGGCAATAATCTTATTTACCCTATCCTTGCTATCAAATAACTTAATAAACTCACGTGCCTTAGATAAGTCTTCATACTCCTTAAAGTTGAAGATATTGCCTAAGCCCTCAATTTGAACATCTCTTTCTGCTTCATTGTAAGATTTGCCCTCAAGTCTTCTATGGATATTATCCATAAGATCCCTATACTCACTTAGAAGATTATCTTCAAGTTTCTTTAGGTTTTCGTTAACATTTTTAATATCAGATCCCACTAAAGTGTCGTTTATGACATTATTAATAAATATTAGTTCATCAGTTGATATCTCGTAATCCAAGTGGATTATTTCATTTAATATCAAGCCGTTGTCAAAGACTGCCACGAGCAATACTTGATTGCTAGAAAGTCTTATCAACTCCATATTATTTATTTTCTTGATTTGGTTTTTTAATGTGACTGATACTGCGGTCAAATTTGTAAGATCGGCTAGTATCTTAGTTGCAGTCTCAACAATGTCAGATGCATTGTGATATCTTTTGTCCAATAAACTTATCATCCTGTCACTTCGATTAGGACGTATATTTTCATTAAGTCCATTTGCAAGTATATAATCTACAAACAGCCTATAGCCCTTATCCGAAGGGAGCCTACCGCTTGATGTGTGAGCCTTTTCTATAAGACCCATCTTCTCAAGAGCGCTCATCTCGTTTCTAATTGTTGCAGGTGAAATATTCATATTGTATTCATCAGCCAAAGATTTCGAACCAATAGGTTCTCCATCTATGATGTAAGAGTTTATGATAGAGAATAATATTTTTAGCTTCCTATCATTCATTTTATCTCCTTTTAGCACTCATTACTGTCGACTGCTAATAATAGTATACTAGCTAATTACCCCCTGTCAAGCAAATAAAATTAAATAATAAGTCTATAGAATTCATTGGATAAATTCATGCCTTTTTGGCTAAATTTGAAGTTTTCATCTATGATAAAAAAGTCATCACCAATAAATTGATCAATCTCTTTTTTATAAGTATGCAAAAAATCATGGCCAAATAGTTTTTTGAAATCTCCTAGATTTATACCCGACACCTCTCTTAGTTTAAAAATTATATATTCCTTTTCTTTATCTTCCTTATCTATATAGGAAATCTCATCGATTGGAAGCTTTCCCTCATTAATCTTTTGCCCATAGTGAATGAAATTTCTAGTGTTGGTGTACCTGTAGTTTGTAAGATAGCCCGAACCACTCATACCAAAAGCAATATATCCCTTACCCTCCCAGTATTTTTTGTTGTGGTAAGATTCATGGCCTTTCTTGGCAAAGTTTGATATCTCATAACGCTTAAGACCAAGAGAATCAAGTTCTTCTATAATTTCTTCAAATATATCAACTTCATCATCATCTTCCATCAAATCAAGCCTGCCTTTCTTATCCAGGGCATAAAATCTTGATCCTTCTTCAAGGATAAGTGAATACCAAGAAATATGTTCAGGAGAAATCTTTTTAACCATTTCCAGGTCATTTTTAACTGACTTATAATCTTGCTTTGGAAGATTTAGCATGAGGTCAAAAGATAAGTTGTCAAAGCCAGCATCCCTAATCATATCTATATCTTTTAGGACAATGTCTGCTGTATGATTTCTGCCAATTTTTTTTAAGACCACATCGTCAAAAGATTGGACACCAAGAGAAATCCTATTGATGCCAATATCCTTATAGATTGCTAACTTCTCTTTTGAAATAGAATTGGGATTACATTCTATTGTAAATTCTTTTATCTCACTTATTTTAAACTTACTAACTTCATTTACAATCTCTTTGATATATCTAGGATCAATATAAGAAGGCGTTCCCCCACCTATATAAATCGAATCAATATCCACACTAAGCCTATCTTGGTAGAGCCTTATTTCTTTTATCAAATTCTTAATATAGGAATCTATCCTATTTTCCACATTCATATAGGCACAAAAGTCACAATAATAGCACTTTTTTTGGCAAAATGGTATGTGGATATAGCATCCAACTTTTTCCATAATAACTCCTTTTTATCATAAGCAAAATATACTAGTTTAAGATATCTATTCAAATAAGACTAAGCTTTGTGATATACTTTATTTAAGCATATGTAAGGGGGATACTTATGGCAAAGAATGTTCTAATCATAGAAGATGACAATGATATCAACGACATAATCTCAGAAGTTTTGACTAAAAATGACTTTATTTGTAAGAAAGTTTACTCAGGTACGGAAGCTCTCATTTACCTAAAGGATGATTTCGACTTATTTATCCTAGACCTCATGCTGCCAGGTCTAGCTGGGGAAAAGGTCATAGAAGAAATAAGAAAAGTGACCAATGCTCCTGTCCTAGTCCTATCTTCAAAGGATTCTATGGATTCAAAGCTTGCCCTATTAAGAGGAGGAGCTGATGACTATATGACCAAGCCCTTTAACCTAGAAGAACTCCTTGCCAGGGCCAATATCCTTACAAAAAGAAGTGAACATACTGGTCAAAATCTAACCTACAAATCCCTAAGGCTAAATACTGATAACTACCAAGCCTATGTTGATGATATGCCCCTTGTCCTTACAAAAACAGAATTTAAAATCCTAGAGCTACTAATATCCAATCCAAAACAAGTTTTCACCAAGGAAAATTTATATGAATATAGCCAAGGCGACTATTACCTTGCAACAGACAATTCTATCAATGTTCACATATCAAATCTTAGAAAAAAGATTAAGAAGTACAGCAAGGAAGACTACATAGAAACTGTTTGGGGTATTGGCTTTAAACTTATTTAATCAATTGACCCATCTTTATGATGGGCTTTTTTAATCTTTATGATTTCTTTAAACTTTTTATAAGCTTTATTAATATTTTTCATATATTATAGTCATAGATAATTTGAAAGGAGGACTTATGAATCCAATTTTAGAAACAAATAACTTAACGAAGACTTTTGATAATCACAAGGCAGTAAATAACATATCTCTTACTATAAACCAAGGAGATATATATGGCCTTATAGGTAGAAACGGTGCTGGGAAAACAACTTTTATGAAGATGATTTCTAATTTATCAAATCCAACTGCTGGAACATATACAATTTTCCCAAGCTCACATAATGATGATAAGCTTAGTCAAACAAGAGTGTCAGCTTTGATAGAAAATCTAGGATCCTATCCAACAATGACCGCCTATGACAATATGCTTCTAAAGGGCAAATCTCTAGGACTTACAGGTGATAAGTACATAAGTGAAACCCTAGATCTTTTGGGCCTAGGAAAAGTTGGCAAGAAAAAGGTCAAAGACTTTTCCCTAGGTATGAAACAAAGACTTGGCATAGCCCTAGCCCTTGTAGGAAATCCTGATATCATGGTTTTAGATGAACCTATAAATGGCCTAGATCCACAAGGAATTATTGACATTAGAAAAATCATAGCTAACTTAAATAGGGAAAGGAATATTACTTTTCTCATATCTTCTCATATCTTAGATGAATTGGGTAAGCTTGCAACAAATTTTGCTATAATTGACAACGGTTCTCTTATTGCAAATTTTACCAAAAAAGAATTGGAAGAATCAACCAAAGACAGGATAGAAGTCCTTACTGATAACCCGAAAAAGACAATACTTGCCCTAGATAAAGGACAAATCGGCCCATATAGAGTGCTTGATGATAATATGATTCATATCTATGTAGATAGCAAATATACTAATGAGATAATCTCTTGCCTATATGAGGCTGGCATCAAGATTAATTATTTTAATGTTCACAATACTTCCTTGGAAGACTACTACATCAAATTATTGGAAAACAAAGGAGCCTAATATGCTTAATCTTATGAAAATGGAAATCACTAGAATTTTTAAAAGCAAATATTCCTATTTTATATTTTTTGCAAGTCTTTTTACATTTTTACTAACAGTAGGTCTGGTCGATTACACTAGCAAAAATATAGACAATTTCGAAGAAAATGTTATTGAGACAAATGTTGATGATAGTAATGGAGTCAAGGTTGATGTTGACAAAGGTGAATTAGAAAAATTGACCGATTCTGGAGAAGACTTTGTCATATCATCTTTTTCCCAATCCACCTACCTAATTTTTCTAATAATCTTTGGTGCCCTCTTTTTTACTAATCCTTATGCCAATGGCTTTGTAAAAAACTTCCTGGGCATGACCAAGAATAAGAGTTCGTATATAATCGCGACCTTTATTACAGCTTCTCTATTTGTTATAGTAAGCTTTGCCCTAGGAGCAGGTCTTCTTACTATAACAGGAGCTTATATAAACAATGGCATGCTCAAATTTACCAACTATTCTAGATTGTTTTTTGTTTTATTAATAGAGCTAGTCTCTCATATCTCCTACCTAGCACTGATCTTGCTAGTAGCTACATTTACTAGGTCTACAGCAAAAACCTTGATGTTTACATTATTGTACCCTACTATATTTTTTAACCTTTTAAGAGGACTTGGAGACCAGTTTCTATCCTTATTTATCAATTTGCCAGATGACTTTTCTATAGCAAATTATGTTAATATAGGCAATATAATGTCAACAAATTTTGCCTCTACTAATGCTGATCTTACTAGATCTGTAATCGTAGCAATAATAATAGGAACTGTAGCTTTAGTCTCATCTTCTGTTATAATAAATAAAAAAGATATATAGAAGGGAAAATATTATGTATGCTATCTGGATTCTAGCTTTGCTACTTGTAATCTCACTAACAGTCAATGTCCTTATAATAAGGGAAGTTTATAACATTTGCCAAGAGGTAAATTTTCTTATAGAAAATAATACGCAAATGAGAATATCTACTGGTTTTTCTATAGGACCTTTTGACCAATTAGCTGAGATTATCAATAAGTTTTTGGATAGTTATCATAATAAAGAAAAAGCTTATATCAACAAGGAAAAGTACTTACAAAATACCATAAGGGGACTTTCTCACGATATTAGAACTCCCCTCACTTCCCTTGATGGTTACTTGCAGGTTATAGCAGATAATAAGGAAGATTCTGACAATGACAAGTACCTTTCCATAATGAAAAACCGCATCAATAGCCTAAATAACATACTGGACCAGCTCTTCACCTTTGTAAAACTTCAAGAAGAAGAATACCAGCTTGAGATGGAAGAAATAGATCTCTCATCCCTTGCCTTGCAGACCTTGTTTAGCTATTACGAAGATTTTAAATTTAAAAATATTGAGCCTAAAATAGACTTTGCTGATCATAAAGTATTTATCATGGCAAATGTTGACGCCCTAGAGAGGATTTTTCAAAATATTTATAAAAATATTCTAGAACACGGGCAAAATCCATTAAGCCTAAGTCTTTTTGAAGAAGAAAACAAAGTTATATTTGTAAGCAAAAATAAGATTAAGGATGACCTTATAGTAGATAAGGACAATGTCTTCAAGGAATTTTACAAGGCAGATGACTCCAGAAATAGTTCATCTACTGGCCTTGGCCTTTCCATAACCAAGGGCCTTGTTGAGAAATTAGATGGTCAAATATCAGCAGATGTAAAGAAAGGTTATTTCATCATTAAAATCACTTTTGACCCCATAAAAAAAGCTTCCAAGTAAAGGCTCTTGGAAGTTTTTTCTCTTAAAGTATTATTTTATAATTTTCTAAAGTCTTAAAGATTATTGCTCTCTTTTCTGGTTTTTTGTCTATTATTATCTTATCATCTTCGATTCCATTCTCCCTTAATATATAGAGAGTATCTAGAACGAAGTTTTCGCTACCTACAATATAAAAATAACCATCTTTTTTGTCATTTGCTAGCTCTTTTATTTTTTCTAGGTAGTCGCTTCTACTATCTAGCCAATATTTTAATAAAAGTGACTCATCTATGGTTGAAAAGTCCTTTTCGTAAAGGTGGGTATCTTTAGCATTGACATTTACACTGATAAATTCTGGGATATTTGAGCTATCTTCTTCAAATCTTTTTATAAGTGGTCTTATAGTTGACATAGCAAGTCCTTGGGAAAGGGCTATGACAGGGACATCTTCCCTTCTTAGGGCCATATGTGATTTGATCTTAAAGATTGTCACCATATCGCCTGCTTCAAGATTTGCCAGAACTTTTTTAAATGGTGACTTTCTTATAGGGATTTTAGTTGTAAATCTTATATTTCCCTCACTTATCAAAGTATTTATACTAAGGTGGTGGATTAGCTTCTTATTAACTTCTTCACCCTCATCGTAGCCAGGCAAGGCAAGATGGAAGCTAGATCCCTCCTCCCAAGTCAAAGCTTCTGGTTTTTCCAAAGTATATGTCCATACGTTTTTGTATTCTTCTTTTTTATCTAAAATTTTAACTTGATATTTGTCCATAATCTCTCCTATTGATAATTATTATCACTAAGTCCACTATACTTATTTTTTATTAATCATCATCCGGTATGTCTATATTTCTTTTACCAATGTTTAAAGTATTAGAAACATATTTGAAAAATTCTTTGTAATCATATATCCAGTTATCAATTATTCCAGACCTATAAATGCCTACAATAAATATAAATATAACTGGCAAAAATATGGCTCCCATCACTCCAAAAAGTTTAAGTCCAGCATAAAGGGCTATAACTGATAGAATGGGGTGTATATCTGCAGAACTTCCTATTACTTTTGGAGAAATCACTTGTCTAAGCCCAGTCCAAGCTGTCAATACTATCAAAAGTCCCAAGGCCTTAAAGGTATTATCAAAAATTAGTAGTTCTATTATAGACCATGGCAAGAGGACTATTATAGGACCTATCATAGGAAGTAAGTCAACAAATCCAAGTATTAGGGCTATCGGTATGAAGTATTGTTGGCCTATGAAAAATAAGAAAATCGCCATTATTATTGTACACAATAGGGCTAGTTTTAGTTGGGATTTTATATAATTCCAGGTTGAATTCTTAAATACAGTCCTTATCAAAGAAAGGTTATTCTTTGACTTTTCTGGTATTAATAGATGGTATTTATTCGAAACATTTTGCATATCGCCAAGTATTATATAAAAGGCAACTACAAAGGTAATCACAAAAAATATTATGTCATTGGAGGTATTTATAAAGGCTTGGGTAAAGCCAAATGTGATATTTATGGCATTTTTCTGTAAGCTTCCCAACCATTCATACAAAGAGTTTAGTCCAGATCTTATGGTTTTTGATACATAGTCTGGCATGAGGTTGATTTGTGAATTGGCATCATTAATCCAAGTATTGACAGAACTTACAATCTTATCCCAATTGCTAATGATATTGCCAACCAAACCAGATATTTGATTTACTATAAATTGGATGAACCATACCATGAAAAATAGCAAAAGCAAAAGCAATATTGTACCAAGCAGGTAGGATACAGCCTTGTGCTTTATAGGCAAAATGTCGTCAATTTTCCTAATAGATGGTGCCAAGAGTCCCACAAGGACCAGGGCTAGTATTATAGGCATGAGGGCATTGATTAATGCTGGTGCAAGAAACACTAAAAATAATATGGATAAAACAATTATTGTCGTTCTTAAAAATATTCTTTCATAAAGTTCTTTATTTCTCATGGCTTTTCCTTTAATATTTGATAATATTATTATATCAGAAAGATTGTTTGTAAGAAATATTAATCTCAATTGTCTTATATATGAGGGGGCAGGATGGATATAGAAAAAATATATATAATATACTTTGAAGATGTGTATAGATTTTTGCTCTCTTTGAGTAAAAATAAGGACATAGCCCAGGATATAACAAGCGAAACTTTTCTTAAGGTTATCAATAATAGTAAGAAAATAGAAAATACTACAAATATTAAGGCCTATATTTTTACCATAGCAAAGAATACCTACATCAATTACTATAAGAAAAATAAGCTTATGATAGCAACAGATGACATAGAAAAGTTTGATCTAGGAATTGATTCTTTTGAAGAAAGTCTTATAGAAGATGATGATCTAAAGATTTTAAGATATGCCATAGATAAGCTTGATGAACCCTATAAGTCTATTACAAAACTTAGGCTAAATGACTTATCTTTTAAGGAAATAGGAAAAATCTACGGGAAAACTTCTAACTGGGCCTGTGTCTGCTATTACAGGGCAAAGGAAAAATTGAAGGATATATTGGAGGATGATTATGGATTGTGAAGTAATAAATGACTTAATACCTCTCTACAAAGAAGGAATATGTAGTAATGAGAGTAAAAAATTAGTAGAAGACCACATTAAAACTTGTGAAAGGTGCAGAAGTTATTTTTTAAGCCTAGATGATAATGAGATAAGTAATAATGAACCATTAGAGTTTATAAGCCTAAGTATAGACAAAAATAAGAAAAATCGTTCGCGTATGATTGGATCATTAATTTTTTCACTACTTTTGATAGTATTTTCATTTTTGACCAATCCTAGGCAAGTAGAATATGACAAGGATTTGATCAAAAAGTCAACAACTGATGATAAGATAATCTATGAATTTAGAGACGATGTGACAAGAATCTACACAGATTACGCAAATGGCGAATATGGTAACACTCTCTACATAGATGGTAGTTATTCCTATCTAGATAGGATATTGGGAGGAGAAAAGCAAGTCTTAACCCTTGATAAAAAAGACTACAATGTAATTTTGTATAACAATAATGGCAACAAGGCAGCAAAGGTATTGTACGACCCTAATGGCTATACAATGAATTCTGGATCCCTTTCCTTGCCTAGATTGATATTTGCTTTTTATGCAAAAATAGCTTTATGCCTATTTGTTTTAGGACTAATCTTATCATTTACAATTTTTAGAAAATGGGATAAGTTCAAGAAAATCAGACTTGTAAGTTTGCCTCTTTCCTATGTCATAGCTACTTTTCTCATAAAAGGTTACGACTTAGCAAGCTTTCACCCAGTCCGAGACCTAGGATTCATCCTAATCACATCCCTTGCTATTTACTTATTTATATACTCCACTAGCCTGTATTTTGAAGAAAAAGAAAAATATAAAATATAGTTGGGTATAAAATTATTAGGAGGATATCATGATAGATCATATAACACTACAAGTTTCTAATTTGGAAAAATCTAAAGAATTTTATGAAAAAGTTTTGAGTGAAATTGGTTTCATAAAAAAAGCAGACTTTAAGGATGCAGTTGGATTTGGTAAAAAGGATAATAATTTTGCAAATGAATTGTGGCTCGTTAAAGGAAATCCAAATAATTTCCACCTAGCATTTAGGGTAGATAGCGAAGAAGAAGTTAAAAATTTCTACAATAAGGCTCTAGAGCTTGGTGCAAGTGACAACGGAGGCCCAGGCATCCGCGAAAAGTATGCCCCAAACTATTACGCAGCATTTTTCCATGACTTTGATGGAAATAATATTGAAGCAGTATATTACGAATAATCAGAACTACCAGCTTAGCTGGTAGTTTGCACAGCGCCTATAAGGCGCGAATACCGGCACGCCCCTATTGGGGCTCCGAGTATTATCTCCACATGCACCACTTTCTCAGCTTCTGCTTAAGCAGTTTATTTATTGCTTCTTTTTACTGACTCTCCCGTAAACGGGTCATAGTATTCCTTGATACTTATTTGATCCGCATAATAGTCTTCTTTTAGTTGATTTTGTATATATTCTTTTATCATTTTCTCATTTCGCCCTACTGTATCCACGTAATAACCTCTACACCAGAAATGTCTGTTTCCATATTTATATTTTAAGTTTGCGTGTCGATCAAATATTATTAGTGAACTTTTTCCTTTTAGATATCCCATTATTTCTGAGATACTATATTTTGGTGGTACTTCTATAAGCATATGGACATGATCTGGGCACAGCTCCGCTTCTATTATGTTTATTCCTTTTCTTTGACATAGTTCTCGTAGTATTTGACCTATGTCTTTTTTTAGTTTCCCATATATTTCTTGTCTTCTAAATTTAGGGGCAAATACTATATGATATTTACATCTCCATTTTGTATGTGATAAACTATTGTTGTCCAATTTATTCTCCTTGTTTTTATTGTGCATGTGGTTATCACAATTATATTACAAGTGAGAATTTTTTGGT
>NZ_HG003684.1 GCF_000312365.2 Anaerococcus provencensis | reverse complement strand
TTCACTAGAAGAATTGGACAATTAAGTCTATTCTTCTTTTTTTATCAAAGTGATTCTAATATGAATTAAAATTTGATATATATTAATTTTATAAAGTAAATCAAAACTACCAGCTTAGCTGGTAGTTTGCACAGCGCCTAGAAGGCGCGAATACCGGCACGCCCCTATTGGGGCTATCGAGTATTACCTCCACATGCACCACTTTCTCAGCTTCTGCTTAAGCAGTTTATTTATTGCTTCTTTTTACTGACTCTCCCGTAAACGGGTCATAGTATTCCTTGATACTTATTTGATCCGCATAATAGTCTTCTTTTAGTTGATTTTGTATATATTCTTTTATCATTTTCTCATTTCGCCCTACTGTATCCACGTAATAACCTCTACACCAGAAATGTCTGTTTCCATATTTATATTTTAAGTTTGCGTGTCGATCAAATATTATTAGTGAACTTTTTCCTTTTAGATATCCCATTATTTCTGAGATACTATATTTTGGTGGTACTTCTATAAGCATATGGACATGATCTGGGCACAGCTCCGCTTCTATTATGTTTATTCCTTTTCTTTGACATAGTTCTCGTAGTATTTGACCTATGTCTTTTTTTAGTTTCCCATATATTTCTTGTCTTCTAAATTTAGGGGCAAATACTATATGATATTTACATCTCCATTTTGTATGTGATAAACTATTGTTGTCCAATTTATTCTCCTTGTTTTTATTGTGCATGTGGTTATCACAATTATATTACAAGTGAGAATTTTTTGGTCTTGAAGCTAAAGCTTAATTCCTCCACCTGCACAGCAGGTGGTTTTTTGTTTCGCTCACATCCGTTCGCTCAACTCACTTAAGTGAAGCAATAAGGTGGTGTTGCAGAATAGGAAAATCTATTCTGCTCATCACTTTTTTATTGTATATTTATATCAAGCCATAATATTCTGTACAGTTTTTAAACATGAGGATAAATTTTTCCACATTTTCTTTAAAATTAGGCTCAAGTAATAGAGCTCCTCATTTTAATATTTTTTTCTTAGGCAGCTTTATATTTTATGATTTCTAAGTTTCTTTTTTCTATTTTTGATGATAATTTGTTTAAGTTTAGTGCCATTGATAATAGGCATATTTCACTTATTATATTTGCTTTTCCTCTGTGGTGGAATCTATTGTAGTTTAGTCCTGATTTTATTTTGGAAAATGCTCCTTCGGATTGGATTGATCTGTTTAATCTTTCTTCTATTCATTGGGCTGATCTTATGTTTTCTAAGGATTCTTTTCTATATTTTTGGAATGTTTCTGATATGTAGATTCCTTTGGTTTTTTTACCATCTTTGTTCCAGTCGAAACACCTGTAGACTTTAGTTGTTGTTACATATCCGCTTTTTCTTTTTCTATATCTATCTTTACATCTTACGAATTCTTTACCTTCTTCTGATATGTATTTGTCTTGATGTTCATCATAGTTTAAGCTTTCCTTAAATGCTTGTTCTTTTTTATATTTCCGTGTTTTGGATTTTTCATAGTTTGATGGTTTTATGTAGGATGTTAGATTGTTCTCTGCTAGATATACATAGTTTTCTTCACTTTCATATCCTGCATCTGCTACTATTTTGTCTAGTTTGTTTGGATAGTTTTCTTGTAGTTTTTTTAAGAATGGTTTTAGGGTGTACATATCGGATGGATGGTGTGATACATTTTCTCCTATGATGAAGCCTGATGCACTTGCTAGTCCTCCACGAGCCGGACGGGCTAATTTTTTGTAGGCTGGTTTTAGTTGACCATTTCTCATGTGGTCTTCTTTCATTCTCATGAAGGTTGCATCATAGTCTGTTTTTGAGTAGGAGTTTCTGTAATCGCCCATTATTTCTAAATGTTTATTGTAAGTTTCTAGTTTGTTTTTCCAATCTTTTAATTGTTCATAGTCTCGTTGAAGTTGGTGTTTTCTTTTGCCTTGCCCATGTACAAAGTTTATCTTTTTTTCTTTACATTCTTTACTTACTTGATTAAATACTATTTTTACTATTTCTAATACTTGGGATGGGGTTAATTCATTACTTAAATCGAAGTGCTTTATTATTCTTACTCTTAGTTTTTCTTGCCATTTTTCTATGCTTCCTCGCCATACAAAACTGTATCTGTTGGCATAGGCTTCTGTTTTTGTTCCGTCTATGTATATGCTTGATAGGTCTATTTGTTTTTCTTCTATTAGTATTTGGACCATTTGATTTAATAGATTGGGTGTTAGTTCTACTATTTTTTGTCTGAATCTGTTTATGGTAGAATGATCTGGTGGGTTTTGTCCATCTAGTAAATATTTTATTCTTAGATCATATTTGCATGATTTTTCTATTTCCCTTGATGAGAATATTCCTTCTGAATAGCAGAATATTATTATTTCCAGCATAGTTACTGGATTTACAGTAGGTTTTCTTCCAAATGATGAGTAGACTTTTTTAATTCTGCTAGATCTATCCTTTCAATTATATTTTTTACAAGCCTTAGTTTAACATCATTTTGAATGTATATTTCTGTATTAAAGTTTAATTTTAATTGAATTGTATCATTAACTAGTGTAAAATTAGTTAGTGATGATGTATTTGTAACGGTTTTCATAAATACATTGTATCAGAAAAAGACGAGGATGTTTAGTTTCCTCGTCTTTTTTCTATGCTAGGACTTTTGCAACAGCCCCTTTTTATAAGCTTTATTAATTTACGATAATAACAAACATGGTTATTTATATGATTAATCATTGTGAATATTTATACTTCTTTTAATTTTTATTTTTTTATATATTTTCATGATTAAAATATTAAAATCTGGTTATCTATATTATATAGAAGTTAATTTGATAATTAATTTTTATTGAAATTTTTTGTAAGGAGGTATCAAATTGAAAAGATGGCGAAAATGGGTTGATATTATTTTTGCTATCGCCACACTACTTGTTATATTTTGTTCATATTTCTTAATATTTGATTATGGTAAAGTTTCGGCAAAATTACACAGTTATTATAGCAAAGGGTGGTTTTTCTATTTCTTTACTGTAGTAACAATTATAGGAGCACTATTAGCTTTGTATGTCCTTATTAGAGCTATCGTACTTCCTACAATTAGTAATTATGTGATTGAGGAAAATGATTCTGGGCAAATGCTTATCACGTCAAAAGCTATTGAAGATAACGTGCTCACAACTGTAAGAAAATATCCTGAAATTAGAAATTCTGATGCAACTGTAAAAGTTAGAAATGGCAATTCTAAAGAGATAAACACTAAGGTGAAGTGTGGTGTTTATGAAGGTGAAAATTTAAGTTCATTATCAGATGCAATCAAAGAAGATATTTCAAAAAGTTTAGAAAATTTTACTGGTTACCCAGTAAATAAAGTAGATGTTGAGTTTTATGATATAAAAAAAGATTCTAATAAGAGAGTAGTTTGAGAGGACTCATATGAATAAAAATTATGAAGAATTTTCGGATTATCAGATAAACAATGAGAACTCTAAAATTAAAAATGAGAAGAGAGACTTACCAATAAAAGATAAATTTAGATCTTTTACAACATTTCACTGGAACGAGTTCAAGTATACACTCATTGGGCTTATAGTTTCTATTCTATTTTTAACAATAGGATTTTTTAGAACTCTTTTAATTATAATCTTATACAATATTGGCAACATTTATGGCAAGTATAAAGATGGTGATCCGAAAACAATATTTAAGTTAGAAAAGTTTTTTGATAAATATTAAATAAAAAGGAGATATTATTATGGCAAATGAAGCAAAATACAATGAAATTGCAGGCGTAAACGAAAAAGAAAGAGAACAAAAAGCAAAACATCAAGAACAAGTTGAGAAAGAACAACACAGAGAAGAAGTAATGGACAATTTCGAAAATAATATAAAAAATTCATTTAATGAAAATAAAGAACAAGCTCACGAATCAAAACTAACATTTGATGATTCTGTTATTGAAAAAATAGCAGCAATAGCTTGCCATGAAGTACCAGGAATCCTTGATATGAAGGGCGGATTCTTCTCTGGAATTTCTGAACAATTTGGTGGACGCTCACTAACAAAGGGAATATCTGCCGACGTAGGAGAAAAAGAAGCTGCTATAGATGCCGCTATCATTCTTGAATATGGTTATTCAGCTCCAAAAGTATTTGAAGAATTAAAGAGAAATATAGCTCAATCTGTTGGACAAATGACTGGCTTAAAAGTTGTGGAAGTTAATGTACGCGTTGATGACGTTATGACCAAAAAAGAATACGAAATCAAACAAAGAAATAACAAAGACGAAGAATACAACAACCAAGAAAATTATTTAAGATAATAACTTTTTAGTTAGTAAAGCCTGAGTCTATAGATTATTGGCCAGTGGTATATTAGTTGCCACTGGCTTTTTTTTCTTAAAAATCTTATTTATTATATGGTTATTGTCTAATTTATATCTGGTCGTACATTACAGAAATTATCTCTTCAAAGCTAGTTGTCCCGTCCATTACCTTGTCAAGACCATTGGATAGCATGGACTTAAAATTATTTTCTTTTGCGTATTTATTTAGGCTTACCAGGTCAATCTTTCCATTTCTGATTAGGTCCCTGAATTTATCGTCTATTACAAATACTTCTTCACATGCTTCTCTGCCCTTGTAACCTTCATTACAATGTGTGCATCCATTTGGTCTATAAATGCTAGCGTCTCTATCAATATCGACAAATCTCTTTGCTAGCTCGTATTCACTATCGGTCATCTTATCTTCTATTTTACAATCACAAAGTTTTCTTACTAGTCTTTGGCTGGCTACTGCATTTATAGCTGATGACAGCAGATAATTTTCTATGCCCAAATCTTTTAGCCTTATTATTGAGGATAAAGCGTTATTGGTATGGAGAGTTGTGAGGACCAAATGCCCTGTTATTGCTGCTCTTATTGCAATTTGAGCTGTTTCATAGTCTCTGATTTCTCCCACCATGATTATATCTGGGTCTTGCCTTAGTATGGACCTTAGGGCCTTGGCAAAGCTAAAGTCAATTTTTTCGTTGATATTTATTTGATTGATGCCCTCAATATTGTATTCCACGGGATCTTCGACTGTGATTATATTATCTCTTTCAGAATTTAGGCTATTTAGCAAAGAATACAAGGAAGTAGACTTGCCCTATTGTGTCAAGTTATTGCTTATAATTATATCACATTATTTATAGACAATTTCTATGTTTTTTGAGGCGTCTACTATAATCTCTTTGATGTTATTTTCAACAATTTCATTAGTTAATTTTAAGTCTATATTACACATAGTAATATTTTCTAATTTATCTTTAGTTTCAGACTCCTCTTTTAAACTACTTAATTGTTCATTTATATTATTCTTAATTTCTAGAAATTCTTCTCGTGTAAGTTTAGAATCTAAATATAACTCGTAGTTCTTTTGTATTTCAAATTTTAGTGCATTCACTTTTCCTTGATCTATTTTTTTACTTTTAATAGTCTTTCTTTCTTCTAATTTTACACCTCTTCTTTTTAAACTCTCCAACACATAACTTTCGACTGTCTTTGAACTAATGGAATTTGACTTTGAATTTAAACTACATATTCTACATCTAAATCTACAGTCATATTTTTTTCCATTTTTACCAACAACTGCTCTGTAATCAAACTTCATTTTATGCCCACATACACCACATATTACTTTTGACCTAAGAGGGCTATCCACATCTCTTGCATCATTATGAGCTGGAAACGATCTTTGATTTAATGTATCTTGAACTTTATTAAATTCCTCTTTGGAAATAATTGGTTCAAAAGCATTTTCTATTCTGCCCCATTCTTCTTTAGGTCTTGGTATACTTTTTCTTATTGGAGTTTTGTACGTTTTATTATATAAAAATACTCCTGTGTAAGATTCATTTCTTAGAATTCTACTTATCTGTCCTGTGGTCCACAAAATCTTTTTATAATTTTCTAGACTTTCTCCTCTTAATACTCTCTTTCTTTCAGATCCTGTAAGATATTTTTCCTTATTAAAATTTTTAGCTATACTCCCCTGGGAATGTCCTTCTAATATCATATCAAAAGCTTTTCTTACCACTTTAGCAGATATGTCATCTTTTATGATTTTGTATTTATTTTTTTGATCTTTAACATAACCAAAAGGTGCTTCGTTAATTATCTTTCCCTTTGTCTTTAGTGAATTCAAAGTAAGCTTTATTTTTTCTGAAAGTTCTTTACTATAATAATCGTAAAGTAAGGATTTAAATTGAGTGTCAATTTCAATAGTTCCATTACAATTATCTTTACTATCAAATCCATCATTGATAGAGATAAATCTTATTCCTAAAAACGGAAAAATATTTTCTAAATAGTTTCCAGTTTCTATATAGTCTCTTGAAAATCTAGATAAATCTTTTACAATAATACAATTTGTATTTAGATCTCTTATATCTTCCATTAATCGTTCAAATGCAGGTCTATTTGTATTCATACCTGAATAACCGTCATCTATATATTCAATTTTATTATCTACACAAAAATCAGAAAAATTTTTATCAATATATGATAAGATTAATTGTCTTTGATTCTTTATGCTATTACTTTCCTCATTTTTTTCATAATCTTCTTTAGATAATCTCATGTAAATTCCTATTTTATACATCTTGATTTCCTCTGACTTTTAAAGTGTGAAAGTAAAGTATACGTCTAATTTTTTATCTTTATGAACAATAATCTTATCAATTAAGCTCCTATAATATCCAGATTGCTCCCTGTCAAGTTGATATAAGTTCTTTGAAAACTCAATTCCTTTTAAATACTTATTCTTTAATTTGGTTAGTTGAGTATCAACTATTCGTCTTTCTCTTTCAATTGTGTTCTTTTGATTATTTTTAACTTCTCTGATTTTTTTATAGTAATCAATTTTAACTTGTCCTTGACAATATTTTTCATATGTTTTTAATATTTCATATTCAAGATCTTTTATTTTCTTGTCCATAGATTCTAAGGACTTCATCTTATTTTGCTTTAAACTTTCATATTTTGATTTAAGAGTTTCTTCAACCCATTCAAAGCTAATGTTTTCTTCCATTAATTTTTTTATTTCTTCATTTAATATGCTTTTTAACTGTATCTCTGAGATAACCACATGGTTATTACTCCTATCCTCTTCTAGATTTCTACAACCATAGTAGTAATATCTTCTGCCACAAGAAACAGAGTAGTATCTATATAACTTATTTCCACACATGCCACAAAATAGCAATCCGTAAAAGCAATCTTCTCTTCCCTCATATTTTGGTATCAAGTATTTTCCGAAACTCTTATCATATTTATCTCTTAATAGTTTTTGAACATTTTGAAATACTTTTTTGTCTATAATTGCTTCATGTCTATCTTCAATTCTTATCCATTCTTTTTCTGGTCTTACTTTATTCCTACTACCATCCTCTAGCATATTTGTATATCTACCTTGAACTAAATTTCCAATATACGCTTCATTTTTTAAAATTCTTTGAATAGACCAATTTCTCCATCCAGGATTCGTTTCTTTGTCTTTATATACTTCTCCTGTTTTGTAATAAATGTTTGGCGGATTATATCTTTTTTTATTTAATTCTCTAGCTATTGTTACCATACTTGCTCCATTATTAGCTAATTCAAAGATATAAACTATTTCATCTCTTACTTTTTCATCAACTTTAAATACACTTCCACCTTCTGTTTTTACTGATATATATCCAAAAGGTGGCTTCCCACCAATATGGTAGCCTTTCTTCATTAATTCTTTTTTAGAACTTCTAACTTTTTTTGATATGTCTTTTGAATACATATCATTCATGATATTTTTAATTGTTACTTCAAAGCTTTTCTTATCATCAAGCCCATTTAAAGAATCTACTTTATCTATAACAGATATGAATCTAACTTTTAAAAATGGGAATATATTTTCTATATAGTTACCTATTTCTAAGTATTCTCTTCCAAACCTTGATAGATCTCTTACTATAATACAATTAATTTCTTTTGACTTAATATCTTCCATCATCTCTATAAATCCTGGGCGCTTAAAATTTGTGCCTGTGAATTCATAATCTTCGTAAATTTTTACTACTTGTATATCATTTTCTTCTGCATACTTTCTTCCTATTTCTATTTGGCTATCAATAGATTCACTTTTATTCCTATACTTTTCTTTTCTATCTTGAGATAATCGTGTATATATTCCTGCTCTATATTTAGTTTCTTTTTTAGATAATAGAGCTACTTTGTTATCTTTATTTAAATATCTTTTACTAGTTCTAGCCATTTAGCTTATCCTCCTAGCTGAAGAAATGTTTTTTAAAGAATCTAGCTCCTTATCATTTGCTATCATTTTATTGAGTATTTTAAACTCTTCTGCATGATTAAATACTACTTGGATTTCTTTATTCTCTCCAATAACGATCTTATTTACCAACATAACTAATGATAATCTGTCGATTTTATTTAGTTGTTTATTTCTCTTAATTTCATTGATCCATTTTTTGTTTTCTTCTAGAAGTTTATACACATTAGATTTTATATTTTCTCTATTTTGTATTTCTTTATCAATTTCTTTAATTTTACTTTTATAAGCTTCTCTAAATCTATTAAATTCATTTTTTGTCAATATTTTATCTTCTAAATCACTATAAAGACAAGATAGTATAGCTTCGTACTTTTCTTTTTGTCTTATTAACTCACGTCCTTCATAATCAATAGCAGATAATTTTATTTCTTTATTTTTAATCTTCTTATATAACAACTCTTGAAAAGATATATACTGAGTAAATATATCTTTAATTACTTCTAAAAGTTCTTCTTTTTTTATAGCATGTCTAGTGCAAGAACCATTTTTGTTATAATTTGAGCATATATACTGAACTATCTTTTTGTCTCCACTTTTTATTTCTCTTCTTATTAGTGGTGATCCGCAATCTTTACAGAACATTAAACCAGCAAAAATATCTGGAGTTTTATTTCTAGCTTGCCATACATCTCTATCTAATAAATTATTTGCTATATTAAATATCTCTTTTGATACAATTTTTTCATGGCAATTTTTAACTATGACCCAATCATTAGGATTTACACAAATTTCTTTTTCGCTTTTGTAGTTTAATTTAATCCTTTTTCCTTGTTCCATATAACCGATGTATACTCTATTTCTGATAATCCTATTTATAGAGTTAACTGACCACTTTCCGCCTTTAATCGGTCTAAATCCCCCATTAAAATTTAATCCTGATTTTTCCTTATAAATTAATGGAGAATCGATTCCAAGATCATTTAAATGGTATGCTATAGAATTAGAAGAATATCCTAACAATTTCATTCCAAATATTCTTTTTACTACTTCAGCAGCTTTTTCATCGATTTCTAGTTTATTCTTATTTTCTTTGCTCTTCTTATATCCATATGGAGCAAAAGCACCTATATAATCTCCTTTTTCCCTCTTAACTTTTTGAGCACTTCTTACTTTATTTGATATATCTCTACAATAGCTATCGTTTATGAAATTTTTTATTGGTAATATAAGGTGTGTATCATTCATATCTGCATTTTGGCTATCATAATTATCTGTTATGGATATAAATCGAACTTGCATATCTGGAAATATTTTTTGAATATATCGTCCTGCTCCTATATAATCTCTTCCAAATCTTGATAAATCCTTTACTATTAAAGTGTCGAATTCTTTATTTTCAAGACTTCTTATCATTTCATTAAATTGTGGACGATTATAGGTAGCTCCTGAATAACCATCATCAACAAATTCTTTTAAAATTTCTATTCCTTGCTTATTTGCATAGTTATGAATTAATTCTCTTTGATTTGATATTGAGTTGCTTTCTTCTACATCTCCATCTTCTCTTGACAATCTTAAATAAATACAAGCTTTACTTTTGCACATAAAAAAGCCCTCCTTCATTTTATTCTTTAGATACAAAATTAAATGAAGGTTAGGCTTCCACAATCAAAGTATAACGCTCCTTATTTTTTATTTCAATACTCTTTATTAAAAATAAATAGTTTTTCTTCTATATATGATTCTACTATGTCGCTTAATGTTAGACCCGTATCTTTAAATGTAAATAGTACTTTGTAGCCATCTATGTCGTAAGTTTTATCACTTGTTTTTTCTTCTTTTTTCAAGCTTTCATTTTGTATACCTTCTTTTATTTTTTGTTCATCTAAATTTAAGTTATTCATACTTCTAAGCTCCTTAAATAAACAGTTAAGTTTTATGACTTTGGTAGGTGTCTTGGCAGACAACATAGGAATTTCACCTCCGCCTCTTTTTAGATGAGCCGGCATCAACTTTAGAAGTATCATTATCCCCAAGTATTTCATAGCACAGAAAGCCATTTCTGATTTACAGGTACTATTTGTCGCTCTCTTTCTTTTATCCTTCAATTCTTTTTTGAGTATCCATTTAAACCTAATCTTTTAAGCAGAAAGATCTTGGCGTAGTTTGTATCGCTCCATACTTGGTTAACGTCCTATCGTGGTCTATGCAGTTGTCAAGGTTCAATTCTTTCATCTGTATAAATCGAGTGATAAAAATATCCCTCTATATATAAACCTTAATTTTTAGGCCTCTTGTTTCCATTTTTTTAGAATTTTTTTAATTTTTTCACAAAAAATAGAGAGCAAAGACTGCTCCCCGTTGATATCTTCTTATTATTCTCTTTCAATTATTTTCTTTAGTTTTTGTAATATTTTATTTCTAAGGCTAAATATTTTCTTAGGAGACACTTTTTCTTGTTTCGCTAAATCTCTAATGGTTCTTCCTTCAAAATATAGGGCAATAATTATTCTTCTCTCATATTCGTTTAATTTATCGAGTGCCCTATATAGATCTTCTAACCTCAGTTTAGTTTCTATTATTTTTTCTATATCTACTTTTTTGTCTTCTATGTTTTCTATGGAATCGTTTACTCCTCGAAAATTATAGTCTATATATTTTCCATCTATTCTTTGTAGATATTCTTCATGATTTTTAAGTTTTTTATATTCTTGATATATTTCATCACTTACATATACTTTTTTCCCGTTTACATAAATATATTTTTCTTCAGACATATTATCCTCCTTCTTATTCTCAAATTTATTTTTGAAAATAAAAAAGGAGGACTACGGCATTTTGATATGCCAAGTCCTCTTAAATATAAACAGTTAAAATCTATTTGGCTTTTCTTATATTCGGATTTTAATTCTTTAAAAAGGACGTGAAGTTAAATTAAACCCTATTCTACAAATACATACAATAAATCTACCATATATTCTTATTAATAAAAATATTCTATTCATACTTACTTATTTCAAATAGTCCTCATCAAAAATCAGTTTAAAATATCATTTATGAACAATTAATTCTTAACTATTTTTATCCTAATATTCATCTTTTAATTTAATATTTATACTTTATTTTCTATACAAATAGTACCAAAATATTCATATGGTATTAAACTTAATGTTAGTAAATACCTATTCACTTTTTTTGCATTGTCTTTAATTTTTATTATTTCATCATTCGTATAAATGATTTCTATTTCTCTTGGATTTCTTATAAAACCACAACCTTCACATTTTAAATAGGCTTCTTTTATCGTCCAATATCTAAAAAACTCAACTAAATCATTTCCTATATTTTTAATTTCTTTATTTGTAAAGCAACTTTTCAATATGCACTCAATATCAAATTTATAATTTACTTTTTCAACATCTACCCCGATTTTTCTTTTTGAAAAACCAACCAATACATATCCATCCGTATGTGAAATATTGAATTTAATTTCTTCCTTATTTTTAATATACGGTTTATTATATTTATCCTTTAAAATAACTATATTTTCACAATTAGTATTTAATATTGTTTCGTAAGCTTTATTTAAAATACTTCTTGAAACCGCAAAATTTATTTTTGAAACTTCCGATATATATTCATCAACCTTTTTTACATCTTTATGCTTTAAAAAACATTTTAACTCATTTAACTCAAACACGTCCGTCTTAGATTCAACCAATAATACATCGTAAAAATTAAGTATTTTACTTATTTTATTTATATTTTCAAGTTCTTTTATATTTGAAATTTTCATTCTATATATTTTCATATTAATCAATGAATTCCACAATTTAATATCTTTTTATTTATATTCATATTTTTTAATTATTTATATCGAAATTTAGTATATGGATTTATTTATTCATTTCGCTTAGTATTAATAATATTTTTTGCAATTATTCTTATTTTCCCTATTTATTAAATTGAGTTAATATATTTTTTAACATGGGAATACTAACTGTCTGCTCACCATCACTCCAAGCACTCTCAGGATTCAAATGAGATTCAATTATAACGCCATCAGCCCCTGCTACTATTGAAGCCTTTGTTAATGGCTCTATTAACTCTCTTTTCCCTGTAGCATGACTTGGATCTGCAATAATTGGTAGGTGCGTGAGCTCTTTCAATAACGTAATCGAAGCTATATCAAATGTATTTCTTAAATAATCACCATATGATCTTATTCCTCTTTCACAAAGAATTATTCTCTCATTGCCTCCAAGCATAATGTATTCAGCACTCAGTAAAAATTCTTTTATAGTCGCACTTAATCCTCTTTTTAAAAGTATAGGTTTATTCACTTTACCTAATTCTTTCAATAACGTATAATTATACATATTTCTTGAGCCGACCTGTAATATATCAACTTTATCTATCATATATTCTAATTCTCTGACATCCATTATTTCAGTTACTACTGGCATTTCCATTTCTTTTCCGACTTTACAAAGAATATCAACGCCTTCTTTTCCCAATCCTTGAAAATCATATGGCGAAGTACGCGGTTTAAACGCCCCACCTCTTAAAATATCCACTCCTAATTTTCTTATCTCAAAAGCAATTCTTCTCAAAACGTCTTCCGATTCAATAGAACACGGCCCAGATATTATTATCGGATTATCCCCACCTATTTTTAATTCTTTAATGTAAATTATTGTCTTTTTTTATATTTTTTAGTTACTAAGTAACCATTCTCCAAAGATAATTTTTTTGACTTTAAAAATGTTTTTTCTTCATTTTCAATTTTTTCTTTTATACTGGCATCAAATATGTTAATAATATAATATTTTTTAATATGATATGAGTCGTATTTTATTTTTTTCGAAATCAAATAGTTCTTACATTTTTTATAATAATTCTTATTATCGAATATATAATGCATTTTATATCATCCACTTTCTATTTTGAAACAATTTATTTAATTACCCAACATTGTAATCAAATCCTTCAATTAGAATCATTTTTCCCTAATGTACATTAGAATATTTATACAACAATTTTAGGATTCTATTTTATTTTCTAATAATTTCTTATTAACACTAATAGCAAAAGGAATCGTAATTATTGTTGTCAATGCATCCGATATTGCTTGAGCATATATCACACCATCTAATCCAATCATTTTGGGTAATAGTAAAATAACTGGTATAAATACAATGCCTTGTCTTAGGGAATTTAAAAAAGCTCCAGCTAAGGCTTTACCTATTGCTAAATATAATGTTGCGTAGGTAAATTGAAATCCAAATGTTATAAACATTATTACCCCAGCTTTTAAAGCTGGAATTGCTATCCTCAGTACATCCTTATCTTTTCCAAATACTGATAATATACTTGGTGCAAATAAATATATAATAGCTGTCCAAACTATACAAAATAGAGTCGTCCATTTTATGCTCGCTTTTATCGCTTCTTGTACTCTTTCATAATTTTTAGCTCCGTAATTAAAACCTGCTATAGGTTGTAATCCTTTCATATATCCTGCTACTACATTTGTACCAAGAGTTACTATTCTAAGAACTATTCCCATTGCTGCTATTGCTTCCTCTCCATAAAAAGAAGCCGCATAAGATATTTTACTTATTGCTATGGTTTGCAAAATCTGAAGTATTAATAGAGATATTCCTATTTTTAGTATTTCTTTATAAATTGCAAGTGTAGGTTTGAAGTTAGGTATTTTAATTTTAATTAAATTTTTATCTCCAATAAAGTAAATAAGATACATTAAGCTAGTTATAACTCTAGCTATTAGTGTTGCAATTGCAGCACCTTTCACTCCCAAATTTAATTTAAAGATGAATATTGGATCTAAAATTATGTTTGATAAAGATCCTACAATCATTGCTTTCAAGGAGATTTTAGCTGCTCCCTGTGAAACTGCTAAATTCCCTAGAGTAACATTCACAGCTCCTAAAACTCCACCTATTATAAACAGACTAGTATATGTTTTAGCAAGTTCCATAATAACTGGAGTCGCTCCCATAAACTTCATCACACTATCTAAAGAGTAAAATAACACAATTGCTATTATTATCGACATAATAGCGCTAGAAAATAAAGAAACTGTAGCTACAATATTTGCTTCTTTGTTATTTTTCGCTCCTAATAATCGTGAAATATAAGAGCCTGCTCCTGCTCCAAATGTTAATCCTATTCCTAAAAAGATAAGTTGAATTGGAAATGCAACTGAAACGGCAGCTACAGCTTCTTTCCCAAGTCCCGAAACAAAATAGGTATCTACAACATTGTATAACGCAGCTACCAATAAGCTGATAACCATAGGAATCCCAAGCTTAAAGAGTGCTTTATCAATATTTTCTTCTTTCAATATTTTTATTCTATTTTCATTCATTCTAACTTTTCCCTCTTTTTACTTTTTATTCTTCTATAATCATTTAACAAAAATACTACTAACAAAGCATTCCTATAATTTTTTATATCGTGCTCTATTTCCTATATAAACACAATATCAAATTATTCAAAATAATTATATGCTATATATCCTACCACAATATAATTTGTATTTTATATTTGTATGTTTTAAATAAGTAAATCTATATATTAAAACAATTCATTCTAGATTAAATGATCCGTTTCCATCATCATAAAATTATTTGTTTGTTTATTTAATTCTTCTCTTACTTCTCTATTAAAAGGATGACAAATCCATTCAAAGTTTGTCTTTTTAAAGCGCTCATCTTTACATCCACATACTGATAATGTTATATCATATTTTTTACATAATTCATGAATTTTTTCTATTCTTTTTACCTTATTTTCAAAAGGAATAGAATATAAATCTTGTCCAGAAATAGTCGGCGTTTTTTCCGTAAGAAGCTCTGTAACCTGTCTAGTATATTTATCATTTGACCATTTATTTTTAATATCTTTAGTTAATACTACATATCCAGCAACTATCTCGTTAACCCCTAATACGCTAATATCTTTTAGTATTTTTTCAATATTTTCATTAGTATCATCAATATTAGGCAATAAAGGATCCATTCTAACAACTAATGATCCTAAGCCTTCTATTTTTGTTAATTTTTTAATATTATTAATTCTTTGAGTATAAGAAGGTGCTCCTGGTTCTATTTTGTTGTTCCTATGATCATCATAATTGGAAACATCAATCTGTATATTCATTAAATTAGGTCTTTCTCTAACTATGTCCAAAATAGAATCGTCAAAAATACCTTTAGTGATAAATAATACATGGACATTATTTTCCAACAATTTTTTTAATACTATTTTTGCTGATTCTTTAACGTTTTCATTTCCCAAAGGATCTGAAGAGTAGCACATATATACTGATGGTGGAAATTCTTTCCTCTCCAAAAATTTTTCTAATTTTAATGTTAACACTTCACCTTTATAATTAGGATTGTGTAATGTATATACCTTTAATTCTAATGGTGAAAATATACAATATGAACACTTATGAGAACAACCTAATGATAAATCAATTACGTATCCTTTACAGGCATTATACTCATACCTTATATCTGCTTGTAAATCTCTTGAAATTCCCCAGTTAATTTCCTTATTACTTTTCATATTATTCCCCCCCATTAATCATAATAATTTTTCAAATTCATCAATAAAACTAAATATTGATTTCACATAAATATCGTCTGTATCAGCAAAAAGAAATAGAAGTAACTTTTCTATGTCTATATTTTTTTCAATAATATCTTCATCGCCTTTTATAAGTTTTTCTCTTATTTTTAATAGTAAATCCATCATTTCTATAGAATCTAATCCTAAATCATTTGTAATAGACGTTTCTACACTAATTTCATCAACTTGTTTGTTTGGAGATACCTCCAATAGACATTCTCTTATAATATTAAGTTTTTCTATATTATTATAATTTTTCATATGCTCCTCCAATTTAACGCATTATTTGTATTCAAATTTTAAAAATATATTTCTTTTATCGTTAATATATATTAGCTTTTTAAATGTAGATTTATCAGTAATATTTAAATAGATGTTTCTTTTAAAATAATCAGTCTTTTCATATACATTTTCTTTAAAACGATGCCCCGGATATATATTTGTATCTATAGTTAAATGTCTTTTTATTTTTACCACGCTATTAAACATATCATCTACACTTCCTCCTCTACAATTACAAAAACCGCAACCATTTGTAAAAATAGTATCTCCAGTAAATATGTTGTTTCCTATTTTATAACACATACTTCCTATTGTATGCCCTGGAGTCAGAAAACACTTGAATTTCAACTTTGCTACTATTATTTCATCCATGTCATCTAACTGACATAAATTACTGCATCTAAATTCATAGTAATCTATTTCTTTTTTTGACATATAAACAGGTATTTCATATTCAACAGCCAATTTGTCAGCTAAATTTGTATGATCTCTATGAGAATGAGTTAGCATAATCCCTTTTGGTACTATATTCAAATCATGAACATATCTGTCTATTTTTTCAAAATCCCACGCTGGATCTATTATTACACATTCGTTATTTATTACATTTATAACTATATACATGCAATTATTAACATCTCCAACCTTTAACTCAACTATATTATATGTTTTATTCAATCATTTCCTCCAAAATTATTAACCAAATAATTTTTTAATTCAAAGCGTTTAATCTTTCCACTAACTGTTACAGGTATATTTTCAATTTGTATAAAATATGCAATTCCTATTCCTAATTTATTCATAACATGTTTTTTTAACTTCTTCTTAATTTCGTTAAACTCTCGTTCATCTTTGCTACATTCAACAAAACAAAAAATCTTCTCTTTATCGTCTTCTGAATTCTTTAATTCACAAATAGCTACCTTTGAAAATCCTAATGAGCTGAGTTCATTACAAATACTTTCAATATCATAATAATAATAATTTTCACCATTAACAAATATCAAATCATTTTTTCTGCCAGTAAGTACTAAATTATTACCATTAAAAAATCCCAAATCACCAGTGTTAAACCAACCATCTTTGTCGAAAGATTCTAAATTTGCTTCTTGATTTCTATAATATCCAGATGTCACCGAGTCGCCTTTAATAAATAATGTTCCTACTGTACCCTTCTCTAAAATATTTCCAAATTCATCTACTATCTTTGTCTCAAAATTATCTAAACAAGAACCTACCTCAACAAAACTAATTGTATCCTTGCCTTTTTTATTACATTTTATAATTTTATTTCCTATATTAAGACTTTGCCTTTTTACAATAACTTCTACAAATTCTTCATTTTTACTTGATGTTGACACTACTAAAGTCGCTTCTGATAAACCATATGAAGGCTTTAATGCACTACTCCTCATTCCAAATCTTTTCATTTTTTCTATAAAAAGCCCACACACCAATGCGGATACAGGTTCTGCACCGTCAATTATTAGCCTAATTGATCTTAAATTTATATCTATATCATCTTTTATATCAAGATAATTACAAACATATCTAATCCCAAAATTGGGAGAAGCAGTAACTGTAATTTTATGTTCATCCATTTTTTTTAGCCATACTAATGGTTGCAAAACAAAAACTTTAGGTGACATAATATAAAAACTACATCCAGCTAAAAGAGGTGTTAAATATGTTCCAATCATCCCAAAACTATGTGTAAGAGGTAGCCAACTTAAGTAAACATCATTTTTTGTCACATCCATAGCTCTGATTGTAGCGTTAATACTTGAAATAATATTTTTATGTGTTATGATCACTCCCTTTGGATCACTTGTTGACCCAGAAGAATACTGAATAAATGCTATATCATTTTCATTTGGGGCTTCTATATTCACATCTATAAATCCAGAAGAATTCCCTAATTTATCTATAGAGATACTCTTTCTCACTATATGTTTAAATTCATCATTCATATTAAGTATTTCAATCGTACTAATGGTTGAAACTAAAAATGGATTTTTTAGAATTCTCCATATTTTTAATATCTTATACTTCTCATCTCTCTTCTCCAAGTATGTATATGGTATCGCTATAAAGCCACCCAAAATGCATGCCCAAAAAAGTTTTATTAACTCAATACTATTATCTAATTGAAATAAAACTTCATCCCCTCGTTTTATCCCTAACTTTTTCAGATTATATAATATTATTTTTACACTATCCTTAAATTCATTTGAGGTTACTGTGATTTCATTGCCTAGATGTTCTATAAAAATATGCGGTTGCTTAAAACTTAAAAATCCCTCATTTAATGTTTTGTAATCTAATTTCTCCATAAAAATTACCTTATAATTTTAAAATATTTCAATATTATATTATTATACTTATTTAAGTTTCACAATTGCTTTGCAATTTCTATAAATAAAATCACTTGTTAAAAAGTCTTTCAACGAATTCAAACCTACTAACTCTGTAGTAATTACATGATTTAAATCAATTATTCCCTTTGAATACAATTTAAATATTTTAAAAAAAGCTCCTCCTAAATGTCCACGCGAACCAATAATTTTTATATTATTAGTTATCATATGGTCAACATTACTTAAATTTAATTCTCTACCACTTCTTCCTAATATGACAACTCTTCCGTTTGGTTCTAATAACTCAAATACATTATTTATATTTTCTAATTCACCAGATGCTTCGATAATTATATCTATATTTTTTACATTATTTTTTATATCATCAGCTTTCTCATATACATTGTCTGTCCATTTCTTTAAAATACTTCTTCTAAATTCAACTGGTTCTACTATATAAATTTCTCTAGCTCCAAATATTTTTCTACTAAGCATAGCCACATAGGCTCCTATTGGACCCCCTCCAAAAATAACTATATTATCTCCTGGCTTAATATCCGCATTTTCACATGCTACAAAAGCAACCGCAGCTGGTTCAACACAAGCCATAGCTTTCAAATCTTTTTCGCATTTAATATAATTTGTCACATCATGCGCAATGCTTACATCTACATCTACAATATTTCCCATTAATCCATCTGTTTCAAACCCTAATAATTTAGAATTTTTACATTGATTGTATTTGCCACTTTTACAACATTCACAATATCCACATGTTATAATGGATTCCAATGTCACTATCATGCCTACCCTTATATTTTTAACGTTCTTTCCTACTTGTAGTACTTCTCCTACACCTTCATGACCAATAACCCTTCCGTCTATAGGAATATCTACTGGAGCAGAACTTCTTATATATCCAGTCTTTTTGTTATTGTTAACTAGATGCAAATCAGTTCCACAAATACCTACATATATCATTTTTAATCTTATTTTATTATCCTCTATTTCATCACTTAATTTTCTTTTTTCTACTGATAATAAAGGATTTTTGTAAAGTTGATTTGGCAATAACCTTTTACTATCTGTTAACGGAGACTTCTCCGCTTTAACTTTCAAAACATCTGTATTCATTATTAATTCTCCCTTTACATTTAAATTCATTACTTCCAAGTTATATTTTCCGTACTAGACAGTTCTTTTACTCTCTTAAAATTTTTAGGTATTTCATAACTTGATAAATGTCTGGATAAAAAGCAAATAATATCATTTTTGTCTAATTCAATGTCGCTTGTATATTCACACACGAGCTCATCTATATTGTGGAAATTTTCCGAAAAAATATTGACTTCTTTTATATGATTAATTTTTTTAATACACTTTTTAACTGATTCCTTATCTATTTTATTTCCATTAATTATAATTATGTCATCACCTCTTCCTAACACTTCTATACCTCCAGAATCAATCACTCTGCCTATATCACCCATTTTATACACGCTTTCATCCAATCTTTGTATTCCATCTTTTGTAAGATATGCCCCTATTGTTGCTGGAGTATTAATATATAAATATCCTTTTATTCCATTATTAACATTAACTTTTACTCCATTAAAAGGCTTTCCAACATATCTAGCATTTGTTTCTGAATATCCTATGCTCAAACTCCCTGTTTCAGTTGATCCATATTGTTGATATATTTTTTTATCAAATCTATCAAAAAATTGTTTTTGAATTCCATTTTCTATTGGACCTCCTGAGGATATAATATACCTTAATTCAGAATTGAATTTATACTTTTTTGGTAATTCGAGCATTTTTTTATAAAAATATGGTAATCCTAACATAATCGAAGCTTTATTTTTATTACTAATATTAAGTATATTTCTTGGAATTAGATTATCATATAATATTAAATTTAATCCAAAGTTTTTACTTAATAACATGCCTGATACAAATCCAAATGAATGATTAAACGGAACAAGCGGAAAAATCACATCTTTTTTAGTTATTTTTAAAACCCCCGCATATCTATTCAATTCTTCTTCCATTTGAAGTTTTGTCCTCAAAACTAACTTTGGATAACCAGTCGAACCAGATGTTACATGAATAACCGATCCAGCATTTAAATCCTCTGATATACTTGTCTCACAAATATCCTCATTAAACAGAAATAAATAAATTTCATTATTTTTATATTCAACAATTGCTCTAATATTAATTATCTTTCTAAATCTTAGAATATCATTTTCTGCAGTTTCTTTATATATAAATAATGGTACTAAACCCATTCTGAGACATACTTCCCACTGTATATACACTCCTAACTGAGAATCCGACTTACAAATAACTATCTCATTATCTCTAATGCCTTTTTTAATTAATAAACTACATGTATACAATATTTTATTTTCTATAAAAGTTTTGTTTAATAATCCGCATTTATAATATAAATTTTGTTCCATATTTATACCTTTGCTTTCTCAGTACTAAATCTCACTTATTAAATATATAATATTTTCGTTTGCCTAGTAACTCTTTCTTTCTCCTCATCTTCCAAAAGATAATAGTATATATTATCAATAAAGCATTTTCCCTCTTCAGTTATACTAAATCCATCCAACGACTCCTCTAGCATTCCATTTTCCAATAATTTTTTTATTTTATAATCATATCTTTCTGCACCGTTCATAGTTAATTGTTTTTTTGATAGATATAAAACTTTAGGAAATCCTACTACATTTAAATTCTGTAATTGTATATCATTCAACTTTTTTAATTGTGAAAATTTCATTTTCTTATTTATAAGATATGCATTATATGAATTATTTCTGTATTTATATCCATTTATAAAACCAAAAGCTCCAGACCCAATTGCTATACAATCAGGTACATCCTTAATTCCACCGTAATAAGAGGACTCCATAACCATAATATCTGAATTTTTTTTGGTATATCCATATGATGCTTTTTGCTCATATCCGTTTTTTTTCATAATATTATTTACAGTTTTTATAACATTAATTATCTGGTGTTTATTAGGTAATTTCAGTCTTTCATTCTTAATTCTTTTTTCCAAATTATTGCAATAAGGATATAATTGTCCAAAATCAATTGCATCTATATCTAACTTTATGGCCTCATTAATATCGTTAAATGTAATTTCAGCTATATTCCCTATTCGAAAATCTGGAAAGCCATACATAATATCAATTCCAGTTTTTATTTTATTATCTTTAAGTTTATTTAATGTTAGATAAACTTCATCTAAAGTCGCCTTAGATTTATATTTTTCTCTTAATTTTGAATTAAATGTTTGAACACCAACGCTAACTTTTGAAATATTATTTTCCTTTATATATTCAATAACTTCATCTTTATAAATTGTTGTTGCAGATCCTTCTATATTAATAACTAAATTATCTGTAGTATTAAAATACTTTTTTGCTGCGCCCAGGATTTCGTTAAAAATTTTAGGTGGTAATATAGTTGGGGTCCCTCCACCTATATGGATAACATCTATTTCTAAATTTTGTATATAATTTTTATTTGCATAATATTTGATTTCTTCTATAGCAATATCTTTATATTTTTCCATTTCAGACGTATTTTTAACTTTATCAAATCCACAAAACTCACATCTAGAATCACAAAACGGAATATGTATATATACAGAAGCCCTTTTCTTTTTCTTTGCAATCTCCAAACTTTTAAAAAATTCTTCTTCTTTTCTAATAGTACTTTTATCTTCTACAAGGTCCATATGCGGATAATAGTATTGATGTGGCAACAAAATTTTTTTATTAAACATACCAATAATTCCTTTCATTTTACATATTTGCTTATAAGTTGCATAAATTTATCAAAGCTTTTTACATTTTCTTCAACTAAATCTTCATTGTTGATTTCTATATCAAATTCACTTTCAACAGTTGTAATTAGTTCAATAAATCTTATTGAATCAATATAACACAAATATTCTTCTACATTTTTACATAAACAAAAATCATTATCTTCAGTATCATCATGTGAAGTCATCAAGCTAATAATTATATTCTCTAACTTTTCTTTTAAACCCTTCATTTATTATTTACCTCCATATTTTAAAATTTTTCTAGTGTTGCATTAATTATTCTGATTACCGACTTTTCATTAGTTTTTAAAAAATCGTGACTTCCTTCAACCACAACATTCTCAACATTCCCTATAGTAAAATCTTTCCAAGACTCAATATCTCTGGATTGTCAACACCTATTTGTACAATCTAAAATCGAACGCACCATTATAATTTTAACTAGTTACTAGCTAAGATTTGGTTTCTATATTTAACTGGTGACAAGTAACCTAAGGATCCATGGATTCTTAGGTTGTTGTACCGATAAACATATTCTGATAGTTCTAATTTTAGTTGTTTTAAGTTTTTAAATTCTTTCTGATAAACAAATTCTGTTTTCATCACCTTATTAAATGCTTCAGCTACTGCATTATCATATGGACTTCCCTTTCCACTTAAGGATCTTTCTATGCCAAATATGTCTAGAATTTTATCTATGCTTTTGTTGTCAAATTCTCGTCCTCTATCTGTGTGAAATATTTTTATTTTATTTAATGGGTACTTGATTGAATATATTGCTTCTTTTACTAAATCTGCGCTCTTATTTTTTCCTGCTGCATATCCTATTATTTCTCGATTGTGTAAATCGATTATTGCACAGATGTAGTTCCAACTATTTCCTACTCTTACGTAAGTTAAGTCACTTACACATGCTTGTAAAGATGGCCTATTGTAAAATTGTCTATCTATCTTGTTATTAATCTTTTTGTTGTTACATGTGGTTTTTTCTACCTTGTATTGTTTTACTGTATAGCTTGATACTAAGGCATGTTTTTTCATTATTCTACATATTTTTCTTCTTGATACTGTGATATTTTGTTTTTCTAACTCTACTTTGATTTTTCTTGATCCGTATGAATTTTTACTTTTTCTGAATATTTCTATGATTTTTTCTTCTAAAAGCTCTTCGGTTTTTAGGTTGTCTTTTGATTCTTTTTTGTTTAGATGATAGTATATTAAACTTCTTGGTATACCTAAAAACTTACACATTGCACTAATACTGTATTTATCCCTGTTTGAGATTATGAGCTTTACTTTTTGCCTAGTAGTAGTGCAGCTTGCTTTAAAATATCATTTTCCATTAAGCTGTTTTACTTTTTTTCTTAGTTTGATTAATTCCTTTTCTTCTTCTGTTCTATTATCATCAATGTTGAAGGAATTTGAGCTGTTGTATCTATTAACCCAATCTCTTATTGTTGATGGTGCTATGTCGTATTCTTCTCCCAATTTTTTATATGTGTAGTTACCTTGGTTAACGATTTCTACCATCTGTTTCTTGAAGTCTTCTTCGTAGTGTTTAGCCAATTTAAAATCCCCCTATGATTTCTTATTATTTATTGTACCAGATATTCGATTTTAAATTGTACTATTTACTGTATCCTTACCATCTCTTTGACATAAAGCAAAATCTTTATCCCCTCTAATTAACGTAATATTACAATTTAATAATTCTATATCCCCTTTAAAAATATAATTGTCCACCATTTCTCGATCTAATTTCCATACATCATAAAAAGTTTTTAAATACGGTTTTTCTTCCAATAGCTCTTTACTAATTCGACTTTTCATGCACCATTCAAGTATTAATTCATCCTCACTAATGTTTCTTTCGTCAGTGTCTTTTTTAATTAAATTTGGAGGAGAATATGCACATATAAAACAATGTTCTGGTTCAGTTAATTTATTTTTTCTAATAAGTTTAAATAACTCATATAATACAATAGTTCCTACACAATAAGCAAAAATAACATATCGTTGATTTTTTATTTCTCTTTCTACCGTATCCCATATAGAATCAATAAGATCTGATACTTTATCACATGGTTTTTCTTTAAATCTTAAACCCCTACCTGGAAACTCAATTGGTATAATTTCAACATTTTCTTTCAAATACTTTTTCCAATGAGTATAAAATAATGCCGAACCACCTGCGTAAGGTAATAATAAAAGTTTTATATTGGTTTTATCTTTCATTTTATATCCTCTACTTTTTAAATATCATTATTTTTAACTATAAGAGTTATTCCATCGTCTAAAGGAATTAATACACTATTAAGATCTTCCCTTTTGCTAATCTCCACATTAAATTTATGTAAATACTTATTACTCATTTTGAAAATACTTCTATTTTTAGCAACAGGAAAAAGCGTATCATCTGCTATTAATAGTCCATTATCATCTAATAAATCAACACAATAATCTAAAACACTCAAATATACTTCATTATATAAATCCAAAAAAATCATATCAAACTTTTCGGTTAAACTTGGCAATATTTTTGTTGCATCCGCATTAATAACATTTATTATGTGTGAAACTCTATATTTCTCAAAATTTAATTTTGCTTCTACAGCAATATCCTTATCAAATTCAATTGTTGTTATTTTCCCTCCATATTTACTAAGACTTTGAGCCATCACTGTTGTAGAATACCCTATACTAGTCCCTAATTCTAATACTCTTTTAGGTTTTTTATATCAATAAGAACTTTCAGAAACATGGCTACAGTAGTATCGATAACAGGGCAATAACCAGTAATTTTAGTATCTTTTTCATATGTATGCTTATCTAAAAAGTTTTGATACTTACTCATAGTTCCAACATAATTACTAATAATACTATCCATATGCAACCTCCTTTTTATAATTATTTTATAAAAGTAATACTATTCATCCAAGAATTTGTTTGCTTTATATTAGTATTTTTTTGCTATTATATGAATTTATAGGTAGAAATTAACCCAACTCATAATTACTTTATATAGAGACTTGTCTCTTCCATTTATAGTATTTCTTTGCTATTCATGATATACTTAAGACAATTAAAAATTCAAAAAATTTTGTATAGGAGGATTTCATGGAAAAAAATGATAGCTACTATTGTAAAGAAATGCCTAATAAAAGTTTTTGTGTTGATATTGGATTATCAGACCCCTGGGAAAAAGGTAAAAATTTTAAAGAACACTGGCATGAACATCTACAAATTTTTTATGTTACTGCTGGAGAAGGTTTTATAAGATGCAATACCAAATTATATAATGTGACAAAGAAAGATATAATAATAGTTAATGTTAAGGAAATGCATTATCTAGAAAGTTTAAATGATAAATTTACTTTTTTCTTAATTCGTATAGATATGCCATTTTTATTTAGTAATCAAATAGATTTGTGCCAAACTAAATATCTATCCCCACTTTCAGAAAATTCAATTCTTTTTAAGAACTTAATACGTAATGATCCTATCGTAAAAAAATGTATTGATTTAATCATTGAAGAATATTTCAAAAAAGATATTGGTTATGAACTTGCTATAAAATCTCAATTTTACGAATTATTCGTATTATTATTACGAAATTATATGGTTAAATTTCTAACTAACACTCAACTGGATATGAGATTAAATAATACGAAAAGATTTTATGATGTCTTTGAATTTATAGACAAAAATTACGATTCTAAAATTTCACTTATAGATCTTGCCAACATCGCTTATGTTAGTAAATTCCATTTTTGCAGACTTTTTAAAGATATGACTGGTAAAACAGTAACAAAATACATAAATGATATAAGACTAAAAAAATCTATAGAATTATTAAGGACTAATACATTAAATATAACAGAAATTGCCATAAAATGTGGTTTTAATGATGCAAATTATTTTAGTAGAATTTTTAAAAGAAAGTTTGGGGTTAGTCCATCAAAATTCGAGTTTTAAGTAAGGATAGAATCTATTACTAAATCAAGCAAAATTTCTTAATTATATTTAGTTTTGAGCTTAAATGGCTTATGTAGCAAGCACAGTAAGTGCATATGCACTTACGAAAAAATAGATTAAATCAACTATATAGCTACTGTTTGTTTTAATCTATTTTGCTTGTTGGGGAATATCCCCAAACCCCTAATTTTTTTTAACTTGCATTAGCTATCCTTATAAAAAATATTTACATTCTCTCATATACGAAATTTGATTTTTCTTTTTAAAGGTGATAAAATATAAGATAATTAGAAGCAAAACTCAGGAGTTTTCTTAAAGAATATATAATAAATTAAACCTGTAAAACAAGTTGCTATACTTGCTTTTACAGGTTTTTCTTTTTTTACTTAACTATATAAAGGAGGTAACCTATGGCAAATAGAACTAGAAATAACGGGATATATCTAATGCTATCTGATGAAGAATTAGAATTACTGAACAAAAAATATAAAGCATCTAAATGCAAATCTCTTAGACAATTTATTATAAAATGTGTTTTAGAAAAAGATATCTTTATTCTAGATATGGATGTTTTTCGTGAAATGTCAACAAATATAAGTCATACTTCAAGTAATATAAATCAAATTGCAAAAAGAGTAAACTCAACATCCCTTATATATAAAAATGATATAGATGATTTGAAAAAATCATTAGAAAAGCAAGCAAAAGATATTTTATCCATGCGTAAAAAGATATACTCTCTTACTTATTCCAATAATTTTAATACGGAGAAAAAATAATGGCTGTTACTAAGATTCATCCTATTAAATCTACATTAAAAGCTGCCCTTGATTATATTATGGATAGCAATAAAACAGACGAAAAAATTCTAATTTCATCTCTAAATTGTAACCCTACAACTGCTCATTTAGAGTTTGAACAAACAAAAATAGAATGTAATTCTAAAGCTAAAGTTTTAGCTAGGCATTTAATTCAAGCTTTCGCACCTGGAGAAACTACACCTGAAGAGGCTCACAAAATTGGAATTGAATTATGTGAGAAGGTACTGCAAGGAAAATATGAATATGTAATAACTACCCATGTTGATAAGGAGCATATTCATAACCATATTCTATTTAATAATGTTTCTTTTCATACAGGTAAAGCCTATCAAAGCAATAAAAAATCTTACCATCAAATTAGAAATTATAGTGATGACTTGTGTAGAAAATATAAGTTATCTATTATAGATGAAGACTATATGAAGTTTAAAAATAAATATAAAACTAATGGGAAATCATATAAAGAATATATGGAATTTAAAAAAGGGACATCTTGGAAATATAGACTTCAAATATCTATTGATCATGCTATTCAAAAGTCTAATAGCTATGATAACTTTTTAAAAACTATGGAAGAATATGGATACGAAATCAAATTAGGTAAGTATTTATCTTTTCGTCATAAAGAACAAGGAGAAAAAGGACGATTTATTCGTACTAAAGAAAATACTCTTGGAAAAGATTATACCAATGAAAAGATAAAGGAAAGAATCGAGAATAATATGAATAAAAAGTTCGTAAAAATTGATTTTGATTCTTCTACGAAAACATATAAAAAAGTCGACAATATAATAGACTTAAAAAATAATAAAAAGATACAATCTTCTGAGGCTTATAAAATATGGGCAAAGAAACACAATATGAATACTATGGCTGACACTTTAAATCAACTCAGAAAGTATGGGCTGACATCTAATATAGATCTAGAAAATAAACTTCAACAAGAAGCCATTAATAGACAAAAAACTTTAGATAAAATTAAGGATATAGAAAAAAATTTGAACGAAATCTATACTGCAATTGAAGCTTTAAACACTTTAAATTTGAATAAATCTATTTATGAGATCTATAAATCAAACTCTAAAGATAAAGAATTTTATGTCGAATATAAAACTCAAATTATCACATACGAAAAGTCAATAACCACTTTAGACAAAAACAAGTATAAAAATTTAAGCATAAAAGAATTATCAAATATTTACGATGAATATAAAAGTAAAAAAGATATTCTTATGAAAGACTACTCTAATAAGAACACTTTGATTTACGAGCTTACTCAATTGAGAAAAAATACCAATAAATATCTTAATAATGAGTTATATAAGTAATATTTTTTGCTATCAAACAAAAATATTACTCTGCAACTTACCACAAATAAATATCAACTTTGTTAAGATAATTTTATGATAAATACTTTTATAATAATTCTCTTAATTAGGTAGCTTAAGCCTTTATTTACTCAAACAACGCTTAATTATAGGCTTAAATCTTTAATTTTATCTACATACCATTATATTTAAGAAGAATAATAAATATTAAACTTATAAAAATAGCACCAATAAAAGCTATCAAGAAATAAGGTGACCCCATAAAGTTAGACCTAAAAACTAACTTGAGGAGGTCAGTTCAGTTTTGTACCTTTTCTATTTTGTCTAATTCTTACTCAAATTGTTCCATTATTTTTTTAATTCTTTCATCTTGATTCTTTCACTTCAATATTTCTCAATATTAAAAGGACATATATTTTTTATATGTCCTTTATGTTCGATCGTTTATTTGTTTTTCAAGTTATTTATCTCATTGAAATCACCATATCACATGATTTGGATAATTTCTCATCATGAGTAGCAAGTATCACAAAAATTCCTTTTTCTGAGCAGTCTCTCAAAAGTCTTAATATAAGTTCTCTATTTCTTTCATCTAAGGAAGCTGTAGGCTCATCTGCAAAAAGAAATTTTGCTTTCTTATACAAAGCTCGTGCAATTCCTAACCTTTGTTTTTCTCCCCCCGATAGGGTAGACGCTAAGCTATTTACCTTGCTTGATAAACCAACTTGTTTAAGAAAATTTTCAGCTTTCTGTCTATCAGACTTCTTATCGGAAAAAGTTATATTATAGATCACACTTTCCTCATCAAGAATACCATAATCTTGAAATATAAATGCTGCTTTATCTTTCCAAAAAGAAATTTTTTCTTTTTCTGACAAATGTGTACAATCTTTTCCATCAATTAAAATTCTTCCTGAACTTATTTCCTTGATTAAGCCCAAACAATTCAACAATGAGGTTTTTCCACTGCCTGAAACTCCAGTTATTGCTACCATTTGTGGCTTATTGATATAGAAACTTAAATTGTCAAAGATTTCTTTTCCTTTAATATTAAGTGAGACATTTTCACATTTAATCATAACTTCCTCCTACACTCTATTAATTGCATTAACAAATTCTTTTTTTGAAGAAATACGGTGAGCAAAATATAATCCGATCACATAAAACAAAGTAACCATAATTATCACAATGCCAATAATGTTAATTCCAACACTTCTAAAAAAACGTGTAAATACCCCTGAAATCAAAATAACAATTATAAACAAACAAATATCATTTTTCATATTGAATTTAAAAATATCAAAATATTTATTACCATTAGTTACCATGACATATATTTTTTTCTTATTCTTATATGCCCACAACTTAGATTCTAATACTCCTGCATAAATTATAGTAATCAATAACAATATTCCTCCAAATACATGATTTAAAAACTGCTTTTGAAAATCTTGAGCGGTTTTTAATGCTAAATCGGCAATACTATCTACTGATATTACGTAATTCTTTATAGCAGTTTCGCTTAAACTTTTGTCCAAATTATCTTTATCAGAAAAAATTATATTTCCACTGGACAATGCTGGTATTGTAAAGCCCTTTGTTTTTAATTCATCAGCAGGATTATCAATCACAACAAGTAGTGGATTTTTTAAAGTTATAAAAGCATCCATATCCCCTGTATTGGGTGCTAACGCTCTTATTGTGTTCCCTTCAAATGTATAAAATTTTAGATTTTGGGTTTTGACTATATCTTCATTTATCAATAGTGGCATCTGTTCTAATATGAATTTTTTTAATGATGGATTTATATCCTCAAAACTATAACTTTTTAATTTACCATTTATCTTTTCTTCATTTATACCAACACCCATAGCATTTATCCATGCCTTATCAGAAATAACAAAATGATCAAAGCCAGATTCTTTTAATTCATTGTCAATTTCTATACTTTTATCTACAACTAATGATATGCTCATATCATTACTTCTTTGCATAGAGTTAATAAATCGTTCTATTTCTTTTACATTACTATCTTCATACAATTCATCAAGTTCAGAAAATGATAATCTGTAGTTATTTTTGATTGCACTCCATGATGCATGTTCATTTGACATTTTCATTGCTATGGTTGCTGATAATACTGTATTAGCTAAAACTGATACCGAAAACAGTATCGCTATAACTTTTAAAGATATAATTAAATAATTAAATCTCTTAAGTGGTATTTCTCTGTCTGAAATATGACTGACTTTTGGTGAAACTACCGCAGAAAGCAAAATAGCAATTATCATTAAAATAAAAATAGCCAAAAGAATCAAAGTCAATGATGATTTAAATATCAAGAATAAATTTTCTACATTTTTTGTGATTCCATAATAAATTGATATTCCAGCAGTACCCATTAAAAATCCTAATATCATATTTTTTGACAAAAATAAAACATCATGTTTTATAATATTAACCTGCCTCACGCCAGATAATAGCTTAATGGCTCTTTCTTTTGCCTTCACAATAAAATATGAAATAAAAAGCATTGTTGTTATTATATACATCGCTACTAATGAATTACCTATAGGATTTTCCACCAAAGTTAAATATATTGTTTTAATTAAATTAATATCTTTAAAAAAAGTTATTCGTATATCATTTTTATTTGCCCACTCTTCTAATTCAATTTTCAAATTATCTGTAATGGCATATTCCCCTGATAAAGGAATTTCTCCCATCTCACTACTGTGAATTAGTTTCCCATTAAAGTCATTTGATAACCAATCAATATTATTATTCTTTATTATAATGTTATCTGACTGTGGCTTATTTTTTCCAAACCAAATTATATTTCTTTTTTTCAGAAAATCGTCTTTGCTTGCAACTTCTTTATAAACTCCACCATTTTCAGCAATTTTATTAAGCTCATCTATCAATTGCTTTTTATCTGTCTTGGTGTTTGTGGTACTTATTTCTACAATCATATTAGAATTAAAAGGTTTGCTATTTTGTCTTGTTTCTAATAAATTAACAGAAAGTACCAATATAACTATTGAAATGGCAATACCACATAAGGTAATCAATTTCTTCATAGAATTTCCTCCAAATATAAGGAGAGTGTAAGGAACTCCCTCGCACTCTCTATTAAATCTTTGATATTTCTACTTATTTGCAAACTCTATAGTAATATCTATCATTACCATTATGCTGAAGTGCCCAAAGTTCCGCATATGATTTTTTACCTGATGCAGTGTCTATAGAACGACTCTCTTTACCATTCAATTTTACAGTACTTCCATGGCAACGATTCACTGTATAGTAAGAACGAACTTTTGCATCCCAAAAGCCATATTCCCAAGTTCCACCTTCAGCTGGATATCTAGTAATCGGACCATATCCCAACCATGCTGGTTGAATTTCACCCTCAGTCATATCTCCATAAGATGTTGAAATTACGGTTTTATTAACATCATCATTTACACTCGTATTTACTTCCGCTGCAAAAACTGCATTAGTACTTATTAACATCATTACCGCCATAGAAGACAACGCCACAAACTTCTTCATTTTGTTTAACATATTATACCTCCTTGTACAATTACAATTAATTTACTTCATCCCTATAAAAATACTCAATCTCCGTTTTTATACCTCTGAGGATTTTTATAATTCATAAACATTCACCTCCTTATAAATTTTAATCACTATATCAATTAGTGTTTATCAGCTATGATTACAAAATGAACACCTATACTCTCCAGTACCATCCAAATCAAAAATTGCATACATAGAAGTGCCTAATCCCTTTGCTATTTCATTAGCCACTTTTAAAGATGGTGTTTCATCCCCTCGCTCTATCAAACTTATATATTGTCTTGTAATATCTATATTTTCAACAAGCTTTTCTTGAGTGATATGTTTTTCTTTTCTAACTTCCTTAATTCTATTTTTCATCTGTAACTCCTTATTAATAACTAATTATAGTTTATCATATTCATTTTTACTTTGCAAGTATAAATTGCGTTTTTTATTTTTGTCGGTTACACCTGATGTAGTTCCTGCCCCCCGAATCTCACAGCAACGTTTTGTTCTACTTGGCAAGCTCTTTTCTGATATTTAGAAAGTCATCGCCTACTTCCTCATAGATACATATCCTTACAGACCGATTATTCCATTTTCAAAGATCAATTTTCTCTATGTCTGTATGATATTGTATTTTTGTTCCTATTCCCGTATGTCCTAAATCTTGGAATATCTATTTTTATTCCCATTTTTCCGCGATTGTGGAAATGGTATGATATAATATTTACAATAATATTTTGTATCAAGGAGGTCATCTGTTATGAAGTGTAAAATAACATTACAGGAACGCCTAAAAGATTTAAGATTTGCACATAAGTTAAACTTGTCAGTGAATTATCGCAAATTATGCGTTCTTTCAATAATGGTATAGATATTTTTATTGAGATTTTCTATAATTCATTTCAATCAAATATAAGAAACTATCTGAAGATGATAAAAACCACCCAATTATATAATCGAGTGGTTTTACAACTGTTAGTCTGTATCTTTAATGATTTCAACAACATCTTCAATCTTACAATCTAATGCCAAGCAAATCTTTTCTAATGACTCTAAGTTCACATAAGAGTTTTTGCTCATTCTTGAAACTATGTTGCTTGTTATGTTTGCAGCTCTTTTTAAGTCTTCTTTGTTCATTTCTCTTTCTACCAATAAGTGCCATAATGGTTTATAAGAAATTGCCATATTATTACCCCTTATCCGTTTTATTGTTAAGATATATTATATCATAAATAAGCTAATAAGTCACTTTAGCCCATTTTATACTTGTGCTTGCGTTAGTATTTATTGAGATAGTCCTTGTTTTTTTCCTTGTCCCACTTGGAACTGCTCCAAATCCAGTGATCATTTTTATTAAAGTTGTTTTCCCAGCACCATTTGCACCTAAGAGTCCCCAAACTCCTGGAGTCAATGTAGCTGATGCATTATTAACCGCTATTTTATCTTTAAATTTTTTATTTACATTCCTAATTTCTAATTCCATCAAATACCTCTCTTACTAAAAAAGGAAGTTTAAATTAAACTGAAACCCTACTTCAATCTTCCTATTCCTTATTTTTATTTTAATATATATTATTGTTTTGTGTTTTAATTTCCAAAAAATAAAAAACACCTCAATTATGTAAATTAAAACATAATCGAGGTGCTATTCTTATTTTACTTTTTATTTTGGCACACTTACGGTAAAAATAACTTTATTTTTAAAACTTTCTACCTCTATCTTGCCACCATGTAATTCAACTATTTCTTTTGCGATAGGTAGCCCTAAACCAGAACCTGCTTTTTTAGAATTTCTTGCTCCATTTAATCTAGTAAACTTGTTAAACATATTTCTCATCTGTGCTTCTTCTAGCGTATCAGCTTCATTAATAACTTTTACAATTGCAAACTTATAAGTTTGATATATTTTAACTTTTATTTCTATATTAGAATAAGAGTACAAAAGTGCATTTTTAAAGATATTTTCAAAGGCTCTTTTCATCTTATCTGGATCAACATTTACAAATATTTGTCCCTCACTGAATATTTTTATCTTATTATCATTTTCTTTCATCATAGGATATAATTCATCCTTTAATTGTATTAAAAAATACTCTAGATCAATTTTTCCTTTAGAAATACTAATCTCACCATTATTTAATCTGGTAATTTCAAAAAATTGATTTATTAGCTCTTCTAATTCCAATGACTTTTCTAATACTTGTATAATATATTGCTCTCTTTGTTTATTTGGCAAGTCCCTCATTTCATCAAGCATTGATAGATACCCAATGATAGATGTTAAAGGAGTTCTCAAGTCGTGAGCTAAATATGTTATTAACTCGTTTTTTGATTTCATATGCTGTATCTTTTTGCTTAAGCTTTAATTTATTTATAGAACTTTCTAAAGTTTTATAGTAAATCGGAAGATTTACTATACTCTCATCAAAATTATCAATCATTTTACATAAGTTAATGTATTCCTTTTCTAAATTTAAAAACTCTTTTGTTATTATAACTATTATTCCAAATAAAGACACAATAAAAAAAATCATATCCAATCTAACAATAAAAAATTTATGTAATTCATTATTAAGTTTAAATACATTGATATCAATTGCAAGCATACAACTTAAAACTATAAGTAAAAATATAGCAATTTCTTTTATCAGCTTTTTCAGAATACTTTCAAAGTATTTATCTTTATCCAATCTTATAACCTACCCCCCCCAAACAGTTGTTATTATATTATTTTTTTCTCCTAATTTTTCTCTAATATGCCTAATATGAACTGAAACCGTATTGTTTTTTATATAATATTCATCCGGATATATTTTATAGAATAAATCTTCGGATTCTAGTACTTCAGATTTTTTCTCTAGTAATGATTTTAAAATAATAAATTCAATAGGAGTTAAATCAATTTCCTGTCCATCAACTAAAACTTCTCTTGATTTGATATTTAAATCCACATTTTGATAAGTTAAAATATTTCCTGTACCTTCTTTAGTTTTTAAATTATAATTATTGTATCTTCTTAATTGAGCCTTTACTCTAGCAACTAACTCTCCAGGTAAAAATGGTTTAGTTACATAATCATCCGCTCCAAAAGTTAAACCCTTGATTTTACTTGATTCATCATCCTTTGCCGTAAGCATAATAATTGGGTAATTATAAGATTCTCTAATCTTGGCGCATATATAATATCCATTTTCACCTGGTAACATAATGTCTAAAATAGCTAAATCAAATTCCTTTTCTTTAATATATTTGAGTGCCTGTTCTGAAGATGTAGCTCTCTTTATAATATAATCCTCATTTTTTAGATATATCTCTATTAAATCTAATATTTTTTCATCATCTTCTACTACTAATATAGAGTAATCCATAATTATCTTTCCTCCATTTTAGATCTATTAATTCTGTTAAAATAATTCAATCAGAATAAGAATTTAATTTTCATATAAGTGAATTCTAAAAATACAAACTATTCATGTTCATCTTTATCTTATAGACATCCTTTATCATACTAAAAACAATTATAATATCCTTATATATTCCTGAATTTATCAAATTTGTTATCTTTTTGTTTAATATATCTTCTCTTCTTACATATTATAGCTTCATAAAATTAACTACCTACTCCTCTTACAAACACCGTATATTGATTTACTATTGTATCACACATTTCAAATTTTTGCTTACTTTCAACTCTTGTATATATTTTATTGCTAATAAAAAATAAAAGCAATTAAAAACTATTAATTTATATATCCCCCTATAAAAATTTATTCCTTATGTTTTCAATTGAATTTATCAAACTTTACATTTGGCTGGCTAACATTCATATACTTTTTAGTAAGGATGAACAGATCTCGCTTTGTATAAAGATTTATAATCTTTTTTCAAATTAATCTATACTTTCTTGATAAACGCAGATACATAATTTCATTAGTCTGTTTATCTATACTAAATTAAAGAAAAAATCTCTTTTATTCTATTTATGTGCAGCAAATAGAATAAAGCTAAGACTTAAAAAATATTATATTATCAATTACATTTCTTGTTAGCTCTGATTCATCACATTTGTTTTTCTATAATATACTAATATTACAGAATAAATAAATTTATCCTGCAATATCAGCTTTTACTTCATTCTACCTTTCTACAGTATTATCTTTTCTTCCTTTATTTTCTATTTCTATATTTTTCTTGTTTTTAAATTCCCTTAATTTTTCTATAGTTGAAGACTTATCCTTAGTCTGCTCCTTTGCTTTTAACAACTTGGCAGAATATATCTTTATACTCCTATATTCTTTTCCATCCTTTCCTTTGTTGATTTTTCCCTTACCAAATAAATGTACAAAGTCACCTTTCTTCATATTATCGACTTGACTAATTTTATCATCATATGCATAACAATCAGTAAACTTTACATTTCCTTCTTTGTCATTTTCTGCTATAGAAAAGGAAGCAACTTTAAAGCTTCTTCCATCTTTTGCTTTTAAATCTTTGATCTCTATATCACTAGCTAAATTTCCATCTATGTTTAATATGTCCTTACTTTCTTTATCTACTTGTTCTTGATTAATTTCTAAATTTTCTTCTAATCCTTGCTCATCTATATGATCCATAAACTTTTCATCAATAAGTCCCATTACTGAATCACTCATATAATTATCATAGGCAACATTAAGAACCTCTTCATTTAACACTCCTGTTTCAAGAGATACGATCCCTTTTACAAATTCTTTATAATTATATTCAGCTAGAAAGTCTATTGTATTTTTCATACTTTTAAAATCAATATTTTGCATATTTGCTATAGTTTTTATATCGCTGGCATACCTTACTGATTCCCATTCATACTTTTCGCTTTTCTTATTTAACTTAATTCCTGTAGCTAAAATAAATTGATTACCATCAAATAGTGTAGCTTGATTATCTTTCACATCAAGTACCATTGTTTCCCCAAATTCTGTATTAATTATATTTCCTTTTCGTACATCCATTAATATTCCTCCTATTAATTCTTCTTTTTCTTCATTAATTACAAATTGTTTTATTTCTTCAACTGTCGGATCATTAATTATAGTTTGAATAAAGTCTACTAATTTATCCTCTGAATCTCCTAAATTTTTGATTCCATACTCCACTAAGTTATTAATTATTCTTTGAGTTGCTCCATCAAAAGAAAACTCATTTTGTATAAATTCATTAAATCCTTCTTTATCAAATCTCATATTCTCTTCCTCTAGCAATATTACTTATATATTTATCTACCATAAGGCTCACAGTTATCTATTTCTTTTATATTATTGTCTTCTGCTAAGTCGTTCTTATATTCCTGTAACTTATCTATGATAGATTTTCTTTCTTCTTTAGCATGAAAATTATCTTCAACATCATAAGTAGATTCAAAATAATCAGAATCTTTAAAGTCATTATCATATCTATCAGGAATTCCATCATTATCCAAGTCTAAATTTAATGGATCATAAAAATTACCTTCATCATCTATTTCAAGTCCAAGAATTTCCTTTAACTTTTTTTCATCAACTGCTACAAGCTCACTAAAATCCCAAAAGTCAATAGCAGTCTTTATTTGTATTAACTCTTTCAAATTGCTTGCATCCAAAGGATCATAGGTGTACTGAAAGCTGTCAATTAAAGTGTTATCTACATAGGTATTCATTTTATAATTTTCCAAATCTAAACTAATTTGTATCTCATGTTTTTCATCTGGTGTAGTTGCATAAGCTATTCTTATGTCATTTAAATCAGGAAATAGGTTATCAAAATCTTCTACTTTGTTATCTTCTTCATATTCTCTATTCAAGAAATTAATTAATTCTTCCTTTACTTCTTCAAGCAATGGATTATCTTGTTGTATATCTTCACTATCTCCCATATCCAAAAGATTATTTACTTCTGAAAGCCTTAGAGACTTATCTTTCAAAAGCTCAGCTTGTGGAAATGTCTTTTGTACTTCTAGTTTTGCTATTTGGAATTGTTCTTCTGTATCTTTTAGTTTAGATATATTATCTTCTAGTCTTTCCGGTAATTTATCTAGTATATTATCCATTCTTGTAATATTGCCTAATCCGTCTGTTCCAAACTCTCCCGTATAATCTTCTTTTCCTTTCAAAATAAAGTTATACTTATTAAAAAAAGAATCATACTTTATAGACAGATCAAAGTTTCTATACTTCCCTACTTTTATTCCTTCTCTATCCATTTCTCCATTAATTTTCAATCCCTTAATTTTATTCAACAAAAACTCCCCTGCAATTTTCTTATCCGTATACTTTTTCTCATCAATGGTTAGGGAGGTAAATTTATTTTCCTCTTTTGTATTTTTACTTACTTCTTTATAAGGCTCAGTATTCTTAATATCTTCTCTTATGTTCTCTATTTTTTCCTTTAATCTATCTATTTCTTTTGGATAAAACTTTACTACCTTATCTTCCATCTTATAAAGATTAGATTTAAAGTTTGATTCTAACATTTTAAGTTTAGAAACCTCTACATCAAGGTCCATCTTTTCTTTGATTAGAGGATTACTCGTTGCAAGTGCCTTAATCTCTGCATAATTTAAAGTTGCCTCATCTACATCTTCTGCTACTCTTACTGGCGTTTTTGAAGTCATAATTTGAGAAATATACTTCTGTTTGTTTTCTAAAGTTTGGAAAAGATAAGCATCGAAAGTGTTTTCTGTTATATATCTAAAAATATAAACTTTTTTATTTTCATTTCCCTGTCTTACAATCCTACCTGCTCTTTGAGAAAGATCGGCAGGTCTCCATGGTATATCAAGATCATGGATAGCGATTAATTTATCTTGAGCATTAGTACCTGCTCCCATCTTTTGAGTAGAGCCAAGTAATATTCGTATTTCTCCTTTTCTCACTTTGTCAAATATTGCATCTTTTTCCCTATTATTTTTTGCATTATGGATAAATTCTATCTCTTTTTCAGGCACTCCTAAATTCATAAGTTTTTGTTTAATGTCATCATAGATGTTAAACTCCTTACTTGGTGTAGACATATCACAAAAGATTAATTGTGCCGATTTTTTATCCTCATATTTTTCCCAAATACTAAATACATTTTTGATGCAAGTATTTACCTTACTGTTTGGATCATCTGGAAGTAGAGTATTTATTAATCTTTGATCTAAAGCCATTTTCTTTCCATCATTTGTAATTAGTAACATATTATCTACACTAGAATCAACTTGTTTATTACGAACTTTATCTGCTCTTTCTGAAAAAGTTTCAAGTATTTTCTTCTGTTCTTCTGTAGGCTTTGTCTTTATAGTTTCATAGCAAGCTTCAGGAGTCGGTAAATTTAATACATCTGCTGTCTTAATATCCATAAATCCTTTTATTGTATTCATAAGTTCCGGTAGATTATAGAACTTAGCAAACCTCGTTTTACTTCGATAACCATTTCCTTCTGGATTAAGTTCAATAGCTGTTATAGTTTCTCCAAAAGTAGAAGCCCAAGAATCAAAATGTTGTAACTTCATCTTTTTTAATTCATCACATTGTAAATATCTCTGCATAGTATAAAGTTCAGCCATGCTATTACTTACAGGTGTTCCAGTAGCAAATACTAGACCTTTGTTATTAGTTATTTCATCCATATAGCGACATTTCATAAGCATATCGCTTGACTTTTGTGAATCTGTAGAAGTAATACCTGCTACATTTCTCATTTTAGAATAAAGATATAGGTTCTTATAAGCGTGGGCTTCATCTACAAATAACTTATCAATTCCCAATTCTTCGAAAGTTACTACATCGTCTTTTTTATAGTCAGCACTTAGTTTTTCTAACTTTGTCTCTAACTTTTTCTTTGTCTTTTCTAATTGCTTTACAGTAAATCTTTGATCTCTTTCCCTTTTATACTCATCTATATAGTCAATAATTTCATCAATTTGACTTTGTAATTCATATTCTTGTCTTTCTTTTGATATAGAAATTTTTTCAAACTGAGAATGCCCTATAATAACTGCATCATAATCTCCTGTAGCAATACGACTGCAAAATCTTTTTCTCCTATCTGGTGTAAAATCTTTTTCTGTTGCACATAATACATTAGCTCCTGGATAAAGTTCATTAAATTCTCTTCCAAACTGCTCTACTATATGGTTAGGTACAACAAACATCGACTTATTGCTCATACCAAGTCTTTTTGACTCCATGGCTATACCTATCATTTCAAAGGTTTTTCCTGCTCCTACTTCATGGGCAAGTAAAGTATTTCCACCAAACAACCCTCTTGCTATTGCATCTTTTTGATGTGCTCTTAATTCTATTTCAGGATTCATTCCTTCAAAAGTAAGATTAGATCCATCATATTCCCTTTGTCTTATGGAATTGAATCTTTCGTTATAATCTTCTACTAATCTATTTCTTCTTTCCACATCATCAAATATCCAGCTTTTAAATTCTTCTTTTATCATCTCTTGCTTACTTCTTGCAAGCATTGTTTCTTTTTGATTAAGCACAGATTTTTTCTTTCCATCACTGTCTTCTACTTGGTCAAATACCTTAGTATCTCTTAAATTTAAAGTATCTTCTATCAACTTGTAGGCATTTACCCTATTTGTACCATAGGTAAAAGAAGCAAGGTCATTGTCCCTATCAAAGCTTTTTCCTTCAACTCTATATTCTCCTGTAAAGTCAGAATACTTAATATCTATATTCCACCTTGATGAAACTGGTGTTTTCAACAAATCAAACATAAATTTTTTGTAATCTTGTTCCGGTATCCATGTTGCACCCATTCTAACTGTAATTTCACTTGCATCAAGTTCTTTAGGTATAACTTCCATTAGCTTTGTTTTTTGAAAGTGTAACTCTTTTAATTCCTTTTCTAATAACTCTCTATCTGCTAAATTTTCTTTTTGTCCTAGCTCTTTTTCAATATTTTTAATATAGGAATCTATCACTTCTACTTTTTCTCTTATATTTCCTGATAAATATTCATCAGCAGTTACATAAGATCTTGAAAAATCTCCTAAATCCTTAGCGGACTTAAATGGATTTATATCACTAGGTTCAAATGAATCTAGATTTAAAAATATTTCTCCTTTTAACTCTTCTATTAATTTATCTCTCGATTTGTCTGTTAATTCTTCCATATAATCAAAGTTAACTTTCCCTTTTTGACTAATAGATAATACAAGAGCATCTATCGACTTATCCGTATGATCTATAACTACAGCTTTTTTTATGGTTCTTTTCGTGAATATATCAGATTTCCCTATAAAGTTTCCTTCTTTATCTAATTTTTCCAAGGTTGAAATCAAGGAAAAGTTGGAATCTTCTCTAAATAACTTTTTACTAGCTTTTGAATTTAATCTCCCATATTTTTTTGAAAATTCATCATATAAGCTATTTAGCTTTTCTTGTTCTTCTTTTATCTCTTCATCTAAATAATCTTCCTTTTGAAAAATGATTACATTTCTTAGACTTGCATTTAATTTTAAATACTCTTCCACCTTGCCCTTATCCTTTTCATTTAAGGATACTTTTTGCATAATAGAATTTTCTCTAAAATATATTTCATCATCTACTAGAGCAAATGAATAATTTTTAACACTATCATCGGCAGGTATTAGTTTTTCTCCCAAGTTTTCATCTATTTGAACCTTTTCATATTTTCCTTTAATATTCTTTATGGCTAATTTTAGTCCTTCTTCTAAGGAAACATCTTCTCTTTCTATACAGGAAAGACTTGTTCCAAATCTTGATGATACTTCTTCCATAGTCCCTATTACCATATCTGGATTATCAACAAAGTATTTATTGTAACTTAATCCTTTTTCATCTTTATCTAACTTAACCCAATCTTCATCTATCTTTAGAAGTCTATCTCTCTTTTTTAAGAAAATTATATCCGAGGTTACTTCTGTACCTGCTTGTCTTTTAAAAGTAGTATTTGGTAATCTTATAGCTCCTAAAAATTCTGCTCTTTCAGATATATATCTTCTAACGTCTTCACTCTTTTTATCCATTGTTCCCGATGATGTAATAAATGCGATAATACCGCCATCACGAACTTTATCTAATGATTTAGCAAAAAAATAATCGTGGATAAGAAAGTTATTTCTTTCATACTCACGATCTGCTACTTTAAATTCTCCAAAAGGAATATTTCCTATGGCAACATCAAATAAATTATTGGAAAAATTTGTATCTTCAAAGCCTTTAACTTGTATATTAGCATTAGGATATAAGTGTTTAGCAATTTTACCACTAATACTATCTAACTCTACTCCATAAAATTTTGACTCATTCATTTCTTCAGGTAGATTTCCTATAAATCTTCCTGTCCCAGCACTTGGTTCTAAGATGTTACCTTTTTTAAATCCAAAATTAGAAAGAGTTTCATAGATAGAGTCTATAACTAATTTAGGAGTATAAAAAGCTGTTAAGGTAGATTCTCTTGCTCTATTATATTCTTCACCAGTTAAATTTTCTTTTAAAAAATTTCTCGCATCAAGCCACTGACCTTCCTTTTCTTCGTCAAATACATTAGCAAGTCCTCCCCAGCCTACATACCTTGCTAAAATTTCCTGTTCTTCCTTTTTTGCAAATCTATTTTCTCTTTCTAGATTCTTTAAAAGTTTAATAGCTTCTATATTATTCTTTAGCCTTTGAGAAGGCGCTAAGTTTTCTTCTTCATTTAAGATTTTATAGTTTTCTAGGGAAACTTCCTCTATCTCTTTTTCTTGAATAGATTGTTGTTCTTCCAACTTATATTTGATTTTAAGTTTCTTATCGGCTTTTTCTTCTTTAAGATCTCTCGCAAAGTCTCCAAAGCTAATTTGCTTTACTGCCTCTATATTTTCTACTTCTTTATTTCCTATAACTTCTAAATCAAGGTCATTATAATCATTAAAAAGAATGGTTTCACTCCCTGTAATAAAACCATTCATTAGTCCTGTACTATCTTCTAGTTCTATAGTTTTAGGATTTGTCTTATCATTAATGTTAGATATGGTATATTCTCTACCTTGGTATCTAACATTAATGCCTTCTGTAAAAGACTTTTCTTCTTGTTTTTCTTTTTCCTTTTCTATTTGCTGATTTAAATATCCCTCTAAAAGTACTTTCCTGTGTCTATCATCCAATAAATAAGGGACACTATTTAATAAGTCTTTATAGCTTTTATATTTTATAGCTGAATTAGTATTCAAAATATATCCATTGTATCGCAGATTTTGTTTAAGGGACTTTTTCTTTGTATCTAAAACTAACTCAACCTCAAAGCCTTCTTTTCCCTTTATAGTGTCTTTAATACTATATGGAATTTTTAATAAGCCATCTTCTACTTTCTTTGATAAAAGTAAATATTCTTCATTTTGAGGATCAAAGTAGTACTCTTTTTTTTCTTTAGTATCCTTTTCTATTAGCTTAGATATGACTTCCTTTTTATTTCTTATTTCTTCAATTTGTGTTTTTTCTTCTTGAGATAGATCCACATTAAAAGTAATTTCATTTTCTCTATTTATATAGGCAAGATTCTGATAGGCCTCATTAATTTCAAGATTTTTATTTAGTACATATATATCATCATAGTAATCTGGAAATTGCTGACCAAAACTTTTTATATCTATATCATAACCTTCTTTAAATTTTGTTACTTCATCATCAGATATTTCAAATAAGCCTTCCTTTTCCAATGTAAAGACATCATTTAAATTTCTAAGATTTATATCTTTCATTTTGATAGCCATTTCATCAAATAAGCTATCTACTTTTCTGCTTTCTTCAAAGGATTTGCCCTTATATAAGGTATATACATTTCCTTGAGGATTGTCCTTTCTTGGATAAACTCTACTTCCTGTTTCTTCTAATCCTATATCTTTTGTTTTTTCTCTATCTACTAGAGCATAATAGTAACCTACTTTTACTGCTATTTTATCTTCCTCTATCTCTTTTGCTAATTCTTCTTCTGGACTATCTCTTAGTATTTCTACTACTTTTAAATTACTTTCTTTAAAAGAATGTGAAAATAGTTTTAAGTCCTTATCAAAATAGGCATCATAGGAATAATAAGTGATTGGATTGCCATTCTCATCATATACATTAGAAAGATTTTTTATTTTTAAATACTTATTATCTTCTGTTTTAACTATGTCCCCTATTTTTATAGAGTCCATATTCTTATCAGCTTCTACATAATTCTTAAATAAATTATCTAAATATTCTCTATACCTATTTTGGGTTCTAATACTTAATTTTTTAACGCTTTCTATAGACTTCATATCATCTGGAAGATTGTCCTGTTTATGGGAAACTTCTCTCATTATTTTTGCATATTCTCTTTGAAATACAGAATTAAAACTTGCTAAGGTATCATTCCCTAAGTTTTCTCTTGCTTTTATAATTTCTTCTTCTAAATTTTTATCCTTAACTAATACATCGAAAAGTCTATCTTCAATTTGATTTATAGAAAGTACTTTTTCACCTATCTTACTTTCTTCACTAACCTGATTAAGTTCTTTCTGATTTCTTCCTATTTGTTCATAAAGAAAATCGAAGCCCCTTTGATTAGCTTCATTTTCATCACCTATGTCTATCCTATAATAATCAACCTTTTTCCCATCTACTATATGGTCGAAATAGAATTTGGAATATCCTACCCATTCATCAGTCAGCTGTGGATATTTATCTTCTTCAAATGCCTTATTTTGAAGTCTTATCTTTTCATCTACTTCCTTTATCTCATCTAATAGTTCCTTAGTTAGTCTTTGACCTTCATAATTTTTTTCTATCAGACTTGAACTTTCATTAAATTCAACTATCCAATAATCTTCTTCATTATCTATAAGATTATCTTGATTAAATTCTATTTTATCTTTACTAATGTAAAATTCCTTAAATTCTTCAAAACCATTTACTATATCATCGTCTATAATTTCCCTATCGGAATTTACTATGATATTTGGAATGTCATCATATTGACTTTGACTTTCTAAAAGATAATATTCTTTTCCTTCTATCTCTTCTATATCTTTAATATAAAATGTGTCCTCTATTCCCTCAAGAACAATTCCATCTTCTAAATGGTCTAAGGATGAATCTAATTGTTTTTCATAGGCTAATGAGTATAAGTCCTCTTTTAAAGAATTTGGCATAAAGTCATCATAAATTACAAGTCTTCCATTTTCTCCAATACTTGCTACAGATTGCCCTTGATAGTAGTAGGTAGAAATACTATTTATCTTTTCTGTATAAACCTCACTATCTGTAGGAGGTAGATCATCTTGATAATCTATAGACTCTTGACTTTCTTCTTTTATATCATGATAAACTTTTTTCTCACTATCCTCTTCAATACTTTCTTCTATATACTTATTTTCTTTAATAAGGTCATCAATTCTTCTTGCAACATCAGACCAAGATAGCTTAATTTCTTCAGCATTTCCCTTACTATATTTTATTCCCTTTGCATCATGCCATTCTCCACTTCCCATTGCCCCTGATATGGCATGAGAAGAACCACCTATTCCATATTCATTTTTTAGAAAATTTGCCTCTTCTTTTAAAGTATGTTCTTCTCTAAAAAAGTCATATATTCGTTTTTTCCCATCGGAAAATCCACTACCTTTTCGTAAATTCTCATCTATTTCATCTTTTGTAATAAAACTATAGATAGATTCAATATCGGTCAAACTTGACTGGTATACTTTTCTTTCTATTTCTAAGTCCTTAAGGTCCTGATAAATTCTATCTACTTTATGGTGATTAAATCGTAAAATATTAGGATTACTCTTGTATTCTTCCAAAAATACTTCATATTCTTTTCTTAATTCACTTCTAAAATTCTTATCTTTTAGCTTTCTACATAAATTTTCTGTTTTTTCTTGGAAGTTTTTTTCTTTTATTTCACTTAGACTTTTAAGATAACTATCTTTTATTTCATCAGAAAAATCTTCTTTTAAATACCATAGTTTTTCTGTTATTTTTTCTATTTCATAAGACGAACTTTCTATTAATTCTACATTAGTAGCAAATTCTCCTCTATCTAATAAATCATTAATATTACTAGCTAAATCCTCCCAAGAAACTATTTGACCTTCCCTATCTCTTGCTCCATCTCCCTCTTTAAAAATTACTCCTTCTTCTCCAAACCAAGCTGAAATTCTTCTTCCACCAATTTCAAAACCATTAGCTCCTATATATGTTTCTTTTAAGAAGTTTGCTTGTTCTTTCAAGGACTTTCCCTTAGAAAACTCTGCTATTACTGGCAATCTACCATCTTGATTATTTCCTCCATAGATTAAAAATATATCTATTTCTCTTTGGTTTATTGTACTTGTAATAAAGGTCTGCTCTTTCTGATTATTGGCAGAAAAAAAGGAAGTAAGCTCTACTTCCCCTATATCTTTAATTTCATGTTCATTTTTTAAACTAGGATAATCTCCTTTTCTCCCATCTCTTGTAGGAGCATATCCATATTCTTCTTCAGTCCTATATATTTCAGATAATCCTTTTCCTTCAATTCTTCTGTCAGTCCCCAAGCTTCCATCATCTTGACTTCTTCTCGGCTGATAAATTCCTCTATTTCTTCTTCCTTGGATAGTAGATGACTCATTAACGTTCCTTGTAGATACATTATCTGATAGTCTTCTTCCTTGTTTTCCTTGAGAAAGTTCAACCTCATCCTTCCCCAATAATTGAGCTTTCCTATATCCACTTCTTTCGGCATCTCCATATTCGGTACTAATACTTCCACTTCTTGATTCATCAGTTCCATCTTGTAAGTCCCTCCATGTATCTCGAAGGGATTCTCCTTGATTACTGGTATGTAAATTCCTTCCTCTACTAGATATTCCTTGTCTGCTAATACTACTTTCTCTTTCATCTTCTAAGCCTCCTTCTTCTAATTTATTGTGATCTTCTTCTATTATATTAGCCGTTGATTTATTATAACGCTCCCTTACATCTTTTGTCTGCTCCCAATTTTTTCTTTCTTGAACTTTCTCTGAAATTTCTAATTTATTTATTTCTCTTCCTAAATCAATTAAAATATTTTTACTTATATTAGATGTAAAATTTAAAGCTTTATCTATGTCCACACTTGATATTTTAGATAATATAGACAAATCTTCTTCCTTTAGTTCATAGGAAACTCCCATTCTCTCACTTACGGAAACTTTTACAGATTCTTTCAGTAAATTAAAAAGATCTATCTTTTGAATAGCCTTCAGGCTTTCATCGGATAGACCTTCTAATATTTCATCAAATTTTCTTCGAACATAACTTCCTGCTAAGGCATCTATTTTATTTTCTTGACTCAATAAAAGCTGGCTGTCTTTTTCTTTAAACTTATCTATTAGTTCATCTAATAAGTTTAAATGTTTTTTGCCATCATATTCCCATAATTTTACCTCAGAAATGTTGTGATCAACGCTTACCGTTTGCCTTATATCAAAGATATATTTTATCTTTCCATTTTCTATATCTAAAAGCGGTATTCCTTTTTCTCCTCTTTTGACACTCCTGCCTATGCTTTTCCAGTAATCAAATTCCGCACAAGCTGTAGCCTTAGTATCCATATTGTAAATAGATATTTGGTGTATATATGGATACTTATAGTTGTTACCTACTACCTTTAAATACTCTTCATATTTCTTTATATCTTTCTTAAATTCTTCTTTTGCAAGATATATTGATCTACTTAAATCTACTGTATCATATCTTGGCATTCTATCCCTCCTTGTTTTAGTAATAAAAAAAGAAGATATATTTTCTATACCTCCTTAACCATTAAGCTTTATTGTCCCTTATTTTTTCATTTAAACTCTCTTCATATTTTTTTAGTTCGCTAATTATCTTTTCAAATGGTATTTTTTCTCCAAATATCATATTTTTCATACTATCATAATCTTTGGAAAAAATCTCCACTCCTTCTTTTGATGGAATTAACTTTATTCTTCCTTCCATTATCTCATCATATTTCGCCCAATTACTTGCATAAAACTTTTTCTTAAATTGAATAACAGAATTTAATAATTCTAATTGAGAAAAACTTTCTTCTTTTATGTCAGTAAGTAGCATTTTATATACATCATAAAAATGTCTTGAATACCTTGTAGGATAATTTCCATTTATTCTGTTAGCCTCTCTGTGTAGTATAGTTATTTTTTCATAAAAAGTCCTTAAACTATTTACAGATACAACTTCTATATTTTCATTAAATACCTCTGGATAAGTTTCCTCTATATAGGTTTTTATCTTTTTCCTACTTGATGGAATCGGTTCTGCTAAACTTCCTATTTCTAATCTTATGACTTGAAGTATGGAGTTATCTTCATAATTTTTAGGATAATCAAAGGCAATAGTTTGTCCATCTATTTCATCAATATAAAAATTATATTTCTTGTTCTTTAATAATTTTTTAAAATCTTTTTGCAGGGTTGGCAAAAATTCTTCTTGTATAAACTTTTTTGTATCTTCATTTAGTTTATCATTAAATTTTAATTGCTTTGTTTTACTCCTCTCTTCATAAGGCTCTAACTTTTCATAGCCCAAGAGTTGCCAATTAAGAGCAAGATCTATATCCTCTGAAAATCTTTCTATTAATTTATATACTTTAGATAAACTTGTACCCCCTTTAAAGACAATATAGTCCCTATATTTAAAATCACTAAATAGATATTTCAAAATAATACAGACCCATAAGTCCTTCTCCACAATTGCCTTTGACAAGTTCAATTTATCTGATGTATTTTGTATAACTAATTCAAGTTCTTCATTTGATATTTCTAATAGCTTTTTCATTGTTAATCTCCTGTATTTTCTCTAATATTTCCTGTATCCAAAATGGTAGCTTTAAGGTATCACGCTTTAAGTCTTCTTTAATATTTTGGGCAAATACGGCTAACTTCTTGAGTTCTTCTTCCCCTATCCCATCTTTTCCCAAAGCTCTAATTGCTTGAACTAAAATAGATAGTTCTTTTGAATAAGATGTAATGTTTCTATTACTTGTGTGTTTAAATAGTATTTTCTTATTTCTGTAATCATATTGCCTATATGGTCCATCAGAAATATATATATATTCGTTTGGAACTTGTGTAGATAATCCAGTATAATTTAAGGCTGTATCTCCTGTTGGAGATATGGTCCAAGAAAATTTATCGGCTATCTTTTCTGCCAAGGCGTTTGCATCTGGATAAGAATATTCTTTAAGGATTTCGCTATACTTAGGCTTTGTATATAATCCATCTATAAGTCTTATGATTTTATCTTCTTCATTTAATCGGTATAAAACGGATTTGATTGTATTCTTTGTCCCTAGTCCATAGAAGTCATTAATAGAAAAAATTTTTCCTGTATTTTTTGTCATTATATCTTCTATTTTCTTGTTTATTGATTCCATTTCTAATACCTCCTGCACCTAAAATTATATACTTTGGGGTGCAAAAAATCAATTGGGTGACATTTAATTTTTGCACTTTTCTTTAAATTCTTCTTTTGCAAGATATATTGATATAGTTAAATCTACTGTATAATATCTTGGCACTCTATATTTTCTTATTTTAGTAATAAAAAAGAAGATATATTTTCTATACCTCCTTAGCCATTAAGCTTTATTGTTTTTTGTATCATTTATAAAACTTCCTGCACCTAAAATTATATATTTTGGGGTGCACGAAATGCATTTTATTAGTAACTACTTTTCTCATGGTAAACTACTTCATAAATCAGAAAATGCTCATCAAAGACATTCTTCTATCTTTTGTATTTTTCCTTTGCAGAAGAAATTGAAATAAAATAATTATAATCCTCTATCCCAACGATAACTTCAAAAAATGGTTTGATACTGTTTCCATATGATGGATTGTAATAAACTTATGAATCTATTTGATTTAGATATTCAAGGTAATCTGGGCTTACAGTGTAAAATCCATATTTAATCCTTTCTGCCATTTCTTTCTCCTAAAAAAAACAGAGAGGTTTTATCCTCTCCGTTACTTTAATATTTCACCTTTGGGATATAGGTAGCGAGACACCTTCTTTATTTATTAAAAGTATAGCAAATATTCTTAATAATATCAAATCAATAAATTTCCCAAACACTAATCCTATTATTTACGCAATACTGTAATTCTTCAAAAAATCACTTCCTTTCTTCCTATTTACATCTACCAATGGTGTTTTTGATTTCTTCTTCAATTTCTTTTAAAAATATCTCCTTATCTTCTTTTCCATTTGCAATCTCACTTAATCTCATTTCCCATTCTGCTGTTGTCTTTGGTGATTTAAATTCATCTATTACTATTGATACTAAGTTTAGGCCCTTTCTTGTTGAAATAAGATTTCTCTTATCTCTTTTTATATAACCTTTATAAATTAGATTTTCTATTATTCCTGCACGAGTGGCTGGAGTCCCTATACCCCTTCTTTCTACTTCAATACCTTTTTCTAAAGCGTCATTTCCTGCTATTTCCATAGCTTTAAGTAAACTATCTTCAGTAAAATGTTTTGGAGGTGTAGTATACTTTTCTTTAATATTTTTTTCCTTTATTTCAAGTTCATCTCCAATATTCACATTAGGAAATATCGTATCTTCACTCTTTTTCGATGTATATTCTTTTAAATACTTTGTAAAGCCCTCATCTTTAATTACTTTGCCAGTGTTTGTAAATTCAAAGCTATCAAATATAGCTACAATTTTTGTTGTATTTTCAACGAGTGGATATCCAACACTTGCGTTTAGTTTATTTAATATTAGTCTATACACTTTAGCTTCACTTTCTGGAAGATAAGATATATCTTTACTCAATGAACTTACTGTAGGTATAATTGCATGGTGATCACTAACTTTTTTTGAATTAAATACAATTTTAATACGCTCTGTATCAAAATCATTTTTCCCCAAAATATTATTTATTGTGCTTACAATCATATCTTCTGTTAAATACCTACTGTCTGTTCTTGGATAGGTTATATATTTCTTCTCATAAAGGCTTTGAGCATAATCTAAAGTCTGTTTTGCACTATATCCAAAATATTTGTTACACTCTCTTTGTAGTGTTGTTAAATCAAAAGGTAAATCTGGTTTCGTTATTTTTTCTTTTTTTACTAAATCTGTAATTTTTATTGTATTGCCTATTAAATTTATCAGCTGTTCAGCTATCACCCTATTATCTATTCTATTAGTGGATAGCAAAAACTTATCAAGTTCTATTTCTACTGTATAATATTTTTCTTTTTTAAAATTTTCTATTTCAAAATCTCTATCTACTATCATTGCCAATGTTGGTGTTTGAACTCTCCCTATACTATAATTCTCGTCATATAAGCAAGAGTAAAGTCTACTCATATTCATTCCAACAAGCCAGTCGGCTATAGCTCTTGCCTTTGCTGAGTCAAAAAGATTATCATAGTATTTTCCATCTTTTAAATTATTGAATCCTTCTTTTATTGCAGAATCTTCCATAGATGAAATCCAAAGACGCTCTATTTTCTTTTTACAATTTGCTTTCATATACACAAGTCTAAATATAGCTTCTCCTTCTCTTCCTGCATCACAAGCATTAATTATAGTATCCACTTCTTTGCTATTCATCAGCTTTTTAAGAATATTAAATTGTTTCTTTGTGAACTTTACAATTTCGTACTTGTATTCTTTTGGAATAATAGGTAAATCTTCAATTCTCCACTTTTTGTATTTTTCATCATAACTATCAGGATTTGCCATCTGAACTAGATGACCTACACACCAAGATACTCTATAATCATTTCCCTCATAATATCCATCTTTTTTATTCTTTGCTCCTATAACCTTTGCTATTGACATTGCAACGCTTGGTTTTTCTGCTATAACTAATTTCATTTTTTCCTCCTTAATTTTTTATAAAAAAAGAGCGAAAGATTTCTCCTTCGCTCGCAATTTATCATAGCCTTTACTACATCACTTATTTATTTTTTATTAACAAACTATTATCTTCTCTTAGTTTCACAAATTATTTTAGATTTTAATATAAATTTTAAGAACCGTATACTTTTCTATCGTAGATTCTTCTTGTTATACGATAGTTGAGTTTCATATCTGAGTGTTTCTATATTTTTATAATTTTTATTCCATTATTTAACACTTCTTCAAATGTTATATCCTTCGCATATATGTTTTTCTCGAATAAACTTCCCATCTTTTCAAAAAATTCTCATTATTAAAAATCATCTTCTTCTGGAATAATTTCTGTATCTTCTATACTTTCTTTCTCATCATTTTCTTTATCATATTCATAATCATCTTCTAATTCGTCATAATCTTCATCATCTTCAATAGTATCCTCTTCTCTTTTTTTGTAAACTTTAAAATAATATCCTGCACCTATTCCCACTAGCATTATAAGAACTATAAAAATATATAATCCTACGCCTGACTTCTTTTCTTTCTCTTTTTCTTTTTGAGGTTCTTCCTTTTTTATAGGCTCTTCTTTTCTAACTACTTTTTCTTCTTTTGATTTAGTATCACTTTCTCCTTCGATCATATTTAAAAGGTCTTGCTCACCAACTTCTGTTAATAGTTGAACATTTTCTTGGTTTTGTGAATGATCTATAATAAGGTGCATTGTCTTGCCTGATTTAGTCTGAAAAGTTAAAAATTGTCTAACGTCTACAGGATTTTCTTCGCCCTCTTTTCTTACTTCTTTATCTCCAACTTTAGGAGTTAGATCTTCTCCACTTTCATCTACATTTTCCAATACTGTCCCTCTTGCTTTATTCTCCTTTGTTGCTAAAGAATTAATCGCTTTTGTATTCCCTCCTTTTACAGGTTTTGCTGGTTGGCATGAATTAATAGATCTTTCTTTTTGTTCACTTTTTACATTTTTACTATCTGGTATTTTAGGTACTTCTTGATAGGGTATTTTTTGTTTTTCATCAGAAGGATTATACACATCTTCATCAAATAAATTTTCTAATTCTTTATTATTTTCTGGAGTATATATATTATTTAGTTGACTCGTTATTTCACTTTCATTACTTTTTGCCATGGATATACTTGGTATTATTGTAAACATAAAGAGTAACACTAAGGCTACTTTTATTCCGCTTTTCTTCATCTTTAGCTCCTTTTTTATTTTATATTTTTAAATACATATACTGCTTTTTTGTTATTATCCCATTCAATGCTTTGATCTTTTCCGTCTTTTATATCTCCACAAGTTGCATTAAAAGCTTTTGCAATATTTGAAATAGAAGCATGAACTCTTCCATTTATAATTACTGGCTTAGTATCAGAATGATAAATATTTCCGTCACTATCTTTCATGACTCCTGTGTCTATATTTAATCTCAATGTTTTCTTTGGAAGAACGATATTTTCTTTATTGGAAAATATAGCTTCTCTTTTGTTGTCATCATATTCAACGTTAAATCCTAAAGTATAGGCTGTATATCTTATAGGTAACATAATATGATCATCTTGAATGTATGCCTTAACATCCATATACACAGTAGTTTTCTTTCCATCTTTTATGACATTATAGTAATTTTTTCCCACTTGAAACACGCTAAATTCATCACTCTTACTACATGGCTTTATATTATCCTCTCTTTTACTAACAACTTCTTTAGTATCTACTACTTCTTTGTTAGTAATCTTTTCTTCTACATCTTTATCATGTTTTGTTTCTATTTCTGCTTGTTTCTTCTTAAGATTATCCAAAGTTTTTTCAAGCTTTTCCTTGTCATTTAAAGCTTTTTCTTTTTTCCCTGTTTTATTTTCCTTTAGGTTTTTCTCTAGTTCACTGATTTTTTTATTACATTCTTCTATTTTTTTGTCTAAGTCATTTTGGAGACTTTCAAACTCTTTTGTTTGTTGTTCTATCTTATCTTGCAAGCTTTTTATCTGTTCTTGTAATTCTTTTTTATCTTTTTCTGCTTTAGATTTTAATTCATCTAATTCTTTTTCATGAGATCTTACTTTCTCACAAGAATTTTCTTTATCTTCTTTTGCCTTATCTACTTGGTCTTTTAATTTTTCTAATCTTTCTTCTTTTGCCTTTAAAGTATCTTCTATTTTCTTTATTTTCTCCTCTTTTAATTCTATATTTTGATCCTTTTCTTTAATCTCTTTTTCTAATTGACCAATCTTTTCTCTTATTTCTTTAAAACTTTTTTCATTAACTTCTGCCTTTTCACCTTTTGCTTCTAATTCCCATTTTGCAGAAGATAATTCTTCTTTTAATTTTTCACTTTCTTCTTGAAGTTTCTTTACTTCATCTCTTAGCTGTTCTAGCTCAGCTATTTGCTTTTTGTCTTTACTTTCTAGAGCACATATTTTTTCTTCTAGACCTTTAATTACTCTTTCTTTTTCTAATAATTGATTTTCTAGGCATTTCTTATCTTCTAAAAACTTATCTTCCTTGTTTTTATATGAATCTAATTTCTCTTGAAGCTTTTTTATTTGATCTTTATTTATCTCTTTATCTTTATTTAAGTTTTTAATCTTCTCTTGTAAGTCTGTAATTTCTTTTTCTAAATTTTCTACATTGCTACATACCATTTCAGCTTCAATTTTATTTGTGTTTTGTAAACTTTTTTCTGAACTAGCGTATATATGACTCATAGGCGATATATTTATAATACTTGCTAGTATCATTCCAAACGCTAAAACTCTATTTCCTATTCTTTTCATTACTTTTCTTCTCCTTCATTAATTTGACATATACTTTTTTCTTTTCTTTCTTCTTCCTTATTTTTTCTTACTATATATAAAAATTCATCAAGGGATATTTTTTTGCTACGAAACTCTTTGATAACTTCCATATTCTCTAATTCTTCTTGTTCTTCTTCTAAGATTTGAAGTTCCAACTCAATATCTTCTTTTTTCTTTACTAACTTTTTTTGTTTTTCTATATTTTTGATTATTTTTTTATTCATTTTTTATCACCTTTTCTATCTTGGTCTGCCAAAGGCATAAAAGTGTTCTTTCCAATATCTTGTGTTAATATTTGCATATTGAATAGGATCTCCTGCATGAATCATCATTCCATTGCCTGCATATATCCCTACATGAGATATTGGTGTTCCAGAATTATATGTTCCTTTGAAAAAAATTATATCTCCTGGCTTTGCTTGACTAGGCGATACAGGATTACAATAATCAGTATATATTCTCCAAGCTGTTGTTCTTGGCATATTCTTTACTCCTGATTTTGTAAATGACCAACATACAAATCCTGAACAGTCAAAATTCCTTGGTCCACTAGCTCCAAAAACATATCTTTTTCCTATATGTTTTTCAGCTTCTCCAAATAATCTCCTTACTGCTACATCATCAAACTCTATACCGGAATTTCCAAAATTTGGATTATCTACTATATCCCCTAAATCTCCATAACCAGAGCCAAAATAATCTCCCATATTTCCTTGATTTTCTAATAATGATAAGTAGTGAGCCATATTAGTTTCATAAATTGCAAACTCTTCTTTTGCAATTTTATCAATACTTTTCTTGGTAATGGTAAGAGTCAATATTTTATAGGTGTATGGATTTCCATCTTTATCATATTTAGTAATAGTTTTTGATGTATACTCTTTTTTGTACATCTGATTAAAGAGTTTTTTTAGCTCCTTTTTTATTTCATCAGTCGACTTAATTTCTCCATATCTTGCTGTTAAATAACTAAATAGCTCGTGAACATCATGACCTACTGGATCTCCTTTTATATGATATTCATCGTAGTTTGGATAATTTTCTTTAATACTATCTATCTCATCTTGCAAAGCATATTCATAACTTGAAAATTCATTATTTACATCACTTAGCACTTCTTTTTTTGATAAGTAACTTGTAGCCATAACATTACTTGTAATACCTGAAGTAATACTTCCAATATTACTTATTTCTTTAAACAGCATGAAAAAAAGTCCTAAAATGCAAAGGACAATAAAAATATTTTTATATCCCTTATTTTTTAGAACTTCTGCTGTCTTTTTACTCATATTTGTAATAGACTTTTTTATTCTATTTTTTAAGCTTACTTCTTGTTTTTTTCTGAAATCTTTCTGAAATTTTTTCTTCATAAAAAATCGATTCAATTTATTGGTATTTTGATAGACTCTAGACTTTTTTAATTCTTCAAAATTTTTTTCAAATAATAATCTACTTTCTTTTTTATGAATTTTATTATCTAATTTCTCTAATTTTCTTTTAGTTTTTAAAGCTTTTTTTCTACGATTACGTCTAATATTTTTTCCAATAAGCTCTGTACTTCTGCTTACTTTATATGATACATCTATTCCTGCATTATCTTCTTTTCCGCTATAAAGATAGTTTGATGCCATTGCACTTGCAAGAATTAAAGGATTTTCTAATCCTCCTTTTTTTGCTTTTTTATTATCTTTAACTAAGTCTTTTTCTTTTTTTGCTTTTTTCGAGTGTAATTTTGAGATCTTTTCTTCATTTTTTTGAAGCTTATCTTCTTCCTTCAATTTATCTTCTTTAAACTTATTTTGTCCTTCTTTTACATTCGAACTTTCCTTTTTTGTTCTTGTATATTTTTCATTTAGATTAAAATTAGCTCTTTTACCTTCTTTTTTGTTATTATCTATAATTTTATTTTTATTATTTAGATCTACAGAGCATTTTTCCTTTAAGTTCTTACCAGTCTTTAGTTTCTGATAATTCTTATTATCCATTTCACTTTCTGTTAAGTATAAACTTTTTGCCCTAAACTTCTTACCTTTATAATCCCTTACATTAGATCTTTCTATTTTTGTTGAAATGGACTTATCTTGAAATGAATTTTCTTGTTTGTCACTTTGATACTGCTCTTTATTCTTTCTAAAGTCATTTAGAAATCTTTTATTTCTATACTTTGAAAAATACTTTTCATCATCACTAGTATCTCTATAAGAAATATTACTATCTCTAAAGTCCATATCATAACGATCTATTACTCCATCATTATCTAAATCTTTAGACAATGGGTCATAAACTTCTAACTTATCTTTATTCTTTATTCCATTCTTAGATATATGATTAGAACTCTTCTTGAAATTACTTATCCTATTTTCATATACTCTATCATTTTCTTTCTTGATTCTTTCTTCTCTAATTTTATCTTCTACTTCATTATCTTGTTTCAAGTTATCAAGTATTTTATATTTTTCTCTATATACTTTCTCCTGTCTTTTTCTTTGTATTTTTTCCTTATCTGATTTTTCATTAATATTAGGTATATATTTATTATCTAGTTCTTGAAAGTGGCTAGAAGTTTTCTTTATATTATCATAATTCTCAACTTCAGAAACTTGTCTGTAGCTATCTTTTTCATTCATAAAAGTGCTATTTTCTCTTTCAGAATTTTTGTTTAATAAAATGGGTGAATCTTTTTTATTTTTTATAGTGTTGCTACTTATATTTTTCTTTTCTAATATAAGCTTACTTTTTGGTACATCTCTAGGATTTATTTTGCCCTTTTCTTTTTTCATAAACGCCTCCTATTTCATATTTTCTTCAATCCTTTCTTTAGCCATCTTGCAATAGTCCTCATTTAATTCTATTCCTATATATTCTCTATTCATTTTAGTAGCAACCATTCCAACTGTGCCTGATCCCATAAATGGATCTAATATTAACCCATTATTAGGACAAGCTGCTTTTATACAAATTTCTACTAATTTTGGTGGAAATACTGCATAGTGTTTTCCTTTAAAGGCATTAGTATTTATTGTCCAAATATCTCTACTATTTCTAAACTGAGGAACATTATCTCCTATATATTCTCCATATTCTCTTGCTTCATTTATGCTCTGTCTTTTAGCACCTGTATTTTCTTTTAGGTACTTATTGTCTTTTCCCCTTGCCCTTATATATCTTTTTTTACTTATCTCTTTCATGGGTTCTTTCATTGCTTCATAGTTATAAAAATATTTTTTTGATTTAGAGAGTAAAAAAATATGCTCGTATGATCTCGATGGTCTATCTTTACATGATTCTGGCATAGCATTTTCTTTGTGCCATATAATATCACTTCTTAAATACCAACCGTCTTCTCTTAGTTTTAATGCAAGTTGCCAAGGAACTCCAATCAAATCTTTTGTCTTATATCCTTTTAATTTTTTCGTGACAGAAACTTTTTGGCCTGTTCTTCCATTCTTATTTTTTGGGTCTTTGTATTCTTTCTTGCTTCCAGTACCAACGTAAGAATCTCCTATTACAATCCATAAAGTTCCATCTTTTTTTAATACTCTTTTTACTTGGTCAAATACTTCTACTAACTTATTTAAATACTCTTCAGGACTTTCTTCTCTTCCAATTTGACCTTTAACTTTATAATCTCTTAATCCATAATAAGGAGGAGAAGTAATACAGCAATCAAATATCTCATTAGGTAGTTCTTTTAAGGCTACTAATGCATCTAAATTAATAATATAGTTACTTTTTATCTTATTCTTCATAACTTTCTTTTAACTCCTCTGGTTTAGTTGTCATTAGTCTATATAGCTTAGTATCTTTAGGGAATCTATCCACGAATGGAACAATGGTATTTCCATAAAACAAAAGCCCTTCTCCTTCATTAGAGTTGGTTACATATGATAATTGGTAAAGTGATATATTTAGTTTATCTGCTAATATTTCCCTATCCCCAGAGGCTTGATTTAGCATCAATATAAAGTCTGTATTATCAAATATATTTTCTATTTCAGGACTAGCTAAAAGATCCTTGACATTCTGAGTTAACCCTGTTGGTATTCCTCCCCATTTACGAAATCTTTTCCAAATTTCTATTGAATAACTTGCTGTTTGTTCTTCTCTTAACAATAAATGGAATTCATCGCAATAATACCTAGTTTCTTTCTTATTCCTATTAATTGTAACTCTATTCCAAACTTGATCTTGAACAATAAGCATTCCAATTTTTCTTAATTGCTTTCCCAATTCTTTGATGTCATAACAAAGTATTCTATTTTTAGTATCTACATTAGTTCTATGATTAAAAACATTTAAGCTTCCTTTAACATATATTTCCATTTCTACCGCAAGTTTTTTCCCTACTTTTTCCTCTTGTTCCAAAAGTAAGTTATATAAATCTTCTAAAATTGGCATATTAGAAGGTATAGGATTATCAAAGTAGTTTTTATATAAGATTGGAAGACATCTATCTATAACAGAAGTTTCTTCTGCACTCAGTCCTTCTTTTCCCACTACTAATTCAAATAATGATAGTATAAAGTCAGACTTTAATGACAATGGATTATCTTCATCTGCATAATCTAAGTTTATATCTAATGGATTAATATAGTCTCTACTAGTAGGTGATATCCTTATAACTTCTCCTCCTAATGCTCTAGTTAAATTCCCATATTCGGATTCAGGATCACATATTATAATGTCATCTTGTGTAATTAAAAAGGCATTGGTAATTTCTCTTTTAGCCGAGAAAGATTTTCCCGACCCTGGTGTTCCAAGTATTAAACCATTAGGATTTTTTAACAGCTTTCTATCTGTCATTATGATATTTCGACTTAACGCATTTAAACCATAATATAAGCTTTCTCCTTCTAAACACAATTCTTCTGTAGTAAATGGAATAAATATCGCTGTAGAACTTGTAGTGAGTCCCCTTTTCACCTCAATGTCATTCTTTCCAATAGGCAATGAGGACATAAGAGCTTGTTCTTGCCTATAGTTAAGATTCTTTAATACACAATTATGTCTACCTGCTATAGAGTTTAATTGAAAAATTACGTTGCTCAATTTCTTTCTGCTTTTTTCTATATTTGTAAATAAAATGGTAATTACAAACATTCTCTCGTTATGATTTTGAAGCTCTAATAAAAGTCTTTTAGCATCATTTCCATAAGTGATCAAGTCTGAAGGTAGTATATCTATGTCATATCCCGATCTTATAGCTTTTTTATTTTCTTCAATTTTCATCTTATCTAGATCTGTAATTTTTCTTTTTATCATTTTAATTGCGTTTGTTTGATCGATAGAGTTTATATGAAAGGTTACAATCATATTTTCTTCAACTTCTAAAAATTCAGATAATAGTCTATCAGATAATTCTGGTGCAAGAATCTGTAAGAAATTTACTTCTCCAAAGTATTCTCCTACTCTAAACTGATTTATAGATGAAAAATTAAAAGAAGTCGGAGAAATATAATCTTTTGTAGATAGACCACTATGTTTTAAATCATCATATGAAAAAGTAAATTTTTTATCTTTATTTAAAATATCATGAATCACCTTTAATCTTTCGTATCCATCTAGCACATAAGCCTTCACTCCCATTTTCTTAAAATTATTTAGTATATCCATTTCCATTCTTTCAAGTCTAATTGTAGCTTCTTTTATATCCTGTGCTTCTAAGCTAAAAGTGATATACATATATTTACTTAATCCATTGTTCCCTTTTTCACTTTGATTTTTTAACATCTCTCTATATTCTTTCCTTATCTCATTAAAAGAATCATCTCTATAGGGGATATTAATATTTTTTTCTATTTCTTCATTTTTCCCTATTCTGTTAATATATGAGAGTTCAATATCTACACTTGGATCAAAGTAATTTAAAAAGTTAGAAAATTCATTAAAAATACTTTCTTTATCTTCTTCTGTCGAAAGCTGATAATTAATATCTAAAAATCTTATCATTTTATTAAATTTATTCTTTTCTATTTGACAAACTCCATTTTTAAGCATTCTTAAATAGGGAATTGTATCTTGAACACTTTTTTTCTTTTGTTTTCTTCCATTAAAAAAAGAAAGCTCTTTCTTTTGCTTTCTTTGTCCTTTGTACTTCTTTGAATTTTCTATTTTCTTTTGACTTTTACCTATGCTTTTTAAGTCTTCTTTCTGCTTTTTTAAATTCTCTTTTTCTGCATTTAATTTTTTTGCTGTCTTTTTTGTATTTGATTCATTTTCTTCCTTCTTTCATTTTACTTATTTTTCTTTCTATATCATAAATACAATCTGTTTTATATAGTCGAATACTGGGTTGCATCTTTTTTTCTATCATGTACTTAAGATACTTCTCAAAATACAGACCATCTTTTTCATAAAGTGTTGTGAAAATAATAGGAAATGCTACTCCTATCATAATAAGCATAGATATATCATTTGGTAGATTTTTTCTTGATAATATATAAATAGGAAAGCCTATTACTCCTGCTATTGTAAATCCAATTAATTGTCTTTTTGTTAAATTTAATGCTACTTTGGTTTTTACTTTAGTTAAATCTTTTGGAACATTTACATATGCCATTATTCTATTTCCTCTATTCTATAAATCATCATCTCATCTTTCCTTTCTTTTTTTCTTATTTTATTTGTTATATATGATCCAATTATAATTATTGGTAATCCTATTATTCCAATCCTTTTAATTTTATGTTCATTCTTTCTTTTATTTATTCCTTTAAACATTTCTCCTCCCTTTAATGTGCATTTAATATTGATTTTGCAATACTTCCAGATTTCATCATCGTAATTCCAAGTATTAGTGTGTAGCCAAGTAGTTCAAAAATACTCTTGTGTATATCTGTTATACTTAAAGTCTTTACAAGAACTGCATAAATACCTACACATATAAGCAAAAATAACCCTTGTAGTCCAAGAGCAAAAAGTCCTCTAATATAATTAGTTCCTATGCTCCCCCATTCTTTGTTTCCCATAGTGGCAAAAGGTATAGCACAAACAGATGTATAGATATATATTTCTATCATTCTTCCATAAAGTATTACCGTTATTAATACTGATATTCCTTGAATTATCATTTTTACTATAGAGGTTTCTATTACTACTGTCATAAGTTTTCCTATTGATTCATTTTTTAATGCTTCTGTCATAGCCGCTATGTCACCTGGTGAAACTTTTGAACTCACATTAGCTACTCCTGCTGCTTTTCCTATTAAACTTTGAGCTACATCAAATACTGCCATAGAAAATTCAAAAGCATGAGATACCAACCATACAGCTATCCACATTTTTATAATATATTTAAAGAAATCAAATGTATCTGTATCATTCATATTATTCTTATTCATTACCATTTGAATTAACTCAATACATAAAACTGCAGTTATGATAAGACCTGCTATAGGAAGTATTACATTTTCACTTATTGATTTTATAAAGTGGAAAACTTCCGAGTTCCATCCACTCGGAGTTTTTCCAACTTCTGTTGCTATCGTAGATACTTTATCATTTATATCAAGAAGCATTCCACTTAAATTTTCCTTGATCATGTCTATAAGCATCTCCGAAAAAAACTCTTTGATCTTATCTACTATATTAAACATCTTATTTTAGTACATTTGCTAAAAGTGGAATTAATTTAAGTCCAATAAGCACAATTCCTCCACCTGCCATAAGTTGCTTAATACCTTGAGATTTAGCTCCAGGGTTATCATTACCATAACCTTCCATTAGATTAATTACTCCCCAAGAACCAAGTCCAGCTCCAATCGCTGTTACTAATACCTTTAATACATTTACTGCTTGTGTGAAAAACTCCATTTTTTATTCCTCCTCTTTTTCTTCTTTATTTATTCTATTAATATGTTTTACAATAAAATTTTTGAATATTTTCTCCTCTTTTTTTACCTCTTTAAAATATCCAAATATATGAACATACTCACCGCTTTCGAAATCCTCTACTGTCTCTACTTTTTCTCCGTATAGATTGCAATAAATATATTCTTTTTTTGTTTTTCCATTTTCTTTAAATTTATTTACTACAGTAAAATTTGCTACTTCCCTTTTTCCTTCATTTGTATCTATTGTTGTTGTTTTTATTTCTCCAACTAAGTTTCCATTTATGTTTATCATTTCTCTTTCCATATCTTATTTTCTCCTTGATTTTTTTATGTTTTTTTCAAAAAAAGAACATCTATTTTTATTAGATGTCCTGATACTATAGCTATTTAATTTTTAAAGGAGAATCTCTTTCATTGTATATCTTCATGCAATCCTCCCATTTAGTATAAAAAAATACACCTAAAGTTTTTTATATTCTTTAGGTGTTTATATATTTCATGTTTTTTTATTTAAAATGTTGCTATTAACTCTTTCTGAGAATTTGTTAAAATTGAGTTTTTTAGCCATATTGGCTCTTTACTAATTATAGAATTAGCTTTGTTAATTATATTTTCATCTACTATGGGATATGAATATTTATTTAAGTTTATTGTTCCGTCTTTATTAATTTTTACTTCTAGAAACCTATAGCTATTTATTCCTGAAACTAAAGCAGTGTCGATTAAAACCTTATATTCAGATGAAGGAAGTAGCTTTATATTTTTTAAGCAAGTAGAAATTTTTTCTTTATAATCTAATAATGTTATTATCTTTTTATATCCTGATATATTTAAATCATTAATTAAATATTTTTCCATAAAACTTCCTCCTTTCCAAAGTTCCTCTATTAATTAAATACTTGATAAAACTCATTAATTAATTTTAAATTTGTAATAATTAATTCTCTTGCTGTTTTTAAATCTTCAATAACTTTAGTATCTATTGAATCCTGACTCCAATGTGAATAAGGATGCCTAATTCTATTATACGCATTATACAGTCTATTTAAATAATCTATCTGTATATCATTTAAGTTTACATGCCCTGAATTATAATAATATTCTTTAGTTGTATCATTTGTACTGAAGAAATGAAAATTATTTTTTCCTTTTTCATTCTCTGTATCTTTCTTTAGATAATCGTGTAAAATTTTATGCAGATAATATTCCATTGTCCTAAAAATAGGTGTTACTAAAAATGTAAAATCTGGTAAATCGGCTACTATCTTTGTACTAAATACAGCTGTTAACAAAGTATTTCTAACTTTTACGTCCTCTTCATTATCAGGAAAATCCGGCATTAACTGTGAAAAAGTATTTTCCAAGTCTGCCTTTTCTATATTAACCGCATGATAGGTATTTAAAACTTCTACTACAGCATTCTCTGTTGGCAATAATTCTATAGCATAAGATATCAATTTTTGAAATAAAGAACTTTGCTTGCCTTGAACGTATGATTTCTTTCCTTTATAGCAATTTATAACAAGTTTTTCGTTTTTCTTTGAACTCTAATCTTATTTAAATAATTATTTACTCTATCTGACTTATACGATATATTTTCATTTTCGTCTTCAAAATCATACTGTATTTCTTCAATTATGCGAATCCAATCTCTTTCATCAAGTCCAATAAAATAAACTGAACCATCACTATAAGCCTTATACCCTTGTGCTAACAACGCATTTTTCGCCAAAGTATCAGCTTTTTCATTATAAGAAATTCCACTATGTGCTGGAACTTTACAAAATTCAATGTCAATTAGTAATTTTTTCTCTTCTATAAACTTTACATAATTTTTTGTTAAATCATTATTCGCTTTCCATTCAGAAGTTGCCCACTTCTCAATGCCTTCATAATCGTAGTAAATTGTAATTTTTTTCTTGTTATGACCTATTGCCCAAAGAATAACTTCTTTAACCCCACTTAATTCTCCTACAACATTTCTATACTTCAAATTATCTGTATCAACATAGGCCTTATATAAGTTGTTCTCTGTTTGATCTGATAGAATAACCGCTCCGAAAGAATATTTTTCTTTTCCACCAGCATTTTCTGAATAGCTTCCATCCACAAATGCAATTACTGAATCGTTTTCTAAATTTTCAATTTCTTTGGCTATTTGACTATTTAAATCTTTGATACTTTCTGATTCTATATCTGTTGTTGTATCAATCTCTTCAATGAATTTTATGGCTTCATCTTCCGTTAAAAATGATTTATACACCGCACCAGAAAATCCCTCAACTTGTTCTTTGGTTTGTTCCCATGTTCGATATATTCCTGGGTTTTTCCCTACTTTAACTGCGTAGTAAGTTTTCTTAGCCATATATTTTATACCCTCCTTTCCTATTTCAAAGTTATTTCTTAATATTCTATCTAAACTCAAATGACCCGACTTGGTCCGCATTGTTAAGAGGCGCGTCGGGTTCTGTTACCATCATAATATATGATATGGTATGTTTTGTCAAGAACTTTATTTATACCTTAGACAATATTCAATTTTAATTTTATGCCTCTAAAACTTCAACTTCCATATCACTTTTTAATCTAATTCCATCCTTCTTCTTAAAATATTGTTCTATATCAAACACATTTTTCTTATCATAATCTTCAAGTAATTTATAATTTTTATGCTTAGTTATATCAAATTTATCAGAAAGAAATGGTCTCACTCCTCTTAGTTGATAAATGCATTTACCTCCATCCATTACAGTTATTTCATCTTGACTCATTAATTCTTTTCCAGTTTTTTGATAATTTAAACCAAAACTTTTTTGATTTGATCTAGTTTCCGACGTATTATATAAATCTATTGTTTCTTTGCCTAAACTTTCAGATAATTCTTTTAAGGTTGTTTTTTCTTTGCCACCTAAAAATAATGTGGAATCACAATTGCCTACTATGGTGTCCGCATTATCTTTATAAATTGCTTTTAGTTGAGACTGAGCTTGCAAAATAATGCAAGCTGATATTTCTCTGCTTCTAATTGTGGCAATTAGCTTTTCAAACTTCGGAATCTGACCTATATTGCTAAACTCATCAAGTAGACATCTTACATGAACTGGCAATCTTCCGCCATACTCATCATCTGCCTTATCACATAATAGATTAAATAACTGAGAATACATTATTGATACTACAAAGTTAAAGGTATCATCTGTATCTGATATTATTACAAATAAAGCAGTTTTTCTATCTCCAATTTTATCAAGCTCTAATTCATCTTCGCTCATTAAGTCCCTTAATTCTTCGATATCAAATGGTGCAAGTCTTGCTCCACAAGAGATAAGAATAGATTTAGCAGTCTTGCCCGCAGCAAGTTTGTATTTTTTGTATTGTTTTACTGCAAAATGATCTGGCTTTTCTTTTTCTAAAGCTTCAAACATATAATCAACAGCATTTTTAAAGTTTTCATCTTCTTCTCTAACTTCTGATGCATCTATCATAGCTAACAAGGTTGAAAAATTTTGTTCTTCTTTTGGTGCTTCATAGTAAATATAACCGATGAGGGCAGTATAATAGAGCTTTTCTGCCTTAATCCAAAAATCTTCAGTTGACTTTTCACCTTCACCTTTTGTATTTGCAATGATTGTTTGTACTAATTTGAGTATATCTTTTTCACTTCTAATGTAAGCGAATGGATTGTACTTCATAGACTTTTTAAAGTTAATGGTATTTAAAATTTTTATCTCGTATCCATTTTTTTCTAACATTTTTCCACATTCTAATACTAATGTTCCTTTAGGATCAGTAACTACATAAGACGAATGCATTTGCATGAGATTTGGCTTTACGAAAAATCTTGTCTTTCCTGAACCAGAACCACCAATGACAAGCACATTTTTATTTCTTGCATATTTAGGATTCTGAGGGCGATTATTCATTGTAAGTCTCTCTGTTTGAGTTAGTAGAATGTTATTTTCAAACTTTTTATCAATATATGGCTCTATATCTTTTTCATTTCCCCATCTTGCAGATCCATACTCTTTACCTTCTCTAAATTTTTTTGCTTTTTTCTTCTTTTGTATTAAAACCAATTTAATAATTAATGCTAGTATTAACCCTGCTAATATATTTCTTATTTTAAATGAAAGAAAATAATTTAAACTATCAATTTGACTAGAGGCTACCATAATTCTATCTAATATATCTCCTCCTTCATAGGAGTTTATATGACTAGCTAGTATATTTCCTATATAAAAAAATACGAGATATGGAAGATTTTCTAAAATAAATCTTTTCTTATCTCGTATGTGAAATACATTCTTTATATCTTTCATTACTTCATTAAGTATTTTCGTCTTGTTCACTCCCTTTCTAAAAAATTAATAACTCTCTTATCAGTTTTGTTTATTTTTTATACCTTATTACTGGAACTTTTTTTACCTTTTTACCTATTCTTTTTCTTTCCAAAGCAAAAATCATATCTTCACTTCTTTCAAAATATCCTAAATCTTTATGATAACTCATTCCACATTTACAATGTAATAAACCTATAAACTGTTGCTTCATTTCCCTTTTACATCTAGGACAAACATTTTTCTTCATTTCATACACTTATATACTTATATTTTACTTTCAAAGGTAACTTTCAATTTCTTTCCTAATGCATCTGCAAGTCTATCCAAGGTTTTAATAGAAGGATTAGCATTACCATTTTCTATTTTACTAATATCCCCTTGGGCAATACCTGTCATATCTGAGAGTTCTCTTTGAGTAAGGTGATTCTCATTTCTTCCATCTATCATAGCCTTTATTATTTGAAATTCCACCTCTAAATTATCCCATTCTTTTTTAAATTCGGGGTTTTCCATTTCTTCCTTTAAGGTATCTCTAAAATTTTTACTCATTTTTATAACTCCTTCTCTGATAATCTTCCCTATATTGCTTGGCTAATTTAATTTCTGACCTTGGTGTTTTTTGTGTTTTCTTTATAAATCCATTAGTCAATATCACTTTATTTCCTATGACAAAAAAATATAGAACTCTTGTTATGTTTTTTCCTAGTTTCACTCTTAACTCAAATATTCCATCTTCTAAATGTTTTGAATATGGCTCTCTAAGTTGATTCCCCTTTATTTCTAAGAGTTCTAAGTTTCTAAATACTTTAGCCCTCATTTTTATATCCAAAGATAAGAGGAATTCCTCTACTGGATAGCTTCCATCTTCCTTTTCATAATATTCAACTATAAATTGATTCATTCTATCTTTTCACTTTCATTTTATAGGATATATCCTATATTGTCAATCTTTTCCCTTATAAACTTTGCTCTTGATGTTTATGCTTAACCTTATCCTTATCCGTTGTAGCTTTTACTTTCTCTTTGAAGTTAGCTAATTTTTCTATAACGGATTCTTTTTTCATGGACTTTTCTCGAGTAAATTTATATACAGTTTTCTTAAAGGCTTGTTCCATTATCTTTTCATCTTTTGCTTGAAAAAATATAATATTATTTCCGCTTTCTAAATCTTTTTTTATTGAAAATTTAACTCCATATCTTTTTAGTTCTCTTTTTAAAGTCCTTAAATCTATATCATTAAGCTCTAAGGTTTCTACTTTTCCTTTTTTTACCAGATCTTTTACTTTAACTTTCTTAAATTTACTAATTGCCCCTGTCTTTTCTAAGCTTGCTTTTTGCTTATTTATTTCTAATATTTTTTTCATTAAGTTTATAACTTGCTTAGCTGTTACTACTCCAGCTTTTTTCATTATGGCAATTGTTCTACTATTGACATCGTCATTTTGCATTTACTCACCTACTTTCATTTATTTTTTAATATTCCATAGGCTAATTTCGATTTTTCTTTCATTTTTTCTATTCTTCTGTTTTTCCCCGTAAATATGATCGGGCTACATATTTCAAGTATTCTTGAGTAAATTCTTTTATCTTTTATTGTTTGAGGGTTTGTTAAGGCTGATATACTTAAATTCGTAGTTATAATCAGAGGTTTACCTACTCTATATCTACTATCGATGATATTAAAGATGTGTTCTGCTGCAAAAGCTGTGTCTCTTTCCATTCCAAAGTCATCTATAATAAGTAGTTGCTTATTATTTAGCTTTTCAATATATTTACTTTTGTCAATTTCAAAGTTTGTCATATCATTTAAAATTACTGAAAAGTTTGTCATCTTAACTTTTATTTCTTTTTCTAAAAGACTATTAGCTATGGAACTTGCAAGATAAGTTTTTCCACATCCTACATCTCCTGTTAAAATTAAACCTATATTATTTATATATATATCATCAAATTTTTCTACATAATTTCTTGCTACTTCTTCATGTTCGCTGTCTTTATCCATGTTAGCAAAGTTCCAATTTAAAAGTATAGGATCATCAAAGCATTCTTTTTTTAATCTATCAATCTTTAAAAGATGATTAATCTTCTGCCTTTCTTCTTCCTGCTGTTTTTGTTTTTCTTGTTTACACTTACATAAAATAGGTACTTTTTTTCTTTTTCCTAAAAAGTCAATTTCTTTTTCCATTGGACTTTTACAATGTGAGCAATATTTTAGTCCTGTTTTTTGATCTATATAACTTTCATTATTGTCTTTTTTTGAAGAATATATTTTTTCTAATGGTTCTACATTGTTTTCTAAAATATCTCTAATTGATTCCATAGAAATTTCGCCTCCTATTCCGTATTTAAAAATTCTTGCCAGATATCTTCATCCCTACTATAGTCATATTTTTTATTGTTATTATTACTGCCTTTTATAATTTCCATATTTTTAATATTTTCATCTGCATTACATAAGAGTGTAAGCAAGTAAGCGTTTATGTTTCTTATATCCTTGGGTGCGTTTTCTTTTAAATATGTCAATACATAATCTATATGTTTATAGTTTAGATTTAGAATCTTTTCTTTTAACTTTTTATGATCTATCTTCAGCCCACCTATGTGAATGCTTTTAGAATTATTTAATGCTCTTACCAGAACATTTATAATTACATCTACTTGTTTCTTATCTTCTATCCTTGATTTCTCAAATATTTCATAAGATATATTATTTTTAATCTTTTCTTTTAATTTTGCCTCCTCCAAAATTGTTCTATCTAAATTTTCTTCTTCATCTTTTAAGAATGCTATGGAGGTGGGATTATTAAAATCAGTATTACTAATATCAGTATTATTAATATTAGTATTATTAGAGTCCTCTTTTAAAACTTCTTGAGATTTATTATTGAAACTTCTTGAAGTTTGATTTTTAAACTTCTGCAAGTTTACTTTTGAAACTTCTGTAGGTTTATTGTTTTCTGTGTATATAAAGTTCTTTACATAAAGTAGATTTGGCTTGCCAAGTCCTTGTCTCTTTTTTTCTAATAGCCCTATTTCTTCGATTTCTTTCATTATCTTAACGGACTTATTTCTACCCCAATTTAACACTTCCATAATTTCTTCTATGGTGTAGATGATATATACTTTATTTGCCTCATCTAACCATTTGTTTTTTAGTGACAAACTCATTCTATCTAATAAAATTCCATATAAGACTTTAGCTTCTACTGACATACTATTAAAATATTGATTAGTAAATAAAGATTTTGGAATTCTAAAAAACGAATATTGTTCTGCTTCATTACCATAGTAATATTCAAATTCTACTATTTCTTTCATCTTACACCCCCTTTCTTAGTACAGAAAAAGAGACAGCATATCTTAATTTGCTATCTCTTCTTGAATTAATTTTTATGTTTTGTTTTTATATTAATTTTATTTTTTCATTCACCTCTTCTATTAATTCTACTACAACATATCCTAACGCTGGAATTCCATAAGGACTAAAAAGAAATGCTAATATAATGGCTTCAACTGCAAGATTTTTTTCTCCGTTAATAACAGATCCTAAAAACCCCATTATTGCAATAAAAGATATTAATTTAAAAAATACCGTACTAAGTCCCAATATAAAAGTTAAAAACATAGCAATAATACTTAGTGCTATACTAATAGGAAAAAGTATGATTTTAAAATTACTCTAACTATTATCATATCCTCTTCAATCCTTTTTACCTAAATTAAATTTATTTTGTGAATTCAACAAAAAGATGACAGATTCAAATTAAAATCATCTTGTTTAAAAATTTTGTGGAAGCCTTTAAACCTTGATTTAACTTAATTATTGTATCTGTCACTATTATACTATTCTCCCCAGAACCTGTTGGGCCAGAGAATATTATCATGCCAGATTTATTTTTCATGGCTTCATATAAAATTTCTTTGGAAGTTTCTGAAAATCCAATCAAGTTAGCTTTTTTCTCATACTCACTCGTTGAAAGTATACGGATTACAAGCTTTTCCCCATTGATAGTGCCAATACTTGACACTCTGAAGTCTACATTTTCAAAGCCAGCAAGTTTTAGGCTCTCATCCTGGGGTCTTCTATGTTCGCTTATATCCATTTTTGACAAAAGTTTTATTTTTGAAACTAGTTTCTCATAATTATCTCTGCTGATATGCAAGATTTCACTAAGTTTCCCATCTATTCTAAGCCTTATCCTGGCGTATGTTTCCTCACCTTCTATGTGTATATCACTGGCCTTGTGATATATGGCATAGTCTAAGAGGTCATAGACAAACTTATCTATATTTGAAATTATTTCTCTTTGATCAAGCATTTTATACCGTCCAATATTTATCATCAAGTGCCCTATATCTCACTGCTTCTAGGACGTGTTTTTGTTCTATTTCCAAACTTCCGTCAAGGTCAGCTATAGTCCTTGCCATTTTCAAGATTTTGTTGAAGCTTCTTACTGAAAAATTGTATTTATTAAAGGCAAGTTGAGCAACTTTCTCTACTTCTGGCTTAAGTTTGATATATTTTTTCATCTGATTGGTAGAAAGCTCAGAATTTGATCTTATTTTTTCATTTTTGTAGCGGTCATCTTGGATTACTCTTGCCTTGGAAACTTCTGCCTTTAGCTCTGCTGATGATTTTGATGGAGACTTATCTTTCAAGTCCTCATATTTAACTGGAGCAATCTCTATGTGAATATCGATCCTATCCAAAATCGGTGCAGAAATCTTGTTTAGGTACCTTCGTATTTCATTTTGTGTACAAGTACACTCTTTGAGTGGATTGCCATAGTTACCACATGGACACGGATTCATAGCTGCAATTAATATGAAATCCGATGGGTATTTTAAGGAAGCTTGAGCTCTTGAAATATTTATCTCACGATTTTCAAGAGGTTCCCTCAAAGCTTCTATAGTCTTTTTATTAAATTCTGGAAATTCATCCAAAAACAAAACTCCCCTATGAGCCAAGGATATTTCTCCAGGTTTTGGTATAGAGTGCCCTCCACCAATAAGTGCCACCTCGCTTGCGCTATGGTGGGGTGATCTAAATGGCCTTTCATTTACCAACTGGCCCTTGTCCAAAAGTCCCATTATAGAATATATCTTGGTTACTTCTACCTTTTCATCAAAATTCATATCTGGCAAAATGGTTGGCAGGTGCTTGGCAGAGAAAGTCTTTCCAGATCCTGGTGGGCCAATCATTAGTACATTGTGACCACCAGCAGCTGCTATTTGCAAGGCACGTTTTAGACTCTCTTGACCCTTTATGTCAGAAAAATCTAGGTCATAAGTCACTTGGTTATCTATTTTATGTAAATCTAATTGGTAGGGCTTTACTTCCTTTTCCTTATTTAGAAAGCTTACTATGTCGTTTAGATTATCAAAAGGCAAAATATCCACATCGTTTATAATAGCACATTCGTCCTTGTTTTCTTCTGCTATTATAAATTTTTTGTATCCCAGCTCACGCATAGAAATAATCATGGCTAGAGCACCTCTTATAGGAACGATTTTGCCTGCAAGGGACAATTCTCCCAAGAATACATAATCGTCATAAGGATATGTAATGACTCCCATTGAAGATAATAGGGAGATTGCTATTGGCAAGTCAAGTTGAGTTCCTTCTTTTTTGAGGTCAGCTGGGGATAGATTTACTGTTATCCTACCAGGTGGGAAATTATAGCCTGAGTTTAGGATTGCTACCCTCACTCTTTCCTTGGATTCTTTGATTGATGAGTCCGGCAAGCCAACTATCAGAAAGTTTGGCAAACCTGTTGTAATATCACTTTCTACTTCTATTGCTTTTCCATTAAGTCCCAAAAGGGAGCAAGTTATAGTTTTTGAATACATATTAATCTCCAAGTCCTAAGACATCTTGATATTTTTGAAATTTGGCATGGACAGGCGCACTAAAGGTCACATATTCTCCATTTTGGTCTGTAAAGCCAAGCCTTGTGCAATGCAATAGTTGGTGGTCGAGGTTAAACTTGTGCTTTACATTGCCATAAACCGGATCTCCTAGCAATGGGTGGTTGATATGGCTCATATGTACACGAATTTGGTGAGTGCGACCTGTTAGAATGTGGATTTTAACTAATGAATATCCCTCCACTTCTTTTATGACCTCATATTCACTAATTGCCTTTCTCCCACTTGGACATACAGCCATCTTCCTAGGGTTGTTCTTATCCCTATCCATGTAATTTTCTATACGAGCTGATTTTTGATCAAAATTCCCAAAGACAATAGCCAGATATTCCTTGTAGACTTGCCTTGTTTCAAAAAGTCCCTTCAAATACTTATAAGCCTCATTGTTTTTGGCAATTACCATCAGCCCAGTAGTATCCTTATCGAGCCTATGAACAATCCCTGGCCTATCATCTCCTCCAATGTGAGATAGGCCATCATAGCCGTACTTATAGAGCAAGCCATTTACCAAAGTTCCAGTGATGATAGATCCTGCCGGGTGGACTATAACATTTTCATCCTTATCAATTATGGCGTAGTCTTCGTTCTCATAGACAATCTTTAAATCCATTGGCTCAGCTTTGATTTCTGGAACTTCAAAAAGCTCATCGTCTATTTCAATCTCGTCACCAATTTCTAATTTGTAAGATGGCTTTATATTTTTATTATTTACTTTTATTTTTTTATCCTTGATAAATTCTTTGATTTTCTCTCTTGGAATTTCTTCAAATTCGTCGGAGATGTATTTATCAACTCGGATATTTTCAAATGCTTCTAGTATCATAACTTTATTATAGCATATATTTTTTGCCAAAAAAATTACGGGCAATTTCTTACCCGCAATTTCTAACTATTTTTTCCTTTTTAATAAATATCCTGCCCCAGCGATTACTGCTAGTAGTGGTGCAACTGGAGTGATTCCTGTACTAGGATTCCAACCCTTTACAGTTTTTGCCTTTTTATTTTCTTTAGGAGTCTCTTTTTTGTCTGTTTCTTTTTTAACTTCTTTTAGACCTTCTGCTGCTTTTTCTAGCTCATTTGCTGCTTTGTCTACATTTTCTGGACTATCTAGTGAATTCTTGGCAATCATATCTTGAGCAGTTTCAAAGGCTTTGTTATAAGCTGCTAAACTTTCTTTTGTGTAAGTTTTGTTCTTGTCGTAAGCTTTTTTAGCTTTTTCTATAGCATCAATTAGTCTTCCATAATTAGGAACTTTTTCTATTTTTGTAATCTTGCCCATTTGATATGGTGATTCATTTGGATCGACATGTTCCATAGTAACATTGTAAATATCTCCGACTTTGGCATTTGGATCTCCCAAGCTTTCAAAGTCTATTGTAAATTCCACGTCCTTATTCTCTGAGTCGGTTAGACGAGCAAACTTGCCAGCTTTTTCGCCAATTTCTGTTAGGACAAATTGACGAGTAATTACTCCTGTTTTTTCGCTAAGTCCATCCATAGCTTCTCTTAATTCTTTGCTAGCCTTGTCAACTTCTTCTTGGCTAGCATCAGCTTTATCTAAGATCTCTTTGGCATTTTCAAAGGCTTTTTGGAATCTGTCAGCACTTTCTTTTGTAAATGTACCATCACCTAACACTATGCTTCCAGCTTCATCAACTGTCTTTTTAAGTTCATCAAATTTCACATCAGTATCATCTTCATTTTTAACTTTCTCAACCTTTTCTATGATGCCCATGTGGCCCAGCTGATCTTTTGTATAGGTTATTAAATACTTATCCCCTATTTTAGCATTGTCATCTTCTAGTTCTGATAGCATTCTAAGGTTTATCTCACCAAAAGAATCAGATTTTTTAAGATTAGCATCCTTACCTTCCTTGCTATCAGTAATATCAACAAGTTCAAATTCAGCTGTTTCTTTAAGTTCTTCCTTATTGTCAAAAGTTTTCTTTACTTCATAAATCTCACCAAATTGAGCTGGAATTGACTTAGTAGCTATTCCATTCCAAGTAATTTCGTATCTGTCACCAGCTTTTGCATTTTCATCTTTCAAATCTTCTAGGTCGATTGAAAATACATTGGTCTTATTTCCTGTTTCAAAAACTATGGCAGACTTATTATCTTTATTTATTACTATTTCATCAATTTCAAATTCTATTGTCTTTTGATTTTCATTATCCTTTACCAATTTTTCAACTCTAAAAATCTTGCCAAATTGGGCAGGATAGGATTCTAAGGTCACTCCGTCCCAGTAAATGGTGTACTGATCTCCTACTTTAGGATTATCATCTCTTAAATTATCACTAAAAATAGAATATTTGTTATTTTCATTGCCTACTTCTGAAACTATTGCAGCAAATCCCTCTTCAGTGTTACCTTTTAGATTTTCAATAACAAAATCCATACTTTCTGTATTGGCTGGCAAGTCTTCCTTTGCCATATTTTTTGGCTTCTCGTATTTTCTCTTTAATTTTACATCGTCTTTTTTGATATCTTTACTGTCTAATTTAGAAAGAGTTTTATTGCTTGTAATTTCGTATCTGTCATGGATTATTACATCTTCTTCAAAAAATTCTCTATCAAGTTCTAAATCTGTATTCTTATAAATTTCTTCCATCATTATGGAATCCTCGGTTATTTCCCCTTGATAAAGCAGTTTTACCTTTTCATCTTCTAGCTTTATGACCTCATATAAATATGTATGGGTATCTTCTTTTTGTGTACTTGCTATAGGGACATCGCTTGGATTATCTTTAGCATAGGCATTGTTTCCAATTGATAGAATAAATGTCATACTAAGACCTAAGGCTAAAATTTTCTTATTCATAATTTCCTCCTTTGTAAGTCTTTCTTATATTTATTATACCCACAATAAAAAATTCTACATATTTATTACAAATTTCTAATATCTATGAGCTTGCATTTATTCATAAAAATTTTATAGTTAAAGTAAGATAGAAATTTAAAAGGAGATTAATTTGAAATTTATTTCATGGAATATAGATTCGCTAAATGCAGCTCTAACAAGCGATTCTAATAGAGCCCATATGACACGCGATGTTTTTGAAACTATAAGAAAAGAAGATCCTGATGTAATTGCCTTACAGGAAACAAAACTTCCACAAACAGGCCTTAGTAAAAAGCATAAGGAAAAGCTAGAAGAATATTTCCCAGAATATAATTACGTTCACGTCAATTCTTCTGAAGGCGCTAGAAAATCATACGCTGGCTGCATGACACTATTTAAAAAAGAATTGGAAGTTAACTCTAACTTCCCATTTATAGATGCACCAGAACCAATGGATTTGGAAGGAAGGATAGTAACTTTAGAATTTGATGACTTCTACTTCACCCAAGTTTACACACCTAATGCAGGAAACGAACTAGTTAGACTTCCTCTTCGCCAAGTTTGGGATCAAAAATATGCAGATTATCTAGCAAAACTAGATAAAGAAAAACCTGTAATAGCTTCTGGCGACTTTAATGTTGCCCACAAAGAAATCGACCTTGCTCATCCAGATAACAACCATATGTCAGCAGGCTTTACTGATGAAGAACGTGAGGGTTTTACTAACCTACTAAACAGAGGTTTTATAGACACCTTCCGCCACATCAATGGCGATGTAGAGGGCAAGTACACTTGGTGGGCCCAAAGGGTTAAAACAAGTAAAATCAATAACTCAGGATGGAGAATCGACTATTTCCTAGTATCTGATAGGATAAAAGATAAGATAAAAAGGTCAGATATCCTAGATTCTGGCGATAGACAAGACCATACACCAATAGTTATGGAGATTGAATTTTAATTATTGCAAACAAATAGCCCTCACTAATTTATAGCGAGGGCTTTACAACATAATATATATTTGGAGGTTTACATATTATTATTATTTTTTACTTTTCCAAAGGATATGTAAATAATTTTGTGTATCAACCTAAATCCTGAGTAAGGGTAAGGGTTGATACATTTTTTATGTATCAATATATGTCCATTCCTATAGGAATGGAGCTTGTCTTAATTTTACACAACTTTAATAAACTGTCAAATTTTCATGAAAATTTACAGCAGATTTTATACTCGATTTTTTTACTTATTTAAAACCTCCCTTCAAAAAATATTGATAATTGTGATAAGATTTGATCCCAGCCACGTATTCTGCTTGTCCATTTACTTGAGGCATC
>NZ_HG003688.1 GCF_000312365.2 Anaerococcus provencensis | reverse complement strand
GAAATATTGTTTGCTATTTAGTTTTAAGCCTAAGCTGATGGGGTTCGAAATCTTTGATTTCGAATCTTTTTGATTTCTGATATCTTTAGATATCAGAGGCAAAAAGACGCTAGTACTTTGTTTGTACTTTCCTTTCCTCTGTTAGGTGGTTCATATTTTTAAATAGTAATTTATGTAGCTAACTAGACTTGCTAGTAGCTACAAGATGCGTCGGCTTGCTGACAAAGTTGCAAGCAACTTTGAAACGCCGCGACGTCTGACCTTCCATCAATTTTGCTTTGCAAAATTGGGATAGGTCATTATGGTGGACCTGAGTAGACTCGAACTACCGACCTCACGCTTATCAGGCGTGCGCTCTAACCACCTGAGCTACAGGTCCAAGCAATTAATAGGTACCAATTAATTTGTTTCTAAAAGTTAGGAAACAACGTATCGTTTCCCTGCTCCGGTTACTGGTGTTTATTCCTCTGCGATTATGGTAACTATGATAGTTACTTGTTTAGAGGCGTAATTTGTCGTTGCTTTGCAACTGACAAATTATGGTAAATCGCTTCGCTAATTTGCCACCCAGTATGCCGGGCTTCCTTAGAAAGGAGGTGATCCAGCCGCACCTTCCGATACGGCTACCTTGTTACGACTTCACCCCAGTTACTGACCCTACCTTCGACTGCTGCGTCCTAATGGTTCGCTCACAGGCTTCGGGTATTGCCAACTTCCATGGTGTGACGGGCGGTGTGTACAAGACCCGGGAACGCATTCACCGCAGCATTCTGATCTGCGATTACTAGCAACTCCAACTTCATGCACTCGAGTTGCAGAGTGCAATCCGAACTGGGACAGGCTTTTTGAGGTTCGCTTGACGTCACCGTCTCGCCGCCCTCTGTACCTGCCATTGTAGCACGTGTGTAGCCCAAGTCATATAGGGCATGATGATTTGACGTCATCCCCACCTTCCTCCGGTTTGTCACCGGCAGTATTGCTAGAGTCCCCAACTTAATGATGGTAACTAGCCATAGGGGTTGCGCTCGTTATGGGACTTAACCCAACATCTCACGACACGAGCTGACGACAACCATGCACCACCTGTATTACAGTTATCCGAAGATATAGTGTCTTATCTCTAAAACACGCCGTAATATGTCAAGACTTGGTAAGGTTCTTCGCGTTGCTTCGAATTAAACCACATGCTCCGCTGCTTGTGCGGGTCCCCGTCAATTCCTTTGAGTTTCACACTTGCGTGCGTACTCCCCAGGCGGAGTGTTTATTGCGTTAGCTGCGGCACCCAGATTTACTCCAGACACCTAACACTCATCGTTTACGGCGTGGACTACCAGGGTATCTAATCCTGTTTGCTACCCACGCTTTCGTACCTCAGCGTCAGATAATGGCCAGAAAGTCGCCTTCGCCACCGGTATTCCTCCTAATATCTGCGCATTTCACCGCTACACTAGGAATTCCACTTTCCCTTCCATCTCTCAAGTTAAACAGTTTTAAAAGCTTACTATAGTTGAGCTATAGCCTTTCACTTCTAACTTTTCTAACCGCCTACGTACCCTTTACGCCCAATGATTCCGGACAACGCTCGGTCCTTACGTATTACCGCGGCTGCTGGCACGTAATTAGCCGGACCTTATTCGTATAGTACTGTCATTTTCTTCCTATACAAAAGATTTTTACAACCCGAAGGCCTTCTAAATCACGCGGCGTCGCTGCATCAGGGTTGCCCCCATTGTGCAAAATTCCCCACTGCTGCCTCCCGTAGGAGTCTGGGCCGTGTCTCAGTCCCAATGTGGCCGTACACTCTCTCAAGCCGGCTACTGATCGTTGCCTTGGTGGGCTGTTATCTCACCAACTAGCTAATCAGACGCAAGTCCATCTTACACCGCTAAAACACTTTGACTATCTTTTCATGCGATAAGATAGTTTCATAGGGTATTATTCTCCGTTTCCAGAGGCTATCCCCTTGTGTAAGGCAGGTTACTCACGCGTTACTCACCCGTTCGCCACTAATTCACTTAAGTTCATTCCGAAGAAATCTTTTAAGTTTCATCGTTCGACTTGCATGTGTTATGCACGCCGCCAGCGTTAATCCTGAGCCAGGATCAAACTCTCATGAAAAATTTATATGAAAGCCATTCTCGGCCGTTCCGTCCTGCGACCACTCCGTGGAGGGTTCTCTTTGGGCCGGACGGGCCTGTTCTTTGATTCAAGCTCTTCTCATTTACACTGATCTAAATCAATGCGTGATTTAAATTTGTCCGTTTATTGTATAAACGTTCATTGTTAAGGTTACTCAAATTAATTGCTTAAAGTTTAATTACTATTTAAATGTAGATAGTTTATTTTAACTATCTGGTTCATTGTCGCTTGTTAACGACAAGATATATAATACCATGGTATTTTTATCTTGTCAATACTTTTTTTAATATTTTTTATAAAAAAAGATGCACACATGTGCACCTTTATATTTTTTAGCTGAGATTCGGCTTATCATTAAGGTTTATATGACAATAGCCTCTTGGATTTTTGTCTAAGTAATCTTGGTGATAGTCTTCTGCTATTATAAAATTTTTAAGTTCTTCTACTTCAACTCTTATTTCTTTGTCAGCCTTGTTTTGTTTACTTTTAATAAATTCTTTTGTCTTTGCTATATCCTTGCTATCTTTTGAGTAGACTCCTGTTCTATATTGGCGACCTATATCATTTCCTTGTCTATTTACTGAAAATGGATCTATTATATAGTAGAGATATTCCAAAAGCTTTTCTAAGCTTATAATCTCATCATCGTATTTGATATAAACTGTTTCTGCATGGTCAGTTAGGGCAACTTTTTGATAGTTGGTTTCTTCGCTTCTGCCATTTGCATAGCCTACTTCTGTATCAACTACACCTTCTACTTGTTTAAAATAGGCTTCTACTCCCCAAAAACATCCGCCCGCTAGATATATTTCTTTTATCATCATGTCTCCTTTAAATAGTCTGTTCTCTTTGTTCCTCTTATCCTAAATTTTTTCATTGATGTTGATAGGGAACTTGCTAATAGTACTCCAAAGGCTAAAGCTCCCGCTATTGCTACTGATTTGTAAAAACTTGCTATAGCATTTTGGCTTTGATTATTTATAAAAAATCTCATGGTATTATATATTGCTTCTCCCGGACAAAGGTTGATTACTCCAGGGATTATAAATATCGAGGCTGGGAATTTGAACTTCCTGGCTTGGATTTCAGATATACTAGATATGACTAGGGCTGATAGAAAGCTTGCTACATATATACTTGATGTTGTGTTTAGAACAAGCTTATAGATTATCCATCCTATACCACCATTTATTCCAGAAACTAAAAGTGCTCTTTTGGGCATTGAAAACACAAGGCCAAAACCTATTGATGATAATATACTAACTACAAATTCAATTAAATATCTCATTTATTTCACCAATCCTAATAATCCAATTGGAACAGCTACTCCTAGGGCAAGAGCTGTAGATATTAATATTGCCATAACAGAGCCAGTCATTCCACTTGTGGCATCTCCACTCATAAGGTCTCTAACAGCATTTGTAATCATAATTCCAGGTACAAAAGCCATCATAGAACTTATTATAACAACGTCTATACTTATAGGTAAAAAAAAGTTTATGATTATACTAAGTAGCGAAACAAATATCCCATAGAAAAAATGTACAACAAAGTAATTTAGCTTATTTTTTTCTAGGATCAAGGAGAATTCATACCCTAAAAACCCAACAATAAATGACGATATAATTTCTGCCATTCCTGCTCCAAGTAGGATTGAATAAGCCCCTGCTGCTACAGTTGCTCCAAGCACTTTTAATGAGACTTTGGTTCCTTCAGACTTTTTTATATTTTTAATTTCTAGCAATGCCTCATCTAAAGAGTACATTCCCTTAGAGAAATCCCTAGAAAAAGTGTTTACTTTGTCTACATAGTGCAAATTATTAGACCTAGTTTTTACCCTTCTCATATTGGAATGAATTTCTCCCTTATATGAAAAGGAAATAATTATTACATTAAAAGAAGAAAAAACATCCACATCTCTTATAGATTCTTGTGATCTTAATATGCGTTCAACTGTATCTTCAACTCTATAAATCTCTGCTCCATTTGCTAACATGATAGCGCCTGCTTCTGCAGCCATCTCCGAAAGGATCACAGCATCATGCATTGAAGTTATATTTTCTGATGTCATAAGCCTTCCTTTACATATAATTTTGCTTGTATTTTTTAATATTATCTTCTGTTAAAAATTCGTAAGCATCGTTAACTTTAGTAAATTTCTCTGTCGCATCTGGGTTTTTATTGATATCTGGGTGATATTTTTTAGCTAATTTCCTATAATTTAACTTAACTTGGTAGATATCAGTGTCATAAGCAAGTCCCAGGGTATTGCAAGCCCTCTCATACTTTTCCTTAAATCCAATATCATTTACTCCATTAAAGCCACCATAACCTTGATTGTAGTTTTGATTTGTGTTTTGGTAGTAGGTTCTAGAGTAGCCACCAAAATTTCTAACAAATTCTTCAAATCTACGGTTCATCTCTTCTTGTTGACGACGAGCTGCTTCTTCTTGGGCACGTCTTCTTGCTTGTTCTTGCTCATATTTATACTTATTGGAATAGTCAGATATACTTTCATAACCAACTTTTTTGCCTGTAATCATTGAATCCGCCCTATCATACATCCACTCTGTAAGTGTGTAGTTCAAATATCTTAGTAAGGATATAAACTTTGGTCCGAGAATAGGTATAAATATTACCGCAAATATGAAGTAAGTGACGTTTTTGGGAAGCATAAGGGGAATTATTGGAAATATAAATATAGTGGAACACCCAATAATAAAAATCCCAAATAGTAATTGCCTAATGCCTTCAAAAGTAACAACGATTACATTCATAATGTTGATCAAAACATTAAAAACAGTTCCAAGTCCTGTGGCTAAGCCATGTATAATTTTTCCTAGTACTTTCATAGTAAAATCTCCATTCAGTTTGATTATATCAAAGATTCTATGTTTTAGTAAATTATTATAAGTTAATTTTAGCCAAATAATTCTTCGTTGTTACTATTATATAGATTATAATAGATGCCTTTCTTTTCAAGTAGGTCTTTGTGACTGCCACGTTCGACTATTCCATCGTAAGTTAAAACTAAGATTTCATCAGCATTTTTAATAGTAGAAAGTCTATGGGCAATAGTTATGGTAGTTCTGCCCTTGGATAGAAGTTCTAGTGATTTTTGGACAATAGCCTCACTCTTATTGTCAAGGGCACTTGTTGCCTCGTCAAGTATGAGGATTGGTGGATTTTTAAGAAATACTCTAGCTATAGAAATTCTTTGTTTTTGACCACCAGAAAGTTTTACTCCACGTTCACCTATGTGAGTGTCATAACCATAAGGTAAGTCTTTGATAAATTCGGTGGCTCCAGCAAGTTCTGCTGCTCTTTCTATTTCCTCGTCTGTGGCATCTTCCTTGCCATATCGGATATTTTCTTTGACAGTTCCACCAAATAGATACACATCTTGTTGGACAATTCCTATATTATCTCTTAAAGATTCTAAGGTTAAATCTCTGATGTCCTTGCCATCAAGGGTTATTGATCCTTTTTCTATATCATAAAATCTAGGAATCAGTTTGGAAATGGTAGTTTTTCCTGCACCAGATGGACCTACTAGGGCAATATTTTCCCCTACATCCACAGCAAAGTTGATATCTTCAAGTACATACGGTTCGTTTTCTGTTGTCTCTGGATATTTGAAATAAACATTTTTAAATTCTATTTCTCCACGCACATCTTTCAACTCTTCTGCACTATCGTGGTCATATATATTGTTTTTCAAATCCATGACCTCAACAAATCTTTCAATGCCAGTAGATCCTGCTTGGTAAACATCCGTAAAGTTTATGAGCCTTTCTATAGTTGCTATTAACATATTTAAATACATGGTAAAGGCAACGAGGTCTCCTGGGCTTATATAATCATTTACTACAAACATTCCGCCGACAAATATCAATATGGCGTACATAAATCCAGCAAAGGCTTCATTAATCATGAAGAAACCTGCCATGTCAAAATATCTATCTTTTTTGATATCGACAAATTTATCGTTGTTACTCTTAAACTTATCCTTTTCTATTTCTTCATTGGCAAAAGATTTGACAACTGATATTCCAAGCAAAGTATCCTCTACTCCTGAGTTTATCTCTCCTATTTGCCTTTTTACATTTAGTGTGGCTTTCCTAAAGTCTCTACGTTTGTTGCCAGAAACCACGAACATTATTGGAATAATTGCATAGATTATAAGGGCAAGTTTCCAATTGATGGTTAGTAAAACTATAAAAGATAAAACTAATTTAATTACTCCAACCAAAATTTCTTCTGGAACGTGGTGGGAAAACTCTGTTATGTCAAATAGGTCTGTAGTAAGCCTACTCATCAGTGGATCCAATGCGAGCTTCATTGAAAAACTCTGTATCCATGGTCAAGAGATGGTTAAATACATCTTTTCTCATGTCACGTTCAATCTTAGCTCCCATTATATGACCCAAGGATTGCATAAAGTATCTTGCAGCAACCTCAACTATCTTTGTTATCACAAAAATAATACCGACCTTAACTACCCTATGTGCATCAAGCAGACCCACTTGGGCCCAATCTGTTAAATAAGATAGTAAAAGTGGTAAAACCAGTCCTGAGACTGTTGTTAAAGCAGATGCAAAAAGATCTGCTGCTAATATTTTTTTGTAAGGTCTATAATAAGGTAAGAATCTCTTAATTAAATATTTATTAGAATATGATTTTTCCTTCATTTGGCCTCCTTTAATAAATTTTTCTAATATAATTACCTTACCATTTTAATATGTTATTTACTAAAGTTGAAAATCATACTATGATTTGTTATTATTATAACAGGAGGCAATATGGCTAGAATAATTGAAAAAACAAACTTAAATGAAAATACAATTAAATTTGTAGTTAATGCTCCAAACATTGCCAAAAGGGCTTTGCCAGGACAATTTATAATGCTTAGACTAGATGAAAAAGGAGAAAGAGTACCTTTTACCATTTCTTCTACAGATGGTGAAAATGTTACAATAATTGTTCAAGTAGTTGGTGGAACTACTATGAGAATGGATAAGCTTAAGGCTGGAGATGGTTTCCTTGACTTTGTAGGTCCACTAGGAATCCCAACAGAACTTGATAGTCTTAAAGGCAAAAATGTATGTGTAGTCGGTGGTGGTCTTGGTACTGCAATTGCCTATCCACAAGCCAAATATCTACACGATATCGGTGCTCATGTTGACGTAATAATTGGCTTTAGAAACAAAGATTTAATTTTGCTTGAAGACGAGCTAAAAGAATCTAGTGAAAACTTGTACATAGCAACTGATGATGGATCATATGGACATTCTGGTTTTGTAACAGAGATCTTAAAGGATAATATTGACTCTGGCAAAAATTACGACCATATTCTTGCCATAGGGCCAGTAATAATGATGAAAAATGTTGTAGAAGTAGCCAGACCTTATAATATACCAGTTACAGTTAGTATGAACTCAACTATGGTTGATGGCACCGGTATGTGTGGTTGCTGCAGGTTAACAGTTGATGGCCAGATGAAATTTGCCTGTGTAGATGGTCCAGATTTTGATGGTTACAAAGTAGATTTCACTGAAGCTATGAATAGATCTAGAAACTACATAAAAGAAGAAAGAGACCATGTTTGCAACTTAACAGGAGAGGTAAGAAATGGCTGATTACAAAATTAATATGGCAAAAGAAAAAGTTAAGATGCCAGAACAAGACCCAAATGTTAGAAATAGTAATTTTGAAGAAGTAACCCTGGGATACACTTTGGAAATGGCCCAAGAAGAAGCAACTAGGTGTTTGCAATGCAAAAACGCCCCATGTATGGCTGGCTGTCCAGTATCAGTTCATATTCCAGAATTTATCAACCACCTTGTAAGTGGAGATTTGGAAAATGCCTATGATGCAATTGCAAAAACCAACAACCTACCAGCCATTTGTGGTAGAGTCTGCCCACAAGAAGTTCAATGCGAGGGCGTATGCACTAGAGGAATCAAAAGCGAACCAGTTGCTATAGGTCGACTTGAAAGATTTGTCGCTGATTGGCATATGAGCAATTCCTACAACAAACCTGTAGAAGTAACCAGCCAAAATACAAAAGTAGCCGTAATAGGTTCTGGGCCATCTGGTCTATCTGCTGCTGCAGATCTTGCAAAAATGGGTTATCAAGTTGTAATATTTGAAGCCTTCCACACAGCAGGTGGAGTTTTGATGTATGGTATACCGGAATTTAGGTTGCCAAAGGCACTTGTACAAAAGGAACTAAAAAATGTAATAGGACTAGGAGTAAGACTACAAACCAATACTATAGTAGGTCGTACTATTTCCCTAGATGAACTCTTTGACCAAGGTTTTGAGGCTATATATATTTCAACGGGTGCTGGTCTTCCATCATTTTTGGGCATCCCTGGAGAAAACTTAAATGGCGTATACTCTGCAAATGAGTTTTTGACCAGGATGAATTTAATGAAAGCCTATAAGTTCCCAGAATTCGATACACCAGTTAATGTCGGCAAAAAAGTTTGCGTTGTTGGTGGTGGGAACGTAGCAATGGATGCAGCAAGATCTGCAAAAAGACTTGGTGCTGATGTAACCGTAGTCTACAGAAGAAGCTTTGAAGAAATGCCTGCAAGGATTGAAGAAAGCCACCATGCTATGGAAGAAGGAGTAAAATTCTTAAACCTCCACAATCCAGTAGAAATCCTTGGCGAAGATGGTTGGGTCAAAGCTGTAAAGCTTGAAAAGATGCAACTTGGTAAGCCAGATAAGTCTGGTCGTCGCCGTCCTATTCCAACAGGTGAATACGAAAAAGTTGATTTTGACTCTGTAATAATTTCCATAGGCCAAAGTCCAAATCCACTTATCAAACAAACAAATGCTGATATAGAAACAGAATCTTGGGGTGGAATCATCATAAGTGAAGATACTACTATGACTACCAAAGACGGAGTGTTTGCAGGCGGTGATGCCGTAAGTGGAGCTGCAACTGTAATCCTTGCCATGGGTGCTGGCAAAAAAGCCGCTGAAAATATCGACAAATATATCAAAGCTAAAAAATCTAAAGAATGATTATTACTTAGAACATTTTTGACAATGCTAAATAATATTATCTTTCTAATTGGGGCTGTTGCAAATTGATAGATATCTATCGTTCCATCATTGGAGTGCACTCCCAGAAAGTTTGAGATTTAGCCCGCCGGCTTAGGGAGGCCAAACTTTCTGGGAGGGTGCTCGAATGATATAGGAACGATTTATCTATTTTGCAACAGCCCCTTTTTATTTTTACAAGGATTTAACATAGATTTATAAATATCGAAATAAATCAGGCCTACAATAAATGTGATTATACATAGGAGGATATTTATGAAAAACAACAAAAAAATAATATTAGCCCTAGTTATAGCAACTGCTACAACAACCATCTTCCCTACTGCACATGCAGCAGAAGAAATTAAAGAACCAGAAGCAGCAATCATCGAAACAAGTGAAGAAGCAACAAGCGAAACTAACCATGAAGCAATTGATTACTCAGCTGATAATGTTTTTAACTTCCAAGATGACGAAGTTACATTCCCAAAAAATGAAGCAAATGTAAGAGAAGCTGATGGTACAAACAAATTTAACAGAGCTACAGAAACAGATCGAGACACTTTTGGCGAGGATCAAAACGTTAATAACATTGACCCAGAAGTAGCTAAAAAGTTGGAAGAAACAGATGGTGAATACGGTAAAAAAGATGGCGAATACGCCAACCACAATTTAAAATCTATAACAACACCAATTAAGAACATCGTAGTAAATAATGGTAAAAATGAAAACGAAATTGCAATCACATGGTTTGCAACAGGCGATGTTACAGAATCAAAGCTTGTATTTGATGGTAAAGAATACACACCTATTAGATCAAGAAAAACTGGTGACAAAAATGGATATAGCACCTACACAGCTATAGTAAATATCACTCCTGGTAAAACTTATACATACTATGTACAAACAGGATCTTACAAGTCAGAAACTTATAGTCTACAAACAAAGGCTCTTGGCAAAAACAATGAATTCTCCATAGCTTATTTCGGCGACCCACAAATGGGATCTGGTGATAGTGTTTGGGATAAAAAAGGACTAAATAAAAACACCCAAGCAAAGGTTGACCAAGACAAGATAGACTTTGGCAAGTCTATAGAAAAAGCTCGTAAACTTGATCCACATTTCTACCTATCTATGGGCGACAATGTAGAGATTGCAAACTTAGAAGGTGAATATGACTATTTCTTGGATAATGACTTATACAAAGAAAGAGTATTCTCATCAGTAGTAGGTAACCACGAAACATATGTCAATGATAAGGATGGCCATAGCCAAAGAAATACAGTTTTTGCTGACCACTTCTATCTACCAAACGAATCAAAATTAGGATCAATATCAAAAGTTAACGAAGATGGAACTGCTTACTATATTCCTGGAGACTACTACTACTCATATGGTGATACATTGTTTATAAACCTTAACTCAAATGTACTTGATTCCAAAGAACACGAAGCGTTCATCAAAGATGCAATCGAAAAAGCAACAAAAGAACGTGGCAAAAACTTCTCATGGAAGGTAGTATCATTCCACCACGCACCATACTCAACAGCAACCCACACATCTGACAAAGATATACTTCAAAGAAGACATGAACTTGTAAAAATCTTTAACGAAAATGGTATAGATCTAGTCCTAAACGGCCACGATCATATCTACACCAGAACTGGTCAAATGCTTGCTGGAGAACAGGCGATGAGCTTTGAAGAAGCCTATGGTACAGATTCAAAAAATGAAAATGCGGGCATCAAAGAAGGCTATTCAGAAACCTACAACAACAGAATATATAACAATGGCAAGGTAATAGTAGATGGTATAAAATTAGATTATGACAAAAGAGAAGTCACCAACCCACGTGGAACACTTTTCCTAACTATGTCTGCATCTGCGGGAGCAAAATTCTACAATCCAATCGGAGAAGACCAATGGTTTGTAGTAAGAAGCTTGGACGACCGTAGCCAACTCTTCTCTACCCTAAGCTTTGCTCAAAACAAATTCAATCTAACAACAATGGATCCAGAAGGCAAGATTGTCGACACCTACACTATCAACAAAACAGATGATTTTATAAAAAATCCAAACATGAATGACAAAAAAGTCGACAAGACAAAACTTGAAAATTACATCAATCAAGCTAAATCATTCAAATTAGTTCAAGATGAAGAAAATGTAAAATTATACCAAGATGCTCTTGATATAGCTAATGAAGTTCTAGATAGCAAGTATACTAGCCAAGAAGAAATTGACTCTGCTATAGAAGTCCTAAAAACAAGACTATCAGACATCAAGTTTACATCAAAAGCAGAAGAAGGTCCAAAGGCTCCTAAAGCTCCAAAAACAAACAAAAATCCAAAAACTAAAGCAAGTAAAAAAGAAGAATCCAAAAAAAGTTCAAAAGAATCTTCAAATCCAAAAACAGGAATAGCAAGCCTAGCAAGCGTATACACAACACTAGCACTTGCAAGTGCAGGATTCTTTGCATCAAAGAAAAATAAATAAGTAAAATTAGATGCTCTTTATAAGGGCATCTTTTTTTAAACTAGGGAATACCCTAGGTATATCATTTTACTAAACAATTAAATCATTCTTTCTATCATAAATATTAAGATACAAAAAACTCGAGATTAACTCGAGTTTTTCTAGTCAGATAATTTGCGCAATATTATCTAATATAAGTTTTTAATTATTTTTTCTTTCTTGTTGCTACGATACCAGCCATTGAGATTGCTAGTGTTGAAACTACAGATGTCATTGCACCTACGCCAGTTTTTGGGTTAGATGTAGCTGGTTTCTTGTTTTCAGGTTTTTTATCTTCTGGTTTTTTGTCATCTTCTGGCTTTTTATCATCTTCTGGCTTTTTGTCATCTTCAGGTTTCTTATCATCTTCTGGCTTTTTGTCATCTTCAGGTTTCTTATCATCTTCTGGCTTTTTGTCATCGATATTCTTTTCGTTTTCTATCAATGTATCTTGAATATCTTTTGTTATTTTATTTAATTTGTCAGTTAAATCTTTTGCTTCTTTTTCTTTGTCACTTACATCATCTTTATTATCATCTGATGGTTCTGTTTCTTCATCTTCTGGAGTACCTGTTACATTGTGGTATACGTGAGAAGCATTGCCAGCTTCGTCATATTCTGTTCTTAAGTAAACATATCCAGGTATGTCTTTTTCAGGAAGTAATCCTTCTTCAGTTGGTTCTATTTCCATATCAGTTAGATCTACATATTCTGTTACATGTCCATCACTTGCTTCAGCTGCATAAGAAATATTAGCTGATTTAACAGTATATGCACCACCAAATACTAAGCCAGTAGAAAGTGCTACTGCCAAGATTTTGCTATTTTTCATAATTTTCTCCTTTAATCTATTAATATAATAGCCTATCTGACTACATATATTATATTGCCTTTGTAATCATTTTGCAATGATTATGTAGAAAATTTGAGCATTATTTTATCGACTTCTTAGTTTATCTAAAAATCCTTACATGCGAGCTGCTTCTTCTAGCCATTTTTTATCTTCTGGGTCAGCTGAGTATCTTTGCTTTTTGTCAAGGCTTGCCATCGCTTTCATATCTTCATCTGTAAGTTCAAAGTCAAAGATATCAATATTTTCTCTTATTCTTTCTTTATGAGATGATTTGGCAAGGACCATTACTCCACGGCTTATATTCCATTTTAGTATGATTTGAGCAGGAGATTTGCCATATTTTTTCGCTAAATTTTTTATTACTTCTTCTTCAAATATATTTGACTTCCCTTGGGTGAGTGGGCTCCAAGCTTGGTGGAGTATATTATTTTCTTTTAGGAAGTTGTGAGTATCCACATCTTGTAAGTGTGGATGGCTTTCTAGTTGGTCTAGGACTGGAGCTGGACCTTCTTTTAATAGCTCTGTCATTTGCTTAATAGAAAAATTACATACTCCAATTGATTTGATTAGTCCTTGGTTCTTGTAATCATTGAAAACTTCCCAAGTTTCCTTATAGCCCTCTCCATACCAGTGAATTAGAGCAACGTCTATATAGTCAACCTTTAGATCTTTTAGGGAATCGTCCAAGGATTTCTTGGTCGCATCATAACCAAAGGCGCTTGGCCAAACCTTGGTTGCTATTTGGTAGTCTGATCTTTTTTTGCCAGACTCCTTAAGATATTTGCCCAAAATATCTTCATTGTGATAATATTTTGCTGTGTCAAAATAAGTATAGCCTGCCTCAAGCGCTGCTTCTATGGTATGATCCATATCTTTTTCTTCAGTTATTTTAAATGTTCCAAGTCCTATGGCCGGAACTTCTATCCCGTCATTTAGTTTAAAATACTTCATGCTTGTCTCCTTTATTAAAATGCTCTCTTTATGTATAATTGTACTATGAAAACAGTATTAATAACAGGATCTTCTAGGGGGATTGGTGCTGCAATTGCCAGAAGACTTAATGATGATTACAAGATAATAATAAATTATAGAAACAGCAAAGAAAAAGCCTTCAAGCTTTTGTACGAGCTTAGAGAGACAAATCCAAATGTTATAGCGGTAAAGGCTGACGTGTCAAAAGAAGAAGATGTGGCTATGATGTTTGATGTGGCTGAAAAAAACTTCGGCCATGTGGATATACTAATCAATAATGCCGGCATTTCCCACTTTTCTCTTATCCAAGACATAGAATTTCAAACGTGGAAAGATGTAATAAATACCAATTTAAACTCAGTTTTTCTAAATAGCAAAAGAGCCATACCAAATATGATTTCTAACAGATACGGAGTAATCATAAATATGAGCTCTATTTGGGGAGACTTTGGAGCGAGCATGGAAGCCCTCTACTCCACATCTAAGGGTGGCATCAATACTTTCACAAAGGCCTTGGCAAAAGAACTTGCTCCATCAGGCATCAGGGTAAATGCCATAGCTCCTGGCATGGTAGAAACTGATATGATGAGAAATGACTTCACAGATGAGGAGATTGAAGAGTTAAAAAAGGAAGTCTCATTAAACAGATTTGCTAGACCTGAAGAAATTGCAGGATTGGTAAAGTATCTAATATCAGATGAGGCTTCCTATATAACTGGAGATATAATTCATATTAACGGTGGATTTTATTAAAGAAAAAGAAAAGTTTAACATGCAGGCGTTTTTGGGCTGCAGGAAAAAGGACCTAGGGTATTCATTGTGGTCTAGGTCCTTAAATCTATTATTAAATCAATTAATTTTTTCCAATTCTCCAGCACTATACCAATAAATCAAAGACTCTTTAACTTCTTTCTTTAAAGCATCTTCAATTGCCTTTTTATAAACTCTAAGCTGATCATCATAAAATCCTTCTCTTTTTATAGCATCAGTTTTAAAGTCCAATAGTACTGCATGATCATCAAATTCGAATATCAAATCTATCTGCCCATTTACATAATAATCCTCATATTTCATCAAAAATGATTCTTCTTTTCTTAGATTACTTGCATTTTGATAAAGATTTTTTATGGTCGGATTGGAGTAATAGTTAATTATTTTATCTTCATCTACTACTTTCAATTTTTCTGCTCTAATCTTGTTTTCTTTGATAAGTTTATCAAAGCTATCTTTCAATCTTTCCTTATCATAATCTTCATAGTCCAAGGCTTGGAAGACCTTGTGAATGATAGTTCCTATATCAGTTGGCTTATAGGCTTTGATTTCTGTAATAAAGTTTGGCTTTCTAAATTCTCCAGACTCCCTAAATCTATCGTAGGCTGGCAATTCGTAGCCATCTTCTTCTGGATTGAAATTTTTGGTAATTTCTGTTACAGATTTTTTGATGGATTCTTTAGTATCTGCTAGATTTTTGTAAGGAACTTGGTAGATATCTAACATTTTTTGGTAGAGTTTCTCATTTACTTTCTGATCTTCCAAAATATCTTTTATGCCATGTATATGAAATTTTTTATATTCTCTTTCTTCCCTTATTAAATCAAGCTTTGCTAGTCCCTCAAGGGCATTGCTTTCATAATTTCCATTATTTATATCTGCTGCAATTTTGTCAGTAGAAATTATTGAAATTATCCAGTCAATATATGAAGTCATATTTAGAAAATCTTTTCTACCGATATTTTTATCAAGCTTATCTATATCTTTCTCGCCCACGATTATTAATTTATTAATAGGTCTAGTGAGAGCAACGTAGAGAACTCGCATCTCTTCTTTTTTATTTTCAATGGTGGTTTTTTCGTTTATAAGATCTCTTTTTATCGATGAAAGTTTGACCTTGTTTTCATAATCTGCCACATTTATCCCTATGCCAAGTTCATCATCAAAGGCAATATTTTCGCGAAGGTGGTTGATATTGAATCTTTTTGCTGTGTCAGCAAGGATTACTACAGGAAATTCCAGGCCCTTGGACTTGTGAATGGTCATTATCCTCACCAAATTTTCATTTTCTGACAGGTCCCTTACTGCATTTAGATTATCAGTTTGATAGAGTCTTAAATTTTCTGCATAGTCTAGAAATCCAAATAGACCATCGTCATTATTTTCTTCGTATTCACTCATCAAATCTATGAAAGCTTCTACATTGGCAATCCTATCATTTGCCCTATCCCTTGCCATTAAATAATTATAGTAACCAGAATTTTCAAAAATAAAGTTGCCAAATTCGTATAAGTTCATGAGAGAAAGTCTATAATTATAGGTGGTCATTTCCGTCTTGAAATCTATGATTTTATTTAAAATATCTCCCTTTATATCATAATCGTCAAAGGCCTTGGCAAAACTTGTTGCATCTGTATTTAGTCTAATTTGAGCCAAATCATCTTCGCTAAATTCATATATCTCACTTTGGAGGACCGACAAAAGTGCAAGGTCGTCCTTTGGATTAGCAATAAGATGTAAGATGTTTTTAAAAAATGTAACCTCAACTGCTCCAAAGGAAACTTTGGAAATATCGTTAAAAAACGGGATTTCAGCATCCTTAAAGGCATTTTCGTAGATATAGGACTTAGCTCCTGACCTTAGGAGAATTGCTATATCCTTGTATTCATAGCCCTGATCTAGCAAATCTTTGATCACTTCAGCTATATGGTTAGCCTCATCAATCCCTTTGTCTATAATATGGATTTCAGTTTTTGGCCTAGGCTTATCAAAGTTTTGCGTTGGATTTAGCCTGTGGCCACCGTTTCTGTAATCTATACCAGAAGATTCTTTTGTCATTAGCCTTTCAAAAATAAAGTTATCAAAATTTAGTATATCTGCATCTGTCCTAAAGTTTTCGTTAAGGTTTATCCTCATAGATTTGTCTGAAGATTTCTCGTATTGGTCAAGTTTATCTAAGAATAAATCTGGCCTTGCCCTACGGAAGCCATAGATTGACTGTTTAACATCGCCTACGAAAAACAAATTATCCTCGGCCTTCAATTTTTCAATTATATAGTTTTGGATTTCGTTAGAATCTTGATACTCATCAAAAAATATATATGAAAATCTATCCTTTATGGTAGAAAGAGCTTCATCATTTTCAAGTAATTTTATGAAATAAGCTTCCATATCATTAAAATCTAGATAAGATTTTTCTAGCTTTTTTGACTCATACTTTTCCATAAAAGATTTGCATAATCTTGCTAGTTCTTTTAGAATATCTACTTCTTTTTTGGAAAATTCCTCTACTATTGAAGAATTTGTGTTTAGGACCAAGGAAGAAATAGTTTTTATGTCATTTTTGTAGGCATCTCTATTTTTTTTCAAAATAGGCTGTATGTCTTTCTCATCTTTTTTGGCACGAACCATGGTTGGAAACTTTACTTTTGATATCTTATCAATAAAAATATCCCAATCCTTAAAAGCTTTAATGCTAAGATTTCTAACTATATCCAAGTCACTTGCAAAAAGATTAGCATAGTCTTCTCGAAGACTGGCATTTTCTGCTATTTGCTTGGTCTCTAATATTGATTTTTCTATGTCAGATAATTTTTTCTCTATGATTTCTATAAAAACATTAAAATCAAATGGTTTTTCAGTCTTTGCATCAAGCCATCCTATAGGATCGATTTGAGAGGTTGATTTTTCGTAAGTTTGGAGGATGACATTTTTTGCATTTCTGTCGTTTCTAGAAGTCGAAAAGTTGTGGATGAACTTATGAAAAGTCTCACTTTCCCTTTGGTATTCTTCGTCAAAAACTTCGTCAATAGCTGCTTCTTTTATTAAGACATTAGTAGACTCACTTACCACCTTAAAACTTGGGGAAAGATTATCAAAATAATAAAAATATTCCCTAAGCATATCTGAAGCAAAGGAGTGCATGGTTTGGATATGGGCATGTTTGATAAGTTTGACTTGGTTTTTTATAAACTTGTTTGCTGGATTCTTTTCAAGAATTTCTTCTAAGGCAAGTCTTATCCTATCTTTCATCTCAACTGAAGCCTTGTTGGTAAAAGTTACAATAACCATTTTGTCTATGTCAACCTTATCATTTACCACCAAATCTATCACCCTGTCGACTAGAACCCTGGTCTTTCCAGATCCTGCTGCAGCTGATACTATTATATTTTTGTCACGCTCTTTTATAGCCATAAGTTGGCTATCAGTATATTTGATATCAGCCATCAGTCTTCCTCCTCACTTCTTAAATCTTCTAGTTTCTTAGTCTTGTCAAAATCTCTATACTTGTCACTATCAATTGACTCGTCAAACTTGCAAATACCCTTATAGTCACAATATTGGCATTCGTTCATTGTGTCTGTATATCTGATTGGATTTAATTTTATATTTCCAATTTTTATCTCTTTGATATACTTGCTTATGAGCTTTCTAACAAATTTATCCAAAAGTATTTTCTCATCTTTTTCCAAAATATCGGTGTTTTTCCTATCAATCACATCAATACTTTTGATGTCACTATAGTTTTTATCAATTAACTTAAAAACTTCTTCATTTATTTTGATAAGAAGTCCATTCATTTTAAACTTATCTTGGTAGATCTTTGATAGGACTTCCCTGTCGTAGGCTTGGTCAAGTTTGACCAACTCGTCAGAAAGTGGCATATAAAAAGAACCAATTGGCTTGATATAGTCGTTTTTGATATCAGCGCTCATCATATAAACTAAGAGTTGTAGGTCCAGACCATTTAGGACATTTACCAGTTTAAATACCTTGTTGCCAGTCTTGTAGTCGATAATCCTTATAAAATCATCAGCCTGGTCAATCCTATCAATTCTGCCTCTCAGATAGTTTTCTTCGTCAACATAAACCGGTGGGAAATCCCCATCCTTGCCATAGCCAAAATCAACTTCCACATCTGAAACTTTAAATTCTCCTGCTTTCAATTGGTTAATGATTTCCTTAGAATTAGCCTTGGTATTTTTCAATATGTTATTTACTATAAAGACATTTCTAGGGTCAGCTTTTCTCGCCTTATCCATGATATTATCTATAGAAGCTTCAAAATTTTTCCTTAGTTGGTCTTCAAATTCATCATAATCTATAGAAGTAAGGTCGGCATCCATCAAAATTTTTGAAATATCTTCAAGAGAATTATGAACCAAGCTTCCTAGTTCTCTAGCATCGACATCGTAATTTTCTTCATAAGCTGGTCTTAGGCCAAAGTTTACAAAGTACCTATATGGACACCTAGAATAAGTTTCAATTTCTGTGATGTTGAAATGATTCTTCCTATAGAGTTTTTGCGCAGTGTCTAAATGCAAGGACGCCTTGTCATTAGTGTGAAACAAACCCTTTAGTAACAAATCATATGAACCATAGTTTTTGATATATGCATTATAAGTTTTTGTAAAATCAAGGCCAGGAACGCTTTCTCCTCTTCTAATCTTCCACAGGTTATCCATAGTATATTTTTGACTAAGGTCCTTGGAATAAATAAGGTCAGCCTCTTTTAAACTAGTAAGGTCATTGATTCTTAATTTAGGAAAAATATTTAATATACCATTTAAAACTGGAGATTTGTTTATACCAGCTCCACTTCTATCACTTAGGGCAAAGGATAGGTAAATTTTGTCTGATTTTTCAAAGATCTTGTATAGGTTTAGTTTTTCTTTTTCTTCTAGGTCTTCTTCGTAGATTTTCAAATCCAAATTTATAGCTTGAAGTTTTTCCTTTTCTTCCTTGCCCATGATAAAATCTCCTGTAGATTTAGATGGGAAAAATGTATCGTTAAGTCCTAGGGCAAAATTTATCCTAGTGTCTGCTATTCTTGGTGATTTAAAACTTGATATAGTGACATGGTCCTTACTTGGTGGGATGATTCCAATTTCAATATCTTCTGCAACCGATTTTATGATATTATAGATGCCCCTGATGTCATTATCCCTATGTTCCATCAATGAATGTAGCTCTTCAAGTATTGCCATGAGCTTACCCCAGACTTGGGCATTTTCTTCATAATTATCCAAATCATTCTCTTCTTTTAAGATAGTTTGGTAATTGTTAATGCCTGTTATAAAATTTGGATGACTCATCATTCTATAAATTCCATCTACTAGGATACTTGTCTTTGCTTTTTTCTTAGAAATTTTAAAAAGTGGCTCTAGAAGTGATATCAGCTCATCTCTAATTTGATTAACCATTCCAAATTCTAAGGATTTACTAGCAAGTTTTTCTTCTTTTCTAGGATCATCTTTATAAAATTTATCGTAAAAATCTCTATCCATTTCAAAATATCTATCATCCCAAAACATAGAGCCTTTTATATTTCTATTCTTGATATAGTTTTGAAAAACAATCACTTTTTCTTCTGCATTTTCGCCAAAATCATATATATTTGACCTTAAGAAAAAATTTAAATCGTGTTCATTAAATCCAAAGGCAAGCAAGCGAAGGATTGATAGATAGGTTTTTACTATATGGTTATCAGAAAGTTTATTGGTCCTATTTAAAAATATAGGAATCTCATAGCGGTTAAAAATCTTCTTAATTTCATTTTCATATTCGCTCTGATCGCTTATATAAAGTGATATATCCTTATATCTTAAGTCTTCTTCATGGATTAGTTTTTTAATAATTAGGGCAATATTTTCCACTTCGCTGTGGGTTGAAGTAGACTCCAAAACATGGATATTTTTCGGATCTTTGCCATAAGCTTTTCTATTATATTTCTCATAATTTATGCAAAGATGGTTGATGTCTTCGTTTTTATTGATAGGTGCATCTAGGATAATTTCTTTTGTTGGTCTCATTTCATTTATCCTATGATAAAATTTGATGGCCATGTCATAAATTTCCATATCCTTTGCCATAGGATTTTTGATATAGGCCATATCAAGTGTAAGATTAATATTTACCTTGCACCCTAGTTTTAAAAGTCCCCATATAAAATCCATTTTTATATCTGAAACATAGTCAAATTTGTCAAAATAGAAATTTGCCCCCCTTAAAAATTCGGCTTGGCTAAGTTTTTCACTAACTTGGCATAACCTATCTTCGCTATCTATAAATTTGCCATCGATCTCTTTTTGATAAGCGTCATAAATTAGCTTTAGCTCTCTAAACTTTAATTTTAAAACTTCATCTGAAAGGCCAGTATCAATTGCCTTAAAAAATTCCTGGTCAAAATTATTGTCCTTTATAGTACTGATCAAACTTTCTATGTCTTCCACGAAAGCTGCATTGAGATAGTTATTTTTAAACAAAACAAGATGATCATTTAAATCTCTCAGGATATTAGTTAAAATCATAATCTTGCCCGATTTTGACAAAGACTCTTCACCAAGGCCCCCAACTCTATCTAATATAAATCTGGAAAAGGATGAAAAAGATAGGACTTTTATATCCATGACAGTTGAAAAACTTATATTTTTCATCAAATTTATATCAGTTTGTAGGGTGTATTGTTCTGGAACTATCAGAAAACTTTTCTCACCATTTTTGATATCTTCTTCAATTTTTTTATAAATAAATTTTGAATTTGCACTGGGTGATTTTGATATGATTAGATTTATCATGGCTTAACCTCTATAAAACTGCCCTCATCACTGGTGTATGTGACGATTATTTTTGCATCAATTGCATCTTTTAATTCTCCCACATGAGAAATAAGTCCTATAAACTTATTCTCATAGGATAACTTTTCAATCTGTTCTATGACCTTATTTAGATAATCTTCTGACAAAGTTCCAAAGCCCTCATCAATAAAGAGTGTGTCGATCTTAATCCCCCCATTTTCAGCAGCAATCTCATCTGAAAGGCCTAGGGCAAGAGAAAGAGAAGCTAAGAAAGATTCACCGCCAGATAGGGTTGAAGCCGGCCTTTTCTTTCCAGTATTTGCATCTAAAATTTCTATATCTAGTCCCTGCTTCATCCTCAAATCATCTCCATAAGACTTTCTTATTAGTGAAAATTGACCATTACTCATAGCATAGAGTCTCTTGTTGGCATAGGATAAGACCTTGTCAAAGTAATAGGTTAGGACAAAGGTCTCAAAGTCGATTTTTTCCCTGCCAGCTACCTTGGCAAAAGAACCATCAGCAATTTTTGAAAGATTTTGGAGTATTTGCGACTCGGCACTAATCTCTTTGTAAGATTTTTCTATGTCATATAAATTGTCATAAGTATTTTTTACATTCGTAATTTTAACTTGTAAATTAGATTTATCTTCTCTCAAACTTTTTAATCTTTGACTAAAAGCTAGAATTTCTTCTTCAATCTTTTCAATATCCACAGGATTTTCATCTTTGTATACCTTATAGTTTTCATATAGGGTATTAATTTTTTCTAATTCTTTGAAGTAATTTTCAATCTCAGTTTTTTTAGGATAAATAGCCTGGTAATCTTCTAATGCCTTAAAATACGAAGCTTTATCCTCAAAATTTTCTGCTACTTTCTTTTCAAATTCATCAAAAAATTCTTTTTCTTCTTTTTCATATTGACCAATTAAATTTTGACTGTTGGAAATATTAGTAGTGATTTCAGTTTTTTTTGTAAGTAAATTATTATATGACCTAGTCGTATTTAAAATTTCTTCATCTAAGGTCTTTATTTCCTTTTTAATCTTCTCTATTTTTTCACCAAGGTCATCTATATTTATATCTTCAAACTTATCCTTTTCTGAAAGATATGCGGCCTTTACTAATCCTCCCTCGTTAATAATCTTATCAATGGCCTCAATCTGATCTTTTAGTTCATTTGCTCTTGAATTTACCTTAGATAATTTCTCCCTTTCAAGAGATTTTTTACTTATTATTTCAGTAAGTTTTTCATTATCAGTAGAAATCTCACTTTCGATTCTTTTTATATTTTCTTTAAGCTTTTCAAAATCAGATAGAATATTAACATCATCTTCTATTTCTACCAGTGACTTTTTATAGATATCATTTTGTGATTCCAAGCTTGTAATCTTTGAATTTATCTCATATAAATCCTTGTTAATTTGATCGATATCAATTTCTGCTGTATGATGCTTTTCAAACTTATCTTCGTGTCTATGGCCACAAACCGGACAAATTTTTGTGTCATTTAGCTCGTCAATAAACTTATTCAAATCAATCAGTCTTTGGTTTAGATAATATTCGTTGACCTTATTATTTATATCGATTTTTTCTAGGTGTAAATCTTCTAAGGCCTTCTTATTTGCTAGTATCTTCTCATTAATTTCGATATTTTTATTTTTTAAAACTATCTTATCTTCTATAATGGTCTTTTCATGGTTAAGATCCATGAGACTTTCTTTAAGCCTATAAATGTCATCTCTCATTTTAGCTTCTTCATCGTTTAAGCCGTTTATAGAATCATTTAATTTGTCAATTTCACTTGATACTTGATCTAAGTCTTTCTTTTTTTCCTTCAATATACTTTCATTTTCTTGGATCTTTTCGTAAGATTTCTTGTTTGCTACAAAATTTTGAAATCTATCTGATAAGCTCAGCATATCTTTTAATTCTATCTTTAAATTATTAACATTTTCTTGCTTGTCGGTAAGATTGTCATAATAGCTTTTTAGGTGGATTAATTCTCGGTCTATTTCTTCTAAAGATTTTGAATATTTCTTAAAATTGCCATTAGCATTTTTCCTATCCAAGCATGCTTTTTTGTATCTATCTTCATATATTTTTATGCTTTTCGCAAATTCAGATTTTTCCAATTTACTTTTCTTTTCTTTATAAGTATTTTCATCTGCTAATAGCTTTGTCTTCTTATCTTTTATATCAAAATATCTTTGGATATTTGCATTTAAGGTCTTGGCCTTTTCTTTCTTACTTATGGCCTCTTTTTCCTTATCTTCCAAGCTAGTCTCTTTGTTATTTATGTCATTAAATTCCATAGTCATAGCTTTATGATACTTATCTATTGCTGCTAAAATATTTCTAAAATCATGAACTAGGACCTGGTCTCTGTCGACTTTTTCTGATATATATGGATATTGGTAGATAATTGTTTCAAGCCTTTCATCAATTATCTCCATGTCTTTTGATTTTAGCCTTGCTTTCTCTTTTATTTTTTCCTGAATCTCCTTGTATTCATAGGTTTTGAAAATATTGCCCAAAAGCTTAGTCCTATCGTCCGATTTTGCTTGTAGAAATTCTTGAAATTCACCCTGGGCAAGGAGCATTACTTTTGTAAATTGGTTCTTATCGAGGCCGATTATTTCTACTAATTTTTTGTCTGTTTGGGTCTTTTTCTCTGAAATAATATTCTTTTCGCTAGTTATATCATAGAGGGTTACCGAAGTTTTGATATTTTGGCCTGGCTTTGATTTTTTTGCTATTTGATTAGGTATTCTTTCTATCTGATATATCTTTCCATCAACTTCAAAAACAAGGTCAACATAGGTGTAAGAATCACTTTCGTTAAGAAAATCACTTCTCAAACTATTTTGATCTATATCTCTAGCTACTTCTCCGTAGAGAGCGTAGGTTATAGCATCAAAAATACTGGTTTTGCCCGAACCAGTATCTCCTGCTATAAGAAAAATTTTCTTTTCATAAAGCCTTGTAAAATCAATTTCTATTTCATTTTTATAAGTTAAAAATCCTCTAACTTTTAGTTTTAGTGGTCTCATCCAATCACCTTTTTTAAAACTTCTAGCTTATCAGCAGTCATTTCTTCGTCCATCTTGAATTTATAAAATTCCTCAAACAATTCTATGGCAGTTTTCCCGCTAAGGTCTATATCAAAGTCGCTATCCCCAGCAAATATACCCTTGTTTTTGTAAGTAATTTGAACAATATGAGGGAATTTTTCCTTTAACTTTGCCATAGCATTTTCTATAGTAGAATCATCTTCAAGTACTACCTTTATATAATCATCGCTTGGATTTTCATTAATTACATCAGCAAATTTACCACTTATAGTTCTAAAATCCCTTAGGGATTTGATGTCTATATCATAAGTTTTAGCATTATCTCTTATATCGACAAGGGTTACTGACTTTCTTTTATTCTCCTCATCAAAGGAATATTTCATAAAAGTTCCTGAGTAACGGATTTTGGGGTCAAGAACATAGTGTCTGTTGTGGAGATGACCAAGGGCAACATAGTCGAAGTTTTCGAAAAGGTGGGCATCCATAGCATCAGACCCACCAATAGTAAGGGGTTTTTGACCCTCTGTATATAAATCATCATCCTCTATTGCAATATTGTTAGCATAACAATGGCTAATTAAGACATTTCTATCCTCATATGGTATATCCTTTAGAACTTCTTTATAGACTTCTGTGAAATTGGCCATTTCCTTATCAAAGATTAGACTGGCCTGATTTAGGGAAATAAAAGGCACAAGGTAGAAATTAATTTTCCCGTACTCATCTTCGAGTGTGATAATATCATTTTTGTATTCCCCAACAAGATGATAATTTTTGGCCTTGTAAAATTTGCTATTGACATCGAGTCTTTTGGCAGAATCGTGATTGCCACTTATGGCAAGAACGATTTTTTCCTTGTTAAATATAATTTCTTCTATGAAGTTAGAATAAAGGCTAAGTGCTTCAACACTTGAAATTTGAGTGTTAAATATGTCTCCTGCAATCATTACCACATCAACTTTTTCCCTATCAATAATATCCAATATTTGGTCTAAGGCGTATTTTTGATCTTCGATTAAAGAGTAATTACCGATACTCTTGCCCAAATGTAGGTCTGCTAAGTGAAGTAATTTCATTGATTGTCCCTTACAAAGACCCATCTGTCAGAAGTAGAATTGTATGGATCGTATTTGTAACCATCTATTTCAATTTCTTTTATTTTTTCTGGGTCTTCAATTTTTTGACTAATGATCTCTTTGACCATTTTCCCACGCATTTGCTTCATCCAAGCCACAATTGATTTTAGTTTCCCATCTCTTACATCCTTAAAATCTATGGTAATAAATCTATCACCATCTTTTAGGTAATCAGTAATTGTCTTTGCATATTCTACACTAGCAAGATTAATGATTGTATCATTATCCTTATAAACTTCCTTGTAGATTAAGTCCTTCCAGAAGTCGTAGAGATCAATATCCTTGTTGTCAAAGTACAACCTATAATCAGCTATAGCTGTAAGTGGTTTTAAAGCTCCATATAGGGGTGAGATTATGTAAAGATGATCGTTTAAATAGTCTAAATCATCAAAATCTTCCCTTTTAAATTGCTTAAAAATCAAACCATCATAGGCGAAAAGAGCAGGGTTTTTAAGATTATTCAAATCCATTTCTTGGTAATCATAATAGGCTTTTTCTGTAAGCTTATCATTTGTGCCATGGAGATTGCCCATCTCGTTCATGGTATATTTTTTGAGTTTATTTACTAAATACTGAGTTTTATCTTTAAATAGTAGGTCTTCTGTCGGTATATCTTTATTTTCTTTAAAACTTTTTGCTGGTGAAATAATTATTTTCATCAAAGTCCTCCGTATATAAATATTATAACATAGAAAAAAGCAGGTCTAAGCCTGCTATTTCTAAATAAAATATTAATTTTTGAAGTAATTTACTAAACTTATAAGCAAAAACGAAATCACTGCAATTATAACTATGGCTCCTCCTGGCTTGATGCCCAAATAATAAGAAGCACAAATACCAGCAACCATAAATATAACTGATAAAAATATTGAAGCAATATACATTTTTTTGTATGACTTTGCAAAAACCATGGCTCCTGCAACTGGAATTGTCATAAGAGACGTTACCATCAAGGCCCCTACAGTTTTTGCAGAAATTGCAACAGTAACTGCAGTTAGTAGGGTGAAAAATATATTGATGGCACTGGTGTTGACACCTGCAAGTCTTGCCAATACTGGGTTGATGGATGTGTATAGTAGTCCGTAATACAGATATAGGGAGCTAATCACAACAATAAAAAAAACAAATAAAACTATATACACATCTTCACTAGATACAGTGGTAATAGAACCAAACATAAAGGATTCAAAACTTGTTCCACCTGGGGTAAAGTCAGAAAGAATTGATGCAATGGCAATGCCTGTACTCATTACAATGGCTGTTGCCATATCACCGTATTTGGGGAATTTCTTCCTTAAACTTTCTATGGCAAAACTTGCAATTATACATATGATAAGAGATGTCCAAAGTGGGTTTATACCAAATATAAGACCCAAACCAATACCTGCAAGAGATGAGTGGCTTAGGGCGTCTCCTATCATAGAAGTTTTTCTATTTATCATTATAATCCCAATCATAGGAATGATTATTGCAAGCATAATTCCAATGGCAAGGGATCTTCTCATAAATGCAAATTCAAGCATCTAATATCATACCTTCCTTTAAAACAACAACTTTGTTGACATAATTTTTTATAAATTCCATCTCGTGACTTATAATAATTATACTCAAAGAATGTTTTTTATTTAGATGCAAAAGTAAGTCTAGAAAATCTTCTTTGTTGGCCTGGTCAATACCCACAGTTGGCTCATCTAGGATCAAAACGTCTGGGTTATTTACCAAACATCTTGCAATCATAACCCTTTGTTGCTGACCACCGGATAATTTATTGAAGGGCTTGTCAATTAAATTTTCTATATTTAATATCCTAAATATATCCTCAACTGTCTTCATATTTTCTCTTGTAGGTCTCTTAAATTTGCCAAAGTTATTGTACAAGTTTAAGATAACATACTCCCTACAAGTGAGAGGAAAAGCAATGTTTGAAGACTCGTTAAGTTGAGGAACATAACCTACTTTTTGGAAGTTGTCAAAATCGTTGATATCTTTGTCAAAAATTTCTACAAAGCCTCTTTTGATAGGGATCTCTTTGGTAAGAATCTTGACAAGGGTGGTCTTGCCAGATCCATTTTCCCCACTTATAGCTAGGAAGTCTCCTGCTTCTAACTTTAGATTTATATTTTTTAAAATTTCTTTTTGATCATAAGCAAAGCTTAAATTATTAATACTTATTAAGGTCATTTATTATTTTTCTAATGATTTGTAAATTTCTTCTAGATTGTATCTGATTAACTCTTGGTAAGTCTTATTATTGTCCAAATCTTCATCTGTTGCAAGTTCTAGGGTATTAAGTGGTTTAATCTCTGCACCAATTTCATCAGCTAGGGTTTTTGCACTCTTATCAGATCCACCCATTTCATAGAAAATAGTATTGATATTCAACTCTTTTGCTTTTTCAGCTGCTTCTTTTAAAGTTTTTGCATCTGTATCATCAGTTGATGTAAGACTTGTAAGAGCTATTTGATTTAAGTTAAAATCGCGAGCTATATATGAAAATGCCTTATGGTTTACAAGAAAGTTTTTGTTAGAAGCTTCTTCAAATTTTTTGCTATATTCATCAATCATAGAATTTAACTCATCTTCTATTTTCTTATAATTGTCCATATAATAATCTTTGTTTGCTGGGTCAACTTGGCTAAGTTTTTCAGCAATAACTTTGGCTTGAGCAAGGCCATTTTTTGGACTTAACCATGTGTGTGGGTCAAATTCTCCATGATTGTGTTCATGATCGTGTTCTTCGTGTTCATGGTCTGCATCTTCTTCCTCATCTTCGTGATCCGCATTCTCTTCTTCATGTTCATGATCCGCATTCTCTTCTTCATGCTCGTGATCCGCATGTTCTTCTTCATGTTCATGATCTGCATGTTCGTCTTCGTGTTCATGATCGTGATCATGGTCTTCATCTTCATGTTCGTGGTCGTGATCCTCGTGGTTTGCTTTTATCAGATCAAGTCCCTCACTAGTATCAACAAGTTCTATATCAGTAGAATCTTCTAATGAATCTTCCCATTCTTCCATGCCTGCACCATTTATAAACATTAATTTAGAATTTGATAATTCTGCTATGTCTTTTGCAGAAGGTTCCCATCCGTGACTTTCAGCCTTTAGATTTGTGAAAGATTTTACTTCCATCTTATCCCCTGCTATTTGTTTAGTTAGGTTATAAATAGGATAGAAAGAAGTATATACTACGGTTTCTTCTGCTTGATCGTCAGAAGATGCGCTCTCATCTTCATTGTCTTCTTTTGTTGGCTCATCAAGACTTTCTTCTGTCTTTGGCTCATTTACTGGAGTTTCATCTCCATTTTCTGCTTTTTGTCCACAAGCACTTAAACTTAATCCAAGTGCAAGTACTAATGCTAGGTTTTTGTATTTCATATTCTCCTCCATTCATAATGCAAATCATTTGCAACAAGTATTATATAACAATTTATTTATATGTCAAATAATTGTATAATAATATTAACGGAGGTAATTATGAATATTAATGAACTCTTAAAGGACAAGGATCTAAAGGTCACCAAATATAGAAAACTAATCTTAGAAAATTTAAAATCTTGTGATAATCCAATATCCGCAGAAGAGCTTTTTGATAAACTCAAAAAAGATTACGACATGGACTTATCAACTATCTATAGAAACTTAAATATATTAGAAGAAAAAGGTGTCCTACTTAAGACTACAAATCTCGATGGTATAAGCTACTATCAATTAAACGACAGCCACCACAAACATTTTATAACTTGTAATATATGCCACAAAAAACTCACTATAGAAAATTGCCCGGTCCACGAACTGGAAGATGAAATAGAGAAAGAAACTGGCTTTGTAATCAACGGCCACAATTTTGAATTTACTGGAATATGTCCAGACTGTCAGAAAAAATCAGAACTACCAGCTTAGCTGGTAGTTTCCACAGCGCCTAGAAGGCGCGAATACCGGCACGCCCCTATTGGGGCTCCGAGTATTATCTCCACATGCACCACTTTCTCAGCTTCTGCTTAAGCAGTTTATTTATTGCTTCTTTTTACTGACTCTCCCGTAAACGGGTCATAGTATTCCTTGATACTTATTTGATCCGCATAATAGTCTTCTTTTAGTTGATT